>JBCLQJ010000023.1:0-568 GCA_041223545.1 Lachnospiraceae bacterium 62-35 | reverse complement strand
AGTTTTCACATTTAAACTGACTTCTAGCTGTTTTACTGAATATTCCAAATGCTGCTGCTCCTGCTGCTTTTGCAGTACCAGAAATCCGTTTGACTTTTGTACTATTACAAGTTGGGCATTTTATTGTATTGCTATTTGTTTGTGTTATATTTTTTTGCTGTTCTACTTGAGTTCTAAATTGACTCATTTTTAATTGGTATTCAATTGGATTGGTATCATGGAGTTGTATCATAGATTCGATAAAAGCAGTATCTTCTGATATTTCTTCTATAGTTGCTAAATCTCTTGCAGGGAAATCAATATCTATCATTTGTCCTCCACAATTTGGACATTGTGTAACTGAATCTTTCCACCCAAAGTAATATCCGCTAGGACAATTTTCTGCATTTTCTTCTTGGCATTTTTTACAAAATTTTATCATAAAATATCCTCCAATATATAATATTTGTTCCAAGCTTTTATTATGTACTTTATCACGATTTACCATTGTTGTAAACTATGACAGTGATAATAGATGGACTACTTTATTAGATAAATTTAGAGAAACGCCAAAAATAACAAAAGAAGT
>JBCLQJ010000022.1:0-819 GCA_041223545.1 Lachnospiraceae bacterium 62-35 | reverse complement strand
GCTTTGGTCGCCCTGGCTCCTTCCTCCCGGAAATTCTTTCCGGAAAAGAGAACCGGCGCACACCGTTCCAGTATGCGGTCATAAATCCTTGCGTGGGCAAGGTCTGGCGGGTTCTTGATTTCTTCCAGTTTCAGGTTTGTCGTGACAATCAGCGGCTTCTTGCTCCGATACCGGCTGTCAATGACGGTGAACATCTGCTCCATGGCATACTCGGTACTGCGCTCCACGCCTAAATCGTCAATGACAAGCAGGCTGTAATCGTCCAGGATGGCGATAAAGGCCGCCCTGTCCTCGGCAAACACGCCGGTCAGCCGGTTCAGGATAGACGGGAAATTTGTCATCAGAACCGGCACGTCACGGTCAAGCAGGGCATTGGCGATACAGCCGGCAAAAAAGGATTTCCCGGTTCCCACATCACCAAAGAGCAGAAGGCAGGTATTGTCCCGGTATGCCTCCTTCCAATGCTCCACATAGGCGTGTGCTTTCTCCATGACGGGGTTCTGGCCGTTATCGTTGGAGAAGGTGTAATCATAAAGGTATCTGTCCTGAAGCCCCTGCGCCTTCCGGCATTTGACACGCTCCATTCGTTCCCTCTGTTCCTCCATGGCTTTCCGTTCCTCCTGCGCCTTCTGCTGGCAGGGGCTTAAGGCAGCGGGGCATGAAATAGCCGGAGCCTCCGAACCTGGGCACGACAGTCTGGCGGCTGCCACGGCATTTCTTACAGTGGATAAGCCCGTCTGCCGGTTCTATGTATTCGTCCCCGGCAAGCTCCATATCCCCGGCGGCTCTGTCTATGGCCGCACGGACTTCTGCGGTAAT
>JBCLQJ010000021.1:0-2210 GCA_041223545.1 Lachnospiraceae bacterium 62-35 | reverse complement strand
AAAAATCACCATTTATACCCACAGTTTTCACATTTAAACTGACTTCTAGCTGTTTTACTGAATATTCCAAATGCTGCTGCTCCTGCTGCTTTTGCAGTATCAGAAATCCGTTTGACTTTTGTACTATTACAGGTTGGGCATTTTATTGTATTGCTATTTGTTTGTGATGTATTTTTCTGTTGTTGTGCATTATTTTTGAATTGTGACATTTTAAGATTAAATTCGATTATATTATTTTGCTTTAATTCTTCCATTGCTTGAATGAAATTATAATCAATAGATATTTTATTTAAAACTAAATATTCATCAATAGTTAAAATCGAATCATAAAGTTTCTCATTGGGATGATACTTACAATAAATTCTTTTTTCATCTGGTGTATAATATCCAATACAAATGTACTGTTTCGCATATTCTGTAGTCCAATTACATGCTTTTTTAATAGCATCTATTTCTTTGTCTGGTTCTTCAAAACATTTTTTACAATATTGTACTACACCTTTCATATTTTCCCCTTTATTTATTGTAATATAGTAGGTTACTTGATTCAATTCATTTTCCAAGAATGAATTATATATTATAATAACGTTGTAAACTATGACACTAATGGTCAAGTAAGTACTATTATAAATCAATTCAGGAATATTGGCAAGATATCTAAGGATATAGGTTTATTTAAAAAACAACTATTAAGTTTAAAGGGGGCTGATGTTGCTAAAGATACTGCGCTTACAGGATTAATAAAACAATATGAACATTTAGATAAAAATGTTTTAGATACTGCTCGTTCATTTGCACTTGGTGAAAAAAACATAGAAGATTTTGATGCCGCTTGTAACCAAGCCTCCTCTTCCACTTCCAAATTCTCAGCCACCCTAAAGTCAACAGCCGCAAATATGGCTATCATGTTAGCTGTTAATTTAGTTATCCAGGGAATCGCTAAAATATGGGATAACTATGTAAACAGGGTAGAGAATGCCAGGAAACGCACCGATGAACTGTTTGATGAGTTCAAGCAGATGGATGATACTCAAATAAAAAACACTGAATAGATAATATAATACTTATTGTACTATCTATTGAGTGGTTTTATATTTCACTATAAAATTATGAAAGAAGGTGTTATTATAAAATTTAGAAATATTATGATTACCACTCATAACCACACTTATTGCAATGATATGTCTTCTTTACTTTCTGCGAAAGAAATCCCCACATAGCAACTGATCCTGCCTTTGATAATCCAGAAATCCTTTTTAAATTTGTTGAGCCACAGGTGGGACATTTAGGTAAGTTGTTCTCCTGCTGTTCATCTAATTGCTGGATCTGCTGTGCCTGTGTTTTAAATTGACCCATTTTAAGATTGTACTCGATTATGTCTTTTTCTTTGAGGTCATTCATTGCCTGCATAAATGATGGTTCGTTTGAAATATAGTATAGAATTTGAAATTCTTCACAAGTCATTGCCATTTTAATTAATTTTTGATTTTTGTGTTTAAGACATGTTTCTTCATCGCTTGGTTCAATATTATACCAATTAACCCAACCAGGAACATAGATTTTACTATGCCACGCCTCACGTATATTTTCTTTTGCACATATTGGACAGACTCTCATATATATTTGCATATTGCTGTATCCTCCTAATTTTATATTTTATTCCAAGTATTATATAAAATTATATCAGAATTTACTATTGTTGTAAACTATGACACTGATAGTGAATGGACAACAATATTTGACAAAATTAAAGAGTTTTCAAATAGTGTAAAAGAACCCACACAAGGAACTATAGGTTTTGTTAATGCTGTAAAAAAGTTAATTGATAAAGGAACCTTCGCAAGTAGAAATCTTGATAATTTAGCAAACAAATTTTTAAATGTAGATAAATCCATAGTATATACTGCTAAAGATGTTCAAAAAGGTACAAAAACAATTAGTGACTTGGAAAATTCTGTTAACCAAGCCTCCTCTTCCACTTCCAAATTCTCAGCCGCCCTAAAATCTACAGCCGCAAATATGGCTATCATGCTCGCAGTTAATTTGGTTATTCAAGGAATTACCAAAATATATAACTATGTAAACAGGATAGAGAATGCCAGGAAGCGCACCGATGAACTGTTTGATGAATTCAAGCAGATGGATGATACTCAAATAAAAACCACTGAATAGATAATATAATGGTTATTGTACTATCTATTGAGTGGTTT
>JBCLQJ010000020.1:0-2248 GCA_041223545.1 Lachnospiraceae bacterium 62-35 | reverse complement strand
TCGTACATAGGTCGTATTAATACTGGCTGCCCCGGATGTATATTTACTTATATTGACTAAATCGCCATTTAACTGAGACATTTTTCTGGCTGCCCCTCTCCTGTCTCCCGGCATGAGGGTAAACTTAATAAAGCGGCCATTTCTGCCCGTTTAAAAAGGATTCTGTCACATAAATTTATGCATATTTTTTATGCGAAGCATGTACATTTTCTTCCTTCACTGTACAGTAAATCATGGTGGTATCTAATTTTTCATGCCCCAGAAACTCTTTTACCTGCTCAATCGGCATCCCACGGCTGAGCAGGTCTGTGGCAATTGTCCTGCGGAATCGGTGGGGATGTACATGTTCTACTCCTGACCGCCGTCCGAGCTCCCGGAGCATATACTGCACTCCGGCTACGGTCAGGCGGTTATGGGGTCTTCCTAAGGTTGCAAATAACGGCTTATCCTTCAGACTTTCTTCCGTCCGTATCTGTAAATACCGCCTCAGGTAAAATCCGGCTCCTTCCGTCAGATAGGTTTTTCTTTCCCGGCTGCCCTTTCCATAAACAATTAATTCCTGTTTTCCCATTTCGATATCACCTACGTTCAGGGATACTAATTCCGATACCCGGACTCCAGTAGAATACAGGAATTCCACCAGCGCCCGGTCCCGTAAGGTAGTGCAGTTTACACGGATTGCCTCCAGTTCTTCCGCTGAAAACGGCTTTTTAATGATCTTCTCTAATTTCAGCAGCCCTACTTTTTTTACCGGATTGGTATGCACCATCTCTTCCGTTATCAGAAAATCCCAGAAAGAGGACAGATAGTGGAGCCTGGTCTGCATAGTAGACATTTTAATCCCCCTCCTTTCTCTCATAACCCCATAATAGTACCTCAGATCCATGCCTGTGATATCTTCCAGGCGTTTCCCTATAAAATCCAGCATACTGCAGATTTCTCTGGTGTACTGCTTCAGGGTATTGTCCTGCCGGTTTACCGCCTTTTTCGAGGCCACAAACATCCGTATTTTCGCCTCATCCCCGTCGATTCCTTTGTCCGTCAGTTCTGTGCACTGTTCCTGAACCTCCATGCCACGGAAATTGATATACAGAATATTGCTCAGATGTTCCAGCTGGCTCTGGTCTAAATGTGGGGACATTTCATTTACGATCCGTTCCAATATTTTCTCTATCATAACCTGCCTCCTTTTCTGATATGCCTCTATCATACCAGGAAGGCGACTTCAGGGCCAGAGAGCACAAAAGGGGGCTTGCAGCCCTCATCTGGATATGCTATAAACAGAAGGGAAAGCTAGAGAAGCGACTTACCCTCAATAATATCAGTTCTACCCAATTATGGGCAGCCGTCACTGTTTGCGGTAGTGGCGGCTATTTCTTTCCCTTGAAGATCTGATAGCACAGACCAACGAGGGCGATGATAAATATGCAAAATTGAAATAAGTATGAAACCAGATAAGGAGGAAACTCATAAAATAGCGCATAGGGAGAAATGTATAGCAAAGTTAAAGATATATCCTTTTCGGAGAGGTCAATGTCCACAGAAATAGTGAGCATCAGATTGTGATAGCCACAATCCCAAGAACAAATCTTTGAGAAAAATGTACAAGAGCATCGGATAATATGCTATAATCTATGTGTTGCTCACCGACACCCACAGCAGGGAGGAGGTGTTTGCATGGAAGTTGTGATTTCTTTTTTAGTTGCTGTTTTGGCTGGTGTAGCCTGCCACTACATCATCAAATGGTTAGACAGTGACGACAAGAGCAACAACTAACCTAGTGGGTGCTTTGCCACTATAAAAGAAAAGAAGAATCCCCGAACTGTGCTGCAACACGATTCGGGGATTCGTTCCCTGTCCGCATGGACTTGTGATTTCTTTTTGCCTATCGGCATTATAGCATATGCAAATTTTAATTGCAAGATACATTTTTTCACAAAACAAAAATTTTATCCTTATCTGGTATCAATCAAATCGCTATATGTAACATTCATCAGCAGTCCCTCCTTTCTTTCGCACCCTAAAGACATAATATCTGGAGGGTTAACCCCTCCACAGATGGAGGGTAAGCCGCCCTTTGCTTTCTGACTTTCCGTAACTGCATTATAGCATGTCTCACATTATCCAACAACCAGTTTCTTTTCCACAGCTTTCCTGTTCCTTATCTCTGCCTCAGTTAAATGGCGATATTAGTAAGACATACACATTAGTTCCTGTAACCTTAAACAATACTTATATTAAAAATGGC
>JBCLQJ010000019.1:0-2858 GCA_041223545.1 Lachnospiraceae bacterium 62-35 | reverse complement strand
AAAGGAACTCTGGATGATGTGAGTGATGAATTAAAGGCGTTCCTTGATTATGTGGCAGGGAAGAAGCCGAAGGATGCCTATGTGGAGAGGCTGGAAGAAGCGGTAAAAGAGGCCAAGAAGAATAGAGAATGGAGGCATGAGTATATGACGTTGTTGATGAGAGACCAGGAGAATGTGAAAATTGGTGAAAAACGTGGAGAAGAAAAAATGCTTATGTTAATGGAAAGGCTGATAGAAGATAATCGTTTTGATGATATTGCCAGAATAAAGGCGGATAATGGTTATCGTCAGAAACTTTATTTGGAGTATCATATCATTTAAAAGCAGGGCATCACAGGGCAGAAAATTTTAAAGATTTTCTGTCCTTAATAATATTACGAGATTTTTCGCACTTAGGTATGATATGGAGCTCCATATCATAAGTGAAGGCGAAAAGGAACGGATGTTCTTGGAAATAAAAGAGAATAAGAGTTATATTTTTAACCCCATGGGAGTTTGAGGCTTCCATGGGGTTGAGTCTGTAAATTTTTCTGTGTCTATGGAGGAAAGATCCTTCCGATAAGATTCCGATATGTACAATACTGTGTCGAATCCTGGGCTTGATTTTGTTGTCGATTTATCTTACTGATTATAGTATTACCACTCTGCATGCCTTTATACAGATTTTTCTAATTTTTTGCACCAAAATAAAACATCCCGGCTGCTTCTTTCCGTGGGCTCTGCCCACACCCGGCCTCTGGAATAAGGATGGGGTTTTCTGGCAATGCTATGGATGCCGACGGGATAAGGATGGGGACAGCGACATTCCTATCAGGGTGCGCTGCCCCAGACTTTCCTAATGATGCGGAGCTTCTATTTTACAGATACTGGGGCAGCCGTTCTCCATAGAGGACGGTTAGCTGGTTGAGTACCTGATCCCAGCTGCGGTACCTCTGGGTCCACTTCTTCGCTACATTCTGGCTTGCCAGATAGAGCATCTTTTCCAGTGAGCTGTCACTGGGGAACACGCTTTTTGTCTTTGTCACCTTTCGGTACTGGCGGTTTAAGCCTTCAATTACGTTTGTCGTGTACATTATGCGCCTGACTTCGTCAGGGAACTGGAAGAAGGAGCTGACATCCTCCCAGTTGCTGGCAGCATAAGGGTATTTCTTTCCCCATTTCTCCCGGATATTGGCCAGTGCATCCAGGCCTGCTTTCTCGCTCGGGGCATTATACACCTCCTTGAAGTCGCAAGAGAACTTCTTCAGGTCGCTGTAGTTCACATATTTGAATGAGTTGCGCAGCATGTGGATGACACAGCGCTGGATTTGTGCCTGGGGGAACACGGCCCCGATTGCCTCCTTGAAGCCGGGCAGGCCGTCCACGCAGAAGAACAGCACGTCCTGCACACCGCGGTTCTTCAGGTCGTTCAGCATCCCCATCCAGAACTTGGAGCTCTCATTGGCTCCTACCGTGATGCTGAGTATCTCCTTGTACCCTTCCGTTGTGACCCCCAGTACCACATAAGCTGCCCGGCTCAGTATCCTCCCGTCTTCCCTGACCTTGTAGTGGATGCAGTCCATGAACACGAACGGGTAGACCGGGTTCAGAGGCCGGGACTGCCATTCCCTGATCTCCGGGAGGATCTTGTCTGTGATCTTGCTGACCATCTCTGCTGACATCTCTATCCCATAGATATCCTGCAGCTGGTCGTGGATGTCCCTGGTGCTCATCCCCCTGCCATAGAGCGAGATGACCTTCTCCTCAATCCCGGAGACATCCCTCTGGTATTTGGGGACAATCTTTGGCTCAAACTCGCCGCTCCTGTCCCGGGGGACGTCGATCTGGAACTCCCCATACTGGCTCTTGAGCTTCTTGGGCGAATGGCCGTTGCGCTTGTTGGCGGTCTCCATGCCACCCTTCTGGTTCTTCTCATAGCCCAGTGCCGCATCCAGCTCTGCCTCCATGAGCTCCTGAAGGATATCCTTGAAGCCCTCCCTGAGGAGGGTGTAGATGTCTGCCACACTACTGATGTTGTTGTCTGCAATAATCTGTCGAATCTGTTCCTTTGCTGCCGGCATATAAATACTCCTTTTCGATAAGAATTTCCATATCTAGATTCTTACCAAAAAGGAGCCATTTTTTACCATAGACACAAACTTTTTTACACTACCCTTAAATTATATGATATTCCACATAAAGTTTCTGACGATATTCTTTATCATCTGTAACTTTAATAATATCTGGCAATCGATTGTTTTTGTTCAATATCTGAATCAGTTTAGCCAGCTTTTCTTCTCCAATCTCCTGATTTTCCTGGTCTCTCATCAATAACGTCATATACTCATGCCTCCATTCTCTGTTTTTCTTTGCTTCTTTCACCGCTTCTTCCAATTTCTCAACATAGGAATCCTCCGGCTTCTGCCCTGCCACATAGTCCAGAAATGCCTTTAATTCCCTGCTGACATCATCCATTGTTCCATCCGCATTCAGAAATATCTTTACTGCTTCGTCTCCCATGAAAATACTGTTGTCTTCTTTACAGATATTTTCAAAGGTATAAATATGCCGCCCTTTCCCATATAAATCAAAGGGACAGATAAATATGATATAGCTTTTGTTCAGCTTTTTATAATGCTGACCTGCATCCACAAGCTGCAGGTCAATCATTCCCTGATAATATCTGCTTCTCTTTGGCAGTTCCTTTGTATCACTGACCTGCATTTCTATGTCGTAAACCGTCTCTCTGTTGTCCTTTACATACACATCCAGTCTGACGCTATGGGCGTCCATATCTACATGGATACTTTTCTGTAATTCTGGATATTCAATGCGTTCAATGTTCAAATCCGGGAGAATCCTCTGCAATAACTCTTTGC
>JBCLQJ010000018.1:0-3705 GCA_041223545.1 Lachnospiraceae bacterium 62-35 | reverse complement strand
AAGGCTTACAAGGGAAGCGATTCCGGTGCTACTACCAGATTCAAAACCATCAATGGCAAGAAGTATGCTTTCGATGAAGAAGGCAAGATGCTTTATGGCTGGGTAAAAGACGGCGAGCGTCAGACTGGCGATGAAGACTGGGAAGAGGCTGAGTACTACCTGGGCGATGAGAACGATGGTGCCATGAAGACCGGCTGGCAGTTGATTCACATTCTGGATGAGAACTGGGATGAGAATGATGATACTTTTGATGAGGATCAGGACAGATGGTTCTACTTCAAGTCTTCTGGTAAGAGATATTACAACGATAAGCCTGATGAGAAAGAGTTTGTAACAAAGACCATCAACGGCAAGAAGTATGGATTTGATGCAAACGGCCGTATGGTAGCAGAGTGGAATGTATCCACAACCGTAGGTACCCAGGGCGAGGCTGATTATACAAGAGAGTGGTCTTACTTTGCAAGCCCAGAGGATGGAGCACGTAAGACAAAAGGCTGGTTTAAGATCATTCCAGATGAGGATCTTGATGAAGATAAGTATGATGACTGTGAAGAAAAATGGTACTATGCAGATGGAAAAGGCAAGCTGATTGCTAGTGAAATCAAGACCATCAATGGCAGAAAGTATGCATTTGACGAGTATGGTCGCATGTTAGATGGCCTTCGTTTATTAAAGTTAAATCCAGCTGATAAGAAGGAAATTCTTGCTTCACCAGCAGATGACGATGCAGATATGCCATACGATACAGAAGAAAAGTTTGATAACCTTGTTAAGCAATTAATGGACGAAGCTTACAGCGGAAGTACAGATCTTTGGGCAATGATGTACTTTGGTGCTGAGGATGACGGTTCCATGAAGACAGGTAAGCAGACCCTTACTATTGATGGAGATAAGTTCGAATTCTATTTTGAGAAATCCGGCATTCGCAAGGGCTATGGTAAGAATGGTATTGATACCGGCGATAAGGTAGCTTATGCAATGGGTAAGAGATACAAAGCAGATTCTGACAACAAATACGAAATCGTATACAACAGCTACTATAAGACAGACGAGAATGGAGAAATCGCAGAAACCGGCGGCGGCCTTATCGGAATGAGCTTTGATGAGTTTATTACCTTGACAGGAATTAAGGGCAAGGAAAACGAAAAGGGCGACAAGAAGGTTTACGATTTATCAGGTGTAAATCTTGAGAAAGTTTATGTAGTTAATACTTCTGGTTCTGTAATCAAGAGCAAGAGCAAATGTAAAGACGGCGATGATATCGTTGTTAAGGTAAAAGACTGGAAGATTACAGAAATGTACGAAGAGTTAGACTAATCCATATTTCGATATGAAATTCTAATTGCCAAACAATATCTGGAAGGATTTCCGGATGAAAGAATGGGGACAGCAGAAGCTGTCCCTTTCTTTTTATACTTATAGAAAAAAATAATGATTTTTCAAGATGAAAAAATGTAGTGTTGATACAGAATAATCCACTGCTAAGTATATTATTTCAAAGTTTTAAGGAAATCTAGATACGCTGTTACCTGTTGCTCATATCCATTTTCTGAAGGATGGTAGAAATGTATATGTTCCATTCCATTAGGGAGATATTGCTGTTTTACATAATGATAGGGGAAGTTGTGAGCATATTGGTATCCAAGACCCCGTCCCAGTTTTTCGGACCCCTTATAGTGGCCGTCCTGTAAATATGGCGGAACGGGCAGGGTTTGATTTGTCCGTATATAGTCCAAAGCATGATCAACAGCCATATAAGAAGCATTACTTTTAGGCGCGGTTGCCACATAAGTTACTGCTTCTGATAAAATGATCCTAGCTTCTGGCAGTCCGATTCGCTCTACAGCTTGAGCAGCACTAACAGCAACTACAAGAGCTTGCGGATCAGCCATCCCCACATCTTCTGCTGCACAGATCATTACCCTGCGAGCAATAAATTTAATATCTTCTCCAGCATAAAGCATCCGCGCAAGATAATAAATAGCTGCATCAGGGTCCGATCCCCGCATGCTTTTGATAAAGGCAGAAATCGTATCATAGTGGCTGTCTCCATCCTTATCATAGCGGACTGCCCGTTTTTGTATACATTCTTCTGCTACTGCCAGATCAATAAGAATTTTTCCATTTGTGCCCTTTTCTGTTGTTAAAATTCCCAGTTCTACTGCATTCAAGGCTGCTCTGGCATCACCATTTGCAATATCAGCGAGAAAATCAGCAGCTTCTTCTGTGATTTCGCCATGATAGCTTCCCATGCCCTTTTTTACATCGTAGACTGCCCGTTTAATCAGCTCTTTTATATCCTCTTTTTCTAGGGGTTTGAGCTCAAATATTCGGGAACGGGAAATCAAAGCTCCATTCACTTCAAAGTATGGATTTTCTGTTGTGGCACCGATTAGAATTAAGGTTCCATCCTCTACATAGGGAAGAAGATAATCCTGCTGTCCCTTGTTAAAACGATGGATCTCATCTACAAACAGGATTGTTTTTTTTCCATACATACCCAGACTATCTTTCGCTGTTTTTACAACTGCTTCCATGTCCTTTTTTCCAGCAACCGTAGCATTAATCTGTTCAAAGCCCGCACTGGTCGTATTCGCAATAACTCTCGCCAGGGTGGTTTTTCCCGTACCTGGAGGACCATAAAATATAATAGAGCCCAACTTATCTGCTTTGATTGCCCGATATAAAAGCTTGTCTTTTCCAATAATATGTCTTTGACCTACTACTTCATCAAGGGTTTCGGGACGAAGTCTGGAAGCAAGAGGTGCCTCCTGGTCCATTGTATTCTCGCGCATATAGTCAAATAAATCCATTGCTACCTCCCCGGCATAAAGGCCTATAGTTCCTTTTGTTAATCAACCAGCAACTCCTCTGCTGTAACAAAAGTATATCCTTCTCGGGTCAAGGTGTCAATGATTTCCAGAGCAGCTTCCACAGATGTTTTGTATGAGTCATGGAGCAAAATAATACTTCCGTTTTTTGCATGCTTTACCACATGGCTTACGATCTGTTCCTTATTCTGGATTTTCCAATCTAATGGGTCAATATTCCACAAAATAACATCCATAGGAATGATGCATTCCAGCTGTTCACTCCATGAACCAAAAGGAGGACGAATATAGGCTGGGCGCATTCCCGTTATCTCGAAAATTTTCTGATTTGTCAGCTCGATTTCTTCACATGCATTCTCTTGAGATTTTGATGTAAGCATAATATGAGTAGTCGTATGATTTCCTATCAGATGGCCTTCCTCTGCAATACGCTTTACAATTTCTTCATTCCCTTGAATATTTTTTCCAATCACAAAAAAAGAAGCTTTTACATCCCGGCTGGCAAGCCCATCTAAAAGCTCAGGCGTGTAAATGGGATGTGGGCCATCATCAAAGGTAAGAGCTATAAATTTGTGCTCTTGATTCTGAGAAAATGTATTGATAGGAATATCTTGGCTTTCACTAATAAAGACAGCTGTCAGATCTCTTTTCAAAAATAAAGCAGCTGCAAAAAAAATGAAGATCAGTCCTGTAAAGAATGCCTGTCTTTTTTTCATAGTTATCTCCTTTATAAAATATCTGCTGGGAGTACTCCTTTCAATATATGCTGTTTTTAATACCATGATTCACACCTCCCTATAATTTCCAATATTGGAAGTATAATGGCCTCGTAATGCAATTAGGAATTTCAGAAAAAGTATTTCAAAAACAAAAA
>JBCLQJ010000017.1:0-4769 GCA_041223545.1 Lachnospiraceae bacterium 62-35 | reverse complement strand
GCGACGAGGATGAGCCAGATCAGTACTGGTACTACTTCCAGGCAAATGGTAAGGCTTACAAGGGAAGCGATTCCGGTACTACTACCAGATTCAAAACCATCAACGGTAAGAAATATGCTTTCGATGAAGAAGGCAAGATGCTTTATGGCTGGGTAAAGGACGGCGAGCGTCAGACTGGTGATGATGACTGGATGGATGCTGAGTACTACCTGGGCGATGAGAATGACGGTGCTATGAAGACCGGCTGGCAGTTGATTCACATTCTGGATGAGAACTGGGATGAAAAGGATGAGACTTTTGATGAGGATCAGGACAGATGGTTCTACTTCAAATCCTCTGGTAAGAGATACTACAACGATCCGACTAGCGATAAAGCGTTTGTAACAAAGACGATCAACGGCAAGAAGTACGGCTTTGATGAGCATGGCCGTATGGTAGCAGAATGGAATGTAGCTACAATAGAAGGTAGTCCAGGTGAGGCTTCCTATACAAAACAGTGGTCTTACTTCTCAAGTCCCGAGGACGGTGCACGTAAGACAAAAGGCTGGTTTAAGATCATTCCGGATGAGGAGCTTGATGAAGATAAATATGACGACTGTGAGGAAAACTGGTACTATGCAGATGGAAAAGGCAAGCTGATTGCAAGCCAGATCAAGACTATCAATGGTAGAAAGTATGCATTTGATGAGTATGGTCGTATGTTAGATGGTCTTCGTTTGTTGAGATTGGATCCGACTGATAAGAAGGTAATTATGGAGGCGCCAGCAGATGATGATGCAGATAGACCATACGATACAGAAGAGAAGTTCGATAATCTTGTTAAGCAATTAATGGACGAAGCTTACAGCCAAGGTGGAGAGCTTTGGGCAATGATGTACTTCGGTGCTGAGGATGACGGTTCCATGAAGACTGGAAAGCAGACAATTACTATCGATGGAGATAAGTTCGAATTCTACTTTGAGAAGTCTGGCGTTCGCAAGGGCTATGGTAAGAGTGGTATCGATACTGGCGATAAGGTAGCTTATGCAATGGGTAAGAAATACAAAGCCGATTCTGATAACAAGTACGAAATCGTATACAACAGCTACTATAAGACAGACGAGAATGGAGAAATCGCAGAAACTGGCGGTGGTCTTATTGGAATGAGCTTTGATGAGTTTATTACCATGGCAGGAATTAAGGGCGAGGCAAACAAAAAGGGCGACAAGAAGGTTTACGATTTATCAGGTGTAGATCTTGATAAGGTTTATGTAGTTAATACTTCTGGTTCTGTAATCAAGAGCAAGAGCAAATGTAAAGACGGCGATGATATCGTTGTTCAGGTAAAAGACTGGAAGATTACAGAAATGTACGAAGAATTAGACTAATCCATATTTCGATATGAAATTCTAATTGCCAAACAATATCTGGAAAGATTTCCAGATGAAAGAATGGGGACAGCGGAAGCTGTCCCTTTCTTTTTATACTTATAGAAAAATAATGATGCACCGAGGACGTAAAAAATTCTGTGTCTATGGGAAATAAAATTCCTCTGATAAGAGTTTGATATGTATCATTCTGATGTCGATTTCAGAGACTTTTTATTGTCGGTTCCTTTCGCTATTTATAGTATAACCAGAACTTTAGGTTTTATACACGTTATTCGGATTTTTTTGCATAAAAACAAAAGCATTGATTGACCCCTTTTTTCGTGGGCTCTGGAATAAGGCTGGATTTTTCTGGAAATACTATCAATGACGACGGAATAAGGTATTGGGCAGGGTGACTCGTGTTCGGAGCTGGCCACTCTGGCTTTTTCCCTTTATAAATGCTGTGCCAGCCGTTCTCCATACAACACGATCAGCTGGTTCAATACCTGATCCCATCCACGGTATCTCTGCGTCCATTTTTTTGTGATGTTTTCACTGGCCAGATAGAGCAGCTTCTCCAGGGACTGGTCGTTTGGAAATACACTTTTTGTCTTTGTTGCTTTCCGATATTGGCGGTTCAATGCTTCTATGATGTTGGCGGTATACATAATGCGCCGTATATTATCTGAAAATTGGAAGAAAGAGCTTGCATCCTCCCGGCTATTCTCCCAGCTGCTGATCGCATAAGGACATTTCCTTCCCCATTTTTCTTTAACCGCTTCCAGTTCAGACCATGCCGCTGTCTCGTTAGGAGCATTATATACGGCTTTGAAATTACTTAAAAATTTTTTCAAATCACTGTAGTTCATATATTTAAAGGAATTACGCAGCATGTGAATTACACACCTCTGAATCTGAGCCTGGGGAGAAACTGCGCTGATTGCTTCCCTAAAACCAGGGAGTCCGTCCGCACAGAAGAACAGAATATCCTTCACTCCTCTGTTTTTCAAATCATTGAGCATCCCCAGCCGGAACTTACTGGTTTCACTGGCTCCTGCCGTGATGCTGGGAATGTCTTTATAACCTTCCGCGGTAACACCCAGCGTAATATAAGCCGCTCTGCTTAAAATACGTCCGTCCTCCCGTACCTTATAATGGATACAGTCCGTAAAGACAAAGGGATAAATGGGAGGAAGAGGCCGGGACTGCCATTCCTTCACCTGGGGAAGAATCTTATCCGTGATCTTGCTGAGCATTTCGGCTGATAATTCAATCCCGTAAAGATCCTGGAGTTGATCATAAATGTCCCTTGTACTCATGCCCCCTGCATACAGGGAGATGATTTTTTCTTCAATACCAGATATATCCCTTTGATATTTAGGAATGAGCTTCGGTTCAAACTCACCGCTGCGGTCTCTGGGAACCTCCGCCTGGAATTCGCCATACTGGCTTTTGAGTGTCTTTTGGGAATGCCCATTGCGTTTGTTATCCATGAGAAGATCGCCTTTTGATTTTTTCATAGCCCAGGGAAGCGTCCAGCTCAGCCTCCAGCAGCTCCTGAAGAATGTCCTTGAAGCTTTCTTTGAGGAGAGAATAGACATCAGCCACACTATTTAAGTTGTTTTATGAAATAATCTGTCGAATCTGCTCCTTAGCAACTGCCATAAAAATGCTCCTTTTCGATAAGAATTGTCATATCAGAATTCTTACCAAAAAGGAGACATTTTTTTCAGAGACACAACTTTTTTTACACTACCATGCCTTTTATCAGCAATAGCACTAAACCTAAAAAGGATGGTAAAAGCAAGGTGGACATCTGGCTTTATCAGCCTTTTGACTTATCTGATTGACACATCATCATTTTTCTATAGTTACAAAAAGAAAGGGACAGCTTCCGCTGTCCCCATTCTTTCATCCGGAAATCTTTCCAGATATTGTTGGCAATTAGAATTTCATATCGAAATATGGATTAGTCTAAATCTTCATAAATAGACTGGATTTCAAAGCCGCTAACTTCGATGATATAATCATCTCCATCTTTACACTTGTTTTTCTTCTTTACTAAAGAGCCAGAAGTATTAACTACATAAGTGTCTTTGATAGTAAGTTTCAGATCAGCGTCTTCATCAGAAATTACAACGTTCTTCGGTACAACTCTCTTACTTGAACCACCAACATAATAGCTCTTGTCCGCATCAGTTTCCTTGTTATCTACGCCAACATTATATCCTTCAAAGCTATTAAGGTATTCCTGAACGCTTAAAGCACGCAGATATTTACCGTTTATAGTTTCTTTCGAACCATCTGAAAGTTCAACAGTACCGTTTACAGCAACTTCTACGACAATTTCATACTTATTGTCAGAGTCAGCTTTGTACTTCTTACCCATTGCATAAACAACCTTATCAGGCTCATCTACTTCATTTCGACCCTGACCCTTCTGACTTCCATTCTTATTGAACTCAAAGTCAATCTTATCGCCATCAATGGTAATTGTCTGCTTTCCAGTCTTCATAGCGCCGTCATCTTCGTCACCGAAATACATGAATGCATAGGAACTTGCACCATCATCCATGCCTAATGCCATCAGATTTTCGATAGTTGCATCTAAGTTGTCTTCTGTATCAAAATAATACAGTGGATCTTCATCATCTTCCCAAGAATCAGCAATCAGCTTAGTACTCATGCCATCAAACTGAATTAATCTCAAACCGTCCATCATGCGGCCGTATTCATCAAATGCATACTTCCTGCCATTGATGGTCTTGATCTCATTAGCATATAGTTTACCCTTGCCATCTGCATAATACCAATGTTCTTCTGCATCATCGTACTTATCTTCATCAAGGTCTTCATCTGGAATTACCTTGAACCAGCCCTTTGTCTTACGTGCTCCATCCTCTGGGCTTGCAAAGTAAGACCACTCTCTTGTATAAGAAGCCTCTCCCTGGGTACCTACAGTTGTAGATACATTCCATTCTGCTACCATACGGCCATTCTCATCAAAGCCGTACTTCTTGCCGTTGATGGTCTTGGTTACGAACTCTTTAGCATCAGGCTTATCGTTGTAATATCTCTTACCATTAGACTTGAAGTAGAACCATCTGTCCTGATCCTCGTCAAAGGTCTCATTATCATCCGGCCAGTTTTCATCTGTCAAATTAATTAACTGCCAGCCAGTCTTCATAGCACCATCGTTCTCATCGCCCAGATAGTATTCAGCATCTTCCCAATCATCATCGCCGGTATTTCTCTCTCCGTCTTTTACCCAGCCATAGAGCATCTTACCGTCCTCATCGAAAGCATACTTCTTGCCATTGATGGTTTTGAATCTGGTAGTAGCACCGGAATCGCTTCCCTTGTAAGCCTTACCATTTGCCTGGAAGTAGTACCAGTACTGATCTGGCTCATCCTCGTCGC
>JBCLQJ010000016.1:0-4909 GCA_041223545.1 Lachnospiraceae bacterium 62-35 | reverse complement strand
GGTTGTGGGCAGAGTTAACCGGGAGCATAGAATCTTAAAGGAAAACGCCATAAAGGAACGGGGAGTCCAGGAAAAGAGCCTGGAAAAAATCAAGGTTCGCCAGCAGAGAAACCATGAACTTTACGAAGACAGCGAGATTTCCAGGGAGGAATTTTTAATACGCAGGGAGGAATTAAACCGGCAGCTATGTGAACTTCGTGAAAAACAGACGGAAACATCCATGGTGATTCTGGAAGAAGGGAAAAAAGAAATTCCCAAAGAAACCATCCAGGAGATATTAAAAAATTTCAGCAGGATTTTGTCCAGCGACATTGACCGTACCATCCGAAAACGTCTGTTACATCTTTTGATTTCAGAGATTACAATCGACCAGTACCGGAACATTGATTCCATTAAATTGAAGCTATCAGATGAGCTGATTCAGTTTCTGCAGGGCTATGGCGGCACACCTCCAGACGGTGCGCCGTCTGTTTTTATGTTTCGGGAACTGGGGATTAAGACCATGGATTTGGAGCTTGTGTTATCATAAATAAATTTAATCAGAAAGAAGGATGAAAAGGTGATGAAAAACAATTTGAACCGGTATATTGCGGCAGAATATGAAAATTTAAAATCGGAGCTGGAGCAGAGGGAGTTTGTGGAAAAAATAAGGTTCCTGATGATGGCAAAGGATAAAGATTTTACAGATTACTATTCCAGCCGAACCCTGACAAAAGAAGAGTTTTATTCGGTGGCAGATACACTCTATGCACTGAATAACCTGTGGATGTTGTCAGGATTTATCCGTCAGAACAGACAGGTCTTGTTTCAGGAAGTCCGAAGTAGCATGAACGGCCTGAAAAGTCCGGATTTCACGGAAACGTGCAGATTTGGAAAAGAAACCATGCTGTCAAGAATGTTCCAGGTCATGGAACGATTTCAGTTAAATAACTGTATGGTGGCAGAGGATGGGGGTTCGGGTTATACCGTGGCTACCCGGAGGATGAAAGCATACTCATTTACAACAAGGAATGGGAAAAATGTGCCGCAGATTATCCTGCAGGGGAACTGGGTGGAGCAGTGGGGCTTTGAGATTGGCTGCAGCGTGTCTGTGGAGTGTTACCAGAATAAGCTGGTTATTTTAAAAGATTGAAAAATTTTGTGGTCTGTTCGTATGAAATATGATAAAATATCAGTAAAAGCAGGAGGTGAGGCCATGAATACAGATACTACCATAGCGAAAAACATCCGTGTGGCTGATGAGAAAGCCAGCTATGATGCGGCCTGCAAGCGGCTGCTTTCGGAGAAGATTATTCTGGCATGGATTATGAAGAACTGCCTGGAAGAATACCGTGACTGTGATGTGGAAGAAATTGCGGAAAAATATATTGAAGGTACACCGCAGGTGGGCGAAGTGGCAGTTGCAGCGGATGAAACCAACCGTGTTTCTATGATACAGGGAGCTGGAAACGAAGACACTTCTCTGACGGAGGGAACTGTTACCTATGATATCCGCTTTTTCGCGATAGCTCCTGTATCCGGTGAATTGATTCGTTTGATTATCAATATAGAAGCCCAAAATGATTTTTATCCGGGTTATCCATTGATAAAAAGGGGAATCTATTACTGCAGCCGGATGATTTCCGCCCAATATGGAACAGAGTTTACAAATTCCCACTATGAGAATATCAAAAAAGTATACAGCATATGGATTTGTATGAATCCGCCAAAGAGCCGTGAAAACAGCATTACCCGTTATTACATTGCGGAAGAAAATCTGGTGGGCAGTGTAAAGGAACGGAAAGCGGATTATGATTTGATGGCGGCTGTCATGATTTGTCTTGGGAAAGAGGGAGATTCGGGTACAGATTTATTGAAATTGTTGAATGTGCTTCTGTCCACGGAGACAGGTTCACAGGACAAGTGCCAGATATTGGAGGAAGATTTTCATATCAGAATGACTTTAGCCTTGGAAAGTGAGGTGTCGCTTATGTGTAATTTAAGTAAGGGTGTGGAGGAGAAAGGGAAGATTTATGGAGCCATTACTGCTTACAAAGATGTAATGTTATCAGAAGATGTAATAATAAAAAAGTTAAAGGAAAAATTTCGAGTAACAGAAGAAGCAGCAAAAATATACTTGAAAGAAGTGGAAAAGGCGTAGCCTTCATTTTTCAACTGATATTCTCAGAAAGTGAGGTGTCGCTTATGTGTAATTTAAGTAAGGGTGTGGAGGAGAAAGGAATTCAAAAGGGAAGACAAGAAGGAAGACAGGAAGGAATAATAGCTATGGTATCAGCATTAAAGGATTTACAAATTGCAGACAGCATTATTCTGAATAAAATCCAGGAAAAGTTTCATTTGGCTGAAGAAACAGCAAAAATGTATTTGTAAGTATAACAGGCAGAGCATTTACAGGTGCTCTGCCTTGTTTGACAGAATAATATAGGGCTAATTTTCGCACTTGGGCATGTTATGGAGGGCCATATCATAAGTAAAGGCGAAGTTTTGAGGAAGGCCAGAAAGTGCAGGAAAGCTAAGATTTAGGCGGAAAATAGAGGGTTGTCAAAAGTTGTTTTAAGATAATACTATGAAAATTTTCGCACTTAGGTGTGTTATGGAGAACCATATCATAAGTGAAGGCGAAAAGGAACGGATGTTCTTGGAAATGGAAGATAACAAGAGTTGTATTTTTAACCCCATGGGAGGCAAGCGGCTTCCATGGGGTTCGTATTATGGACTTATAGTTAAGATTCACTCAAAGATGGTTCTAAAAATAAGATTGCATATTATGTATGTGGCATCTGGAACACCGGATATTAATCGGGTAGGAGGTAGATAATTATTTTATCTACCGACCTCCCACACCACCGTACGTACGGTTCCGTATACGGCGGTTCCTTAGTTTTCACATGCTTTCAGATAAAACTCTGTGAATGTTGGATATCCAAGTTCACGGAGTTTCTTATTGTTAAATGCAGTCTGCAATACGAAATATCCACCACAATACCAGTTCCCATTCCGCATGTTGGCACATATCCATGCCTTTTCTTCTTCCACACCTAACTTCTTTAATTCCTTGAATTTCCTTCTGACTTTCTTCCATTGTTTCCAGTAGATGGTTCTTATCTTATGTCTTAGCCATTCGTCGGTTTCCCTTAACAGTCCCTTCATATCTGCAAGTGAAAAGTAATTTACCCATCCTCTGACAAACTGCGTCAGTTTCATGGCTCTGTACTCATTTCCCCATCCGTTACTTCTTTTTGTCAGTTCCCTGATTTTGTCTTTCATTTTTGTCACTGACTTTGGATGCACCCGAATTCTACATTTCCCTTTATAACGATAAAATGCGTATCCAAGGTATTTTACCTTGCTGATATGTGCCACGCTTGTTTTCTTTCGGTTCACTTTCAGAAATAGTTTCCCCTCAATAAACGGAGTGATGTTCTTCAAGGTTCTCTCTGCGCTTTTTCTGCTTTTGCAGAATATCATGCAGTCATCCGCATACCGCACAAATCTATGCCCTCTGCGTGTCAGTTCCCTGTCCAGTTCATTCAGCATGACATTACTAAGTAATGGACTTAGCGGTCCGCCTTGTGGCATTCCTGTTTCTGTCTTTTCAAATATCCCTCCACTAATAACTCCTGCATTGAGATATTTGTGTATCAGCGATATTACCCGCCCGTCTTTAATGGTTCTTGATACTACTTCTATCAGTTTGCTCTGGCATACCGTATCAAAGAATTTCTCTAAATCCATATCCACGACATACACATATCCATCATTGACATTCTGCTGACATTGTTTCAGTGCGTCATTCGCACCTCTTTTTGGTCGGAAGCCAAAACTATTCTCCGAAAACTGTTCCTCATAAATCGGGGACAATACCTGTGTAACTGCCTGCTGGAATACCCTGTCAACTACTGTCGGTACTCCCAGTTTCCGAAATTCTCCTTTTGTTTCTTTGGGTATTTCTACCCTGCGAACTGGATTAGGTTTATATTTCCCATCCTTTAACTGCTGGATTAGTTGCACTTGGTTATCTCTGAGGAACGGCAGAAGTTCATCCACGCCCATTCCATCAACACCGCCTGCTCCTTTGTTTGATTTTACTTTCTTGTACGCATTATTTAGATTAGTTGGCTGTAAAATCTTCTCCAGCAGTCCCTCCGTTTGAAAGCCTGTGATGATGCGGTTGTTTTCAGCAATCCTCTGACAGGCGGACACTTCTGCATACTCTTTCGATTCCGTCGATACCATTTGCAGATAGTCCTCAATATGAAGTTGTCTGTCCTTAAATCTGTCATTAGTCACATTCATTTACTCACATCTCCTAAAGTTCAGTCCTTCCCATTATGTGTGTAACCACAATGGTACTATGACCTCTGCTGACTTCTCGCCATTCGTTGTTACTACGGATTTCCCTTGCATTTGTTGATGTAATTCCATCCGCTGACGAGACCTCCCCAGGTAAAAACGCAATCTTTCACTCCATCCATCCGCCACATTTACCACAATTAGTTCCGGGTAGTTATTGGACTTCGACTTGTATTGCAGCCTTATCCCTAATTGTAGCCTGATGTGATTTCTGTTCGTCAGACCAGAGTTTTGCCTCCAGCTTTCTTCAGATTCCACCTCACGATGGACACCCTTGCTCTTGGCTATACACTTCCCACTACCAGGGCGTGTTACGGACTTTCACCGATTAGATTGCGCCCATACTGGGCGCACAATGAAAATGCCGAGAGACAAGTTCTCGGCTTATTGTAATTTGTCGGAAGTCTGTGTATAATAGAAATAGATAATGGGGATTTTGAAAAGTACAGAGTTTTCTGGCAGTGATTTGCTGAAAAGAGAGCAGGTGGATAAAATGGGAGACATGGAAACAAAGCAGACAAAATGGGAAGAATTAAGCATATCCAATGATTTCCTG
>JBCLQJ010000015.1:2080-5243 GCA_041223545.1 Lachnospiraceae bacterium 62-35 | reverse complement strand
ATACCCTCAAAACCACATATTGAATTCCATCCGCTCTCTCTTCTTCTTCCCCTCCACTTGCCAAAAAACTCTCGGTCAAGCCCTCGGCCTATTAGTAGCTGTCAGCTCCATACATTGCTGCACTTCCACCCCAGCCCTATCTACCTCATTCTCTCTAAGGGGCCTTACTAACTCCCGTTATGGGATATCTCATCTTGAGGGAGGCTTCACGCTTAGATGCCTTCAGCGTTTATCCCCTCCCGGCTTGGCTACCCTGCTGTAGGATTGATTCCTAACAGGTACACCAGCGGCCGGTCCATCCCGGTCCTCTCGTACTAAGGACAGCTCCTCTCAAATATCCTCCGCCCGCGCCGGATAGGGACCGAACTGTCTCACGACGTTCTGAACCCAGCTCGCGTACCGCTTTAATGGGCGAACAGCCCAACCCTTGGGACCCGCTTCAGCCCCAGGATGCGATGAGCCGACATCGAGGTGCCAAACCACTCCGTCGATGTGAACTCTTGGGAGTGATAAGCCTGTTATCCCCAGGGTAGCTTTTATCCGTTGAGCGACGGCAATCCCACTTTCTACCGCCGGATCACTAAGTCCTAGTTTCCTACCTGCTCCGCCCGTCAGCGTCGCAGTCAAGCTCCCTTCTGCCTTTGCACTCTTTGGATGGTTTCCAACCATCCTGAGGGAACCTTTGAGCGCCTCCGATACCCTTTCGGAGGCGACCGCCCCAGTCAAACTCCCCGCCTGGCATTGTCCCCCGCCCGGTTCACGGACGCAGGTTAGAAGCCCAGCAGCACAAGGGCGGTATCCCAACAGCGGCTCTGCGATGACTGGCGTCACCGCTTCTTCGCCTCCCGCCTATCCTGTACATGCACTGCCAGACCCCAGTACCAAGCTGGAGTAAAGCTCCATGGGGTCTTTCCGTCCTGGCGCGGGTAGCCAGCATCTTCACTGGCACTTCAATTTCACCGGGGGCATTGTCGAGACAGCGCTCAAATCATTACGCCTTTCGTGCGGGTCGGAACTTACCCGACAAGGAATTTCGCTACCTTAGGACCGTTATAGTTACGGCCGCCGTTTACTGGGGCTTAGGTTCAAAGCTTCGCGCTTTCACGCTAACTTCTCCCCGTAACCTTCCAGCACCGGGCAGGCGTCAGCCCATATACCTCGCCTTTCGGCTTTGCATAGACCTGTGTTTTTGCTAAACAGTTGCTTGAGCCTATTCTCTGCGGCCGGATCGCTCCGGCGCCCTTTCTCCCTAAGTTACAGGGCCATTTTGCCGAGTTCCTTGACAATGCTTCTCCCGCCGGCCTTAGGATTCTCTCCTCATCCACCTGTGTCGGTTTTCGGTACGGGCATACGGTATTCTATAGCGGCTTTTCTTGGCAGCTGGAACCGGATTCTTCGCTACTTTTATTCGCTCCGCATTACGCCTTTGGCTTCCTGCATGGCGGTTTTTCCTTCCATGCGCCTCCTGCGCTTGCCCCGGTCTTCTCATTCCCGGGCTCTCCTCTCCCTCTGCGTCCCCGCAGTTCTGATACCTTATGGTACAGGAATCTTAACCTGTTCTCCATCGACTACGCCTTCCGGCCTCGCCTTAGGTCCCGACTTACCCAGGGCAGATCAGCTTTACCCTGGAATCCTTGGATATTCGGCCTGGAGGATTCCCACCTCCATCTCGCTACTCATTCCGGCATTCTCTCTCCTTAAACGTCCACGGCCCCTTCCGGTACCGCTTCTTCCATTTAAGCATGCTCCTCTACCAATGCAGTCCAGCTGCATTCCCAGGCTTCGGCGTCGTGTTTTAGCCCCGGACATTTTCGGCGCAGGACCTCTCGGCCAGTGAGCTGTTACGCACTCTTTTAATGTATGGCTGCTTCTGAGCCAACATCCTGGCTGTCTTTGAAATCCCACATCCTTTCCCACTTAACACGTACTTGGGGGCCTTAGCCGTAGGTCTGGGCTCTTTCCCTTTCGACCACCCGACTTATCTCGTGTGGTCTGACTCCCGTCTATCATCTCTATGGCATTCGCAGTTTGATATCCCTTGGTAAGCTTTGACGCCCCCTTAGGAATTCAGTGCTCTACCTCCATGAGACTTGCTTTCGAGGCTAGCCCTAAAGCTATTTCGAGGAGAACCAGCTATCTCCGGGTTCGATTGGAATTTCTCCTCTATCCACACCTCATCGCCACCCTTTTCAACGGATGTGCGTTCGGCCCTCCACAGGATTTTACTCCCGCTTCAGCCTGGACATGGATAGGTCACCCGGTTTCGGGTCTGCCTATACTGACTCCTTCCGCCCTATTCAGACTTGGTTTCCCTTCGGCTCCGCACCTCCCTGGTGCTTAACCTTGCCAGTATCGGCAACTCGCCGGACCGTTCTACAAAAAGTACGCGGTTGTGCCTTGACGCACTCCCACAGCTTGTAGACACAGGGTTTCAGGTTCTCTTTCACTCCCCTCCCGGGGTCCTTTTCACCTTTCCTTCACAGTACTTTCCTCTATCGGTCACTAAGGAGTATTTAGCCTTGGGGGGTGGTCCCCCCTCCTTCCTGCAGGGTTTCTCGTGTCCCGCAGTACTCTGGATTCCGTCCTCAGGCTCTCGCTTTCCTCATACGGGGCTTTCACCCTCTCCGGCATGCCTTCCCAGGCATTTCTGCTTCTGCTCTTTCCTGATCCTGACGGTCCTTACCCCGGTATGCTCGCATACCGGTTTGGGCTCTTTCCCTTTCGCTCGCCGCTACTCAGGAAATCGATCTTTCTTTCTCTTCCTCCGGCTACTTAGATGTTTCAGTTCGCCGGGTTCCCTCCGTATATCTATGGATTCAATATACGGCGGCCAGGGGTCTCCTGGCCGGGTTTCCCCATTCAGATATCTCCGGTTCTCTGGGTATTTGCCCCTCCCCGGAGCTTTTCGCAGCTTATCACGTCTTTCTTCGGCTCTTAGTGCCAAGGCATCCGCCCTGTGCCCTTTCTTGCTTGACCAGCTTCCAGTGTATAGCGTTACACCTGCCGGTTCTTTGGTTCGTTTCGTTTCTTTGTCTTTCTTCCGTTTCCTCAGGCTCTCTAAACCGGTTCTTTCTTCCCGGCTTCTTCTGCCTTCAAAAACGGCCTCGGATGTCTGATATCTCTTTTCAGATTTATCTTTTTCAATATGCGGTTTTCAAGGTAC
>JBCLQJ010000015.1:0-1980 GCA_041223545.1 Lachnospiraceae bacterium 62-35 | reverse complement strand
AATCCGGCAGCCTCCTATTCTCCCATGCCGTCTCCAGCACAGTACCTTCGGCCGGTCGGGCCTTTACCTTCGTGTTCGGGATGGGTACGGGTGTTTCCCCCAACCGCTTTACCACCGGATATTCTCTTCCTCTTCTTCGTGCACCTTCTGGCTCCTTCCTCTCCGCAGCCTGCTCTCACAAACCCTTCGAGTCGCGCCTTCCTTGAACACTAAACAGTATATAAAACCCTTACTTCTTCCCTTAGAAAGGAGGTGATCCAGCCGCACCTTCCGATACGGCTACCTTGTTACGACTTCACCCCAGTCATCCGTCCCGCCTTCGGCAGCTCCCTCCTCTTGCAAGGTTGGGTCACTGACTTCGGGCGTTACTGACTCCCATGGTGTGACGGGCGGTGTGTACAAGACCCGGGAACGTATTCACCGCGGCATTCTGATCCGCGATTACTAGCGATTCCAGCTTCATGCAGCCGAGTTGCAGGCTGCAATCCGAACTGAGACGTTATTTCTCGGATTCGCTCCCCCTCGCGGGTTCGCTTCCCTCTGTTTACGCCATTGTAGCACGTGTGTAGCCCAAATCATAAGGGGCATGATGATTTGACGTCATCCCCGCCTTCCTCCGGGTCCTCCCCGGCAGTCTCCCCAGAGTGCCCGGCTTTACCTGCTGGCTACTGGGAACAGGGGTTGCGCTCGTTGCGGGACTTAACCCAACATCTCACGACACGAGCTGACGACAACCATGCACCACCTGTCTCTCCTGTCCCGAAGGAAACTCCCCTTTACGGGAGCGTCAGGAGGATGTCAAGACTTGGTAAGGTTCTTCGCGTTGCTTCGAATTAAACCACATGCTCCACCGCTTGTGCGGGTCCCCGTCAATTCCTTTGAGTTTCATTCTTGCGAACGTACTCCCCAGGTGGAATACTTACTGCGTTTGCGGCGGCACCGGAAAGCTTTGCTCCCCGACACCTAGTATTCATCGTTTACAGCGTGGACTACCAGGGTATCTAATCCTGTTTGCTCCCCACGCTTTCGAGCCTCAACGTCAGTCGCTGTCCAGCAGGCCGCCTTCGCCACTGGTGTTCCTCCTAATATCTACGCATTTCACCGCTACACTAGGAATTCCGCCTGCCTCTCCAGTACTCTAGCTTCTCAGTTTCCAGAGCAGCTCCGGGGTTGAGCCCCGGGATTTCACTCCAGACTTGATCTGCCGTCTACGCTCCCTTTACACCCAGTAAATCCGGATAACGCTTGCCCCCTACGTATTACCGCGGCTGCTGGCACGTAGTTAGCCGGGGCTTCTTAGTCAGGTACCGTCCTCTTTCTTCCCTGCTGATAGGGCTTTACATACCGAAATACTTCTTCACCCACGCGGCGTCGCTGCATCAGGGTTTCCCCCATTGTGCAATATTCCCCACTGCTGCCTCCCGCAGGAGTCTGGGCCGTGTCTCAGTCCCAATGTGGCCGTCCGCCCTCTCAGGCCGGCTACTGATCGTCGCCTTGGTGGGCCTTTACCCCGCCAACTAGCTAATCAGACGCGGATCCATCCTGTACCGCCGGAACTTTTCCCTTTCGTACATGCGTACCTCAGGGCTTATGGGGTATTAGCAGCCGTTTCCCGCTGTTATCCCCCTGTACAGGGCAGGTTATCCACGCGTTACTCACCCGTCCGCCGCTGGCAATAAAAAATTCCATCCGAAAATTTCCTCCTTTATCACCCGCTCGACTTGCATGTGTTAGGCACGCCGCCAGCGTTCATCCTGAGCCAGGATCAAACTCTCATCTTTTAGTTCTCTCCGGTTACAGGCCTCCATTTTGCTGGTCTTTTCCTGTTTCCTCTTTACTGTCTTTTTGGTTCTGTCTGTTCTGAATTTTCTCTCTTAAATCATCTTCCGCTTCCGGTTCCCCTTCTGCTTCCGACTCTTCTTTTTCCTTTGAATTTTCAGGGTTTTACATACTGTTTAGTCTTCAATTTTCATGGTGCTC
>JBCLQJ010000014.1:0-9421 GCA_041223545.1 Lachnospiraceae bacterium 62-35 | reverse complement strand
TCCGCCCCCATTCGTATAATGGCGGACAGACTCCGTTTGAAGCACGAACTAAAAGATAATTTTTCGAACTAAATGTTACAAAAATGCTTGACCACTACATCCTTCATTCGATATTGTTCCAGGCTTCCCCTGTCGATCTTTCCGTTTTTGTTGAGAGGCATAAATTTCAACCGGATAAACTCATTGGGACACATATAAGCCGGAAGACGTTCCTTTCCCAGCCTGCGCAGCCCTGCCGGTGAGACGGTTCCCACATAGCAGGCGGTCAGTCTCTTTGTACGGGAATCAAACAGACAGCAGACCCTGTCTATCCCTTCCAGATTCCCAAGCTCCCATTCCACCTCCTCCAGCTCAATCCGGTGTCCCATTCGCTTAACCTGATGATCCGTTCTCCCGTCAAAACACAGCAGCCGTTTTTCATCATAATGCCCCATATCCCCGGTGCGGTACACAATCCCTCCGCCCGGCTCCCCAAAAATATTCCTCACAAACCGCTTTTCTGTCTCCTTCTTATTGTGGTAATATCCCGAAGACAACGCTTTTCCTCCCACACAGATTTCCCCGGCCACTCCAACCGCCTCAATCCTTTGGTTTCTCTCATCCAACAGAAAAACCTCACGATTGGAAAACGGTCTTCCAATGGGAATCCCCCCTTCCTCCGTCCCGTCCACACGATAATAGGTACAGTTGCAGGTAATCTCCGTAGGGCCGCACAGATTTACAAACTCCGCCTCCGGCAGCGCCTCTCTCCAAAGCTTCAGATGATGACAGGGCATAACCTCTCCGCTGAAAAAAACCTTCCGAATCTCTCCGGGAATCCTGTATTCCAGCCCTCTGGCAGCAGACACCACACACAGGGCAGAGGCGGCCCAGATCAGAACTGTCACCTGATTTTCACAGAGATAATCAAGCAATGCCGGCGGCGTGGCGAACATGACGCCGGGGATCAGCACCAGCCTGGCCCCGCAGAAAATCGAAACCAACAGATCCTTCACCGAAACATCAAAATCAAAAGGCGCCTGGTTTCCAATAGCATCCTGGGGAAGAAATGAAAAAGTGCGGATAAATTCCTCTGCAAATTCCACTGCAGCCCCTCCGCTGACTACCACCAGTTTGGGGACTCCTGTGGAGCCGGACGTAAACATCCCGTACAGATAATCCTCCGGCCTCATCTGCATCCGGTAAAACCCAAGCACCTCCATGTCGGCCTCCTCCTCCATAAGCTCCTCAAACCCCAAAACCCTTCCCCTAAACCCGGCTTGCAGAAGCCGCTCTGCCAGAATCCCTTCCGCGATCACCACATCACTGTCCAGAAACTCCAAACGCTCCTTTATCCTTTTTAACGGAAGCTCCGGATTCAGGTACACATAAAAACAACCGGCATATACCGCGCCTAAAAACACCCCAATGGTCTCAGCCCGTTTCTCCATAAAAACCGGCACAGGACTCCTCTGCCTGCACACCTTTGTAAGAAAGCTCCCCGCCTTTCGGGAAATTCCAAGAAGCTCCCGAAAGCTGTACCTCTGTCTTCCGTCATATACCGCTTCTTTCTCCGGGAATTGAAGCGCCGTCTCCTCCAGATAGTCTAAAACAGATTTCAATGTTAACCACCTCTCTTACCTTTTCTAATGGTTCAGGCGGCATTCCTCTTCAGAAGTGCCGCCTGATTCTCCTCTCTTATCTGTTTTTCGCCGCTGGTTTACCCTTCTGGCCTGCTTCACTATTCTCACTGTCCTTGGTCTGCTTCCCATCGGATTTCTTCTCCGCTGACTTCTTTTTCAGCCCGCTGTCCGACTTCTTCTGAGAAGGCTTTGTCTTTTTCCCACTCTCTTTCTTCTTATTAACTTCGGATTTCTTCTCGTCCTTCTTGGTATCCTGTTCCTTTGCTCCCTCTGCAGCCTTGGGAGCTGTCTCCTGAATCCCAGGTTTCCGGACCGGTCCCACTTCCGCGCCTTTTGCTTCCTGTCCCGGTGCTCCTGCTGCTTTATCAAGTGCTTCCACATCTTTCACGGCTGCTTTTGTTGGCGCCTCTTTCTTAGCATTCTCCTCCTTCTTCTTTCCCAGCTTTTTCGTCTTATCTTTCTTCACCTTCTCCTTGGATACCTTGTTCTGAACCGTTGTCTCTGTCTGGGCCTTTGTATCACCCTTTTTATCCTGAGGGGTACACGCTGTAACAGACGCCGCTATGGCAGCTGCCATCAAAAATACAGATACTTTCGCTAATCTTTTTTTCATCATCATTCTATTCCTCGCTTTCTGAATTTTCAAAGTTCCTTTCCTTTGATGATTTCATTCTAGCGAAAGTTCCTTAATAAAACCTAAAGGACATCTTAACGATTCTGAAGAATCCCCATAAGGCCGCTGTACTCATATACAGCAGCCTCAGCTGCCTATAAAAATCGCTTAGCGATGAGGCAGCTGTCTCTGGCCATAACGTCTTTATACGGCCAGCGCAGCAAGTGCGCAGACCTATCTCTTAGGAATCCCCATTTCTTTTTCAAACCGGAAAAGCAGCTCTCCTCCCGGTATCTCCTCCTCCCCCATTGGCATATGAGGGTCCTTGTGGCCGGGATTATAAAACTCCACAATATGAAATCCGCACTTATTCACATAGAAATGGATGTTTCGGATCTCAAAATAAGGAGTAACCGTTTCCCAGACAAGGGTGTCCGGATACCGTTCCTCCACTGCCCTCCACGCTGCCAGCCCCAGTCCGCGGCTGTGATACTTTGGTGAGATGAAAAAGAACTCCAGCGAATTATGGTTTGTATCCGGATGAATGGACGCCACCACCCCTCCCACCCGCTTTCCTTCATATAAAATATGGTATACTGCCGCCCCCAGGGCATTGACGGATTGCCAGATGTCCTCATCCGCCGGTATGGGGCCTCCCTCCATGAGTCCGAAGTTCTCCACCACCGCTACCGCAAACGCCTCCTGCAGCTTTTTAATAAACTCCCTCATATCCTCTTTCTGTGCTGTCTCCAGCACAACCATCCTGGTTTCTTCCATAAATAAATGTCCTCCTTTCTGAAAAAACGCTTTTGTCAAATCCCTTCCACCGGAAACAGAACACGAATCCGGTATGTCCCCTCTCCCACTTCCTCCTCACATCTGCCCCACATGTCACCCATCATAGCCCGTACATTCCCCATTCCAATCTTCGTGCTGACAACAGGTTCCCCCTGCCTTTTAATCTGGTTGCACACCTCAATCCCTGCCCATCCCGGTTCATAAACCGTGGAAATCCTCACCGTCTCATCCGAATCCGCATACTTTACCAGATTCATCCCCAGATTATCCACAATCCTGGAGATGTAATCCATGCGAACCCGAATCATGTCCCGCTTCCACTCCAGACATGCCTCCACCTCAAATCCCTGTCCCTCCAGGAACATGGCCATCTCCGACAGACTGTCTAAAAACACGCTTTGGAAAAGCATAGGCTCCTCTGCCTTTTCCCTGCCCTTCTCCTCTCCCACCTGGCTGCACTCAAACAGCCGGTCCGACAGTTCCTTCATCTGTACAGCCTTTGCCATAATCTTATCCAGATAGTAGTCCCTCTTTGCCTCATCCCCACAAATCCCCGATTGCATAACCTGTACATAAGTGGTCAGGGCCGTGAGCGGCGTCCTTAAATCATGTGCCAGTCCCACGATCAGATCCCGGTTGGCCTCCCGCAGTTCCTGCTCCCGCTCCATGTTCTCCTTTAAAGTCAGCCGCATCTGATTCAATCCCCCGGCCAGCCTGGCCAGCTCGTCCCACCCTCTGACAGGAACTCCATGATCCAGACATCCGCCCTCCATAATCTCCACTTCCCGGTGAATATCCTGTATATATAAAATCCTCCTTCGGACGCCCCAGAGGAAACAGCCGATAAATATAAGGAAACAGAACACCATAGACGCCACCATGGCATACATCTGATAACGGTAGGCAAATGCCCCTGTCAAAAAGACCTCTGCCTTCCCATCCGCAAACCTGACATCATAATAACTTTCCCGGTAATAGGGCACTTCCATGTCCTCATAATAATCCTCCGCCTCCGTTGTATCCGACACATACAAAAGCATGTCATTCCGGTAGATTTCCAGATAGACAATGGACTCCTTTTTCACCCATTCCGACAGCGCCCCCTGGTCTGAAGCAGTTATGCCCTGTGCCAGCACATAATCCTGCAGCTCCTGGACCATCTTTAACTCCTCTTTTTGCAGATAAGAGGTTTCCAGAAAATAATCATCAATCCTTCTGGTCACTGCCATATTAAAAACCCCGGAAACCGCACCTGCCCCAATGCCGCTGATGAGAAGCCACAGAATCAGCTCCCCGACCAGGCTCCAGGCCTTTGCCCGGATTCTTTCCCTGATTGTCATTTTCTCATCCAATCCGATACCCCTTTCCCCACACCGTACAGATCCGCTTCGGCTCCTGAGGGTCCTTCTCAATCTTCACCCGCAGCTTGCGGATATGTACCATAACCGTGTTGTTGGAACCGTAAAAGTAAGGCTCCTTCCACACGCTCTCATAAATGTTCTGTGCCGAAAATATCTTGTTTGGATGTTCCATTAAAAGCCGCAGGATCTGATATTCCAGTTCCGACAGATCCACTTCCTTATCCTCCACCCATACCTGGTTAAACCCTAAGTCCAGGCGGATCTCCTTCCACTGAATCCATGAGGAGTCCTCCCCTGCCTTTCCTGCCCCTTTCCCCTGATACACCTGATATCTCCGAAGCAGGGCCTTCACCCGTCCCAAAAGCTCCCCATAAGAAAAGGGCTTGGGAAGATAATCATCCCCTCCTGCCATTAACCCCAGAAGCTTGTCCGATTCCCTGGCCTTAGCCGTCAGAAACAGAATCGGAACATTATAAGTCTTACGGATCTTCTCACAAGTCCTGATTCCTGAAATTCCAGGCATCATAATATCCAGAATGATCAGATCCGTATCACTGTTCACCATCTCCAGAGCCTGACTGCCGGACTCCGCCTCATATACCTTATAACCCTCGCTTTCCAGAAGCACCCTGACGCCCTCCCGGATATCCCCATCATCCTCCACCAGTAAAATCATCCCTTTTTCCATTTTTCCACCTTCTTTTCTCTATACGAAACCCTATTGTTCCGCTGCTCCTTTTGTACTGCTTACATGCCGGAACCACACCTGGACCCGGCTGGCTTTTTTCTCGCCGCTCCTTTTATATTTTACCTGAAAACTCCCCAACATAATTCTTAAAAATTCTTAACTTGTAAAAAGGACAGCTCCCTTCCCACAAAAACTCCCTTCACGGTCTGCCAGGCACTGGTTTCAGAATTGTTAAGATTCCCTTCAGAAATCATTCAGCTTCCTATGGGATAATAGACCCTGACGGAGAGAAATAAAAAAAGAAAAATTTAAGGAGGTATGATTATGCATGAGAATAAATTAGTCAGTCTGATCATAAAACAGATTCAAAAAGACAGCGAAACCCTATCCAAACCAAAACAAGAGCCATATCCCGCCCCCTTTCAGGGAACCGCAGGCCATGACCGATAACGCCGGACAGCTTCAGACCGAAAGGTGGAAGAAGGCCATCACCATAATCTTTACGGCCCTGCTTGCCATCTTCTGTGTCCTGTTCATCAAAGCATATATGCAGGGCCGGTTCCATTCCCTGGAATCTCTCCGGGACTATGTCAAAGGGTTTGGAATCATGGCCCCTGCCGTTCTCACCCTGTTCCAGGCATTTCAGGTGATCCTTCCGGTGCTGCCCGGATTCTTCGGGTGTGCCGTAGGAGCCCTTCTGTTCGGAGCGGCCGGTGGGTTCTGGTACAACTACCTTGGAATCAGCGCAGGCTCCATTATCGCCTTTTTCCTTGCCAGGCAGTACGGCACCAGCCTTGTAAAAGCTCTGTTTCCAGGAGAAAGCTACACAAAATGGTCCGACTGGCTGGGCAGAAGCCGATATTTCACTCTAGCCCTGTTTGCCGCCATTCTGCTGCCCCTCTTTCCCGATGATTATCTCTGTTACTTCTCTGGACTCACCAACATGAGCCAGAAGAAATTTATATGGATCATCATCTTGGGAAAGCCCTGGTGTATTCTAGCTTACAGCCTGGTCTTTGCCGGAGTGCTGTGAAGCACACACCTGCCAAAAACATTTACGGCATCTGCCGGACCACCACATAGGCATACCATAACAGTTCAGATAACCCTTGAGCTGTTACACATCCGGCCATGAAAACGCTTCGCGATGGGTCGGATGTCTGTAACCATCACGTTTTCGTATGGTCAGCGCAGTAAATACACAGACCTATCTGAACTGTTATGGCATACTCGCCAGCTCTACGGTCCGCCTGCCTAAAAAAACAAAAAAGGAGACGAAAAAATGTCAAATAAACACCTCTTAGGCTTTTACGATTATACGGTTATTCTCACCTACGCAGGCACCCTGTCTGCCCTCCACGGAATCCTGTCACTCCTAAACAACAGTCCCAGACAGGCTCTCATATGCCTGATGATCTCCGGGCTCTGTGATATGTTTGACGGAACTATAGCCGCCACCAAAGACCGGAATCGTCAGGAAAAACGGTTTGGGATCCAGATTGATTCCCTCAACGATATGGTGGCTTTCGGCGTCCTTCCTGCGCTCTTTGTATACACCATCTGCCCCAAAAGCCCCCTTTCCCTTCTGGCAGCCTCCGCCTACCTTCTGTGCGCCCTGATCCGCCTGGCCTACTTCAATGTCCTGGAAGAAGACCGCCAGGACCATACAGACCAGAAACGGACGGAGTACTTAGGCCTCCCTGTCACCGTCTCCGCCCTCATTCTACCGGCTGCCTACGCTGTCCAATCCCTGACTCCGGCCTCCCATCTGTGCGCCTTTATCCTTGCCTCCATGGCCCTGCTTTTTATCTTCCCCATAAGAATTCCCAAGCCTAGTCTAAAGGGGATCATCGGACTGGCTGCCGCAGGCACTGCCCTCCTTTTGGGAATGGTTCTGGAGGTATAAACACATGACAAAAGATCCCTTATATGTACGTTTTCTCTACGAAACCACACCCGGACGCACTCTCTTAAAAACACTGGCCCGGTCCCTCTTCTCCAGGCGAGCTGCTTTATTTTTAGATTCCTCCTGGTCCCGGTGGATCATTCCCCTATATATCAAGTTCCACCACATCCCCATGGAGTCCTATATTTCGGAACATTACCGCTCCTTCAACCACTTCTTCACCCGAAAAAGAAACTGCCTCTACATAAACCCGGATCTGGAGCCCTCCCATTTCATCAGCCCTTGTGACGGATACTTAAGCGTGTATCCCATCACCAGAGAAAGCCGGTTCCATATCAAACACTTGGAATATTCCCTGGAAAAACTTCTCCATGACTCTGCTTTAGCAGCTAGATACCAGGACGGCCTCTGCCTCATCTTTCGCCTGGCCCCACACAACTACCACCGCTACTGTTATCCTGACAATGGCCTGGCAGTCAAACAAGTATCCATTCCTGGCCTTCTCCACTCCGTAAGGCCCTCTGCCCTGAAAACCAGCCCTGTCTTCCTGGAAAATGCCAGACAATACACAGTCATTGACTCCGAAAATTTCGGTCTTCTGGTTCAAATGGAAGTGGGTGCTCTGCTGGTAGGAAAAATTCATAATCACATCGGCAGGCTTATCATAGAACGGTGCACAGAAAAAGGATACTTTGAATTTGGCGGCTCCACGATTCTGATACTTGCAGAACAAGGAATCCTGGATATAGATCAGCCTATCCTGAGTGCCTCCCAAAAAGGCCTGGAAACCACAGTAACCTACGGAGAAAAAATCGCCGCCAGAAGGTTAGAGCGTGTCTGAAAATTCATTCTCGCCATCTGCACCTCCCACTTCGCGGTATATTTGGGCCAAATTTAGTCAGCATAGCCCACTATGCCTTCTTCATTTGGTCCAAACCTCCCACAAAGTGGAAGGCACATCTGACTGAAAGCAATTTTCAGATACGCTCTAGGGCCATAACCATTCACTCATAAACTTTAGACCTCAGAAAAAAAGAAAGGAGAAACCTTCATGTCAATTATCTCACGTATCCGTCATCTCATTCCGTCCTATGCAGTATTTCCCCTGTTCCTTACCCTGATGTGGAACCAGGCGGTATACTACGGTGATTATTATCAAGCTTGTGAGCCGCCGTTCTCATACTTGAGAACCACTTTGTTTTCAATATAATTATCACTCTTGAGAGCCGCCCTAAACCACTATATATAGTATTGTTACAAACGGCATGACTGCCATTGCAGCCATGCCGTTGCTATCACAAATTTGCAATATTATCCTAATGAATCAATTACGACTTTTGCCTTCTTAGAATCATATAGTTTTCTTAAATTGTTATCTGTTGTTGGTATCGTATAAGAGTTATGGATGATCCTATCCATAATGGAATCTGCCTGTGTTCCGCCTCCAAGTCTCTCATGCCAGTCCTCCGCATCGTATTGCCCCGCAAAAATCGTTGGACTGTTTCCGCATCTCTGTTCTATAAGTTCATATATAAATTTCGATTCCCTTTCATTGATTTTATAGTTTAACCATTCATCAATGATCAAAACCTTGTAGTTTCCAAGCCTTTTTCTGTACCGTATCTGCTCTCTGAGATTATCTTTGTGGTTTTGAAAATGACCCGGCATATCAGGCATTCTGATATAGCGGGTTCGCAAAGTCTGTTTACACGCCTCTACTCCAAGCACACATGACAGATACGTCTTTCCGGCGCCTGCCGCTCCTGTAATGATCAGACTGGCGGCAGCACTTACAAATCCCATGGAAGCCAGATTGACGGTCATGTCTTTGTTTATTCCCCCTGCTTCACAATCAAGGGGTTCAAGATTTGCATTTGGATACTTTAACTCTGCATTCTTTGTAAGCCTTGCGATCAAACGATTCCGTCTTTCTGTTATAAGTTCTGTAAGGAGATGTTCCAGCCTGTCATTGTAATTTAAGTTTACCAATGACACATCCTTCTCCTGTTTTTCTATGGCAGATACCAGATCCCCCAATTCCAGCACTGCTAATTGTTTCTTAATCTCTATATTCATTACTTTGTACCTTCTTTCCTATAATAATCTTCACCTCGTGCGATTCCATGTTTTTGCTCTTTTTCGTTCTCAGACTTCATTTTATTTTTCTTGCTTTTAGATATATCCTTTATGTAAGGAATGAGTGTATTGTATGCAATCCTATGGAAATCCTTTAAAGCTCTTCTGCAAGCTTCCTCCAGTGTTTTTTCTCCATAGATACTTGCTGTATCAAGAACGGATCTGACATCCATAAGAGCCTGTTCTTTTATTTTTGCATTTTCATAAATCCTGCGTGCCGCAGTCGTTGTATTTGTGCCAATTTCTTCCGCTTTTGCGGCAGCTGATTCTACAGTTTCAGGAATATATACTGGATAA
>JBCLQJ010000013.1:0-12780 GCA_041223545.1 Lachnospiraceae bacterium 62-35 | reverse complement strand
TGTGAGGATTCATTTCAGCAAGACCAGCAGGGAAACCATGAGCGACAAAATCAAGCGTATGCTGAAAAATGAGATACAGCAGATGTAAAAAGCGATAACGGAAACAGGCCGGGATTCAGAAATGCGCTGGCTCCCGGCTTGTAAAATCAGGAGGTTTATGGTAGTATGGAGATACGAAAACAGCAGGAAAGCAGGTGGGAAGATTGACAGTGACGGAACAGATAGACCAGAAACATCAGGAAGATTTACAGAGGCTAAGAGGTTTTCGCCTGCTTGATGATGACTTCCTCACAAAGTGTTTTGAGGGAGATACGGCAAGCATAGAACTGGTATTGCGGATTGTGCTGGAAAAGCCGGATTTAAAAGTGCTGGACGTCCGCACCCAGGTATTTGTGGAAAACCTGCTGAACCGTTCAGTGAGGCTGGATGTCCTGGCTACGGACAGCACAGGGGTAAAATTGAATGTGGAAGTACAGCGTTCCGACAAAGGGGCAGGGAGAAAAAGAGCCAGGTACAACAGCAGCATGATGGACGCAAACCTTTTGAAGAAAGGAGAGGACTTCGACAAGCTGCCGGAAACGTGGGTAATCTTTATCACGGAGAATGACGTAATGGGAAAAGGGCTGCCGCTCTATCCGATTGAGAGGTGCTTTTTAGGAACCGGAGAAAGATTTGAGGACGGTTCGCACATACTGTATGTAAATGGCGCTTACCGCAGTGATACGCCAATCGGGAAGTTAATGCATGACTTCTCCTGCACAGACGCAGCGGATATGTATTATGGGACACTGGCGGACAGGGTGAGATTTTTCAAAGAGAGCAAGGAGGGAATTGAGATTATGTGCCGTGCTATGGAAGATATGAGAAATCAGACATTAAAAGAAGGAATGATAAATGTTGCAAAGAAAATGCTGGAAGATGGGACAATAACGCTTGAAAAGATTGCGGAATTTGTTGGCCTTTCAGTTGACGAAGTGAGAAAATTGAAAACAGACCAGAATATGTAAATGGCACTAATGAGCCAGGAATCTAAAAAACGGGTTCCTGGCTCTATTTTTTTGCCCTGAAATGTAAATTTTCTGTGAATTTGATTAAAAAGTCCTTTACAAAACGTCACTGGCAAGACGGCAAAAAGCATTTTGATTTCCTGCGGGGCAAGGCTGGCCCCCTTTGACATCCCCCAGCTCCGGGAGATTATGTCCTATGACGAACTGGGGCTTGACCGCATCGGGGATCGGAAAACGGCAGTGTTCTTCATTATCTCGGACACCACCCAGACCTATAACTTCCTTGTGGCTCTGGCATTTTCCCAAATGTTCAACCTTTTGTGCGAGCGGGCCGACAATGTTCACGGCGGCCGCCTGCCCCACCATGTGCGGGTGCTGTGGGACGAGGCGGCCAACACGGGACAAGTGCCCCAGTTTGAAAAGATTGTAGCCGTGATCCGCTCCCGGGAGATCAGCTTAACCCTGTTCTACCAGCAGCTGGCGCAGTGTAAGGCCATCTATGACAAACACGCCGAGACGATCCTCGGCAACATGGACAGCGTGGTATTCCTCGGGGGCCGGGAGGCCAGCACCATCAAGGAAATATCGGAAAACTGGCTGGGAAAGGCCACTATCAGTATGCAGACCGACAGCCGCTCCCGTGGCCAGTCGGAAAGCTACAGCCAGAACACCCAGCGGCTAGGCCGGAAACTTATGCCCCCCCAGCGAGCTGGCAACCATGCCCGGGGACAAGTGCATTTTGCAACTGTGGGGCCTGCCCCGTTCCTGTCACCCAAGTATGATTTGAAAAAGCACCCCAACTATCGCTACACGGCTGAGGCCGATAAAACAGGAAATGCCTTTCATCTCGACAGGCTCATTAACCGCAGAAGGCGGCCCGGGCCTAATGAGATATGCGAGGTGTATGAGGTATCCGTGCCGGACAATAGGCTCACAAGCGAGGACGAGGACATCCTCAACTATGACGATATTGACGATCCGGATGCCTTTGCATAAATAGGGCTTTGGGACAAAGTGTCCCGAGGTTTGTTACCTGCCGCCAGAAATGGCGGCTTTTTTCATGGCCGGGAAAAACCCGGAGAAATGGAGGCTATATGGAATTTTTTGCATCTGCTATCAGCACTTTACAGACCCTTGTTGTGGCTCTCGGCGCAGGTCTTGGCGTGTGGGGCGTGGTTAATCTCTTGGAGGGCTACGGCTCGGACAACCCTGGCTCAAATGCTCATGTGCGGTAAGAGTAACACAATAATAATATATATAGGCAGCTACCCTGCTACTCCGAATGAGAATGGAGCAGTGACATTTAATGTTGCTGTTTCATTCTCATATTTCTTAAATCCTTTTGAACGCTGTTGACTTCTATTACGGTTAGTGATATATTTATTACAGTAACCGTAATAAGGAGGATAAACAATGCGGGACAATGTGAAAGGTGGTGCGCTTACAGAAGTGACATTTTACATTCTACTTTCCCTCTATACTCCAAAACATGGATATGCTGTCATGCAATTTATTGAAGAAAAAACAGGTGGGCGGCTTTCATTGGGAGCTGGCACTTTGTATGGTGCATTGAACTCTTTGCAGGAAAAAGAATGGATTAAGCCTTGCGGAGATTGTGAAGGTAGAAAAAAAGAATACATCATTACTTCACTTGGGAAAGAAGTTGCAGAAAAAGAACTTGTAAGACTTGAAGAACTTGTAGGGGTTGCAAGTGGAATTATTGGAGGTACAGTATGAGCAAAAAATGTTATCATTTTTTTGGTGGTCTATTAAATGCGCAGGAAAATTGGCTGAATAAAATGTCAGAGAAGGGCTATCGTCTTATTCGAGCTGGGAAAATGTTATATGAGTTTGAAGAATGTAAGCCTAATGAAGTAAAATACTGTGTAGAATTTATCGGAGAAAAATCGAAAGAGAATGCAAACGACTATTTCCTTTTTTAGAAGATATGGGCTATAAGGTGTTTTTCAAAAATATCAATCTTAACTATTCTGTTGGTAAGGTGCGTTGGCGACCATGGGCTGAAAAAGGCGGACGCATTGCGACAAACGCTACAACTTTCAACCGTGAATTGATGATTGTAGAAAAAGAGAATGACGGAAAGCCGTTTGAACTTCATACTTCCTATGATGACAAGGAAAACTATTACAGAAATCTGCGTAATCCATGGTTGTTAATACTGCTTATGTTTGCAATATTTGCAGTTATAAATCATTCGCTTGTTTTTGGTGTGCTTGCTTTGATTTCTCTGATTCCCGTTCTTGTATATCAAATACAAATCATGCACAGCAGGAAAGAAGCAAAAATACAAGAAATAAATAACAAACCCAGCCGAGCCAGTCAACGGCAGGTAAATGGGCTGCGCCCACCGTTGACAGCCCCGACTGTCCTTGCTGGTGGGTAATCAAGGGGCGACAGCAAAAAGTGCTGCCGCCCTTTCCCATAATCGAAGAAAGGGGGAATTTCCATGACTGAATACGAAGCCTATCAAGAACATATCCGCTATACCCATGATACCTATTGCCGGATTGTTATTCGCCATGCGTCCTTTGACGCTGCCCGTATGCTGGCGGCGAGGTGGAAACGGGAAATCTCCCTTGAATACTTGACCGAAGAAAAGTTTGTCCCACTAAGCACCACAGACAAGTATTTCCAAGTGCCGGACTATGGCGAAACCTATCCGTTCTCTGTCCGGGGACAGACGATATTTTTAGACAGCCGTTCTCTTGCGGCTGTTCTTTCTGGGCTGCCGGAACAGACACAGGAGGAAATCTTTTTATATTATTTCCAGCACTTGACGCAGAAAGAAATCGGAGAACAAAGCGGCTGGACACGCAGCACAATCGGGCGGCATATCCAGCTTGCCTTGAAGCGGCTGAAAGAGGAAATGGAGGTGTTGTCCCATGAGTAACCGACTTCTCCCCTATGACACGATTATAAAGGCACATGAGGGCGACCCCATAGCAATACAAGCTGTCCTTAACCGCTACGCCGGATATATCCGCTACTTCTCCAAAATGAACGGCTATTATAACTCTGATATGGAGGACTATATCAGAACAAAGCTGATTGAAAGCTTGTTCAAGTTTCGGCTTGACCGTTGAGTTTGGATTGATGATATGATAAAATCATTTTAGTAAACAAGCATTTAGAGGTGTACCATGAATAATAAAGAGGTTATAAAGTATTTTTACGAAGTGGTTGTTTCAGAAAACTTGCTTGATGAGCTTCCACAATATATTTCAGAGGATTGTGTGCAAAAAGTCGATAAGAATGAGATTTTTATCGGCATAAACGGAATGAGGAAACACCTTGAGGCTGTTAAAAAAACATATCCAGACTACACAATGGAAATTATCCGTCAATTTGAGGACGGCGAAACTGTTATTTCAGAATTTATTATGAGAGGAACGCATAAAGGCAACTTTATTGGGATAGCGCCCACGAATAAAGTTATAGAAATGACAGGTGTAGATATCGACAAGGTTGTGAATGGGAAAATCGTTGAACATGGCGGAGCCGTAAATACCTTTGACGCTTTTTGGAAAAACGGTTTGATTAAGCCAGTATAAATGAAAATTCTGGTTTGTCTACTAACTGTCTTAACTTTCCTTTATTTTCAAGGCTTTGCGGTATGTCCAGTCTCAAAATATGTATCCTTTTCCCTTGTTTTTGCCCTTATTGGCAAGCTACAAGGGAAAGTTTTTCTTATTCAGTTTTCATTGCTTAACTCATTCCCGCAACCTTATCCAATAGCTTTGCGGAATCCCGCTTCGCCTCCCTTGTAGCGTGCGCATAGACATTCATGGTTGTGCTTACGTCCGAATGCCCTAAAAGCTCCTGAACGTCTTTTAGCTGCGCCCCGTTTGATAACAGGTTCGTCGTGTAAGTATGCCTTAATGTGTGGAAGTGGAAACCCTCTAATTCCGGCACTTTCCTTGCCGCTGTCCGGCAGGCTGTTTCTGCGGTGGCGGGAAGTTCAAGACAGCCATCTTCCCTCAGACATACAAAGGAGATTTCCGTATAATCCTCCGGCGCATCTTCTGTCATTGGCAGGTTGTAATACTCATAATGCACCCTGTTTTTCTCTGTAACTTCCCTGTAGAAATTCCTGTGATAGAGTCCGCCATACTGCATACGGTTTTTAAGCTGCTGTTTCCTTGCTTTCTTCAAGATGTCAGCGAGGGCGTTTCCAAAATCAACTGTACGCACTTTTTTCCTCTTGGTCGAGCCGATTTCGTGCTTATGGGTAGCGCCGTTGTAACGGACGCTCCTGCGGACTGTCAGATATTGTTCCTCAAGGTTGATGTCCTGCCAAGTCAGACCTGCCACTTCCCCAAGCCTGAGCCCTGTGAAATAGGCTATCTGTACAGGCAGGATTGCGTCTTTGCTGCGTTTTCCAAGCTGTGCAGTCAGCTTTTGATACTGCTCATACGAAATAGGCTTGACCTTGCCTGTTTCAGTGTCTGTTTCCTCCGCAAACAAGTCCATATTGTCCTTTTTGTGCCTCATTACCACATACTGCATGGGATTGAATGTGATGTACTGTTTCGGGAACACCGCAAAGCGGAATGACTGCTGCAATACTGCGGAATAAGACCGTATATAGTCAATAGAATATCCCTTTGAAACAAGGCCCCCAGCCGTTCCGCCGAATGAGAGCAAATCCATAAACTGCTGTAAATGCCCCGAAGTAACCGTTTTTAGCTTTCGTCTGCTTACAGGGTGCTGTTTTATGCGGTTGATTGCCTGTAAATAAGTACCGACAGTGCCATTGCTTAATGTTCCTGTCTTTAATTCTTCCTCCGCCCATGTATCAAGCAACTGTCCGAGAGTGATATTGCCTGCCTTTGCAAGGAATTTCTTGCTTTCGCAGTCCTCCATTGCCTGCCTTAACAGCTTTTCCGTTTCACTTTTGCTTTCTGTTCCTGCACATTCTTTCTGTACCAGATTTCCGCTTGCGTCCTCCACATAGAAGCGGTAGTACCATTTTTTTCCTTTCTTCCGTACTGATCCTTTTGCCATAATCCTTTCTCCTTTCAATGAACGCATTTTAAGCGTATGTAGTCATTGAACAGATATGGCAGTCGGAACTGATGGAATGCTTTCTGAAAATAAGGATAGCATAAAATCTGCTGTCCCGTTATACCGAATCAGAATCTTCCTCTGATAAAAGACCGGAAAGCCTTGCAGCGGCGGCGTCAGGGTTTTTGGAGTAGAGCCTCACTATGTCGCCCATATCATTAAGGGCATTTACGGTGTGGGTAATCTCTCGCAGGAACATGATTTCATTATATTCCCTGTCCGATTCGAATCCCATTGTCTTTGCAAGTTGTGCGCTTTCTTCATTTCCTTTAAATTTCCTGCACGCAAGGCGGAACGAATCCACAAACAGATTATATTCCTGCAGCATCAGCAACAGCAGGTCTTTTGAAAAGTCTGATTCGGAAGTTTCCATGTCATAGGGCAGCTTTGAAAGAATGGAGGACATGGCATCACGGATTAACATTTCCCTTTTATCCGTAATGTCAGATTCATATTCCTCCGCTTCGCCTTTCAGCCATTCTACGGAAACATGGAGTGCGTCTGCCAGACCGTCAAGGACAAGTTTTTTTGTGTTGTCAATCGTTCCTGCCTCGTACCTCTGAATGGTGGATGCGGTGACGCCCATTTTTTCAGCAACATAAGGCTGGTTGACGCCTAATTCCAGTCTCCGCTGTTTTGCCCTGCCGCCTATTATCCGGCGCAGCTCTTTGTCTTTCATGTTGGGTTTCCTCCTTTATCGGTATGGTCAGAGTATACCATACCAAAACCATTATTGCAATATGCAAGTTAAAAATAATTTTTAAAATCACATAATGCTTGACGAGGAAATATAAATGATGTATAGTAAGCATACTATAAAAATTGCATATTGCAATTTAAGAGGAGGAGAATGAATGGCAGAAATGAAGATTGCCCTTTCCATTGAGGAGGCGGCAGACTATACCGGAATAGGTCGGAACACACTGAGAAAGCTGGTGGAATGGGATAAACTCCCTGTACTGAAAGCGGGGAGAAAGGTACTTATCAAAAAGGATATTCTGGAACTGTTTATGACTGTCAATGAGGGGAGGGATTTGAGGGACAGGGGCAACGTCAAAGCTGTTACAAGAAAGACGGCGGAATAAAAGTCGGGCGCACAGTTGTGATGAACTTAAAAAATGCAATCATTTTTGGAAAATGAACTCAAAAAATGCAGCCACTTTTGAAGAATGAACTTAAAAAGTAAGTTCACTGAAAAAACTGTGATATAGGTTCCATAAAAAATGAACTTAAAAAGTGCAATCATTTTGAAGAAAATCAGTTGACCGCTGGAAACAGCAGAAATGCAATTCAGCATAACCCGTATATTGGGTACAGATAAGGATAACAGGGACGGGCAGAAATAAAAGGATTGCTAACAAAATAAGCATTGAACAGCCGGAAAACTGTTTCCAATATGCTGAAAGCACATTTCAATGGATACCCTCGGAGAGCCCTCGCAGTATTGGCGAAGGCAATGGAACATTGACTTTGACAATACTGCGAGGAGGTTATCATCTATGGCGGAGCCAAGATGATAACCGCACTGCTTCAACATGGCTGCTGACACTTCATAAATGAAGCGTCAGCTCTCGCGGCAGTCGCCAAATGGATAAGCAAGCTTATCCGCTTGGCTCGTTGCCCGCGGAAATCAGGGAGGAAACATGGGAGAGATTTCTTTCAGCAACCACATCAGTAATAAGAAAAGCGCAATCAACAGCAAGACAAAACTCGCAGGAGTAGCAAAACACAATCTGAGGAAATACCACTCGCAGGATTACAGCAGGGATAACATCACACTTCTTTATGGGACAACCAATCTCATGCAGGACGTGAAAAATGTGTACCACAAAGAATTTGATGCCGCCCTGCAAGAATACAATGCAAAGCAGACAAGACCGGAAAGACGGATTGGCGATTATTTTGAACATGTGTCCGAAACGGAACAGGACATGGCGGTGGAGGTCATCATACAATGTGGGGATAAAAAATTTTGGGAACAGAACAGCGGTGACAAAATATTTATGAAACAGGTCTATAAGCAGCTCCTTTTGAAATTACAGGAATATCTGCCGGATTTTAAGATTGCAAATGCGGTAGTCCATTCTGATGAGGCAAGCCCGCATATGCACGTTGTAGGTGTTCCGGTAGGGAGAGGGTTTAAGCGTGGCTTGTCAACAAAAGTGTCAAAGCGATCCGTATTCACGCCCCAAGTCCTGTCAGAAGTTTTGCAGGATAAAATGCGGGTGGATGCCAACTACTACATGAAAGCCATTTTTCAGCAGGAAGTAAAGGAAAAGAAAAAGGGAAAAAACCATGACCTGACGGTTGCGGAATACAAAGTTGCAAAAGAGGAAGAAAAGATTGAAAAATTATCAACGGATAAAATAGGATTGGAGGCTGACATTCTCGTCCTGGACCATAAAAAGTCCACCAAGCAGAAGAAATTGGACGAATTGGACGGGGAGATTGAAAGTTCCAATATCTTTCTGAATGCACTCCAAAAGATAAAGCAGTTTATACAGGCGTACCTTCCCTTTGCGCCATTGATTGAGGAATTTGCGAACCATGTGGAACGTGGGGAGGATATAGAGGCAGGAAACAGCTTTCGGGGACTGTTTACCGCACTTGGGGAGCTGCTCAATTCATTTAAGGAAATCATTGTGGACGGACTGTGCTGGTTTCCACGCCTTATGCGGTGGCAGACCTCAAAGGGCGAAGTTTCCCCTGTGTTTGAAGATAAGGAATGAAGGCTATTACTACCGCCTAAAATCTTATATGGATATCCATACAAGGAAAGAATACCCAAAAGAACTGATACAGTCGGAAATCAAGCCGGAAAACCGCACAGGCACAATAGAGCAGTTGGCACAGAATGTGGAGGCTGTTGAAAAGCAAGTGCAGCTCATGGGTGTAGGGATGAGTCAAAATCATAAGTGTCAAAGTTGGCAAAATAAAAAATAGCAGGCTTAAATTCAAAATTGAAATGTTTCAAGAAGTACCTGCATTTGTAAAAAAGAGCAAGGTAATATAAGTTCTTATTCCAACTTTATTCCCAATGTGTTATAATATAAAAAATTGGGAATAAAGTTGGGAATAAATCCGTATCGAGGAGAATGTCAATGGATATAAAACAGATTGTATTAGATTTATGTGCCATGAATGATGAACAGGAATGGTTTGAATTTAAAGAGAATTGGTTTCAACCGGAAACATTAGGAGAGTATGTTTCCGCGTTATCAAACGCTGCGGCGTTCCATTATAAGAAATATGCTTATTTTATATGGGGAGTTGAGGATGAGAATCATAAAATAGTTGGGACGACATTCAACCAATATTGTGACTATAATAAAGAACCTTATCAGAATTATCTTGCACGAAATCTTTCTCCGAGCCTGAATTTTTCTTTTGAGGAAGTTGAGATTCAGCAAAAAAGAGTTGTCGTATTGGTCATACCTGCGGCTTTTGAGATACCTACTGCATTTAAGGAAAAGCGGTATATAAGGATTGGATCATCGAAATGCAATATCAAGGACTATCCTAGGAGAGAGATTGAACTTTTTAAGATGCTTGATGGGAGAACAGAAACCATAGAAACAATTCCGGCAAAATATCAGGAACTTACTTTTCAAAAGTTGTTTGGATATTATGGTTCAAAGGGAATTGTTCTGAGTGATAAGACTTTTATAAAAAATTTAGGTCTGCGAAATGAAGAAGGACAATTCAATTTATTGGCACAGCTGCTTTCGGACGATTCTCATTTTCCTCTCAGAGTATCTATATTTGAGGGGAAAACGAAAGGAACAAATCTGTTTTCAGTCAGGGAGTTTGGGAATAACTGCCTTTTATACAGTTTGGATGAATTATTGCGGTATGGCGACGTGCTCAATATCATACAGGCAGATGAAACAGACAGGGTTGTGGAAAGGAAAGAAGTGCCGCTGTTTGATAACAAGGCATTTCGGGAAGCAATCATCAATGCTGTCCTGCATAACAAATGGACGGAGGGAAATGAGCCGATGATTTCCGTTTTTTCTGACAGAATAGAAATCTTATCAAGAGGCTCTCTACCGCCAGCGCAGACAATGGAAGGCTTTTATCTGGGGGAGTCTGTGCCTGTGAATGAAAAACTGTCGGAGATATTTCTGCAATTGCATATCAGTGAGAAATCAGGACGGGGGGTTCCTAAAATAACGGAAATATATGGTAAAGAGGCGTTTTCATTTCGAGAAAATTCAATTGTTGTAACAATACCATTGAAAAAAATCAGGAAAGTTGGGAATAAACTTGGGGATAAAAAACCTTTAAATGTAAGGAGAAGGAAAATTTTGGCAGAAATGAGGGATAACCCCAATATAACAGCAGAGGAACTTCGCAAGATTTTAGGAATCAGTAAAACGGCAGTAGATAACAACATTTCATTTCTGCGTGAAAATGGCTATATTGAGAGAGTAGGATCAAAAAAAGCAGGATATTGGAATGTGTTATAGAGTACAGAGATAAAAAATTAAAGGAGAACAACCGATTTATGGCAGCAATTAATGATTTGATAGCTCAGATACAGGATGTCGAGCTTAGAAATAAGATAGAACAAGAAGTAAATCGAATGAATAAACAGAAGAGATTTGGTCTTGTTTTTGAAGAACACTTGCCAGAATGTACGCCATTATATGAAATGCCTGTGAATTGCGGAAGCAATGTTGCATTAAAATCCGGAAATATCAATGACATTTATAGAGTAATTTCCATAAATAATGAAAAAGCATTATGCATTAAAGAAGATGAGAAGGCAGAATGGAACATTGCTGACTTAGTGGTAGTTGCAAAATTTGGAGAGCCAATCTATCCATATTTGAAACAGATAGATAGCGTGTGCAATGCGCCAGACAGTGATTTATGGCATACATTGATTGAAGCGGACAATTATCATGCGCTGCAACTGCTCGAATATCTTTATGCAGGAAAGGTAGATTGTATTTATATTGATCCGCCATATAATACGGGTGCGAAAGATTGGAAGTACAATAATGATTATGTGGATGGAAATGACAGTTACCGCCATAGTAAGTGGTTAAGTATGATGCAGAAACGGCTGAAATTAGCGAAACGGCTTTTGAATCCAAAAGACTCTGTACTGATTGTGACGATTGATGAAAAGGAATATTTGCATTTGGGGTGCTTGTTGGAGGAGTTGTTTCCAGAAACAAGGATGCAGATGATTACTTCGGTAATAAATCCAAAAGGCAATAGGCGAGACAATGAATTTTCAAGATGTGAGGAATACATATTTTTTGTCTATCTGGGAAGGGCAGCCATTGTTTCTAATGGAACTGATATGTTGAGAGAAAGCATGGATAATAGCAATAGTGAAAAGTTATATGAAGATAAAAGTGTACGTCTAAGGGCATTGTTAAGACAGGCAAGTAATCATGGAAAGCGAACAGATAGACCAAATTTGTTTTATCCATTGTTATTTGAAAAAAAATCAGGAAAGTTTGTAGGGCATGGTCCTGTTCTTGATGGTTTAGAGAATAGAAGTTCTTATATTCCACCAGAAGGCATTGTAGCTATGTGGCCTATTGGGGCTAATGGAACAGAATTAACTTGGAATTTACAGCCTTCGACTTTAATGGAGAAACATAGACAGCATTTTTTGAGTTTTGGCAAATGGGATGGAAAAAAACGTACTGGTTATTATCTTTCTGAAAGTCAGGAAAGGAACTTCAAAAATGGATTTTATAATGTAATAGGACAGGATGATGACGGAGCATATATCATAGAATTAAAATCAACTGAAGATAAGGATGTCCGTCCAATGACGATTTGGAATAAAAAAACACATTCTGCCAGTGAGTATGGAACTACTTATCTTAATGGTGTATTTTATGATAGGCGTTTTTCTTTTCCGAAGTCTATTTATGCAGTAAAAGATACATTGAAATTTTTCGTATCAGATAAACCAAATGCCCTTATTGTTGATTTCTTTGCCGGAAGTGGGACAACCCTTCATGCTGTTAATCTATTGAACGCAGAGGATAACGGACAGCGCCGCTGCATTATGGTGACAAATAATGAAGTGTCAGTAGACGAAGCTAAAATCCTTTCAGCAAAAGGCTTACATCCTGGCGATGAGGAATGGGACAAACTTGGAATAGCACGATATGTTACGTGGCCGCGGACTATATGCAGCATAGAAGGACATGACATTAATGGAAGTCCCCTAAAAGGGAACTACATTGGAAGTAATCAGCCAATGGCAGAAGGATTTAAAGCGAATGCAGTATTTTTCAAGCTTGGTTTTTTAGATAAAACGACAGTATCTTTAGGCAGGCAGTTTCGGGAACTTTTGCCGGTAATTTGGATGAAAGCAGGGGCAATAGGACCTTGTCCGTCACTTAATACAGAACAGCTCCCAACTATGATGATTTTATCGGAAAATAAGTTTGCGGTATTGTTAGATGAAAATTATTTTTTGGAATTTGAAGAAAAAGTGAATCAGGATTCTAACATTGAAACCGTTTTTATTGTAACGGATTATGAAGCAGGATACCGTACTATGATACAAAGTCTTGCTGTAGAAAACATAAGAGCCTGTTCTTTTATTTTTGCATTTTCATAAATCCTGCGTGCCACAGTCGTTGTATTTGTGCCAATTTCTTCCGCTTTTGCGGCAGCTGATTCTACAGTTTCAGGAATATATACTGGATAA
>JBCLQJ010000012.1:0-30838 GCA_041223545.1 Lachnospiraceae bacterium 62-35 | reverse complement strand
TGGCAATATTCACGGATTAAACGCTGCTGTTCCTCAAGAGAATACCCTTCCTCTGCCTGTTCCTGTGTTGATACACGACAATAAATTGCTACTTTTTTTATCATTGTGTCAGACATTTGTTGTCCCTGCCTTTCTATCTTATATTTCAAATCTATAATATATATTCTATCTATCCTTCCAGACCGGGAGCCTGAAACTCCCAGTCTGTATTTTTCTTATGTAATTACGATTCCTTCTCTTTTAAATAGAACTCAACAATAAGCTGTGACAGGATTGACATAAGCGTTTCCAGCCATTCCTCTTGTTTTAACTCATTCATCTTCCAGATTCCTCCAATATACAGGCATGATTTTTTTAAGCGGAACAATAAAGACGGTAAGGACGGTTTTTTTATCAAAAAAAATTTTTACACATTAAGTAATGCTTTTTTATCAACAGACTTCTCTACCTTTTTTCTGTTTTTTATCGTCCTTACTGTCCTTATCGTCTTATTCTGTATTCTCTCTGCTGATTTTTACAAAACGTTTTCCGTTGTTTTTCCCTATCTCCACGGAAATCCCAACATTGTGCAGTCCGGTCTCCAGTTCTTTTAATCTCCTTGATAAGTGGTTCGCCTGTTTGATTTTATTGCTGGCATACACTCCTTTTTCATAGAGCATTTCAGACAATTCTGCGCTTAGTTCGCTCATTGCTCCTTCAAAATTCCCGGATTCCTCCAGATAATCCATGACTGCCCCGGCAACCTCATCTTCTTCCAAAAGCTCCTCGTTCAGACGAGTACGGTTTTTCTGATATGCCTCTAAAAATTTCTCCTGTCCATACCCCATAGCCTCTGCTACGGCACACCCCCATTTTAAAAAATCAAGAAGTCGGTCGTCTATATTTACTTCTATCAAAGGCTCAATTTCCATAGCTCTGGAAAGACACTCAAACATTCTATAAAGGATACAAGGCTTATCCGCTTCAAATTCTTCCATGACGTCTTTTTTGCTCCTGCGTTTTTCTGATGATATGGCTTTCATATTCAGAAATACACAGCGGTCAAGGAAATCGGAACGGTCGGAAAGCAGATGGATTCCATTCATATACACAACAGACTTTATATTAATCTCGCACAATTCGCTGTCTGAATACTTCTTTCTCTTAACCGCTGTTGCCCCCGTCACTACCTGGCAGAAAATATTTGCCTGACTTTTTGTAATGGAATCCATGTTGTCCAGACAGACAATATCCTGTGATTCCAGAAGAAGCAGAAAGTCCTCTTCATTTTTCGGCATGACCGTTACATTGTTGCTGGATATATCCAGACAGCGTTTATCCATTTCCATGGAAGTGGTCTTTGAGGAGCCTTTGCCGCCTTTGTAGATAACGATAGGCTGCTCAATCCCTGTTATGAGCCTGACAACCAATATAACGTTATGGAGAATCCGGTCTGACTTACTGGCAAAATGGTAATATTTACTCATCAGTTTCCTAAACGATTCCCCTTTTTGCGGCATAGGCTGTGGGCGTAAGGTTTTTCTTGTTATCAACCTGACCGGCGGCTCATTGCAGCATTTCGTTCCCGACTCGTCAACACAAAGCACTGCGGAATCTTCGTTCGCCAGGTTATAATACAGGCGGCCCTCATAGAAAGCAAACCGATTGTATACCGGATATTCCTTTCCCTGGCAGTGCGCTTTTGCCACAAGAGTTTCCATGACTGCCTGAATCATATCATTCCGACTGCCCCGGTTGTAGGTCTGATAATACAAATTCCTCAGCCACATCTGGTAATATTCCGATTTAAGCGGATAATTCACAAAACTGCCCTTGTTTGGAATCTGGATAAAAGCCTCCCCTTCTGTGCTTCGGAACGGAATATGACCCTGCTCCTCTATCAGTCTTAAAAGAACATCCACCGGGCTTTCTTTTTCTGCTGACGGAAGATTCTCTGTCTTTGCTTTTTTCACTGACGGCATAGGCTTCTCACCCTCCAGCATACGCCAGAGGGTTTCCCAGTTTTCTTCCTTACAGCTATCATGGTGACAGCCAGCCGCAATCCCACCATCATCAAACTGCATGACATAAGCCCCATTGTCCTTGGAATGTTCCTGATTCCATGGGCAGGACTCCAAAACATAGCACATGCCATTCTCTACCTGCTTTTCCCTTGCGACGGGAATCTCATGGGATTCCAGCCATAAACGCAAATCAAACTCCATCTTGCTCCCTGATATGCTTCTGGCAGGCTCACGTTTCTCATTTCTATTCACTGTTTTCTTTTTATTCCCTTTCTCCACACACTGCGCCGCAATCTGCTGTAACAGCTCAATCGTTACCGGCACTCGTTTCTTTGGTGCATACAGGATTTTGGAACGCCTGTGTGGACGTTCTTCTGTGGAGTCTCCCTTGCAGGAAACTGTACCATAAAGCTTTGTAATTCTGGCCGCATTATAGGTTGTTGTATCGACCTTTACCTGCTCTGTAGAAAACCTTGAATCCAATGCGCCAAGAAAGCCCCTTACCAGACTTGTCATTTCCGGTGTATTGGGAAGTTCCACAGGATATAAAAGATGAAAGCCGTTTCCGCTTAATGCGGTTACAGGCTCCGGGAATCCACAGTCTGTTAAATAACCCTGAATTTTCCTGCCCAATTCCTCAGACAGCTTTAACTCCTGCTCTGTGCTGGAGATTCCGGCCGGACGTTCCGGGTCTAAGTCAATGAGAATCCATCTACGGCAGCGGATTTCCTTGTCGCTGGTTGTATTCTTCGCATAACTCTTTAGATGGTTCTTGCCTCTGGCCTCGATTCCTTCGCTTAAAGCGTTCATTGTGATGTAAATATTGTACTGCCCGTCATAACGCTGGATATGCTCAATCAGCTTATCTACATCATTGTAATAGCCTGAAAGAGTCCCTTGTTTGGTGTTTAATATTCTAACTTCTGTAAATACTCCTGACTCTATCAGGGTTTCAAATGTTTTTCTCACTTCGCTGTGAAGTATAATAGAATCTTTCATTATTTTCCTCCTGTTATTTTTTGTAGCTTTATTTTACAGCCTCCAAAGGCATAATACTCTACCCAAAAATCACTTTTTTATAGAAAAAAGGGAAGGGTTTGACTAACACATTCTTTATTGTTCTTTATTCCATGTCATTTAACATTTAATTCTCATCTCAGAACAATACATTATAGCACCATTAACAATTTATCCATTTTTAAGGAGGAAGATTGAAGATGAACAATCCAAATGTAAAATTTATAAGTAAGGAAAAACTTCTTAACAGCCCAGAAATTTACCATAAAGTTAATAGTAGCAAAACTGCAGATGAAGGCTGCAATAATAAATGGAAACAAAGTTTATTCCAGTTGTTTTTTGAAATCACAAAAAAAGATAATGACAATTTATCCTTTTTACAGCCCCCTGGAAAATTCCGCTATCAATGCCCACCATATTTTTGTAACATTTTTATCTTAACTGCCAATTATTATACTTCAGATAAAATTACCTATAATAAAATCAGAAACGTTTTAAAATATTATGACTCTTCATCGATTCAGGATGTGGAGTTTTTTTTCGCCCAGATTATTCATGCCGGAATTTCTGACCTTCCATCGGCACAGCAAATGCGCATACTCCAGATTCGCAGTATTCTTTTAAAGCTATGTACACTTAGCACAAGAAGCAATTTGCCATACATAATGAAAATGAAGCATATCGATTTTAAAAAATTAGCAAAAGAATTATTTCTATATATCTTAGATGAGAACAAAGAATCCATTGACTTTGACAATCTCAAGGTTTTTAAAAGTATAGATGATTTTGATACCAAATTAAATTTATGGTAATATTTTAAATCAACAAAAAAAGAATATGTGTTGATTGACCGCCAATCCCCACATATTCTTTTTGCCCCTACTTTCTCCGTGTTCTGCCACTCTGCTTCGCACACTTTGACGCTGTATAGATGGAAATTCCCAGTCCAACACCTGCTGTCACGGATTCAATAATAACGGTGGATGCTATGGTACTTCCCACAGCCGCTAAAAATCCTAAAATCATGCTTCGACTCCTTTCTGGTAAATCAATATGATTCCATAGTCATTGTTGGTAAGATACAGGGCTTCTACCCAGTCTGTGCCGCCGACCGTGACCGTATCAAGATATTCATACATAGATTCCTGGATATAATGCTTCTCCAGTATCTGCCGGTAGGCTTTCTTTGCGGCTTCATCCAGTTTCGGGATAACAGCACAGAAGCCTCCCATACCGCCCTGCACATCTCTGTCCGCTCCATAATTGCTGTCCAGTATGGCAACCTGTGAAGCAAGGTATTCCAGTATCTTTTCCGGCAGATACGTTTGCAGAACCGGATAATTTTCCCAGTAGTCCCGTTCCGTTCCAATATAATAATAATCCTTCTCCCTGTTCGATTCCTCCGGCATTGGCCTGAACCGGTTATTTTTGTCTTCTATATCTGATTCATTCACAAATCCATAGCCCATACAGAAATAACCTCCGACGCCTTCTTCCTTCCCTGCGGCATAGAAAATCATTCCGTCTGATTCAAAAGGCAACCGGAATGACCTTACTTCCACAGTCCCCAAACGCATTGCTAATTCCTCATAATTAGAGGGTGACAATATCTTTTCCATGCCCTTCCACTCTCCCGGTTCCAGGTCGTCCATGTCCCATAATTCTGTGGCTTTTCTCCATTCTTCCTTATGCTTCATCTTCTCCTGACTCCCAACATACCTTAAAAATGTTTCCCAGTCTTTAAATCTTATACCCGTCATATAATCCCTCCTAATTATGCCGTTCCTTTGGTTGATAAAGAACATAAATCCTCTGGCCGTTTACTTTCGCATAGGCTATGTACCAGTCGGCTTTCTTCCGGCAGCCACTTTTTACCTCTATAGTTCCCATATTCTCATCCAGCCACATCCGGCCTGGATACATACCAACGGCCTCCTCTATACCGTAATAATTATCTTCTATCTTATTCAGGCACAAAACCAAAAAGCCCTTTTTTCCAAGTTTCCCTGAATGGACAATGCGGAACATTCTGCGAATAACCTCTTTGGGAATTTCCCGTTTTCCTAAGCAGGAATTAATCTGCTTTAGCAGGTACAACTGGCTGATGTTCCTGATTCTCACCGTTTTTATCTGTTCCACCTGGAGCCTCCTCTTTTGCTTCTTTTTTCACTTCCTCAAATTGATATGGCCTTAATTTCCATTGTCCCGGATAATACCTTCCAGCCATTAACGGATGTGTTGCCCTTAATCTTGCGTATTTTCCAGCTTCATCCACCAAATCCATGCTGCAGTCCTTGTAATCCTTTAAAAGTTCTTTTAAATAACGTTTTTCCTCTGACACAAATTTATTTCCGGTGAATGTATTTCCAAAGCCGATAAGGATTGTGTCAAATTTACGCTTTAACACATCCCGAAGATATGCCCGGTTTTCCCTGTTATTGGCAATCTCGGAGGGTTTCAGTTTCTTGCACAGGTCTGCATACAGGTTGCATATTGTAATCGTTGTGTAACCCATGGGCAGCAGATTATTTAAAATAAATGTGGTTGTGGTATCCAACACTTTTATATCCATACTGGCCGGATTCAAGCCGATTACCAGAATTTTTTTCTGCTCTTTCTCTCCCTGAATCTGAAAAGTAAGCTCAAACCGCTTTTTTCTTGCCTTGTCGAAAATAGTTTTTCGTTCCATTACAAACTTATCTGTTACGTTTTTCTCCATCTGACTGCTCCTTTGCATAAAAAATAAGGGCAATCAACTGTTACGCTGATTGCCCTTATTCCATTGTGTGGTTCTGTTGTCATGCGGTTACATGCTCTAATGTCACCAGTACGCCTACTGTTATGACACATGCACTGATAAAGATTCCTGCCTGCATATATATCACCCCTTTCTACATGATTTCAGGGTAATAATATGTATTTCAAAATATCATTAAGCTTTCACCCAAACATGCTGTTTCACATTTCCGTTTTTATCTTTTTTGCAAATTCCATTAGTCGGTTTTGCACTTTCCGAATTTGTTACAGCCGTTTTTCCACAATTTTTACATTTCCAACGCATGACTTTCACCTCCTTTCCAAATATTTATTTCTCTGTACTGACATACATATAAATTCTTTTATCCGAATTTCTTAACCATATATACAATGCCGGAAATTGCTGCCACCACCCAAAACAGTTCCCATAAAAATCCAATCACATAAGATAACAGCCATACAAGAACCACTATTCCGACGACTGCCGCAAGAATCAAAAGTATCTTCTTCATGATTTCTCCTTTTGTCCGCAAGTTTATTTTTTGAACAGCTTTCCAAGCCCTTTTATCATATCCATTCCACTTTTCGGGTTTAAGATTTTATCCTTCTGCTTTTCCAGATATTGGACTGCTTCGGCTGTATCCTCCTGGACTAACCCAAGTTTCGGCAATAGCTCCTCCATACTTTTGCTGGCTTCCTCAATTTTTTCCAGAGATGAAGTATCTGCTTTTTTCATTGCCTTTAACAGTCTGTCTTTTCCGGCCTGCCTGCGGTCTACTTTTCTCATCAGTCCTGTCGTACAGAATTTTTTGTCAAAATCAGATAGGTATCCATCTAACTTATCTAAATACTTCTGCTTCAATTCCGACTGGAACTGTTCTTCAAACTCCGCTTTCTTTTCCAACAAATCAGCCTCATAGTCAAGCAATGACTCTGATGTAGGCGGCACAATTTCTCTAAAGAAAGACTGTATCTCCTGTAACTCTTTACGAGCAAAATCAGCAGAGTCTCTGGTTGTACAGACAACGCCATCCACTGTCCGATACTGCAGGTCAAAGTCTTCCAGTCTTTGATTGATATATTTCATGCAATCCAGTTCGTCTGTAACAGGCAGACTTAAAGTCCCGCAATATTCAATCAGCTTTTCCTTTGCTTTTACGGAATCTTCTTCGGTTTCTCCCTGAATATCTTTTACATATCGGAGTGCCTGACGGTCTTTGGAATCCTGCAGGGCAACGCCATAATAATCTGCCAGTGTTCCCAGTTCTCCGCTTTCATCTCCGAATACAGAAAGCATATTTTCAAACAGTTCCAGATTGTATGGATTCAGTGCCAGAATTTCCTGATAGATTTGATTTACTTTCTCTTTTGGAACTGCGCCGCTTTTTATGTTGTTTAAAAGTCTTTGTGCTGTCGCTATATCACTTTCAGACGGTATACTCCAAAGCGTTTCCTGCCTTGCGTCTGAAATAAGTTTTATCAATACATGATGCAGAGCAAATGCCGCTTCAAAAACGCCCTTCTCAATAACTGTCCTTGTTTTCGTGTCTGCGAATATCTGTTTCAGTTCTGAATTTGCCACCATTTTGCTGACAGAATTTGCTCCGGCGTTCCATATACTGTGTCCTATACCTTCTGCAATGTTCATCATTCCCAGTTCTGCCTGATGTGCATAGTTGTCTACAACCGTACCGCCAAAACTGCCGCCTTCCCATCTGGCACGATTATCTTTCCGCTCCTGACGATATTGTTTCTGTGCCTCCAGGTCTTCATTTACAGAAATGATTTTATCACAGACAGAATCCGAAGCCTCATAAAAGGGATTCAGATATCCATGTTCATTTGCATACTGATAAATCGTGTCATAGTCCCAGTCATAACGTTCAATACTGATAAGCTCTTTCTTGATTTCATCAATCACAGGACAGATACTCTTTTGAAAGTCAGAAGAAGATTTCCGCAGAATGTCATTACAATTCGTATAGCTGTCATAAAGAGTAGAAAACTGTGAAACAGCTTCTTTTGCCAGATTGCTGTATTTTCTCCGAAGAACCGTATATAGATTTCTCTCTTTCGGAATATTGACAGCCCCAACAGAACATGAATATTCCACGGAATGACTTTCCTTTTCCAACAACTCATTCATTAACATACTCAAATCTCCTTTATCTTTTTCCTGTAAACCTCTTACTTTATATTGAGCATATATATACCCCATATATAAATATACCATACAACTCTCAATCTTACAATTAAATTCTGGATAAAATATAATAAAAACCGGAGGTGCCGCCATGCCCAAGAAAGAAAACCCTTTACGCCAGCTTCCTGTCAGTTCAGATGGTTATGGCGATATAAAAATTCACTTATCTGAAATATTAGAAGAAAAAAACATTTCTCTCAATCAGTTATCCTTTCGCACAGAAATGCAGAGAACACAATTAAGAAATTACAGGGATAACAAGATACAACGTCTGGATATTGATATTCTGAAACGCCTGTGTTATGTATTAGAGTGTAATCTGACTGATTTGATAGAATATATCCCGCCAGAAGAAACACAGACTCTGCAATAAAACCTACGTTGTAAGAACTTTATTGTCACGAACAGTAAAACCCCATGGAAGCCTCAAACTCCCATGGGGTTAAAATTACAACTCTTATTATCTTCTATTCCCAAGAACATCCGTTCCTTTTCGCCTTTACTTATGATATGGTTCTCCATAGATGATTCGATAGCTGCGGTAAATCTGTTCCAATAGAATCACTCTCATAAGCTGATGGGGAAATGTCATCAGAGAAAAGCTCAGCTTATAGTCAGCCCTCTGCAAAACTGCCCTGGATAGACCTAAGGAACCGCCTATGATAAATGTGATATGGCTCACTCCAGAGATTCCCAGACGATTAATCTTGTCAGACAGCCTGACGGAATCCAACATATCTCCTTCAATTGCCAAGGCAATCACATAAGCGTCCTCCCTGATCCGGGACAAAATCCTTTCCCCCTCCCTTTCCTTAATTCTTTCCTCTAAAGTCAGAGAGGCTCCATCAGGAGTCTTTTCGTCCGCAGTCTGAATAATCTCCAGCGTACAGTACCTGCCAAGCCTTTTTCCATATTCAGCGATAGCCTGTTCCAAAAATTTTTCTTTTATTTTCCCTACTGCTATCACGGTAATCTTCATCTGCTGTCTGCTCCACAGATATTTTCTATAACCATATCATACCATACAGCCCCTCCATGTACAGATCCTGACACACCCAGATTTTTAAATCCAAAACGTGAATAGTAAGGAATCAGCCCTTCCTTACAGGTAAGAATCACTCCATTTTTTCCTCTTTTCTCTGCTGTTTTTATGAAATGTTCCAGGAGGGAAGCTGCAACTCCCTGCCTCTGATATTCTGGCAGCACATCCAGTCCAAATATACTCTGATACCTGCCATCCTTTTTATGTAAATCCGCATTTTCAAACATCTCATCACGAATTGTCCTTTCATCGGTCACAGCGCCATTAATAAAGCCGATAATCTTCCCATCCTCTATCTCTGCCACAAAAAAACTGTCTGGAAAAACTTCCAGCCGCTTTTGCAGAGAGGCTTTATCTGCTGCTTCTGCAGGCGGAAAGCATATATACTCCACCTCTGCCACGCCATCCAGATCTTCCATCCGGGCCTGTCGGATCATATATTCCATAAATAACTCTCCTCGCTCCATTTCAATCAGTACTGGGCAGGCGCCGCTGCCACTTAGAATCCCCAGGGCATTCGCCAAATGATCGTTACAAACACATCTCATTGCTCGTAAGAATAAATGGCATTACAGCGCCTTTCCAGCTTTCTCAAATCCTGAAATAATACCCCACTCCCCATTTTGTATGTACATACTTTGGATCGCTAGGGCTAGGCTCAATCTTTTCCCTCAGCCGCCTCACATGGACATCCACGGTTCTTACATCCCCTGTATCCATAGCTTTATTGCCCCATACATAGGTAAGAAGGGCCTCTCTGCTGTAAACCTTGTTAGGATTACATACAAACAGCTCCAAGAGGTCAAATTCCTTTGCTGTAAGATTAATTTCTCTTTCACCAATGAAAACCCTGCGGCCCTCCATATCCAACTTTAAATCACCTGCTGTTACTACTTTATTTTCCTGCCTGCCCATGTTTCTAGACTTTTTGGCATTACGCCGAAGAATAGCCCGTATTCTCGCCTTTACCTCCAGGATATTAAAGGGCTTTGTAATATAGTCATCTGCGCCATACTCCAGGCCCAGAATCTTGTCCATATCATTTCCCTTTGCTGTCAGCATAATAATCGGCATCTCAGAAAATTCCCGGATTGCCTGGCACACCTCATAACCATCAAACTTGGGAAGCATCACATCCAGAAGCACAATATCATATTCCTTTGCCTTTGCCATATGAATAGCCTCTTCCCCATCATAAGCACAGTCCACTTCCATGCCATCCTGTTCCAGGCTGAAACGGATCCCCTTTACAATCAATTTCTCATCATCAACTACCAATGCTCTCGCCATTTTACTATTATGCTCTCCTTACACCCTAATCTGGTCTTTAATTTTTTGGAATGCTCCCTCTTTTATCCCAGGCACCTTTTTTATATCTTCAATTGTATGGAAAGGCCCTTGTTCCTCACGGTAATGGATAATATCCTCTGCCCTCGCTTCGCCAATTCCCTTAAGGCTCATCAACTGCTCCTTTGTAGCTGTATTCAAATTTACCAGGGCCGCAGAAGATGGTGATGGAGAAGCAGAACCCGAATCCATCTGCATTCCCATAGCCTCCCTCTCCTCTAAGGACGGAACGTATATTTTCATTCCATCCTGAATCTGGCCAGCCATATTCAGGTATTCAGCGGCAGCAGCCTCTGTCAATCCTCCAGCCGCCTCCACTGCCTGAAAAATCCGACTCCCTTCCTCCACCTGGTAAACTCCTGGTGAAACCACCTGGCCGCAGATATGTACGTAGCAAAGAGGATTACTATCAGGAGAACGCGCAGAATTCCCAGCCTCCTTCTCTGCTTCAGACTCAGAAGAAGGACTATCTTCTTCTCCCATAGCAGAGTTAAGGGAAGCGCCATCCAATTTATCATCCTGGGGCGCTTCCTCATAAGTGACAGTCCGGCTTCCCGCTGCCTCCCTGTCCACGCTGTAGCATATCCCTGCACATATCATGCATGTTAATGCTAAAATAAGCTTTCTGTATTTTTTTATCATGGCATTTCCACCTTTCTTTTCAGGCGGATACCATATTCAGTCTGATATTATTATTTTACATAAAATAAAATCAGAAATCAATATCGAAAAATAATAATTCCTATAATTGCTACTGCTGCACCAATAGCTTTTTTCCATTCAAAGGGCATCCGGTCCACGCCGAACAGGCCAAACAGCTCAATCACATAAGCTATAATAATTTGGGCTACTACAATCAACAATGCAGATTTGGCCGGGCCTAGGCTTCCTATGCTTTTTATCACTGTATAGGTGATAAACGCTCCCAGCACACCGCCGATCAGCATATATTTCGGAGTCACTCCCATCAGGCCTGCAATGCTGTCCCTTCCTGTAATCAGCCAGATAATCAGACATGTGGCAAAAGCAGTAAGCTGTACCCATCCGGCGGATACCCATACACTTGTCTGCTTTGTTACTGCCGTATTGAATACTCCCTGAATGCTCATAAGTGCGCCGGAAAGCAGCGCGATTATAATTCCCCACATGGTATTTTCCTCCATTATTCCTTTGCTTCATCCGGTATGACTGCAAATATATTAATATTCTCTAGTATTCTTCCAAATTCGGGAATTATACCTTATAAGCTCTCTCCTGTTATTTTTCAGAAATTTTAGGCCATTCCGCCATAGAGTATTTTATGGAAAGATGCGTTATATAATACAAGTTTACTATGAAAGTACCCTTTCCCACACAATGCAAAGACTGGATTCAGGCATAGCTAACGCGCTGGATACTTTCATTCATGGCAATATGCTAACCTTGCATAGGAAGGATTCACTGCAAGGGTTAAGATTTTTTCGCTAACACGGCCTGTACTAAATGCTTTGCCAGGACAGACGTTGTTACCATACCCACTCCTCCAGGCACTGGTGTCGCCATAGCGGCCTTTTCTTTTATCCCTTCAAAATCCACGTCTCCGCAAAGCTTTCCGTTTTCATCTACATTAATTCCCACATCAATCACAACTGCATTCTCTCCTACATAGCTTTTATCTATCATTCCTGCCTTACCTGCTGCTGCAACCAGGATTTCTGCCCTTTGGCATTCCTCCTTTAAATTTTTTGTCTTTGTATGGCAGACAGTCACGGTTGCATTCTGGCCAAGAGCCAGCATGGAAAGCGGCCTTCCCACAACCATGCTTCTTCCTACAATCGTCATCCGTTTTCCCTCTGTTTCGATTTTCTCTGCTTTCAATACCTCCATAACAGCCTCTGCCGTACATGGAGCGAAGCCGCTTTTATCACCTGCAAATACTTTTGCTATATTTTCAGGAGAAATGCCATCCAGATCTTTTTCAGGAGAAATCAGTTTTTCAATATCCTTTTCACAGATATGACGAGGAAGGGGCTTTAGGAGAAGAATTCCATCCACCTTGTCATCCCCATTGATCCGGCAGAATTCCTCTTTAAATTTTTCATCCGATATTTTTTCTGGAAATACATAGGAGAGTGCTTTAAGCCCCAGCTTTTCCATCTTTTTTACTGCTCCTTTTTCATAGGAAACATCATCCGGCCTTTCTCCTACTCGGATAATGGCAAGGCATGGAATATACCCTTTCAGCTCTTCCAGTCCTTTATCTATCTCTTCCTTAATTTTGCCTGCAGTATCTATACCTTTTAATGTAATCATATTTTTGTGCTCCTTTCTGTCCGTCACAGCTGTTCCCTACTCTGTCCTATCCCAGCCACTTACGGCCTCTAAAGCGCCAGGCTTTTCTTCTCCATTTATGCCTGTCCGTCCAACAATTCCTCCATTACCCTGGCATATATTTCATCTGCTTTTTTCGTTCCTTTTTCAATCATTTCCTCTGCCCGCCGGTTTAGCTCCCCTGCCCGATTTCTGTTCTCCATTGATTTTGTATTGATAAATACATTCATGGCAGCTCCTGTTAGCCCAGCACGAATCATCTGGACGCCAACTCCTACATCACTTACTGCCATACGGCTTCCCCTTTCTGCCAGGATGTCCAGAATCAGAAGCATCTCCAAGCAGCGCTCCATAAGCTCAATGGGAACCAGGCTTGCTGCCAGCAAGCTTCCCTCCATAACCTCCTGCTTATACTGTCTTTCCTGCTCTGTGTCTGCTGGCATACGATAAGCTGCTGCCAAAGGCCCAAATACGGCTCCATCTTTATCTGCCAAATCTGTAAACTCCTTCTGAAGTTCCTTCATACGTTCAAAAAGCTCTGACAGCTCTTCCTCAAACTCTGCATACCGTTTCTTTCCTGTTGTCAGATTTGCAACCATCTGCCCAAGGGCATTTCCTATGGCCGCGCTGACTGCTGAAGCTCCGCCGCCACCGGGTACAGGAGCTTTTGATGAAAGTATATTTAAAAATTCTTCCATTGTCTGTTTTTCTGTCAGCATTTTTTTCCATCCTTCCTCTTTTTTCAGATAATTATATCATTATTACCTAAAAATTCCTAGTAAAATATACATATATTTTCTGGATAGGATCAGGCTATCAAAAATCTTTTCCGTAAATTCTAATATTTTTTGTTCATGACTCTTTTTACACCCAAATCATTCAATATCAGCTTTTATAAACACTCTTAATGAGTGAAAGCTGATTATTCCATCTGCGGCTCCTGCAATCACTGCTAGTATTCCCAATCTAAGCAAGCTTTTAACCTTTTATTCCACACCATATCAATATTCATGTCCTGGTATAATACGCCTAATCTGTGGCCAGTGGATCATGCTTTCCTACCAACTTTCTTCATAGAACGCGCTGCCTAGCAGTAGACTATAGGCCATTCGATCCTATGAAAGCATGGAATCTCTACTTATGCAAAATGCCTTACGGAATAGAATTTTTGTTTATATTTATTCATTAAAATTGTATACTATTCAATCTATTTTTAAAAACTTAATTTTTATACTTGATTTTCCTCAAATAATGTTGTATATTTATGACGATTAAAAACACTATTAAAAAACTGCCATCCTATATCCATAACCTGGTATTGATAAGAAAGAGGAGGAAATTTTTATGAAAGAGAAAGTTGTTTTAGCATATTCTGGTGGTCTTGATACGACTGCAATTATTCCGTGGCTAAAAGAACATTTTGATTACGATGTGATATGCTGCTGCATTAACTGCGGTCAGGGAGAAGAACTGGATAATTTGGAAGAGCGTGCCAAACTGTCTGGTGCTTCTAAATTGTATGTAGAAAATGTAATCGATGATTTCTGTGATAATTATATCATGCCATGTGTACAGGCTGGCGCTGTATATGAAAATAAATATCTTCTAGGCACATCCATGGCCCGTCCTGCCATTGCAAAACGTCTTGTAGAGATTGCAAGAAAAGAAGGTGCTGTTGCCATCTGCCATGGCGCCACTGGAAAGGGTAATGATCAGATTCGTTTTGAGCTTGGGATCAAAGCTCTGGCTCCTGACATCAAAATTATTGCTCCATGGCGCATGACAGATATCTGGACCATGCAGTCTCGCGAGGATGAAATTGAATACTGCAGGCAGCATGGCATTGACCTGCCATTCTCCGCAGACAGCAGCTATAGCCGTGATCGTAATTTATGGCATATCAGCCATGAAGGACTGGAACTGGAGAATCCGGCCAGCGAGCCAAATTATGAGCATCTTCTTGTATTAGGCGTTACTCCTCAAAAGGCTCCCGATAAGGAAACAGAAATAACCATGACCTTTGAAAAGGGCATTCCTGTCAGCATCAATGGTCAGAAAATGAGGGTTTCTGAAATCATCACTGAGCTGAACCGTCTAGGCGGTGAAAATGGTATCGGCATCGTGGATATTGTAGAAAACCGTGTTGTGGGAATGAAGTCCAGAGGTGTTTATGAAACTCCTGGAGGAACTATTTTGATGGAAGCACACCAGCAGTTAGAAGAGTTGGTTTTAGACCGCGCCACCATGGAAGTGAAAAAGGACATGGGCAATAAATTTGCTCAGATTGTATATGAGGGCAAGTGGTTTACTCCCCTTCGTGAGGCCATCCAAGCTTTTGTCACCTCTACGCAGGAGTATGTAACCGGAGAAGTAAAATTAAAGCTTTACAAGGGCAATATTATAAAGGCTGGAACCACTTCACCTTACTCCTTGTACAGTGAATCCCTCGCTTCCTTTACTACAGGTGATTTATATGACCATCATGATGCAGACGGCTTTATCACCTTGTTTGGACTCCCCTTGAAGGTCAGGGCCATGAGAATGGCAGAGGTTGCAGGAAGCCAGAAAAAATAAAATAAGAGGAAATGTATGATATATCATACATTTCCTCTTATTTTTACAACAACTCTTGCCTGCTGTTTTTCCCCAGGGCTTTCTCTTCATTTTTTCATATTTCCTCTGTACTTCCTTTCTCTGTTGTGATAAAATGAAGGGTAAAAAGGAGGTTTGTTCTATGGAAAATAACACACAGCAATATTACAGTCAGTCTTATGACTATCCGGCAGACTCTCTAGGGAGATATACTTCTAAGACTTTTGGCTGGATGTTTGCAGGGCTTCTTGCCACATTTTTAATTGCATATTTCGGATATGCTACCAGAACCATCATATACGTATTTGCAATCCCTTATGCTCCTATTATTCTGGCTGGTGTAGAATTGGCAGTTGTTCTCTATCTCTCTGCCAGGCTTGAGAAAATGTCAGTTATGACAGCAAAGGTACTGTTCTTCATGTATGCTATTTTAAATGGCGTTGTCTTCTCTGCATATTTTCTGATTTACAATATGCGTGACTTGATTCTTGTATTCGGCGCCACAGCTCTGTTTTTTGGCATCATGGCAGTACTGGGATATGTGACAAACGCTGACTTCAGCAAAATTGTACCTTTTATGACAGCCGGACTTATTTTTCTAATCGGATTCTGGTTCCTTTCCATATTCATCAATCTGGAACGCTTTGAAACCATTATCTGTACGATCGGTATTTTTGTCTTCTTGGTATTTACAGCTTATGACACTCAGAAAATCAAAGCCTTTCATGCCTACTATTCTGCTAATCCAGAAATGGCCGCCAAGGCTTCCATTTTCTCAGCTCTCCAGCTGTACCTTGATTTCATTAACCTCTTCCTGTATCTGCTTCGATTCGTCAGCAGGAAGAAATAAATGTAATAAAAAACATTCCTCACAATTCACCTGTCTGAGCAAAACAGATTTGAATTGTGGGGAATATTTTTTTATCGCCTGACTGAAAAATAGTCAATCAATATCTCCTTAATATGATTATATCGTCTGGCATAGGAATTTTCCACCCGTATGACCTGAAGCTGATGAGCCTTACAGATAGCCTCTTTCTTTCTGTCTCTCATCTGTACCACCTCATCCTCATAATGTTCTTTCCCATCTAATTCAATCGCCAGCACCGGGATTTCCTCTCTTCCATGCTGCTCATATACTACAAAATCAAATCGGCCTGAATAGAATAAATCGCTGTAATTCCGGTTATCCTGAAATACCTGGGAAATTGCCACTTCCTTATGAACTGTATAGCGGTTCTGGGAAAGCCAGATGTTTTCCAAGGCATGGTTTAGGTTCTTAAGAAAGGCCTCTTCTGTGGCTGTGCTGAAAGGCTTAACACCCAGGGCCCTGGAATTGTTTTTCTTCTGTGTCACCTGGGATTTTCCATTCTTTTTCACATATTCCACCAGCTCATACAGATCATCACTTTCATTCGTTTTATGGAGCCTCCTTAAATTCCGGGAATCAGAAAGGACCACCAGTTGTTCCCTCGCTCTGGAGGTGGCTACATTAATCAGCTCTTTATTATTTTTCAACCACTCATAGGTACCAGCCTGGGTCTGGTCTGTTATTGCTGTAGAAAATAATACAATATCCTTTTCGTCCCCCTGAAAGGAATGTACTGTTCCACAGGTCACATTTGTAAGACCTGCACCTTCTATAGCCCTTTCAATCAAATTCCTTTGATTTACAAAGGGTGTAATCACGCCAATACTTTTATCCTTGTTGCGGCTGGCATAACGAACTATTTCCTCTACTTCATCAGGTGCTGTATTTCTTGTTTCCCCTCTTCTTCCTGGTACGTCAATATAAATCAGCGGCTGCTTTCCCTTCTGTTCCGTATTAATCCGTAGTCTGGAATTATAATACTTTTTATTATTAAAATCGATAATCTGCTTATTGCATCGGTAGTGATCGTGAAGAAGCACTTCGTCACTGACTGCATCACAGGCAAGATATGTTTTGTAAATGGAATTTTTCCGGTAATCATATTCTTCTGATACATTGTATTTCTTTCTCAGCCTTTGATTTACCATCTCATCCAAAAGGATTACAGGATTCAGCTGCTGTGGGTCGCCTACCAGCATCAGGCTTTCCCCTCTTATGATCGGCACAAGAGAGACTGCTGTATTGCACTGGCTAGCCTCATCTATAATTACCATGTCAAACTGTGGCTTTGGCTCTCCAAGCTTATGGGCTGATATACAAGTAGTAATCACGATTGGAAATATTTTCTGCAGCCTTTTCACATTTTCTGTCTTCGTAAGATATTTGCTAAATCTTTGAACCTGGTTTTTTTCATCTCCCTCCAAAAGAATGGACTTCAACTCTCTGTTTTTAGGGTCATCCAAACGCTTAATATATCTGGCTGATGTATAGAACAAGTATTTATAAAGCTCTTCCATATCATTATCCAGAAGCTTTAAAGCCTCTGCCTCTGTGATATCTCCAGCTTCCCCAATCTTTCTTTCCACCTGGGCCAGCTGTCTTCCCTGAAGATCTGCCTGAAAAGGAAGCATTTCCATGGAAACGTGAATCCTATCCTGATATTCCATCAGGCTTTTTAAGGTTTCTCCTCTCTCCTTCAGATCCAGTACCTCTTCATATTTTTTAAGCAAGTTGGATAGTTTTTTCGCCCTCTCAATACGGCTGTCCTTATTCTTATCCAAAGTAGAGGAATAGACTGTAATCTCCTTTGTCTGTTCATAAATCTCCTTTATATGCCTGACCGCTTCCTTTACCTTCCCTCCATTGCCCAGCCGAAGAACAGGAAAAAGAATCCGCCTTCCTCGATAAGTCATTCCCATGAGCTTTTCAAATACCCCGTTAATCGGATGATTATTATAGGACGTAAAAAGAACTGTTTTTTCATTGAAAAATGCTGTTATTATGGTATTGATGATCGTATTAGTCTTTCCTGTCCCTGGAGGGCCCTGGATATAGGCTACAGGATATTTCATTCCATTATTAATTGCAAGGAGTTGATCCATATTAATCTTTTTATTGATTAAAGCAATGGGATATGTCTTTCTTCTGACCGGACGGTTTAAAAGATCGCCGAAAAATGCCCTTATCGGTATGGTTACTCTGTCTTCCTGAAACAATTGAAGCAGTGCCTGATATTCTTTATGCAGATCCAATACAATATCCATGCCCAGTCCAATGACATAGGGCATATCATCAACGCCCATAATCAAGCGGCTATGCCTTGTCACACAGTCTTTAATCTTCTCCTGGTTTTTCTCAAACTCTGCCAAAAGTTCATACTCTTCCCCATCCAGATAACGCCGGATACTTTCCTTTACATGGTCAACCGTATATTCTGTGCAGATTGTAATATCAGGGTCCGGCTTCAAAGCCCTTCTCCTTACATCAAGATAAAGCTTTTTATAAGCCAATACATAAAGCCCCCTATTTGTATGGAGGCTCATAACATTTAAAGCAAGCTGTTGAATTGCCAGTCCCCCATCCGGCCTTTCCTCTGCCTCTGATTTATGCTGGAAATTTTTTACAATGATCCGGAACTGCTCATCACTCAGCTCATACTCCTGCCCCAGAAAGCTTTCTCCATCCAGATAACGAACCAGTTCAAAATCAGAGTAATAAGGCACTGTATCCATTCGATTACACATCTCCAGATAATTCAGGATCTTCAGATTCGCCACATTATCAAATAAACCCCTGTATTTATGTGGACTGAAATAGATATCATTTATCAGTCCCTCATTGACCGGACAATAGGAACCTTCTATTATTTTTGAGGATACGATGGAATCAATATAGATACAATCATAAAACTTTGTTGTATACATTCCCAAATGCAGCCCATCTACTGATAGAGTACGTTTTACCGCGTTCAAATCTCTGATTCCAATCCAGTATTTTGTAATCTGATCCGTTTTGTTACGATATTCAATCATCAGCCATCTTCCTTCATGGATGGCTCTGAAAATATTGTGGCAGATGCTTTTCATACTCCCAGTTCTGCGAAAAACATCTCATAGAAATCATCCTGTCCATTCAACTTCGGAGAGTTCTCGCCGCCTCCGTTTGTGCTCCTCTTTATTGCTGCGTAAAATTCCTCTCCTGCTGCAATCAGGTCCATCTCATAGATTTCATATCCTAGGTCCCTGCATACTTTACAAAAGGCTTCCAGAGGGTTTGAATTTTCTCTTGTTTTAAGAAGCTTTTTTTTGACTTCTGGCTCCTGAAGGGCCTTTGCCATTAATTCATCCAATATCGCAGGTATTGTCATAGAAGTTTCCTCCTTTTCTATATTTAACAGGATTCTGGCATCAAAACAGCCTTTCTGTAATACAAATGACCGCCTCCATTTATGGCTGCGGTCATTGTCAAGACAAAGCTCTGAAGTATCAGTCTTCCTGAACCTTGCTTTCTGTTCTCAGATATTTCTGTAGCCAGAACATCAGCTTCTCTATATCAATTGGCTTCGCTACATGGGCATTCATTCCGCATTCCAGGCATCGCTGAATATCTTCTGAGAATGCATCAGCTGTCATGGCAATGATCGGTATATCTGCATCCGGCCGATCCAACCCTCGAATAGCCTTTGCTGCTTCATAGCCGTTCATCACTGGCATACGAATATCCATCAAAATCAGGTCATAATGTCCAGCTGTAGCAGCCTGGAATTTTTCCACACAAAGCTTTCCATTTTCTGCCCATTCTACCTCAAAACCTGCTTCTGTAAGGATTTCATTTGCAATCTCCCAGTTCAAGTCATTATCCTCAGCTAGAAGAATCCGTTTTCCAACGAATTTCTCTATCTTTACTTCCTCTTCTTCTACTATTTCTGGCATCCCTTCCATATAACGGCTCAATCCAAGGTAGAGATTGGATTTAAATAGTGGTTTGGAAATAAAGCCCATAGCTCCAGCTTCTCTTGCCTCTTCCTCGATATCGCTCCAATCATAGGCGGAAATAATAAGAATCGGGACAGCATCTCCTACCCTTCTCCTGATCTCACGGGTAGTTTCAAGGCCATCCATTACTGGCATCTTCCAGTCCAAAAGCACAATCTCATAATCATTATTTTCTTCATGGTGCTTTTCTACCATCTGCACAGCTGTCATACCATCCAATGCCCACTCGGCATGGATACCGATTTCCTTCAGAACAGATACCGCACTCTCGCAAAGCTCATAGTTATTATCCACTACCAACATATTCCATGGCGGAAGCACCATATCCTCTTCCTTTACAGATGCCCTTTCCAGATCCAGAATTACATGGAATTCACTTCCCTTGCCAGGCTCACTCTCCACCTCAATCGTACCGCCCATAGCTTCTACAATATGCTTTGTAATTGCCATTCCAAGGCCTGCGCCTTCTGTCTTTTGCACTCGAGAATTATCTGCTCTGCTGAATGTTTCAAAAATCTTCTCCTGGAATTCCTTTGTCATCCCGATTCCTGTATCCTTTACGCGGAAATGGCAGCGGACATAACGTTCTCCCAGCGGCGACGACTCCTGATCAAGATATACATTAATCCGCCCCTTCTCAGGAGTGAATTTTATGGCATTGGACAGAAGATTAATCAATACCTGATTCAAGCGCACACTATCACAGTATACCTCTTCTGATTCTATTCTCTGGATAAAAATATCAAAGTGATGCTCTCTGCTTCGGATCTGAGGCTGTACAATATTGACAATGCTTTCCATCGTATCCCGCAAAGAAAGGAGATACATATTCAGGGTTAACTTTCCATTTTCAATTTTGGACATGTCCAAAATATCATTGATTAATCCCAGGAGATGTTTACTTGAAAGAGTGATTTTCTTTAAGCATTCCTGAACTCGGGCATTATCATTGATATTTGTCATAGCAATTGCTGTCATTCCTACAATTCCATTCATTGGCGTACGGATATCATGGCTCATATTAGACAGAAATTCGCTTTTTGCCTTATTAGCACGGATTGCCTCCTGCCTGGCTTCATTCAAAGCCCGTATCTGCTGCTGTGATATATGATAATATAATGCGAAAATAACCAGTATCCCCAATAGAACGATGCTGCAGGCGCCCATCATCGTATATGCTCTCTGGCTTCCTAGATGGTTAACCGCAGCATCTAAGGCACCATTCGGCATAACAGATACCAGATACCAATCTGTTTTTGGAAGTTTGGAGCAATAGAGGTGTCTATAGGTCCCGTCGATTGCAATCAGAGCAGAATATACCCTTTCCTCTCTCATAGCAGCCTCCAGCTCCTCCACATACTGTTCTGGCTTCTTTCCATTTATCTCTGTAAATGCCTCTGCAATATGGGAAAAATAGCTTTCACTGCTTCTGATTACATAGCTTCCATCCCTGCGTATTATATTGGAATATACTAGGGAATCATCCGACTCCAAGACCATTGCATCCTGAAGGTCCCCCATAGGAATTCCAGCCACCAGTACAGAGCTTTTCTCTCCGCCTTTCATCTCATATTCTGCATCAACAACTAATACCAGAAGCTTTTCTCCGGATTCATTAAAAGCGCTGGTTACTTTTTTTTCTTCATTTTTCAGAGTCTCTAAAAATTCATTCTCATCGATAATATCCAAAGGCCCGCCAAAAATGTCTTCATGCTCTCCCTTCTGTGTATAAAAACCTAGATAGGAAAGATTCCGCACATTCGCACTTAATACCAGCTCGTCCAACAGCTCCTGGCTATATCTGCTGCTCTCAGGAGGAGTCCTTTTTACAATCCCCTCCACCTGTGACAAGCGTACAGTAATAATCCCATCAAACTTCTGCTGCATCTGCTTGCTCATCTCTGACATATAGATCATACCTATCTCGCTAATGGACTCTTCACTCTTCTTGCTCATAATGGAAAAAATCCAGATAAAAATAACAATGCACAGACTAAGCATCCCTGCAAGGCTGAGTAATAAAATTCTTTTAGTCCTCTCTATCATCATAACCACTCTTTCTATCAAAAATATGTAGTTTCGTTTTCACATTAATTCTGATTATATCATTTCTTTTCCATTGAATCAAGAAAATCTGTGAATGTTGTAGAAGTAAGATACATTAACACAGAAATCACATCTGCTTCTGACCTTTTTCTATATCCTAAATTACACAGGAAGAAGGCAGAACAAGCTGCTCACAGCCTTTCTGCCTTCTTCTCATTTTTTATCTTAATTCAACTGTCAAAATCACTCTTTTCCTCTCATATTATGGCTCCGTCCTTTATCACAAGCTTGACCGAAAGCTCTGGGTCCAGGAGTACAAGATCTGCTTTTTTTCCTGGGCTGATAGAACCTCTCATATCATACACTCCAAGGCTTTTCGCAGGATTTCTTGTGGCACAGGCGATAGCTGTTTCCAAAGGAATCCCCATCTGCCTAACCGCTGTTTTCAAGCAGTCCATAAGATTGGAAGCTGAGCCGGCCAGCGCGCCGTCTGAAGCTAAAACAGCCCGCTTTCCCTTCACATCCACGTCCTGGCCTCCCAGAGTATAGCGCCCGTCAGGCATTCCTGCTGCGCGCATACTATCGCTGATAAAAATAATACGCTCTGGTCCCAACATACGGAAAGTTGCCCGTACTACGGAGGGGTGGATATGGATACCATCACAGATCATTTCCGCGCATACATGAGGGCTGTCTGCTACAGCTCCTACCACCCCCGGATCTCTGTGGGTAAAAATGGGCATAGCATTATACAAATGGACCGCATGACGAGCACCTGCCTGGATGGCAGCCATAGCCGTATCATAATCTGCATTGGTATGGGCCAGCGAAATACACACCCTATCCTTCATCTCTTTGATAAAATCCAGGAAATTTGGATTTTCTTCTGGTGCTATACCAAGAAATTTTACCAATCCTTCTGAAACTTCTAGAAATCTTCTGCCCAGCTCTATGTTACAGGGAATAATGTGTCTAGGATCCTGGGCCCCTTTTTTCACTTTGCTAATAAATGGACCTTCCATATTGATTCCCAACAGGTCTGCCTTTCCCTTGGAAAAACAGCCGGATGCTTCCTTCTTCCGGTATTCTGCTCCTGTGGAAAGGATCTGTTCCAGCTTCTTTTCCGGAAGAGTCATTGTTGCAGGAGCCATCCCAGTAATTCCCATGGATGCCTCATATTCTGCAATCCTTTCTATCGCCTCTATCGTTCCATCGCTGAAATCATAGCCCATACAGCCGTGAAAGTGTAGATCAATCAGACCTGGAATCGCATAGCATCCATGGGCATCGATTACCGGGCCTTCTTCTTTCTCTTCTGAAAATCTGTCTTCTCTGATATATAAGCTGCCGTCTCTGAAGATTTTATCCTCACCATAGATTTTTGCATTCTCAATAACCATCTATTTCCTCCATATACATTCAGGATTTTCTATACCTGACGGTCCTTTCCTCTTTTTCCATCTGCCAGTGCCTTCAGCGTCTTATCGTGCATCCGTTCTTTTTTTCCTTTATCCTGTCCAACATAACAAGAATAAATAATATCCAGCATAAGTAAAATCGGGAACTGTGGAGAAATTACATTGCCTCGGTTCAGATGCCTGAGGGATGGCAGAAGCACTACCTCTGTACAGAACTCATAAAATCTATCTTCATTTTCTGCCGTAATCAACACCGTTTTTGCTCCCCGCCTATGAGCTTCCTCAAGATGGTATAGCACCTCATCCGCTTCGCCGCTAATACTAATTCCAAATACCAGACTCTGCTTATCCTGAAATATAGCTTGCATCCGGATTAAATCGCTGTCCTGAAGAGAATCAATATTTACGCCAATACGCATAAAACGCATTTCCATCTCTGCTGCTGCATGACCGGAGCTTCCACGGCCGCATACCAACACACGCTCTGCATTGCCTAGATACTGTGCAATACGTGCAATCTGTCCTTCATCCACAATACTGTAAGCTTTATTTAAAAGCTCTTGATACGCATTTAAAATCATACGCGTATCTCCTGTCATGGATTCTTTTTTTTCCACAAAGGTACTTTCATACTGATACATAAATTCCCGATAGCCCCTATAGCCGCATTTCTGGGCAAAACGTGACAGAGAGGCCTCTGATACAAAGAGCTTATCAGCAATTGCTCTGGATGACAAATCCACATTCTCCTGGTTCTGGATAAAAAAGTCAGCAATACTCTTTTCCACAGCTGTAAATTTCCCATAATTTTTCTCAATAATAGGCACTACAGACTTTACATAATATTCCATCTTATTCCACCTTTTTGCTTGGCAGCGCCAGCTTCTGCGCCTTATGTCCTAAAGGGTATTAAACGAAACCCAGTGCCCCCTTCAGGGCTTCTTATATAAAACAATATGCATTAGTGCATATTTGCGCCTGAGTGCGACTGCGACAACAGCTGCTTTTCTCTTACGTGGAGTGTAATAAATATCTTTATTCCATAGGAAATTCAAAGAACTTTCCTATGGAATAACTTGACATATCTGTTCATATATACATCACTGGCAGTTTATGAAATGATAAAATGCTCCCAATAGCCCTGCGTTGTTTTTATGCTTTGCAAATGCAATCTGGGTCTGGGCTGCCATACTGCTGAGCAAATATCGGTCCACTGCCTTTTGGATTCTTTCTTTCAAATAATTCTCCTGGGCCATAATACCTCCCCCCAACACAACTGTCTGGGGGTTAATGACATAGCATATATTTGCAATTCCCAACCCCAGCACATCTGTCATCTCATCAATTGCCTTTATGCATATCTCATCCCCTGCTTTCGCCTGCTCAAAGATACTGCGGCCATTCCAGTTTTCTTCTGGCTCCTGTTTCCTGCCTGCTACTTTTTTAGTCAGAGTGCTTGCTGCACCTAAAGTCTGAAAATCACAGTCTCCCATATGCATATATCCCACTTCACATGCACTGTTGCCAAAGCCATGAAAAATCTGTCCGTCCACTACCATACAGCCGCCGATTCCTGTGCCAATTGTCAGCATCAACATAGGATTGGTCCCCTTTCCGGCTCCTGAAACATATTCTGCCAGTCCTGCACAGTTTACATCATTCTCTACCTCACAGGAAATGGCAAACTTACTCTCCATTACTTCCTTAAACCTGGTTCCTGCATAATCTGGAATCAGGGGAGCGGAATAAAAAACTTCTCCTTTTCTGGTGTCAACCATGCCAGCAGTTGAGATACAAATACCACACAGTTTTTCTTGCTCATAGAATCGGCGGACAATATCAACCGCCTTTTCCAAAATCGCCGGGCCTCCCTGTTCTGCTTGAGTAGGTATCTCACTGTGGTTCAAGATCACGCCATCTTCTCCTACAATACCATATTTGATTGCTGTTCCTCCAATGTCAATGCTAATATATTTTTTCATATTTTGCACCATACCTTTCAAGTGCAAGCTCGCTTACATTTGAAAAGCCCAAACACAAAGGAAATATTTTTCCTTCATCCTTATATCCTACCACAATTACACTCCTGATTGTACCATAATTCTTATAGCTTAGATTTGTATTTTAAAAATTGCTTTTTTAATCATCTCTGGCTCTTCTGCTGCTACACCAGTACGATGGCCGTCACTGGGGAAACAGATAAGAAAATCCCCCTCTTTAAGGACAACTGTGCTATTTTTTTCTCCCTCCAGGGGCAGGAAATCATCCTTTTCCACAAACTCTCCCTGTCCCATATTTTCAATAAAATTTAAGTCAATCTGTTCCCTGCCGCTCAACATGAGATGAACATCCAAATACTTCCTATGCGCCTCCCAAAAGCGATTTTCCAGCGAGGTTGTCATATATTCCGCAATATTAACAAACACTTGCCTTCCATCGATTTCATAAGTGCCTTTTTCATATTCTTTTAAAGAATGACTTTCTGCATAGGCAAAGCACTTTCTGATTTGTTTCTCCAAAAAGGAATATTCTCTCAAATTATAAATATTTCCAAAAATCATTTTTCTGCCTCCCCCTTTTAATTTTTATAAATTGTTGTATAAGGAGCTGGCGCCGAATTATCCCCACTGATCTTCCTGGAAATTATGCTAGCCGGCACTCCTACTGCCAGGGATACTACAATAGAAATGATCGAATAGGACCAGATGGAAACGGAACCAGCAGGAGCCGCATATTTAATCCCTACCATAACTGCAGATGCTGCAATAAATGCCAGTATTGCCCCAAAGGTATTGGCAATCTTCGTAAATGCCCCTAAAATAAAGGTTCCGATCAGAATACCTAGCACCAATCCCATAAATCCGTTAAACCATTCATAGGCAGACTTAATATCGCCGTTTGCCAGTATGATTGACACAATAATAGCGAATATGCCGACAAACAAGGATACATACTGCCCGATCTTCGTCTGCTTTTCAAAGCTCAGCTCCTTTTTGGTCAGCCGCGCCTGAATATCCAATGTCCAGCTTGCTGCCACAGAATTTAGTCCAGTGGATAATGTGGACTGGGAAGCTGCATAGATGGCTGCTAAAAGCAATCCAGTTACTCCTACTGGAAGCTCAAAGGCAATATAGGAAGCAAAGATCTGGTCCTGTGCTGCTGCTGGCGGCAAAGTATTCTGCTGATAGAATACATAAAGTCCAGTTCCAATCAGATAAAACACTGTAGCAATAAAGATGGATAAAGCACCATTGGTAAACATCATTTTATTCAGTTTCCTGGTATCTGTAGTGGTGGTAAAACGTTGTACAATATCCTGACTGGATACATAGGAACCCATAGTATTAAAACCAGCTCCCACAATCATTAGAAATACACTATCCTTTAAAAGATTGATATTAAAAATAGGCTGATCTGCTGTAAGAAACTTCTCTTCTGAAGTTAATGCATGAGTCAATGCGTCAAATCCGCCCTCAATATGAGCAATCAGAAATAGGAGCGCAATCGTCACTCCGACCAGGAGAACAGAACCTTGAATAAAATCAGTCCAGAGCACAGATTTAAGGCCGCCAGTATAGGAATAAATGATGGCAATCACTCCCATAACAATAATCAGAAGATTTACGCTAATGCCTGTCAGGCTCCCTAATACCATACATGGCAGATACATAATAATCGACATACGCCCAATCTGATAGATGATAAACATGACTGCTCCTAGAACCCGAAGCCCTTTGCTGCCAAAGCGCAGCTCCAGATAGTGATACGCTGTGTCAATATCCAGACGGCTGTATATTGGCAGAAAGAATTTAATCGTAAGAGGGATTGCCAAAAGCATTCCTAATTGTGCAAACCACATCAGCCATGTACCTGCATAGGAATTTCCTGCCAGAGATAAAAATGAAATCGGGCTCAGCAGTGTTGCAAATATGGACACAGATGTAACCCACCACGGTACGGTCCCATCGCCTTTAAAATACTCTTTTCCCTTCATATCCTTTTTTGAAAAATAAAGGCCGGCAAATAATACTGCTCCCAGATATACAACCAAGATAATTAAATCAATTTTTGTAAATCCTTCCATGTCTTCCCCTCCTGATCCTTGATATTGATTTCACGCTGCCCTTTAAACCAGATATGCTGCTTTTGCTGCTCGTATCATCCTGGCTGCTTCCTCTACAATTTCTTTATCACTCTCTATCAGGGAAGGTAATGGCGCCCTTACGCCTCCCAGTTCCAGGCCTTCATTGATTTTAAGAATTGCTTTGATAACGCCATACATATTTCCCTTTGCCGAACACATTTTATAGATCACTGCATTCGCAGCATACTGAATCTCTCTTGCTCTTTCCATATCTCCAGCTTTCACACATTCGTCCATTTTCAAAAACAGCTCTGGCATCACTCCATAGGTTCCGCCAATACCTCCCTCTGCACCAATTACTCTCCCACTGATAAACTGTTCATCTGGTCCATTAAAGATAATGTAGTCCCTACCAGCCGCCTGTTTGAACATTTGGATGTCTTGTACTGGCATGGATGAATTTTTAACTCCGATTACACGAGGGTTTTTCCTCATTTCTTCAAAGAGCTGCATGGTAAGGGCAACACCAGCAAGCTGAGGAATGTTATAAATCACAAAATCCGTATGAGGAGCTGCCTCACTAATATCATTCCAGTATTTTGCAATGGCATGCTCTGGCAGGCGGAAATAGATAGGGGGAATGGCTGCAATCGCATCTACTCCCAAAGACTCCCCATGCTTTGCCAATTCTATGCTGTCCTTTGTGTTGTTGCAGGCAACATGATCTATGATTGTAAGCCTTCCTTCTGCAGCCTCCATTACATTTTCCAAAATGATTTTCCGATCTTCCACGCTCTGATAGATGCATTCCCCAGAAGATCCGTTTACATATACACCTTTTACACCTTTTTCCACAAAATATCTGGTAAGTGCCTGTACTCCTTTCGGGCTTACATTACCGTTTTCATCATAGCATGCATAAAATGCAGGAATAATTCCTTTATATTTTTCCAGATTTCTCATCTTCATCTCTCCTTGTCTTAAAATGAAACCTTACTTGTGCCATACAAAATCCAGCATTTCCCTACTTTAATGTATCATAAGTAATTTCAATGTAGAAAAGATCTTTAAGATTCAAGAGCCTGGGCAAAGGCCTTGGTAATCAACTGGGGTCTTGTAATGATGGAACCAACTACTACACAGTAAGCTCCCAGCTCAATAACTCGTTTTGCTTTCTCAGGTGTATTGATATTACCTTCTGCTATCACTGGATGTTCTACTCTCTCCACAATCTGGCGCAGAATGGAAAAATCATTCTCTTCGATTCTCATCCCCTGGCTTTCTTTGGTATAACCGACCATAGTAGTGCCAATAAAGTCAAAGCCCAGCTGGTCTGCATGCAACGCCTCCTCCACAGTAGAGCAATCTGCCATCCATAGCTGCTCCGGATATGCTGCTTTCATTTCATAGAAAAACTCATCCAGGGTTTTTCCCTCTGGACGCAGCCGTTCAGTTCCATCCATAGCTATGATTTCCGGACTCACCTCCATCAACTCTTCCACTTCCTTTTTCGTGGGCGTAATATAGACACTGCTGTCCTCATAATCTCTTTTTACAATTCCAATAATTGGAAGGCCTGTCTCTTTTTGGATTTCACGAATATCTTCTCTAGTATTTGCCCTGATTCCCCATGCACCGCCTTCCTTCGCTGCTAGAGCCATCCGCCCCATAATAAAGGAAGAGTGCAGCGGTTCATCAGGCAATGCTTGGCAGGATACAATCAGTTTCCCCCTTAACTGTTTTATTTTCTCATTCATCCTCATTCACCTCCTTGGTTGATGGTACTAGTATAACGTGTGTAAAATGAATTTCAATATTTTCAAAGTGTTCTGAAAGTACTTTTGAAGTTTTCTAAAGGGCTTTCTTCATAAGAGAATTTATCCCTTAGTTTTTGGTAAAATTGCACAATTTTTTGAGACTTCTTTCTACCATTTATAAAGATGTTGAAATTACTCCATAAATGGTTATACTTATACTATAAAGCGGCACGACATTTACCGTTCTGCCCTTCATTCTAAATGAAAAGGAGAGTCACTATGATTATTTACAGAACAAAGGACTATCAGGACATGAGCCGGAAGGCTGCCAGCATTATTTTCGCACAGATTATCATGAAGCCGGACTGTGTACTGGGGCTGGCTACCGGTTCTTCTCCCATAGGCCTTTATCAACAACTCATTAAATGGTATCAGAAAGGGGATTTGGATTTTTCTAAAATTACAACCATCAATCTGGATGAATATAAGGGCCTTGGGCCAGATAACAGCCAAAGCTACCGTTACTTTATGAATGCTAATCTGTTCGACCATGTTAATATTGACAAATCTCGTACTTTTATCCCTAATGGACTAGAAAAAGATTCAGAAAAAGCCTGTCATGCATATAATCAGATTATTGCACAAACAGGCGGCGCTGATATTCAGCTTCTTGGATTGGGAAATAATGGACATATTGGATTCAATGAACCTGGAGATGTTTTTGAACGTGAGACACACTGTGTTGATTTAACACCCAGTACAATTGAGGCAAATAAACGCTTCTTTGACCGAGAAGAGGATGTTCCCCGTCAGGCTTATACCATGGGGATTAAAAATATTATGCAGGCGCGAAAAATCCTTGTAGTTGTAAATGGAGAGGCAAAGGCAAAGGCTTTAAGAGATGCCGTACAAGGTCCGATTACGCCTTCCGTACCTGCTTCCATCTTACAACTTCATAATGATGTCACCATTGTGGCAGACAAGGCTGCTTTAAGTTTGATAAAAGAGTGATGCTTCCCTTCGTTTTTGTAGAAAAACTAACAGGACAATGATCCTGCATCATGCTTCCAATTTTTCTAAATGGAAGAAAATTTTAGTAAAAAAGAAAAACCCTGATTTTATCAGGGTTTTCTCTGTATAAAAAGAGCGCGAGACGGGACTCGAACCCGCGGCCCCGACCTTGGCAAGGTCGTACTCCACCAACTGAGCCACTCGCGCATAAACATTTTATTAATTTAATCGGGGTGACAGGATTCGAACCTGCGACCTCCTGGTCCCAAACCAGGCGCTCTAGCCAAGCTGAGCCACACCCCGATGACTCTCTTCTTCTTCCCATACCCTCAAAACCACATATTGAATTCCATCCGCTCTCTCTTCTTCTTCCCCTCCACTTGCC
>JBCLQJ010000011.1:0-64331 GCA_041223545.1 Lachnospiraceae bacterium 62-35 | reverse complement strand
TCTCAAGCTTGATAATACAGTAGATTCCAATGGCTCTCAAGCTTAAGAATAGCGGCTCCCAAGCTTGATAATAATCAATATTTTCAATCCTTTCTCTGCAATAAAAAAACAATCTAATCTGACTGTCCTTCTCCTTGAAAACAGAAAAAGCAGCGGATTGTTTTCTAATAAAAAACAAATCCACTGCTTGTGTTATTAAGTTACTGTGATTATGCCAGCACAGGCTCCCTCTTCTTTATGACTGCCTCTACTTCTTCAATAGTCTTTTCTACGCATTCCGCTATCTGCTCTATTGTATAGCCTTTTCTATGCATATTCATTATTACGCCTGCTATGGCATTATCTGTTGCATTTTCCCTGATTCCCTGTGAAAGATTACACATAGCGCTCATATCCTTTCTCAATTTATCATCTACCTGAATACTATACTCTGTTCTTATAATTCCTAATTTTTCATCAACGGTCAGTTCCATTGAAAGCAACGTACTCAGCAGACGGTGCAGCTCATACTTCTCATCATGCTCCGGAAGTTCATTTGATATACCGATCAGGACAATATTCAACAGGTCAAGCCTGCCCTTCCACGGATAAGAGCCTAGCAGTTTATCATCTGTCAGATGCACATAATCCATACAGTTCTCATCCATGTTCATACATACCCAAATACTGAATACACGCCTGATGTCATTATAGTTTGTCTTTACAAAATCCCGTTCCTTCTGTGAGGAAACAAGGCGGCTCACATAAAATACTGCCCTGTTCAGGATATGGCAGCTTGTCGGATCATCTTTTTGTGCCTCTAAATTCACAATAACCTGTGAGATTCCATCTTTCATCCGCACATAAAAAATAATATCAAAGCGTATAAGCCCTTCGTTGATCTCCGCATTTTCTGTATTCAGCCCGACAATCCGCTGCCCGTCTTTCAAGCCATCGCCAGACGGTATTTTTTCGGCATTGGTCAGCCCCGGCTCTACCGGAACCAGGCTGATGAAAGGCTCTCCCTCAATGTAGGGCACCACATCTTTCGGGTTCATTCCCCGGAACTCATCAACAGTCTTCACCAGAATATGCGCCAGAATGATCTTATTTCCCAACAGACGTTTTGCTTTTTCATCGTACTGTGCATCTTTGTCCGCCGCACTCACTGCATTCTTTATTTCTGTGTCCACAGCCATAACCTCCTTTGTACATTTGTCGGAAACGCAAAAGCCATTCCCCAAAGGTATATGACCTCATAGCCATTATACCCCGAAATCTCCGCTAAATCAATCGGAACATTTTAGAATCCCAAACCATAAGCATCTGGAATTTCATTGATTTATGAACCTTTACAGCGTTTTCTCCTTTCCTTTCGCCCGTTCAGTGTCTGCCTTTCCTATTCCAGCCGCCTTTACCTTGAACGCTTCCAGTTTCTCTTTTAGCGATGTTCTCTGCATAGGCTTGTCAGCCATCGCCGCCGCAATTTTCAGCCCCTGTGGGCTGCCATTTCCCACTGTATGCTCATGCCTTACATCCTCTATCGGGTACGGCATTGGTATATTAGCGGCTTTTTCTCCCACTTCCGGCCTTTCAGAAATATTTTCCTCCTGTCCTGGCTTTTGGACATCATGTCCAGAAGTTTCCTGTCCTTCATCTTCTTCCTCCGGCGCATCGTCCATACCGATTGCATCATCACCCTTTTCGTCCATGTTCAGCAGGGCATTCAGGGCAGACAGACGCTCCAGCTTCTCCGCAAGCTCCGCTTCCTGTGCGAATGGCTTTGTAACCTCCACTTTTGCGGTTTCAAGCTGCCGCTCCACCATTTCCAGTTTCGTCTGTGCTTCAGCAAGCTGTTTCGGCATAGATTCCAAAGCGTGGTTGATACGGGCTATATTGCCAAGCGGGTCAGAGCCGATCTCAAGGTTATGGGAAAGCTGCCCTTTTATATTCATCACAAATTTATGGTTGAACGAATCAAAGGACACCGCCATTTTAAACCCGGCATATTCCCCCACTGTGGCAGGCACATTGAGTGTTTTCATCTCCTTGCACATCTCCACCAGTGCGGCTCCGGCTTCTTTTTTATCCGTATAAGCCTTATCCCCGACTTTCATTAAAAACTGTTCCTTGTCTGCCGGAAGGTTCGCTTTTGCAGTCTGAATGTCTGCTGTCATGCCGCTGATCCGCTCTTTCAGAATAGCTATCTGCTGCGGATAACGCTTTAAAATATCGTCCTCAAGCCTATATTTCTGGCTCGTGTGGTTCCCTTTCATTATCTTTAACTTTGACACCTGAATGTCGAGATCCATCTTCTCCTTAATGTAGGGATTGCCCGTTGCAAGGGCTTTAATTCCGTATTCGCTTCATGTATAAATGCGATTTCCTCCGGCGGTACTCCTTGCTCAACCAGTTTGTTTTTTATATCCTCATAGACATTGAATGTGCCATCCCTTTCGGTGTCGAAAGGTCACAACAGATTAACTGTGTGGATTTCTGCTCCTTTGTCTGCTCCCATATCTCAAATGCTTTCCTGACACAGGTTGCCGCTTTGGAATCTTCACTGTCCGGCAGCATATCATTGATAAGGCGCTGATCCAGAGCCAGCTTCCTGCCGTCATTTGTGATTTTCAGCATATTATCCCGTGAAGGGTCTACTTTACGGTCACGCACTGCATCCGCCCTGTCCGCAAGGGAGGAAACCATGTCCTGCTGATACTCGCTGGGCTTTAACACCACGTTTTCATACTCCGCCTCCGGCACAGGCAGATTCAGCATATCCGGTGTCTGAATGTCAGCGCACTCCTTAAAAAGCGCAATCAGCTCCGGCAGATTGAAGAATTTCGCAAACCTTGTCTTTGCCCGGTAGCCAGTTCCCTCCGGGGCTAATTCTATCGCTGTTTGCGTTTCTCCGAATGAAGATCCCCAACTGTCGAAATGTCCAAGCCCAAGTTTCTGTAACGTGCTATACTGGAGATAGCGCATATTGGTATAAAGCTCCGTCATGCTGTTGCTGATCGGTGTGCCCGTGGCAAAAGTCACGCCCTTGCCGCCCGTTATTTCAGAGAAGGCTTGTCAAGTGTGTTTGTAAACTTTTCTCAAAAAACAAGTAAATCATCATTCTAAATAACATTTTTGCCAAATAAATCCGCAGCAATTACAGTGCGCCTTGCTCCAAAATGCAGACTTTACAAAAACTTCTAAGCCAGTCGAAAAAGAAGCCAAGAAACAGCGACAAAAAAAGCGGCGAAAAGCATACACACTCTCTAAAATCGACATTAAAAAAGAGCATACAGCCAAGAGATCATTTTTATCTCTCATTGTGATATGCCCCTTTCATTTCTGGCTTATAACCTTAATTCATTGAGATATCTTTTGTCAGGGTAAATCTCAATCAGGATAGCTCCCGTGAAGCATCATGTTGTATAGTTCCACACTTTTCTCTGATTTTAGCTTCATTATTGTGCCATTATCATGTTCCAATAAACTTATCAAACAGTAGACGCTAATTAAAATGTACTAGCTTAATTAACCAATGCTATACAAGTATTTTTATCAACCCATCTGCAATCCTTTTTACATCCTCCATAGCGTTATTCTTCCCCAGAGATATTCTAATGGCTCCTTTTGCATATTTCTCATCAAGTTTAATGGCTCTAAGCACATGCGAAATCTCAGTATCTTTACTGTTGCAGGCTGACCCGGTCGAGATGCATATCCCCATCAAGTCCATCCGGTGCAATATTGCTTCTCCGTCTGCACCCGGAAAGGACAAATTCACCAATCCTGTCAGGGTATAGTTTCCGCCGTTTCTCACAAATGAAATACCTGAATCTCTAAGCCTCTTTAAAAGCTCATCTTCCAAAGCTTGTATGCGCTTCTCATTTTCGTCTATATGGTCGCAATTATTCTTCAATGCAGCCGCCATGCAAACAATTCCTGCAATATTTTCCGTGCCAGCACGTCTGCCAAATTCTTGTCTGCCGCCATCTGCGTATGAAGATAATTCACATCCTTTTCTTACATAAAGAAAACCGCAACCCTTCATGCCATTAAATTTGTGCGCAGAGGCTGATAGCAGATCAACACCTAAGTCCTTTACATCTATCCTCATATGTCCGACCACCTGAACTGCATCGGTATGAAAAAGGGAGTCTTGCGAATGTGCTATATCGCATAAATCCTTAATCGGCTGTATCGAACCAATTTCATTATTTGCGAACATTATTGAAGTGAGCCCGGTTGTTTCCTTCAGCGCATCTGTCAATGCTTCAGATGTTATAAATCCATCCTTTGACGGTTGAACATAAGCGACATTGTACCCATGTCTTTCTAACACCTCACATGAGCGTAAAACTGCATGATGTTCAAATGACGAGGTTACGACTCTATTCTTAACCCTACCGGATAATGCAATCCCCTTGATTGCCCAGTTATCGCTTTCAGTTCCTCCCGATGTAAAGAAAATCTCATCCGGGGATGCACCGATACAGGAAGCAATAATCTCCCTTGACTCCATCAATGCTTTTTTTGATTCTCGCGCAAAGGCATAAGGCGCAGATGCATTGCCAAATTTCTCTAATAGGTATGGCGTCATAGCATCATATGCAATTTTATCCACCTTTGTGGTGGCGGCATTATCCGCATAAACATAGTTCTTCATTATCATTACCTATATAAAGAGCTTACAGCCCTCTGCTTTAAATTCTTCAATCTTCTCTAATAACTCGTCCACCGTGCATTCCAGATAATCCGCCAGACAATCCATGCAGTAAAAATTTTTTATTTCTGCTCCAAGCAGCTTTTTGTTAATTCCCACGGTGTCCTTATCAAGGTTATTTTTGCCGCATATTATACACTCATATTTCATTTTCAGGATCCTTTACTGTAAATGTCGGCATCTGCTTGTCCTCTTTTTTGTATTCAGTATCAAGAATTGAAAGCTGTCTCCAAATGATTTTCCTCATATTCACAGCCGGTCTTAAGCAATATCGGTTAAACAGCTTAAGATTAACATCAGCAGCTGACCGAACCTGTGGAAACAGCAGCTTTAAATATGCCGTCGCTATCCTCTTAACCGCCTCTGCATGTCTGACATAAGCATTCTCTGAAACATCAACAATTTGATCCACAGTGGCTCTATAGCTGGCATCGTCTCTAAGCATATGGAGCACCGTACAAAAGTACTCGGAGCTCAAAGCCCACCCGGATACTTTGAGGTTGTCTTTCATTTCCGGAATATCCCATCCTTTAATGAAACCGTGAATACGATCAACAAGAGCGCTTTCCTGGAAAAGTGTGGGAAGTTCAGAAAACATACTGGTATATTCATCCATATTCTCAATAGATATGTTTCCAAGCAGTACAACTCCTGCAAAAGACTCGCCCTCGTAACCACTTATGTTAAACCGGCCTCGTTCCATATATCCCTGCATAATTGAGCGCATTTCACCAATGTCATTAAAAGTGACTAGCTTCACCTCATCTATGGCAACAAAGTCATTGCCGACAATGAATCCCGGCGCACGACGGCTGACATCATAAAACATTTTTGAACGTGTGATTTTACCGCCATCAGTCAGCAGACCATATTTACTTATATTGCCAAACACATAGGACTTGCCTGTACCTTTAGGAGCCAATTCCAAAAGATTAAGCCTTTTTTCTATAAATGGCAGTAAACGCGTGAGCATAGCCAGCTTTTCTTCTTCGTTCTTGTATCCGGCGGCATTGTAATCCATCGCTCCGAGAAGAACATCAATCCACTCCGAGATTTCAAATTCTGCGCGCACATCTTTGTAATAATCAAGATCCGCCGTATATGGACAGAAATTAGTAAAGCCGGTCATTTTTATTTTACCTTGTATTTTAGGTTTTACAGTATCGTCCGGCAGTCGATAGCCCAGTTCAACAACTCCCCATATTTCCTGTCCATTGGTAAGTTCGTCTTTGTACTGCTCCCATGCAGGCGTCTCAATTATTGTTTCTCTATTGGTTAATCCAAAATTTGGCAGAGAAAACGATATTTCTCCCGTTTTGATATCAATGTCAATCCCCACCTTTGTGAGTATCTTAACTCGTTCATTTTCATATATAATTCTATTTTTGATGCTTATCCATTCTTCTTTTTTCGGAAGATATGTCTGAATAAAATCTGTCACTTCTTCAACGTCATAATTGCCCTCATCATCCTCGAACTTTTTAAAAACCCAGTCTCTTAAAAATGAGGGTAATCCAAGAGAAGAAAAGAAGTTGCTTTTTTCAGATCCTTATATACCACCATATCTTCGAAACACTCCCGAAGCTTATTCTCCATTAACAATTCCTCCTACAGTAAGTCTTTTTCGCGTTGTCCCTCACGTTTGATAACAAGCGTAAGTTTCTCAGCAACGACGTTATCTCCCGAATATACGTCCACAGAATAGGTTCCTGGTTTGCGTAAATCAGGCATGTCCACACGATAAAATCCATTCTCAAGAGGCATCGATTCGTAACTCTTTCCATCGACAGTAAGGCTAACGTCTGGAAGTTCATCTGTTATAAAGATTTTGACTGTAGCTTTCTTACGGAAACTGACTTCAATCTCCAAAATATCAGTGAAATCAACAGATTCAGCATCTGCTGCCATCAGATAAACTTCAACATTTGCCTTTCTGCCCCCTTTGAAACAATCGTAATTAGCAAGAGCCCAGAAATCTCCGGCATCTGTTGCAAACTCCGGCTGTTCGTCCACATCACTCTTAAGGCAACATCTTCCTGAATGCTTCCCCTTTTCAACCATTTCCCACATGTTCTCTGTGCTATGGAGAACTGCCAGCCTGCTTGCCCCATGATCCGCTATCATAACTGCGCTTTTCATCGACCCATCAATGAGTTTGTTTCGTATTTTCTCAAGAGTGTCGTGTATCGTCTCCATCTCCCTCATCAGATGAAGCGGCAATTTACTGTTACTGTAATAATCATAGTCAAACTTTCCATGGTGTTTCATCTCGTCAATATCCTTGATAGAAACAACTCTGCTTTCCTCCCACAAATCAAGAAACTCTTTATTTCTACTGGTGATAGAAGGAAGCTCACATCTGCAAACCGTTATCTTTGATCTGAGTTGCAGCTCTTTGCATACTGACATAATGTAACCAAGATACTCGACGCCCATTGCATCCATAAAATATAGCAAAGAATCCTTAGTATTTAACTTTTCTAGCACTGATGAGCGCGGCTTCAGAATCAGGTTATAATCCCGTTTTTCAGCCTGTCCCAATATCACTGTTTCAAACTCAGGAAAAATCTTATTGATAACCTTCTGATATTTGTAATCTTGAAAGTACTTATCCAGTAGGCCATTTTTGAAACGATATGGCTGAAGGTAGGCGAACCAATCAGGATATACCCTCTTAAGTATGCTCATAAGTTCTTCCTGCTTGTATTCAAGTCCGTATTGATCAAGACACTTGAAAATAGCTTCCCGTTCCTGCTCGGTATTATCTGTCAGATAATAGATGGCTGCTTTCCCTTTTCCTGACACGACCTTGCAATAAGAAGTGCGTTCAGCAGAGGAATTTCCTATCTGATTCAGTAGCATCTTTCTGCTTTCATAGCAATCCCAAAAATCAGAGTCCTTTATATTTTTATCAAGTATCCCCCGATAAAGATTTGATATCAAATCTCGCTGTCCAGAAGACCTTGCCAAAGCATAATTCAGACACCAATTATTTTTTGCCCCAAACAGTTTTAGTCCGACATAATATAACCACGACCGTTCCTCAGACATCTGACAATAATTCTGAGCATTTACTTCGAGCATCCCATGATTTCCGAATTCATAATCAATAGCTCCGACCCACCCACTTTTCTTCTCAAAGAGATTAAGTGCATATTTCCACTGTGACTCCGTGCCTATTGATTCACTCAATTCAGCCGTCTTCGGATCTTTCTGAACCAGAACATCATATGCCTTGCTCATACCAATAATATGATAAAGGGCTTTTGGAAAAGAACTGCTTGCAGCAAGGCTCTTTCCGTTCCTATTGCGTAACAAGAGGGTATAAAAAAGCGGTGTTCCTGTTCTCCCTGTTTGGGGATAGAGAAACGCCGCTCCTGTAAAGTGTTTCTGTATTCAGTTTTTCAATGCTGTGTGCTGGTGTGTGGGCTTGCAGGGTTCCGGGCGGCATATCAAGGCTCATTCCCTTAAAAGTAGTAAATTGGTAGTAAATTCAGCTTGAAATCCTGCTTGTATGCCCGTAAATCTAGGCTTTTTTGAGATAATCAACCATTTTGCATAAAAATTCATTTTGCTTTTTAAAATATCTTGTTGTATATTTTTCAAATTGGAGGGATAGCCATTTTCCATTTGGGGGATATTGGGGGGATAAAATTCTTCCCCAAAAATTTCTAAGCTTTTTTCTTACGATTTCTTTGCACAACCGCACTCTTAAACGCCTTCATCATGGCTGGCGACAACTCCCCACAATCCTCATCAAAGTTAATTGGGCTTTTTTTCGCCTCTTCAACCTCTTTTAATTGTTCTTCCGAAGGTTTTTGTCCACTTTCAATAATTAATGTTCTGGTCATAATAAAGCTCCTTTTCTGCATTCGTTGCAAGTCTGGCTGAAATTAATCGAATCGTTTCCTTTCGTTCTGTAAATACTACAAACAGTACATCGCCGACTTTCCCTATCGCAACATATCTATCCTCATCAACACTATGCTCAAAATCAAACATTTCAATGTAATAAGGATCACCAAAAACATATGCTGCCGTTTCAAAAGAAATTTTATGTTTTTCCTTATTAATAATATTTTTTTCTTCGTCCCACTCAAATTTCATTTTTGGCCGTTCCTCTTAAATTATTCTATGTTAACAGTATACCATTAAATAACCAATCCATCAATTACATTATCCCTAATCTCTTTTCAAGTCTTAATATAAGAAATTCCAAAAACCCCTGTAAATGGTATTTCCACACCACTTACAAGGGTTCTCATTCTCAAAAGTTCACTTATGCATTCATCTGTTTTGCGAACTTTCCCTATTCTGTGTCCCGGCCGCATATCCCCGGAACTATGTATTTTACTGGCTTTGCAGTGATTTTTGACCGTTCTAAGACAGCGGCTTTTCAACCGTATCCCCCAAATTTTATTTTGGGGGAAAATTCATTTTGCTTTCTAAAATTTCCGATTTCTGATTTTTCAGATTTGGGGGATAGCCATTCTCCATTTGGGGGAATTTGGGGGATAAGATTTTCCCCCAACTTTATAAACTTCACCACATCTTTATCTATTACTTTTGTTTTAAAGCTTTTATGGAAAAAGTTCCAAATCATCCAACTTACATCTGATGCACCAACAACCAATGCAAAATATCTTCATATTGTTTCCTGTCCGCTGCTACATCTAATATTAAATCGGATAATTCTTCCTGCGTGTATTCCATCTCATAACCGTTTAATGCCAAAAAGACTAACATGGCATGGCACCCCAGTCTTTTATTACCATCTATCATTGCATGATTTTTAACCAGTCCATAACAAAGTCTCGCTGCCTTTGCCTGTATGCTTGGATATAATTCTTCTCCACCATAAGATTGAAAAGGACTTTCTAATGCAGATTCAAGCAGACCCATGTCCCTAATCCCATCGCTTCCTCCGGTAGTCTCTATTAACTGAGTATGAAGCAATAGAATCTGTTCTTTTGTCAGCTTTATCATTTTGCAAGCACCTCATAAGATTCCTTATTCTTCTCAATTAATCGTTTTGATACACTCAATACATCTTCATTTGACGCAACAGCATCATGCTCAGCTTTACTGAAATCTATGACAAGGTATCTTGGTACATTATTTTTTAATATAACAGCTGTCCCATGCTCATCCACTAATCTTGCTACTTTTGAAAAATTCTGATTTGCTTCTGTAATAGAAACCATTGTATTTGTATTTATTGTCATCGTCCATACCTCCTGATTATTTTATTATATCCAATTTATAGGATGAATTCAACCTATTTCAACCCCAAAATACTCTTTTTCATATAGCTTATTATCAATATAATGATTAGGCAATATTACTCATTTTCAAAAATATATAGCAAAATGAAATGTATCTTTCTCTTCTCCAATAAACATACATCTGTATATCCCGTTATATTTAGAAGATATTAAGTCAAGTGGTAACTCCATATAAGCTTTTTTGTAACAATATTTTAAATCTTTCGTATATACTGGTACTTTATTTGCTTCCAAAAATGGAAAATATCTTCTCTTTCGTTCATCTGCCAATGGATATGCTCCATTCCCAGTCCCTAATTGAATTAATTGTGAAAATGAATCCACACAATTAAACCATCCAATCACAAATGCAACCTTTCCAGCCTTATCATTATCAATCTCATCCATTAACCAATCAAAATCTTGTTGAAATACTGACCAGTTTTTGCTTGCTGCTCTTGTATTAGCTGAACTAATCCAATTTTTCAAATATTTAACTTCAATTTTAAAATCTCTTTGCGCTATATACAAATCATGGTTTATTTTCTGCGCTTTTTTTATCCGGGCACTTTCTCCTGCTGTATAATGAGCGTTTTGTTTAAAAGGATATCCTATTCTTACTGTTATATCCATTTCATTAAACTTTTCATCGGCTTCAATTTTTAATTTAGGCTTATCCCATCCCCTATACAAGATATTGAATTCATCTATTGTATATAAACAGTTTGCAACTATGTATTGGTCAATTGTTGGTCCCATTATATAATATCCCTTTCTGTTTCTTGAATTACATATTTCATGATCTATAAAATTATATTTACTAACTCCAAATAATATTCTTAGAAAAAGAGATATCATATAAGTAATCCGTTCTAACTTTGAATGATGACATATAAATCCAAAAACCCCTGCAAATGGCATTCACACACCATCCACAAGGGTTTTTTGTCTCTATTCGCTTGTTTTCGACAAATTTCTACGCATTCATACGACTGTTGCTAACCTCACCTTCGCCTTACAGGCTCGGTTCGCTAAGCAACGCTACATAGCTTCCAACATAAGGCTCATCTGCGTCCTACGGACTTGATTCGCCTAGTTTCCAGCCATCTGTTTTGCGAACTTTCCCTTTTTCATGTTCCAGTCATATATCCCCGGAACTATGTATTTTACTGGCTTTCCAGTAATTTTTAATTGACCTATATCTATGCCTTTTCAACTGCATCCCCCAATTTTATTTTGGGGGAAAATTCATTTTGCTTTATAAAAATTCCGATTTCTGATTTTTCAAATTTGGGGGATAGCCATTTCCCATTTGGGGGATATTGGGGGATAAAATTCTTCCCCCAAATCTTACTCAATTTAATTTCTAAACAAATATTTCAATTACACCCAAAATATTTTTTTAATCTTCACTATACTGATTTCCAAACTTATCATAATATTTGTTAGGATCATTTAAATATTCAATAAGTTCTTCCAGCACAATACAATAAAAGACTCTCTGATTAGAAGACATGATATCAAACATTTCATGGGTAATACCATGATATGGTCGTCTATCTCTATAATCGGGCAACAAATAATATATTGTCTGAAATCTCTCTTTCCATCTTCCTTTTCCCATTGTCCACACTACAACTAAGCCTAAATCCTTTGGATGCTTATCCTCATTGTCAAAATCCTGTATAAGTGCATCAAAACTAAATTTATATTCAAGAAAACCGGGGGCTGTTTGTATCCCTAATTCAATAATGGTTTCCGGTTCCACTCCTAATGGATTACTTATTTCATTAAAATAATGATTTTCTATTGGTTCTAACACACGTATTCTAAAAACTCCATCATACTTCACAAATGTGCTTGCTGCCATTAACTCAATTGAGCGTATCACACCACCTGCTAGTAATTGATTAAATAGAACCACTACATCTTGCTCACTTATTGGAGTTGATGTCATAGAAATCTTTTTAGTAGGTAAAAAAAATACTTGATTTTTAATTAGCAAAGGATTTTCCTGCTCATGATTTTCTATTTCCCTTATATAATCATGTAGCTGTTTAGCATCATTATCTCTGCGATTATATTTTCCATCGGCAGATAGAAGTCGTTTCCAACCACTTAATCCTAAACTTACAATCATAGTAGATATTTTCTCTGACAACACTTTTAATTCTGGCTGAAATCCTTTTCTTCCTAAATCTGGTTCTGCTCCCTCAAAATGTACTATAATTTGGGATTGTTTTTGATGACCAATACTTGAAGTTAATGGAATTTGCAATGCAGAACCTTGGATCATATGATCTGTAGCTAATTGCAGTCCATATGACACACAATTTGCTCCTTTTCTGGCTTTGATAAATTTTTCATTTATATCTGACCATCTGTCAACCGAATTACAAAAAAATCCATATGCCATAGTATTATAATCATTTAACATTTGAATTTCATCAGAAGACAAAGTTTTTGAACGTTCTGCCAATTTTATTATATCATTTGTTTGAAAAAATCTATAAAGACCTAATTTTTTATTAAATAATCAATAAAGTTCCGTTTTTAATCTTTCTCTTTTTCTCGTTCAACATATCAATACTTGATATAAAATCACTTAAAAAAATCGGAGTAATTGCAAATACCTTTTTTGATCTACATCTGATTCCCTCTCTCCAAATATTTTAAAGCGGTTACAATCATTTTGATAAAAATCAAGAACTTTTACCACATCTTCACAATCCAAATACACAACACCTCCCCCAACGCAATATTGAACATGCTTCAACAATTCAAACGTTAAATCCATCAATTCATTTCCAGTAATTGAATACTTTTCAGGTACAGCATTGTTTTTTCCAAATTGTGCAATTAAAAATGCAGAAATATTGTATTTATTGGTATCCTTGTCCAAAGTTGCATATCTCAATAGTTTTTTACGAGTTGTATTACTAATATTGGAATTAGTAACTTCGATAGCCTTATGAGATAGCGTATAAATCCCTACAAGAATATTTTTTGCCTCATTCGTTCTCTTCATAACAAGATATGTAATGGAAAGTTTCCTTTGTGCAAAATCAATGGATTTATTACGTACAAAATCCTCCACTTCCCTATTTAATGGACACGAAAAATCGGAGAGAAGCCTTAATAATTCCTCCTCTCCGATTGCTTTAAGCATGTCCTGAATATTTACTGCTATACAATCATTCATTTTCTCTATTCTCCATTCCCATGAACTTTCGTATTTCTCCTATATTAGTAACTAATGGAATAATAGGTTTGGAAGGTATCCTTTCTGGCTCATGCGCTGAAATATCTAATGCTTCTACAAAATCCTCCGCCTTTTTAGGATCTGTAATTTTTATATTAGTAAGTATACTTGATGTTGCCATATCAATACCTCCTCACGAATTAAAATCTATCTTTGTCTCTTTCTAATTATTATATTCAAAAAATATGTAAATTGCAATATTTTTGTAGACTAACCTTGTACCATTCTTTTCAATTATTACTATGGGAAATGCCAAAAACCCCTGTAAATGGCATTCACACACCACTTACAAGGGTTCTCTTTCTCAAAAGTTCGCCGTAAAGTTCACTTATGCATTCATCTGCTTTGCCACTTCCTCAGCAAAGTTTTCTTCCTTCTTCTGCAATCCTTCGCCTGTTTCGAAACGGACAAATCTCTTAACTGCAATCTTAGCTCCATTAGCCTTGGCAACTTCTGCTACATAGTTGGCTACGGTCTGCTTTCCATCCTCTGCCTTTACATATACCTGATCCAGAAGACAGATTTCCTTCAGCTCTTTTTTAATACGGCCCATAACCATGCCGCTGATGATCTTATCATTTGCATCCGGCTTTTCATTCTTTGCTGCTGCTGTCAGGATTTCTTTTTCCTTTTCGATGTAATCTGCATCTACTTCCTTTTCACTGGTATAGAGGGGCTTTAATGCAGCAGCCTGCATTGCTACATTTTTCGCCATCTCTTTTACTGAATCATTTACCACGTCTGTTTCTACATCTATCAAAACACCGATCTTTCCACCTGCATGGATATAAGAAGCTACAAAACCATTGTCTTCTTTTACCTGCTCAAATCTCCTGATTTTCATATTTTCACCGATTACGGAAATCTGTGCTGCAAGGGCTTCCTGAACTGTTACTGATTCATCCTTATTCCACTTTTCTGCCATAAAGCTGTCTATATCACTGGCTGTTGTTGCGAGAGCCTGAGCAGCAACATCTGCAACATAGCTGCGGAATTTTTCATTCTTTGCCACAAAGTCTGTCTCTGCATTTACCTCTACCACAACTGCACTCTTTTCGTCATCAGCAACCAGTGCATATACAATGCCCTCTGCTGCAATGCGGCTTGCCTTCTTCTGTGCAGTTGCCAGTCCCTTTTCTCTCAAAAACTCTACTGCTTTATCCATATCGCCTTCCGTGGTTGCAAGAGCCTTCTTGCAGTCCATCATGCCGGCGCCTGTCATTTCTCTTAACTCTTTTACCATTGCTGCGGTAATTGCTGCCATATTATATTCCTCCATTCATTCAAATGTTTTCACTCAGGATTATTCTTCTGTCCGCTCTGCCTCAAAGATTTCTGCTCCTGACTCCAATTCGCCGTCAACATTTGCTTCGCCCTGATTTGCTTCAATAACCGCATCCGCCATCTTTGCAACGATCAATTTAACGGCCCTGATTGCATCATCATTACCTGGAATTACATAATCCAGCTCTTCTGGATCACAGTTTGTATCTGCGATGCCAATTAACGGAATTCCCAGTGTATGAGCTTCCTGTACACAGATTCTTTCCTTCTTCGGATCTACTACGAAAATGGCATCTGGAACCTTCTTCATTTCCTTGATACCGCCCAGATTTCTTTCCAGCTTCTCCCATTCCTTCTTTAAAGCAATTACCTCTTTTTTAGGAAGGACATCAAAGGTACCATCCTCAGACATGGTCTCAATCTCTTTCAATCTTGTGATTCTGGACTGAATGGTCTTAAAGTTTGTCAGCATGCCGCCTAACCATCTCTCGTTTACATAAAACATTCCACAGCGCTCTGCCTCTGTCTTAATTGCATCCTGAGCCTGCTTTTTGGTTCCTACAAAGAGAACTGTGCCTCCCTCTGCTGCAATGTCAGCAATCGCTTTATAGGCCTCGTCCACCTTGCCTACAGATTTCTGAAGATCAATGATATAAATACCATTTCTCTCTGTGTAAATGTATGGAGCCATCTTAGGGTTCCATCTTCTTGTCTGGTGGCCGAAATGCACACCTGCTTCCAAAAGCTGCTTCATTGAAATAACGCTCATCTCTTTACCTCCATTGGTTTTTCTTCCGTCTGCATCTCACACTTCCGAAAAGACCTTCCACTTTTGCCTCCGGCACCCTTTTCTGGAATCAGCAGACGTGATTTTTATTCAACTTATTTACTATATCACAAGTTTTTTCCAGACGCAAGTTTTTTTCGTCTGTTCTTCTATTTTGTTTGTTTTTTACATGCGTTCTTCACTTCATAAAAATTGTGGGAACTGCCGCGATTTGTTTGACAAATTATAACGCAGACTATTGTTTCCTACGCTAACGCTCAGTGTTTTTATTCCTGTTTTCTCATAGCTGCCTTTTTATTCCTTCTTTTTCATCCATGTTCTCTTCATTTGCTGCTTTCTGAAACTGTGATTTTCTGCGCCTGCTTTTTTGTACTGACTGTATTTACTGCCTGCTGTCATTCCCTTTTCCGGTTTTCTCTCTTCCTGCTATTGTTCCTCTTTTGCCAGCGCCATATCTACTATTTTCAGCTCTTCCGGGGTAAACATCCCTCTGATTGCCTGGATCAGACTCTGATATTCTGCTTTCATAGCGGCCTTAAGAACAAAAAGGCGATCCTTTAATATGTGAAAATCATAAAGATTTTTTCCAAGAAACTCAACTAATGAAGCAGCCGTTCCTTCTTTTCCATTAGACTCATCCTGACGGAAGGACATAAGCAAGAGAAATAAAGTGCTCATCAGATATTTATCCATTTTCAGAAGTACAACTGCGCTGTTAATGCAGCCCTCCACATTTTCATTGTTGTAGGAACAGGCGGCCAGTAGCTCATAAGCTTCCTTTATGTTTGCAGACAAAAACATGGATTTGGAAGTATATCCATGTTCTTCTAAAATTTTCAAAGCGCGCTTTAAATGCTCCTCTCCCTTTTTAAAATCCCCACGGCTGGCAAAATACCTTCCGGCAAAATAATCAAAATCCGCCTCCTTCGGTACTTTTTTGATTGCCTGATTATAGATATCCATAAATGCTTTTTCCTCTGTATCCGGTTTATCCGAAAGAATTGAAAGAAGCTTTTCAAAAGTCAGAGTTGTTCTGATATCATAATTCACACTCTCTTTTGGCATCAATGAAATAGATTTTCGAAAGGCTTCCTCTGCCTTATCCAACTCATATGCAGAATAATATTCATCTCCCAGATACCCCAGCATGTCATAATTATTTGGATTATCCTCCAGCTCAGCCAAAATCAAATTCAGATTCCGTTTGCTTTCCGTTTTTGTCTGATTCTCTATTGCTCCGTATCCTGTATGGTAAATAGAAAGCTCCTCCACTGCATCAACCAGTACACAGGGAAAGTTATCCACTGAAGCTACCTTCTCATGAATCCTGCCCTGATATCTAAGGCCTGGCGTATTGCGGAAGATTCTGGTCTGGCTCCCAACCGCTAACACATCTCCCTGGTTATCCAGATGGATCCATCCAGTCATGATACAGTTATATTTACTTTCATGAAGCTTTTGAATAAATCCCTGGAGCTTTCGTCCATCCTCTGGAGTAAAATATTCGTCTGCATCCAGAAATGCGATCCATTCATGCTTTGCCTTGCTGATAGCATAGTTTTTTGCAGCAGAAAAATCATCAATCCAGTCAAAATGATAAACTGTCGCTCCCATCTTCTCTGCTAACTCTACTGTCCGATCTGTGGAACCAGTATCCACTACAATCTGTTCTGATACAATTCCTTTTCCCCAGGAAAGGGCCCTCTCAATGTTTTTTTCTTCATTTTTTACAATCATACACTGGGAAATCCTTACCCTGTTTCTTGCTTTCAATCTTAAGACCCCCTTCTTTATTGCCTATTTTTTGTTTATATCTTTTTCAACAGCTCCAGCTCTTGATTGGAGAAAAGCCGGTTAGAAAGATACTCAGAAAATCCGCCACAGCCTGACAGGCGGCTGGTCTTCACCAGAAACAGGCGATCCTTCAAGGAATTGTCATAAATTTTTGCAAAAAATCCCAAAACCTGTTCATATTCATCTTCCCGTCCATCACACTCTTTCCTGTCTGATATCAGAGCCTTCAGCAGACAGGAAAGCACTCCCATCCTGTATTTATCATACTTCAGGCAAGCTGCCCCATAGGCCGTACACTTATCCCACTGCCTCGCCTCATAGGAGCATCTTACCAGCAGATCATAAGCCTCCAGAAGATTTGCCGCCAGAAGAAGCGCCTTATTGGAACATCCAAAGGTATTCAATTTATGAATTGCTGCTTCCAGATAGAAAACTGCTTTTTCCGCCTCTCCCTTAGCAGCAAAAAAACGGCCTATCAGATAGTCAAAATCTGCTTCCTTCGGCAGATATCCCACTGCCTTGGCATAGATTTCTTTTCCCCTTTCCCAAGAAGCTCCCTCTCCTTCTGTAAGGATTGTCAGAAGCCTGGAAAAGGTAACTGCACTTCTCTGATCTGATTCCTCTAATTGAGAAGGCATATGGGCTATGGAACGAAAATACCATTCTTCCGCCTCCTTCATGGAACCTTCTGAAAAGTATTCATCTCCCATGTATCCCATCATCTCATAATCCTCAGGATGCTCTCTTAACTCTTCCTGGATCAATCGCCGGTTCCGATTACTTCTCTTCTTTTCCTCAAAGGCTTTTCCCTGATAACCCGTATGGAAAATAGAAAGCTCATTAACCGCATCTCCTATGCGAAGGGGCCGTCCTGACAGGGACTCCAATTGCTCATGGATGCGCCGCCGATAGCGGATATCCGGCAGGTTCTGAAAAAAGCGAATCTGCGTACCAGAAGAAAAGATCTCTCCCTTTTCATTCAACTGCTGCCAGCCCGTCGAGATCCCGTCCAGCCTTTCTACCTGTGAACCCTGTAATATGAGTTTCAGCTTTTCGACCCCATCTCTCTCCATATATTCATCCGCATCCAGAAAGGCAATCCAATCTCCCTCCGCCTTGCTGATGGCATAATTTTTAGCAGCCGCAAAATCATCTGTCCATGAAAAAGAAAAAATCCTGGCTCCCATTTTTTCCGCCAGCTCCACTGTATTATCCGTAGAGCCGGTATCTACCACCACCTGCTCCCACATCATATCTCTTCCCCAGGAAAGAGCCCTTTCTATGTTATGAGCCTCATTTTTCACAATCATACATTGTGAAACGCGAACCTGCTTTTCCCTCTTCAAACCGCTTCCTCCTATCAGATCCATTCCTATGATTTCCATTCATAATCTACAGCAAAAAGCAGGACGAAATCCACAAGGAGAAGATTTCGTCCTGCTTTCATACTTACAGAACAGGGCAGCCCTGTCCTCCATTTTATAATGCCAAGACATCCTTTACCTTTCTCATATCAATTCGCAGATTTAAAATATCCAGCTCCCTACGTTCTTTCTTCTTCTCCATCCCCAGAGCCACTTCAAGTCTTTCTTTTAAAAAGTCGTGTCTATCTCCAATAATATCGATCTTCCAGTTTGTCTTATTCTCCAGAGTGAGCTGAATGGAATCTGTTCTCTTCTCTATCCTATCCAGGCGGCTGTTGACACTCCGAATCTCCTGCTTGACCTCCTGGTTCTCCTAATTCATAACCTGAATCTGTTCCACAATCGGCCTCAACAGCTCTTTCATAGCTTCCAGTATTTCATGATCCATGTACTATCCCTTTCTTTCATAAATGATGAACTACCCAAAGCTAATCAATCCCTTACTTCCAGCATACCGGAATCAGTATAGAAAGTCAATATGGAATTATCAAATTTTTTATATAGATACCTCTTCCCCCACAGTGAGATAAACTTTTTTGTCATATGGAAAAATCCAGAACAATTTCCTATGTAACAAAAAAAGCCATTTCAAGGCCCGATTGATGAAATGGCTTTTTCTCCTGTTTCTACAGAAGCCAGCAGAATCTGTTTCCACAGATTCTGCTGGACTATTATATATTTTTATGCTGCAGCTGCCTCAATAAGGAAACTGCATATGCCAGCCAACTTAAACCTTACTGAAGGAGGCTTAAGATACTCTGCGGTACAGAGTTGGACTGAGCCAGCATGGACTGAGAAGCCTGCAGAAGAATGTTATTCTTCGTGAATGCTGTGATCTCGTCAGCCATATCAGTATCACGGATACGGCTCTCAGCAGCAGTAATGTTCTCAGAAGTAACCTTCAGGTTGTTTACAGTATGCTCAAGTCTGTTCTGAGCAGCACCCAATTTAGCACGATAGCTGGAAACTGTGTTAATAGCTGCCTTAATCGTATCAATTGCTGCGTTTCCGCCTGTAGTTGTAGCACCTGAAATATTGATCCCATTCACACTAATACCAGAAGAAGTCATATCCTGACCAGTTACTGTAATCTTCTCTGCTGAACTCGGACCAATCTGGAATGTCATCTTGCCTGCATTACTTGTGCCAGAGATAGGTTTGATACCATTGAAATCTGTATTATTAGCAATACGGTCGATCTCAGCAATAAGCTCATCAACCTCGCTCTGAAGGTTGCCTCTTGCTACGGTGTTATAGGTACCGTTAGCTGACTGAGAAGCCAGAGTTGTAAGACGCTGAAGCATGGAGTGAACCTCTGTCAAAGCACCTTCTGCTGTCTGAATCAAACCAATTGCATCCTGTGCGTTCTTTGCAGCCTGATTTAAACCATTGATCTGAGATCTCATGCTCTCGGAAATAGCCAGACCTGCAGCATCATCGCCTGCACGGTTGATCTTATAACCGGAAGACAACTTCTCTAAGTTCTTGTTCAAACCGCTCTGGTTAACACCTAAATTTCTGTAAGAATTAATCGCAGCTATGTTGTGTTGAATAATCATAAATCTTCCTCCTAATCCTTGATAAATACCTATCAGGAACCTCCCTGTCCCCGACTCCCCCACGGCGCGGGCCCTGCACCGGAAAGGGCTGTAAAGCTTTTATATGAACTATGCCTTACATTCTAGTTTATCGTCATTTTTTCATAAAAGATAAGGAACTTTTTCATTCTTTTTCCAAATCTTTCTATCCCATTCTCCAACTATGACAATCATCGGAGAAGGCTTAAGATCAGCTCTGGTATGGAATTGGCTTGGGCCACCATGGAGCTGCTCGCCTGATATACAATATTGTCCTTTGTATAGGTGGTAAACTCATCCGCCACATCTGTATCTCTGATACGGCTTTCAGCACTTGTCATATTCTCTGAGGTAACGCTTAAGTTATTATGAGTATGTTCCAGATGGTTTTCCGCAGCGCCAAAATCTGCCCGGATATCTGCTACTGCCTCAATAGCATTTTCAATCACATTCACAGACTCATTTGCCCCTTCTAATGTGGTAAAATCTGTATCATCTAAAAGAAGGGCAGCACTGCTCATATAATAACGGTGAACATCCAAGGTCTCTTTACTGGAATGGCCGATCTGAAGCGTAATATCATCTTTTAACTGAGGCGGCTGAAACACGCCGCCCCCTGGAGGCTGAGTGGCATCGTCAAACAGAGGAATCTCATCAAAGTCTGATGACTGGCTGATCCGGTTAATCTCATTTAATAGCTCTATCCTCTCCGCATCCAGATTTTCTCGGGCTACCGTCGTATAGGTACCATTAGCTGACTGAATCGCTAAGGTCTTCATTCTCTCCAGCATGGCATGTACTTCATTCAATGCGCCATCTCCTGTCCGCGTCATGCTGATACCATCATTTACATTTCTCATGGCCTGATCCAAAGCTGTGATCTGATTTCTCATCAACTCAGAAATCGCCAGACCGGCCGCATCGTCGCCTGCACGGTTAATACGATAGCCGGATGAAAGCTTCTCCAGGGATTTTCTCATCTTTCCCTCTGTAATCCCCTTATTTCTGGAAGCGTTGAAACCTGCTATGTTATTCTGTACTACCATAATCTATCAATCACCCTCCATCATACAGCTTTATTTTCATATTCTTCCGAACTAGAAACAAAGCTCTATTTCATTGTAATTCCGAAATTTACCTGGTTACTCTTTATATCGGCGAAATAAACGGATTAAATAAGGGGATTTTTTGATTTTTCATTCTATATCCTTCCAAACCCTTTTGAAACCTTCTCTATGACTTCAAAAGCTGTCCCATCATATCAAACAAGATCTTTACATCTATCGGCTTTGCCACATGGCCGTTCATTCCACAGCGAAGAGATTCCTGTCTATCTTCTTCAAAGGCATTCGCTGTCATCGCCAGGATTGGAATAGACGCTAAGGCTGGATCCTTAAGCTTTCTGATTTCCATGGCAGCTTCATATCCGTTCATTACTGGCATCTGGATATCCATTAACACCAGCTGATAATATCCTGGATGGGAAGTCTTCATTTTTTCTACAGCAATCCGTCCATTTTCAGCAATCTCCGTAGAAAATCCAGCATCCCTTAAGATTTCTACAGCAATTTCCTGATTCAGCTCATTGTCCTCTGCCAACAGGATCCGTCCTGTATGGAATTCTAGCGGCTTGCTGCCTATATCCCTTTCCTTTTCTTCCTCACCATTTACAATGGAATAAAGGCATTCTCTCAATTCTGATAAAAACAGCGGTTTACTGCAGAATGCTGTAACACCAGCCTCCCTTGCTTCTTCTTCAATATCAGACCAGTCGTATGCGGTTAAAACGATTACTGGCGCTTCATCTCCTACTTCCTTCCTGATTCTCCGGGTGACCTCAATGCCATTCATATCTGGCAGCAGCCAGTCAATAATGTAAACATAGTAACGGTCTCCCCTCGTAATCGCCTGTTGGGTGCGAAGCACAGCTTCCTTTCCCGACAACGTCCATTCTGCACGCATCCCCACCTGGCCCAGCATATAGGAAACGCTATCACAGGTATTAAAATCATCATCTACTACCAATGCTCGGCAGCCCTTAAATTCTGGTATATCTCGTATCTCTTTTGGCTCTGGATTAAGACGGAAGGAAAAACATACCCGGACTTCTGTCCCTATTCCCTGCTCACTTTTCACCTGAATGGAACCATTCATCATATCCACAATATTTTTTGTGATTGCCATTCCAAGGCCAGTGCCCTGGATTCCACTGGTGGTCGTATTTTTTTCTCTCTCAAAGGGCTCGAAAATATGTGCTACAAACTCTTCACACATACCGATGCCAGTATCTTTAATACAGAATTCATAATTTCCATAGCCCTGGGACGCCCCAGCCTTTTCCGTAATCCTCAAGCTGATGATACCGCCTGCACCTGTATATTTTATTGCATTACTAAGCAGATTCAAGAGCACCTGGTTTAACCGAAGCTTGTCACAATAGATCTCCTCATCCAGAACATCAACAGTATCGATATATAGTTCCAACTGCTTTGCCCGGACATCTGCCTGCACGATACTGCGCAGCCCTTGGAGAATATCCGGCAGCCGGCATGGTTTTTCTTCCAAATGCATTTTGCCGCTTTCGATGCGGCTCATATCTAACACGTCATTAATCAGGCTCAGCAGATGGTTTCCTGATGTCATAATCTTTTTCAGATAGGCCTCTACCTGCTCTTTCCGGTCAATATGAGTGATTGCCAGGGCAGTAAAGCCCACAATAGCATTCATCGGTGTACGGATATCATGGGACATATTTGAGAGAAATACACTTTTGGCCTTATTTGCCCTGTTTGCTTGTAAAAGTGCATCCTCTAACAGATTTTTCTGCTCCATTTCATGACGGATTTCCTCATCCACACTGCGGAATCCCACTACAATACCCTGATTCCCGTCCCATGTGCCAGTGCGCACTGCTTTCATCTGGAAATACCTCATCTCACCGTCCTTCCATGTACGGTGATTTACATAATGCTGTTTCTTTTCCGACAGCTCTTTTTTCAGCCGTTCCATAGAAACAGCTTCCCGCATCATTTCCCTGTCTTCTTCATAAACGAATGTATCTATATAAAGCCCCATGCTCTCTTCCAGTGACATTTCTTCTCCGGATGCCGTTTTGCTGGATACTGCCCCGAACATGCAATTACCGCTATCATCAAGTCTGAGAGGAACTCCATATCCTGTAACAAGGTCAAAAAAGCAAACAACGTTATAGTCAATGCTCAGCGCCTGAATCAATTCTGTCTGATGTCTTTCATTTTCTTTTTCCTTCAGTTTCTGTGCAGTGCAATCTAAGAGAAAACGCTGATAAAACTGTTCTCCATTTTCTTTTAACAGCTTTATATTTCCCATGACATGCCGTATTTCCCCATCTCTCCCATATACCCGATACTCAGTGCTGATGCTGTCTCCTTCCTTTTTTAGCTCCATGATACATGCCCGAAGCTTTTCCTTATCTTCATCTAAAACTGACGGTGCGACCATATCGAATCCCTCCCTCGCCAGCTCTTCCCCAGAGTCATATCCTAAAATCTCTAATGCCGCCCTGTTTATGCTAATAATACGGGTCCCATCCATTGTATGGCAGAGGACACCGCAGTCCATGGTAGTAAAAATCGTCTCCAATGTACGGTTTTTCTCCATGATTTCCTCTTCATAGGCCCGTTCCTGGGTAATGTCAATGGCTACTCCCACTGTTCCCATAACGCTTCCATCCAGATCATACAGCGGAGATTTATAAGTGGTAAGCAGACGAATGCCATCAGGGATCTGTATGGTTTCCTCAGATATGCAGGTTTTTCTCTTACTCATAACCTCGCGTTCTGACTCTATACAAGCCGGATCATCATGCTCCACATCCCAGATATAAGCATGACCACGGCCCTCTACTTGTTTTTTTGTTTTATTGACTGTTTTGCAGAAGCTGTCATTTACCTTTTTATGTATTCCATCTTTATCTTTATACCAGATAAGGTTTGGGATATTATTGATAGTCGCCTCCAGATATTGGCTGGTCTGCCAGAAATCCCTGCTCATCCTACAGGTCTGCTGCCATCTTAAGAAACGGAATCTTATTTCCTCGTCTGACATAGGCATAATCCATATATCCTTTATTTTCTCCAGGCTGCCTGATAGAACGGAGAGCTGGCTTTTATCTGTAAGAAGGATAAGCTCTGTTTTCTCAGACATGTCCAAAAACAGAATCTGCAGCGCCTCTTGCACATCCATATCTTGTAAATCAGCTAAAATGACATCTGCTTCAGCTGCTAATGCCCGCTCCGGCTTACTGCTTTCAGAAAATTCATGTGTAAAATGTTCAAGCGGAGACATTTCTTTTATAATTTCAAACACTCTATTGGAATTACCTGCTAAATAGAAATGAATATGGCAATGATACATTTTGCTTTCCCCCTGTGTTTACATGATTGTATACTTATCATGATATCCTTAATAACAAATCTAAACTATAGTTTATTTTTGTGAAGGCAGCGAACTAAGGTCAAACCAGCTTTACTCTAACAGCACTGTGCACACCCACGCCCAGCACTAATCAAAACGGACCGAAAGCTCACCCTCGAAATCAAATACCTCACAATTTGCCACACTGCATATCCCATGCTCCATTCAGTTACCATGAAATATTTGACGGCATACCAAGATACCCTTAGCTGACTGCGTGCAGCAGACGCAAAAGGGAATTTTAACATTTTATTATATAATACTGTATTTTTCCGAGCATAGCAATTATTTTTTGAATTTTGCTTGTAATTATCCTCTTGCTTAGCAAAATAATCCAGATTCGGCCAGTTCTCCATAAAATTTTAACAGCATGATTATACACAAAATCTGTGAAAACCTGATTGTAAAAAGTTATAAAAAATGGTATAATTATTAATAAATTTTACAAGTCACGGAGAAAGTCATGAAAAGAAAGAGTAACATATGGCTACCGGCCCTTCTATTGGCTGTATTATTATCTGGATGTCAAAGCAACCTCTCGAATCCTTTGGAAAAAGAGCAGACATCTGATTCTGATACAGTCAATCTGACTGTCTGGGGTGCTGAAGAGGACAAAGAATTGCTTAGCCAGATTATTGACGAATTTCAGTCAGAATACCGCGGACAGGCAGATTTTCTTATTACTTACGAGATGCAAAGCGAGAGCAGCTGTACTGATGCCCTGATGAAAGATCTGGAACATGGTGCAGATGTATTTGCATTTGCAGATGATCAACTGAATACACTGGTAGCTGCCGGTGCACTAGAGCCAGTGGAAAATGTAGAATCTGTTAAAGAATCTAATCTTTCGGAGGCTGTCCTTGCGGCATCCGTAAACGGAATCCCCTATGCTCTGCCTTTGACAGCAGATAACGGATATTTTCTCTATTATAATAAGGAATACTTTTCAGAAGACGATATTACATCTCTGGACCGGATGTTAGATATTGCTGCAGAGCAAGATAAAAAGGTTTCAATGGAATGGTCTTCTGGATGGTATGTGTACTCCTTCTTCGGCAACACTGGGCTTACTGTCGGACTAAATGAGGATGGGATTACCAATTACTGCACCTGGAACAGGACTGATGGCGATATTAAAGGAACTGACGTGGCACAAGCTATGCTGGATATGGCAGGGCACCCAGGGTTTGTCAGTACTGATGACGCTGGATTTCTTGAAGGTGTCAAAAATGGTACAATCATTGCAGGAATTAACGGTGTATGGAATGCAGTCGCTGTGGAAGAAGCCTGGGGTACTGGCTTTGGAGCGGCAAAGCTGCCGTCCTATACCTGTGCCGGGCAGCAGGTCCAGATGGCTTCCTTCTCTGGCTACAAACTGATCGGAGTGAATGCTTACTCTGAACACAGAGAATGGGCTGCAAAACTGGCTGAGTGGATTGCAAATGAAGACAATCAGAAGCTTCGCTTTCTGTTGCGCGGCCAAGGGCCGTCCAATATCAATGCAGCTGCTTCGGAGGAAGTACAAAACTCTCCTGCAATCACTGCGCTGCTGGAACAGTCGGAATTCTCCTGCCTCCAGCGTATTGGCGGCAATTTCTGGGAACCAGTTACTGCATTTACCGCAGAAATCCTGGCAGAAAATCAGTCAGGAGAAAGTCTTCAAGAACAGCTTGATACAATGGTTGAAGGGATCATTGCCCCATAGTATCCAGGGGTATTCATGTCAAACGCAAAAGGAGTATTAGTCATAATGAAAAATATTAGTTTAAAATATCGTTTGATCATACCGATCGCCCTTCTGGGCATTGTAGCGCTTTTGTCAAACATCCTTTCCATTATCAACATACACAATGTGAATGCAAGTGCTGCTAATATCGCTGACAATTACATGGATGGCAAAAGCCGTCTGGCAGAGATCTGCCAATCTTCCATGAACATACATAAGATGGCTCTAAGCCATATTGTTGCCACAGATTATGATACCATGATTATCCTTGTCCAACAGATCAAGGAGGAAGAGGCGCTTTTAGATGGTATGCTTGCTGAATATGAATATCATATCATACCAGAAGACCAGGAACAGTATCAATCGCTTCTGACAAATTATGCTTCCTTTAAACATTCACTGGTCCATTTGGTCTGTTCCAGTGCAAGTCACAAGACCCAAGATGCATATGCCCTTGCTAATGGTGATGTAGCTTCTTATGCCAATGCCATGAAGGCAGATATTGACGCATTGAATGCTTCTATCAGTAAGCAGACCTCTGAAGCAAGGACTCGTCTCTCCATTGTATACTTCATATCCCTAGCAGTGGGAATCGCTGCAGTGATTGCCTGTATTCTTCTGGTATTTGCGGATCTAAAGCTTATCACTAATTATGTGGTAATTCCGGTCAAGAGTATCCTGAAGACTATCCAGGAAAGTTCTGGGCGCATCAACAATATGACTGGTGAAGTTTTAAAAAGGACTCAGACATCCAAGGGAAGTGCCGCTGGTCTCTCTGCTCTTACTGAACAGCTTTCAGCAACTATTCAGGAAATGGCTGGCAATGTATCAGTCATCAATGATAATACCAAGAATGTCCGGCTGGATGTCCATAATATAGCCAAGGAATGCAGCGCTATCACGGATTATACTGTTCATATGAATGCTCGTGCTGATGCCATGCAGCAATCTGCTCAGAACAGTGCAGAGATTACTGGTGCCAAAGCAGAAGAGATCCTGCGTTCCCTCAATGATGCGATTGAGAAAAGTAAAAGCGTAGATCAGATCAATGCTCTGACCGGTGAAATCCTTGCCATCTCCCAACAAACCCGCCTAATCGCTCTAAATGCTTCGGTGGAAGCGGCTAATGCGGGAGCTGCCGGCAAAGGCTTTTCCGTTGTTGCCCGCGAAGTGCGTGATCTCGCTTATTCCAGTCAGGAAACCGCTAATCGGATCCAGGCAATTAACAGTGTAGTCACTGCTGCTGTATATAACCTCTCTGAAAATGCACAGAACCTGATCGACTATATGAATCAGTCTGTCCTTACAGAGTTCCAGGCATTTGTAAAGTCTGGCAGTCAGTATAAAGAGGATGCTGCCTATATCAGGCGAGCCATGGATCAGTTCCATGAGCAGACGGAACGATTGAAGAATTCCATGTCGGGAATTGCAGATTCCATCGATACGATTACCAAAGCTATCGACGAAGGTGCTAATGGCATCACTGGTGTCGCCAGTAATACCAGAAATCTCGCTGACGATATGGAAGATATTACACAACGTATGGGAGTCAATCAGGAGGTTGTGGAGGGATTAGAGAATGAAACGGTTGTATTTGACAATTTATAACCTGAAAAGCACAAGTCTACAACAACATCAGACTTGGATGCAACGGCTCCTATGCTAAAATTATCTAGGGAACATATAATTATACCTTATTAGCACAAATAAAAATTGAATATTATGAAATTTCAAATTAAATTCTTTATTGTAGGAGGAGAGTATCATGAAATTTCTAGTAAATCGCAAACTTGCTACACGTATTAGCATTATTACCACAGCAATTACTTTTGCAGGCATGCTGCTGCTTTGGCTTATTGTGTCCAGCCGCATTGCTTCTATGGTTAAAAACAATATTACCAATCAGATGACGGATGCTGTAGAGTCAAGAGCCTCGATTATAAATGACTATGTAGCTTCTGCAGAAGAATATATAACAGCCTTTGCATTAGGCAATGAAGTTCACGATCTCCTTGCAAATCCAAAGGATCCTGTTCTGCTGCAAAGAGGCCAGCAATATACCGAGGATTTCGCTGCAGTCAAGGGCATTTTTGAGGGATTATATATTGCCACTCCTTCCACATATGTCCTGACTCACACTTCTCATGACGCTATTGGGATAACTACTCGGACCGGCGAATCATTGGACACATTTCATAACACAATCCTGGCACAGCCACAGCTGACCAATCTAGGAATCATGAAATCCCCAGGAACTGGAAGTATGATTCTTTCCATGTACCATCCGATTTTTGAAGGTCAAAAATGTATTGGCTATGTCGGCGCCGGTGTTTATGCCAGCCGGTTAATGGATGTATTGCTGGATTTGGACATTGAAGGCCTTCCTCATAGCGAGTATGTATTTTTGAATGTAGATACTGGTATGTACCTGTATCATCAGGATGAAACACTGTTAAATACACAAACATCCGACAGTGGCTATCAGGAAATCCTTGAGCGAATTAAATCAGATGGCAGCACACAGGCAAGTACATATTTCTATCGGGATGAAAACGGTGTAGATCAAATGGTTGTCTACAAATATTTGAAAGACCGGAACTGGGTCTTCATGGTTCGAGACAATGCGGCAGAAGTCTATGGAGAAGTGGCAACCGTACGTATTACTGTAGGCATTTTGTGTGCACTTGTAACTGCAGTCATTATATTTGTCACACTTCTGATCCTGCATCGGGAAGGCAGAGAGCTTATGGTTATGGAACGTGCTATCCGGCGCCTTGGCAATCTAGAACTTTCTGCTGACCAGGAACTGGATTCGTTTTATGGCAGAACAGATGAAATCGGCATGATAGCACAGACCATTCATCATGTCTGTGATTGTCTTCGAAAGACGATTGATGATATTGGCCGGATCTTGGGTGAAATGGCAGACGGCAATATTAGCGTGGATGTTGTAAAAAACGAGGCATATTATATTGGGGATTTCAAAGTTTTAGCTGAAAGCTTGAAAAGCATTCGATCCCACCTCACAGATGTAATGCGTAATATTGCTCATATCGCAAATCAAGTAAACAGTGGCGCAAATCAGGTATCCGCAGGCGCTCAAGCACTGTCCCAGGGAACAACGCAGCAGAAGGTTTCTATTAATGGACTTGTATCCAATATCACGGACATCACTGCACAGATCCAAAGCAGTACAGTCCGTTGTGAAAATGCTAGCGATTTAGTTGACAAAGCCACTGGTTATGCAGCGGAAGCTGATACAAAGATGGAACAACTGGTTACTGCTACAAAGAATATTGATCAGTCCTCAGCACAAATTGTCAGTATCATAAAAACAATTGAAGATATCGCCTTTCAGACAAATATCCTTGCGCTAAATGCTGCTATTGAAGCCACTAGGGCTGGCGTTGCTGGAAAAGGCTTCTCAGTTGTATCTGATGAAGTCATGAACCTGGCTATCAAGTCTGCTGATGCCGCCAAAAACACAAGCATATTGATTGGCCGCTCGATTCATGATGTAAAAACAGGCACAGAATCTACAAGCCTTGCGATTTCTGCGATGCAGGTCATTAACGAATGCATCCAGTCGATTAAAATGCTGATGGATGAAATTTCTCTTGCTAGTATCCAACAGTCAGAAATGATTGCCTCTGTGGAAAACAGAATCAAAGAAGTCTCCAAGGTCATACAGGCCAACTCTGCTGCTGCCGAGGAAAGTGCTTCAATTTCCAATGAATTGTCCAATCAGGCAAAGACACTGAATCATCTGATCAGTCAGTTCCGTATCCAATAAGTTTTTTTAACATGTAATATACGCTGTATTCAACATATAATGATGAATACAGCGTTAAATTAATTTGGCAGACTATCCCTCACACACAGCGCCCCATACCCCAACTGCGGATTCGGCCAGGCATCATATCCTGGCAGCTGCCTGGCTCCTCGCATCAGATAAGCCTTCACTTTTTCCCCATAAAGATAGGGGTCATTCCCCCGCACGATCCCCCACTGCATCATAAGCGCTGCGCTTCCTGTCACAAAGGGAGCTGCAAAAGATGTCCCGGTAAACGCGCTGTAACCGCCTCCGCTTTTGGAAGCTTCAATCCCATAACCAGGAGCTGCAATATCCGGTTTTATCTGATTGGTCAATCTGGTAAAACCTCTTCCAGAAAATTCTGAATAGGACTGATCCGTGTCATTATACGCACCAACAGAAATAGCCATAGCAGACGCAGATGGGGTTGTAAGGGTCGTATCTGGCGCTGCTTTTAAGAAATGGGTTGCCTGATTCAGAGTTCCTGCGGACGGAAGCCACATATCATATCTTCCAATTATAATCCGCTTGGGCTGGAGAAAGAATTTCCAGTTTCCACTCTCTATATAGTCCATTCTAGGAATAAATTCAAAGTATACCTCCTGTGCCTGGCTGTATGGGCTGGGAAATCCATAATAGATCAGAATTCTAGTATCCCTGTATTCCATAATCTGCATCCCCAGAGACTCCTCTATAGGGCCGATAAGCCTTCCAGAAGGGGTCATCAGGCTGACAGAAAATTCATCTGCATAGGACTTCCATATTTGAACTCCAAAGGAAGTTTCATAAGGTCCTACTGTCAGCTCCACCTCCTCTGTCTGCCCCTGGATAAGGACTCCCATAGCATGGCCGGCTGCCTTCCCCTCGTTTCCAGTTCCTACTACAATCACATTTCTCCCAAAATTAGAAATCGTATTAATAAATGTTTCCAACAGGCTGCTCCCGTCATGAGAACCATAGGTATTGCCCATACTCAGATTTATGGATATGGGCATTCCATAAAAGACTGCCCTTTTTGCCACGAAGTCTAAAGCCCTCATAAGGCTGGTAGTCCAGGGGTATTCTCCCCTTCCCTTTCGTCCAAGTTTTACCACTATCAACTGGCTCTCCCATGCAACTCCTCGGTATCTATTGTTTCCTGGCTGCAAATTGCCTGTATTGGATCTCCCTCCCCTGCCGTTTCCTGCTGCAATTCCGGCTACTGCTGTTCCATGACCGCTGACATCCACAGACGGTACAATCTCCCTGGCCTCTTGCCTGCTGCCACGGCTTAATGCCTCATTAATCTCCTCTTCCGAAAAGACACGCCCTAGTCCCTGGTCCCAAAGCTCCAGAATTCTAGTGGTTCCATCTTCATTGCGGAAATCATCATGATAATAATCAATTCCTGAATCGATGATCCCTACTAGTATTCCCTGCCCACTCAGCCCCAGATTTCCCTCCTGGACAAAATTAATGCAGGAGGCTGTTCTGCCCTGACTGACAGAATAAAACAGCTCCTTTGGTTTTTCAATGTATTCTATCTGGGGTAAAGTGCTTAAAAAGTCTATCTGTCTTTCCGGCACAGTCAAAATACCATACCCGCCTGTCAATTCTTCTACCTCAATTCCCCTCTCTTCAAGAAAACCAATATTGCCAGAATACCGGACAATCAGCTCCCATTTCCTCTCCTCCACAAAAAATCCGGTGGAAAGCGCTTCTGATTTTTCCCTTTCCTCTTCTCCTGCCTCTAGGGACAAGTTCAGAAGATTTTCCCGTTTTTGACTATTCATCATTTTCACCTATTTTTTACTTTTCTGCAAGATATGCCTATTCTTTTTAAACATACCTGAAAAATGTGCTAGTTATGGATAAAAACATCTCATGCATTAGGTATGCCTGAATTTAATTTTTTTGCCGAAAAGGTTACTTTCACAGTAAACCTTCATACGAAAGGCTAGCACATCGCCATGAATGACGATATCCAGCGTATTTGGCATCCCTGAACTCAGCTTTCTGCTGCGCAGAAAAGGGTATTTTTACAGTAAACCTTCATGCGCCTAAGCAGTGCACCATCATGAATGAAAGTATCCAGCCCATTTGGCATCCCTGAATTCAGTTTTCTGCTGCGCAGAAAAGGAGATTTTCACAGTAATCTTCACGCCAAAAGTATACTCTGCCATAAATGAACGTATCCCATTGCGCTTATTATACTTAATGTAGTTTTTCCCTTTACAAAAAAACAGCTTGTTAAAAATGAAACCAGATACATTCCTGATTTCATTCTTAACAAGCTGTTTTCATTTTTCAAAATATTCTAAAAATCACTTCAAAAATCCATTTACAATCTGAGCTTCTGCCTCTTCTTCTGTAAGTCCCAGAGTCATCAGTTTAATGATCTGTTCTCCTGCTATCTTTCCGATTGCAGCCTCATGGATCAGAGCCGCATCCGGATTATTCGCAGTGATTTCTGGAACCGCACTTATCCTTGCCCTGTTCATGATAATGGAATCACATTCTGAATGCCCGGCGCACTTAGCATTTCCGTGGAGCTTTGAGATAAATATCTGGCTGGACTCTTCCTTTGCCACTGAACGGGAAATAATGTTGGCGCTAGCTCCGTCTCCATTTAAATTTACCTCAAATTCACTGACTGCATCCTGAGTTCCATGGGTCAGCAGTCTTTCCCTCACTGTCAGCTTTGCTCCAGCAGCCAGATTAGCAAGAGTCTCCCTTTTTGTAGAGTCTACCCCTTTAATCTGAACAGATTCCATCTCCAGCTCGCTGCCTTCCTCCATCGTCACCTCAGTTCGGGGATTCATAATTCGTTTTCCCTTTCCATCGCCGCTTCCATAGTGCTTCTCCACATACTTTACCCTAGCATTCTTGCCGATAAAAAAGCGATGCAAGCCGTCATGTTTGGAATCTCCATCCCCTCCATTGTGGATTCCACAGCCAGCTATGATTACCACATCTGCATTCTCTCCAACATAAAAATCATTATAAACCAGCTCGTTAAGGCCGCTCTGGCTTAAAACCACAGGGATATGGACGCTTTCATGCTTTGTACCAGCTTTAATTTTAATATCAATTCCGCTTCCGTCCTCTTTACTGATAATATCAATATTTGCTGTTGTATTTCTTCCTGAAAGCTGCCCGTTAGCTCGAATATTATAAGCTCCAGCCGGAACCTCATGAAGGCCGGCTACTTGCTCTAAAAGCGTCTTTTGAATCTCGTCCATCATGATTCTCCTTCCTGATAAACCTTGCAGGCCTCTACTGCAGACGCTGTTCCCAAAAGGTCTGGAAGCACTTCTTCCCTAGCTCCCTGCCTTATAATCTCTCCATCTGCAATTACAACGATTTCATCTGCAATATTAAGAATTCTTTCCTGGTGAGAAATAATCAGAATAGAGCCATGTATGGATTTTCTCATCCGTTCAAATACCTGAATCAAGTTCTGGAAACTCCATAAATCAATCCCTGCTTCTGGCTCGTCAAATACAGAAAGCCTTGTTCCTCTTGCCAAAACTGTGGCAATCTCAATCCTCTTTAGTTCTCCGCCAGAAAGGCTGGAATTGACCTCACGGTTGATATAATCTTTCGCACAAAGTCCTACTTCTGACAAATATTTGCAGGCTTCTACAGCAGACATGTCCTTTTTCGCTGCCAGACGGATCAGATCCAGCACCTGTACTCCTTTAAAGCGCACTGGCTGCTGAAAGGCAAAACTGATGCCCATATTTGCACGATCCGTAATGCTTTTCTCTGTAATATCAATTCCATCAAAGAAAATCCTACCCTCTGTGGGATGCTCAATTCCAGCAATCAGCTTAGCCAAAGTGGATTTTCCTCCACCGTTAGGGCCAGTAACAACTACAAATTTATCATCCTCCAGAGTCAGGCTCAAATCCCTGATAATCCCCTTTTCCTCCCTGTCCTCTCTCACTTCAAAGGAAACGTGTTCTAATGTAAGCATGGTTGTCCTCCAGGATTATTACAGCAGTTCTTTCCTCAATTCCTCTCCGCTTTTGGCTGAAAGGTAAGCCGGCGCCACATCAAGCACAGTCTTACAGCCCATATGCCCTTCCTTATGAAGCTTGTATGCTGCGCGAGCATAGGCAGTTAAGATGCTAGATGTGAATTCCGGATTAGACTCTAGCTTTAAACGGTATTCAATCACATGGCTGGTTTCACTCTTCCAGCCTGTCTTTCCGCTGCGGATAACAAATCCGCCATGAGGGATTCCGCTGTGGTTCTTTATCAGCTCATCTTCACTGATAAAATGTACGATTGTGTCATAATCTGCAAAGTAATTCGGCATGGTTTTAATTTCTCTCTCAATCCTCTCCAGATCAGCTCCCTCTTCTGCCACAACAAAACATTCTCTCGTATGCTTTTCCCTTGTGGTGAGTTCTGGATTTCTCCCAAGCCTTACAGCTTCCAGGGCTGATTCTACAGGAATCGTATACTGCCTTGCATCCTTTACGCCTTTCACTCTTCTGATCGCATCTGAATGGCCTTGGCTTACGCCCCTTCCCCAGAAAGTATAGGTCGCTCCTTCTGGGAGAACCGCCTCTCCATAAGCACGATTTAAAGAAAACACGCCTGGATCCCAGCCTACTGAAATAATTCCTACATGGCCGCTCTCCCTTGCCGCTTTATCAACTGCTGCAAAATGTTCCGGGACTTTTGCATGGGTGTCAAAACTATCTACCACATGGAACATCCTGGCATATTTTGGCGTCTGGACAGGAAGATCTGTCGCACTGCCGCCGCAAAGAATCATAACATCAATCTCATCCTTCATTTTCTCCGCTTCATCTACATGATATACCTTTGCATTGCTAGTAAGTATTTTTACTGTTTCTGGATTTCTCCTTGTAAATACAGCGACAAGCTCCATATCTGAATTCTGTTTTACCGCACATTCTACACCTCGTCCCAGATTTCCATAGCCTAAAATGCCGATTCTTATTGTCATAACTGCCTCTCTCCTTTGTCATTTATCTTCATATTTTAGAATACCTATTTTTAACATGCTTTAGTATAGCACGATTGCTTTTTGTCCGCAAGACAGAACCCATTCTGCTCAAACAGGAAATCTTCCTGCACCCGAACAGCACAATGCCATATTCAGATTTGCAACTAAAAAACAATATTTCGTGTGCTTCTATGTTAAGATAACATTCTTATTTTGTCTCCTTTGAAATAAATTCCATAAATTTTTTATTGATTTCCTCTGACTTTTCCGCGTATCTTCTATTTTTAGCCGGAATCGTCAGCCACATGGCTGTAAATAGAGTTAAAACCGGCAGCACCGGCTCCAGAATAATGGCAAATCCCATCCACGGCCATCTGGCAATTATTGCCTGATTGGCGTTAAAAATATCCTGTATAGAATAGTTTTCAAGATGAGGCAGTAACTGGCGTATATAATTCGCAATCCGGTCTACAGCCATTATATAGAGCCCCAAAGAAATCTGCCACCTAGGGGTCATAGCAGCAAGAATAAAAATAAGCTGTGTACCAATCCGGACTAATGCTGCCATAATAAATACACCTATGGAGGCTTCCATTGTTATTTTAAGGCCAAGAACCGTAGTGAAATTCTGTATCAGACAGATAATAAGCAACAGACTTAAAAAGCGGCTTTTCCGTTTCACAAATCTATCTACCTCCGGATATTGGTCGTAAAGAGACTGCCTGTATGCTTTAAAACGATTTTTCATTTCCTCGCGTGTTTCCATGAGTTCTTACCTTTCTATTCCTTTTTTGATAATTTTACCCCATCAGAAGAGAAATTGCAATATGTTAAAAAGCTGTCAAACAGTGTGAAACAGCATAACCCACTAAAATATCCCCCGCCCTTTTACAGCTTTTCTGTGCAGCCGGATTAACCTCGTTATATTTATAGAAGAAAGCAAAAGAACCCTTATTTGAAACAGGAATTTCCTTTCAAAAATATGACATGAAAAAACGGCATGAAAATCGAACCACTATAGTTCGATTTCATACCGTAACCTGCGGGAGATGGGACTTGAACCCACACGAGCATACACCCACAAGATCCTTAGTCTTGCCTGTCTGCCAATTCCAGCACTCCCGCTTTCCAATTGTTGTCAGCTTATTACTGCCAACGACGGTTAGTATATCACAGGCATTTCATTTTTGCAAGTCTTTTTTCTGATTTTTTGGAACTTTTTTTAATCGAAAAAATTTCGAAAAAATCCCAAAAATACTGTTGACAATCTGCTAATCTTGTCTTATAATAACCTACGTCGCTTGAGAAAATGAAACACAAGTGAATACGCAGAAGTGGCGGAATTGGCAGACGCGCACGGTTCAGGTCCGTGTGGTAGCAATACCGTGAGAGTTCAAGTCTCTTCTTCTGCATGATTAAACCGTATCAAACAATTGATACGGTTTTTTATTTTAACATATAAAAAAATGTTTCCATTCCATGCAAAAATATTCTGACATTTTCCCATACTGGTAATTTTGATATCTGAATCCCATATAAAAATCCCTTCGGATTTTCTGGTATCATAAAAGCCCTCTGGACACCTTAAGGAATCTTACTCTATAAAAGAATGGCTATAAATATAAAATTCTTCCTGACTAGGCTGATATTTTTTCTCCATTTTTTCTAATCCTTCATCAAAGCGCTGCGCTTCCTTTTCATCAATCGCCATGACTGGGCTGTCATAGTAAATCCATTTCCTTCCATCCAAAATATTGTTCTTAAGTTCTTTTACCATCATTGCAGTCGGATATGTCCCATTTTCAACACAGATATTATATTTTTTGCAGCTTTTAAATCCACGGCTCACATAATTTCCTGGATTGCCAAAAATCACAATCACATCATAGCCAAGGGCTAAAGCCCGTTCAAAGGAATATTCCATAAGCTTTTTCCCATAACCCATTCTCTGGTATTCTGGCATAATACATACAGGTCCAAAAGTCAGGATCTGCTTTTCCTCCTTACACTCATCAACCAGCCTTGCTTTAGTATACATAATATTTCCAATAATATGACCATCCATTTCAATTACAAAATCTAATTCCGGCACAAAGTCCCTATGCTGCCGCATAACGTGAACTAAATAATGTTCAAAGCAGCCTGGAATATATAAATTATAAAAAGCTCTTCTTGTAATTTCTTCTACTTTCTTATAATCGGTTTCCTTTTCATTTCTAATCCTAATCATTTTCCATTTTCCTTTCAAAAAAAGAATTCCTCATCCCAAATGCAGCGCCTCTGCGCCACATTACATCTACATCTGTGTGCTATCGCCTAAGGCATTGGACTCTTTCCTGAGAGCTTTTTATCATATAAGATTAAGGCGCCAAAATCCCTAGCCCAGGAAATACATCAGAATATTTTTCTGTCTGCGGCCTTTTTGACGGCATCCATCTCCTATGAAAGAAAAAGCTGCCGGAACCTGAGATGCTATTCTCATATAGAACTTCTATACTTCATTGTCCTATATGAAGGCAGCATATCATATGGTCCTGACAGCTTTTTTACTCTTCTAATTTTTATGCAATCTTTTCTTTTGCCAGTGCAGCCAGCTTTGCAAAGCCTTCTGCATCATTAATAGCCATATCAGAAAGCACTTTCCTGTTCAAATCTATGCCAGCCTGCTTTAAGCCAAACATAAATTTGCTGTAGGAAAGGCCATTAATCCTTGCAGCTGCATTGATACGTGCAATCCAAAGCTGTCTGAACTGTCTTTTTCTCTCCTTACGGCCTACATATGCGTTTGCTAAAGCTCTCATTACAGACTGCTTTGCAATTCTATACTGCTTGGAACGGGCTCCTCTGTAACCCTTAGCCAGCTTTAATACTCTATTATGTTTCTTTCTTGCGTTTAATCCGCCTTTCACTCTTGCCATCGGTTATTTTCCTCCTTCTTAATCGAAACCCACACGCGCTGCAAGCAGCGCTTCATAAAAATCTTACAGATATGGTAAAATCTTCTTCATTACTTTTGCATTTGTTGCATCAGTAACAATATCTTTTCTAAGATTCCTTTTCCTCTTTGTAGATTTCTTAGTTAAGATATGAGACTTATAAGCTTTGTTCCTTACCAATTTTCCTGTTCCTGTCTTTTTGAAACGCTTTGCAGCTGATCTGCTTGTTTTTAATTTAGGCATTGTAATTTCCTCCTTGATAATTGTCTACCCACAGGGTGAGGTCTATTTTAACGTTTTGCAGTTAAAAACATAACCATTGTTCTTCCTTCTACCTTGGACGGTTTATCAATGACTGCTATGTCAGAAAGACTTTCTGCAAAGTCATCCAGAATGTGTCTGGACTTTGACATATGGGCCATTTCACGGCCGCGGAAACGCAGAGTAATCTTGACCTTATTGCCCTTTTCCAGGAATTTTCTAGCCGCATTGGTCTTTGTGTTCAAATCATTGGTATCAATGTTTGGAGACAGGCGGACTTCCTTTACCTCGATTACCTTCTGTTTCTTCTTAGCTTCTTTTTCTTTTCTTGCCAGTTCATAGCAATATTTACCATAATCGATAATCTTACATACTGGCGGTTTTGCCATCGGAGCTATTTTTACCAAATCCAGCTCTGCTTCCTGCGCCATCTTATAAGCATCCTTCGCAGACATGATTCCAAGCTGCTCCCCATTTTCGCCAATCAGTCTTATTTCCTTATCCCTGATTTGTTCGTTGATCATTAACTCGCTAATAGCCGTGCACCTCCACAAGTGAAATAAATAAAAAAGCAGATAGAAAACTCTATCCACCTTTCCTCTGCAGACACTTTGACAAAAACCAGTTTCCCGTGATATATGTATCAATCCTACTTTTCCTGTACATATCACATCATGAAACCTGTCTGCAACTTATGAACCCGGGTCACTGACTCGTGCCGAGGTGAGGCGGATAACCTGCTTTCCTGTATGTTGTTTCCACAACTTTTATTACTATACTATTCTCTTTGCAAAAAGTCAACTGTTTTTTCCAAAAATAGTTGAAATTTTATAAGAAAAAAAGCTGCTGCAAAATATTTTCTTATACAATACCCTTCCAGTCAACTTGGATATAGGCCAGCATTTATTGCATAAAAATTTTATTTTGCAGCAGCCTTAATGAAAACTATCTGGCTTTAAAAGTAGAACATTCTGTTTCAGTCACTCTTTTTGCATCCATGCCAGTAATTCCTACATGATCCGCGCAGCAAAGGCAGTTTTCGTTATATGCACAGTTAGTGGCGTCACACTCAATTTCCAGACGGCTTTCTGGAGATTTAAACATATTTTTAAAGCTCCACTCCTTTTTTTCGTCAAAGCTTCCACAACAGGTTTCACAGCATTTTTTTGCCTTATCCCCTTCTACAGAAATGGCTCTGCGGCAGCAGCAGTTATCTGCATTATGAACACAATTTGTTACATTACAGTCTAATTTTGTCATAATATCGTTCTCCTTTTCATCTTTTATCAATCGTCTCTTTGATAACAGGGTTAGTATACTCTCTGCTCTATAAAATATTCTTTTTTACAACGGATATCTATGACACTTCAGGCAAAGCATACCTTGAAAAGCCAAAAGCATTTTGGCTTTTTCCCATTTTCAGCTATTTTGACAGCCGAATCTCAATAGGAAAAGCATGGAAAAAACTGATAAATCCTTGAAGCTTCTCTTCTTGACGAATACTTTCCTATGTGATATGATAAATTATACCAAAAAATGACACCTTGTCATATTTTATTTTCAGGAGATGATACCTATGAAAAAATGGAAACTTTTTTCTCTTTCCCTGTGCCTGCTTCTTTTTTTCTCAGCTTTTTTTCCTGCCGCAACACAGGCTGAATGGATCAAAGAAGAAGGCTCTGAAACCTATCGCTATCAGCTGGATAACGGCTCTATGGCTGCCAGCCAGTGGATTACTTGGGAAGGGAACCGTTATTATATAATGGATGACGGCCTTATGGCTGCCAACCGTTCCTTGTCTATTGACGGCATTTGTTATGCTTTTTACAGCGACGGCCGTGTCATGCATAAGGATGATATTACTGATGTGGAATTGGGATATCTAAATCTTTACAGCACTGCGGACACTTTGGCAAGCGTTTCCAGCAAATGGGCAGATTATTCTATAGAGCTGCCTGGCAATACCATTTTTCTTGACTATAGAAGCCTTGCTGGAAGGAAACCTGTATATGAATTTCTGGCCTCTGTTCCAAGCTCTGGCACTCGCCCTCTTACGGTCTCTTCCTGCTATTTCCAGATGGCAGGGATTTTAGAGAATTCTATTCAAGAGATTGCTGGGCAATTGGAAGAAGAAGGCTTTACGGTTCTCTCCTCTTCCTCTGTTACTATGGGAAATGATGTGGATTATAAAATGCTTACCTTTGTATATGATCTAGACGGCCTCTATGGACGCCCTCTATACAGAGATTGCTATATCCGTAAAATTGGAGATTTCTGCCATATCCTGACCTTTGAATACGAATCCATTGGAAAGAGCCTGGCAAAGCGGCTTCAGGATTGTATTGCTCCTTACAAGGGGTAAAAGGCTGCCTCTGCGGCTTCTCCCTTCACAATTAAGAAGCCGCCATATCCAGAATTTTTTGTCATCTGACAAGATCCTGAGGAATTTCCTATATTGACTTAGATGTCAAAGCCTATAACCTTTTTCGTGCACAGCCTTTTTATACTCGAATCCCATATAGCAAAAGAGACTGCACACCAGCGAATATCAGCCAGCGTGGCAGTCTCTCACTTTTTCAACTCTTATTAGGCCCTGCGTCTATGTTGCTTTTTTTCTATCTCCTGGGTATCAGGCGAGGTTTGAGAAACTGTCCTGTATGCTTCTGCCCGGCATGCCGCATAGGCAGCTTCACCTAGGGCGCGGCTGACTGGCATACTGTCTGAGACAGAAAGGGGCGACAGCCCTATCATTGAAGCAGCCCTTGCCTGCACCTCTGCTTCTATCTTCTGCTCTCCTGCATTAATCTCTGTTGGAGTATCTGCACCAGAAGCTTTCTCCTGAACTTCTCTCGGAAAAACGGCGGCTTCTGCTTCTTTCTCTGTTCTCTCTTCCTGAATATCCTGTTCTGCTTGCTGAAGCTCCTGACTGGAATTATCCCTTATTTTTTCCAGCCTTTTCTCCTCTAATTTCCTCTCACAATCCCCCATGGCCCGCTGCCGTTCCAGCTCCTTCTGTTCCTCCCAGCGTTCCCGTTCCCTTTTTACCTGTTTTTCCTTTTCTTTCTCCCTGCCCGCTCTTTTCTTCTCATCTAAATCCTGTTTTCTGGGCTTCTTTCTTATCTCGGTATCCAGGTCTTTCTCTGCTGCCTCCATTTGTGACAGACGGGCCATAGCAAATTCTGCATCCTCTTTATCCTGTGCAGCAGCAATTTCAGCCATCTTCTCCAGCTTCACCTGCTCAGCCTCTTCCCGTGTTTTACATGCCTTCAACCGTCTCTCATAAGCTGCCCGTTCCTCTTCCAGTGCAATTGCCTTACGATAAAGCTCTGGGGCATACTGTCGAAGAAACTCTTTCTCTGAAGCAGTAAGCCTTGCTCCTGAAGCCAGCTTCCGCCTGATCTTGGCAAGCTTTTTGCATATTTCCTCCTTGCTCAGCCCCGTCTTTTTAGGAGACATGACCTCGGTCAAGGAAACATTCAGCCCTGCCTTAGCTGTTAGGGAAATAACTCCTGACTTTTTCAACTTCCAGCGTTGTTCCATCTTCATGGAACGAAGATGCTGATTCATATTACCGATTATAAACATGCTCACAGAACCACCCCCTGTCTGTCAGATTTCTATTCATTGATTCAGGCGTCAAAACTGCCAGTTCAGGAAAAAAATATTCTGACACTTTCCATTCACAATTCATTTGACATATGAATCCTATATTAAGATATCTCGACTAAACAGGAACATTCCTTAGCAAAATCCCGAGAAAATGCGAACTTAATTATTCCTCTTTTTTCTCCATTACCCGTATCTCTCTTGACTGGATTTCCTTTTTTATATCTTCGATAAAATCAGACAAAGGCTTCTGGCCTTCATCGCCTGCAGCTCTGCTCCTTACAGCGACTACGCCTTCCTCTTCCTCTTTCTGCCCTACTACCAGCATATATGGAATCTTTTCTAGCTGTGCTGAACGGATCTTATAACCAATTTTCTCAGAACGGAGATCAATCTCTCCCCGGATTCCAGCCTTATCCATTGCTTCTTTTACCTTTTTCGCATAATCAGCAAATTTATCGGAAATCGGAAGTATTTTAACCTGTACAGGAGCCAGCCAAGTGGGGAATGCTCCAGCAAAATGCTCTGTAAGGATGCCAATAAAGCGTTCAATAGAACCAAATGCCACACGGTGGATCATAATCGGCCTATGCTTTTCTCCGTCAGCTCCCATATATTCCAGCTCAAATCTCTGGGGAAGCTGGAAATCCAGCTGGATCGTACCACACTGCCAGGTCCTTCCGATTGCATCTACCAAATGGAAATCAATCTTTGGACCATAAAATGCTCCATCACCCTCGTTTACCACATAATCAAGGCCTAATTCATCAAGGGCTGTCCTAAGGCCTTCTGTTGCCATCTCCCAATCCTCGTCGCTTCCCATGCTGTCCTCTGGCCTTGTGGAAAGCTCCACATGATATTGAAAACCGAACAGGGAATAAACTCCATCAATCAGTCTGGCAACTCCCATAATCTCATCCTTAATCTGCTCTGGAGTCATAAAAATATGGGCATCATCCTGAGTAAAGCAGCGTACTCTCATCAGTCCGTGAAGCTGTCCTGACTTCTCATGGCGATGTACGATTCCTAATTCTCCCATGCGCAGAGGCAGATCCCTGTAGGAGCGCGGTTCGGAAGCATATACCAGGACGCCGCCAGGACAGTTCATAGGCTTAACTGCGTAATCCTCTTCATCAATCACAGTGGTGTACATATTAGCTTTATAATGATCCCAGTGGCCCGATGTTTCCCATAGCCTTCTATTTAGGATAATAGGGCTGGCAATCTCTACATAACCAGCTTTCCTGTGAATCTCCCTCCAGTAGTCCAGAAGAGTATTTTTAAGCGCCATCCCTTTTGGAAGGAAGAAGGGGAATCCCGGACCAGCCTCGTGCATCATAAACAGCCCCAGCTCTTTCCCCAGCTTTCTGTGATCTCGCTTCTTAGCCTCTTCCATCATGGTAAGATAAGCATCTAACTCTGCCTTTTTCCCAAAGGCAGTTCCATATATACGGGTGAGCATCTTGTTATGCTCATTGCCTCTCCAATACGCTCCGGCCAGACTGGTAAGCTTATATGCTTTTCCCACATCCTTTGTGCTCATCAGATGTGGACCAGCACATAAGTCTACAAATTCTCCCTGCTGATAGAAGCTGATTTCCGCATCTTCCGGAAGGTCCTCAATCAATTCTACCTTATAAGGCTCTTTCCTCTCCCTCATGTAAGCAATCGCTTCTTCCCTCGGCTTCGTAAACCGTTCGATAGGATAAGCTTCCTTTACGATTTTCTTCATCTCTGCTTCGATTTTTTCTAAATCCTCTGCTGTAAGGGGGGTCTCTGAATCCACATCATAGTAAAATCCATCTGCAATGGAAGGGCCTATCGCCAGCTTAATCTCTGGATAAAGGCGTTTCACTGCCTGAGCCATAACGTGGCTTGTGGTATGCCTTAAAGCAGCTAATCCCTCTGGATCATTGGCTGTACAGATATTTACATCCCTGTCTTTATCAATCACAGTCCTCAAATCCTCTGTTTCTCCATCTACCACGCCCGCGCAGGCTGCCCTTGCAAGGCCCTCACTTAAATCCTTTGCAATGTCAAAGACTGACATTGGCTGTGGATACTCTTTTACTGAGCCGTCTTTTAATGTGATTTTCATAATCTGTCTCCTTTTCCCTTCTTAAATCTCATATCATTTTCTCTCTGTCTGCAGCAGGCCGTATAAGCCATATCATTTCTTTCCCGCCACAGTGCGATAAGGCCCGGAGGGCTTTTATCCCATAGGAAAGCCAGTGGCTTTAGCACTTTATAGCAACAAGGTCTTTCCTATGCACCTTCATGCATACAGTTAGCGTACCGCCATGAATAAAAGGAAGTTTCCTATGAACCTCTGGCAGATGCACACACAATGCAAAAACAGCCTTCTTTGCCATATGGACTGCACAGCAAGTGCATACCTGCCGTAAGGATTCGAGACTTTCACGGTAAATAAAAAAGCCCCTGCTATGCTTTTCACACATAACAGGGGACGATATCTTCGCGGTTCCACCCCGGATTGAACGGACAATGTCCGAACCTCTTCATTCAGATGATAACGGAATCACCGTTCCCGATTAAGGGACACTCAGGGATGGTCTTCAAATATCATTTCCGCAGAATGCTCTCACCTGTCCATTCCTCTCTGGCCGTTCCTGATACCTTACTTTTCCCTTCCACGCATTATCTTATGACATGTTTTGATTATATCACAGGTTTCCGTTTTGTCAAGATTTCATAAACTTTTTATCATATAGGAAACTTCTCTGGCTTTTTCTACATAGATTTTGGCTTCAAAACTATCGGTTCAGGAAAATATTTTTTCCTAGCTGCCTTATAGCCCTGCGTTTAAGCTTCTGATTGCACAGGCCATCTCCTTTTCCTCTCCTTCTATCCCATAGAGCTTTCCGTCTGTTTCAAAGGTATACACCTTCACATCATCAAGAAAAGCCTCTCTATCAGTAGAAAAAGTGATGCTTTCTCCTCTTGTTAAAAATTCCAAATAGACTTTGTCCTCTCCTTGTATGGTTACATATTTTGTCTCCCGTCCCATAGTTACCTGTATCTGAGCCATACTTTCCGCTTCTGCCGCAAAGCATACCTTAACTGTTTCTCCTTCGCCCAGACGGCGGCCAAATTCCTGTGTTATGTTATTTTTAGGTGCCAGCTTTGCCTTTTTGCTTCCGTTTCTTTCCACAACCTCACAGCCCTTGTCAAATTTCCATCCAGCCTCTCCCAAAGCAAACTGGGCATTGTACAAAGCGCTATTGCCATAATTCCGATAAGCCCATACTCCATAACCTATGGTATGGCTTTTCAACACAGAGCCGATATTTTCAAGAAAAGCCGCCATTTCTTCCTCCTTAAGTCTAGCATTATGCTCAAACCCTGGAGTATTATCCGTATATAAAAACTGGTCAATATAGATTTCCTTGCCGCCATTGACTGCCTTCATGCCAGCTAAAATATGCTTCATAGTTTTCTCTGCTTCTCCAGCGCTGATTTCCCTGTGCATTTCCTGTCCCATGGCCACACTGTACATGGCACAGGTATAAGGGGAATCCTGACAATTATAAGTAGCTTCATGGGCGCATCCCCTCGGTGTCCCATCCATGCCAGGAACTGGATCTACATCAAGACGCACTTCCATGGATAAATCAGGAAATGCTGTCTGACTTTCTTTTAAAAGCCGATTTAAAAAGCTGTCATAAAATTCGTAAAAAAGAGCAAAGGAAGGCTCTGTCCCATCAGGAATCCATATATTCTCATAGGACTCCGCCTCCAGCCCGAATTGTTCTTTCATTTCTTCCAACGTGCAGCGCTCTCTGACATAATCTTGATATCCTGTAATTTTTGCCTTTCTTATGCTTTCCTCTGATTTTCCCCTTTTTTAGAGGTCTGCACAAAATTCCAAAAATCTTCCCATGTGAGAAAGCCTCCATAAAAATTATCATGAGCTGCTGCTGCTTCATAAATCTTTTTTATATAATCCAGCCATGCTTGCTTCGTACTTTCATCGTATAGGAGCTTTTCGTAACGCTCTATCCCTTCCCCGCCGCTATAGTCCCAGGTATATCCTACCCGAAGTATCACCCAAAGCCCATGACGGCCTGCTGCCTCCATCACCTGGTTCAGCTTATCAAAAGCATAACTCTCATAGCGGACTGGCAGCATCTGAGGCTGAAATTCTCCCCAGGGAACCACTAAAATAATGCTGTTGAAACCATCCTCAGCGATCTTTTCTAGCTCCTCATCCATATGGCTGCTTTCACTATTCCAAAAATTGACTACCCAATCATCCGAATAATAGGTAGCTGATTTTAAATAAGATGGTTTCTCCGCCCCATAGCTCACAAAACTCGGTCCAATCAGGCCAAACAACAGAGAAACGATTGTCAGCAATGTCCATCCTCTTACTCCCTTACCCCAATCCATCGCTGCCCCTCTCCTTTTATCCAATATTATTTAGAAAATTTTACCATAGATCACATTCTGAATCAACTCTCCAAACTACTACAAAAAAGAGTGCTCCTCAGGACTTTTTCTTCCTTTTTGAAAAAATGTTCCCATTGCTTTTTTCAAAATTGGATCGTATGTTTATACATCCAGTATGATTGAATTATAGCCGCTGATGGTTACTTTCATTGTTTTGTTGTTTTCTATAACGTTTAAAATTGGCAAAAGGGGGTTTTTATTATACAGGGAAATCTGAAGGAATTTCCCATATAAAAAAAAGCCCCAGGCTTCTTTCTCTAAAATCCTGGGACTTTTTGTTCTCGATCTATTTTCTTATATTTACTTCACTTCCACGCTCCAGCCCTTAGGCCCTTCGATTTTGCCTAACTGGATTCCTGTAATAGTATCATAAATCCTCTGGGTTACTTCACCAATCTGGTTGCCGCCAATCTCCATCCTCTCATTTTCATAACGCAGCTCGCCTACTGGAGATACGACAGCAGCCGTACCAGTGCCAAAGCACTCTTCCAAAGCTCCTGTCTTTGCAGCTTCAACGACTTCATCCACAGAAATCTTTCTTTCCTCTACTGGAATTCCCCATTCCTTACACAGCTCAATGGCAGAAGCTCTTGTAATGCCGGAAAGTATGCTTCCATTCAACTCTGGTGTAACTACAACTCCATTGATCTTGAAGAAGATATTCATAGCTCCTACCTCTTCAATATACTTTCTGTGTACGCCGTCAAGCCACAGTACCTGAGAATAACCTTCCTCATGAGCCTTTACCTGGGATGCCAGAGAAGCAGCATAATTGCCTCCTGTTTTAGCCTCGCCGATACCGCCCCTGACTGCTCTTACATAATCATCCTCAATCCAGATTTTAACTGGATTCAGACCGCTTTCATAATAAGCGCCTACCGGGCAGAGGATAATCATGAACTTATATGTATAAGAAGGACGGACACCAAGGAACGGATCTGTTGCTATCACAAAGGGGCGGACATAAAGAGACGTACCAGGCTTAGTAGGAATCCAGTCCTGTTCCAGCTTCACCAGTTTTAACAGGCCTTCCATAAATAAATCCTCTGGAATCTCTGGGATACACAGCCTGTCATTGCTTCTGTTAGCACGCTCCAGATTCTTATCCGGGCGGAACAACAACACTCTTCCGTCTTCTGACTTATACGCCTTCAGACCCTCAAACATGGTCTGTCCATAATGGAATACCATAGCAGACGGATCCAGGGACAGGGGATGATAAGGTACAATCCTGGGATCAAGCCAGCCCTTTCCTTCCTCATAATCCACTTCAAACATGTGATCGGTAAAAATAGTGCCGAATACCAGGGGGTTATCTTTTCCCGGCTTCTCTTTCGGACATGTGGTCTGTTCCATTCTAATGGTCTGCATAATAATCTCCCTTTCTCCTACTGGCAGATTGTCCGGTCTTTTTCTTTTTTGTCGAACCGATGTGTCAGCAATATTAAAATTTTCTTCATTATTAATCAAAAACATCAATCTGTCAATAGGATTTCTTCTATTTCCAAAATCAGAATCGTGTTCATAACTTCAGGTTATAGCTCAGCTCCCCTTATCTCTTTTTCCTTTTTGCTCAACTCCGGCCATACAGTATATAACATAGTGCCATAGCAGGCAATCCCACCGATCAGATTGGAAATCGGCTCAGCCAGGAAAACTCCATGGGTTCCCAAGCCAAACATATAAGGCAAGATAAGGGTCAAAGGCACTACGATAATTACCTTTCGGAAAATGGAAAAAAACACTGCCCATTTTGATTTTCCTAAAGCTACAAATACTGCCTGGCCGGCAAACTGGAGAGCCATCAGGAAGAAACCAAAATAATAAATCCTCATGGCAGCAACTCCCTCTCCCACCATCTCTCCCTCTTTATCAAAAATCCTGATAAATATTTCTGGAAATACATTGATGAATGCCCACATCACAATCGTATAAACTATAACAATAGATGACATAATGATAACTGACTGCTTTACCCTCTTATATTCTTCCGCTCCGTAATTATATCCGATCACTGGCTGGGCGCCATTCGTTACCCCGCTTACTGGCATGGTAAACACTTCACGGACCGAATTAACTACAGTCATAATACCCACATACAAATCCCCTCCAAACTTTTGAAGACTTGCATTTCCTACAATCTGCGTAAGAGAATTGGTAAAAGACATGGTAAAGCCGGAAAGCCCCAGGCCTACGATGGACATTACCCTTTTCCTTTTTAATTGCAGCCGGTTTCTCTTCAACTTTAAAATAGCCTTATCTCCAGTAAGAAAGCGGAGGATCCATATGGCGGAAAATGTCTGGGAAATCACAGTTGCCAAAGCAGCTCCTTGAATTCCCATATGAAACTTAAAAATAAAAATTGGATCCAATATGATGTTTGTCACTGCTCCCAGCAGTACTGTCATCATCCCGGTCCGGCCAAATCCCTGAGAATTGATAAAGCTGTTCATGCCCAGGCCGACCATGACACATACGCTGCCCAGCAGATAAATCGTCACATATCTGTCTGCATAGGGAAACGTCACATCGCTGGCTCCAAAAAGATAGAGCATAGGGCGTTTTACTAAAAGTCCTGCTGCTGTCAGGATAATACCAAATATCACTAGGAGGGAAAAGGAATTGCCCATGATATACTCTGCCTCATCCAGATCCCCCCGGCCTCTCTCAATGGAACATAAGGGGGCTCCGCCCATTCCAAACAGGTTAGCAAATGCCATGACAAGAGATACAATAGGGATACAGAGCCCGATCCCTGTCAGGGAAACCATGGCTTCATCTGGTATCCGCCCAATGTAAATCCGATCCACAATATTGTATAATACATTGATCAGCTGAGCCAAGGTCATGGAAACTGCCAGCCCCATAATATTCTTTACAATACTTCCTTTTGAAAAATCATTTTTTGTCTGTGATGCTGCTTCCATCCTCTGTCGATCCGCCCTTCAAAATACAGAACTTATAACCATTTTTCTATCTGTGCTTTTTCTATGATTGGTTTCTATTTCTTATATGTCTGGATTCAGGAGTCAAAACTACCAGCCCAGGAAAAGTATCAAAATAGTTTTGACACCTGAATCATATCTGACAATTAACATATCATTTCCAAGCACATATTTCAATACTTCCTTCAGAATTTATGGGTTGAATCATACACAGTCCTCTATCCAGTCCTGTTTTCACGAATCATCTTTTTCAACGTTTTTTCTTTGGAATTCAGCCTTTTAACAAAATTATCAAGATCTTTTCTCATATACTGATAATTTTCTTTTTGATTGAACCTATATGTATTGTGCTTTTCAAAAAACTCTACAATCCAATCATCCAAATCAATTTCTTTCATAAATGAATATGCTGCCATGGCTGCTAAGGAAGGCCTATTTCTATCAGTCAATAGATTAGAAGAACGATCTACTTTCTTTGTCAGCTCATCCAAAACCTCTTCATACTGCTCCATATCTTCTTTTGTTACATTCTCATTTACATTTTGTTTCACAAAGGAAAAAGGGTCTAATACCTCCATATCGCTTTTATCAATGTGTAAAAATTCCAACATTAACTTTTCAAGAGAATTTAGTTTCTTAATAATGACTGATTTATCCTTTGTGGAGCTCTTTTTATCTATTCCATAGAATGCTTCTGCCCCTTTGCCCCCTGACTTATCCATAAAATGTCTTAAAAAATCAGCAAATCTCTTATCGTCCAACTGAAGGTCTGTAAATTTGTCAAAAATGGTGAACCAGATAAAAGAATCCTTTGCCGTAAAAATTTCTTTAAACTTCTCATCATAAATGGTTTCCAGACGTTTTAAATTACGATCCAGCTTGTCAAATTCTTCCTTATTTGAATTATCATTTAAAAAAGTCCCTATCTTTTTACTCTGTTTCTGCCATTTATCGAGATGAAACATACACATCACTGACTCTGCTACAATCCTGTCAATCGTGCCATTATTCCGCTCTGCTTCTTTATAGGTATCATTTTTAAAAAAAGGATTATTTGAGGAAATTCTTTTTACTTCCTTTGCCACATGATCCATATAGGTAACTGCATTTTCTGATGCATTCATGGACTTCTGCTTATTATAACGGCGTATGTGATATCCGATCTCTTCATCTGTACAGTCTAAATGCTTTACCATGTCTATCTTATAATTGTCAAATTTTTCTCTTAATTCCACAGGGAGATCCTTATAATATTTTCCACGTAAATCACATTCTACAAGCTCATATTCATAATTATCATAGCTGTCTCTGAGAATATTTCCCTTTGAATCCTTTTTTACAGATTGATAGGTAACCACAGGAAATTCCACACGTTTTCCTATCTTAAAAATACCTCTTCGATAAGCGTCAAGGACAGTAAGGCGCTGCAAACCATCAATCACCCAAAGAATCACTCCGTTCCCAGTCAATTGCTCGCACACCTTAATCGAATCAATATCTTCCCCCTTTATAATGGTTACAATCAGCCCCTCCTTGTCACTATTGCTCCATCGATCCGGCTTTCTCTGCAATGGATGATCCTTTCTTAATTCCCCTCTCTCAAACATATTCTGTATTGTAGAATTCATTACAGCATCCTTTACTCTTTTATCCCTTACCAATTCCATCTTCTCCCTTATCCTTTCTTAAACTAAACCTTCATATCCATAATCAACGAATGAAAGTATTCGGCGCACTTGGCATACCTGAACTCAATTTTCCGCTTATATGGAAAAGCGTACTTTCATAGCAGTATTGATACGTTTTCATAGGCGCGAATCCCCTTCATGGCATCGAAATATTCTTTTTCTGTTATGTGTAAGATTCTGCGAATTTCGCCAGCTTCATAAGCATCTATGAGCAATTCTGCAATTTTTCTCTGGCGTTTCGACAGATGATTCAGGTACATTTGGATTTTTGTATCACACTCACTCTGGTCTCCAAATATTTCTTTATCCATATCAAAGCTGTCCTCAATGACCTCGCTTAATGTACAGTCATCTTTATCACCAATTGGCATATCAATTGAAACAGCCTGAACATAAATGATATTTCCTTCCTCATCTCTCTCCTTTATCATTCGTTTATCACGATTCATATATGTAACCAGCATTTTTATCTTCCGATTGATACAGGGAATCAAATAGTCCTTAAATGAAATCCCATCTTTCTCATGAAAAGAATTCTCACACCTCCATACCGTCTGGCCCGCTATGGAATAAAAATCATCAAAATCTTTTTGAGGAATCCATCCAAACTTTTTTGCAATGATTGGATTTACTATTTTTTTAAGCTCTCTATTGTTATCCTTACAATAAAAATCAACATATTTCCCCATAGGGTCCACCTCCTGAATCTTCATAAACTGCCATCCTTGTATTTATTGTCAATGACAGCTTATTTTTTTATATAAAGCCCGGTTTACCATATTTGAGCGTACTTTTACCAACGCCTCTTCCTGCAAAGATGCCGATACTCTGGCCCTTACAGAGGCGCCTGTTTCATAAATATTCTTTTTATCTTATCTTCTTATGGAATTTTGCAGAACTGCCTGAAAATTTATAAAATTGCTTGACTTATTAAAAAAATATAGGTAGAATAAGTACGAATGCAGTTCTGCATTTCAAATTCCAACCGTTCAAGTACGGAATTTGTAATCTATAAAGGCCTGTCCAATCAGAGGTGCGCCAACACCGATTGTATGATTTGGATGGGTCTTTTTCTTATTGATTAGTATAGAACAAATGTTCTTATTTGTCAATATTATCCAGAACATTTGTTTATTTGCTTATTCTGGCAATCCCATTTTTCTAATTCTAAGCAGGCAAATCTTTCCACAGCTGTTCTTTATAAACTTCCCATTTTCTAAACTCATAGGTTCCCTTCCTGCATGAAAATAAATGTATCGTACGCATTTCGAGAAAACCACAGGCTCCAATGGAGAATTAAAAAGTATAACGACCTGTCAAATTTGATGTAGGTCAAGAGTCAAACATTTTATCAAAGATAAAGGAGCCGATGGAACAAATCATGACAAAATCAAGCACAAAATCATTTCGCAACACAGGAATTTATCATCCAAACTACTCTCTTTTTAGCGGAGAATTAACGATTGAAGATTTTAATACAAGTTTTCCAAATAAAAAGAGAATTTCCAATCAGGCAGAAGCTGCTCATCTACAAGCAGGATTGGATATTGGAAAAAAAGTACAGATGAAAATCTGGCAGTATCAGCACATGACTTTAGAAGAACTCAGAAAAATGAAACTTATCTCTAATACGGATGGACGGCCATGCTCTACTCTGACAAATCAGAAATGGCAGAAAGAATTTACTATCAGAAAAGCCTTCATTGTGCCATACAAGAAAGACGTTAAAACCCTAAAATCCACTTATTCCCAGGAGTCAGGAAAATGGAATAACACACAGAGCAGATATTATGGCTGTACTGGCTGGCAGACCTACTGCGCCTTTATTAACGATGTATTGAAAAATATCAGGAGCGGCCAAATCGATTATTGCTACTATATCTTTCAAATTATGGACCTCCTTAAATTCCATTACGATGATTTGAGAACCAGATATTGCGATGGATATTGGGAAATATGGCTGGAAAAATGACGATTTTACAAAAAAATATGAAAACAGCATGGAGGTTGATTTTAAATGGCAAAGCAGCAATCCTGTCACAAACTAATATATAAATTATCAAGCAGCCGGCTAAAACAGGCAGATTGGGATCTGACTCTTCCCCTTTCAGCTGCCATCAACAATAAAAGTGATCTTGTGGCCTTAAATGACAGCCAGATTCTTCGATGGATCTGCGAACTAAATGGAATAAAGGACTTGGATTCCCAAGTAGGGAATGTAAAAAAGGAACTGTATTTTTTAAAAAAGCAGCCTCAAAGTATGGAAAATAGAAAAAAGGTGAGGCAATTATATGAGAAATTATATTCTCTCCAATATCAAAAAGACTATTTCTGCCTAGTGATGAATTCTCGTAAGGATTATGACAGGGCAAATCAAGGTTTTCAAATCAATGGCTATTCCTATCACCGCCTGCTTGGAACAAATGGAGGAATCAAAAAATCAACGATTGTATACATAGGAGATCGCGTTTTTAAGGAAATCGTAAAGCGGATGGATAATGGAAGAGATAAATCAAAGCCCATGGTTCCGGCTAAGCTGGAAGCATATCAGGCGTTAATCTGCAGTGGTTCGACTCCTGTCACCATGCCAAAGATTTTAATTGTGAAAGACTGTAATGTGGAGTTTGAGGAACCTGTCATACAAATCAGCGATGATTGTGAAGGAGAACCATTGCTAAGCTACCAAGAAAATTATAAGGTCCAATACTGTGATTCCGACGGATACGGTTTCATGTCGCCGGAATATTCCCGCCTTATCAACAAAGATTTATATGGAGAAGAATGGAAAGGACAGACTCTATCCGGTGTGAATATAAGATATGCCTGGACCAAGGGCATGCTGTTTACCTTTGATTTTCTGGAATTTGCAAAACAAATTAATCACGGCCTCTATATGGTAAGGGATGCATGGGGGGAACGGAGGGATATAAGAGATTACGATGTAATTTTAACCACTTCCATGGTTAAGCTTTGGGATTCCTATAAAAGCCTGGAACATTTTATCCATTGCTGTAATGAGAACCACTATCAGTTTTCCGTTGTAAAGGCCATGCCTCACAGGCTGGAACATGTAAGGAATTCCAATTATCAATTTTTACAGACCTATGACCTGACGGATGAAGAATTATATGAATTATGCAAGCCGACCATAGATGAAATTACAGACGTCCTTGGGGGTGATTGGAGAAAAACCATTGTATTTCTGAAAGGAATGTATCTGAATGAAGGCAATGTAGATTACATAGACAATGATTTTATCAAAGCCCTTATGATAGATAAACGCCTCTTAGATGACCCCTTTATCATGAAAAAAATTCATTTCATGATTAAAAAGAGGATTGAAATGGCCGCCAAGGGTTCGATTAAAACAGAAGGGAACTTTGCAATCGTATCCGGTGATTTATTTTCTCTTGCCCAATCCATATTCGGGCTTCCAGTGACTGGTTTATTAAAATCTGGCCAGGTATATCACAGGTATTGGATTGACCGGAATGTGGATGAAATTGCTTTGTTCCGCGCTCCCATGACTTGCCATAATAACATCCGGAAACGAAAGGTTGTCCATAATGAAACCATGGATTTCTGGTATCAATATAATAGGACTGGAATTATTTTAAATTCCTGGGACACCACCTGCGATGCATTAAATGGGGCTGACAAGGATTCTGACACCTTTTTCACCACAAACAACAAAATTCTCCTTGCTCATACACAAAATACTCTCACCCTTGAATGTATGCAGAGAACAGCAGAAAAAATCATACCCACAGAGGCAGATATGATTCAGGCAGATAAGCTTGCCTTTGGGGATGAAATCGGAACCACCACCAACCGCATCACAGCAATGATCGAACGGCAGGCAGCCTTTGATAAGGACAGTGAAGAATATCAGGTATTGGACTACCGCATTAAATGCGGACAGCACTATCAGCAAAATGCCATTGACCGGGCAAAGGGAATCCTTGCAAAACCTATGCCCAAATACTGGTATAGTAAATCAGCCTGTAACCAGCTGCCGGAACATACAGAGGAACAGAAACAGTTTAAACAGCTGTGTCTTAGAATTGCGGCTGAGGCCAAGCCTTATTTTATGAAATATGTGTATCCTGATCTGATGCTTCAATACAATAAGTATCTGAAAGATGCCAACAGTAAATGCATTCGAAGCTTCCAGATGTCTGTGGATGATTTAATTCAAAAGCCAGATAAGACAGACCTTGAACAGGAATTTATCGCTTATTATCAAAAGCTTATGCCAGTAGGGGGTAATCCCTGTACCATCAACCGCATCTCCTGGCTGTTTGAAGACAGGTTTTCATCCTGTATTAAGAAATATACTGACAAGAGAACCTTTGATCCTTCCCTTTTAAAATCAGGAACCGCCTATAGCAAGAAGACTTACTGGAAAATCGCAAAGATAAAGGCTGAGTACGAGGCTTCTGTCCAGGATTATCAGCAGTTAGCAAAGAAGCAGCGTCTTGATAAAGAAGAAATAAACAAGAACCGCAGTCTGATGCTTTTAAAGTTTCAATCAAAATGCGAAGAACTCTGTCCAAATGAAAAAGAGCTTTGTGATATTATCATTGATCTCTGCTACTCTTCCGGAAGGGGAAAGCAATTTGCCTGGGATGTCTGCGGTCCAGTCATAATCGAAAACCTGCTGGAAAAGAATGACTACATCATAAACTATCCTCTATTCGTTCCTTCTGATGGGGAATTCGAATTTGGCGGAGAACAATTTATCATGTGTAAAAAGAAATATAAGGAGGCTGAAGACTTATTATCATTCTAAATGAAAAGGAGTATGTGGAGCGCATACTCTCAGACAAAAATATAGAACCATCTAAAATTCATACTTTTTTAAGCATCTATGCAAGATATCTGTTTTATGAAAAAAAATCGGACAAGGAAGATATCATAAAAGAACTGCATGCCTTTATGATTTCCTCTTATCCAAATTATAGACCGGCTGACTGGGCAGTAAAATTGGAAACATGTACAAAACAGGCGGACAAATACCCACTATGTAAATGCAAAGGCATATGGGTCACAGAAAGGGAACTGCAAACCATCGATGACCTAAACGATAAGGTATTGGAACGGCTTGCCTTTACTCTTTTATGCTTAGCCAAGTTCGGGAATTTCAGAAATCCTGACAATCACAACTGGGTTACTTATAGAAACAGCGAAATCTATTCCATGGCCTGTATTAATGCTACGGCTTTTGAACAGGATATGAAATTTCATAAGCTAAAAGAACTGGGGCTGATCGAATACGCGAAAAAGGTGAATAACCTGAATATTCAGGTCCTGTATACAGATTCAGACAGCAGCGAAACACTGTTTATATCGGATTTTAGGAAGCTGGGATATGAATGGCGGTTATATAAGGGAGAAGTCTATATCCGGTGTACGGATTGTAAAATCCTTGTAAAGAACACAAATGGAAAAAGAAAATACTGCAAATCCTGTGGTGAAAATCACAATAAGCAGAAGTCCCTTCAGCGGTATCACAGAGGAAAAACGGGAAATTTTTGATTTGCTAAGAAAAAAAAATGGCCAAAAAATCCAGGAAAATCAAAGGTTTCCGAGCACCTCCTTTTCAAACTGAGATTTTCCTATAAGGTAAAGGAGAGATGTGCAGGCCTGCTGACTCTGCCAAACCAAATGATATTACCATATCTTTCTTTTTTTATTTTTTATGCAGGCAGCGGTGCTGCTGCTCTAGCAGTATGGCTGTCTGCCTCTTCACAAGCAGCATTGATTGTTTAAATCCAAGGAGGTGATTCTATTTTATCCAATGACGAGCTTAGCATATACAGAGGCACTGATTTTATTATCAATGACAAAATCACCATACATCAGCCGACTTTAGGTGAAATATGTGATTGGGGTGAGCAGAAATACTTTTCTTTTATACATAGCTTCACTTCCACCCCTACGGATTTAAAATATCAGCTGCATCGATCCAATATTGACTGGAATGAGCTTTCTGACTATGGTTTATTTCTTTTAACCTATCATAGTTTTCATAAGGACTTCTCATCCATTGTTTTTGGGGATTTAGATTTTACACGGTTTCAGAAAAAAGCAACAGGGACTATGGATATCATATTATATGACCAGGCTTCTGATACGGTTATCGACCGTTCTATTTATGAAATTGCTGTCAGCTATATCCGCAAAGCCCATAACCTTCAGAAAAATGTGGAACGGGCAATGAATGACACGACGAAAACCGTATTGCTGGAGGAAGCCAGGGAACAGCTTGAGCGAGCCCAAAGCACAGAATATCATTCCTATCTATTGCCATTCATATCCGCCATGACCAATATGGAAGGGTTTAAATATAACTGGTCTACGGTATGGGATATGAAAATCAATGCCTTTACAGACGCTATACAGCAGATCCTCCACATCAAAAGTGTGGATCGGATTTTAGCCAGCGGTTGCTCAGGCTTTGGCATTGATCTGAAGAAAATAAACAAAAAAGACCTGAGTTATTTCTTACAAGCCGGCGAAAGCTAGGCAGAACACACACTTTTTTACTTTTAATCAAATTTTATTTTACAGGAGGAAGCAAATATGAGCTTTAATTTAAACAATTTCGTAATCGACAGAGTAAGACGAGGAACCATGTTCAGCGATACCACTGGAGAGGCTATGTGGTCCATCACCCAGATCAAGGACGCATCCCTTAATATGACAAGCGAAACAGCGAATGCAACGGATGCTATCGGCAATGTAATCACCCAGTTTGACAGGGCGAAAAATGCAGAATTTTCCGGAAGCAATGCCCTTTGGGATCTGGGGCTGTCTGCTGCCCAGTTCGGCCATGATAAGAAGGTGGCCGATGGGACAGAAAAGATCCGGGTTCCTGCTTATGAGCAGCTTGCTGTAAGTGACGGCAAGATCGTATTGTCACATGTTCCTGCAGGCGCAGATGGAGCAGAAATCAAGTACATTTATGCATTAAACGATGACAGCACCTTAGGTACGAAATATACTCTGGGCACAGAAGCTTCCGCAGCCGAATTCACCTTGGATGCTGCCACAAAGACAATTACAGTGCCTACTGGAGTATCTGGAAATATTGCTGTATTCTACGATTATGACGCAGAAGAGGCAGTTATGCTCCAGAACAATGCCTCTGAATTCCCGAAAGCTGGTAAATTCATGCTTGAGGTTATTGGCAAGGATACCTGCGATAAGACAGCTACCTATGTTGCCTACATCGTATTCCCCAATGCAAAGCTGAAGACAGATGTCGATTTAAGCTTTACCACAGACGGCGGACATCCATTCTCTATGCAGATGCTCCAGGATTACTGTGATCTGGAAAAGAAGCTGTTCAATATCTACATTGCAAAATAAATCTTTATACGCAAGACAAGCCTGCCACTATGAATGAAAGTATCCAGCGCATTTCTTATCCCTGAATTCCGTTTTCTGCTGCGCAGAAAAGGGTACTTTCATAGTAAAAAAAGATCAAGAAGTCAATGCCTTGCGGCAGAGCCAGGCTGCTATGGTTTAGAGCAGACCTGGCTCCATACAGGAGAACAGGGATAAAAACTGTTTATTTCATACCTGTAGTATGCCGCAAGGCTTACATAAAATAAAGGCGGGACTGTTTGCACCCGATAAAGCGAGGTATGCAATGCTGTGAAATACGTACAGAATGGAGGAAGTCATGAATCACTCAGATATGTCCACATGTATTGTCTGCGCCAGATCCTATAACCCCTGCTTATCCTGCCAAAATCAGGGACGGAAGCAATCGTGGAGAATGGTTACTGATACCATTACATGCTATAAAATCTTTTTAGCGCTCAGCCAGTATAACCAGGGATATATATCAAAGGACGAGGCAAGGAGGCAGCTAGAAGCTGTTGATTTTCATAAACAGGATTTAAAACCGTCTGTACAGAGGCAAATCGATGAAATCCTGTCTTAATCAAAATATTTTTTCGTAAAATAGCAATTTTACTTAAATTCAAAACAGAAAGGAATGGTGGCACATTGGCCGATAACTATAATGGAAAAATCGTTCTTGAGGTGGACATTCCAAAAACCGTCCGCCAGATCAATGCAGACATTGATAAGCTGCAGAAACAGCTGAAACATTTGAAACTCAACGGAACTCTGGATACCAGCTCCCAGGCAAAGCAGATCAATGCAAAGATTGCAGCCTTGCAGTCTCAATTAAATGAGATGGAGCTAAAGGTGGGTGTGGATACTTCTGATATCCAAAAAGCCGGGCAGGCCATAAAACAGGAAACGGCTCAGGCCCAGAGTATCCTCGCACAGTTAGGCCAGCGTATTTCAAGCCTGTTTGAAAACACTGGACAGAAGCTGGTGGAGACGATATTCTCGGACTCCTTCCTTCTCTCTAAAACAAAGGAAGCTCTATCCGAACTGATGAAGCTTGACCGTATTTTATCGGAAATCGGCAGGGATTCCAATCTGACCGGTTCTCAGTTAAAGGAGCTGGGCAGTTCTGCTTTTGAGGCTGCCAATCAATACGGCAGACCTGTCTTGGATTATCTTCTTGATGTCCAGAACATGTACCGCGCCGGCTACTCTAACGCCTCGCAAATGGCAGAATTAAGCTCCCTTGCACAAAGTATGGGAAACTTAAAATCCAGTTCTGCAGACCGGTATCTCTCAGCAGTCGATGCCGCTTATGAATATTCCGGCAGCGTTGAAAAACTCACTGCTATTCTTGACGGACAAAGCCAGGCTGCCGGCAGAAATGCAGTCAGTATGGAAGAACTGGCAGAGGCAACCCGGACTGCTGCCTTACAGGCGGCCCAGGCCGGTATCTCGGAAAAGGAGCTGACCGCTATCCTTGGAACAGGCATCGCTTCCACAAAGGAATCCGGTGAGGCGGTAGGAAAGGCTGTAAAAGAGATTCTCCTAAAGCTTCAGCAGCTGCAAGGGGAATCAGGAGCCGGTACGGAAATCATCAGCTCAGAACAACTCCAGAAGATTGCAGAACGCTGCCGCAGCCTAGGTGTAGAGCTTACTTCCATCCAAAACGGCCTGAGAAAGCTGCGCAGCCCTGTTGAAATATTAAAGGAGCTTGGAAATATCTATAATTCCCTCCCTGACGATTCGGAGGAAAAAGCAGCCATCCTCTCAGACCTGGGCGGAAACTATAATAACAATGTGCTATCCGGCATTTTATCCAGCTGGGATATCTATGAGAAAATGCTTGGGGATTATGAAAACGCTTCCGGAACTGCTATGGAAAAAGCAGCCAGAGCTTCTGACACCTGGGAAGGCTCTTTAAACCGCCTTTCCAATACATGGATCAGCACTATAGGCAATATTGCTGATTCTGATTTTATCATCACTGCAGCAGACGGTTTCGACGGACTGCTCGGTATCGTAAATTCACTTGCTCATGCACTGGGAAACCTTCCCCTCCTTTCCATGATAGGCGGCGGCATTGCCGGTGCAAAGGGACTGGGGTTAACGTAAAAAATCCGTCATAGTTTACAAGCCCGCTACTATAAGGTCATATAATCATGCCATATGATTAACATAGTGGTACCCTGCGATTTGGCCATTCATCGAGCGGGGTCAGTCCCCGGATTGCAGAATCCGAAACCGATGTCGAATATCGGTCAAAGCCGTAAGACTGGAAACAGGGACTGTTAACACTGCAAGAAAAGCTTCCGTAAAAGCCTGAAAAGATTTCACGGGGGTGTGTTACAGATAAGTACAGATATATAGAAATATATAGCTGTATGACAATGGTGAGACCGACACGGTATATGCAGGAATGGAAGTGTGGTTCCATAATATATCGTGCGAGAGGCTGACAAGACACGGAGGTTTACAGGCGCAATTGTAAACCGCTGCCGCAACATACATGATCCGTAACCTGGGCGAAAGGCCCTGAGAAGCGGACAGGGGAATGGACTGCATACTGCTGCCCTGTTCCGCACATACCGCACAATCTGCTGATGACTTGGAAAAACATGGCAGATAGTTTCTTAATTTATAGTCTTTTTATAACACACTATTACATATTTAAATTCTTCCATGCTGCAACAGCTATGACTTCTTTTGCTGCTTCTACGGCAACATCGTGGGCCACACTCTCTATAAACTCCAGAGTGTGGCTGCCAACTTTACCAATAATATTTTTTGTTTTATTCCAAATTGAGGGATCCTTTACAGATTCATAAAATTGATATCCATACATTGTGATATCCTCAATGATACAATTATCTATATAAGGTTTATTTAATGGATATTTTGTGGCAATTTTTATAAAATGACTCTTTTCCAAATTTAAGAACAGAACGCATAATATCTTTTATTTCATATGCTTTATTTAATTTTTATCATAAAATATCCTCCAATATATAATATCTGTTCCAAGCTTTTATTATGTACTTTATCACGATTTACCATTGTTGTAAACTATGACAGTGATAGTCAATGGACTACTTTATTAGATAAATTTAGAGAAACGCCAAAAATAACAAAAGAAATCGAAGCGGCATTAAATAAGTTAAAAAACCAAACCATAAATAATATAATAAGTGCTAAAGAATTAGGAGAAATTACTGGTTATACAAGTGAAGAATTCTTTAAATTTGCAAAACAAGCTGATTTATCAGGCGATGTGTTGCAACAGTATAAAGACTATATGGCAGGTGCCTCCTCTTCTACCTCCAAATTCTCAGCCACCCTAAAAACCACAGCAGCAAATATGGTTATCATGCTTGCTGTTAATCTAGTTATCCAGGGAATCACCAAAATATGGGATAAGTATGTAAACAGAGTGGAAAAAGCTAGGGAACGAACCGACGAACTGTTTGATGAGTTTAAGCAGATGGATGATACTCAAATAAAAACCACTGAATAGATAATATAATGGTTATTGTACTATCTATTGAGTGGTTTTGCTCAAAGTTATTCAAATAAACTTATGAAAGGATGTGACGCTTAAAAAATCACCATTTATACCCACAGTTTTCACATTTAAACTGACTTCTGGCTGTTTTACTGAATATTCCAAATGCTGCTTTTGCAGTTCCAGAAATTCGTTTTACTTTTGTACTGTTACAGGTTGGACATTTTAAAACATTGTTCGTCTGAACCTGATTACTTTTTTGCTGTTCTACCTGATTACGAAATTGAGACATTTTCAATTCGTATTCTATGATATCTGTATTATAAAGTTTATCCATTGCTTTAAGGAAATTTGATTCTTTTGAAATGCTTGTAATTGTAAAAATATCTTTTATTTTCAAATTTCCAGAAATATCAACAATATTTGAAGAACCACAACGTTTACATATCATTTTTTCAAAATCAAAATCATCTTTATTACCAGTAGAACAATTAATACACCAGAAACTCATTTTGTTATAACTCCTTTATACTAAATTATTCCAAGTAATTTATTTAAAGTATACCATTTTTTTATTTTGTTGTAAACTATGATGAGAATGGTAATGTTACAACATTATTAGATAAATTTCAAAGTGATATTCCGGTAATTACAGAAGATTTTAAAAAATTTGCTTCATCTGTTGGAGAAGTAACACAAAATGATATTTCTGATGGTTGGGTTAATTACGCAAAAAATATCAGCAACACTGATAAAGAATTGCTTAAATTCTTATCTGATGTAGATTCAGGAAAACGTGATATAAAAGATATCGGTGTATACATGAGCGATGCCTCCTCTTCCACTTCCAAATTCTCAGCCGCCCTAAAATCAACAGCAGCCAACATGGCTATCATGTTAGCCGTAAACTTAGTTATCCAGGGAATTACCAAAATATGGGATAATTACGTAAACAGGGTAGAGAATGCCAGGAAACGGACGGATGAATTTGCTTTAACTGTATATCAATAAAAGTACTGTACAGATAATTATTTAATTTATAAACAGTATCTGTAGAGTACTTTTGTATTCTAGATAAAATTAAATAAAGGAGGTTATACATGAAGTTTACCACTTAGCTCCACAATTTCTACAATGCATACTGTTTCTTATATCAGAACTGAATATTCCAAACATTGCTCCGCCAAACGCTTTTTTAGTTAAAGAAATTTTTTCTATATCAGTGCTGCCACAGGTGGGACATTTTGGCAGGTTGTTCTCCTGCTGTTTATTGAAATTCATAACAATAGGACATTTATTATGCTGAGACATGTAATCAATAATACTTTTTCCGTCAGCTAATCCTAGCCCTATTTTTTCTCTAACAGATTTTATCGCTTCAATATTTTTTCCATCTAACACCAATTCCAATTCATAGGACAAATCATATTCTTGATTATTAATTATTGATTTAACTTTAAGTGGATATCCACAGTGAATACATTTATCAGCTTTGTCACTAACTTCTCTTCCACATTCAGGACATTTTATTAATGCCATAATAGTAATCCTCCAATTCAATATACTTATTCCAAGTATCTATATTGATTATATTATCAGAATTTACAAATGTTGTAAACTATGACAGTGATAATGGATGGACTACTTTATTTGACAAATTTAAAAAAGAAGTTCCTGAAATTAGCGAAGATGTTAAAGCATTTTTTGATTTATATTCACAAGAACCAAAAGAAACAATCTGGGATACTAAGAGACTGTTAACATTTGCTAATGAAGTTGGTGGTGTTGATGACAGCTTCAAAAAATTCCTTTCAACTGCTGATACTTCTGGTGATTTAATGGAGCAATACCAGCAACATCTATCAAAAGCAAGTTCCGCAAATGCTAAATTCTCAGCCACCCTAAAATCCACAGCCGCAAATATGGCTATCATGCTTGCCGTAAATCTAGTTATCCAGGGAATTACCAAAATATGGGATAACTATGTAAACAGAGTAGAACATGCCAGGAAAAGAACGGATGAGCTGTTTGATGAGTTCAAACAGATGGATAATACTCTCGCTTCCCACAAGAAGACAGTATCTGATTTAGCCGACAGATACGAAGAACTTTCAAAGGGTGTCGATCTGGCAGACAATAAGAACAAATCTCTTTCCACAGCAGAATATGAGGAGTTTTTGAATATCAACCGCCAGCTTGCCGATTCCTTCCCTCAATTGATACAGGGCATTGATGAAAATGGAAATTCCATTCTCACTCTCGGCACAAAAGGCACGACAGCCAGAGAACAGCTGGAGGAGCTTCTGAAAACAGAAGAGGAACTGAACAATTTCCGCATAGCCCAGAATCTTGGAGAAGCCTTTGAGGGCGTCTATACCTATATCGAAGAAGCTGATAAAGCCGCAGACGAATTGGAGAATTCAATTGCTGACGCAAATGCTGCATTAAATAAGTTTAACGAAATATCAGAAAACGGGATCGGGTTTGACAGCAGCCAGAAACAGCT
>JBCLQJ010000010.1:0-113442 GCA_041223545.1 Lachnospiraceae bacterium 62-35 | reverse complement strand
TTTTTTTAATTCTTTTTTCAGAATTTTAAACTGCAATTCATCTACATTCAGATTTCTTTTGCAACCAGTTCTTTATGCACCGGTGTGTCATAATATATCACGTCATTTTAATATTGTCAAGGGAATTTTTAGCTTTTTTTCAATATTTTTTTCTTTTATTTTTTCACCACTATATATGCGAAATATTCTTTATTTTTTCTACATTTAGTGGTTGATGGTTCCATCGTTTCGATGGAGTAAATTTTAACTATTGTTCTAATTTTTAAAATTATATATTAAATACCCACATTTTTGTACCCTATAAAAACTTTTATTAAATGCAAGCTCTTTATGCGAAAAATATGTGGACCATCATTATGAGCTTCTTCATAAAAAACTTTACAAATTATGCCGTGTTAAATGGTTTTCCCCCTGGTGCTTAACTTTTTTATAGGTCACTGATTTTTATCCTCATTATATTGCCCTATAAATAATTCCCATTGCAGCTTGCAGAAGAAAGTTATGATTATATAAAAAGGAAAGCCATGTGCTTTTTTCAATCTGCTGTATGAGCATCATCCCCCATGGAGTTCCTGCAAATACTGTTAATACCAAACAGGCAATCCATATCAAAAGCAATCCCTCTGCAAATCCCACTCCTGCACCTGCTATTTTGTTCAGACCTGACAAAATGGGAAGCTTTGCTATGATATTTAGCCATCTCATAATGAGATGGATCATAAAAAATGTGACGGAAAATACCACAACATAAGCAATTCCACTTAAAATAGTGTTGCTTAGATATTCTATGATATAATCAGCAAAATGTTCTACCCCAAGAAGCTCATATACTTCGCTGTTATTATTTTCCAGCAGCGCAGTCTTTAACTGCTCAGGAAGCTCTAAATTTTCTATATAAGAACGTTGGATTGACGGCTCGTTTTCCCCCTTTTCTTCTTCCCAAACTATGTTTGTCATAAAAACATTTTTTATCATTTCACGAGCAGCGACATTTTCTTTTAAAAAAGCTTTTACCTGAGGTATAAAAAGATTAGTTAATATGATAGAGGCTGCTAAGGCACCAATGGCTACTGCCTGCCTTATAAAGCCTCTGTAATGTCCATACAATACCATACCAGTCAAAAATGCGGCTATTCCAAAAGAAAGCCAATGTTCCATTATTATATTCATACTATCACTATCCTAATATAAAGGCTTTAATCGCTGCTGCAACTCCAGCATCTTCATTAGAAGCCGTTACATAATCAGCGATTTTTTTTAAAAAGGGCGCACCATTTTCCATTACTATGCCCAACCCTGCCTCTTTGATCATTGAAATATCGTTTTCACCGTCCCCGAATGCCATAGTCTGTTCCCTGGGAATTTTCAGAAACTGGGCAAGCTCTAACAGACCAGCTCCCTTTGTCGCACCTTCCGCATTAATTTCCAGATTGCAGGCCAGGGATGAGCTGATCAATATCCCTTCCACTTGGTTAAGGCGTTCTCGTATTTGAGCCTTAATAGAAGGATCCTTAACAAAAATTGTTACTTTATCCACAGGGCAGTCTAATTTTTTTATATGCTCTGTGATACTCGGATAACATATCCTTGTCTTTCGGATAAGCTGCTGTATCCCTGGAGTCAGGCCATAATCTTCCATATGATTTAAAAAGCGTTCTTCAGAAACACCCCTATCTCCTACATAGGCATCATACATAGCCGAAAAGTGCTCCGCGATTTCCATAACTTCCAGTGTTTTCTCTTTTGTCAGGAAGCAGGAGCTGATCACCTTATTTTCCGCCATATCAACAACTTTACCGCCATTGATGGTAATCGCATAACGGACTCCTGGAATATCTTTTACAATATCTGGAATTCCATACGCAGTACGCCCTGTTGCCGGAACAATATATATTCCTCTAACAGCGCATTCTCTCAGAGCTACCTCATTTTCAAAAGGAACCTCCTTGTTTTCATTTAAAAGTGTTCCGTCTAAATCTAATGCAATCAGTTTGATTTCTGCCATATCAGATGAAATGCTCCTCCTTTAAAATAAGCAGACCGTCTTTATTGTATTTTGGAGAAAATACACCAGTAATCAATTTTCCAATCGATGGTTTCTCTGCTTTATCTGCTGCTTCTTCGATTAAATTTTCTGCATTTTTCTTAGTGAGAGGAATGCCTTCTTCTTCCATAATCTCAATTCTTTCGTAAAGAGCCAGCATACTTTTTCCTGTTATGCTACAGTCTATATCCCCAGCATACTTGCATGCATATTCAGCAAATTCATCAATATCCATCTCTCTGCCGTCATCCTGAGAATTAGAAGGACCATCTTCATACTCATCATTTTCATACTCCGAATCCTCATATCCATCATCGGAATACTCATCATCGGAGTACTCATCCTCAGCTCCATCATATTCCTCGTCATACTCGTCGTATTCTTCCTCTTTATGCTTCTCTCTACGGCGGAAAGGAAACCTGCTTTTTTTAACAGGCTCAGATGGTTTTTCCATTTCCTCCGGTCTTGTTGGTATTTCTTCCTCCTCCAGCTCTCTCTGAATCGGTTCATAAACCGGTTCTCTTCTCATTGGCTCAGCGTGCCTTACAGGAGAAGCCTGGGTCATCACTTCCTGCTGTTCAACCTGATACTCTGCAGTTTCCGCCCCTTCGCTTATTCCAACTTCCAACTCTGAATTGCTATTTCCAATATATTCAAACTTCTGAATAAGGTTCGGGCTCTTCATATAGAGTTTTCTCAACTGATGAGGATTGTCAATCAGAGCCACAACAACTCCTGTTCTGTCATTTTCTATAAATTCATTCAGTTCATTTAGAATATCCGAACTCAAATCCCCTGCTTCCTCAATTACAAGGTCTTTTCCTGCAATCTTATCTTGTACTGCAAAAATTCCTTTTTTATTTAACCTGGATCCTGTAATTTTTGCAATTATCTGCCTGTTTCCTGTTTCTCTATGAACTTTTTTCAACATCTCCTGAGCTATTCGAAAGCCTTCCTCAGGCGTTTTTCCTTCGATCAACAGGTGAATGGGCCTTTCCTCCTCGTCATCCCATAAATCTTCAATAATTACATCCTCTTCTTCAGGCTGTAAGGAAGCTCCTTCCCATGCTACTGCTGACTCCTTGGCTGCTTGAGCAGCTCCATTCTCTGATTCCTCTTCCCTTGTCCACCTTCCGTCTGCCCTAGGAATTACACTTTTTATATCTGTTAAAACTCTTGTGTGCTCTATAGGCATATCTTCTTTGTAGGAGTCTTTCGGTATATTAGCCAGCTTCCTTGCCAGCTTTTCCTCCTCCTCTGCCTCCCTCATCCTTGCTGCCAGGATCTTATCAATAGAGGGGGGCTCTTCTTTCACATCTTCTTCCTCCTGAATCTGGGGAGCAGAATCCCATTCCTCCCCATACGAGCTTGACTCATGGTCTATGGCATCAGATTCTTCGTAAAAACCAGCTTCTTCCACTTCCTGCTGCTCATCTTCATCCCAATGGCTTTCTGTCTCCGGCCTGTCTTCTCTTTCCTCTATCTGTCTATTATCATCCTCATCTGGTATATCAAAGCCATTTTCTACAGCACGCAGTTTTGCCTCATATTTATCCCTGTTTTCAACCAAATCCATCTGATAAGAGGTTAGGGGCTGATACTGGGTCTTCAGCTCCATCGCTTTGTCCACATATTTACCGATTCCAAACATAAGCATAATTCGATCACAGGTTTTAACGCATTCGTCGCCATAGCCAGCTTCATGGTAAAGATATGCCAGCTCATACAGCCATTTTTCATCAAGTTCCTGAGCTGTATATTGTTCCAGAGTATGGATTAGCTGCTCCGCAGGGGCTCCCTTTTCCTTTAAAATCATATAGCGGAGGAGATGCTGCCTGGAGTCATCAGAGGCCAGCTCACAGAATTCACGATAATACGCCTCTGACTCCTCTATGTTACCTTCTTTTACCGCAAGCTCTGTCAGCTTATAAAGCAGACGTTTTCCTATGGGCGCCCGCTCAAATGCAAGAAGGAGGATATCCTTTGCTTCTGAATATTCTTCATTTTTTTCATATATCTGGGCAACCATAGAAAGCAGGTTTGCATTACGGACTCTTTTCCAGTCAATGTTTTTTGCTATTTTCATTGCTGTTTCATAGTCGCCCTTACCTACAAGTTTCTTAATCTGTTCAATCTTGATATTAAACTCGTATTTATCCATTTTCGCATCTCCTAATACTTATCTGTTCAAACCTTCCCCCTACAGTTCTACCCGGCCTTCCAGGGCACGAAGAAGGGTCACTTCGTCTATGTATTCCAAATCTCCTCCTACCGGCACACCGCTGGCAATCCTTGTCACCTTTATACCGGTGGGTTTAATCAATTTACTAATGTACATGGCTGTTGTCTCTCCCTCAAGGCTGGAGTTGGTAGCAATAATTACCTCTTCCACATCCCCTTGAAGACGCTGCATAAGCTCCTTAAGCCGGATATCATTAGGGCCGATTCCCAGCATTGGAGAAATGGCTCCGTGGAGAACATGATATACCCCTTCATATTTTCCTGTTTTTTCATAGGCGGCCAGATCCCTAGTGTTTTCTACTACCATAATCGTTCCATGACTGCGTTTATCACTGCTACAGATGGGACAGAGATCCTTATCCGTTAGAGTAAAGCATTCCTGGCAATATCTTACATTATTTTTAGCATCAACAATAGCTCCAGCCAAATGCTCAACCTGCTCCCTCGGCAGGTTGATGATGTGGAATGCCAGACGCTGGGCAGATTTACTGCCCACCCCCGGAAGTCTGGACAGCTCTTCTATTAATTTCGTAATCTGAGTGCTATAATAATCCATTTTAGAATGGGAAGCCTCCACCCAAGCCGCCCAATCCACCTGTAAGCCTTGACATGGCAGCTCCGGAAGCCTCATCTGCCTGACGCATAGCTTCATTCACAGCAGCTACAATTAAATCCTCCAGCATTTCAATATCATCAGGATCCACTGCTTCTTCTGACAGTTTAACAGAAAGAACTTCCTTTTTTCCAGAAACCGTAACGGACACAGCTCCGCCTCCGGCTGCTGCAGTATATTCTTTTGTTTCAAGCTCTTTTGTAGTCTCTTCCATCTGCTTCTGCATTTTCTGAGCCTGCTTCATTAAATTTGTCATATTGCCAGGCATTCCGCCTGGAAAACCGCCACGTTTTGCCATGGTGATAACCTCCTGAAATTCAGTCTTCTATTGTAATATCCATATGGATATTTGCTTTCAATTCTTCTTCACTCACATAAATCGTATCAAAACGCTCTCCGCCTCCGGCCAGCCTTGCCTGAAAAGCAATAGACTTGCCAAACTTTTGCTCTACAAATCGTCCAATTTCCTCCAGCGCAGCAGGCCTGCTGCCGATATCGAAACTTTCCCCTGTGGAAAATACAACGCACATGCGGTCTGCACCAGCAGGCTCAATAACTGTATTGCGGAAGCTGGCACGAATAGAACCGCCAATTTCACGGATAATCTTTGCCCATTCATTCCTGAGCTGATTAAAATCATCCAACTGTTCTTTGGGAATCGATACTTGTCTTGGAGATATATCCACTGCTGGTACAGCCTCAGGCCCCGCTTCTGCCCCTGTTTCCATATGAGGAAGCGCAGCATTATCTATAGGAGGAAATAGGCAGCCCTTTTGAAGTCCCTCATCCAGTCTGTTTTCCAACTCACTAAGTCTTTGCATGACAGAATCCAGGTTTTCCTCCATCTGCGGCTTTGTCAGCCGAATAAAGGCTAGCTCTATCAAAACCCTTTTTTGAGAGGCGTATCTAATCTGGTTAGACAACTCTGAAAAAACCCGGATATAACGCATCAGTATTTCTGTATTAATAAGCCCTGCCTCTTCCCTCAGAAGCTTAATATTATCCTCTGACATATCCAGCATACTTTCTGCATCGTCTGTTGTCATAATCAGCAGAAGATTTCTCATATACCAGATAAAATCATTTACAAATTGTCCCAGCTCTCTGCCTTGGACTATCATCTCTTCCAGCTGATAGATACATGATTTTGTATCTCCCTTTGTGACAGCACGGAATAGATTGCTGAAAACCGTATGATCTACAGCCCCCAGCACTTCCAACACATTGTCATAGCTCAAACACTTTCCATAATGGAATGCTGCACATTGGTCCAAAAGGCTCAATGCATCGCGCATAGAGCCGTCAGCTGCCCTGGCAATATAAGCCAGGGCCTTTTCTTCTACTTCAATCTGCTCCGCATCTGTCAGCTCTTTTAAACGAGCTGTCAAAGTTGGTAACGTAATTCTTTTAAAATCATATCTCTGGCATCGGGAAAGAACTGTAACTGGAATCTTGTGAGCTTCTGTCGTTGCCAGAATAAAAATCACATAAGAAGGCGGCTCTTCCAATGTCTTTAGCAGTGCATTAAATGCTCCTGTAGAAAGCATATGAACCTCATCAATAATATAGACTCGGTAGCGGCCTTCTGTTGGGGGATATTGTACCTGTTCTCTGATTTCCCGGATATTTTCCACACCATTATTTGAAGCGGCATCGATTTCCACAACATTAAGGGAAGAACCGCTCATAACAGCCTGGCATGTTGGACACTGATTGCAAGGGCTTCCCTCTTGGGGATTCTCACAGTTTACTGCTCTGGCAAAAATTTTAGCAATACTGGTCTTTCCTGTTCCCCTTGTTCCGCAAAACAGGTACGCATGTCCGATACGCCCAGATGTGATTTGATTTTTTAAGGTTTTCACAATGTGGTCCTGTCCCTTTACATCTTCAAAGGTAACAGGGCGCCATTTGCGGTACAACGCCGTATATGACATGCTCAAACTCCTTTTCAAATGATATCAATCATAATAATTTATTCATCACCAAAGCAGATTCCCATTCCCTTTGCGTCCTTAATCATCGTACACTCAGGATCTACGGTCTTCAACTTTCCAGCAACATCTTCTAAAGGTACTTTGGTAACATCATTATTTTTTATAGCCACCATATATCCGTATTCACCCTGCTTAATCAGCTGGGCTGCTGCTGCTCCAACTCGTGTGGACAACACTCTGTCGTATGGGCAAGGCTCCCCGCCTCTCTGCATATGTCCTGGAACTGTAACACGTATTTCCTGTCCTGTCTTTTCAGCAATCTGTGCACCGATTTCATAGGCAACAGAAGGATAAACAAGGCCTTTTTTCTTCTTCTCTTTCAGCTCCTTCTTGGAAAGGCTGGCATCTTCTTTGGAAATAGCTCCTTCTGCCACTGCCACAATAGAGAAACGTTTTCCTTTCTTTGCCCGCTGTTTCAAGGCATCTGCTACAATGTCCAAATCATATGGTATCTCCGGAAGAAGGATGATATCTGCACCGCCTGCAATTCCTGCATAGAGAGTCAGCCAGCCCACCTTATGGCCCATAACCTCTACAATAAATACCCGGCCATGGGAAGCTGCTGTGGTATGAATGCAGTCAATTACACTGGTAGCCAGATTTACTGCGCTCTGAAATCCAAAAGTAATATCAGTTCCCCAGAGATCATTATCTATAGTCTTTGGCAGAGAAACCACATTCAGCCCTTCCTCTTTTAAAAGGTTTGCTGTCTTTTGGCTTCCATTGCCCCCTAAGACCACAAGGCATTCCAGCTTTAGCTTTCGGTAGGTGTGTTTCATTGCCTCCACTTTATCTAGGCCGTTTTCATCTGGAACACGCATAAGCTTAAAGGGCTGTCGGGAGGTTCCCAAAATAGTGCCTCCTCTTGTTAATATTCCTGAAAAATCAGAAGGCTTCATAATGCGGTAATCTGCATATATCAATCCCTTGTATCCCTCTTCAAATCCAATAATCTCTACATCATCAAACATATTGTAGAGCGCCTTTGCTACGCCTCTCATCGTTGCGTTCAGGCTTTGGCAGTCGCCTCCGCTTGTCAGCATTCCAATCCGTTTCATCCTAACACACCCTTTCTTTATATAGCAATTCTTTTCTTCCATCGCTGTGTGCAAGCTATAATGCACCCATTTTGTAATTATAATACAAAGGAGATACCTGAGCAAGAACAAATTTCTTACTTTATCCGAATAATCATCTTATTGGGAAGACAGGCTATGGTTTCTGTATTCAGGCTTATTTTTCCTGTGTGGACACATACTTTATCTGGACAGGAGGCCTCATCACACCATATAAATCCCTGACTTACTACTATATGGTTTATCCCTCCCTGAAATCCATGAATCAGGAATTCCGAATCCTCTTTCAAGTTTACCACCTGAACCACCTCACCCTCTACCAGGATCTCTGCCTCTGATGCTGTTTCTTGCCTCACACGCATACGCAACGCAAAAATCAGAGCTGCTGCCAAAAGAATCAGAATTAATATAATATCTAGCTTTTTGACCCTATTGTCCATCTTTATACTCCTTTTTATATTCTCTTTTCATCTTTGCATATTTTGCCTGGCCAAAAGGCTTTTTATCAAAATAAAAGAGGCCATATACATTCATAAAAACTCCCTGTATTTGCATTTTGGAAGTCTTCATGAATACACATGGCCCTGTCATCTATAATATTTAATCCGTGCATCTCGCTTTGTACACCTACCACAGACGTTACTCCTGCAGTTAGCTCTGTCCAGGCTGCCTTACGGCACACAGAAGGTTTCATTTAGTGCTGCTGCATTCCTGCCCTGACACGGTTCACGAATTTCTGTTGCGCAAGACCCAAACTTCAACGCCACTTACACAAGGCAGCTCTACAGCAGAATGTCCGAGGCGAGATATCACCCCTGCTGGAGCGGATTGCAGGTACAGGGCACCGCTATCTCCCCGGCTGCACGGAAACCTTATGACATAGTTATTCAGGTATGGTTAAGTATAACGGTTTCAAAGCCTTTTGTCAAGGCAGGTCTTTTTTGTCATGTATTTATCATATCTTTACTTTCTCGTTTCTTCCGCAAGACTTTAAAGAAATCCTTGAGCATTTGAGAACATTCTTCTCCCAACAACCCAGTCTCTGTTTCTACCTGATGATTAAAACCGCCTTCATGAAACAGATCCATGACAGAACCTGCGCAGCCTGCCTTTGGATTCATGCAGGCAATCACTGCTCTGGGAATCCTGGCCTGAACAATTGCTCCTGCGCACATGGGGCATGGCTCCAGAGTAATATATATGGTACAATCCTCCAGCCTCCAGTCCCCTATCTTTTTACAGGCTTTTTTGATAGCTATAATTTCTGCATGAGCCAGCACGCTGTGGTCCGTCATCCGCCTGTTATATCCCCTTCCGATAATTTTTCCCTGGTGGACAATCACACAGCCAATCGGTACCTCATCCAGGGCTGCAGCCTTTTTAGCCTGGCGGACAGCTTCCCTCATATACTTCTCCTCTGATACCATCTGCATTCCTCTTTCCATCTCTTTTTGTCTATGATATACTTATACAAGTATATACGATAAATAGATGATTGGAAATGGAAATTATGAAAATTTGCGGATTTCAAAAAACAACTCTGTTGGATTTTCCCGGCCATATAGCTGCCACTGTATTTCTTGGTTCCTGTAACTTCCGCTGCCCTTTCTGCCATAACAGCGGTCTGTTAAAAAGTGATGCGGAAGCTCTTTTTACCAACAGGGAAATTCTGTCAGTACTGGAAAAACGGGCCAGTATTTTAGAGGGTGTATGTATCACTGGAGGAGAGCCTACTTTTTCTGAGGGGCTGGAAGAATTTATCAGGGCAATCCGTTCTTTAGGATTGGCTGTTAAATTAGATACGAATGGCTATCGTCCTGATGTTTTAAAGCATCTTTGCAGCCAGCAGCTCCTAGATTATATCGCCATGGATATCAAAGCAGGCCCTGAAAACTATCCCATTGTCTCTGGCATCAAAGATCTGGATATTAACCGTATCCATGAAAGTATATCTTTTCTAAAGCAGGGTACTGTCCCTTATGAATTTCGTACAACTGTTGTAAAGGGACTTCTTTCAGAAAAGGATTTCTCTGCAATTGGCCCCTGGATCCAAGGGGCACAGTGGTATTTCCTCCAAAATTATGTGGAATCCGACCAGGTGCTCCATCCAGGATTTGAAAGCTATTCTGTAGATGAGCTTCTTTTCTTCGCCTCTTTAGTCCGCCCTTATGTGGAACAGATAGAACTTCGTGGTGTGGATCATTAGGTATGAGATGGGATGAGCCGCTCATCGGTCGTTTCCCAGCTTAACGTCTGTATACCAGTAGCCAAAACGGCCATTTTCTACTGGCTGATTTTTTGAGAGTACAAAGTGGGGAAATCCAAACATAGACGCCATACGTTTTTCATTGCTGAAGTAATGTCCTGGCACTCCCAGTAGAAATCTTGGTTTTCCTTTCGGGTTATGCAGACGGACAAGAATCAGATACCGATAGCTGTAATAACCGTGAAGCAGAAAACTATTGTTCCCATAAACCCAGTTTTCCCTTGGCAGAAGGCCGATGTCCTGTGGATTGATACTTAAAATTTCACATCCGTTTTCATAGTCAAAGGCACGCACTTTAGGATATTCTTTCTGGAATCTATCCCAAAGCATCTCATAATCCCTTTCTCCTTCCCCCTTATCTGTATTCTCTGGTTCTGCTGCCGGTTCTTCTGGAAGCGGAACCTCCTGTTCTTCGGCGCTTGTGTTGTCCTGACTGACAGAAATGTTGCTGCTCTCTTCCTGTATTCCTGTATTTTCATTAGCAGGCATATTTGAATTTTCATTCTGTTCCTGAATCTCTGACCTGCCAGGCTCCCTTTCTAGATTTGATGATATCTGTTCTTTATTGTCTGTTTTCATATCATCTCTTTCTACTGGGCCAGCCATTCCAGTATAGTTATATCTCTGAATATCTGGAGCTTCATTGATATTCCACCCTGCTCTTTCCAAATCACTTTTCGCCAATTCCTTTTTCTGATCTTCCTGCAGATTATATTCCTCATTCTGCTCCCGGTAGCCATCTGTACTCTTAGGTATCATATCCTCTTTTGTTTCTGAATTCTGATTTTCCTGAATCCATGCAGATGCTGGTCTAGCCTGCCGCTCCCATGGCTGTGCCTTTGCCATTCTCTCTTCCAGAGCTTTTTCCCTGGCTGCTGTCTCTTCATTAATGATCTGGCTTACCCATTCTTTAGGTTTTGCCATAATCGGAGTACTGACTATTTCTTCTGTTCTTCCAGAAGCTGAAGTCAATTCTTCTGAATTTATTATCTTTTCCGATGGATGAAATGGCCCAGCCTGTGTTCCTTCAAGCGGCCCCGAAGGCTGATAATACTGATTTTTTCCCGAAAACCTGAACCGCTCTGGCTCTATCATATATCTTGGATAATCTGGATGGGATGGTCTTCCCGGTCCTCCTGGATGGGGCGGTCTCCCTGGTCCTCCTGGATGGGGCGGTCTTCCTGGTCCTCCTGGATGGGGCGGTCTTCCTGGCCCACCTGGATGGGGCGGTCTTCCTGGCCCTCCTGGATGAGGCGGTCTCCCCGGTCCTCCTGGATGAGGCGGTCTCCCTGGTTCGCCTGGATGAGGCGGCCTTCCCGGTCCTCCTGGATGGGACGGTCTCCCTGGTTCGCCTGGATATGGTGGTTTTCCTGGCTCGCCTGGATGGGGCGGCCTTCCTGGCTGACCTGGATGGGGCGGTCTCCCTGGACGCCCTGGGCAGGCAAATGGCCGGAAATGCTCTCTCTGTTCCAAGCGCTCCTGATATCCGAAACTTTTCTTCTGTTCCTGAGACTCCACCTGATAATCCTGCTCTGTTACATTAATCCCTTCTGGCTCCTGTACATATTCTGTTTCTTCTATGTATTCTGAGGATTGTGGTGTCTCTATTGACTCTGTATTTTCTCTCGGAACATTCTCTCCCATTCTCTCTTCCTGGGCTTCTTTTTCCTCACCTTCTGCTGGTACTATCTGTTCTTGTTTTGTTTCTTCCACATTTTCTAATTCTTTTCGAAATTCTCTTTTTCTCTCTTCAGCTTCCTCCTTTTGTAATGCTTCTTCCTCTGGTCTAGCTTCTGCTCCCTGACCAGAAGATTTTTCCTGTCTCTTTTCCTTTTCTTTCTCTTTTTTGCGTATATTATCTGCTGTTACCCTAGCCAACTCTATTTCAGCTGCCTGAGCAACCGCATCTTCCCATATAGTAGTATAGCTCTGCCACGTACTGTCTGGATCGTGGATAGTAAGGCCATAGCATTGATCCATAGAAACTCCTGAGCCTTCTGCATCATTCACATTCACACTGGCGCGGAACTCTCCTGAACCATTGCGGATAAAAATTTTGCCCAGCCCTATCTCCCCTGATGAAGACAGAAGATAAACCTGCAGATCATTGCTTCCTACATAGACTCTTTTAACATTTACATTGATCTTACATTGTCCGTTTCTTGCTTCCAATTTTGCAAATCCGATGTTTTTTCCCTTCACTTCACCTTCATAGGCGTAGATATATGAGATTAATCTGCTATAATTAGACACACTATCACCCCTCTGCTAGATATTGTATGCATAGCAGTAATAAAACTATACCTTGAAAATACTCTTTAAGGTGTCCTAAGGGATTTTTATCCTATAAGAAAATCGAATGGGATTTGCTGTATGTAAAAGGGGCTGTCGCACTAAGAAAAACGTATACAAGATTTAGTGGGATTTAATTTCAAAACAATACTATATCTTGTATACTCAATCCTTATTGCGACAGCCCCTTTTATGAAAACAATGTTTCTAAATATATTACCTTTCAATATCAGTCCAATACCTTTTCCAGCTCTTTAATTACTACTTTAAGAGCCTGGATGCGAGCATATTTTTTATCTACAGACTGCAGGATATGCCATGGAGCATAGGAGGTACTAGTTTTCTTTAACATCTCATCTACCGCTTCCTCGTAAACATCCCATTTTTCTCTATTTCTCCAGTCTTCATCTGTAATCTTCCACTGTTTTTCTGGAGTATTCTGCCGTTCTGTAAAACGGGCAAGCTGAGTATCTTTATCAATGTGAACCCAGAACTTAATGATGACAGCTCCCCATTCAGAAAGCTCTTTCTCAAACTCATTAATCTCATTATAGGCACGCTTCCAGTCATTTTCACTGCAAAAGCCTTCTAAACGCTCTACCATGACACGACCATACCAGGTCCTGTCAAAAATAGCAATGTGGCCCGTTTTCGGCAGGCGGTTCCAAAATCTCCACAGATAATGGCGGGCCTTTTCATGCGGTTCTGGGCTTGCAATTGGATGAACCTCATAGCCTCTAGGATCTAAGGCTCCTGTAATCCTTTTAATGTTTCCGCCCTTTCCAGCAGCATCCCATCCCTCATAGGCAATAATAACAGGAACGCGTTTCCGGTACAGCCTGTTGTGAAGAGCACCAAGGCGGCTCTGGAGCATTTTTAATTCTATCTTATAATCGCTGTCAGAAATCGTCTTATCCAGTTCTACATCTGCCAGCTTCGGCATCTTTTCAAGTGGAAATACATTTTGCAGAATTGGTACAGCCTGGCTGTTATTTTGAAGAGCTACATCAATACCACTGCACAGAGTCTCCAATACCTGCAATTCTGCCCACTTCCTGTTCTTGGCATCGATAATATACCAGGGGGCGTTGGAGGTATTAGTATCTGTCAGATAACGATCAAATACATCTGCACATTTGTCATAATGCTTATTCTGCCATTTGTCACTGTCACTTACACGCCATGCTGTATCCTTATCTGCCAAAAGCTTTTGAATTCTTTTTTCCTGCTCCTTATGGCTGATATTAAAGAAGAATTTTAAAAGCAGATAGCCGTTATCTGTAAGCGTACGTTCAAAGCGCTTGATGCTTTCCATCCTCTCCGAATACTCATCATCATCCATTTTCCCATGAACCCTGTCCATGGTAATCTCCTCCATCCAGCCAGAATCCAGGAAGCTAAACTGCCCTGCTTCAGGTATCTGAACAAAATGACGATATAAAAACGGTTTCCTTTTTTCATCCTCTGTCGGCGCTGACATAGTGGCAACCTTAAAAAATCTTGGGTCAATATTACGGATTACCTGGCCCACAATGCTTCCCTTTCCTCCTGCTCCCCATCCTTCTACCAATACAAGTACTGGAAGCTTACGCTCCTTTATCTTCATCTGCAAGGCCGCCAGCTTTTCCTTCTCATGATCCAGCCTTTCCTTCAGGACCTGCTCATCCGGTCTTTCTGCCGGAATCCACTTTTTCAACATAGTAAAACCTCCCAATTCTTTTTATATATAAGCTTTTTTAAGGGCGCGCATAAGCACCTTTGTATTTTTAATGTAAGGAGTAACAGGGCAAATGGGACGGTCAACTCCCATAAGCGTATATACGGCAATCCTTGCTGCCCTTACAGAGTATTCTTCTGTAAACACCATATCTTCCGGGATTTCTACAAACTGGCTTACCATGGCAAAATTCTCAGAGCCTTCTGGAACCACTGCAGGCCTGTCTGCTTTCTTTCTCGGCTGGAACTGAGCATCCACATATGGCATAAAACATGGAATTACGTTAATAACATCCTTCATCAAATCTTCTATCTGCTCTTCACTCAGATGAAGCTGATGAAGATATTCTGTCAGTATTTCTTTCCCTGTACAGTCTTTCATCGGCTTTTTCACATAATCGCCTTCTTTATCTGTATATAAACCATAGCCCCAGAATATGGTCACATCCATAGGCTGATTCGGAAAATGAGGCTGAGCAGCAACAACACTGCTCATCTTCCAGGCAGAATCCTTAAATGTCATTAATGCGCCGCTTCCTGGAATATTGCCTGAAAAGCTTTCAATTATCTTTAGCATCTTATTTCCACGGCAGGTAACCGTAAAGCTCTGCCAGTTGCTTTCCTGTATGTTTCCGAAAAATGGCTCTGGATTGCCAAGGCCTGGTTTTTTAGCCGCAGCCTTTGCCCATAGCTCGCCGGAAATCGGCTTTTTATCAGGATAGGGGGCCGGTGTATCCATGCTGCCCAGCGTTGCACTGTCTGTCATGCAGGCATTTGTCATAATACAGATATCACCATCTTTTAAAATAACTTCCTTTTCCTCGTCCGCCTGTTCCAGATGGATGGTCTCCGCTTTTATACCATCTCCCTCTGCAAAATCAATATCTGTTACCCTACAGTCTTTTACAAAATTTACATCATGTTTTTTCAGATATTCTTCCAGAGGGCGGATCACGCTGTCATACTGATTAAACGGTGTCCGTGTCACTCCTTCCAGTGTTTCAATTCTATTGAATTCAAAAATCATCCTCCGCATATAGCGGCGGAACTCAAACAGGCTGCTCCAGGTCTGAAATGCAAAGGTGGTCTGCCACATATGCCAGAAATTTGTTGTAAAGAAATGAGGCATATCCTTAAACCAATCCATAATCGTGAGATTGTCCAGCTTATCCTCATCCATATTTACCAGCTTCAGTAAAGCCATCCTTTCCTGCTGGGTAAATCCCATACTCTTCACATCAAGAATATTTCCATCTTTATCTACAAGCCTTGCTTTGGCGCAGGTAGGATGGGCATGGTCGAAATTCAAAATCTCTTCTGTCACGCTTCTTCCTGGCTGTTCCAAGGATGGTATGGAACGAAACAGATCCCAGAAATTCTCATAGGTTTCCTCATTAAGCATACGTCCACCCCGGCATACAAAACCCTTTTCCGGTGTCCCTATTCCATCATTACTGCCCCCTAAAAGATTCATTCCTTCATAAATAGTAATCTGCTTTCCTGGAAAGCCGCAATCCCGGATTAAATATGCTGCAGCCGCCATAGAGGCCAGGCCCCCTCCAATGAGGTATGCCTGCTGCCCTTCATAATCCCTTTCCGAAGCATCCTGACAAGCCTTTTCAATCCTTTGTAATTCTTCTTCCTTTTTTCGAGAATCATACAGTTTCTTTCCCACAATTCCAGCTCCCGCTGCCAGAACGCCTAATGCCAGAAGCCTGTCCAACCGTTTTCCCATAATGCACCTCCTCATAAAAGCTTTTATGAAAATAGCTTTTATCTCATTTCTGTGTTATCATCTTTTACTTTATCACATTTTAGACAAAATGTCTTGATTCTTTCTCATATTTTTTGTATTTTTTGTTCATTTCTCTGTATTTAACAGCCCATACCCAGGAGTATATCTGACAACTGTCCAAACTGTTCCAGTGTAAGAGCCTCTCCTCTGACAGACGAAGGCACGCCAAGCTGTATAATCGCTTCCCCAATCTGTTCCTTTGTATAAGAAAGCTCTGGTGAATTGTTCAATCCATTCAATAAGGTCTTTCTTCTCTGGTTAAAAGAGGCGTGTATAATCCGAAACATCAGCTTAGAATCCTTTACTTTAACCGGAAATTCCCTATGGCGTGTAAGACGGATTACTGCTGAGCCTACATTAGGTCTGGGAATAAAGCAGTTAGGCGGCACATTTGCTACAATATATGGGGTCGCATAATACTGCACTGCTAGGGAAAGTGCGCCATAATCCTTAGAGCCAGGACCTGCTTGCATCCGCTCTGCCACCTCTTTTTGTACCATAACTGTAATATTATCAATCGGCACATCGCTTTCAAACAACCCCATAATGATAGGGGTGGTAATATAGTAAGGCAGATTAGCAACTACTTTCACGGGCCTGCCTCCATTATATTCCTTTGTCAGCCCTTTTATGTCTGTTTTAAGAATATCCTCATTGATAATAGTAATATTCTCATAGCCTTTAAGGGTTTCTTTTAAAATTGGTATCAGATTTTTGTCTATTTCAACGGCTACAACCTGGCCTGCTGCTTCCGCCAGATATTGGGTCATTGTCCCAATCCCAGGGCCGATTTCTAAAACCATATCTTCTTTTGTAAGCCCTGCTGCTTTTATAATCTTATCCAGCACATGGGTATCAATAAGAAAATTCTGGCCGAACTTCTTTTGGAATGTAAATTCATATTTCTGTATAATTTCAATCGTTTTTTTCGGATTTCCTAATTTGTCCTCCATGATGTCTTCCTTTTCCTGTTATTCTCTTTTCTTTTACTATTTTGTTTTTTATTGTTTTTCTTTGCTATCCTTTACAGCTTCTGCCTTTCTTTAGCACCTGGATTACAACCTATATAATCTTTTTGCATTTCTATTCGTTATGTCTATAATTTCCTGCTCTTCTGTCTGCTTTATCTCTGCAAGAGCTTTTACCACATATGGAAGATTTAGAGAAGAATTTCTTTTTCCTCGATAGGGGACAGGAGAAAGGTAAGGGCAGTCTGTCTCTAAAACAAGCTGCTCCAGTGGAGCATATTTTACCACCTCTTTCAATTTCCTTGCATTTTGGAAGGTAAGAACGCCTCCAATTCCAAGAAAAAAGCCCATATTCAGATACTCCTTTGCCATATCCACACCATAGGAAAAGCAATGGATTACTCCTCCAATCTCTCCAACTTTTTCTCCTTTTATAATGTCTAAGGTATCTTTAGCAGCATCCCTGCTGTGAATAATAACCGGCATTTGAAGCTCCTTTGCCATATCCAATTGTTGGAGAAACCATTTCTTCTGTATCTCCCTTTCAGGCTCATCCCAATAATAATCCAATCCGATCTCTCCTATGGCAACTATCTTTGATGCCGCGGCGGTTTCCCTTATCCACGCCAGCTTTGCCTCATCCAGTTCTCCTGTTTCATTGGGATGAATTCCTAGAGAACCATAGATAAACGGATATTTTTTTATTAAGTTCAAGGTGGACTGAATAGAGGCAATATTAGCACTAACATTAACCGTCCCTTCAATTCCATGCTCCTTCAAGCTCATAAGGATAGTATCTCTATCCTTATCAAAAGCTTTATCATCGTAGTGTGCATGTGTATCAAATATCATCTTTGTGTCTCCCTGTCTTCTACGCAACAATATTTTAACAATAGTTCCAGATTGAATTCCTATTGTTAAAATAGGAATCTATTGTTGCGGCGTGAATTAAGTCTATCAATCAGTTTTCCCATCCATGTAGTGCTAGTTCCAGTAGCGGCTAGTTCATTGCCACCGCCTTTCTTTATATCCGCATACTCTTGAATATTACAAGTAAAGTGTAATTGACGTAAGCAATCTTGTAATGTTCAAGAATATATTGAAGCTCTAAAAACATCAAATTATTTCAAGAAACCAGCAATAGCCTGATTCCTACCAGTACCATTAAATGCAAGGGATAAAACAGATAAACAGCATACCTTTTAGCACCTTCTGATTTTTTATTTATTCCATTATATTGATATAATAATGGAAGAGAAGCCAGATATCCGATTTCCCAGTTTCTCTGCATCATGGAAACCATGACGACTGCGCCGGCAGCCAGCTGTTCCTTTCTTCGATTATGGAATATGAAAAACACAAGAATTAAAAGAAATCCTAAACCTCCATAATCAGTCTTTAAAAACCATGAAATAAAGGAGCTGGCAAGGGCCACAAGCATACAGAAAAAAAGATATTTTTCCCACTTTTCCATAAAATACATGGTAAATAAGCCAATAAACAAAGTAAAAAACACATTTTGCATGGAAAAATCTCCCACTTTTTCGTATAATGCCAGATCAAAAGGAATCTCTGACAGCAGAGCAAACGTTCCCAGGCGAAGAAGATATTTTTTTACACTTTTTGTATGAAAAAAACCTTCTGTCAACAGAAATGCAAAAATCGGGAATGCCAATCTCCCCACTATACGCAGCAGTATATATATGTTTGCAAACACTTGGCCTTTCTCTACAGTTCCTGCTATTGGAAGATACCCTAATATAAATGCTCCTATATGATCTAGAAGCATAGCTCCTATGGCAATTTCTTTTAATTGGTTTCCGGATAATCCGGACTGCCTTTTTCTCGAATGACCTGTCATGCTATATCAGTTCTCCCATTTGAAATTTTTATAATTTTATCAGTTTTCTACTCTTTTTTAAAGGTACCTCTCATTTATAGATCTGTTTCTTTAGAATCGGATATAGCTGGCGAAACCAGATAAGGAGCCGTCCTCCGCAGAAGCAGCTCCTCATTTGATATTTTTTATTTTATTGTAGCCTCAGACGGAGAGACTTCATTTGGCGTAGCCTCGTTGCTGAATGGGAAACGTTTGGTGATTTCAATAAACCCAGTTTCTGCAGAATAAAATTCGTCAAACTTTCCGCTTGTCACTAAATGCATACTCCTTAGACGGTAGAAGCCGAGTTCAAAGCCAGTTAGCTCGATATCAATAACTGCTACCGATAATATTCCATCAGGAAAATCCTCTGGTAAAAATTCAAAAATTTTATAATCCACCTGATCCCAATGTTTATCATCTCTCATTTTATCTATATATAATCCCATTACAATTTTATCAACAGGCTGTTGGCATGTTGTAGTCATCAGAACGCCTATATTTCCATTTTGGGGATTTGAGATTTGAAGGACTACGTCTGCCAGCCATTCTCCTCTTACAGTTGCGCCAACTCGTGCTACACCATTATTAATAATTTCTCTAACCACTGCATCTTTTATTTCAGTTGCTTCCGCTTTTTCATTACCTGCTATTTCCTCTGCAAATATAGATGTTGAACAAAGTAATCCCATTATCATGCTACTAAACAGTAATTTTACTATTTTTTTCATCATATCCCCCCTCAAAATTATTAATTACTTTCTATAAATAATCCTTTTACTACTTTTATAAACTCTGATTCATCCATAACCCCATTTATATAGTATCCTGCTTCTGTATCATAATTAAAATCCACACTATATTCCTTTTTACCATCTTCCAGCTCATTCTCGTAAATAGACAAATTTTTTTTCATCCATGGATTATATACTTCTGATAACTTTATGCCTCTATTACTTCCATGCATTCCATTTTTCTCAGATAATGTGCCTAATTGATAAATGTAAAAATAGTATTTATTATATTTAAATTGCATAATACCGCAGTTCTCACCTATAATTAACCTTTCAAAATCCATTCCTAACGGTGTATATCCCATTTTCAAAGCAGGAACTTTTAAAGTCTCTTCAATTTTTGTATACGCTTCCTCTTCACTAGTAATTTGTTCCTCCCATTTTACATTACTCCAAATAATATTAGTCCCCCTATTTCCAGCATCTACCACTCGATACTGCATAGCTCCCTTTCCAACTGCTCTCAAACTCATCCCTATTCCAATAATACTAAGCACTGCTGTTACTAACAGAACTTTGCGTATTTTGCGAGATATAACAGGCCTTTGGAAGGAAATAGGTGCTGTATTTGACATGCCTTCACATAGGACTTTAGAGGTATGGAAGGATGCCTTGTCTCTCTCCAAAGGAAGCGGCTCGATTCCCAGCTTTTCAATTTTCTGGAGAATCTTCTGAAATTCATCTTCTGGTGCTTTTAACTCTGGAGGATTGTTAGAATCAGCAATAGCGGCTTCCAGTTCAGCCTGTATCTGTTTATCTGAAAATCCATAGGCTGCCCGGATTGCCTCATCTATTAAATTGTCATTCAACCTCAGTCTCCTTTCTGTCTTGCCGCTTTACAAACATCTCTCCCCATTTGTTATCCTTAACTTCCCAATGCTTTAGGGTTGACTTTTAGATGGTTCTGGGTAGTATAGTAGTATAGATATTAACATCCATGTTGCAGGAGGTAACTAAATGAAAAAAATCATATTGACTGGCGGCGGAACTGCCGGACATGTTACTCCGAATCTCGCCCTGATCCCTTCACTAAAGGAGTTAGGTTATGAGATTCATTATATTGGCTCTTATCAGGGTATTGAAAAAAAACTTATTGAAAATGCAGGTATTGAATACCATGGCATTTCCTCTGGCAAGCTTCGCCGTTATTTTGACCTTAAGAATTTCACGGATCCTTTCCGCGTCTTAAAAGGGTACGGAGAAGCTTTAAAGTTAATAAAACAATATAAACCAAATGTTGTATTTTCTAAAGGTGGTTTTGTTGCTGTTCCTGTTGTACTTGCAGCCAAGCATTACAAAGTTCCAATCATCATCCATGAATCTGATATGACACCAGGCCTTGCCAATAAGATATGCATTCCTTCTGCTCAGAAAATCTGCTGTAATTTTCCCGAGACATTAAAATATCTTCCTAATGACAAGGCTGTTTTAACTGGTTCTCCTATTCGAAAGGAGCTTCTCCAAGGAAATCGTCTCTCTGGTCTTCAATACGCCAGTCTCTCAGCCAGCAGGCCTGTCATTCTAGTCATCGGAGGCAGCCTTGGTTCCGTAACCGTTAATACAGCAATACGCAAAATCCTGCCTAAACTTCTCACAAGATATCAAGTTGTACATATCTGTGGAAAAGGCAATCTGGACGAAAGTCTGATTGGTACGGCAGGATATGTACAATATGAATATGTAGATGCTCCTTTAAAGCATCTTTTTGCAGCAGCAGATATCGTTGTTTCCAGAGCTGGAGCCAACTCCATCTGCGAAATTCTTGCCTTGAGGAAGCCAAACATTCTCATTCCTCTTTCTGCGGCAGCAAGCCGCGGCGACCAGATTCTCAACGCTAAATCTTTTGCAAGTCAGGGCTTCAGTACAATTTTGGAAGAAGAGAATCTCAATGAAGAAACTCTCTATCAGGCTATCTCTGATACCTGCGAAAATCGCTTTTCCTTTATAAAAACAATGGAACAAAGCTCTTTATCCAATGCCGTTGATACGATTATCGGATTGATCGAAAACTATGGAAATCAATCATAGCATTCACGGAATTCATCACCCAGTTCTTTCTTAAGGTGCTCTCTTGCTCTTAACAGCCGGGAACGGCATGCCGTTCCCGAGATTCCTAGAATTTCTCCTGCTTCCTCACTGGTATTCCGAAATATACAACAATATAAGATTACCTCTTGCCATTCACTGCGCATCTCTGAAATACATTTACGAACCTTTTTGTAAAATTGTTCTTTTTCAAGCCCATCTACTAGATCTTTATTAAATTCTGACATGAACGTTTCCATAGCAAATCTGCCTTCATCTGTATCTATACTCACAGTTTCATAATGTTTGCTTCTGTGGTAATCAATACACTTGCGCTTTAAAATAGTTACGAGGATGTTACCTCTCTTTTCATTATCCACAGCATAGTTTTTAAAATATGAGATAAACGTATCTTGTATCTGATCGTCAATTTCATCATACGGTATGCCGTAATTTCTAGCTATCTTACGCAACGGCGCTTCATACTTTTTATACATGGATTGGAACTGCTCATTAATATTCGGTTCCATCTTTCTCCTTAGCATGGTGGATTACAGAGCTTCCCTTATCTTCTCCGCTATCTCTGCAAGCTCTTCTTTTGAAGGGCTTCCCGGTGTCCAGGTTACTATTGTCGACCCATCATCATATCTTGGAATAATATGGATATGGAAATGGAACACTGTCTGTCCTGCAGATGCTCCATTATTCTGTACTATATTAAATCCACTACAGCCCAATGATTCTTTTATGGCCGATCCGATTTTTGCGGCTAAAGGAAGAGCCCTCGCCGCTATATTCTCATCAAGGCTGCACACATCTGAAAAATGGTTTTTAGGTAAAATTAAAGCGTGGCCTTTTGATGCAGGTCCCAAATCCAGAATAATCCGAAAATCAGCATCCTCATAAATCGTTGCTGATGGTATATTGCCGTTGGCAATTTTGCAAAATATACACTCCTTATCTTTCATTCCATCCCCCCTTCTATCACATTCTTTCTTCTAAAGGATGTTCCGGCCTTTGATACATAACTGCTGCCAAAAGAACTCCAAGAACCAGTCCTCCTATATGAGCCATATTGTCTACTCCTATACCTGTAAATCCATGGTATAAGGAACATATAACCAGCAATATCAGCTGTCTACTGCTTAAATCCCCCAGCCGCCCCCTATTTATAGAAACAGCATATAGCAGACCACCGATTACTCCAAATATTGCTCCGGAAGCACCTGCTGAAACAACGTGACGATATTCATTGATATTAATAAGCATGGAGATAATATTGGCTCCTACCCCACAGGTAAGATAGAATACAAGATACTTCACCTTTCCCAAAGCTCTTTCCAGATTATCCCCCAATACAAAGAGAATTATCATATTATTCAAAAGATGGGAAAAACCAAAGTGCATAAATATAGATACAAGCAAACGATAATATTCCTGGCCTTTCACTACAGCAGGAGCATACATCGCACCATAATGCAACATCAGCTTCATATCATTTTCTGTAGATCCATGGATTTCCAAAAATATAAAGAACAGAATATTTATCGCAATAATTGCTCCATTCACATATGCCCTCACCCTATGGTTAAAATATTCCATTACCTTCTCCTTCTAAGCTTATGTAACATTTTACCATAACAATAACGTTTTGTTAAGGATTATTTCTACATATTTTTCATATAAATAAAAATCCTTTATCTGCAATATATACTTTTTCTCCCGGCTCCAGCTCCACAGACTCATTTGCCTCCAGCATGTGGCTACCCACAGTTGTTCCATTTGTAGAATTCAAATCTGTAATCCGATATCCTTCCTCTGTTTTATCTATCCTTACATGAAGCCGGCTTACTGTTTCATAATTCATAATATAGTCTACCAACTCTTCCTGTTTCCCAATTAAAAACGGATAATATGCGATTTTGATTTCCTCTCTCTCATTTTCCAGACTTATAAGCTTTCTTTCCTCCTGCTTTTCCCCCAGATCAGTTAAAAGCACTGTATCTCTCACTTCTCCTTTTTCGCCAATTTCTCCTTCTGCTTCCCTTTTCCTTCTTTTTTCTTCATGCTCCTCTGGATTATCTGCGATTTCCTCTAATTCCATCATCCAGAAATCTGCATCCTTTTTATCTGCTTTTTTCTTTTCCAGATTTTTTAACCTGTTATCCGGCTTCTTTCTTCCCCTCTGTTCTTTTTCTTCTTCCTTTTCTGCCTGTTCTATTCTCTTTTCTTTGGCATTGCCTTTTTGAATTTCCAGGGAGCTCTCCTTTTCTCCTGCTGTCAATATCATCTGGATAATGACTGCAGCCACTGTGATCCCAGCTCCGATTTTAATTCCGTATGACCCCATCCAGTCTCTTCCTATAATAAACCATCCGATTACACATACTCCAATACCCAGAAACATTAACCCCCATCCTAATCTTTGTTTCAATCCTGTGAATCTCTTCCCTTTATAAACTTTCTCTTCTGTCTTCTCCTTTTCTGTACAGCATTTTTCTTTTTCCATTCTTTTCTTTTTTGTACCTTTCTCCTGTATGTGCCGTTCTTCCCATGTTCTCCTATCCCGCTGGTAAAGCTCATGGCTCCAATCCTCTTCTGTCGAAAATCCTTCCTCTGCCCATTTTTCATCCATATCCTGGTTCTGCCTAGTAATATCTCCCCTATCTGCCTTTTTCTCTTCTCCGTAAATAATCTTTAAGAGATCGCAGATTCCGTAGTTTTCTTTTTGGCTTTCCTGGAAAAGTCCATAGGCAAGAACCACGCCTTCTTTATCCCTATGATCTATCTTTCCTAAAAGATATTGGAGCAGCTTTCTCATATCCTCTGTAAAATTTCCTTGTCTTCCTGGAACCAGACACAAAGCTGTCTGATAAGTCGCTGGCTCTATGTAAATATAATCCTCCTCCAAACAGATTCCCTCTTCTCCCAGAAGGTACACTTCCATTCTATCTAATATACTTCCAATATCTGATATCAGCTTTCTGATTTCTCCGGACTTCATTCCCCGGTTTTCAAGAATGCGGCTTAACGGCTGCTTTGAGGTGATCTCATAATAATAAAACGTCTCTTCTTCCCTATTTCTTATGTGCATTTTTAAAAGGCCTTCGATCTTATTTTCGGTCATCATGTGTATCTGATAAGAATCTGTATTTTGATTGTCTGGTCTAACAATCAGATAGTTGTGCTTCATCTCCCTCTGATACCGAACTTCCAAATTCCTTCGTCCCCTTTCCCTACTGCCTGTTATCTAGTATTCCTTCCTCTGCTATTGAAAAAAGCCTTAAAAACTCTTTTGGTTCATACCTTTTTGTCTGGATTTCTAATTTCCATGAAGCTCCCTTCCCTTTTCCTGTTATATTTTTTCCTGTCACCTTTGTTTCTATATTATACTCATTCTTCAAATATACCCTTCTTATCCCAATATCACGATCCTTTTCTCTATCCTCTATATGCCTCAGCTTTTCTACGGACTCCTGAACTGCCATAGCTCCAGCAGTCTCATCATGGATACGATATGCAGATAAAATCATGGCAGATAAAGAGAAGATCAGGATTGCCATTACATATGCTGCTTCTATCGTATAACTGGCTTTCAGCCTCTTTTTTACAAAACTGCCAGCCAAATTCCCACAGGCATGAGAAAGGGAAGAAATGGAACCGTTTTTTTCCTCATAGAAATGTGCTTTCCAAAGCCCCAAGCCAGCATTCCCATACAGCAGCATCCGCAAAAAATCACCCCTCCACAAAATAACACAATATTTTTCCAGACTCCTAAAAATATCCCTGTAACGATAAAAAAATATCCATCCCCTTCTCCTATGGCTCCTTCTGTCATTCGATTTGTCAGAAGGAGAAGAAGGCATATTACAATTCCACAGATAGCAGCCTGCCAATCTGTTTTTCCTGTCCTGCACAGATTTAAAAAATATGCTGCGCTTCCAAAAAGTCCATACACCCACAGCGCAACACTTTTGCTTTTTATATCCTGCCATGAAGCAATGGTTAAAAAGCTGATAAATACAATCTGTCCTATTATTTTTATCATATTAACTTCCTCCTGAACAATAAGAACAAGGGCCAAGGCTTTCTACCGATTTAAGAGGGACAGACTGCACATATGCAGTGATTGACCTGCATTCCCTAATGCTGTGATAGCTTTCTCCACTTGGCATGACATATACACTCCCACCCTTTATACCCTTCCCGCATACACTGCATGGCCGGTACTTTTTCCCATCTTTATTTCTAGCATTTGAAATTTGAGCATAGTCTATATAGGATATATCATTAAACAGATAATGGCATGTTCTGCTCCTGTGATATCTAACACTTCCTTTTCCTATGAATACCATTTCCTCTTCCTCATCAGAAGCATTGCCTTCTCCTTTTCCTCCATCCTTTCCCGTCCATGCTCTTCTGCAGCAGCGAAGCTGCCGTTTTAATGCTTCGATGCGAAATACTGGAAAGGGAAGGCAGACCTCGTATTCCAAAACCAAGTCAATGTTATATCCATCTCCCATAATTTCTGATTTCCCTGCAGATATGTTCCTGATTGCCCTAGTATCCACCTTTTCTTTTATTTTCTCTACCACATACAGCTTTGTTCCCTCTCCGGCAAAATATTCTACTGCCTTCTGGATATACTCTTCTGGCTGTTCGGCCTGCTTTGGCCCTTGCTCTCCCTTTTTTGCTCCTCCTAATTGTTCCCCACCTGATTTTACTGCTTCTCCTATGTAAGCATATTGAGCAATCTCCTCTCCTACTGTTTCCAACGCTGCCTGAAGCTTCCTCTCTGTATTCATAATTCTCATTGGTATCATTAGAAGCACTGTCATAAACAGAAATAAAGACACACAGAAAGCAGCCTCCACTGTCATGCTTCCCTGTTTCCTTTCTCTCCACATATTGAAAAGGGAGGCAAAGAGCAATGCCCTTTTTCGGATGAAAACGTATTTACATTTATGGGGACTGATTACTTGGAGAGTTACATTTTTATTTAATTTTAAATACCCGTCGTTTCTCTGTCCGAAAAAGGGCATAGCTTTTTGCCTCCTTAACCTTATGGTTCCTAACAACTAATATGCTTTTTCTACTCTTGCTGACATGGGATAGGTGCTATTTCCATAAGGGTTTTCCACAAGCCCTGGCAAAAAAAAGATATGTTTTCCACGAGCCTTTGCCTCAATATCCAGAAAATAAGCACAGCTATCCATAGAAAAATCCGGCTGCCTAGCTTTTATATTTACCTGTATCATATCCATGATCCTGTAATTCAGCGTTTCCCTTTTTTCTATAAATAAGATCAGTTTTATATAGCTTACATAGCTAAGACCCTTGTCTGCCTGTTCTCCAGAACTTCCCTCTGGTTTTCCCGTTCTTCCTAGGTTCAGCATATTTTCCAAGCTAAGTTTCCAGTCGCCTTCTGATTTCCATAAGGGAACTTTGCCTCCTGAAAGCAGCTCCCTTAAATCATAAATGGCTTCTGCTGCTGCCCATAGATTCATGATCAGAAATGTTACCAGCAATACCAAAGGAGCAAGCCCAGAAGCCCCTACTAAAACTGCTGCAAGGTTTCTAGCCTCTTCTCTTTTTACCCCATCCGATAGGATATGGAGCAGATTTAAACCCTCTCTCATAAGAAAAATGTTTCTTACTGTTTCTGAAAGGTTCGCTTTGTCTGACATTTCCCCTGCTGCAAGGTATTCCAACTCATATTGAACGGGCCGTTCCTCCTCTTGAAGAAAATCATAAAAAAATTTTCCGCAATATTCATTGATGAGCAGCCGGTCAGCTAGACTTGCCTCAGAGTCTCCCGATGTTTTTCCTCCATACAAGACAGATGGAAGGCCCTCGGAAGAAATCTTTTTTTCCGATACCTGTTTTCCCTCCGGGACTACAAGGGTAAGAAGGCTTCCTTCCATCATTTGTTTTAATTTTTCAAGAGTATTTTTCTTCTCTTTGTCCTGAACCCCATGGGGGCAGTTGACCCTCCCTTCCTGGAATCCTTTAAAGTGCTCCCTAACAGGCCTCCATAATGCTTCTTCATCAAGTTCATCCTCTTCATCCTCTCCCTCCCAGTTTTCAATGTATTCCTCCACCTCTTCTGCTTCTTTCATCACTTCTTCAGTCAAACTCCGATTCTCCTGTGCGATTTTGATTTCTTCTACAACTTCTTTTCGTCTTTCACCGTCCTCTGAGATATAGGATTCATACTGCCCTATTTCCTGTTCCAGAAGCTTGAGGGCTTCTTCTCCCAAATCTGACATTTCATCTGTAAACCGTTGTCTACTCTGTTCCAGCTTTTCATTCAGTTCATCCGCTCTTTTTTCATATTTCTTTACAAGCCCAGGAACCTTATCCAACTCCTGAATTAACTCTCCTGCTGCCCTTTGAAAGCGCCCTCCGTCACAGGCATTTAAAGCTGCAATTCCTTCCCCTTTCTTTTTCTTCTGCCTTTCCAGACAGTTATTAAGATTTTCCAAAGCTTCTTCTACTCGAATAGCCTCTTTGGTATGTCCGGAATAAATCTCTGCAGTTCTGCCAACTGCCTGCGCTTCTTTCAATTTCTCCTCTAGGTTTCCTGTCTCTCCTGGTGAAAAATCCATGGTCCAGATGCCAAACTTCATATAATCTAGAATTTCATTTTCCAGATAACAGCCTGCTTCATCAGTAATCACATCCATCTGCTTTACCTTTATTTCTTCTATCTGTGCCGGATACCATCCGCCCTGTTCAAAATAGGTTTTAAAATACCTGGAAAATTCCTCTTCTAAATCCGTTTCACTGCCATATTCGCGTAAAAGAAGGCGGTAAGAATCCCACAATTGACGGTGATATCCCCCAAATACAGAATCCAGGGCAGAATCTGCCGCTGTCTGCATGTAGCATCTCATTCCTGCCATTCTTGCTGATTCTACAATACTGCAGAGCAGCGCACAGATACACAGCAGGACCATACTTAAAAATACAGTAACTTGTCCTGATCTTCTCACTTAATATACCTCTTTTGACTGGCTGTTGATCTCCTTAAAAATCGCACTCAAAAGTTTGTTAATCTGTTCCTTAAAAATAATTACAAGGCCAATCAATACCACTAATATAAGAACCACTTCGATAACTCCTACTCCTTCTTCCTGAAGGAAAAATTCTTTTATTTCATTTTTCAATCTCATAATCAATCTCCTTTTTTCTTATGAAAATGCCATCATAGCTGGCGCCATTATCATAACCATTACAACTCCCAGCATCAGGAATAATGGTACTAAAAGCTTTGTTCCAGCTTCTTCCCCCTGCCGCCTTGCCAGATTTTTTCTCTCTTCAAAAGCACAAGCCATTTCCAGCTTCATTACCTGATTTAAATTTTTCATTCCTTCTTTTCTATTCTGAATTAAAAGCCCTGAAAGTTTCATATAAGGCTGTAAGCTGCAGCGTATTCCAAATTCTTCATACGCCTCCCCCTCCGGCTTTCCTGTACATATCTGATAATAGGTACGGCTCATTTCTTCATAGGCGTAGCGCTGTTTTCCTTTTCCAGCCTCAATCCTCTTTTCATAGTCCAGAACAATCTTTCCCCATGCGGACCGGATTGTCATGCCCGCCCCTATAAATACCATCAGCCTTGATATGATTTCTGAATAATCCAGAAGCATCTGCCGGCTTCTTCGCTTTTTTTCTTTTCTTTCCTCCTGCTGTCCCTTAAAGCCATACAGAATTGCCATTAAAATGCCTGTAATTGGAAAAAAGCTTGCATAGTCATTCGCCTTTTCTTCATAATTCAATGTCTTTCCTTCATATTCCTTTGGCAGGACAAGCCAATCTCCCTCCTTTTGCTTTTTATTCTCCATCTCAACCAGCTTTTGAAAGTTTCTCTTTCTTTCCTCCTCTCTGCTCCAAAGCGGGGGATATATGGTTACAGGAATCTGGAACTCCGTTTCATGCTCTCCGTCACTGATAATTGCTCGCAGCCATACCTCATACCCATCTGATGATACCTGTGGATTTTCTTCATTTTCTACGTTTCCATAGTTATCCAGAACATCTTGATTTTCTGAATACCAACGAATACGGACCCCATAGCTATCTAGCCAGCTGGGGAGATATAAATTACTCCTTACCTCTGATAAAGATAGATTATCTGCTGGGATTACTGCCAGCAGCTCCTGCCAGACTATCTCAAAAATCTCCAAAGCCTCTTCTTCTCCATACTGCTTTTCTTCCACATGGATTTTAATAGGTATTTCCTCTTCTTCCAGGCCAGTAATATATAATTCACAATCCATTTCCCCTTCTCCATGGGCCGGCCTTCTGATCCTGCCTTCTGTCAGATCGCTGTTACCATTTCCTGCAACTTTTACTGCCACATATAAGAGAATTCCTGCTGCTGCGCAGATAATCTGCATTTTATGGAACTGAACCGGAAATTTTTCCACAATCTCTGCCTGTCTGGAAACAGTTTTCCACAGCTTCCTTTCCTTCTTCTCACCTTTCTGCCCCTTTTCTCCTTCTCTCTCCCTTCCTCTCATATCATTCCTTTCACTTCATAATTCTCTCATACTTCAATCTCAAGGATTTTTTTCGCCATAATAAAAGCCACTAAATAGATCCCTAGGCACAGACTCATCAACAGCCTTCCTAAGCTGGTATCATACATCTGTTTAAAAAAGCCTGGAGAGGAACCTTCAATATAAAACACAATTAAATATGGCAGAAGATTCATAATATTCTGTTCAAACCGTTTGGAAGCAGTCATAGTCCTAATCTCTTCTTTTACTTCTATCCTGTCCCGTATAATATGGGCTGTATGTTCCATGATGGAGGCCAGCCTTCCTCCGCTTCTTTTTGCAGCAGCAAAAACTTCTGCAAAATTCATAATGTCGTCCACACCGCTTCTTCTTCCAAAATCAAAGAGAATCTGTTCTACCGGACGGTTCATTTCAAGCTGACTGACAATATATTGGAACTCCCTTACAATCAGCCCGTCCTCTCCATATAAAATCCCAAGCTCCTTTAGGCTTACCCGAAACGCATTTTCTACCGAGTAACCGGCTGTCAGGGAGGCGGAAAGAATGGTAATCCCCTCTTTGAACTCCAATGCCAGCCTCTCCATCCGTTTCTTTTTTAATTCTTTCTTTTTATACCATGGATAACAAATGCCGAACGGCAGAAGACATAGAAACAATTTTAGGTTCCTATAATAGACATAAGCGATAAGAATGCTGATCCCGGTTCCTTCCAGGCCATATATCAAAAATTCCTTTCCAGATAGTCTGTACTGCTCATATAGAATAACCGGCTGCTGCCAGCTTTCCCTGGGCTTTAAGGCTGCCCACCTTCCTAAGGCATCCTTCCACCTTCCCTTCCGCTTCTCCTGACTCCTCAAAACGGAAGATATGGTTAAGGGTAATCTCTCCATTTTCCATCCCTCCAATCTCTGCAATTGACAACACTTTTCTGCTTCCGTCCCGAAGCCTTCCCAGATGTACCATAATATCTATTGCAGAAGCAATCTGGCTGCGTATTGCCATGAGCGGCAGATCTGCTCCCATAAGCACCATGGTTTCCAGGCGCGAAAGCATATCTCTGGCATTGTTTCCATGGCCTGTGCTTAAAGACCCATCATGGCCTGTATTAAAAGCTGAAAGCATATCAAAGGCTTCTTTTCCTCTTACCTCGCCTATGATAATCCGATCCGGCCTCATACGTAGGCTTGCCCTGATTAAATCTCCAATACTTACGGCTCCCTCTCCTTCCACATTAGCATTTTTCGTCTCCAGCCGTACCAGATTGGGAATCTGTTGGATCTGAAGCTCTGCAGAGTCCTCGATGGTTATAATGCGTTCCGTTTCTGGTATAAAAGACGACAGGGCGTTTAAAAAAGTTGTCTTACCAGATCCAGTTCCCCCACTTATAAAAATATTATATCTTGCCAGTATAAGCTTTTGTAAAAACTCCACGGCCTCCTTTGATACAGCTCCCAGAGATAAAAGCTTTTTTATAGTGATAGGATCAGGAAACTTACGTATGGTTACTGCGGCTCCGTCTAAAGCTACTGGGGGAAGTACAATATGAACCCGGGAGCCGTCTTCCAGCCTGGCATCTGCTATAGGATTTGCCATGTTTACCATACGATTTACCCGGCTTACAATCTGCTGCACCATATCCTCTAACTGCTCCTCTGACTCAAAGGATTTCCTCCAGGCTTCTATGTGGCCACGCCTTTCTATAAATATGTGCTCTTTTCCATTTACCATAATTTCTGTTATCTCTTTATCATCTATAAGTTCCTGAAGGATATCCAGCCTCCGAAAAGAATCAAAGATACCAGCCCGCAGGCAGAGCCTTTCTTTCAGCGGCAGATATTCCTCTCTGGCAGCCTTCTGAATTACTTCATCAATCATCTCATAAAGCTCTTCATCTCCCGTCTGACGTCTGTCATCAAGCTGTTCTGCTACAGCCTGGCGAATCCGTTTTTTAAGGGAATTCCTATTATCTGCTTTCTCATCCATTTACATAATGCCTCCTTTCAGAAGCTTCCGCACATAGTCACCCATGTCGCTCCACATCAGCCCCTCTATATAGGATTTGCCCTGCACAATCCGGCTGCTTGTAGGAAGCCGGATCTTCTGAATTCTTTCCTTTAGTTGTCGGTGCCCGGAGACCTCCAGATAGGTTTCGAATTCTTCCAGCTTTGCTGTGGAAACAGAATCTTCCTTAATCGGCATATATACCCTGTCGCATACCTCCAGCAGATCAGCAGCCTTTCTTCCAAACTGTCCCACATCTACCACAATGGTACGATAGGAAGACGACTTTGCCATATCGGACAAAAATTCACCCATATCTGCTGCTTCCATCTGGCATAAATCCTCTGGATATCTGGCAGGAGGAACATAGTCCAAGCTTCCCCATGTATAAACAATTGAGCTAAGCCTTGCCCAATTGTATTTTCCCTGTCTGTAAAAATAAAGGATATCGGATAAATCCCCGCGAAACATCTCATTCATCAGTACAGACAAGCCGGAGCAGTCTTCCAGATTGATATAAATTGTCTTCTCCTCCTGGGAAAGTATCTGCCCCAGTGTAAGGGCAAAGGAGGTCTTCAGACAGCGATTAACTGGTGAATACACCCCTACAATTTTTCCTATTGCCAAAAAAGAGTTCTCATTTATCACCTCTCTTTCCCCATAGCATGCCATAACTTCTCGGATTACATTGTGAGAAGACTGGTATTTATAAATAGCCGGATATGTCTCTCCCTCTGTTCCTCCCTCTGAAAGAATAATTGTGTGAGCTGAGGAAATCTGCTCTATTTCCTTTCTGTCCATAGCAGATCCCACAAGCAGTATTTCAATATCATGATCTTCCCCATACCGTTTCAAACGTTCCAGAGAAGTAAAGGCCACTACCCTTAAAGGAATCTTTTCTGTACTGTTGATAAAATCTGCAAGCCGCTCTGCGTAACCCTCATCTCCATCATAGACTGCCATAATTTTTTTCATGAGTACCTCCTGTTTTGCCATCCATTTTCCTTTGTTCTAGAAATTATCTTTTCATCCGAAGCAGGACAATACACATCCCTGCAAACAGACATAGAGTAAATGGAATCGTAATTCCGTATCCGTCTCTGTTTGAATTGTAATATGGAGTTATCTTACGTGTATGGATAAGACGCCTGATATAGGCCTGAAAATAGATAAGACGTTTTATAAGTTCTTTTCTGTATAGTAATTTAAGTAATGATACTAGACCGCCTGTTAAAAACCCTGCAAATAATGCTCTGCTTCCCAGGCTTGGCCCCAGATATCCTGTCAAAAGTGCCATGGTTTTAATGTCCCCTGCTCCCATCATCCTGCACAGAAACATTGGAAAGAAAATAACAATAACTGCCATTGCGGGAATAAGGAATTCCCAGCCTTTTATATACAGCCCAGCCGCTGTTCCAGCTAATGCCCACCAATTAGGAACCCTTCTGTTCCTCCAGTCAAAGGCCGCCCCTGCTCCAAAGTAAAACACTAATACAACATAAAATACAACATGGTCTGTGATAGCAACATACCTCCCTTATTGTTCTGTAATCAATATTTTTATTAAAATGTTAAAACTGCCAGCCTGGAAAAATGTCAGCATATTTTTACACGTAAATTATTTTTATATTAAAAGGCTGGAAAAATAAAAAGTTTCTTCACTGGAATTTAACGAAAAGTGGAATCTTATGCCCGAAAAAAAGGCAAAGTATGAATTGGTATTTAAGAAATTGAACTGTGATTTGTGTGTTTATTATTATGCACATTTTATCATCACTTGTCAATAATTTTTTAAATATTTTATATTTAATTTTGTTGACGTTGCACAAAAAGAATGGTAAAATATGTTTAGTTTAAATTTTTAAACCAAGGAGGTGTTTCATGGCTGACAACAACCCTCTGTTCATTTCCAGGACTGCTGATAAAGAGGCTCTTATACAGCTTCATGACTGCTTTAATCAATGCAAGCCTACCTTTATCGCTTTGGGGGACGAAGTACGCCTTACCATTATCAATGCTCTGGCAAAAGCTGCTCTCATTGATTCTGTCTCTACCATATGCCGGTCTCCGCTTCCCAGAGGATTAAGTGTAAATGAGATTACGAATACTACAAAGCTATCCCGTCCAGCCATTTCCCACCATCTAAAGATTTTAAAAAGAGTGGGGCTTGTAGATTCTACACGGATTGGAACTTCCAACATTTATTATTTAACCTTTGAGAATTCCAGCCGGCTTCTCTCCCGGTTAAATAAGGCTTTGCATGAAATATGGCCTGAAAGTGAATGAACTACTGTTTTTCCAGATATACTAAGGTTATCAATATCTGGGAGATGATGGAATGAAAATAAAAACAAACTATTCTGCTGCTTGGCTTGCTGAACGGCAGGCTCTGCGCGAAGAAATCGAAAAAACCAAGGATGAAATGGAGATTGTCCGCAACCACTTTGAGCATGTCGTGGATCCCACCCTGATTGATTGTTATATCTACCAGCTAAATGCTGTACAATTGCGCTATCAGTTTCTGCTGCGCCGTTTTAAACATCAGGAGGATATCCATTTTCCATCCACATAAAAGCAATTCTAAGCTTTTCTTATAAAAAGCTGTAAAATATGGAGGATAATTTATGAATACCTGGTACGAAAAAGCCGTTTTTTACCACATGTACCCACTTGGAATGACTGGAGCACCAAAGCAAAATGACAGTACTGATATCATTCATCGTTTTGAAGAACTAGACAAATGGATTCCCCATATCAGAGATTTAGGCTGTACTGCTGTTTATATCGGCCCTCTTTTTGAATCTTCTTCCCACGGGTATGATACCAGAGATTATAAAATAACGGACCGGCGTCTAGGCGATAACAATGATTTTATCCGCTTTGTTTCCCTCTGTCACGAAAATGGGATTAAAGTCGTCGTTGATGGTGTTTTCAACCATACAGGACGGGAATTCTTTGCTTTCCGTGATATTCAGGAGAAAAAATGGGATTCTCCATACAAGGATTGGTATAAGGGCGTCCGTTTTGACTGGGGTAGCCCTTTAGGAGATCCCTTTGCCTATGAAGCATGGCACGGAATTGCAGATTTGCCCACATTAAATCTACAGAATCCAGAAGTAAAGACTTATCTTTTTGATGTCATACGCTATTGGGTGGATACCTTTGATATCGATGGAATACGCTTGGATTGTGCCAATGTCCTGGATTTTCAGTTCATGAAAGAGATGCGGGCAGCTGTTTCTTCTATGAAAGAGGATTTTTGGCTTATGGGCGAAGTCATTCATGGGGACTATGCGCGCTGGGTAAATCCAGAAATGCTTCACTCCGTTACAAATTATGAGCTTCATAAGAGCCTGTATTCTGGCCATAATGACCACAATTATTTTGAAATTGCCCATAACGTGAGACGCCTGGAGGCTATTGGCAGAGAGCTGTATACCTTTGTGGATAATCATGATGAAGATCGTATTGCCAGTAAATTAAATCTACAGGACCATCTTTTTCCTATCCACCTGCTTTTATTCACCCTTCCTGGTATCCCATCTATCTATTATGGCAGTGAATGGGAAATTTCCGGAAAGCGGACCAACACTTGTGATGACATGCTCCGGCCGGCCATCCATCCAGAGGAATTTGAAGAGCGAAACTGCCTTCTGACAGAGCAGATAAAGAAGCTAGCCCATATCCACCTGGAGCACCAGGCTTTTCATCGGGGAAAATATAAAGAGCTCTTTCTCACCAATCGCCAGTATGCCTTTTCCAGAACCGGAGAGGCGGAAACTGTGGCCATTGCAGTAAATAATGATGAAAAGGAATGTACCATTTCCATTCCTGTGGATAGCTGCTTTACCGCAGCCCAAGAGCTTTTAGGCGGTTTAACTATTCCAGTTGAAAACGGAAGGCTGAACATAGAATTACCTGCAGCAGACGGAAAAATCCTGAAGCTGCTGCGTCCAGAGGAAATCAGTCTGGAAAAAAATAGTCTTAAAGAAAACATCCTAATTGAAGGAAGCCCCCAGGATAAGGGAAAAATTTAGAAAAGAGGATAATTGCTATGGCACGAACCAAAGGAAAAAAGCAGGTGGGAACCGGCTTCATCACTGATGTTGACCGATATCTTTATGGAAATGGAACTCATTACGAAATCTATGAAAAGCTAGGAGCACATCCAAAGACCTATAAAGGCAAGGCAGGATATTATTTCGCTGTGTGGGCTCCCCACGCGAAAGAAGTCAGCTTGGTAGGTAATTTCAACAATTGGAATACAGACAGCCACCCTATGCAGGCGCTGGAAACCTCTGGCATCTATGAAATATTTGTTCCTGGATTGGGAAAAGACGAGATGTATAAATTTGCCATAACCACTCCTAGCGGAAAAATCCTGTTTAAAGCCGATCCTTATGCCTTCCACGCAGAATACAGACCAGGTACTGCCTCTATTACTTCTGATATCTCCGGTTTTCCCTGGAAAGATGAAAAGTGGATGGAAGCCAGGAAATCTGTGGTTCTTAAAAAAGAGCCCATGAGTATTTATGAGGTACATCTCGGCTCCTGGAGAAAAAAGGACAGGGCCGAAAAGGATGGATATTATACATATAAGGAAGCTGCCAGCGAGCTGGCTGATTATGTGGTTTCCATGGGATATACCCATGTAGAATTAATCGGCATTGCAGAACATCCCTTTGATGGTTCCTGGGGATATCAGGTGACTGGATATTTTGCTCCCACCTCCCGTTATGGAACACCAGATGAATTCATGTATTTTGTAAATTACCTGCATAAAAAGGGCATCGGCGTTATCCTGGACTGGGTACCTGCTCATTTTCCAAGAGATGCTCATGGCCTGGCTGATTTTGACGGTCAGGCTCTCTATGAATATGCTGATCCCAGGAAAGGAGAACATCCTGATTGGGGCACCAAGGTTTTTGATTATGAAAAAAATGAAGTCAAAAATTTCCTGATTGGCAATGCGCTCTATTGGATTGACAAATACCATATAGACGGCCTAAGGGTGGATGCTGTCGCCTCCATGCTTTATCTGGACTATGGCCGCAGCGACGGTTGCTGGATCCCTAACAAATACGGAGGCAATGAAAATCTGGAGGCCATTGAATTTTTCAAACATTTAAACAGCATTGTCCAGAAACGGGGCCGGGGAGCTATCGTCATCGCGGAAGAATCCACAGCCTGGCCAAAGGTAACTCATGATCCTGAAGATGCCGGTCTGGGCTTTACCTTTAAATGGAATATGGGATGGATGCATGATTTTTTGGAATACATGAAATTGGATCCTTATTTCCGCAAATACAGTCATCACAAGATGACCTTTGGCATGACCTATGCTACCAGTGAACACTTTATCCTTGTTCTTTCCCATGACGAAGTAGTCCATCTTAAATGCTCTATGATTAACAAAATGCCTGGCATCTATGAAGATAAATTTGCTAATCTGAAGGTAGGATATACATTTATGATGGCACATCCTGGAAAGAAGCTCCTCTTTATGGGGCAGGATTTCGGCCAATGGCATGAATGGGATGAAAAGGTATCTTTAGACTGGCATCTTGTCAATGAGGATTTACATAAGGATTTACAAAATTATGTCCGCGATCTTTTAAAACTGTATCGTCAATATCCGGCACTATACCGTCTGGATGACGATTGGGATGGGTTCCAGTGGATTAATGCCAATGATGGGGATAGAAGCATATTCAGCTTTATCCGAAGGGATGAAACAGGAAAGCGTAATATTTTGGTTGTCTGCAATTTTACTCCTGTAGACCGCCCAGATTATCGTATTGGTGTTCCAAAAAGAGGAAACTATACGCTTCTTCTTGATAATCTTCATGGGCTGTACCGCCGCGGAGAAGGCGCTCCCGCATACCGCTCCAAAAAGGAGGAATACGACAATCAGCCATTTTCCTTTGACTATCCTCTTCCGGCTTATGGCACTGCTATTTTCCGGTTTTAGCCAGCTTTTGCTCAGGGCCATATTCCTCCTTGTATTCACCAAAAAAATCCCTTATAATTGAAGTATACATAAATTCACTAGCCACAGGGAAAAGGAGGACGCCCCTTATGCAGAACATCCTCGTCTGCGATGACGATAAGGAAATTGTAGATGCAATAGATATTTATCTTTCCAGTGAAGGTTTCCATATAATTAAGACTTTTGACGGCTATGAAGCCCTTGACTATTTGGAAAGCAACGAAGTAGATCTAATGATTGTAGATGTGATGATGCCAGGCCTTGATGGAATCCGCACTACCAGAAAGGTGCGGGAAACCAGCAGTATTCCTATTATTATCCTTTCGGCAAAATCAGAGGATAATGACAAAATATTAGGATTGAATATTGGAGCTGACGACTATATTACCAAACCTTTTAATCCTTTGGAGCTGGTAGCCCGGGTAAAGTCCCAGCTTCGCCGTTACACCCAGCTTGGCAACATCAATCAACAGCAGGAAAACGGCCATATTTTTAAGTGCGGAGGCCTTCAGATCAATGATGATAACAAAGAGGTTTCTGTTGATGATGAACTAATCCGTCTTACCCCTATTGAATATAATATACTTCTTCTTCTGGTTAAAAACGCAGGAAAAGTGTTTTCCATTGATGAGATTTATGAACAGATATGGAACGAAGAGGCAATCGGAGCTGATAATACAGTAGCTGTACATATCCGCCATATCCGGGAAAAAATCGAAATTAATCCCCGTGACCCCCGCTATCTAAAGGTAGTCTGGGGTGTAGGATATAAGATTGAAAAACAGTAGGTGTTTCCTATGAAAAAACATATTACGATTGTCGTACATTTTGCTTTTATCTTCTTTATCCTTTTGGGGATCGGGCTTATGTTCGTCAATTCCAACTATGGAAGAGGTCTTTCATGGCTTATCACAAAACAATATGAAGACTCCTCTGACTTTGAAGCTCATTTCAAACGTGATATCTCTCACATTTTTGATTATGTCAATTACAGGGATGTTTTTGAAACAGATGGGAAACTGGATTTCTCCAAAGATATTGTGGGAGTTTCTGAAATAGCTCCTAATGAAGAGGAGCTGATATTTACTCTGGATGACCTGATCCGTTATGCCAAAACACGAGGGTTCACTTTAGATGATAATCAGAATATCGTTTCAGTCCCTGTAGAGGATACGAATTCCATAGTTAATGTTCGGGTAAACTGGAAGGCATACAAACCTACCGAATATTATTCAGGTCCTGGAGATATGTTTTCTACTATGGATGATTTATCCAAAGAAACTCTTTCCTGCCTGGGTGATTATTATAAGGTAGTAAAATCCATGATCAATCAGCCTTCCAACATATACTTCCAAGTCTCCTACCGCCGTTCACTGGAGGAAGTCCGCCTTTATACGAATGCTCCTGATAAATCGATCGACGATTTAAAGGCACTTGGAAAATATTGTTATACCAGCGGTTCTTCCCTTTCCCTGGATACAAACCTTGACAATCCTCCTGTGGAGATGACTGTTTTAGCTGAATCTGTCAATCCTTATGGCAACAATGATTACTATGCGATTGTAGCCATAGATACCAGCTATTCCGCTATGGATTCCTATTCAGCAGAAAAATCTGCCTTCAAGCAGATGAGAGTTTTTTGCTTTATTGGTCTGATATGTATTGTAACAGGTTTGGCAGGCTGTCTTATTACCCTTTACCAGATGATTGTCTTTTCTAAAGAAAAAAAGCTTATTTATCTTGATAGAGTTTCCTTTGAAGGCAGTCTTTTTCTAAGTCTGGCAGGCATGGTCTTATTCACTTATCTAAGTGATAAGACCATTTGTAAGCTATTTCACACCCTATTCAGTATTCCCTACTGGGGCTACATTGATAAGGTGGTACACCTTTTTATCATATATCTTATATGTCTGGTGGAAGGCTTCAGCCTCCTGCGACGGTATCATGCCAGAACGCTTTGGTCCAATAGCATGTTCCGCAATGTACGCAAATATGTACGCCTATATTTCCTTAATCATAGCTTCACCCTCCGCCTTGCCATATACTATTCCCTGTTTCTAGTGATGAATCTCTGTCTCTGGGGCGGTATTTTCTTTATCTCTTTCCAGATTGACGGTCCGCAGGGAATGGTCTTGTCCGCCATATTAGGGACTCTGCTCTTTCTATTGGATTTCTGGGGATTTCATATGGTTTTTCATAATGCTTGGGAGCAGGATAGAATTGACGATGCAGTAAAAAGCATTTCCTCAGGCAATACCTCTTATCAGATTGATACTTCTCTATTTACCGGAAAGGAACGAGTTCTTGCTGAAAGTATCAATAACATCGGTACTGGCCTGGAAACAGCCATTCAGGAGCAGGTAAAAAGCGAACGCCTAAAAGCTGACCTGATTACGAATGTTTCCCATGATATCAAGACGCCTCTTACCTCTATTATCAATTATGTAGATCTGATTAAACGAGAGCAGCTTCAAAATCCTAAGGTTTTGGATTACTTGAATATCCTTGAGCAGAAATCACAGCGGCTCAAGACCCTGACAGAGGATCTGGTTGAAGCCTCTAAAGCCAGTTCCGGCAACCTGAAGCTTGAGATTATGGACATTGATTTTGGAGAAATGATTTACCAGACTAATGGAGAATTTGAAGAGAAATTTCAGGCTAGAAACCTGGAGCTTGTCACTTCTATTCCTGAAAAAGGCTTCTTAATCGAAGCTGATGGCCGAAGGCTTTGGCGTGTGTTAGAAAACCTTTATACCAATGCCTTCAAATATGCCATGGAGGGAAGCCGTATCTATGTGGATCTGAAAGAGTCAAAAAATGGTTCTCAGGCAGTCTTCACTATTAAAAATGTATCTTCCAATCCTTTAAATATCAGTCCTGATGAGCTGACAGAACGTTTTGTACGAGGGGATGTTGCCAGAACCACAGAAGGAAGCGGCTTAGGCCTTTCCATTGCCAAAAGCCTGACGAATCTTCAGAAGGGGATCTTTAATCTTCAAATCGATGGAGATTTATTTAAAGTTGAGCTGATCTTCCCTATTAAAAAAGCTCCTGAAGTATCTGCTTAAAACTCCACAGGACTCTTCTGGTGTCTGAATCCTCATAGCATTAAATATTCAAAAAAGCTGCTGCAGAACAATTCTTTTCTACGATATATGCCAGGGTAATCGAAATATGAGATATTTCTGCTATATATTGTATAAAAATTTGTTCTGCAGCAGCTTCTTTTATCTGGCAGCTGCATAAGCAATTTCTTCTGCAACAGTTCCTTTTATTTTAAGAGATACTCCGGATTTTTTATAATCATACTTCGGATTTCATCTTCTGTAATGCCTGAATCTATAAGTCTTCCTACATATTCTTTAAGCATTTCTACTGGCTCCGGATTCACTGCTTGTCCTAAATCAGTAGATAAAATCATATGCTCTGCGCCCAGTTCCTTAATCTGCGAAACCAGATCTTCTAACAGCAAATCTCCACTTATTATGTTAGCAATATTGTGCTCCAGAAAGGCGCCATAGCTAATAAGCTTTTTCTGCTGTTTCATATCTGCCCTTGTTGCCGGCCATTCTACATGAGTAGCCACCATCTTCCTTAAGCCTTTTTCGTAGGCTCTCTTAAATAATGCCAGAGTTTCCTCCACCCCAATATGTCCACTGCACAAGACCATATCATATTCTTGAATAATATCTAATATTTCCTCTATTTCTTCTGCTAATACACCATTCTCACAGACGCGGATCGCCTTTACCTCACCAATATTTTTAGAAGTGGCCCCAAAGGGGACTGCTGCTTGGGACTTTTCCAGATAATCCCACATATTCCTGGCATCCATTGTAGGCATAAAGCAGAATTTTGTACCTAACATTCCACTTTGGCGAACAGCATAAGGATTCAATCCTCCCACAGAATTGTTCAATACCAGGGAACCTGCTGCATAAAATCCAGGAAATATATGGCGGATATGATATGCTCTTCCTTCTGTATCAAAGTAATGTGCCTTAATCAAGCATCCTTTCATTCCAGCATCCATATAGGATTTTACCAATTGAATATCATCCTTTTTTCTTGATACTACGTCTGGCGCACTATGAACATGAAGATCATAAGAACCTTCTAATATATTTTTTATATTTTTTATATTTTTTATATTTTCCATTTTTTCTTTTCCTCCTATCAGTATGTCTGAAAACCGCATTCTGCCGCTTTTTATCCCAAAATCATATGCCAGATTACAAGACATATGAGACATATGATTGGAATAATTGCTTGTGTAACGAAAATATGGAAAAATGAATCTTTATGCGTCTGATGGCACAGGCCTAAAAGAGTGATCTGTCCGCCTGTATGAGGCAGAGTATCAAGGGTTGAGGCGGCAATTGTTGCCACACGATGAGCTGCCTGAATATTGATACCCATGTCTAAATATGTCTGAGCAAATGTGGACATTGCTACACCCATACCTCCAGAAGAAGAAGCAGAAGCAGCTGCACATGTAGCGGTAGTCACAGCTACAAATACCAAGCCCGGCATACGAATCGTGCCGATCCATGTGACCAGATCGTCAAATAAAAAACTGGATTTCATAACCCCGGCAAAACCAACTACAAGAGATACATTCAAAATAACTGTACAGGTATTTCCAGCGCCTTTGTTGAATGTATTCAGCCACTCCTTTCTGTTTCCACCAAAGGGATATAATAAAGCAAAGGCTAAAAGCACACCAGATAATAGAGACCATTCCACGGCCAAGCCGACAATATTATAAAGAATTAAAATAGCCAGCATAGGAATAAATGCAATAATCGTTGGAGGATATTTTTCATCTGGCTTCTCGTTTAATTCTTTTTCTACAATATCATCTAAAATAAAATCGTCTCCCAAGTTCCTGTAGCGGCGTGCCATATACTCTAAATATAGAAAATTAAGTATATACATCATAAGCCCGCCAAAAAGAATACCTGCTATCAAATCTGCCGTTCCTGCTGTACCTAGATTTTTAGAAGCCATTACATTAGTGATAGCTGGAGAACCTGGAAGAGCATTGGCAAAGGTCCAGCATCCGGCGCCGATTGCGGCTGGAATCAGCTTACGACTAATGTTAGATTCCTTGCATAGTTGAAGAGCGATCGGATAAACCGCGAAATAAACCACAAATCCTAATACACCCCCATAACAGAGAACCCCTGCAATCGTCATAATCAAAGGCAGGGCAAATTTCCCTTTTGTCACACTACTCATCCATGTTGCAATTGCTGCAGCTGCATGTGTCTTTTCATAGATTGCACCGAAAATAGCGCCTAAGAAAAAGACGAAAAAATTACTTTTAATAAACCCTACAACAGAATCCATATAAGGTCCCAGCATAGTTTCTAATACTGGAAGCCCCGTTGCGATACAAAGAAGCAGTGATACAGCTGGCCCTAAAAGTAAAGGACTCCACCTTTTATAAGCCAAAAATGCAAATAGTAAAATGAATGCCGGAATTAAAAGTAATTGCATATATGATCTCCCCCTATACATCTATAATTTATTCTGCTTTTTCACATGATATCATGTCACCAATCAAAGCGAAGATATAGCCCACGCAAGCATCAGCATTCTTCCTTTGACAACGTAAATCCAGCATCCTCAAAAATCTTCCGAAGCGCCTTCTTCTGCTCCTCTCCAAGCTGCTGCAGCGGACTCCTTACAAACCTTCCCTTATATCCCATCAAATCACAGCCATATTTCAGCCCAGCAACGCCAAATGTACCTGTCACTGCTGCATTGATCGGAAATACTCTCTGATACAGCTTTCTGGAACCATCTAGATCTCCTTTATCAAACATCTCTTGGATTTTTACACATTCTTCTGGACAGCAATTTGCCAAAGCGTGGATACCTGCCTTTACCCCTAATGCCAAAGCTGGATACCAAGCCCCTGCAGTACCAACCATTACATTAAAATCATCAGCAGACACCCTGAGATAACTTGCAAGCTGAGGGACATTGCCCGAACTGTCTTTCATGCCAATAATATTAGGATGTTCTGACAGTTTTTCCACTGCATCGCTTCCCATATTAGTACGAGCAAACTTAGGAACATTATATAGAAAAACAGGAATATCCACATTGTCTGCCACCTGAGTAAAATAATCTACTAAAGCTGTCGTATTCATCTCTGTCAAAAAGAATCCTGGTGTAAGAATAAGGGCTGACTGGGCGCCTGCTGCCGCTGCCTTATTCGTAAGGCGAATCGTTTCCCGGATAGATTCCAGGCCTGTTCCAGCCATAATATGTTTATTTTTTCCTGCCCCTTTTACCGTCAATTTAATCAGTTCCATCTTTTCATCTTCACTTAAAAAAGGGGTTTCACTGTTGGAACCAAGTACCACATAGCCAGCTAATCCCGTTCCATTCCATTTCTCAATATTGTAGGAAAATGCCTCATAATCCACATCCCCATTCTCCTTAAAAGGGGTAACTATCGGCGGTAAAACGCCTTTTAATTGTAATCTGCTCATACTCATACTCCTCGTTATCCGATTAATGTAACAACCCATGCAAAGATCAGGCCGGTTCCAGCCAGCACTATATTTTGCGCTACACATAAGGTTTTTAATGTTGTCTTGGCATCATATCCGAAAAATTCTGCAAAAACCCAAAAAAAGCTGTTATTTACATGGGAACCACAATGAGATCCTGCTGAAATAGAAATAAATGCTGCAATAGGTGTCATAAGCCCTGCTTCAATCAATATCTTCTGTCTAATCTTTATACAGCCACACTGCTCCTTGGTCCGCTCCTGTTACCATAGAGCGATACGCTTTTACCACTCCTTGTGCCGGATGATCCGGTTTCTCCACTTTAGCGAGACGAGCCTGAATCTCTTCCTCCGTAAGATCCACTTGAATTATCCTTTTATTCAGATCAATTGTAATCATATCTCCATCGTTTACTGCTGCAATAGGCCCCCTATCCCATGCCTCTGGCGTAATATGGCCTACGCATGGGCCTCTAGTAGCGCCTGAAAATCTCCCATCTGTAATCATGGCTACGGAAGTGTGAAGCCCCATTCCTACCAGCATAGCCGCAGGAATAGATAATTCGCGCATTCCAGGCCCTCCCTTAGGACCTTCATAGCGGATGACTAAGACGCAGCCCGGCTCGATTTTTTTATTTACCATATAGTCCCTTAAATCCTCTTCTGAATCAAAACACACTGCCGGGCCCTTATGATAAAACATAGACGGTTCCACACCGCTTTTTTTAACTACACAGCCCTGGGGCGCCAGATTTCCCTTTAGAACTGCAAAACATCCATCTGGATAAAGGGGATCCTCTGCATCATGGATAATCTCTTTATTTACCTTCCGGCAGAAATGATCCAGATACTCTCTCAGCGTACCGCCCATAACCAGCTTTTCATCCAGATTCAGGTGATTTCTAATGCTCTTTAAAGTCGCTCCTACTCCACCTGCCTTATAGTAATCATAAATGTTATATTTAGAAGACGGCTTAAATTTTGCAATACAGGGAACATCCTTTTGTATTTCATCAAAACGCTGAATCCCAATATCAATTCCCATAACTCTGGCAATAGCACATACATGGAGCTGTGCATTGCTGGAGCCGCCTGTAGCAGAAATATGACGGAGGCCATTAATCAGAGAATTTTCCGTAACAATATCGGAAAACCTGATTCCCTCTTTTGTCATCTCTACAATCCGTTCTCCTACGTCTCTTGCCTGTTTATATTTAGCTGCCGAGCAATAGAGCATAGTCGTGGAGTCAATAGGAGCCAATCCGATCGCTTCTGTAAATACCCCCATTGTATTTGCAGTTCCATACATGGAGCAGGTTCCACAGGAAAAGCAGATGTTTTCTTTGTATGTAGTAAATTCATTCTCATCAATTTTTTTAGAATTGTATCTGCCGATAGATTCTTTTAGATCTGGTGTTACATAGGTTTTATCCTCTCCCTCATAAGGCAGCATAGAACCAGCTGTAAGAAAGATACAAGGCTTATTTAATGAAGCTGCTGCCATCAGCATCCCAGGAACAATTTTGTCACAAGAACACAAAAAGACCAATCCATCAAAAGAATGGGCGTTAACCATGGCTTCTACAGAACCGGCAATCAGCTCTCTCTGAGGCAATATATAATGCATTCCTCTCCCATGGGACATTCCATCGCAGGGCGCTGGAACATTGAACTCTGCCGGAGTACCTCCCCCAGACCAAATCCCCTCTTTGACATAATTAACCAATTCCTTAAATGCTTTGTGTCCCGGATTTACATCTGTATAGGAATTGACAATGCCAATAACAGGCTTTTCTAAATCCTTAATCCGATAGCCGCAGGCATTCATCAAACCTACATAATAAGCTTCCTGAGGATTAGAAGCTTTTTTCTCTTTCCACTCATTCATTTTTATCCCCCCTTTCTAACCTTTTTGCTATAATTGCAATTTCACATTTTCACTATAAAACAGATCTTTAGAAATGAAAAACAGATATGTATACACCATCAAACAAGCTAATACTTGTTTACTTATTTTGAATTTAGATGATATGATAGAAAGGGATTCAATATAATAATGGGGGGTATCTATGACTATAGGATTTGAAATGTTTATACTTGCTGCAGAAGAATTGAATTTTACCAGGGCCGCAGAACGGGCATTTGTAACACAGCAATGTTTAAGCGACCATATTAAACGTTTAGAAGAGACCTATCATATTACACTTTTTAAAAGAAAACCCCACCTGCAGCTGACTGACGAAGGACATGCCATGTTAAAATACCTTTCCAGAATAAAGGCTCTGGAGGACAGTATGGTTAATGAATTAAGCGATATTAATTCCGGCGTTCGAGGTACACTACATTGGGGGATCAGTACAACCAGAGGTGCTATTGTAATTCCTAAACTGATTCCTGCATTTCAGAAACGCTTTTCAAATGTTGATGTTCAGGTTCAGCTTGCAGATACCCGTTATCTGGAACAAAAGCTCCTTAATGGAAAAATAGATATTTTTCTGGGAGTCGATTCCAATCAGCATGCCCTGTTCCACAGGGAAAAGGTTTATGATGATCCCATCTATCTTGTGATCTCTAAAAAACTGCTGGAAGTTTATTTAGAGACGAGGAATGAACAGATAATGTCCGATTTTTCAAAGGGTATTGACTTAAAACAATTCCATGATCTTCCTTTTGTGCAAGGTCATCCTTCCAGCACGACAACCTATGCGATCAACCAATTTCTCTTACAACACAATATTCATTTGAACATCCCTATTTTTGTAAGCAACTTTGATATTATGATTGACTTGTGCCAAAGCGGGCAATATGCTACGATTACTCCTAGTTTTCATTTATCCCGGCTTATGAAGTCTGGAGAGAGCAAAAGTGACGGAAAACAGCTTCTCATCCTGCCTATTAAAAATTTCTCTCATCAATTAAACGTAGAGATTATAACTCACAAAGATGCGTCTCCTCTTATTCACCGTCAGGTTTTTAAAGAACTTTTAAGAGATTGCCTATTAGCGGAAAATTACAGAGTAAAAGAATTTATCCGCAATAAGAACAAAGAGTCCAGCAAGCCGGACGCGCATGCAGGAGCATAGCTATGGCAGCCGCCATTTTCCTCTTAAGCAGAGTGCGCATCCCCTGGAGAGTTTTAACATCATGGGGCGCACTTTTCTATGATATTAAAAGAGTGTAAGCAATGAATTTGACATTCACTGCTTACACTCTTTCATAGTATGGATGGCTTAAATCTTACGTACCCTTACCCAAAAATCCGCCATCCGCATATAAAGTTATTCGCCCACCAAGAGCTCAATCCTCTCTGTACCACACGTCCATTGCTGGAGGATGCATCAATAACCTGGCCTCCTCCTGCCACAATTCCTACGTGGCCCTTTACCACAATAATATCTCCTGCCTGAAGGCTTCCAAAATTTGTGACTTTCTGATATCTGCCTACATTTCTCCATCCAGAGGAAGTAAGATAGCTCTGCCTTACTCCAACCTGATTCAGACAATAATACACAAATCCAGAACAATCAAAGGCATTCGGCCCCTTAGATCCCCACACATAAGGACTTCCCACCTTAGAACGGGCAACCGCAATAAGATTGCTCACACCAGAACCATCATGCACAACTGCTCCGCCTCCACCAGAGCTTGCAGGAGGCTTTGTTGTCCCTGAGCTGCTATTTCCCTTGTTGCTGCTATTGCCTCTTGATTCCTGGGTTGTCTTAGGCTTAGTTGGCGCTTTTTTTACATTTTCTCCTGTGAGAGTATTCATGGTCTGCGCTCCTACAAGGCCATCTGCAATCAGACCATTCTGCTTTTGAAATTCCTTTACTGCTTTCTCTGTCACCTCTCCATAATAGCTGGTTACATTATAAGAAGAAAGGTATCCATATTTACTTAAAAGCTGCTGCACCCTCTGAACCGTATCTCCCTGCTCGCCAAGTGTAAGGCCCATTTTTACTGCAGAGGGGCTGTTTAATGCAATACGGGTGGATGGTCCTAGGAACCCGTCTACCACCAGATCGTTTCTGGCCTGAAAATGCTTAACAGCCATAATCGTATCTGCACCATACTGTCCGTCAGGTTCTGATGCCATATACCCCAGATTACGAAGCAGTTTTTGACACGTCAACACTACATCACTATGCTCTCCATAGGCCAGCATATTTGGTTTTATCTCATCGCTGTACAAAAGATTAACCGTCTGCCTCCCTACCTTACCGTCTACCTTAAGGTTATTTACCTTCTGCAGTTTATTGACTGCTTCCTCTGTCACATCTCCAAAATTTCCGGTGACCATATCAATACTTGCCAGATATCCCAATTCATAGAGTCTGACCTGTATCCTTTCAATATCATCTCCCTTTACTCCCTTTTCCACTGTATAATATTTAGCATTAGGATCAAGAATCGCAGCTAAAGTTTCCTCACCTACAATTCCATCCTCAGGAAGCTTATTCTGCCTTTGAAAGTGCTTTACAGCCCATTCTGTCACTTCCCCGTAATACTCCGTAGGCTCATCTTCATCCATAAATCCTAATTGCATAAGGCGAGACTGTACTGTACTTACAACGGGGTGGTGTACTCCTACTCTCAGATTATCCGGTATAGGTTCTCCCTCCTCAATATCCTGCAGATCTGGAAACAAGGGTCCATCCGGCGTCATCTGTATAATTCCTACTTCCGGTCTTATTTCTGCAACTTCAGGCGCTGCCGTTACGACAACCGGTTCCTCTGTCTTTGGCTCTGTATCAGAGCAAGCCGTACTCAAACAGGCTGCTGCTGTAATCGTGCCCATCAACAGATACATCTTAAGTGTTTCATTTATATTCATGAATTTACTCCTTTTAAGCTATTTACCAAACAAAAAAATAAAAATCCTGCTTTTCCTCTTATAAAAATTCTGTCACGTTGTGTCTATTCTAGCATATTTAATATGGAAAAGAAAATAGGAAATTTACATAATTCCCATCTTTTTTCACTTTTCATAAAGTCGTAAAAATTCCTTAAGTTTTTTGCAATTCAATTTCATATAACAACAAAAAAAGCACCAACCCCGATGCTCTCAGTCATCAAAATCAGTACTTTCACTGCGCCTTCAGGGACTCGAACCCTGGACAAATAGATTAAGAGTCTACTGCTCTACCAGCTGAGCTAAAGGCGCTTGGCAATTATATAATTGACACGTTCTATATTATATATCTATAGAGAAAAAATGTCAATATTTTTCTAAAAATTTTACTTCTCATGCGCCTTCAGGGACTCGAACCCTGGACAAATAGATTAAGAGTCTACTGCTCTACCAACTGAGCTAAAGGCGCTTACAACGTGCCGCAATATGCGACACGAACATTATCCTATCTCAAGACCGGAAAAAAGTCAATAACTTTTTTTGTTTTTTATAAATTTTATACTAACCGATCTAGTATAGCAGTCAAATCCTTTTTTGACTGTACACCCACTGTTTTTTCCTGGATTTCTCCGCCTTTAAAAATAATAATCGTAGGAATGCTCATAACACCGTAACGTCCTGCAGTTTCCGGCTGTTCATCCACATTAATCTTCCCCACCTTCACCTTTCCCTCATATTCTTCACTGATCTGATCTACCACAGGGGCCATCATCTTACATGGACCGCACCAGTCTGCATAAAAATCCACCATTACAGGCATATCTGCCTGTAAAACCTCACTATTAAAATTCTCATCTCCAAATACGTGTATCATTGTAATAATTCCTTTCTTTTATTTTGATTTCTTTTTCCCACCGTTAATAACTTTGTTTGCCTCATCAAAAGATTTTTTCCATCGCAGAACCAACCGGTTCAATTCTGTTTTATCGCTGGTTGAACTGGTAAGTTTTTTTGTAATATGTTCCCGAATTCCCACAGCTTCACCTATCATATCATTTGTTATAGTGTATGCGTTTCCACGCCTTCTATTCTTTCATGGATGGCAAGATTTGCTCTCCTTCTTGAAAGCCATATAGAAGCATCTCTCCAATCTAGGTATCCGGCATGAAATAATCAGCAGCTATATCAGGTATTTTTCCTTCGGAACGCTGCTAGTTTACAGATTGGATGCCCTTCTGCTGCAAATCTTGTCTCATATTCTGTCATCACATTTCCCTCTGCATATCTGCTGTTATGCAGATCAAAGGTATGATATTGAATGATCCATCCGGATTCTCTGACGGATTCCAAGGAAAACTCAAACAGAGGCCTGTTATCTGTTTTAAATTCCACTTCTCCGTCTGACTTTAAAATTTTATCATAAACCTCTAAAAATCCTGGAGCCGTCAGCCTTCTTTTTGCGTGCCTGTCCTTTGGCCAGGGATCAGAAAAATTCAGATAAATCCTGCTTATTTCTCCTGGTGCAAAGATATTTTCCATTTCCTTTGCGTCAATACACATAAAATAAATATTAGAGAGCTCCATTTCCTTTCTCTTCTGAAGTCCTCGTAAAAGAACGCTAGAATAGCGCTCAATTCCTATGTAATTAATATCCGGATGGGAATTGGCCAGCTCCATAATAAATTTCCCTTTTCCCATTCCTACCTCTATTTCAATAGGATTATGATTGCCAAATACCTCATGCCATTTTCCCTTTTTTGCCTCTGGCTCTTGAATCACATAGGGACTTTCTGCAATCTGCTTCTCTGCTCCTGGAATATGGCGTAATCTCATGCCTGTTTCTACCTTTCTGTGCTTTTGTTGCTCTATTTTATCATTGCTGTCTTTTCTTTGCAAGCCTGTCTCAAACCCTTTTACAATTATCTTACAATATGTAAATTTAACGTGCAGATTTCCGAATTTTCTGCTATAATGAAAAATAGATAATTTTGCAGTAATTTAACACTGCACGCAGGAGGAAACGGTATGGGAAATACTGGAAGAACCTCCAGCTGGGATAAAATCCAGAGGGGGGTAAGAGATACTGAGCGTCTTATGGGCCAGAAGCAGTATAATATGGCCATGGTAAAGGCACGCCAGACATTAGAATACATGGTAAGAAGCCTTGGAGAAAAGGCCTGCATAGTAGACGGAGACCTTATGACTACCATCGATGCGCTTTATAAAAGCAGGTGGATTACAAAATCAACCTGTGAGCACTATCATAAAATCCGTACAATTGGGAACAAAGCAGTTCATGACGGCAATGATAATTCCTATGATGCGAATCAGGCTTTTCAGCTCCTCTCTCAAGAGATATACATTTTTGCTGATAACTATGCTGCTAAACGAAGAAGACCTCCTTCTGAAAGCAACAGCAATCCTAACAGGAACTCTAGCAGAAGCCGGACACGTCGGCGCAGGAGAAAAAAAGGGATTGGACCGCAGGATATGATACGTATCCTGATACCTGTTCTTTTTATTATCCTTCTTGTTGTGATCATACGTTTCTTTGCCCCCAAGGAAAAGGAAGAAGATAATATAACTTCTGATCCGGGAACTTCCATCGAACAGGTGACAACCCCGGTTACCATGCCGTCAGCTACTGAACCACCTTCTACAGCAGCTCCTGTGTACAAAGCCACTACTGATTTAAACGTAAGAAGCGATCCTTCTACCAATAATCCGAGAATCGGCCTTATTGCCAAGGATTCCGTCGTAGAGTATATTGGAGACCACGACGAACAATGGGCCATTATCAATTACAATGGCCAAGAAGCCTATATCGCCAAAGAATACTTAACTGCAGAATAAAGAATAGTTTCGCGCCTTTGCGCGAAATTATTCGCTACGGCGCAATTTGCAGAGCAAATCGCGGCGGTACCTACAGTTTTCATGGCGTGAAAAATGAAAAGAATTAAAAAAAAGAATAAAAATGAAAAGAGAGGTTTTTGCTGACTTGAGCAGGCCTTTCTTTTTTATGCCAAAAGCTTTTAGCGGTTTATACAAAAAAAACCTTTTTCCCTTTATTTTTTATCCCTTTTTCCCCTAGATTTTTCAACCTAAAGAGAGTATGATTGAAGCATCTTTAAATAATTAAATATTAGGATCCCGTTGCACAAGGAGAGAGCACATATGGATAATATTATCAGTAAAATTTCAGAGATTGAAGCTTCTGCTTCTTCTATCATGGATTCCGCTGGAAAGCAGAAACAAATTCTTGCCAAAGAGATGGAGGCCAGAATCGCAGCTTTTGATGCTGATCTTGAACAAAGAACCTCTGCGGAGCTAGATAGGCTTCGTTCTGGTATTGAACGAGAAATGAAAACACAGCTGTTCGAACAGAAGTCCCGCGCTGAAAAAATCATAGCTCAGCTTCAGGAGCTTTATGATAATAATCACTCTCAATATGTAAAAGACCTGTTTGACGCTATGGTAAAGGAGTGATGACATGGGAAACCTGCTGACCTACAGCGGCATTACTGCCAAGGTACGGGCTATGGAAAGCCGGTTCATTACAGAAGAAGGCTTTCAGGAGATGGCTTCTTTATCCAGTGTTGCGCAGGCCCAGGAATTTTTAAAATGCCTTCCGGCCTATTCAGAGCTTTTTTCCCATGCTGATACGGAATTACATAGAGGGGATATGGAAAGGCTTCTGACTCGTTCTGTCCAGCACGATTTTGAAAAGCTTTATCGCTTTGCAACTCCCTCACAGCGGAAATTCCTAAACCTTTATTTTACTGTTTTCGAAATCCGCTTGTTGAAACGCTGTCTGCGCCATGTGTTTGGAGATACTGGAGAGGTCGCTTCTCCTCTGGATTTATCTGAGCAGCAAAGATTCTTCCGTTCTCATTCTAAGCTCGATCCGGAACGGATGGCGGCAGCTGGTACGATTCAGGAGCTTACGGAGACGCTCTCTGGCTCTGCTTATTATGATCTTTTTAAAAAGCTGGAGGCCAAGGAAGGGATTACTCCTTTTGACTATAAAATGCAGCTGGATATTTTCCATTTTCACTTTGTCTGGAAATACAGAAACAAATTTTTCACCCGTAATGAACAGGATATCATAACCCAGTGTTATGGAAGTAAAATGGATCTTTTAAATATCCAGTGGATTTACCGCTCAAAAAAATATTATCAGCTTGATGCGGTTTCTATCTATCCGCTTTTAATTCCCATTCATTACCGGCTAAAGCGGGATGATATCATTAGACTGGCAGAAGCTGAAAATGTGGAGGATTTTTTTAATCTTTTGAGTTCTACCTATTACGGAACTTTAAGCAATGCTGATCTGGCACATCAGCCCAATCCTGAGATTATGTATAAGGACATCCTTAACCATATTTATTCCAGTGCTAGCCGGAGGCGTCCCTATTCCTCTGCTGTTCTTAATTCCTACTTTTATTTTAAGAACATTGAAATACATCGGATTATTACAACCATAGAGTGTATACGTTACGGCGTAAGCACTGAAAATATTATTTCTTATTCTATTAAAGATCAATAAAGGGGGGTTTATTTTGATTGAAGCAATGAAGTTCTTAAGTATTACCGGCCCTAAAGAGGATATTGACCGGGTTGTGGATCAGTATCTTTCCAAATATGAAATTCATTTGGAAAACGCCTTGTCAGAGCTGAAGACGGTAAAAAACTTAAGGCCTTTTACGGATGCTAATCCTTACAGAGACATCTGCAAAAAAGCTGAAGAATTAAGGGAATTCTATCAGTCAGACTCCAGGCCGGATATTTCTTCCATGACTCCAGAGCATGCTGCAGAAGCTGTCTCCCGCCTAGACGAACAGCTAAGCAGCCTGGAGGAAAAAAAGCAGGAGCTAAGGGAGCAGGTAACGGCCTTGGAGCAGTCCAAGGAACGAGTTTCACCTTTTACAGAGCTTAATTATAATCTACGCTCCATTCTCCATTTTCAGTATATCCAATTCCGTTTTGGACGGGTATCAAAGGAGTACTTTAACAAGTTAAGCCAATATGTATATGATACCATTGATGTGGTGGTTCATAAATGCCAGGAGGATAATGACTATGTATGGTTTGTATATTTTGTACCTGAAACCATAGCATTAAAAGTGGATGCCATATTTGCTTCTCTGCATTTTGAACGTTTTTATCTTCCTGATGAATATGAGGGAACTCCTCTGGAGGTAAACAAAGCCTTAGAGGAAAAAATCAAACAGGCCGATAGGGAAATTAAGGATCTGGATCTGGAGAGGGAACAGCTTTTAAAGGACAATAAGGAAGAATTCCTGGCTGCTGCCAGGCGGCTTTCTGTATTTTCCACTAACTTTGATGTCCGCCGGATGGCTGCTTGTATTCCTCATGATAAAACCACCTTTTACATTCTATGTGGATGGATGGAGGAAAAAGAAGCCAGAAGGTTTCAACAGGAGATACAGAATGATTCCGACGTGTTCTGTGTTGTAGATGATGAACATGAAAATGTTATCAGCCAGCCGCCTACCAGGCTGCGCAATCCAAAGCTTTTTAAGCCTTTTGAACTTTTTATCCAGATGTATGGCCTTCCATCTTATGGTGAATTTGATCCTACTATACTGGTAGGGCTTACTTATTCCTTTTTATTTGGCTTTATGTTTGGCGATGCAGGGCAGGGGCTGTGTCTGTTGGTCGGCGGTTTTCTTCTTTATCGCTTAAAAAAGCTGAACCTGGCTGCTATTATTTCCTGCTGTGGCTTTTTCTCCACAATCTTCGGCTTCCTTTTTGGCAGTATCTTCGGCTTTGAAGATATTATAGAGCCTTTATGGCTCAGGCCAGCCCAGGCCATGACAACTCTTCCTTTTATCGGCAAGCTGAATACAGTCTTTATCGTGGCAGTTGCTTTGGGAATGGGGATTATCCTTGTTACTATGGTCTTGAACATATATAACAGCCTGAAAAATAAAAATACAGAAAAAGCATGGTTTGATACGAATGGAGCAGCAGGATTTGTCTTTTATGGCTCTATTGTAACAGTTATCGTCCTGTTTATGAAGGGTATGGCACTTCCAGCTTCTTTTGTACTTGCAGTTATGTTCGGACTTCCCCTTCTTATTATCTTTTTTAAAGAACCTCTTACTGCTCTAGCAGAAAAAAAAGCAGAGGTGCTCCCAGAAGGAAAAGGGATGTTTTTTGTACAAGGTGTCTTTGAATTATTTGAAGTCCTTTTAAGCTATTTTTCCAACACTCTTTCCTTTGTCCGTGTGGGAGCTTTTGCTGTCAGCCATGCTGCTATGATGGAGGTTGTACTTATGCTGGCCGGAGCGGAATCTAGAAGCGGAATTAACTGGGTAGTGGTAATCCTTGGCAATCTGTTTGTCTGTGGCATGGAAGGCTTAATCGTAGGTATACAGGTACTGCGTCTGGAGTATTACGAACTGTTCAGCCGCTTTTATCAGGGAACTGGACGGGAATTCCGCCCTTATGGACGGACTTAGCAGCTCCTATTGGGCGATTCCCTCCTGAAAAGCTGGCCTCATAACCGCCATGCTGGGAAGGCTGGCTGCTGTATATAAAATAATTTTTTCATTAAAATGGAACTGAAAGGAGATTTCTATCATGTCATTATTAGTTAAGATCACTTTAGCCCTTGCACTTCTTTTAAGTATTGCTGTTCCTTTCGGCGCATTTGCCGCAGGAGAAAAATCAAAAGGCCGTTATAAAAAGGCTTTAGCCCTTAATGTTGTTCTCTTTTTTGGAGTTTTGATCGCATCTTCTGTCTTTATGTTTAACGGTAATGCTGCAGCGGCGGAAGCTGCTGCTGAAACAGCCTCTTCTTCTGCAGGTCTCGGCTATATGGCTGCGGCACTGGCTACTGGGATGTCATGTATTGGCGGCGGTATCGCTGTATCAGCTGCTGCTTCTGCTGCATTAGGAGCGATCAGTGAAGATTCTTCTATTCTTGGTAAATCCCTCATCTTCGTAGGACTTGCCGAAGGTGTATGTCTGTATGGTCTAATCATTTCCTTCATGATTTTAGGTAAGCTTTGATCTATGAAAATGTATTTAATCAGTGATAATGTGGATACCTACACCGGCATGAGGCTAGCTGGTGTAGAGGGTGCCATTGTCCATGAAAAACAGGAATTAAAAGATGAGCTGGATAAAGTTCTGGCCGATAAAGAAATCGGAATCGTACTCCTTACAGAAAAATTTGGTCGTGATTTTCCGGATTTGATCAATGATCTAAAGCTTTCATACCGGACACCGCTTTTTGTAGAGATACCTGACCGGCATGGAACCGGCCGCAAGCCAAACTTTATTACAGACTATGTCAACGAAGCGATTGGACTAAAACTTTAGGAAGGCAGGTGACCTGATTTGACAACGGAAGACAAGCTGCAGCATTTCCTAGATTTTTGTATGAGGGATGTACGGACCAGAAGCAGCAAAATGTTGGATGATTATGAGGCAGCCTTAAAGCAGAACTTTGAAGAACACAAGGCTGAAGCCGAAAGCCGGGCAAAAGAACAGATTCGTATTCAACGGGAAACCATCCGGCGTGAAGTAAACAAACAGCTTTCTATGAAACAGCTGGATATCAAGCGGACATTATCAGAAAAACAGAATGAGCTGGAAGATATGCTCTTTGTAGAACTTAAGGATGAACTGGCTAAATTTATGGATTCACCAGCTTACCATCTGCTTCTTGACCGACAGATTGAAGCTGCGAGAGAATTTGCTGGAGATTCGGAAATGGTCATTTATATGGATCCTGCTGATGAAGATATGATCTCTCTTCTTTCTCACAACCATAAAGTGGCAATCCGGGTAAGTGATCATTCTTTCCTTGGTGGAACACAGGTTATTATCCCCTCTAAAAATATCCTGATTGATAATTCTTTTTCAAGAAAACTAGAGGAAGCAAGGCAGAATTTTACGTTCCATCTGGACTATAATGCCATAAAGGACGAAAAAGGAGGAAAAGACCATGGAGAATAAAACCTCTTCCAAAATTGGCACTATCTATGGCATCAATGGACCTGTTGTCTATGTAAAAGGTGATTCTGGTTTTCAGATGCATGAGATGGTCTATGTGGGAAAGGAGAATCTAATCGGTGAAGTTATCAGTCTATCCTCTGACTCCACTACAATTCAGGTTTACGAAGAGACAACCGGTATCCGCCCAGGAGAAACTGTAACTGGCTCCGGCTCTCCTGTATCTTTAACCCTTGCCCCTGGCATTCTCAGGAATATTTTTGACGGCATTGAAAGACCTCTCCATGCAATTGCCCAGGAAAGCGGTTTTTACATATCCAGGGGATTACAGGTGGATTCTCTGGATACGGAAAAGCTCTGGGATACTCATATAATTGTTGAGAAAGGAGAGCGCCTTTTTCCTGGTTCTATCATAGCTGAGGTTCCCGAAACGCCGGCTATTACCCACAAGGTTATGGTTCCTCCTGATGTGGAAGGTACGGTCATTGATAGGGTTTCTGACGGAAAATATACCATTAATGACCCTTTGATTACCCTACAGATGGCAGATGGAACCGAGCTATCCCTTACCATGACACAGAAATGGCCGATTCGGACAGCACGTCCTGTTTTTAAACGCTTTCCACCTGCCAGACCCCTTATTACAGGACAGAGGATATTAGACACCCTGTTTCCTCTTGCAAAAGGGGGAACCGCCGCTATTCCCGGAGGATTTGGTACAGGAAAAACCATGACCCAGCATCAGATTGCAAAATGGTCAGATGCTGATATTATCATCTATATCGGTTGCGGTGAACGTGGCAATGAAATGACACAGGTTCTTGAAGAATTCAGTGAGCTGATTGATCCCAAATCAGGCAATCCTCTGATGGACCGCACAGTTCTAATCGCCAATACATCAAACATGCCTGTAGCTGCTCGTGAGGCCAGCCTTTATTCCGGCCTGACATTGGCAGAATACTATCGGGATATGGGATATCATGTTGCTATTATGGCTGATTCCACCTCACGATGGGCAGAAGCTCTTCGTGAGCTTTCCGGGCGCTTGGAAGAAATGCCTGCTGAGGAAGGCTTTCCTGCCTACCTGGCTTCCCGGCTTTCCGGCTTCTATGAAAGAGCCGGCATGATGCAGAATTTGAACGGAACAGAAGGCTCTGTTTCCATTATCGGAGCGGTTTCCCCACAGGGCGGCGATTTCTCAGAGCCTGTCACCCAGAATACCAAACGTTTTGTCCGCTGCTTCTGGGGCCTTGATAAGAATTTGGCTTATGCCAGACATTTTCCTGCGATTCAATGGCTTACCAGCTACTCTGAATACTTGATTGATTTGGCTCCCTGGTATACGGACCATGTAGATAAAAATTTTATTGAATTCAGGAACCGTATTGTATATATCCTGACTCAGGAAAGTAATCTTATGGAAATTGTCAAACTAATCGGAAGTGATGTGCTTCCTGATGATCAGAAATTGACTTTGGAAATTGCCAGAGTTATTCGTGTAGGATTTCTCCAGCAGAATGCTTTCCATCCAGATGACACCTGTGTCCCTCTGTCCAAGCAATTTAAAATGATGGAAATTATCCTTTATCTGTATCAAAGGTCAAAATCTCTTATTTCTATGGGAATGCCTATGTCCGTACTGAGAGAAGATAAGATTTTTGATAAAATAATTTCCATAAAATATGATATCCCCAATAATAAACTGGAGATGTTTGACGAGTATAAGAAAATGGTCGATGCGTTCTATGACAATGTCATGGAGCGGAATGCGTAAGGGAGGTGTTTTCCGTGGCAATTGAATATTTAGGTTTAAGCCAGATTAACGGGCCTCTGGTCGTACTGGAAGGCGTTCAGAATGCTGCTTATGATGAAATCGTTGAGATGACTGTAAATGGAAAGGAAAAGCGCCTAGGACGTATTATTGAAATCTATGAAGACAAGGCAGTCATACAGGTCTATGAAGGAACAGAAGGAATGGCCCTTCGTAATACCCATACCATGCTTACCGGACATCCTATGGAACTCGGCGTATCAGAAAGCATGCTAGGCCGTACCTTTGATGGCTTAGGAAGGCCGATTGACGGCCTAGGAGATGTTGACTGCGATGTCAAGCTGGATATTAACGGAAAACCTCTTAATCCTGTTACAAGGGAATATCCCCGTAACTATATCCGTACAGGAATTTCAGCCATTGACGGCCTTACTACCCTGATTCGCGGACAAAAGCTTCCTATTTTTTCCGGCAACGGACTTCCTCATGACCAGCTTGCTGCACAGATTGTCCAGCAGGCCTCTCTGGGAGATCATTCTGATGAAAAATTCGCCATTGTTTTTGCTGCAATGGGAGTAAAATATGATGTAGCTGATTTCTTCCGTAGAACCTTTGAAGAAAGCGGTGTATCTGACCATGTATCTATGTTCATCAACCTTGCCAATGATCCTGTTGTAGAACGTCTGATTACTCCTAAGGCTGCCTTAACTCTTGCTGAATACCTGGCATTTGAAAGAGGAATGCATATTCTGGTAATTCTTACAGATATGACCTCCTTTGCCGAAGCTATGCGCGAGGTATCCTCCTCAAAGGGAGAAATTCCTTCCAGAAAGGGCTTTCCTGGTTATCTTTACAGCGAGCTGGCAACCATATATGAGCGAGCAGGTATTGTAAGGGGAGGAAAAGGGTCTGTCACTCAGATCCCCATTCTTACTATGCCTAATGATGACATTACCCATCCAATTCCTGACTTGACCGGATATATTACGGAAGGGCAGATTGTATTAGATCGTCTGTTAAATGGCCAGTCTATCTATCCGCCTATTAATGTCCTTCCATCCCTTTCCCGTCTGATGAAGGATGGTATCGGAGAAGGCTACACAAGAGAAGATCACCAGGCCGTTGCAAATCAGTTATTTTCCTGCTATGCAAAGGTCGGGGATGCTAGGGCTCTAGCCTCTGTTATCGGTGAGGATGAGCTATCTCCTATTGATAAGATATATTTAAAATTCGGACAGGAATTTGAACATCGCTTTGTAGGCCAGGAAATGCATGAAAACAGAACAATCTTGGAGACTCTTGATATTGGCTGGAATCTTCTGAAAATGCTTCCTAGAGAAGAGCTTGATCGTGTTGATACCAAGCTTCTCGATAAGTACTATATCCTGGATGAAGCTCAGGCAGCTCTATAAAGGAGGATCCTATCGATGAATCCTAATTCATTCCCTACCAAGGGCAATTTAATCCTGGCAAAGAACTCCCTGGCACTTGCCCGCCAAGGATATGGGCTTATGGACAAAAAGCGGAATATCCTTCTCCGGGAGCTGATGGATTTAATTGATGAAGCTAAAAGTATCCAGTCTGAAATTGATGATACCTTTACTTCTGCCTATACCTCTCTTCAAAAGGCGAATATTGAGCTTGGCATCAATTATGTAAGGGAAATTGCCTCTGCTGTTTCTATTGATAATGGCATCGGAATTAAGGCACGCAGCATTATGGGTACAGAAATTCCCCTTGTCCGTTATAACAAAGCTCCCATGGATCTTTCCTATGCTTATTACAGCACCAGGGAATCCCTGGATGAGGCACGTTTTCATTTTGAAAGGGTAAAGGAGCTGACAATCCGTTTGTCTATGGTGGAAAACTCTGCTTACCGCCTTGCTGCCAATATTAAAAAAACCCAGAAACGGGCAAATGCATTAAAGAATATCACCATTCCTTTTTATGAATCCTTAACACGGGATATTACTAATGCTCTGGAAGAAAAAGAGAGGGAAGAGTTTACCAGACTCAAGGTTATTAAAAAAAATCTATAGTGTTAACTTTTTCGAAAAGAGATGCATTACATGCCTAAGAAAACAGTACATTTCCATATTCCGGACGAAAGCCCTAGAGCACCGGCTCTAAGGGCTTTCTTTTTTCAAAAACAGGGCCTTTTTAGGCTGATATTATTTGTAAAAATATTTTTACTATGATATACTATGAAAGTCGTCTGAACAATTAACTTTTCAGGATCTGCAAGATGCAGGGAGGCTTTTTTAATGGAATTTCATTGGTCTATCCTGTTTGTTTTGGAAACAGTTGGTACGATTGCATTTGCTTCTTCAGGAGCTATGGCAGCAATCGAGCAGGATTTGGATTTACTAGGCATTATTGTTCTTGGTGTTACTGCTGCCGTTGGAGGCGGTATGATACGGGATATTATAATTGGTAACATTCCGCCAGCTTTATTTTTAAATCCTGTTTATGTATGGATGGCATTAATCACTGTACTTATCCTGTTTATGGTGGTACGATTTTATCCCTTCTTTTTAAATGGAACAAACAGGAATTCAAAATTTTGTCCTCATAGAAATAATGGCGTCCGGGAAAATTATGAAAAGGTCATGAATTTTTTTGATGCTGTAGGCTTAGGAACCTTTACAGCAGTAGGTATCGAGGCTGCTGTAAATGCTGGTTATGGTGACTATTCTTTTCTTAGTGCATTCCTCGGTGTAGTGACAGGGGTAGGAGGCGGAATTCTTCGGGATATTATGGCAAATCAGACACCCTTTATCCTGAAAAAGCATGTCTATGCATGTGCCTCCATCACAGGGGCTGTATGCTATATCCTAATTATGAACAAGATCCCTTCAGAGCTGGCTATGGTCATCTGTTCCCTGATTGTTGTCATTATCCGACTTCTTGCAGCAAAATACCGTTGGAATCTTCCAAAAGCCACCAGGCGACCAATTAAAGGAGATGAACTCTAACATGAAATATATCCATAATATTCTTGGTATCTTTTGTGCCTTCTGTCTGATTTTTACATTTCTTATTACATCAGTAGAAGCTGTTGCTTATTGGATTCCTGGCTATTATGAAAAAGAATATTCCAAATATCATGTCACAGATCATGTAAATATGGAAATGGATCATCTTCTGGAGGTAACTCAGGAGATGATGGCATACCTTCGTGGAAAACGTGACGATCTTCATGTCCCTGCTATTGTAAATGGCGTAGAAAGGGAATTCTTTAATGCGCGTGAAATAGCCCACATGGAGGATGTCAGAAGATTGTTTCTAGGTGCTATTCTTCTGCGCCGCTTTTCCGTTGTGGGTATTATTCTATCTATCCTTCTTCTTTTCCTGCTAAAGGCTGATGTAAAACGTGTTCTGCCTAAGATGATATGTCTTGGGACAGGCCTCTTCTTTTTCCTCGCTGCTGCATTTAGCCTTCTTATATCCACAGACTTTACTAAATATTTTATTATTTTCCACCATATTTTCTTTGACAATGATCTATGGATCCTTGATCCATCTACAGATTTGCTCATTAATATTGTTCCAGAGCCCTTTTTTATGGATACAGCATTTTATATTATTTCCATATTCGCTGGCTCTGTTCTGGCTCTGTTTCTGTTCTGCTTTTATATTATCCGGTGGCAAAATAGAAAGGGGGACTGATCTATGAAACGATTGCTTACATGGATTCTCTGCTTTACTATTAGTATAAATTTCTCTTTGATTGAGGCGATTGCTGCTCCTGACTGGCCTTCTAATGTATCGATTGAGGCAGATGGAGGCATTGTAATTGATGCAGATACTGCTACTGTCTTATATGGTAAAAATATTCATCACCAATATTACCCGGCCAGTATTACAAAAGTCCTTACTGCTCTTATTGTGCTGGAACGCTGTAAGTTGAACGAGGAAGTAACCTTTTCCCATGATGCTGTTTATAATGTGGAATCAGGAAGCAGTAATGCCAATATTGAAGAAGGGGATGTCCTTACTGTAGAAGATTGCCTCTATGCACTTTTATTAAATTCTGCGAATGAGGCTGCTAATGCGCTGGCTGAACATATTTCCGGAAGCCGAGAAGCCTTTGCCGAACTGATGAATGAATGGGCTGCTGGGCTTGGATGTCTGGATAGCCATTTTGCCAATCCCAGTGGATTAAATGATAAGAATCATTATACTTCTGCCTATGATATGGCTCTTATATGTCAGGCTGCATTAAAAAACGAAACCTTTTTGAAAATAAACAGTGCCTTATATTATGAACTCAGACCTACGAAACGGGACCCTGAGGGCCATACCCTTTATGCACATCATGCCATGTTAAAGAAAAATAATCCTAATTATTATCCTGGCATCCTTGGGGGGAAAACAGGCTATACCACCCTGGCAGGCAATACATTGGTTACTTTTGCGGAAAGAGATGGTATGACCTTAATAGCTGTTATCCTCAATGGCCACCGTACTCATTATCAGGACACCAAGAAACTTTTAGATTTTGGTTTCAACCGATTTCACAACCTTAATGTTTCTGACAATGATACCACTTATTCTTCTGTAGAAAATGACATGTTGATTGCAGGCCTTCCTGCAGGCGACCTTTCCAGAATTGTACTTGAAAGAGGAAGCTCTATTACCCTGCCAAAGGAAGCAGATTTCTTTGATTCTCAGGTTGCACTAGAATATGAACTGGATCATAATGCTCCAAAAAATGCAATCGCAAAGCTCAATTATACCTATAATGACCGCCCCATTGGTTCTGCTTATCTTTTAAATGAGATAATACAGACTCCTTCTCTTCCAGCCCTCCCTATGGCAGAGGCTGCTCTGTTAGAGACCCAGGAAAAGGCCTCTGCTGCTTCTGGTTCCAATGGTTCTGACTCTTCTCCTGAAAACAGCCTGGCAATAGATACCAGCCTAGAGAATGATAAGTCAGGACAGAATCTTTCTGAGAATCCTTCTTCTCAAAGAGATTCCTCTAAAGGCGACTCTTCGGAAGAGATTTCCCCAGAAAACAGTTCTTTGGAAGGCGGCTCTTCCCAGGACAGCTCTTTGGAAAATCTGCCTTCTAAAAAAGGAGCCTTTCCAATTCCTGGATTTGTCTGGTTTATCCTTGCTGCGGTCTTTCTCTCAGCTATTGCAATAATCATCCTCTTTACTCTCAGGATTCGTCATATGCAGCGGATACGTGAGCAAAAAATCCGCCGCGCCAAACGAATGCGCCGTTTAAAGGAAATGGGAATATCCTCTGAAGAATTTAAACAGCTTATGCACTCCAAACGGACTTTTCTTGAGGAAACGAAACATGATGACTGATTCATAAATTATATATAATCATAGAAAGGACTCTTTTTATGTTTTCTAAGGAGAAAAAGAAACGTATGTCAAGGAAAGCCTTAGCTCGTAACATTATGGTTACGGCTTCTATTCTTACTATAGCTACAACGATATCCGCCTTTTTCTCTATGGGAACAGACCGTACCTTTAACACTACCAGCTTTTATATCCTGGCAGTCGTTTTAATTGCTCACTATACAGATGGATATGTCCCAGGAATTATATCCTCCTTTATATCTGTCATCTGTGTAAATTTTGCTTTTACCTATCCTTATTTGGCTCTTAACTTTTCTATTTCTGGATATCCGATTACTTTTGCTGCTATGATGCTTATTGCAAGCCTTACTAGTACAACAACCACCCATTTAAAAGAAAAGACCAGCATTCTCTCCAAACAGGAAAAAATGTTGATGGAGGCAGAAAAGGAAAAGATGCGCGCTAATCTTCTCCGGGCGATTTCCCATGATCTGCGCACTCCTCTCACCAGTATTATTGGTACCAGCTCCACCTATCTGGAAAATGAAACGTCTCTAGATGCTGACGAAAAACGAAACCTGGTTAAAAATATCTATGATGATTCCAACTGGCTTTTAAATATGGTAGAAAATCTTCTATCAGTTACCAGAATCCGTGAAAATGGAGCGCATGTGACAAAGGTTCTGGAGCCTTTGGAGGAAGTGATTTCCGAGGTTGTAAATCGTTTAAAAAAACGTATAGCACATGCAAAAATTCAAATCCATATACCAGATGAATTTATTATGATTCCTATGGATGTTACTTTAATCGAACAGGTATTAATTAACCTCCTGGAAAACGGCATTTATCATTCCAACTCCAGCCTTCCACTTGACCTGGATGTGGTGATTGAAAACGAGGAAGCTGTATTTTCTGTAACTGACTATGGAATCGGCATCAAAAAGGAACTCCTTAAAACAATTTTTGATGGATATACCTCTGCTCCCAGTGCTTCTGGCGATTCGAAAAAGGGCATGGGTATCGGACTTTCCATCTGTAAAACGATCATTCTCGCCCATGGAGGAAAAATATGGGCCGAAAATCATAAAGGCGGCGCCCGTTTTGTATTTACATTACCTTTAGGAGATGAAGTATATGAATCATAAACTTAATGTAATTGTTATTGAAGATGAAAAAAATATCTGTAGCTTTATTGAAACCACTCTGGAAAACCACGGTTATAAGGTGATGACAGCCAGTACAGGGAAAGAGGGACTTTCTTATATTACTTCTTTCTGCCCTGATGTAATCCTTCTGGATTTAGGTCTTCCAGATATCGATGGTATGGATCTTTTAAAGCAGGTGCGCCAATTCTCTATAACTCCTGTCATTATTATTTCTGCCAGAATCCAGGAAGGGGAGAAAGTAGAGGCTCTAGATTCCGGTGCCGACGACTATATCACAAAGCCTTTCGGCACTTCTGAGCTTCTTGCTAGAATTCGGACTGCCCTGCGTCATAGCCAGGCTCCAGCATCTAGAAAGACAGAAGCTATCTATCATTCTGGAGATCTAATGATTGATTTTGAAAAAAGATTGGTTTCCATTGCTGGAGAAGAAATCCATCTGACACAGATCGAATACAAAATTGTTTCCCTTCTTGCCTTAAACGCAGGAAAAGTCCTCACATATGATTATATCATTAATCATATATGGGGACCCTATGCTGACAGTAATAATCAGATTCTTCGTGTGAATATGGCCCATATCCGGCGGAAAATGGGGGAAAATCCAGCTGATCCTAAATATATCAATACGGAAATCGGCGTAGGCTATCGAATGCGTGAAGAATAGACTGTTATTCCTGCTTCTTGCCTGCAGAAATCTTTGAGAGTTTATTTCTTTCTCTCCGGCGCTTTCTTGCCTCATCTCTTTTTACGGCAATTTCTTCTGCTCCGGACTCTCCTGTAAGCTTCATAATTTTTACAATGTAGATATGACCTTCTTCTGATTTTTTTACCTTTATCTTTCCTCTTACCCATCCATGCTCTGGGCATAGAGACAGGCACAAATAGAATTTCTGGCTTACAGGAAACCAACGGATTTTTTTCTTCAGCATCCGCTGGCATCGGCAGCAGATCATATCCTTAACTGTTTTGTTTTCCAGGGCTTCTTCTTTTGTCTCATAACATTTAGAGATATATTTTCCATAGTCAGGAAATTTCAAATATATTTCTTCTTCCTTTTTTCTAGGGATCTGGTAATAGTCAATAGAAATATAGGGTTTTACCCGATGCCATTCCAGACATTTCATAACGGCTGCTGTATATCTAGCATCATCTAGGGCCCTGTGAAACGCATTTTCCATAGGCAGGCAGCATTCTTCTACTGCTGTATCCAGGGATGGCTTTTCCTTCCCTCCTTTATAGTTCAAGCTGTAAAGCTTTTGTATATCATAATATAGTAGTGGCATAGAGAACGGATTCTTCATGCCATAATAGGCAATATTCCTTTGGAGCTCCATTAAATCCATACTTCCCCATGTGCAGAAGACTGCTCCGTTACCGCACCAGTCTTCAAATTCTCTCATCACAGTTGGAAAATCTCTTCCCTTGTCCATCAGCTCTTCCATATCCATATGGACAACTTCAGAAATTTTAAAATGAAATGATGTATATACTTTTGGTTTAACCAGCTCATGAAATTCTGAAATAATATGAAATTCCTGATTCAGCTTTACTGCCCCTATTTCTATAATTTCAAAAGGAAAGTGCTCAATCGTCCCCTCTTTTCCATTCGGGCTTTGATTCCATTCCAAATCAAATACAACAAATGTTTCCATATAACAATGATCCCTATTCTATAGTTTCTGATTCTATCCAAAGTGTCAGGCTTCCTTGGATATTATACCACCAAAAGAGGATATCTACAATTCTATATTACTGTGAAAGTATCCTCATAGAACCTAGACTATTGTGTCATTTTATTTCATATTATCCAATTTCATGTAACACAATCAACTTTTGTCAAAATATCATTAGGGATTAAACAGATTGTGAACTATCCACGTTGCCGGATCTATCAGCAATTTATCCAAAATTTAATGACAGACTGGGGCATTCGTACAGGCGGATGCTTTGGCCTTTTCTATTTTATCCAATAGATCATTGGCCGCCTTGTGGGTTCAGCTTTTCAACAATATATATTACCTTTTCATCAAGATCTTTATTAAAAAGCGGTAGATAGCTTAATCTATACTTCTTATTGAGCATTTATTTTCCTCCGGAAATTTCCAAATATTTCCCACTATGAACTGTATACTATTTTAATACTCCATTATAACATACTCTTCCATTCCATATTATCCACCAAGACATTTTATCTGCTCATTGATTTCTTCCAGTTCTTTTTCCAGCCTTACCTTTATATCCATATCATAAGTTTGCATTGCCACTCTTATTTGCATATTAACTGCACATTGCTGTTGCTTTAAATTGTTATAACGCGTCTTTCTAATATCATTTACTACTTGAGATATATTTTTATTATTCATATTAAAAATTGTCCTTTTAGATCGACCTAATACTTTCAGAGTTAAAAACGCCGGCAAAAACACTTAGAGCAATAGGGGGAATCCATGATGTTTCCCCCTGCTGCTGGTTTATTTCAAAACAATGCTATTAACCGCCTCCATCAGATCAACCACACGGTTTCTCTCCACAAACGCTACCGTTTTTCCCTCAACGGCTGCAATACAGTCATTCCCGTCATAACGATATAATTTTATATGGATTTCTGGATAATTCTCATTATCCAGGTAGATCGTCAGGCTGATCTCCTCTTTCTGGTCTGGTATCTGGTCAGTAAAGCGTTCGGCCCTCAGCCCTCTTATAGTATTCCGGATATTTTCCAGTTCCAGCTCTTCATCCTGATAATAATAGGTTCTTTTTTCATCTTCCAGTTTAGAGGTTATCGTATAACTATTATCTTCCAGCAAAATATCCAGTTGATACATATCTGAAAAATCACCCCAGAACAGTTCCTGGTGGCGCAGGGAATCATACGTCATCTCTTTCAATTTCTTATATTGCTCTGTGGTAAGCTGATAGATGATCTTTGACTCTCCTATTCTTACATATGCAGTCACTTCCTCCTCCTCAGTATCCTCGTCACTTTCTTCCATATCTTCTGTAATTTCCGATTTCGTGTCTTCTGCTTCCTGCTCTACTGGGTCACGTCCTATATGGAGGACAAATGTTTCTTTCACTTCTTCTTCTGTATCTTCTTCTGTTCTCGTATGATGGATCATGACCGACAGTTCTGGCGTATCTAGGCCATATGCTGCCAGATCCTCTTCCGATGCCTTATAATTTACGTAGTCTTTTAGGTTTAAGTTTCTTATGGCATCCAGATACCCCTGCACCTTAGATGTATCAAGAGGCAGAAGGGTCTCTCCTTTCTTCAAAAAATAGACATCTTCCGAATAATAAGTGTTCGTACTGTCCTCCTCATAAACGATCTGCTCTGATTCCATACCGGAAAACTGTACCTGAGTCACATCCTTAAGTTCCGGTATTTTATCATGATGGATCACATCAGAGAGTTCTATTTCAAACCGTTCCAGTGGATCTATTTTTACCAGATATGCGTTACCATCTCCCACTGATACATACCGCTGTGAGTCCATAGCGCTGTAATTTCCCAGCAGGATCTCGTAAGTATCTGTTTCTGTCTCCATACGGATGGTACAGACAGGCGTATCCAATCCATACTGCCCGAAATCCTTCACCCCCTCTATGATAAAAGAGACACCGAATTCCTCAAACAATTCCAACAGCCCTTTGATCTTTTCTTCATCCACTGGAAATTCTTCATCCTCATCATAGAGCCAATTCCCGTTTTCATCTCTATGGAAAGCAAAAGAACCTGTATCATACTCCCAGGAAAGCACGTTTACCTTTTCGCTCTTTACTTCCATGATAATCTCATCGCTGTTTTTAATGATTTCCTTTTGTTTTTCATATCTGCTCACACCAAAAGCGGCGAGGCTGACACAAATAAGTATTCCACAAAGGATGCCTATCTTTTTATTTCGCTTCATTCCATTTCCTCCTAAATATAATGAATCAGCACGCGTTGCGCCCCGTCACCTGCCAGATCAGCAGAACACATTCCTATTGTAAAACTCATGTTTCACAAGCGTTCCGCCTTCCTATGGTCACAAAGATTCCAATTCCCAGATATAGAAGCGGGAATACTGCGATCATGATCATTTTTAAGAAAGAAGCAGTTGAATCACTGATGGTAAGATAATTATAATTCAGTGATTTGCTGCGAATGGCCAGGGCTTCATTTTCTCCTATGATTGAGGACATTGCATTCATGGCCAGATCCAGGTTTGCACCGGAGGAATATGCATTATACATTTCATTCAAAAATCCGGATGAAGTGAACCAGACGATCTGTCCGTCATTTTCCGCTGCGATGGAAACAGCCAGTGTAAAGGGACCGTCTGTATCTCCTTCTTCTTTTTCATAGGAGGACAAAGCATACCCGTCTGTCTTGCTAAAAGACATTTCTGAGGTCCTAAGCAGCTCTGTCACTCTTCCCGATTCTACATCTTGAACGGTCAAACCCTGGGCGATGGGCATAATCGCATAATAGTTTTCTTCAATTAAGGGATCTGTAATTTCACTACTGACCAGATCTGGAAGTAGTACATAAGGAGCCTGGAATGCATAGTGTCCACGGTCTGTATCAACAACGATCCCGTCCGCAGCTTCCACACCATAGTCCCCCAATATACTGTAAAGATTTGTTAGAGCCCCATCCTCTGTGGGTCCTGCTAGTACCATCAGCTTTCCGCCATTGGATACATACTCTGCCAGCAGTTCTTTTTCTTCGGTGGAGATGTCACTGGATGGCCCATAGATCAGGATGCCGTCAGCATCTTCTGGAACAGCATCAGCAGTGAGAAGGGACAACGCATTTAATTCCATATTTTCTTTTTCTAACTGTTCACGAAAAGTCGCTGAAAGCTCCGCCTCTCCATGCCCTTCCAGCACATAGATCTTAGGCTGATCCTCATTTACCACATAATCAATCGCCGAGGTAATAGCACCCTCTCCGTCAAAAGAGACGTTATAAGAATAGGAACTCATATTTGCATCATAAAGATAGATATCATCATAGCCAATAAACCGGCTCCGCTCCTCGCATTCTACTACTAGGCTGTTATTCTGTACGGTTTCTTTGGTATACTGCTCTGCAAATGTGGGATAAATATCTGGGTTCTTTTTCACTACTTCAATATGTTCCGACAGACTTTCGTACTTATCTAATAGATTCTCTATCACATCATCCTCTTCATCCGACTGCACAATCCAGTAAATGGTAACATCCTTTTCTAGGGCATTTACTACTGCCTTTGTATTGCTTGTGATGGAATACAACTTCGTGGAACTGATATCCAGTTGTGTGAGTGATTTGGGTAACACAGATGCCAGAGTGTTGATCGCGATCAGGATCGCAAGTACGATCACCGTAACAACCAATGAGTAAGAACCTCCCTGCAGGGCAATGCGGTTTCGGAGTATCTTTTCTTTCATCAGTTATACCTCCTTTTTTCCAGAGACTGCACGGTCAAAAACAGAAAAAACGCAATCACGGTCAAATAATAAACAATGGATGTCAGATCAAAAACGCCTGATACAAAGGTATAAAACCGTTCAAACAGGGATAGTTTTTTCATAAGCTCCGGAATCAGATCTTCAAACATCTCAGATTTTATAAAATATGCAGCTCCTACTATAACGATCAGAACAAAAGATACTGCATATGCCAAACCTTCATTCTTTGTCAGAAGACGGATCACTGCCCCAAAAAGACAGCAGAGAATGCACAAAACAACAGCCGATCCAAAGGCTGTAGAGGAAACATGCTCTGCCAGACTGACACTGTAATAGTTTAAAAGGATCACAGGGATTGCAATCCCCGCCGCAAAGCCCAAATTCTCTGTCAAGGACGAGATAAACATCCCGATGGAGATCAAGGCGGCACCCATAATAAAAAATGCCGCGATGGAACCATAGGAGGTAGTCAGATATACTTCTCCGTACTGAGCAAAGATCCATGGATATATAGAAATAATACATAAGGGAATAAAATAGACCACTAACAATGCCAAATATTTTCCCAGCACTACCTGGGTCGCTGTGATCGGCAGGGAATACAGGAGCTGATCGGTCTTCTGCTTTCTTTCTTCTGCGATGACACGCATGGTCAGGACTGGAATCAGCACTACAAAGATCAGACTGACAAAACTCAAAACATACTCAAAGTTCGCCACTGCCTGCTGTATATTGTAAATCATGGCCCCAATCCCTACAAAAGCCAATAAAAAGGCCCCAAAAATATAGGCTGTCAGGGAATGAAAATAGCCTGATAATTCATGTTTTAATACTGCAATCATTGTCTTCCACCTCACTTTCTTCTAAACTTACTCTCTGCTCCGCCCTCCGATTTGCTCTCTTCCCATGCCTGTCTCTGATATATCACTTTCCGTTAGCTCAATAAATACATCCTCCAGATTGGCTTTCCTGGATGTCAACTCCAGGAGTGCTTTATTTTTGTCGGCAAACGCAAAAAATAGATTACGGCAGATATCCGACATTTCTCCAAACTCGATCTGCACCTCCACATGGGTACTTCCATCTTCTAATACTTTCATCTGCCAGTCTGAAATTGCACCCATCCCCTCCAGGATTTCATCAATTTCATCTGTTTCTGCCTCTGTAGTGAAAGAGACTCCATGAGATGCCATAAACAGTTTTTCCAGATTTTCCGGCGCATCAAATGCCACCAGTCTCCCCTTGGCAATTATCAGAACTTTTTCACAGATTGCCTGTACTTCCGACAAAATATGGGAACTTAAGATAACCGTATGTTCCTGGCCAAGCTGTCTTATCAGATCCCGGATCTCAATGATCTGGATCGGATCCAACCCCACGGTGGGCTCATCCAGAATAATGATCCTGGGGTCTCCCAGCAGCGCCTGGGCAATCCCCACCCGCTGCTTGTATCCCTTGGAAAGTTTTGAGATCAGCCGGTGTTCCATGCCCTCCAGTCTAGTTTGTAGAATCACAGTTTCAACCTGACTTGTCAGCTCTCTTCCTTTCAGTCCCTTTGCCTCTCCTACAAATTTTAAATACTCCCAAGGAGTCTCATTCATGTACAACGGCGGCTGCTCCGGAAGATAGCCCAACAGCCTTTTGGCTTTGTCAGGCTCTTCAAAAATATCATGTCCATCGATCCTTACCCGTCCTTCTGTGGCGGACAAACATCCTGTTATGATATTCATAGTGGTTGATTTTCCTGCCCCATTGGGACCCAAGAAACCATATACATGCCCTTCCTCAATCTCAAAGGACAGATCATCTACAGCCGTAAATTCTCCATAACATTTTGTCAAGTGCTCAACGGTTATCATTTTGATCCTCCTGTTTTATTTTTTCTATCCCACATTATAAGTTGCAATGTTGAAACGACGCTGAAAATATAAGACTTTTTTGCAAAACCACATTTTCTTTTCAGCTTCATTTCAGTATGAAAATGTACTATAATAAAAAAGAATTGGAGAAAACATGATGAAAATACTTGTGATTGAAGATGAAAAGTTGCTAGCAGATTCTATTCAGATGTTGCTGGAAGGAAAAGGATTTGACGTTGAAGTTACTTATGATGGGGAAACTGGTAAAGAATATGCGGAATTGGGAATTTATGACCTTTTGATCTTAGATGTGATGATGCCAGGAATGAATGGCTATGAAGTAGCGCGAAAGGTTCGTTCCATGAAATGTGGAACACCTATTTTAATGCTGACCGCAAAATCCGAATTAGAAGACCGGATCACTGGTCTGAATTCAGGTGCTGATTATTATCTGACCAAACCCTTTGATACAAGAGAACTGCTGGCCTGTATCAATGCCCTGCTGCGTCGCCAAGGCACACAGGTGAATGAAATCACTTATGGCAATACTTCTCTGGATCTGTCCTCTGGCCTGCTAATCTGCGGAGTAAACACCGTCCGCCTGTCTGCAAAGGAATTTAATATTATGCGTCTTCTTCTGCAGTCTGGCAGTCGCAATCTTTCAAAAGAGAGCATCCTCGCAAGAGTGTGGGGGTATGATTCTGACGCAGTAGAAAATCATGTGGAAGTTTATGTGGGATTTTTGCGCAAGAAGCTGGCCAGCATTGGTTCTGATATCCGTATTGAAGCCATCCGCAGAATGGGATACCATCTGGAGGTAAACAAACATGACGAAGAAACTTCGTTATAAATTTATATGGATCACCATGAGCATTATCACGATCATGCTCTGTATTATCATGTCCATGATATACTTTTTTACAAAAATGAATCTGGAAAACAACAGCATCAATATGCTGCAGAACATTGCCATGAATCCATTCCTGCAGCGTGTCCCAGGTGAATTGTCAGATGATGTACGCCTTCCCTATTTTACGATCCAGATCAGCATCCAGGGAGATCTGATCGCCACAGGAGGCGGATACTATGATCTTTCGGACGAAAATTTTTTAAAAGATCTGACCGATGCTGCTTTTTCCAATTCTGCCATTACTGGTGTCATAAAAGAATATAAACTCCGTTATTATCGCTTAAACACCCCCATCAGTCAGATCCTTGTTTATGCTGACATCTCCAGCGAGCAGGTGACTCTGAGCAATTTGCTGCGAAACTGTATGATTATAGGTCTAATCTGTTTCCTAATTTTCCTTGCCATTAGTTTTATGCTGGCCAGTTGGGTAGTAAGACCTGTGGATAAAGCATGGGAGCAGCAGCGCCGTTTTATTGCCGATGCATCCCATGAATTGAAAACACCTCTGACTGTCATCATGACAAATGCAGAGCTCATGCAAAATCCGGATTACGATGAAGAGAACCGCACCACATTTGCCTCAAGTATCCTGGTCATGTCAAAGCAAATGCGCAGTTTGGTAGAACAGATGCTGGAGCTTGCCCACGCTGACAGCATCCAGTCAGATCCTGTTTTCTCCCCTGTTAATTTCAGTCAAATTGTTTCTGACGCGATACTTCCATTTGAACCTATATTTTTTGAAAAAGGCCTCACATTACAAACAGATATAGCAGAAAATGTTATGATAAACGGCGATCCTTCCCAATTACATCAGGTTGTGGACATTCTTCTGGATAATGCGGGAAAGTATTCCTGTGAGAAAGGAAAAACCGTGGTGACTTTGCGAAACCGCGGCAAAGGACATTGTCTGTTAATGGTTGCTGATGAAGGCAAAGAAATATCAGCAAAGGACCTGGAGCATCTCTTTAAACGGTTTTACCGGGCTGATCAGGCAAGAAGCCGGACTGGCAGCTTTGGTCTTGGACTGTCTATTGCTGAGAGTATTGTTTTACGGCATAAAGGGAAAATATGGGCGGAAAGCAGTTACAATATCAATACATTTTTTGTAGAATTTGAAAAATCAGCTTTCTGTCATTTTTCCTATCTTTCTTCTATAAAGAACCATAGCTGACAGCAGGGATAAAATGTCAGCTATTGGCTGGGCCCAAATCAGTCCCATCTCATGAAACATGGCGCCAAGAATAAACATGGCTGGAATATAGATCAGGCCCTGGCGAGAGATGTTGACGACCAGGGATTCCATGGCCGCACCACATGCCTGCAGCGCATTGATCAGAACATAAAACACACCAAACAAAAAACTGGTGTAAAGAAGAATACGAGCAAATGACACGCCGTAATCAAATGCTGCCATATCCGTTAGAAACACGCTGACGATCTGGTCTGTAAAAAGGTAACAAATTCCCGTTAAAACAGCGCTTAATATAAAAGCAAATATGAGCGAAAAATGCAGGATGCTTTTATATCTATCCCATTTTCTGGCTCCCACGCAATACCCTAGAAGCGGCTGGATTCCCTGCCCTAGGCCAATACAAACCATACCTGTCATCATCGTCACTTTCATGGCTACTCCCACACCGGCAAGGGCCATGTCTCCATAATGCACCATTCGGCTGTTCATAATAATATTGGACACACTCATCAGTAAAGAACCCAGCGCAGCCGGAATACCAATGATAAGCACTTTTGAGGCCACTTTATCTTTTATGGTAAAGTCTTTGAGGCGGATACTGAGCGTTGATTTTCCACTGAGAAAGTAAAAGATATAGTATCCAGCGCCCATTATATTTCCGATCACTGTTGCAATCGCAGCTCCGGCAATGTCCCAGTGAAATACAAGGATCATAATCGGATCAAGAATAACATTCAGCAAATTTCCCAGAAGCTGACCCATCATCGCCCTGCCGGATTGTCCCTCTGCGCGGATCACATTGGAATAACAGTTTGCGATCAGAACGAATGGGCCGGAAAAACTCACGATAGTCAGATAGGTTTTAGCATAGTTCCATGTATCTGTACTGGCTCCCACAAGAGCAAGCAACTGATCCATAAAGAGCAAAAAAAGCAGGGATATTCCGATGCCGACAGCAATGCAGCTCCACATACAGAAAGCACATACCTTTTTTGCATAGTCCTTTCGCCCTTCACCCACGGCACGGGAAATTACTGAAGTCCCTCCAATACCGAAAATTGTTCCCACTGCCATGAAAATCAGGAATACAGGCGTTGCCAGGGAAACAGCTGCCACCTGCAGATCGTCATGAGTCTGGCCTATAAAGAAGGTATCTGCCAGATTATAGATCAGAACCATCAGCATTGCCGCCATAGCCGGCAATGCATTTAAACATACCGCTTTTCGTACCGAAACATTTTCAAAAATTTCCATAGATCTGTTCTCTTTCATTATGTTCCTCCATTTCAATAGTATGCTATTATTATCATCAAAGACATTCCCGCTTTCCTAAGCGGGTCTGTCTATTTTACATTATCTGCTGCTCTTAGAAGCAGGGAATTTAATGTGGCCTGTTCCTCCTTTGAAAAGCCTCGTAGAAGCGTTTCCTCCGCTTCATTCCTGTAATGGGCCGTTTCCTCACAGCAGGCTTCCCCTATAGGAGTCATGTGGACCAGCTTGATCCGTTTATCGGCAACATCACCAAAAGCTTCTACAAAACCTTTCTGCTCTAGCCTTGCTACAATCCCTGCTACAGTTGACTGCGCTACTTGAAAATGCCGTTCTATCTCTTTCATGGAAAGCATCTTTTCCGGCATTTTTTGCAAAATCATCAATACGGACATCTGCATTAACGTCAGGTCTTTGGAACGCAAAGCATTATTAGCTCGCTTTTCAAGGCGATCATGGATCTGCTTTATCAGTAATCCATTTTGTATATCTCCCAATATGTGCATTCTCCTTTCTGCTGCATAATAATTTATATGATTTAGGATTGCGAAAGCATAAAATACAGAACAACCCGTATATCATAGGGGTCAAAAGATATTTTGATTCCAACACCAGTTATATGTTTATCATTATAATAGCATACTATTGTTTTTATGTCAATAGTATACTATCATTTTTTATTGACTGTATTAATATCTTATACTTATTCTTTATAATTTTATCACAAATATAAGATTTAAAGAGAGGACGCCTGATGTGCTTACCGCAGATATCGAAAGCTGAATTTCTTGTTGAATTAGAGCAACAAAACATCATACAAAGTTATTATGAATTATACTGTAGTCACTGCCAAAAATCTATGGGAACCGTTGAGTTGTTTAATGAATTACCCGAATTTTTTGAATGCGAACTATGCCATGCACAACTACCAGCATTAGAAAATGCCATTTTAATCTATAAGGTGATTCGTGATGACTAAACCTACTGATAGAGAACTTTCCAAAGCATTAAATATTCTTGCTGCTGCAGGACAAAGTCTTAGTTCACAACAAATATGTAAATTAAGTGATCGACAAAAAAATGAATATAAACTTTTATTAGATGAATTTGAGCGCCTTAATAAGATTTCTAAAAATTCTCCAGACGCACTTAGTAATCTTCATAATTTAAAAGGCGCTGCTCTTGAAGATCTAGTAAAATATTTATTGAAAATATCTGGCAGCATTTTCAAAGTTGATTACAATTTACGTACTTCTACAAATGAAATTGATGACTTAATTACATTAACTACAACAGGAAAAATATTATTAGGACACAATCTAATAAATAAACGGTTTGATAATTTTTTAGGAGAATGTAAAAATTATCATAAATTTGTTGGAGTAACATACATTGGTAAGTTTTGCAGCCTATTATTAACAAACAATGTAAAACTAGGAATACTCTTTTCTTACCATGGCATTAGTGGGAATGGATGGAGTAATGGTTCTGGTCTTGTCAAAAAATTTTACTTACATAAAGAAAATTTAGATGAGAGATTTTGCATTATCGATTTTTCCTATAAAGATTTCAAATCTATTTATGAGGGAAAAAATTTATTAGAAATCATTGAAGAACAACTTTGTTCATTACAATTTGATACTGACTATTCTCGTCATATTTCAAAACATCCAGCAGAATAATTCTATAGATTACACAATATTATACACCTGATAACAAAAGGATACTAATACATTTGGTATCTTTTTATATTCAGCCATAGGTATTTTACCCTGTGGCTTTTTTAATATTCAAAATTAGAAAAGAACTAGACCGTAGGTTTAACAAAAAATGAAAAGAAGCATGCCTATCAGATCGAGATTTCCGATAAAATCTGTATGCTCTATGAGTTCACCATGATAAACTGTTATACATTAAAGTTTCCAATTAGCAAATTATACATAGAAACTCATAAACCATCAATTACCCTCTATCTACTGAAAGATGGTTCCGGCAAAGACTTAGCAGTTAAATCAAAAAAAGCTGCAAACCCTTGAAAACAAAGGCTTGCAGCGTTGTTCGCTGGCGTCCACGAGAGGATTTGAACCTCCGACCCCACGCTTAGGAGGCGTGTGCTCTATCCAGCTGAGCTACGTGGACATTTGTTAAATTGTTCAGTTTTCTACCCCGTTTAGACTTGAACTACCTACTGCTTAGAAGGCAAACGCTCTATCCTGCTAGACTACAGAAGCATACATAATATCTGTGCCAAATTGACACCCTTTATATTATATCAGAAATTTCCAATACGTCAAGCTTCAAATTCAATAATTCCCTGCATCCATATTTCCCCTTTAAATCTTCTCCCTATCTTAGGCTCACCCAGCATATCACTTTTTGCAATTCCTACATGGAAAATCAGATCACTGCATTCCAATGTGAGATCATATACCTCTTCTCCTGTAATACGATTATTCTTTAATTCTACTTCTTTAATATTTCCAATAACCGCATATTGATCACATTCCACCCCACAAGGCATAAAACAGGTATCAATGATAGAATATAAATCTTCATTTTTTACTCTTTTTGAAATTTGGGAATAGGTATCAATATCTTCAATCGTAAGGGTCTCAATTGCATCCTCATCGCCATTTTTAGCTGCCTCAATCAAGCTATCCCTGTCTCTAGCAGCTACCCTCGATATTTCAATCTGCTTTGCTGTCCTCTTCAAAGGCAGAAGTATCTTACCTTCTGAGGACAATCCTGTTAACCTTACTCCCTCCACTTTTCCCTGCATATGGTCTTTTAACATTTCTCTATATTCAAAAAGATTATCCATAAAGAAAATAAGGGAAATTCCAACCTTATATTCCTCCAGTAAACCTGCATATGTTTCCTTTTCCACATGACGCTGGATTGTACATTCTGCTTTTGAGGACATATCATCGCTTTTCATGTAAGGATAATAGTATTCTTTATGAAAAGTGCCGTTACTGTCCATCTCTCCGTAGACAGCAATTCCCATTCCCGGCGCTACTTCACCCCGGATCTCACAAAAATTTGTATTTTCGTCAAGCTGTATTCTCCTTCTATCAATGGAATAGTCTACTATATTCTGTATAAGCTTTTCTACCTCTTTTTCATTTTTTAATGAAGAAAATCCGACTGAACGTAAATGTTTATGCATTATACTCTCACCTTCTGACTAATGGCATGGGAATGAGATGAAAGAAATATTCGCCTCATTCCGTTGCTTCATTATATACTATTTCACCATATAATACTAGAGGTATTTTTTCTAAATTTTTGTCAGCTGACTTTCCATGCTTTGACTTTACTATTAACCCTCTGTCAGAGCTGCTGTATAGTTATTTTATATGATAGATATAATTTAAATATCCTCCTATCATTGTCTATCAAAGCCTTATATATGGGCTCTCAGATCTTTACTCGGGTAGTTTTCTTAAAAAAGTTATGTAAACCAATATAACTCTCTGCCTGAAAATGTATCCCATAGTAAGACATTATAGATAAATCCAATATATCTATATGAGCAATTGCTATTATCATTTATTCCACTTTCTGCACTGTTCTATTCTCTTACCATTATCCCCTTGCTCTTTATCGTATGCAAATTGTGTTAAAAGATCACAAGGAAAATTCTCACATTTTCCACAATGCTCACTTTCCCTTTCCTCACAGCACGATTTTACAGGGCAGGCTTCACCCCAAAAGGGCTTATGTATTAACACGCATCCTTTGCAATTCATCTGTTCGCGATATTTACACTCACCGCATAATATTCCGCATCTTGACTCAATCATACTTATACCTCCTCTTTTTGATTGTTTGTTACCTTTATCTTTTTAGTGCCACTATTACATTGTATTATAATTTACCAGAGTAAAAAATTCAACAATTTAAGATGAAACAGGGTCTTATAATCAAAAAGATTCTGCAAACCTCGACTATTCTTTCTCTCATCAATATATAAAGAGAAGTCCCAGAAATTCAGCATTTCTGGAACTTCTCCATACCATCTTTTATCTTAGAGTTCAGCTATTAAACAATCCCCTGTGCTATCATAGCATTTGCTACCTTCTCAAATCCAGCAATATTTGCACCTGCCACATAGTTTCCTGGTACTCCATAACGCTTTGCAGCATCAGCAGCTTTTGCATAGATATTTACCATGATATCCTTTAATTTTGCATCTACTTCTTCAAAGGTCCAGCTCATTCTCATGCTGTTCTGTGATTGCTCTAAAGCACTAGTTGCTACACCGCCAGCGTTTGCAGCCTTACCAGGCATAAAGAGGATTCCATTTTCAAGGAAATAATCAGTTGCTTCTCTTGTAGAAGGCATATTTGCTCCTTCAGCTACAGCAATACAGCCATTTGCCTTCAGCATCTTTGCATCCTCTAAGCCTAATTCATTCTGTGTTGCACATGGAAGGGCAATATCACATGGAATACTCCAGATTCCTTTTCCTTCTTTATAAACAGCAGTAGGAACAGCCTTTACATATTCACTGATACGTGCGCGGCGTACTTCCTTAATATCCTTCATAACATCCAGCTTAATTCCATCCTTATCATAGATATATCCATTGGAATCACACATTGCAACAACCTTTGCACCATACTGCTGAAGCTTTTCTGTCGCATAAATTGCCACATTTCCAGAACCGGAAACAAGCACTGTTTTTCCTTCCAAATTGTGATTATGATGAATAAGCATCTCATTAAGAATATAAATCAGGCCGTAGCCGGTTGCTTCTGTACGTGCCAAAGAACCTCCAAAGGTAAGACCCTTTCCTGTAAGTACGCCCTCATAATGTCCTGTAATCCTTTTATACTCGCCATACAGGTATCCAATTTCTCTTCCTCCTACTCCAATATCTCCTGCTGGGCAGTCAACGTTCGGGCCAATGTGGCGATATAATTCTGTCATAAAGCTCTGGCAGAATGCCATAACTTCTCTATCTGATTTTCCCTTTGGATCAAAATTAGAACCGCCTTTACCACCTCCGATTGGAAGACTGGTCAAAGAGTTCTTTAAAGTCTGCTCAAATCCCAGGAATTTTAAAATACTTTGATTTACTGTAGGATGGAAACGAAGCCCTCCCTTATACGGTCCGATTGCACTGTTAAACTGAACACGATATCCCTTATTTACCTGTACTCTTCCACTATCATCAACCCATGGAACGCGGAAACTGATAATTCTTTCCGGTTCTACAAAACGCTCCAAAAGGCCAGCTGCACGATATTTTTCTTCGTTCGCGTCAATAACTAACTTTAAGGAATCCAATACCTCTTTTACTGCCTGATGATATTCAGGCTCATTGGGATTCTGAGCTATTACTTTCTCATAGACTTCATCTACGTATGACATCTTTGTCTCCTCCTAAATTTAATTTATTTTTTTAATTCCATAACAGACCGTGATTTATAGTAAATACATATTCTTATCTGCATCAACTCAGCCTTTGAACCAATACAAATATCATTTCTTTATAAATCTCCTATAAACCAAAAAAGGAGCAGACTTATCCTGTCTGGCCCCTTTGCCTTTTACTGTGTAATAATGATAGCAGTATGTTAAATTAAAGTCAATACATATTGTTATTGTACTTAAAAAAATACAATTTTAGATATTTTTAGGCTCTACATAACCAAGCGCCTGTTCTAATGCTTCTTTTTCTTCATTTCCTAGGAGTACTTCTGTCTGTCCTCTGTCTACTGGTTTCATATATAAATAGCAGCCTTCCCTGCTGTGAATTGCATTCATTACAAAACCTGTATTGGTATAATCCAGCATTGCAAATGCAAAGCTTAAAGTGCCTCCCATTCCTTTAAAAGCATTATATTTTACAAAACCAAACTTTTGAAAGGAAGCCCTTTGATTGCGGTTTAATGTACGGATAGAATCTTTATTTGCTCTGTCCTCTGACCGGAGTCTTTTGATCTCCTCTATCTGCTCCAGTATAATATCCTCCATGCTTTCCGCATCTTTTCCTCTCATAAAATAATCATATCTCCGATATAATTTTCTCATGTTAACAATGCATATAATAAATAAAATTATTAATATTAAAACCATTGCTGACAGCCCCATGATAATATAAGCAGGATCAACTCCCCATGTACTCATAATGCTGTTTTCCATCTAATATCCTCACTTTCCGGCTTTTGTACTTGATTTCATTTAAAGACCATTTGATTTGATGGATTCAATTAAATCTACGATTCTTTCTAATTCAGCCGGTGAATAATATTCTATTTCAATCCGGCCTTTATTTTTATCTTTCCTATTGATGCTGACCTTTGTACCCATGATTGTCTTCATTCTATCTTCCAGATTTTGAAAGATAACTGCCAGGCTCTCATCTTCTCTTGTTTTTTTCTCTTTTTCTTTTTGCGGTTTTTCAAGGGACTTTACCAGCTTTTCCACTTCCCTTACATTTAATCCCTCTTCTATGATTTTACATGCAATGGTATATTGTATCTCCTTATCTTCAATCGTAAGTAAGGCCCTGGCATGTCCACTGGTAAGTCTGTTATCAATCAACATATTCTGTACACGTTCATCTAATCTTAAAAGACGCATACTATTTGTAATTGTAGTACGATTTTTTGACACTCGTGCAGCTATCTCTTCTTGTTTCATGTGAAATTCCTGCATAAGCTGCTGATATGCCATTGCCTCTTCAATTGGGTTCAAATCTGCACGTTGTACGTTTTCGATTAAAGCAATTTCCATTTTCTGCTGTTTGCTATACTCACGGATTACAACAGGAATCTCTTTCAACCCTGCAAGCTTAGCTGCTCTCCATCGTCTTTCACCAGCAATGATTTCATATATTTCACCTTTTTTCTGAACTAAAAGCGGCTGTAAAACTCCATAATTTTTCATAGAGTCTGCCAGCTCATTCAGTTGTTCTTCATTAAAGTCTTTTCTCGGTTGATCTCTATTAGGTTCAATGAGAGAAAGTTTTATTTTTAATTCTTTTCCAATTTCACTATCTGGCTTTTCTTTCTTTGTATTCTCTAATATAGTATTGCCTGTTTCTATATTTATATCGTATTTATTTTCCGGTTCCTTTACTACCTCATCTCCAAACAAAGCGCCAAGGCCTTTTCCTAATCCCGTTTTTTTTGCCATTACAGTTCTTCTCCCCTGCTGATTACTTCTGCTGCTAACATACGATATTTTTCTGCTCCCGCCGATTTTGAATCATAAGCAGTAATAGGCATTCCATAGCTGGGCGCCTCAGCCAACCTTACATTTCTCGGTATAATCGTATTATATATGTTTTCTGTCAAAGCACTTTTTACACTTTCCACCACTTCTTGCGACAGATTTGTCCTGGAATCAAACATAGTAAATACAACTCCTTCCATCTCTAAAAACGGATTCAATTTTTTCTTTACCAGTTTTATTGTCTTTATTACTTGATTTAATCCTTCCAATGCATAGTATTCGCACTGAATAGGAACTAATACCGTGTTTGCTGCTGTTAAAGCATTAATTGTCAATAAACTTAAAGATGGAGGACAATCTATAATAACATAATCATAACTTTCCCTTACTTTTTCCAAATAATGGCGAAGAAGCATTTCTTTATTTTCTATCTCTAATAATTCTATTTCTGCACCTGCAAGGTTTACATTTGAAGGGAGTAAATCCAAATTTTTTTGAATGTCTTTAACAATACAATCCTCAATCTTGCAGTCTCCCACTATTAACTCATAAACCGTTTGTTTTAAATCACCTTTTTCCAATCCAAAACCACTTGTTGCATTCCCTTGTGGATCAAAATCGACAGCTAATACATGTTCCCCTGCCTCTGCAAGTGTAGCAGAGAGATTTATAGCTGTTGTTGTTTTTCCAACCCCGCCTTTTTGATTTGCTATTGCTATTACTCTTCCCATTTTTCTTTTCCTTTCTTAGTCACATTGAAAAGTATAACATACTTTTTTTATTTTTCCTATGGTTATTCCATAAAAAGTTTCACGTGAAACATTTGCACTTCGCAGCACTTTTTACACTAGAATCTTTATGGAGAAACAATGCAAAAATAATCTTAATCCTATTTTTCATTGTCAGATACGATTAATTATATTATAATTACTATAAAAGGCTGAAGTCTTTCACAGCATAGATGACTATACTATCAATCATTTAGCAATATATCCTATACTGTGGATTCTTTGTGAAATCACTTTTTCTGCTTAGGGAAAAAGTAAATTTAGAGATATTTAATTCACTAGAATACTTTCTTTATGGTAGCGCAATAATCAAGTGTACAATGGTTTACTATGAAAGTACCCTCTTTTGCGCAGCAGGAAACTGAATTTAAGTATGTCAAATACGCTGGATACTTTTATTTGTAGTAGCGTGCAAGCCTTGCGCATGAAGATTTACTGCGAAATTCTTGCCTAAGAGCCATAGGATAAAAATGTCTACAGACAACATCTATGGATATCGAATATGCTTTATCAAACTTAAACAGACAAAGCATTGGGTATTACTCAGCCTTTTAAGGATATAATTAAGGAATAGAGCATGTCAGGAGGCATGAATATGAAAAGTAAAAATCGTTTATTAACCTTGTTAATCTTATCTGCAGGAGCAGGAGCTGTTACTGCTGCCATTAATCAGACCATCAAAATCTCAGCTATTTCAAAACATCTTTTAAATGAGTCTGATGCTCTTTTGTATAAATGGCGTCTTGGGGATATTCACTATACAAAAGCTGGCTCCGGACAACCTTTAGTTTTAATTCATGATCTTGATTTTGCTTCTTGTGGCTATGAATGGAATATGCTTATTCATTCTTTAAAAGAGCATTATACCATATATACCATTGATTTGCTTGGCTGTGGACGTTCTGAAAAACCCAATTTGACTTATACAAATTACCTATATGTACAGCTTCTCTGTGATTTTATAAGGACAGAAATTGGACATAAAGTGAATGTTATTGCCACAGGAGAATCTACTTCTTTTGTTACAATGGCTTGTTACTCTCATTCTGAGCTTTTTGATAAGCTCATGTTTATTAATCCGGAAAGTCTGATAAACTACTGTAAAGTTCCTGGAAAATATGGAAAAGCATATAAATTAATTTTAGACTTGCCCTTAATCGGCACACTGCTTTATTCTATTGCATGTAATCGCAAACATTTATCAGAAACTTTCCTAAAAAAACATTTTTATAATCCTCGCTCTATTCGTCCTGTTTTTATAGATAAATATTATGAATCTGCTCACTTAGGCGATCATCCAAAGGCTTTTTACTCCAGCCTTAAATGCAATTATGCCAAATGTAATATTGTCAATGCATTGAAGAAAATTGATAATAGTATTTATATAATAGGTGGGATGGAAAAGACATCTATAAAGCAAATTATAGAAGAATATAAGCTATGGAATCCTGCTATTGAATATACTTTTATTCCTAATACAAAGCATCTTCCGCAGCTAGAAAATCCATGTAAACTTTTAGAATATATTTATATTTTCTTTTCTTAAATAATTGAGGTATTAAAAAGATTTACGATAAATTTAAGGCTTAAGACTGCTAATTAAAAAACTTATTATTTTTTTAATTTCTCGATTAATTTAAAAGAGCTGAAAAAGTCATGATTTTTTTAAATTTAAACAAAAAGTCTGACATGTTTCAGCTCTTAACATGTTTCACGTGAAACGTTCATATTTACTCATCCTAACGGCTCCTTTAAAGGAAGTCCTGCTTTTCTTGGATATGTTTTACTAATATTTTCTGTCTTTCTGACTTTTACCAAAGAACGTTCATTGGAATTCGACAGTGTAAAAGTAACAATTTCTTCAATCACTCCACCTAACTTTTTCACAGCCTTCCTTCCTTTTAACAATTCTTCTTCCAACTTTCCTGATTTATAAGAAATAAAATATCCCCCTTTTTTTACAAAGGGCATACAATATTCTGAAAGTGTTGATAGATTGGCTACTGCTCGAGAAACACAGAGATCGTATTTTTCTCTAAACTTGTCGTTCCTTCCAAAATCTTCTGCCCTTCCATGCACAGCTTCTATCTGGACAAGATGCAGCTGTTCTATCACCTCATTTAAAAATATTACTCTTTTATTCAAAGAATCTAATAATGTTATGTTCAAATCAGGAAAAACTATTTTTAAAGGAATCCCAGGAAATCCTGCCCCTGTCCCTATATCAATCATTTTTACCAATCCATTTTCCATTTTTTCTTCCATAGGGAATGCACGTATAAGGGATAAACTGTCTATAAAATGCTTAATTATTACATCTTCCAATTCTGTAATAGCTGTTAGATTCATTACTTTATTTTTTTCTATTATCATTTGATAATATTCAAAAAATTGTTCTATCTGACTTTCCTTTAAGGGAAGTTCTTCTCTATTTAATTCCTGTGTCATAAATGTTTTAAATTTCTCTTTCATCACATCACCTATTCCTATGATTTTTCTGCTCCAGATATACAAGAAGTACAGAAATATCTGCTGGTGATACACCGGATATTCTGGAAGCCTGTCCTATATTAAGTGGTTTATAAAGATTCAGTTTCTGAACAGCTTCCTTACGCAAACTTGGAACCTGGGAATACTCAAAATCTTTATCCAGCTTTTTTCCCTCCAATTTTTTAAACTGTAGAACCTGTTGCTTCTGTCTCTTGATATAACCTTCATATTTAACATTTATGTTAACTTGTTCAGCCACATCCCTTGGCAAATCAGGCCTTTTTTCATCAATTTCAATTAACATAAAATAATCCAACTCAGGCCTTTTTAAAAGCTCTGCCAAAGTACTCCCTGATTTTAAAAGAGTACTTTTCTTTCTTAAAAGAAAACCTTGTATTTTTTCATTTGCACCAATATTCGTATTTTCCAGGCGCTCTATCTCTTTTTCAATTGCCTGTTCTTTCCACAAAAGCCTTTCATAATCCTTATCACTTACAAGGCCAATTTCATGGCCAATCTTCATCAGTCTTAAATCTGCATTATCCTGTCTTAAAAGAAGGCGATATTCTGCTCTGGATGTCATCATTCGATAAGGCTCATGATTTTCCTTTGTTACAAGGTCATCGATCAATACTCCTATATAAGCCTGGGAACGATCCAATATATAAGCTTCTTTTCCAAGCACTTTCATTGCTGCATTTACTCCAGCCATAAACCCCTGCACTGCTGCTTCTTCATATCCAGAGCTTCCATTAAATTGGCCTCCGCTGAAAAGTCCCTCAATATTTTTAAATTCCAAATCTGCTTTTAATTGCCTGGAATTAATACAGTCATACTCAATTGCATATGCATTTCTGACAATTTTTACATTCTCCAATCCTGCTACTGTGCGATACATTGCATACTGGACATCTTCTGGCAAGGAGCTGGACATTCCACCTAAATACATCTCATTTGTATAAAGTCCCTCTGGCTCTACAAATACCTGATGTCTTGGCTTATCTGGAAATTTAACCACTTTATCCTCTATGGAAGGGCAGTATCTGGGACCTGTTCCCTCGATTGCTCCTGAAAATAACGGAGAACGATCTAGATTTTTTCTGATAATCTCGTGGGTTTTTTCATTTGTATAAGTCAACCAACAGGAAACTTGTTCCTTATGAACCGTCTCCGGATCTGTAGAAAAGGAAAAAGGAACTATTTTCTCATCTCCAAATTGTTCCTCCATTTTAGAAAAATCAATGCTTCTCTTATCTACTCTAGCAGGAGTTCCTGTTTTAAAACGAAACATTTCTATTCCATGGGCTATCAGGGAATCTGTCAGATGATTGGCTGCCTGGAGGCCATTAGGCCCTGTGGGATTGCTCACATCTCCATAAATACATCTGGCTTTTAAATAAGTTCCTGTCGCCAAAACTGCTGCTTTGCAGTGATAAACAGCACCAGAAAGTGTCTTCACACCAGTAAGACGATTATTTTCCGTAATAATCTCTGATACCTCTGCTTGACGGATTGTCAAATGCTCTGTATTTTCTAGGGTTTTTCTCATTTCTCTGGTATAGTCTTGTTTATCTGCTTGAGCTCGGAGAGAATGAACCGCAGGACCCTTAGATTCATTCAGCATCTTCGACTGAATAAAAGTCTTATCAATATTTTTCCCCATCTCTCCACCCAGAGCATCTAATTCCCTTACCAGATGACCCTTTGAGCTTCCTCCAACGTTTGGATTACAAGGCATGAGAGCTATACTGTCTATACTTACTGTAAACATAATAGTTTCCAGACCTAAACGCGCACTTGCCAAAGCTGCCTCGCAGCCTGCATGTCCAGCGCCAACTACTACCACATCGTATCTTTCTTCTACATTAGGCAATCTATACACTTCTTTCTCTCTTTAATTTTTGATCCTATCATAAAACTATCTATATCAAAGAAATCATCTGTTTTTAAGTGAAAATTCTTTTTATATTTTAAAATAGTCTGTTTTTTTATTTTCCCATACAAAATTCACTAAAAATTTCGTTTATTAGGTCATCCTCCACAGAGGCTCCTATGATTAAGCCAAGTTGTTCATAAGCATTCATTAAATCAATAGAATAAAAATCCTCTGGCATCTCATTTTCAATGCTCTCTCGGACCATCAAAAGGCTTTTTCCTGCCTCTTCTAAGGCTGCCTTATGCCTGATATTTGTAATATATACTTCATCATTAAAGTGAAGTTCTCCGTGATAAAACATGGACTGAATTTCCTGCTCCAAAATATTAATTCCTATTCCTTCTTTTGCTGAAATAGGAATTACCCTTTTTCCTATCTCCTTCTCTAACTCTTCCTTTGTAACCACCTGTTCCAAATCCGTTTTATTTAAAATGACAACACAGCGTTTATTCCTTATCATATTCTTTATCTGCCTGTCATTCTCGTCTAGAGGCCTGGAGGAATCCACCACATAGATAATCAAATCCCCCTCATCTGCCAGCTTTCTTGCCTTGTCCACTCCTATTTTTTCTATAATGTCCTCTGTGTCCCTGATTCCTGCTGTATCTGCAATATTAAGGCTGATTCCTTTTAGCCTAATATGTTCCTCTAATACATCTCTGGTAGTTCCAGCAATATCCGTTACAATTGCTCTGTCCTCTCCTAACAGTACATTCATAAGAGAAGACTTTCCAGCATTGGGCTTTCCTAAAATAACGGTTTTTATTCCTTCTGTCATAACTCTTCCGTCATCTGCTGATTCTAAAAGCTTCGTTATTTCCTTCTCTATAGGTTTAAGTCTTTCGGACAGCTTTTCTCTATATCCGTCCAGAGAAATATGCTCCGGATCATCTAATGCAGATTCGATAAAAGCGAGTTCATATAAAAGCTTTTCCCGTAAATCCTTTATTTTATTAGAAACAGCTCCACTTAACTGGCTTATAGAGCTTTCCAAAGCATATTGATTTTTTGCATTAATAACATCAATAACAGCCTCTGCTTGTGAAAGATCAATCCGCCCGTTTAAAAATGCTCTTTTTGTAAATTCTCCTGGCTCTGCAGGCCTTGCCCCATATTTAATTACAGTCTCCAGAATTCTCTTCATCATGAGAATTCCTCCGTGGCAGTCAATTTCAACTGTATTTTCTGCTGTATAGCTATGAGGCCCCTTCATAAAAAGGACTAAAACTTCATCAATTTTCTCATCACCATCATATATAAAACCATACTGGACTGTATGAGATACAATTTTTTCCAATCTTTCTCCATGTTTCTTCCTAAAGATTTTTTTAATAATATCAAAGGCTTCTTCACCGCTGATCCTTATAATACCAATCCCTGAGCTGCTCATTGCAGTTGCAATCGCAGCAATTGTCTCTGTTTTCATCCCATACTCTCCATATACAAGAATTGTCAAAAAATAATAATTCAATTTTCCGCTCACACGGAAAAGGGTAATTTTATAGTAATTAAGCCAAGTATTCTTTTATAAATTCTATTATAAAAGAATACCTGGCTCAATTCTACTACATTCTTTTAAAAAATTATACTGTATTTACAGAATCACTGCTTACATCCATTTTTTTATTTCTATCATACCTAGGTTTTCTATAACTTTCCCTTTTTAAAGAAATAATAATATGGCGGAACGGCTCTTCTCCATCACTTCTTGTGGTTACGTACTTGTCGTTCTGAAGGGCTGCATGGATAATACGCCTTTCATAAGGATTCATAGGCTCCAAAGAAACAGAGTGTTTTGTCCTTTTTACCTTATAAGCGATATTTTTAGCAAGAGTCTCCAATGTTTCCTTTCTTCTCTCCCTATAATTTTCCGTATCCAGCTTTACACGGATATGTCCTTCTGTCGTTTTTGCTTTATTTACTACAAGGCTTACAAGATACTGAAGGGAATCAAGAGTCTGTCCCCTTTTTCCAATTAAAATGCCCATATCTTCTCCCTCAATATTAATGGACATTTCCCGTTCTTCCTCATTGGTAGAAACATTAACAGACACCTGAAGTCCCATTGTTTCAAATATCTTATTTAGAAAATCTACTGCTGCATCCTCAGGAGTTTCTTTTTTCCATGCGCGGATAATGGCCGGCTTTGCGCCGATTCCAAGAAAACCAGTGCTGCCCCTATCAACAATTTCATGATCTAATCTATCACTGGTAATTCCCAGCTCAATCAATGCCTTTGTAACCGCTTCATCAACCGTTTTTGCTGAAACAGTAATCTTATCCATAATCCGCCCCTCCTATTTATTATGTTTTTCATTATATTTCTTTACCATATTGGCTTTTGCAGCTAAGCTTCCAGGCTTTGCATTATCATTATAATAAGCCGTAGACTCTTTTACCTGAACACTGGTCTTAGCTATTTTTTCCTTTAAAGCTGCTTCCTTCTTCTCCTCTTCTGCCTGAAGCTGTTTTAAACTAGTGGTCGCATTCTGAGAAATTTTTGCAGGAGGAAGTCCCTTTTTAGCCCTCTTTGCATTAGCCTTTTCCACGTTTTTCTTAATCATCTCATCCATGTCTATCCGATTCAGATAACTGTTAACAATCCATTGCTGCAATACGGTAAACACACTCTGTGCGATCCAGTAAATACCAATACCAATAGGGAATGTAAAACAGAAAAATACAGACATCAAAGGCATTGTTATATTCATCTGCTTCATCATAGAGGCACCTGGAACGTCATCACTCATCTGGCTGTTGCTGGACATCAGCTTTGTACTATACCACTGAGTAAGTCCTGCAAGAATCGGAATCAGCCAAGCCACATTAATATGGCCTCCATTCCATGGATTAGAAGCCAGGTTCATTCCAAGGAATGTATTCATCTCTATAATAGATGCGGACTTTTCTGCAATTACATTAACAGCTGCCTCGCTTTCCTTAAAAAGATCCTGGAATTTGCTCCACTGTTCCGGCGTTAATTTATAAAGGAAATCAATGATCTGATCTGTATTCGTAAGTTCGCCTGACTTATTAGTAATAGTTTTTAAAGAAATACTATTATCATTGGCAAACTGAGTCACCTTTGAAATCGCATTTACACCACCAATCGAATCTACTACTGCCTGAAAATACTCCTTTACAGAATTTACATATCCTGGAATATTATAAATAACTCGATACAATGCAAATAGAATAGGCATCTGGATTACAAGCTGAAGACAACCGCCTGTCATGGAAGTCCCATATCTTTCATATACAGCCCTGGTTTCCGCATTCATCTTCATCATGGATTCCTGGTCTGTTTTGCCCTTATATTTTTTCTGAATTGCCATAATCTCAGGCTGCATAATTGCATTCAGTTTTGTGAATTTCTGCTGTTTAATTGTTAATGGGAACATCAGTATTTTAATAATTAATGTAAATAAAATAATACATAAACCAATGTTCAAAATATTAAACTGGTTGGTAAAACGAAACAGCATATCCATGATAAAACCAAGGATATCAGCTACTGGGCCAAAAGAAAAAAAGTCATGTGCTTTTGTGCCCACCAAAAATTGTGGATTCAATTTTTTACCTCCTCACACTACGGAACTGGATCATAACCGCCTTCAGCCCAGGGATGACACCTGAGTATCCTCCTTAGAGCTAACCATGTACCCTTGAACACACCGTACTTTTCTAATGCCTCAATGGCGTATTGAGAGCATGTAGGCGTGTAAATACAGTGAACTCTTACCTTCAACGGGGACAGAAAAATCTGGTACCCTCTGATTAATAAAATCATTATTTTTTTAGCCATAAAGTCACTTCGATTCCCTTTTTATGTTATGAAGTCCGCATAAGTGCAGATATGCACTTTCAATAGATTTAAAATGTTGTTCTTTTGCCGTTGGCCTTACGACAACTACGATGTCTAACCCTGTCTTCAATATGTTCTCATTTAACCGGAAACACTCCCTTACTAATCGGGTCATACGATGACGTACTACACTATTGCCCACTTTCTTGCTGGCAGAAATACCAATTCTCGTTATTTCTCCCTCTGTTTTTCTCACATACATAATCAAATAACGATTTGCATAGGATTTTCCTTCCCGGTATACTAACTGAAAATCTTTGTTTTTTTTAATAGAATGAAACCGCTTCACCTGTGGAACCTCTCCTGCTCTTTAAAAGAATTATAGAAATTACATTCAAGAAAAGAAAAGGCCACAATTTTACTTGCGGCCTGATTCATTAAGCTGATAATTTAGCTCTTCCTTTTGCTCTTCTTGCAGCTAAAACTTTTCTTCCACCTGCTGTTTTCATTCTGGCTCTAAAACCATGGACTTTTGATCTCTGTCTCTTTTTTGGCTGGAAAGTCATTTTCATAATTATGGACACCTCCTCTTATCGTCAATTATCAAATTTTTACACAGTACCTGTTTTCTCTGTATACAAACAACTGCTTTCTTAATTTTGATAACATATTCAGACTCTTTTCATTAAACATCCATTTTATTATATAGAAGTATAACCACTTCGTCAAGCAAAATAACACGTTTTTTCATAGTTTTTTCATTGGTGTCATAAAGCGGAAAGATTAATCTACACCCTCAAAAATATCTTTTAATTTCATCTTTGTATGAGGAAATATCTTCAGATTTATGTCAGTCTCTGCGTTATAATCATTATCCTCTTTGTCACTCTGCAGAATATAATTATAAGTCAGTACATATTTTCCCTGTTCCAGATAATATATTCAACAGAACCATATGGAGAGACAATCCAGTATTCTTAAACACCAACTTTTTCATATACATCTTTCTTTTCTATTCTATCTCTCAAAGCAGTAGAAGGACTCAGTATTTCAACAATAAATTTAGGTACTCCGCTATAGCATCCGTTTTCCTGTTTTCTGTACTCTTCCCTTGAATGCAATAATATGTTCGCATCCCCTTCAAAAAGATTTAAGAATGATCTCTCACCTGAAGCAGCACTTTAGTAACTGCTGTAGTGAGAATTCCGGCCAGAATTGCTTCTGGTATCCCATTCATACAGATAACTCCTATGATAAAAGTATATACACCCTTTGCCATATCGACATGAGCGGCAGCAGCATAGCTATTTCCAAAAAAGAAGTAAATCATATTCATTACCAATAAAGTATTCGTCAAAGAACCTGCAATTCCTGCAAGAGTCAGCGCCAAGGCCTTTTTCTTTTCATTTTTTCCTATAACAGCTTGATACACATAATAGGCTGTTACTCCGATTAAAATTCTTGGAACAAAGCATATGATTACACTCTTCCAGTTCCCACTGAATTCTCCTACTGTAACAAAAGGAGAAAATACAAACGATGTAGGATTTGGCATCAATATGGTATTCTTCCACATGCTGGTAAGTCCAAATATAAAGCCTAACAATGCCCCTTTCTTTGGTCCCATCAAAACTGCTCCGATAATGACAGGAATATGGATAATTGTCGCATTCATAAATCCTAAAGGAATATATCCCAAAATGGGAATAACCGTCATGATAATCATAATTGCAATAAATGCTCCTGTTAAAACCATATCCCTGGTTTTTGCCATACTATTCACTTTTTCTACCTCCTGCTACTGTTCTTCCTTTATATAAAGATACAATGCATATATACATGAAGATTATATTTTATATAATTTTAAAATGCAACTGTATTTATTATCTTTCTCTATAAATACTTTTTTTCTTATACCCCTTACCACATTTTACATATTGGACTATATACTTCCTATCACTTAAAATAAATATATCAATATTGTTCCGGAACATATCGTTTATTCAAGTGATTAATTACTATCACAGATTGGAGGAAATCATGAAAAAATTACGCTGCCTCATATCATTTGCCCTGACAGCCCTTTTACTAACAGCCTGCAGCGGCAAACAGGATTCCGCCGCTCCATCGTCAGAACCTGCTTCTTCTTCTGAAAATACTGATAATAACAATACAGAAAAGCAGACAGGAACTGCTCTTGGTGTTGATTATCCTAAAAAGCCGATTACATTAATTAACTCCTCTTCCGCTGGTTCTCCTGCTGATATTATGGCAAGACAGATTGCTCAATCCATTGAAGAGATTTATGACGTTACAGTCACAGTTGAAAATGTAACCGGAGGTTCAGGGGCCAATATGTTTGCAGAGATAAACAATAGAAGCACAGATGGATATACCATAGGAACTGTTACAGCTTCTCAAATCGCTGCCCTCTGCAATGGTCTGGATGAACAGTTCCCACTGGATACCTTCACCTTTGTTTCCAATGTACAGACTGATCCTTACTGCCTGGCTGTATCTGCTGATTCAAAATTCAATACACTGGAAGACCTTATTGAATATGGAAAATCTAATCCAGATTCCCTTCTTATCAGTGGACAGGGAACAGGTTCTGCCCTGCATTTATCAGCTCTTCAGTTAGGCTCTGAAGGAGATTTTACTTTTACCTGGCTTCCTACAGATGGAGGTTCTGACACAGTAGCTAACCTTTTAGGAGGAAACTGCGATGCAGGATTTGCTGCTCCCACTACAGTAAACCAATATGTAAAAGCTGGACAGCTTAAAATGCTTGCAATCACCGGGAATGATTCTGTTTCCAGTGCAGAGGGAATCCCTACCTTTTCTGAAAAAGGATATGATCTTCAACTTACACAGTATAGGGGATTTTATGTTAATTCAAAAACCAGCCCTGAAATCTGTACCATGATTTCTGATATGATCCATGAAGCATCCCAGACAGATTCATTCAAAAAATATATGGAAGAACAGCTTTTGGATGACGGATATATGGATATATCAACATTCAATGATTATGCCTTATCAGATTACAATACGGTAAAAACCTTATCAGAAAAGCTTTTAAGTAAATAAATAACAGGAGGTTTTTTATGTCCTATACAGTATCAATTATTGAAGGAGATGGAATCGGCCATGAAATTGTACCTGCAGCGCTTCAGGTATTAGAGCATACAGGAGTTCCATTTCAATGGGAATTCGTACCTGCAGGAGAAAAAGCTGTGGAAAAATATCAGACGCCTGTTCCTGATATTACAACAGATTCTATCCAAAAAAATAAATTAGCATTAAAAGGTCCTCTTACCAATCTTGTAGGAAAAGGCTGGCCCAGTCCAAATGTTCTTTTACGCAAAAAATTAGGTTTATATGCTGCTGTAAAACGAGCCAGGTATTTTGAAGGAGTAGGTTCTCCTTTTAAGGATGCAGATTTTTTAGTAGTGCGCGAAGCAAAAGAAGATACCTATGCTGGCGCTGAACAGCAGGTGGGACCTGATGCTGCTGTTGCTATCAAATATATTACCCGTGATAATTCAAAAAATGTAGCCCGCTTTACCTTTGATCTGGCCCGTCGCATGGGCCGCAAAAAGGTTACAATTACTCACAAAGCAAATGTATTAAAGCTCACTGATGGATTATTTTTAAAAAGCGCTCAGGAGATTGCAGCCGAATTTCCTGATATTGAATGTGAAAGCCTAATGATTGACCACCTAGCATTTAAGCTGGTAAAGGAGCCTCTTACATGTGATGTAATTCTAGCTTTAAATGTTTATGGAGATATCCTGGCAGATCTGATTGCAGGAATCTGCGGCAGCCTTGGACTCGGCTTTGGAGGAAATTTTGGTCCTGATGCCGCTCTCTTTGAACCAGTTCATGGAACTGCCCCTACCATTGCCGGACAGGGAATTGCAAATCCTATTGGTGAAATATTATCTGGTGCTATGTTGCTTGATTATATCGGAGAACATAAAGCTGCTGCCCTTGTAGAAACTGCTGTAGCATCAGTACTTAAAAAGGGAAAATGTCTCACTGCTGATTTAGGAGGAACTGCAAAAACAAGTGATATAACCAAAGCAATTATGGATGAAATGGATCTTTACAAAAACAAATAATCCATCTGCCTTGCAAATTAATTACAATATTTTAAAGGAGGACTATAAAATGAGATTTGTTATGTACCAATATGGGGAAAGAAATTACCGCCTTGGACTTCTTCGATCGGATGAAACAGTTGTTGATATCAATTATGCCTATGAAAAGCTTCTGGCTGATAAAAATATTCCTGATTACACAAAAATGGCATCTGTATATGCTCCAAACGATACTATCTCCTTTTTAAATGGAGGAAAACGCTGCTTAGATGCTGCCAAAGAAGTAGAACAAGCTTTCTTTTCCATTGATTCCAAAAATGTAGATGGAAGGCCCATGGTTTTTCAAAGAAACCAGGTAAAACTTGGTTCTCCTGTTATGAATCCGGGAAAAATTATCTGCCTCAGCCATAATTATTATGATTTTTGTGAAGAAACCGGCAATCCCGTTCCTCCAGAGCCAAGGATTTTCAGTAAATTTTCCAATACTATCTGCGGATGTGATGATCCCATTATTTATCCTAAAATGACAGAATGCCTGGGATATGAGGTAGAACTTGCCATTATCATTGGAAAAAGAGGCCGGTATATTCCACTAGAAAATGCTTATGAATATGTTGCAGGCTATACCTTATTCAATGACGTAAGCGCGAGCGATCTAACTACCAAAGATAAACAGGTATGCCGTGGAAAAACCTTTGACAATTTTGCTCCCTGTGGCCCGGCTCTTGTTACAAAAGAAGAAGTTCCTGATCCAAATGCTTTAGATGTGAAATTATATGTGAATGGTACAGAACTACAAAGCTCCAATACAAAAAATCTGATTTACAATGTTCCTACTCTCATATCCTTCCTTTCCAAATGCTTTACGCTGGAGCCAGGTGACATCATTGCAACCGGAACTCCAGGAGGACTAGCAAAAGACCGAGTACCTAATACTTATATGAAAGTCGGAGACACTTGTACCTTAACCATTGATATTCTTGGAACATTAACCAATACAATTGCAGCTGAAACTGTGAAACCTGTTTAATATCTATAACAACATAGCTTAATTTTAGAAAAAGTAAGAAACAGCTATAACTATATCATATCAGGAGGATTCTTAAATGGCCCGCTTTGTAAGATTTCAATATCAGGAAAACATACATTATGGATTACTGGAAAATAATACAATTAAAACAATTCAAGGAAATATATTTTCTGAATACTCTGTTACAGAAACATCATATTCCCTTGACTGTGTAAAACTTCTCTCTCCCTGCGAACCATCAAAAATACTTGCAATTGGTTTTAACTATATGGACCATGCAATTGAATTTAAAAGAGAGATTCCAAAAGAACCTAATATTTTTATCAAACCTTCCAGCAGTCTGACATCTCAAGGAGAACCTGTTATCTATCCAAAATTTCATACCCATCAAGTAGAGTATGAATCAGAGTTGGTTATTGTCATAGGAAAACAGGCAAAAAATGTAGAAGAAGAAAATGCCTTAGATTATGTATTCGGTTTTACCATAGGAAATGATGTTACTGCCAGAGACATGCAGAGTCCTGTAAACCAATGGGGATTATGCAAAGGTTTTGATACCTTCAGCCCTTTGGGACCATGGATTGAAACAGAGGTTGATGGTTGTAATCTGGATATTTCCAGCTTTGTCAACGGCCATCTGAAACAGAAATCCAATACAAAAAATCTGATCTTCAATATACCATTCCTTGTAAGCTATATTTCAAAGGGCATAACCCTTTATCCTGGAGATGTAATATTTACAGGAACTCCAGCAGGAGTAGGACCCGTTCATCCTGGAGATACCATGGAAATGCGCATTGAGGGAATTGGTTCTCTTATTAATCCTGTTATATCTGAATAGCTGATCATTTTCATTCTAAAGAGGAGGTTTACTATGTATTTATGGGTCGGAGAAATCATTGTATCCTGTATTGCTGCTTTAGCTGCCATATTCTTTTTTGTTCAGGCCGGATCCTTTCGTGATCTTTCCACAAATCCTCTGGATATCGGTTCTCGTGCATTTCCCCGGCTGATCGCATTACTGCTTCTTGCTTTTTCCCTGTGGCAGATCATCCATGCTATAAAAAGGACAAAAGCCAGCAACGAATCAATCAGCTTTGGGAGTATTCCTACTGTGGCAGCCGGAATCGTCATCATGGCTGTATATGTTTATCTTTTTAAAATAGTTGGATATTTTTATGCAACCCCTGTTTTTATATTTTTCCTTCAATGGGTACAGGGAAGTCGTAAATGGGTTTCCATGGCAGCAATCAGCATAGGATTTGCTCTCTTTGCCTATCTTGTATTTGTCCGTTTTCTTGGCATAGCATTGCTATAAGAGGAGGGAAGCATATGATAGAAAATCTCCTTTTTGGATTTAAACAAATATTAACTCTTTCTTCTTTTATTGGATTATTATGCGGCTCTGCCGCTGGATACTTTATAGGAGCCATGCCAGGGCTTACCCCTACTATTGGCATTGCACTTTTAATTCCCTTTACCTATAGTATGGAGCCTGTCCCTGCAATTGTTATGCTGGTGTCACTCTATATGGCTGCAGAATATGGAGGAGGAATTACTGCAATCCTTATCAATACCCCTGGTACTCCTGCTGCTGCGGCTACTGCACTAGATGGATATCCCCTGGCTCGTAAGGGCCAGGCAGCAAAAGCCCTTGGTACTTCTATTATAGCTTCTGCCATAGGAGCCCTTGTGAGCACTATACTTATGATTTTATTTGCCACACCTCTGGCAAATATTACAATCCGGTTTGGTTCTCCTGAATACTTCTGTCTGGCAATCATGGGATTAAGCGTTGTAGCCGGTTTATCCAGTAAACAGATAGCCAAAGGCCTTATCACTGTTGCTTTTGCGATTCTTATCACTACAATTGGTATTGATCCCATAACTGGAAGCTTCCGCTACTGTTTCACCTATAATTTTATGTCAGGGATTCCTTTAGTACCAGCTATGATCGGCCTCTTTGCTGTTTCTGAATGCTTTGTGCTAATGTCTAAAAAAGGCGCTGCTTCTGATACCATATCAAAGGTAGATGGCAATCTTCCTACAATAAAAGAAATGATCTCCTGCCGCATGACTATTATAAAAGGTTCTATCATAGGATTTATTGTAGGGATGCTTCCTGCTGCAGGAGCCAATGTCGCATGCTGGGTTTCCTATAATTCAGCGAGAAACTCTTCAAAAGAAAAAGAAAAATTTGGACATGGCTCTCTGGAAGGAATTGCTGCCGCAGAGTCTGCCAATAATTCTGCTGTATGCGGCGCTCTAGTTCCCCTTTTAACCATGGGAATTCCAGGGTCCTCTGCTACTGCCGTATTAATCGGCGCTTTAACCATTCAGGGTGTTACAGCAGGCCCTCTGCTTTTTGCCAATAATCCTGAAATTCCTTATTCCATATTTGCCTCTTTGCTTTTAGCAGTACCTCTCATGCTTATGATGGGACTTCTTGGAAGCCGGCTGTTTAGCCTTGTAACTCTGGTTCCCAATCACATTTTATCAACTGTAGTATTGGGAACTGCTATCTTAGGCTCCTATTCCATCAATGGAAACATGTTCGGCGTATGGACAGCATTTATTTTTGGTATCATCGGATATATGTTGAGACTTGCAAAATTTCCTCTTCCTCCTTTTGTCCTGGCACTTGTCTTAGGACAGATGTGTGAATCGAATTTCCGTAAATCTCTTTTAATGGGAGGAGGAAAATTAAATATTTTTGTTACAAGGCCCTATGCTGTAATCATTCTTTTTATTACCTTAATCATGTTTACAGGCCCCTTTATTAAATCAGCATATATGGAAAAACGTAAGAACAAAAACGAAGCTTCATAATATAGAATAGGCTGTTGCAGAATCATAGATTGCTACAGAATATAGCGTGAAAATTCCAATATTTCCGCCATATCCTGTATAAAAAATTCTTTCTGCAGCAGCCCCTTTTATCTAACAGTATCCCTTCGTAATCTCTTCTTTGACTATTTTTATAAATAATTGCTCTGCCTTTGACTGAATAGAGCTTTTCAACGTATCAATGCTAATATCCCAATACCCTCCAAATCTTTCATCAATGGAATAATAAGCGGGTTCCCGATCAACAGCATTAAAAATTGAAATATACTGTTTCGGTATAAATGTCACTCCCAATCCCTGTGCACATAAAAACTGCGCTGTTCCAAAACTTCTAACCTCTAATCGAATATTTGGCTGAAAAATCTCTGCATTTTCCAATATAATATCAGAAATTTTTCGAACTCTCTGATCCTTATGAAGAAAAATAAAAGCTTCATCCTTTAACAATCTTACATCCAATACAGGAAACGTATATCCTTCTCTTTTTTCCGCCAGTTTTCCTACAGGGTTGTCCATTGCCAGCACTACAACAAATGGATCTCTTTGTATCAGATTATAACTAATACATGGATTTTTCTGATAACGAGGAGCATGATTAATTACTACATCCAGCATTCCATCCAAGAGCCTTTTTTCCAGAGCAGTAGAACTATCTTCTATTACACTAACTTCTAAACCAGGAGCTTCCTCATACAAAGCAGGTAATACCTGTGGTAAAATAACTGTCCCCAAATGATTTGTAATTCCAATCCTGATTCTTCCTGTTTTTAAATTGTTAATATCGCTTACTTCTGATTCCAAATCATCATAAAGCTTCAAAATCTGACAGGCTGTTTTATAATACCGCTCACCTGCATAGGTAAGGCTTAATCCAGAAGGTGTCCGGTTAAATAAAGATATTCCTAAAGATTCTTCTATTTTCTTTACATACTGGCTGAGAGCCGGCTGGGCGATATACAGCTTTTTTGCAGCACCAGAAATGCTTTTTTCTTCAGATATTGTTTTTATGACGATTAATTCCTTTTGTGTCATCCATAATCCCCCGATTTTTAGAGATATACCTTTGATTTCTCCAAATCTTTTTATCTATTATTCTACTACATCTCCCCTTTAAAATAAATGTTATTTTATTCTTTTGATTCACGTTTCCACACGTCCCACATTTCTCCCACAACTTATCCACATACATTTTCTCCTGATTTTTCTTTACATTCCACGAAGTTATCCACATTTTGTGGATTCTTTGTGGATAACTTTGTGTGGACAAAATATTATCATTGAAAATTATGTGGTTTTAGTATACAATATTAGATAAGAATGGGTGAATATGCGGTTTTACCTTTCAATATGCCTTTAGGAGAATCAACATGCTGGATAAACTACAGGACAAATGGGAAGATATATTAAATTACATGAAGGAAGAGCATGATATTTCTGATGTTTCCTTTAAAACATGGCTTCTTCCACTGAAATTATATTCCATTGAAAACAATAACTTATACATATTGGTTCCCGATGCGAATTTTCTCGGTTATCTGAAGAAAAAGTATTCTTTTCTTCTTCAAATAGCGATTGAAGAGGTTACTAATATTGAATATGACATTATATTTATTGTAGAGGGGGATATCAAGGAAAAAGAAGCTTCTGAAAAGAAAAAAAATCATTTAATTCAGACAAATGAATCAGAAGTAAGCCAGGCTGCTATCCAAAATGCTAATTTAAATCCCAGATATACCTTTGATACATTTGTAGTAGGGGCTAACAACAACCTGGCCCATGCTGCTTCTCTTGCTGTAGCCGAATCTCCCGGAGAAATTTATAATCCTCTGTTTATCTATGGAGGTGTGGGGTTAGGAAAAACCCATTTAATGCATTCCATTGCCCACTTTATACTAAAAAATAATTCTGGATCCAAAGTCCTCTATGTAACATCTGAGAAATTTACCAATGAATTGATCGATGCGATCCGGAATAAAAATAATATTTCAACCACAGAATTCCGCGAAAAATACAGAAACAATGATGTTCTTCTTATTGATGATATTCAGTTCATTATAGGAAAGGAAAGTACTCAGGAGGAATTCTTTCATACTTTCAATACCTTATATGAATCAAAAAAACAGATCATTATTTCCTCAGATAAACCTCCTAAAGAAATTGAAACTCTGGAAGAACGTCTCCGTTCCCGTTTTGAATGGGGCCTTACCGTGGATATCCAATCTCCTGATTATGAAACGAGAATGGCAATCCTGCGTAAAAAGGAGGAACTGGAAGGATATAATATTGATAATGAGGTAATCAAATACATTGCTACTAATATCAAATCCAATATCCGAGAACTGGAAGGCGCCCTGACAAAAATAGTTGCTCTTTCCAAGCTGGATAAAAAGGAAATTACTCTAGAGCTTGCAGAAGAGGCGTTAAAGGATCTCATTTCTCCTAATGAATCTCATGAAGTAACTCCAGAACTAATCATACAGATTGTAGCAGAGCATTATGGTATCACTCCTCTTGATATATCCTCACAGAAACGAAATAAGGAAATCGTATATCCAAGACAGATTGTCATGTATCTATGCCGTAATATGACGGAAACTTCACTTCAGCAAATTGGAAAGTTTTTGGGAGGAAGAGATCATACCACTATTATTCATGGAATTGAAAAGGTAGAGGCTGATTTAAAATCTAATTCTGGCCTCCAAAATACTCTTGACATATTAAAGAAAAAAATAAATCCACAATAGCTTGTGGATGCATCTGTGGACAACCTGTGTAAAATTTTCAGTATTTTTTTCATGTGGACAACCTGATATTTATCCTTAAGTTCTTTTTTCCTTTTCCACATAATTATAAATACCCTCAATGCCTTTATTTTAAACTGTTTTAAGACTTTTACACAAACCCACAGCCCCTACTACGATTGCTACGAAAATTAATTATATTTATATCTATTATGTACCCATTACATGAAAAGGAGTTATCAACAATTATGAAGCTGACATTTAAAAAAGATCATCTGTTAAATGGCCTTAATATTGTTTCTAAAGCAATTCCATCAAAAACTACGATGTCTATTCTGGAATGTATCTTAATTGATGCCTCAACCGGCGAGATTAAGCTGACTGGTAATGATATGGAAATGGGCATTGAAACAAAAGTAGAGGGAGAAATTATAGAAAAGGGGAAAATAGCTTTAGAAGCAAAGCTGTTTTATGAAATCATACGAAAATTATCTGCAGATGATTCAATTGTAACGATTGAATCGGATGCTAACTTAAATACAACTATTTCCTGTGAAAATTCTGTATTTAATATTCAAGGACGAGATGGAGAAGAGTTTTCCTATCTTCCTTTTATAGAAAAAGACCATTATATCTGTCTCTCCCAATTTACATTGAAAGAATCTATCCGTCAGACAATCTTTTCGATTGCAGTAAATGACAGCAATAAAATGATGTCAGGAGAATTGTTTGAGGTAAAGGGCAATGAATTGAGAGTTGTTTCTTTGGATGGACATAGAATCTCCATTCGTAAAATCATATTGAAGGATAATTATAGCGATACAAAGGTAATTGTTCCAGGAAAAACGCTGACAGAGATTAGCAAGATTTTAAATGGAGATAATGAAAAGGAAGTACTTATTTTCTTTAGCCAGAATCATGTCCTTTTTGAATTTGACAATACGATTGTGGTTTCCAGGCTGATTGAGGGAGAATATTTTAAAATAGACAACATGCTTTCCATTGATTATGAAACAAAAATTACAGTCAATAAAAAACAGTTTCTGGACTGTATTGACAGAGCCATGATTTTAATAAGAGAAAGCGACAGAAAGCCGATTATCCTGAATGTTACGGATGATTCTATCAGTTTAAAGGTCAAATCTGCTTTTGGATCCATGAATGCAGAGATTGAAGTGAATAAGACAGGGCAGGATATTATGATTGCCTTTAATCCCAAGTTCCTTATCGATGCGCTGAAGGTAATTGATGATGAAAGCGTAGACCTTTATATGATGAATCCAAAATCCCCATGTTTTATCAGGGATGAAGAGGGAAAATATATTTATCTGATTCTTCCGGTAAACTTTATTGCAGAGTGATAAAGAGGAAAAAATTGTTTTTTTGAATGCATTTATAGGGATTTGTTTAGGCTTCTGTGGAGGAAAGATATGGCAGAGATCATAAAGCTGAGAGATGAGTATATCAAACTTGGGCAGGCTTTAAAGGCAGCCCATGTAGTAGGTTCCGGAGTGGATGCGAAATATGTGATAGGAGAAGGACTTGTAAAGGTAAACGGGCAAACAGAATATCAAAGAGGAAAAAAGCTTCATGACGGTGATATTGTGGAATACGATAACAATCAGATTTTTATTAAAGCATAGAAAAGGCTGAATCCATGTTTATTGAGTCAATTGAGCTTAAAAATTACAGAAATTATGGGAAATTACATATGGATTTCAGCAGTGGAACCAATATTCTGTATGGAGATAATGCACAGGGAAAGACCAATGTGCTGGAGGCTGTTTATGTCTGCAGTACTACTAAATCCCATAGAGGAAGTAAGGACAAAGAGATCATACGATTTGGCGAGGAAGAATCCCATATTAAGATTCAAATAAGAAAGCAGGACAGGCCTTATCGGATCGATATGCATTTAAAAAAAAGCAAAACAAAGGGAGTAGCAATAAATGGAATTCCTATAAAAAAAGCAAGTGAATTATTTGGAATTGTTAATGTGGTGTTTTTTTCTCCTGAAGATTTAAATCTGATAAAAAATGGTCCTTCGGAACGAAGAAAGTTTATCGATTTAGAGCTTTGCCAGTTAAATAAATTGTATGTTCATTCTCTTGTAAGATATAACAAGGTGATTATTCAGAGAAATAAGCTTTTAAAGGAGCTTGCATTTAAGCCAGAATATGAAGAAACATTGGATGTATGGGATATGCAGATGGTCCATTATGGAAAAGAAATTATTGCTTTTCGAGAAGAATTTATCAAAAGTTTAAATGAAATCATTACTAGAATTCATTATAGAATTTCTGGTGAAAGGGAAAATCTTACTATTCATTATGAGCCAGATGTGTCAATCGAAGAGTTTGAAAGTGCTGTAAAAAGAAACCGTTTTCAAGATATACGCCAGAAAACGACTCTTACAGGTCCTCATCGTGATGATATATGTTTTCGCCTTTCTTCTGAAAAGAGAAAGGAAGATTTATCTGACTCTTCATCTAAAGGAGAAGAAAGAGGGATTGATATCAGAAAATTTGGTTCTCAGGGACAGCAGAGAACAGCTGCACTTTCCCTGAAGCTGGCAGAAATAGAACTGGTAAGAAGTATTATAAAGGATTATCCAATTCTTCTTTTAGATGATGTACTATCAGAGCTGGATAGCAGCCGCCAGACTCATCTTTTGGCAGGAATTAAGCATATACAGACATTAATTACATGTACAGGACTTGATGAATTTGTAAATCACAGGTTTCCAATTGATAAAATTTTTAAAGTGACTGACGGTAAAGTAATTAACGAAAATTAAAATAAGGAGGAACAATATGAGTGCTGAATACGGGGCAGACCAGATTCAGATATTAGAGGGGCTGGAAGCAGTAAGAAAAAGGCCAGGCATGTATATAGGCAGTACATCAAGCCGCGGACTTCATCACCTGGTATATGAAATCGTAGATAATTCAGTTGATGAAGCACTTGCAGGTTTTTGTAATAAAATTGATGTCCAGATTAATTCAGATAATTCGATTACCGTCCGTGACGATGGCCGGGGTATTCCTGTAGGAATACAGAAAAAAGCAGGAATTCCAGCCGTAGAAGTGGTTTTTACGATCCTTCATGCAGGAGGAAAATTTGGAGGAGGAGGATATAAGGTATCTGGAGGACTTCATGGAGTAGGAGCATCCGTTGTAAATGCCCTTTCCGAATGGTTGGAGGTTAAAATCTATCAGGATAGAAAAATTTACCAGCAGCGTTATGAAAGAGGAAAGGTGATGTATCCCTTAAGGATCATAGGTGAATGCACAGAAGAGGAACATGGTACAGAAGTATCCTTCCTGCCTGATAAAAAAATATTTGAAGAAACTGTTTTTGATTATGATACATTGAAAATCCGTTTGAGAGAGACAGCTTTTCTTACAAAAAATTTGAAAATTATTTTAAGAGATGACAGAGAAGAAAAGGTAGAAAAAACATTTCACTATGAAGGGGGAATTCGGGAATTTGTTACCTATTTGAATAGGGGAAAATCCTCTTTATATGATTCTGTTATTTACTGTGAAGGAACAAGAGATCATGTATATGTAGAAGTTTCTATGCAGCACAATGATTCCTATACAGAAAATATTTATAGTTTTGTAAATAATATCAATACTCCAGAGGGAGGAACCCACCTTACCGGCTTTCGAAATGCTCTTACGAAAACCTTTAATGATTATGCGAGAAAAAATAAGCTTTTAAAGGAAACCGAGGCAAGCCTTTCTGGAGAAGACATAAGGGAAGGCCTTACGGCGATTATAAGCGTAAAAATTGAGGATCCCCAGTTTGAGGGGCAGACAAAACAGAAGCTTGGCAATAGTGAAGCAAGAGGCGCTGTTGACAGTATTGTCAGTGAACAGCTTACTTATTTTCTGGAACAGAACCCAGCAGTAGCAAAAACTATGCTGGAAAAATCAATTCTTGCACAGAGAGCAAGAGCTGCAGCCAGAAAGGCTAGGGATCTGACAAGAAGAAAAACAGCATTAGAAGGGATGGCTCTTCCAGGTAAGCTGGCAGATTGTTCTGACAAAAATCCAGCAAATTGTGAAATCTATATTGTTGAGGGAGATTCTGCAGGAGGTTCTGCTAAGGATGCGAGAAACAAGAGCAATCAGGCTATTTTACCATTAAGGGGAAAAATTCTTAATGTAGAAAAGGCCAGGCTTGACAGGATCTATGGCAATACAGAGATTAAGTCCATGATTACAGCATTTGGAACAGGAATTCATGAGGACTTTGATATTACAAAGCTTCGTTATGATAAAATTATCATTATGACAGATGCTGATGTAGACGGGGCACATATAAGCACGCTTCTTCTTACGTTTATTTACCGCTTTATGCCGGAATTGATTAAACAGGGGCATGTATATCTAGCTCAGCCTCCTTTATTTAAAGTAGAAAAAAATAAAAGAGTATGGTACGCTTATAGCGATATGGAGCTTAATAATATATTAAAAGAAATTGGTCGTGATAACAGCAATAAGATACAGCGTTATAAAGGCCTTGGAGAAATGGATGCAGAACAGCTTTGGGAAACAACTATGGACCCTGATAGAAGAATTCTTTTAAAGGTTACAATGGACGAAGAAACAACTTCAGAAATAGATCTTACTTTTACTACTTTGATGGGGGATCAGGTAGAGCCAAGACGGGAATTTATTGAAGCAAACGCCAAATACGGAACACTTGATATCTAATTGGTTTAGGTATATAATCCTATACCTGCTATGAGACTCTGAAATGGAGGAGATATATGGAACCAAATATTTTTGATAAGGTCCATGAAGTAGATTTAAAGAAAACCATGGAAAAATCATATATTGATTATGCAATGAGTGTAATCGCATCCAGAGCCCTTCCCGATGTACGTGACGGTTTAAAACCTGTACAAAGAAGAGTGCTGTTTTCCATGATTGAATTAAATAATGGTCCGGATAAACCCCATCGTAAATGTGCGCGTATTGTCGGTGACACTATGGGTAAATACCATCCTCATGGTGACAGCTCTATTTATGGTGCATTAGTTAATATGGCCCAAAAATGGTCTACTAGATATATGCTGGTAGATGGACATGGCAATTTTGGTTCTGTAGATGGGGATGGAGCTGCCGCCATGCGTTATACGGAAGCACGCTTAAGCAGGATTTCTATGGAAATGCTGTCAGATATTAATAAGGACACTGTTGATTTTGTTCCTAACTTTGATGAAACGGAACGAGAACCAGTTGTCCTCCCATCCAGATACCCAAATCTTCTGGCAAATGGAACATCAGGAATAGCAGTTGGCATGGCAACAAATATTCCACCTCATAATTTGAGGGAAATTATTGCTGCTGTTGTAAAAATTATAGATAATCGTATCCTGGAAAACAGGGAAACGACTATGGAAGAAATCCTTGATATTATCAAAGGACCTGATTTTCCGACAGGAGCTACTATTTTAGGCAGACGAGGGATTGAAGAATCCTATCGTACAGGAAGAGGAAAAATAAGAGTACGTGCAGTTACCAATATCGAGACTCTTTCTAATGGAAAAAGCCAGATTATTGTTACAGAACTTCCCTATCTTGTAAATAAGGCCAGATTAATCGAAAAAATAGTAGAGCTGGTAAAAGAAAAAAAAGTAGATGGGATTACAGATGTTCGGGATGAATCTAACAGAGAAGGCATCCGGGTTGTGATTGAATTAAGGCGGGATGTAAATGCCAATGTACTTTTAAATCAGCTGTTAAAGCATACACAGCTTCAGGATACTTTTGGAGTTATTATGCTGGCTCTTGTAAACAATGAACCAAAAGTACTGAATCTTCTTCAGATGCTCGGATATTATCTAAAGCATCAGGAAGAAGTTGTTACAAGAAGGACAAAATATGACCTTAATAAGGCAGAAGAACGAGCACATATTTTAGAGGGCTTGTTGATTGCCTTAGATCATATTGATGAAGTTATCCGCATTATCCGTGGGTCAAAAAATGTACAGGAAGCAAAAGCTCAGTTAATGGAAAGCTTTGGTTTAAGCGATGCCCAGTCTCAAGCCATTGTAGATATGCGTTTAAGAGCGCTGACAGGTCTGGAAAGAGAAAGGCTTGAAAATGAATATAGAGAGCTTCAGGAGAAAATCGCAGAATTGAAAGCAATCCTTGCAGATGAAAAGCGCCTTCTTGGTGTTATAAAAGAAGAAATCATGATTATTTCCGAAAAATATGGAGATGAGAGACGGACAGCTATAGGTTTTGATGATGAAATGTGTGATGAAGATCTGATTCCTGATGAAGATACGGTTATTGCTATGACTAACCTTGGATATATTAAAAGGATGTCAGCAGATAACTTCAAGAGCCAGAATAGAGGTGGAAAGGGAATTAGAGGCATGCAGACGATTGAACAGGATTATATTGAAGACCTGTTTATGACAACATCTCATCACTATATTATGTTCTTTACAAATAATGGACGGGTATATCGTCTGAAAGCTTATAATATTCCAGAAGCTGGGCGTACGGCAAGAGGTACAGCTATTGTAAATCTGCTTCAAATGCTGCCAGGAGAAAAAGTAACAGCTGTAATTCCTATGAAGGAATATGAGAATGATAAATATCTTCTTATGGCGACAAAAAAGGGAATGATTAAAAAAACGCCTATTGTAGAATATGAAAATGTAAGAAAAACAGGGCTTCAGGCAATTGTTCTTAAAGAAAATGATGAATTAATCGAAGTAAAGGCTACTGATAATAACAGAGATGTATTTATGGTAACGAAAAAAGGTTTATGCATTCGTTATAAGGAAACAGATGTAAGGGTAACAGGAAGAGTTTCCATGGGTGTAATCGGTATGAATTTGGATAACAAAGATGAAGTTGTAGGTATGCAGATTGACAGCCAAGGAGAATATCTTCTTGTGGTATCAGAAAAGGGTATGGGAAAAAGAACCTTTACTGATGAATTTAAAGTACAAAAAAGAAGTGGAAAGGGCGTTCTCTGTTATAAAATAACTGAAAAAACAGGAGATTTAATCGGCGCTAAGCTTGTTCATGATGACAGAGACATCATGCTGATTACTACAGAAGGGATTATTATACGTCTTAGTGTCAATGATATATCTATTATTGGAAGAAATACTTCTGGAGTAAAGATGATGAATATAGAGCAAGATTCTAATATTACGGTTGCAAGTATTGCAAAGGTAAGAGAAAGTGCTGACGATGAAACTGAGAATATGGAAGAAGAGGAAGAAATGACAGAGGAATAAAGGGAAAAAGATATTACCTTTTCAAATGTAAGTTTATCTTGCACTTTAAAAGGCATGGTGCAAATTATAAAAAGCGATAAGGGCTGTTGTACCAGGCAGAGACTGATACAACAGCCCTGTCTGCAGTTATAAACTGGAAGGAGAAAAAGTTGAGAACTATTAATGTTTCACAAATCACACAGGCTGTAAAAGAGATGTGTATAGAAGCGAATCATTTTTTATCTGATGATATGAAAGAAATATTTCAAAAATCATCGAATAGGGAACAATCACCTTTGGGAAAACAGATTTTTTCTCAGTTGGAAGAAAATCTTATGATTGCAGGAAAAGAAATGATTCCAATATGCCAGGATACGGGCATGGCTGTTATTTTTATAAAAGTAGGACAGGAGGTTCATTTTGAAGGCGGATGTCTTACAGATGCAATGAATGAAGGGGTTAGACAGGGATATATAGAAGGTTATCTACGTAAATCAGTTGTAAAAGATCCTTTGGAAAGAGAGAATACAAAGGATAATACGCCTGCAGTGATCCATTTTGAATTAATAGAAGGAGATAAGGTAGAAATTACAGTTGCTCCTAAAGGATTTGGAAGTGAAAATATGAGCAGAATATTTATGCTAAAGCCTGCAGATGGAATAGAAGGAGTAAAACATGCTATTTTAACTGCTGTTAAAGATGCAGGGCCAAATGCCTGTCCTCCTATGGTGATAGGAGTAGGAATAGGCGGAACTTTCGAAAAATGTGCCCTTATGGCAAAACATGCTTTAACAAGAAATCTGAAGGAACAAAAAAAAGAAACAGAAAACAAGGTGTCATGGGTAAAAGAACTGGAAGATGAAATGCTTATGAAAATCAATAAGCTGGGAATAGGTCCTGGAGGCCTTGGAGGAACTATTACTGCAATGGCTGTCAATATAGAAACCTATCCAACACATATTGCTGGACTTCCTGTAGCTGTTAATATATGCTGCCATGTAAATAGGCATGTACATAGAATTATTTAAAGAAAATAGAGTCTTTCATTACTATTTATGCTGCTGGATAGAGGCAGCGGAATGGAGATTTATATGGAAAAACATATTCATGCACCAATAAAAAAAGAAGAAGCAGAATCTTTAAAAGCAGGAGATTATGTTTATATTACAGGAACCATTTATACTGCAAGAGATGCAGCACATAAACGTATGTGGGAAGCAATAGAACGTGGAGAAAAACTCCCTTTTGATATAAAGGAAAATATGATATATTATATGGGACCATCTCCAGCAAGAGAAGGAAAACCAATAGGCTCTGCAGGTCCTACAACAGCTAGCCGTATGGATAAATATACACCAAAGCTTCTTGATATGGGTTTAGGTGCTATGATTGGAAAAGGAAAAAGGACAAAAGAAGTATTGGATGGAATTGTACGCAATTCATCTGTTTATTTTGCTGCTGTAGGAGGCGCAGGCGCTATTTTATCTCAAAGAATTACAGCTTCTGAAGTGATTGCATACGAAGATTTAGGAGCAGAGGCAATTAGAAAGCTGGAAGTCAGAGATTTTCCTGTTATTGTGGTAGCAGATTGCCATGGAAATAATTTATATGAAACAGCTTTTATAAAATTTAGAGAAGAATAGGATTAAAATTATGGTGCGAATTACTCTAATGGTTGTAAGAAGTATTTTTAAAATACCATTTTATATGAACCGCATCTGCAGATACGGAAGAGAGAACGATACCCATACAGAAAAAGAAAGATATGACTATCTTAGAAGAGTAGTAAAAAATGTTAATTATGTAGGAAGAGTCAAGGTTGAAAGTTATGGGGAAGAAAACCTTCCAAAACAGGATGGCTTTATTTTGTTTCCCAATCATCAGGGATTATTTGATTCTTTGGCTTTAATTGCAACATGTGAGCATCCCTTTGGCATCGTAATAAAAAAAGAAGCAGCGGGCCTTATTTTAGTAAAACAGGTAATCTCCTTATTGAGAGGAATCTCAATTGACAGGGATGATATTAAAGATTCCATACGTATGATAAGGCAGGTAACAGAAGAGGTAAAAGAAGGAAGAAATTATGTTATATTTGCAGAAGGAACAAGGAGCAAAGAGGGAAATAAAATTCTTCCTTTTAAAAGCGGTACCTTTAAATGTGCAGTAAATGCAAAATGTCCCATTGTTCCTGTAGCATTGATTGACAGCTATAGGCCCTTTGATTGCAATTCAATAAAAAGAGAAATTGTACAGGTACACTATCTTCCTCCTATTTATCCAGATCAATATATAGGGATGAAATCTTCAGAAATAGCAGATATTGTGCATAACAAAATCCAAAAAACAATTGATGAAAATATATTGAAAAATATGAAAAAAATAGGTTGACAATATTTTTCTTATTTAGTATAATGTTCAATGCGTCTGGAAAAACTTATTTTTATAACAGATGTACAAATATTCTTTTTAAATTTATCTTTTAGAAAAGAATTATAATTGAAATTATAACTGCGGAGAAATACTCAAGAGGCCGAAGAGGCGCCCCTGCTAAGGGTGTAGGTCGGGCAACCGGCGCGAGGGTTCAAATCCCTCTTTCTCCGTTCCTTTTTCAGAAAAGAAATTCTATATAAAAACTATATAAAAAAGTAGTTGACAAGAGTTAAAATATATGATAGTATATAAAACGCTCTGGAAAAAATAGAGTAGATTTTCAATTATATCATTTATTTAAAGATGATAAGAAAAAGGTTGAAAAAAG
>JBCLQJ010000009.1:0-152842 GCA_041223545.1 Lachnospiraceae bacterium 62-35 | reverse complement strand
GGCCCGATGGCTCAGTTGGTTAGAGCGCCGCCCTGTCACGGCGGAGGTCGTGGGTTCGAGTCCCATTCGGGTCGTTTGTATCTATGAGATGCAAAAAGTTTATTAAGGGGTCTTAGCTCAGCTGGGAGAGCATCTGCCTTACAAGCAGAGGGTCATAGGTTCGAGCCCTATAGGCCCCATTGATAATTAATCTGCGGGTATGGTGGAATAGGCAGACACAAGAGACTTAAAATCTCTCGAGAGCAATCTCGTGCCGGTTCAAGTCCGGCTACCCGCATATAAGTTTGTTAAATTTGTAGTCCGAATGCAGTTTCAATTAGGAAACGGCGTCGGATTTTTTTGTTATATTTGAAAACATTTTGACACGTTTCCTAATCTAGTAGTTTTGGCACTTGAATCTGTATAGGAAAATCTGGAAAAATTTTTTATAAGATAAAATCCTCCTAGTGGGATATACCTGAAAGACCTAGTTTTATTAGGGATATTTCCCACGATGTAAAAAGTTAGGGATTTTTACATACAGATGTTTATGACGAAACAATGTAAATACGAATAGACTATAGGAAAGGAAGAGGTTCGAAGGTGGTTTGGAATGATTACAATAAGCCTTTGTATGATTGTACGGGATGAAGAGGAGGTACTGGAGCGCTGTCTGAATTCAGTGAAGGATCTGGTAGATGAGATTATTATTGTGGATACTGGATCTTTGGACCGGACTAGGGAAATTGCTGCAGGATATACAGAAAGAATTTATGAGATTCCGTGGAAAGACGATTTCGCCTGGGCACGGAACTATTCTTTTTCCAAAGGGCAAAAGGATTACTGCATGTGGTTGGATGCAGATGATGTAATAGATGAAGAAAACAGGAAAAAATTTCTGGATCTGAAAAAGAGACTTTCCAAAGATATAGACATGGTCATGATGAAATACGGAACTTCCTATGATGACAATGGAAATGTTCTTTTTTCCTATTATCGGGAACGTTTGGTTAAAAATAACTCGGGTTTTTTATGGGGAGGGCGTGTGCATGAAGCAATTACACCTAGAGGGAAGGTAGTCTATGAGGATATAGAGATTCTGCACAAAAAGGTGAAATCTGGAGATGCAGGGAGGAACCTGAGAATCTATGAGGAAATGGCTGCACAAGGGGAAAAGATGGATCCAAGGGCCTGTTTTTATTATGGCCGAGAGCTTTATTATAATAGAAGATATAAAGAGGCAGAAGAGGTATTAGAGAGATTTCTTAAAGAGCCGGATGGATGGAAGGAAAATAAGATTGAAGCTTGTCTGAATTTGGCAGAATGTTATGAGGCGGATAAGGATATAGGAGAGCATATATTAGAAGTTCTTTTTAAAAGCTTCCTTCTGGATTTGCCTAGGGCAGAAATATGCTGTAAGATAGGAGATTGGTTTCAGAGGGAAAAGCGATGGAAGGAAGCGGCATATTGGTATGAAAGAGCCCTGGCTGTGGAGAAAAAACCAGAATTAGGAGGGTTCATTCGAGCAGAGTGCTATGATTACCTTCCCGAAATAAACTTGTGCCTCTGTTATGATAAAATGGGAGATTATGAGAAGGCATATGTCCACCATAGAAAGGCAGCTGCGCTGCGTCCAAGTTCAGATGAAGTGCTTTGGAATGAGGCCTATTTTCAAAAACGGATGCCAGAAAAAGAAAATGGAGACAATATGATATAAAGAAGTGTTAGAATATTTTTGGCACCTAAATCCATATAGGAAATTCCTTAGAATTTTCCTAATATAACAAAGAGCCTTCACAATCTTGAAGATTATGAGGGCTCTCTACGCGCCAGAGAAGATTCGAACTCCCGACACTACGGTCCGTAGCCGTATGCTCTGTCCAGCTGAGCTACTGACGCATTACTGCATTCGCAACATTGATTATTTTAACGTATGATAGACTGTTTGTCAATAGAAAAAGTAAAAAACATTGAACTTTTATTTTTCCTGTGTTATGATTCAAGAATTGGCATATAAGATGGATAAGTTAGGGAGGATGATAAACAGAAAATGGCAGTAGAGAAGTGGATGCTACAGACGAAAAAAGCAGATTTTAACCGGATTGGAGAAAGATTTTCTATTAGTCCTGTTACTGCCAGAGTGATAAGAAACAGGGATATCGTAGGGGAAGAGGCAATCAGAAAATATTTATCTGGTACGCTGGCAGATCTTTATGAACCGCGGCTTTTAAAAGATATCGATAAGGCAGTGAAGATTATAAAGGAAAAAATCCATGAGCAGAAAAGGATAAGAATTATTGGAGATTATGATATTGACGGGGTATGTTCTACCTATATCCTTTATAAGGCATTAAGGCGTATAGGAGCGATTGTAGATTATGAGATTCCGGATCGGGTCAGGGATGGCTATGGAATGAATGAGATGATAATAAACAGAGCCTTTGAATCAGGAGTAGATGCTATTGTAACATGTGATAATGGTATTGCCGCAGCAGCGGAAATCTTAAAAGCAAAGGAACTGGGCATGACAGTAATCATTACAGACCATCATGAGGTTCTGAAGGTCGATGGAAGGGAAGTCCTTCCTCCTGCCGATGCAGTGATTGATCCAAAGCAGGAAGCTTGCGCTTATCCAAATCCAGAGATATGCGGCTGTGTAGTTGCCTGGAAATTTATTAAAGTTTTATATGAAGAAATGGGTATTCCTGAATGGGAATGGGAGGAAATGATAGAATTTGCTGCTATTGCAACCGTAGGAGATGTAATGTCCCTCCAGGATGAAAACAGGATTATTGTTAAATTCGGTTTAAAGAAAATTGCTTCTACCTCTAATCAGGGGCTTCGTAAGCTCATAGAAAAGAATGATCTGGATCTTGAAAGATTATCTGCTTACCATATTGGCTTTGTAATTGGTCCCTGCCTGAATGCTGGGGGAAGGCTGCAGACGGCAAAGCTGGCCCTATCTCTTTTGCTGACGGAGAATGAGGAGGAAGCAGATCATATGGCAGAAGAGCTTAAAGAGCTCAATGATATGCGAAAGGCTATGACCTTAAATGGGACAAAAGAGGCAGAAGAGCTGGTAGAAGGGCAATACGGAAAGGATAAAGTTCTGGTTGTGTACTTGCCAAAATGCCATGAATCCCTGGCAGGAATCATTGCAGGAAGGCTGAGGGAGCGATATCAGAAGCCTGCCTTTGTTATTACAAAAAGTGAACAGAGTGCCAAAGGCTCAGGGCGTTCGATAGAGGCGTATCATATGTTTAATGGCCTTGTAGGGGTAAGAGAGCTGTTGACGAAATTCGGCGGTCATCCCATGGCGGCTGGTTTTTCCCTGGAGGAACAGAATATTGATGAATTTAGAAAAAGGTTGAATGAAAATACAGAACTGACAGAGGAAGATTTTGTCAAAAGGATATGGATTGATGTGCCTATGCCCCTGGAATACATATCAGAAAATCTGGTAAGGGAATTAGAGGTTATGGAGCCATTTGGCCAGGGAAATGAAAAGCCGCAGTTTGCCCAAAAAAACCTTTTTATCAGAAGCAGCCGGGTTATGGGAAAAAATAGGAACGTTGTCCGCCTTTCTCTTGTCACAGACAGTGGCTTTGCTATGGAAGGCATATGGTTTGGTGATGGGGATGCTTTTGAAAAGGAACGGGAAGGACGCTGTCATATAGATGCTGTCTACTATCCGGATATTAATGAATATAATGGAAATAAAACCCTTCAGGTTGTGATAAAAAATTATCAATTAAGGTAAGGAGTTGAAGAACTCTAAAAAGTAGGGTATAATAAAAAAACGTATCAATTATCATTAACCTGGCGGATAACCACATGGTATAATTAAGGAAATGTACCACATATTATCAACCTGTTGGGTAATTTTTACAAAATCCTTTTTCCAGGAAACCCACCAATCAAACATTAGGAGGAACAGAACACTATGGTGAAAGAAGTTATGGAATTGATTGCGGCCCATGACAGTGAGGTCGGAGCTGCAATAAAGGCAGAGTATGCCAGACAGGCAAGAAATTTGGAACTGATTGCTTCAGAGAATATTGTTTCAGAGCCGGTTATGATGGCAATGGGAACTGTTCTTACAAATAAATATGCAGAAGGATATCCAGGAAAAAGATATTATGGCGGATGTGAACATGTGGATGTGGCAGAGACAATTGCGATTGAAAGGGCAAAGAAGCTGTTTGGCTGCGATTATGCCAATGTGCAGCCCCATTCCGGCGCACAGGCAAATATGGCAGTATTCCTTGCTATGCTGAAGCCTGGTGATACCGTTATGGGCATGAATCTGGACCATGGCGGTCATCTGACCCATGGAAGTCCTGTGAATTTCTCTGGCCTTTATTTTAATATTGTGTCTTATGGTGTTAATGATGAAGGATATATTGATTATGACGAAGTAGAACGGACTGCACTGGAGAAAAAGCCAAAGCTGATTATTGCCGGAGCCAGCGCCTATGCAAGAGTCATTGATTTTAAACGGTTCAGGGAAATTGCAGATAAGGTTGGAGCATATCTGATGGTGGACATGGCTCACATTGCAGGCCTGGTAGCTGCTGGACTCCATCCAAGCCCGATCCCTTATGCTCATGTAGTTACGACAACTACCCATAAGACATTAAGAGGGCCGAGAGGCGGCATGATTTTGGCAAATCAGGAGGCAGCAGATAAGTTTAATTTTAATAAAGCTATCTTCCCAGGAAGTCAGGGAGGGCCTTTAGAGCATGTAATCGCGGCAAAGGCTGTTTGCTTTGGAGAGGCCTTAAAACCAGAATTTAAGGAATATCAGGAGCAGGTAAGAAAAAATGCAGCAGCTCTTGCAGCAGCTCTTGAGAAGCAAGGCTTCCGAATCCTGACAGGAGGGACAGATAATCATTTGATGCTTGTGGATTTAAGGGGCATGGATATTTCTGGTAAAGAGCTTCAGAACCGTTGTGATGAAGTTTACATTACATTAAATAAGAATACGGTTCCCAATGATCCGAGAAGCCCATTTGTGACTTCTGGCGTCCGTATTGGGACTCCGGCAGTGACTTCCAGGGGACTGAAGGAAGATGATATGGAGAAGATTGCAGAGTTAATCTGGCTGGCTGCAACAGATTTTGAAGCAAAAGCAGATAATATCCGCAGTGAGGTAACAAAAATCTGTGATAAATATCCGATTTATCAATAGGATTTAGGAAGACGAAAAAGAAACAGAGAGGCTTATACAGCCTCTCTGTTTCTGTATTCTATTAGGAAAATTTTTCGCATTTCTTTATAGAAAATACAGTTCTATGCATGTTTCTGCTCGCCGCTGATATTCTTGTGAGCAGTGGAAAGCATAAGCTTAATACGGTTTAACTGGTTGACCTCGCTTGCACCTGGATCATAGTCCACGGCAATGATGTTTGCTTCAGGATAGTGGCGGCGCAGCTCTTTGATAACTCCTTTTCCCACAATATGATTAGGCAGACAGCCAAAGGGCTGTGTACACACAATATTCTGTACGCCACTGTGAATCAGTTCCAGCATTTCTCCTGTGAGGAACCAGCCTTCTCCTGTTTGATTGCCTAGAGATACAAAATTCTTTGCCATTTGGGCAAGCTGATCAATATTAGCAGGAGCAGTAAAATGTTTACTTGCCTTCAGCTCATTCCGTGAAGTGCGCCGGAAATACTCTAGAAGAGAGATCCCGATATTGCACAGACGGGCGGTAGAGCGTTTTCCCCCCAGATTTTCTGCCTTGAAATTGCTATTGTAGAAGCAATAAAGCAAAAAGTCCAACAGATCAGGGACAACAGCTTCAGCGCCTTCCGATTCCAGAAGCTCTACAATGTGGTTATTAGCGAGAGGAGAAAATTTTACAAGGATTTCTCCTACCACGCCTACCTTTGGCTTTTCTATGGACTTTCTGGGCAGATTGTCAAAATCCCGAATAATACCTCGGATATTTCTGGAAAACTCCATCATAGCCGGCGCTCTTCTGGAAAGGGAGCGTTGGCATCTTTCCTTCCATTTCCGATGAAGCCCGTCAGCAGAGCCTGAGACAGCCTCATAAGGCCTTGTAGCATAAAGTACTCGCATGAAAATATCTCCATATACAATAGCCTGAAGAGCCTTTGTAAGAAGAAGAGGAGTCATGGTAAAGCCAGGATTTGTCTCCATACCATTCATATTGATGGAGATAACAGGAACCTGAGGAATTCCGGCTTTTTCCAGGGCACGGCGGACAAAAGCAATGTAGTTGGAAGCGCGGCAGCCACCGCCAGTCTGACTCATCAGAACTGCTGTGTGGTCTAAATCATATTTTCCGGAAAGCAGAGCCTCCATGATCTGGCCGATTACGATGAGGGACGGATAACAGGCATCATTATTCACATACTTCAGTCCCATATCAATAGCAGAGCGGTCAGAATTCTGGAGGATTTCCAGATGATAGCCAAAGGAACAAATTGCAGGCTCTAAAAGCTCAAAATGAATCGGAGACATATCAGGACACAACAGTGTGTAATCCCTGCGCATATCCTTTGTAAATTCCACGCGGTTGTAAGCGCTGGAAACTACTTTTTTGGAATAATGTTTCTGCTCCCTGACACGGAGAGACGATATAAGGGAACGGATACGGATTCTTGCAGCCCCCAGATTATTCACCTCATCGATTTTTAAAACAGTATAAATCTTACCAGAAGCAGTCAGGATGTCGTTTACCTGGTCTGTGGTTACTGCATCCAGACCGCAGCCAAAGGAATTAAGCTGGATCATATTTAAGAAACTGTGGCGTTTTACCACATCAGCGGCCCGGTAAAGGCGGCTGTGATACATCCATTGGTCGGTTACAATTAAAGGCCGCTCCGGCTCTCCTAGATGGGAAATAGAATCCTCTGTAAGGACGGCAAAACCATAGGAGGTAATCAGTTCTGGTATGCCATGATTGATCTCCGGGTCAATGTGATAAGGCCTGCCAGCTAGGACGATGCCCTGTTTATGGTTGTCCTCCAGATATTTTAAAACCTCTTCTCCCTTTTTCTGCATATCCAAGCGAGAGGCTTCCAGCTCAAGCCAGGCCTTATGGGCAGCAGCGCTTACCTCTTGGACAGGAATGTGGAATTCCTTTGTGATTTCATTACAAAGCTGTCTGGTAAGGATTTCCTCGTTCGTAAAGGCCATGAAAGGATTGAGGAAACGAACATCATTTTCTTTCAGTTCTTCCATGTTATTTTTAATATTTTCTGCATAGGAGGTGACCATGGGGCAATTATAGTGGTTGCCTGCCTGAGGCGTTTCATTTCTCTCATATGGCACACAAGGGTAAAAAATAGTCTTCACACCTTGGGAGATGAGCCATGAGATATGACCGTGTACGATCTTAGCTGGATAACATTCAGATTCACTGGGAATGGACTCAATCCCTAGCTCATATAGTTTCCTGGTAGACTGGGGAGACAGCACAAGACGGAAGCCCAGCTCCTTAAAAAATACGGCCCAGAAGGGATAGTTCTCATACAGATTAAGAACCCGTGGAATACCAATGGTTCCTCTGACAGCCAGATCCTGCGGAAGCGGCTCATAGCCGAACATACGGCGGTATTTATATGTAAATAAATTGGGAACATCCTGCGTGAGCTTTTCCTTGCCAAGGCCACGCTCGCAGCGGTTACCACTGATAAAATGACGCCCGCCTCCAAACTGATTGATGGTCAGTACACAGTGATTGGTACAGCCCTTACACCGGGACATGGAGGTAGTGTATTTCAGACCGATAATTTTTTCCATAGGAAGCATGGAGGTACCTTTTGCAGGCGAATAACGCTCCCTTGCAATTAGGGCGGCGCCGAAGGCTCCCATAATACCGGCGATATCAGGGCGTACGGCCTCGCAGCCGGCGATTTTTTCAAAACTTCTTAAAACAGCATTGTTATAGAAGGTACCGCCTTGTACTACTACATGGCTTCCCAGATCAGAAGCATTTGTAATCTTAATAACCTTGAAAAGAGCATTTTTAATAACCGAATAAGCAAGGCCCGCAGAAATATCTGCTACCCCGGCGCCTTCCTTCTGCGCTTGCTTTACATTTGAATTCATGAAAACCGTACAACGAGTTCCCAGATCTGTAGGATTTTTGGCAAAAAGAGCTTCTTTTGCAAAATCTTCCACACTGTAATTTAAGGATTTTGCAAAAGTTTCAATAAAAGAGCCACAGCCAGAGGAACAGGCTTCATTAAGCTGTACACTGTCAACTGTACCGTTTTTTATGCGGATGCATTTCATATCTTGCCCGCCGATGTCAAGGATACAGTCTACCTCTGGTTCGAAAAATGCAGCTGCATAGTAATGAGAAATGGTTTCAACTTCTCCCTCATCCAGCAAAAAGGCTGCCTTTAAAAGAGCCTCTCCATAGCCAGTAGAACAGGAGTAGACAATATGAGCATTTTCTGGAAGCTGCTCATTGATTTCCCTGATAGCGCGGATTGCAGTGGCCAATGGACTTCCGTTATTACTGCTGTAAAAGCTGTACAGCAAGGAGCCATCCTCTCCTACAAGAGCAGCCTTAGTAGTGGTAGAGCCGGCATCAATGCCTAAATAACAATTACCCTCATAAGAAGCCAGTGAATTTTTCTTTACACAATGGCTGGCGTGTCGTTCCTGAAAGGCGCGAAAATCCGCTTCATCTGTAAAAAGGGGTTCCATCCGCTTTACTTCAAATTCCATTTGAATACCGTTTTCCAGCTGGTCGATCATTTCCTCAATCGAAGTAAGGCATTCTCCGGTACTGTTCATGGCAGAACCAATGGCTGCAAAGAGATGAGAGTGCTCTGGTGCAATAATATGCTCATCTGTCAGATGGAGAGTGCGGATAAATGCCTGACGAAGCTGGGAAAGAAAATGAAGGGGACCGCCTAAAAAGGCTACATTGCCCCTGATTGGCTTGCCGCAGGCCAGGCCGCTGATGGTTTGGTTGACAACAGCTTGGAAAATAGATGCAGATAAATCCTCTTTGGTAGCTCCCTCATTAATCAGAGGCTGGATATCTGACTTGGCAAATACGCCGCATCGGGCAGCAATAGGATAGATGGCTTGATAGTTTTTGGCATATTCATTTAAGCCGGCCGCATCTGTCTGAAGAAGACTTGCCATCTGGTCGATGAAAGAGCCTGTTCCTCCAGCGCAGATGCCGTTCATCCTCTGATCAATGCCTCCAGTAAAATAGATAATCTTAGCATCTTCCCCTCCCAGTTCGATTGCCACATCAGTCTGGGGGGCTTCCTCCTGGAGAGCAGAGGCAACTGCTACAACTTCTTGAACAAAAGGAACTTCAAGGTGCTTGGAAAGAGTAAGGCCGCCAGAGCCAGTAATAACCGGACAGAATCCGATGGAACCAAGTTTTTCATATGCGCGTTTCAGAAGAAGGGCCAGAGTGCCCTGGATATTGGCAAAATGCCGTTCATAATCAGCAAACAACAATTTGCGGTCAGAATTTAAAATAGCAATTTTTACAGTGGTAGAACCGATGTCAACGCCTAAAGTATTATGTAAATTAGTCATTCTCATGCGGGAAAATCCCTTCCTCCTTTGTATTAAGAATGATATGCTGGTTCATGTGATACAATGCTCTAAAGAGCAATATAATATATGATTATGATAAAATTAGGTTCCTGCTTTGCAGGATTTGATGTTAATATAAAGAAATCTTTTATTATGAAAATCAGTCTAACACAAAAAAATGAAAAATCAAATAGTTAAGCACGTTAAAAAAATGTGAAAAATGTATTGGAAAGCAGATAAAACAGGGCCTTTTTGAAAATAGGAATGATTGCGTTGACAAACAGAGGTATTAAAATTATAATGATATATGTGATAGTATGATTAGTTAGATGCGATGTATTTTTAACAATACGAAATCGTATTTTTAGAACACTCCTTCATGTGCCTTTTAACGGCATTCCACCAAGCATGGAAGGGATTAGCAGGCTTCCCTGACGGAAAAAGAAGAATTCTCACTATGTATGCAAATTTCTCCATAAAGGAAATTTTCTTGGATTTTTCTGTGTATGAAAAAACTTCCAGCCGGAATTTTTCTTACACATGTTCCAAAAGAAAGGGGGCAAGAATCTGCGGGAAAGGATGGTGACAGGTATGGATGGCGGTTCGTGTTATCACGCGGAGGTAACAACAGAGGACGAAACGGAGCAGAGGGAAACCATAGTTCCTCTCCCGTGTGGTTTAGACGAAGCAGGAAAGCGAAAAGAGCAGAGAAGCCCCATACATGCCTTTGGCAAAAAGTCTTTTTCAATGTCTCTTGTGGGGAGGGGTGTGCCCTTTATAGACCTACTTTAATAGTGGGAATGTTTGTAAGAGGCGCTTCCGGCATATGCAGATAATCCTGCTTAGGCGTAAAAGAAAGGAAGAGCAGATATGATTCGTATTTTAAAGACACAGGATGGAGTGATTCATCAGACAGATGAGATTGAGACAGGCTGCTGGGTGGCTCTTACGGACCCTACAGCTACAGAGATACTTGAGATTGCAGAGCACTTCCACATTGATCCAGATGACCTTAGGGCGCCGCTGGATGAGGAAGAGCGTTCCCGTATTGAGACAGAGGACGAATATACCCTGATCATTGTGGATATACCGGTAATTGAAGAGAGAAATGAAAAAGATTGGTATGAAACCATACCTATGGGTATTATAACTTTGGATGGGGTATTGATTACCGTATGCCTGGAAGAGACGCCGGTTCTTTCCGCTTTTATGGACGGCAGAGTGAGAGGCTTTCATACGAATATGAGAACCCGGTTTATCCTGCAGATTCTATATCGAAATGCTTCTCAGTACTTGCAGTACTTAAGAATTATTGATAAAAAGAGTGAGGTCATTGAAAAGAAGCTCCACCAGTCCACTAAGAACCGGGAGCTGATTGAACTTTTGGAGCTGGAAAAGAGCCTTGTGTATTTCACTACATCCCTCCGGGCTAATGAGGTAGTGTTGGAAAAACTTTTGAAGAATGAACGGATTAAAAAGTATCCAGAGGATACGGATTTGCTGGAGGATGTTATTATTGAGAATAAACAGGCAATCGAGATGGCTAATATCTACAGCGGTATTTTAAGCGGTACTATGGATGCCTTTGCTTCTGTTATTTCCAACAACTTAAATATTGTTATGAAATTTCTCGCTACAATTACCATTGTTATGTCCATCCCTACAATGGTAGCCAGCTTTTATGGAATGAATGTGGATTCGGCAGGCATGCCCTTTGCCAGAAGCCCCTGGGGATTTACTGTAGTGCTGGCGTTTGCAACTGTACTTTCCCTTCTGGTAGCATATATTTTTTCAAAGAAGGATTTGTTTTAAACCAATGAGATTCAAGTGTTAAAATATTCTGACACTCTTCCCAGGCAGATAGTTTTGACACCTGAATCCAGTCGTTTATAAAAAGGATGATGTCATGAGCTTTTTTAACAAAATGGAACGGAGGCTGGGAAAGTATGCCATTCCCAATCTGATGAATTACATTGTAGGCATGTATGTGGTGGGAATGATACTCCAGATGGTAAACTTTGCCTTTTACTGGCAGTATCTTGCTTTGGATGCAGCTGCCATATTGAGGGGGCAGGTATGGCGTATTGTAACTTTTATGATATGCCCTCCTTTTAATAATCCCTTGTCTAACCTGATTATGATATATCTGTATTATTCACTGGGTGCCACTTTAGAGAGAGTCTGGGGAACTTTCCGCTTTAACGTATACATTTTCATGGGAGTGCTGGGGCATGTCCTGGCAGCCATGGCAGTATATTTGCTATTCCATAAAATATGGTATCTGGATACCCAGTATTTAAACTTGTCCCTGCTGTTTGCCTTTGCTGCCACATTTCCGGATCTGCAGTTTATGCTTTATTTTATCATTCCTATCAAGGCAAAATGGATTGCCTTGCTTTCAGGAATCCTGGTGATTCAAGGGTTGATTCAGGGAAATGCTGCAACAAGGCTGGCAATCGCTCTTTCCTTCCTGAATTTTATTATATTCTGGTTTATGACTCGGAATTACAGCCGTATAAATCCTAAAGAGATTAAGAGAAAGAGGGAGTTTAAGGCTCAGGTGAAGATGATGCCCCAGGGCAGGACCCATCATAAGTGTGCGGTCTGTGGAAGGACAGAGCTAGACGGAGAGGATCTGGAATTCCGTTATTGCTCTAAATGCGAGGGAGATTATGAATATTGTCAGGAACATTTATATACCCATAAGCATGTGACAAAATAAAAATGGTGTGTTTACTTTCCCGTATTTTTCGTGTACAATTATGGTTGCTATAAATGAAGGATTTTTACTATTCAGCTGTGCTTTGTGAAGGCAGGAAAAAAGATATATGGATAGTGGCAGAGTGAGGTGGGGAGACAGCTTAATAGGAAAAGAGATGAAAAGCTGAAAGGATGAAAAGGAGAGAGTAATGAAAAAGACAAAGATTATTTGTACAATGGGGCCTAATACAAAAGACCGTGAGGTATTAAAGGCACTGGCTTTAAACGGCATGGACATTGCCAGATTTAATTTTTCCCATGGTGATTATGAGGAGCATAAGGAGAGGCTGGAGCTGTTGGAAAGCATCCGGCAGGAGCTGGATCTGCCTATAGCTTCTCTTTTGGATACCAAGGGACCAGAAATCAGGACGGGTCTTTTGAAAGATGATAATAAAATACTTTTGAAGGAGGGACAGACCTTTACCTTAAGTACTATAGAGCGGACGAGTGGCGAAGATGGCGCTTATATCAATTATGACAGGCTTCATGAGGATGTGGTTCCAGGAAATAAGATATTGATTGATGATGGCCTTATTGAGTTGGAAGTTACTGAGGTCAAGGGGACAGATATTGTCTGTACCATTATTAACGGCGGAGAGCTGGGGGCCAGAAAGGGAGTTAATGTACCAAATGTAAAGATTAAGCTCCCAGCATTAACTGATAAAGATAAGCAGGATATCTTGTTTGGAATAGAGGCAGGATTTGATTTTATAGCAGCCTCCTTTGTGAGAACAGCAGATGCGATTTACGAAATTAGGAAAATACTGGAAGAACACGGGGCAAACATGGGAATCATTGCCAAGATTGAAAATGCGGAAGGCATTGATAATCTGGATGAAATCATTGAGGCTTCTGATGGAATCATGGTAGCTAGAGGCGACATGGGCGTTGAGATACCGGCAGAAAAGGTTCCCTATATCCAGAAGATGATTATTGAAAAATGCAATAAGGCATGTAAGAGTGTAATTACTGCAACCCAGATGCTGGACTCCATGATTCGCAACCCTCGTCCTACCAGAGCAGAGGTAACAGACGTAGCGAATGCGGTTTATGATGGAACGGATGTTGTTATGCTGTCTGGTGAAACTGCTATGGGCAAGTATCCCATTGAAGCAGTTAAGATGATGTCTCATATTGTAGAAGAGGCAGAGTCCCATTTGGATTATGACGAGTATCACCGCAGGGATATGCTGATAGATAGTGTAAGCAATATTTCTAATGCAGTAAGCTATGCGGCTGTTTCTACAGCTCATGATTTGAAGGCTAAGGTGATTATAGCTCCAACTATCAGCGGTTTTACAGCTAAGATGCTTTCTAAATGGAGGCCTAAGGCGCCGGTAATCGGCCTTTCTCCCAGCTTATCCGCAGTGCGCCAGATGCAGATTCTCTGGGGAGTTATTCCTTTCCAGGCTAAGAGAGCAGATTCTACGGATATTCTGGTATATTCCTCTATGGAACTTCTGAAGGATAAGGAAATTGTAAAAGAAGGCGATCTGACAGTCGTTACGGCAGGAGTGGTGAGTTACTCCAGGCGTCATGAGCCGGCTAGCGATACCAATATTATGAGAGTAGTAACTGTTGATTAAAGAGCTTGAAGTGTTTTCAGGCTGGATAAAAAGTTCATATAAGCGGAAATGACTGGACAAAGGGGTCTGTCAGCAGGTATAATATCAGACATTGCAAAGGTTTTTTTGAGGCAAGTAGATCAGATACCTGCGGCAGGCCTCTGTCCTTTTATTCCATAGAATAAAAAATAGATGAGCTATTAGGCGAAGCTATTTGCTGCAGCGCAATTGGCGAGGGCAAATTGCAGCAGTTCCTGTAACGCTTATGGGGACGGGAACGAACGTAATAAAAAGCTCTTCTGGCAGGATTCTTTCTTGAAACTTTTGTAAGATATGAAAAAAGTATGTTTTGGCAGCGCCGCTGATTCCGGTTATATGGATTAAAATAAATAATACCAATTAGGAAAAGGAGAACAGGCAATTATGAACAAAACCCCCTTTGTTACCCTGGAGCAGCTTCAGGAGATTACGAAAACTTATCCCACCCCATTTCATTTGTATGATGAGAAAGGAATTCGCGAGAACGCGGCAAGGTTGAGAGAAGCGTTTTCCTGGAATAAAGGTTTTAAAGAATATTTCGCTGTAAAGGCAACCCCAAATCCTTATATTCTTCAAATACTAAAGGAGTTTGGCTGTGGAACCGATTGCTCTTCAGCGACAGAGCTTATGATGTCCGAGGCTGCCGGCTTTTCAGGTCATGATATTATGTTTTCTTCTAATGATACGCCGTTGGAGGAATTTAAGATGGCAGATGATTTGGGGGCAATTATTAATCTGGATGATATTACCCATATTGAATGTGTGGAACAGGTACTGGGAAAGATTCCGGAAACTATAAGCTGCCGCTATAATCCAGGCGGTATTTTCCAGATGAGCAATGGGATTATGGATAACCCGGGAGACTCCAAATACGGTATGACAGATGAGCAGATCGTGGAGGCTTATAAAGTTTTGAAGGAAAAGGGGGCAAAAGAATTTGGACTTCATGCATTTCTTGCAAGCAATACGGTGACCAATGAATACTATCCTAAGCTGGCTGGAATCCTGTTCCAATTGGCAGTAAGGCTTCATAGGGAAACAGGAGTGCATATAGGATTTATTAACCTTTCTGGAGGAATCGGCGTGCCTTATCGTCCGGAGGAGGAAGAAAATGATATCATGGAAATCGGAAAGGGAGTAAAAAAGGCATTTGAGGAAATCCTTGTACCGGCAGGTATGGGCGATACAGCCCTTTATACGGAGCTGGGGCGTTACATGTTGGCGCCTTATGGCTGCCTGGTAACAAAGGCAATCCATGAAAAACATATCCATAAAGAATATATTGGAGTAGACGCCTGTGCGGTCAACCTGATGCGGCCGGCTATGTATGGAGCTTACCATCATATCACGGTTATGGGCAAGGAGAAGGAAGAGCATAAGTGCAAATATGATATTGTAGGCTCTCTTTGCGAAAATAATGATAAGTTTGCCATTGACCGTATGCTGCCGGAGATTAAAAAAGGAGACTTGCTGGTAATCCATGATACGGGAGCCCATGGGTTTGCAATGGGCTATAACTATAATGGTAAGCTGAAATCAGCAGAGCTTTTGTTAAGGGAGGATGGTTCGGTACAGATGATAAGACGGGCAGAGACGGCCAAGGATTACTTTGCAACTTTGGATTGTTTTCCTATGATGAAAAAATATTTATAAAGAGATTTTTACCACGTTAAAAGCCCTCTGATGTGATGGAACAGAGGGCTTTTTATATCAACATGTATTTCAAAAAATATTAAAAAGGATTACTGCATTTCTTATAATGTTAGTATATCATAGAGCGGATAAAAAAGAATGTAGAATGTTTGAATAGATTATGAAGAAATTCTTAATTTTGCTGTTTCCTGCCATGTCTCATTCCAAGGTTAAAAGTGTTTTCGCAGAATGGGTCAAAGGCATGTTCGATCCTGATTTTTTTGATTCCTGGACAACATTGCCGAAAAGGATTGCCAATGGTATAATGGATTAACAGATCGACAGCAAAAGAGGATAAGGGTGAAGATACATGTTTATAGGAGATTTACATATTCATTCCCGGTATTCCAGGGCTACCAGCAAAGATGGAATACCAGAGTATTTAGAGCTATGGGCTAGAAAAAAGGGGATTCAGGTGATTGGAACAGGAGATTTCACTCATCCAGCCTGGAGAAAGGAGTTGGAGGAAAAGCTGGATCCAGCAGAGGATGGGCTTTATCGCCTGAAGGAGGAATACAGGATAAAAGCAGAGGGAACGGCAATGGAGAGTGAGAGTGCCCGTTTTATCGTATCAGGGGAAATCAGCTCCATTTATAAGAAGGGAGGCAGAGTGCGGAAGGTGCATAGCCTGCTCCTTCTTCCTGGATTAGAGGAGGCGGACAGACTTTCTGCAAAACTGGAGGCTATTGGAAATATTCATTCAGATGGAAGGCCGATTTTGGGGTTGGACTGTCGGGATCTGCTAGAAATTATGCTGGATATTTGTCCAAGTGGAATGCTGATACCAGCTCATATATGGACTCCCCATTTTTCCATGTTTGGAGCATTTTCCGGATTTAATACAGTAGAGGAGTGTTTTGGGGATATGACTCCCTACATCCATGCACTGGAAACAGGGCTTTCCTCTGATCCGCCCATGAACTGGAGGCTTTCTGCTCTGGACGCTTACCAGCTTATATCCAATTCGGATGCCCATTCTCCGGCTAAGCTAGGCCGGGAAGCCAATCTTTTTGAAACAGAGCTTTCCTATGAAGGGCTTAAGAGAGCCATAGAGACAGGAGAAGGGCTTAAGGGGACCATTGAGTTTTTCCCAGAAGAGGGAAAATATCATTATGACGGCCATAGGAAATGCAATATCTGCTTTAGCCCATCTCAGACAGAAGAGCATGGCGGAAAGTGTCCGGTATGTGGAAGAAAGCTGACAATAGGCGTGGATCACAGGGTAGAGCAGCTGGCAGACAGAAACGAAGGATATATACGCCAGGATGGTAAGCCTTATGAAAGTTTGGTTCCTCTGCCAGAGGTAATCGGAGCATCTACAGGCCGTTCTTCTGCCGGAACCGCTGTTGGGCAGCAGTATGAAAGGCTTATCGGCAGTCTGGGAGCAGAGTTTAAAATATTGCGGGAAGTCCCCATTGAAGAGATTCGTAAGGAAGCAGGATATCTGATCTCAGAGGGGATACGAAGGCTTAGAGATGGCCAGGTAAAGAGGATGCCTGGCTTTGACGGGGAATATGGGACAATTAAGCTTTTTGAGCCAGGAGAGATTGATAACCTGGATGGCCAGATGAGCCTATTTGCTGGTTTTGGCCTGGACATGGGAGAGAGTTCCCCAGGTGAGGAAGAGCCAGATGAAACTGTGAGTCAAGATAGGGAGGAAAAGCCTGTCCATAGAAGTATAGATAGGGAAGAGATAGGGATAAACAGGAAAGACTCAGAAGAAAAGGAGATGGATACGAGCAGGAACAAAGCGGAAGAAGATGGTTACATAGAGGCAAAAGAGGAGTATCCTATCACTGCTGGCGAAGAAGGAAATGAAAAAGTAGAAGCTCAGGAACAGAAGCTTTTGTTAGAAAAGGAAGGGGATGCCACGGATAACGACCTGTTTGCAGGCTTGAATGAAGCCCAGCAGAAAGCGGTCCAGGACGTTGCGAGAGTGATTGCAGTAACTGCAGGGCCTGGAACTGGAAAGACCCGTACCCTTACGGCAAGGATTCTTTGGCTTCTTCAGAACCGCAAGATAAAAACCTCCCAGATTACTGCTGTTACCTTTACCAGAAAGGCAGCAGAAGAAATGAAAGAGCGTTTGAAAAAGCAGCTTGGAGCGAGAAATGCTGGACGGATTCATATTGGAACTTTTCATGCCATTTGTTTTGGCCTTCTTTCAAAACAACGGGAATTTGTTCTGGCAGACGAAAGTGCGGTCTGTGAGGCTGGAGAGGAAACGATAAAGAGATTTGGACTGAAAGAAACCTCAGGACAGTTTTTAAGGCAGGTATCTTTGTGGAAAAATAAAAAGAGACCTGAGGATGGGGAAAGGGATGAGGCATTTTTCTATTATGATGAATGGCTTCATTCCAGAGGCCTTCTGGATTTCGATGATCTTCTGTTGGAAGCTCTGAAACTGGCAGAGGGAGAAGAGTGGGAAGATAAAAGATTCTCATATCTTTTGGTAGATGAATTCCAGGATATTAGTCCCATCCAGTATGAATTGCTCCAAGCATGGAACAAAAAAGGACGAGAGCTGTTTGTAATCGGAGATACGGATCAGGCAATCTATGGTTTCCGGGGAGCGGACACGGCATGCTTCGAAAGACTGGAAGCAGACTGGAAGGACAAGGGCAGAGAAGGGATATGCCTTAAAGAAAATTATCGTTCCTTTGAGCCGATTGTAAAAGGAGCCGGCAAGGTGATTTCTAAAAACCCAGGGCCAGAAAGAGACTTTTATGCAGTAAAAGGGGCCGGAATGCCGATCAGATTGATGACAGACGGAAGCAATCTGTCAGATGCTATCTTTATTGCTAGAGAGATTAACCGCCTGGTAGGGGGAATTGACATGCTGGATTCTGATTATGAGGATCAGACATTTTCCCTGCTCAGGACAGCAGAGGGAGATGGGAAAGGAGAGGCAAAGGCTAGAAGCTTTGGAGACATTGCTGTGCTTTACCGGACACACAGACAGGCAGCCCTTTTGGAAAAGTGTTTAAGAAAGGAAGGAATTCCCTATGTGGTTATGGGCAGAGAAGAGTTTCTGGAGGAGAAAGCAGTCCGGGGGACGATTGCATTTTTCCGAAGTCTTCTTATTCCGGACAATGGATTTTTCAGGCAGACAGCATTAAAGCTGTTATGGAACTTTCAGGAGGAGGAAGGTTCTGCCCTTGTGTATGAGACAATGGCAGAAAAGTACAGGAAGACAGCAAAAAGGGAGAAGCCGCAAAAACTGTTGGAAACATGGATTGGCGATTTAGGGCTTGAGGAGGATGAGGGGATGGAGAAATTTGCTTCCATGGCAGTTTTCCATAAAAATATGGAAGACTTTCTGGAGCAGCTTGCATTTGGCCGGGAAAGCGATCTGAAACGATGCGGTGGAAAGACATATCATGCAGATTCTGTAACCCTTATGACTCTTCATGGGTCTAAGGGGTTGGAATTTCCTGTGGTGATGATTTATGGAGCGAAAAAAGGATTGATTCCTTTAGAAAACAGCAGAAAGGAAACAGATGAGGAGGAAGAGCGGAGGCTGTTTTATGTAGGCATGACGAGGGCAATGGAAGAGCTGGTCTTATGCTGCGGAACAGAACCATCCCCCTTTACAGAGGATATTCCTGTAGAAGTATGCCTTCGGGAAAGGGCCGGAAAGAGAAAGAGAGAAAAAGGCGGAGTACAGATGAGCCTGTTTGATTTTATGTAATAGGCCAGAGCCAGGAATCTGTAGTATAGAGCCATACGTTTCCTTGCTGGGGACACATTCAATACGAAAAATGAGAAGAGAAGGAAAAGGGAAAGGATCGAAGAAGGAGATGGAGAAAAAAAGAGGTGTGGAGGGAAAGGACACAGGGACAGAGAAGCCTGTAAATAAAAAAGTCAGAGAAAATCTGCCCTATATCCTGAATAAGCTGGACGAGCTGTATGGCGTAACGAAAGACGGTTTTTATCATCATGAGCCATGGCAGCTTTTACTGGCAATCATGCTTAGTGCCCAAAGCACAGATAAACAGGTGGATGAAGCGATTCCGGCCTTGTTCGACCATTATCGGACCGTGGAAGCTGTGGCAGAGGCGCCTGTGGAGGAAATTGAAGGCTATATACGTTCGGTCGGCCTTTATAAAAATAAGGCCAGGAATATGAAGGAGTGCTGCAGGCAGCTTGTAAAGGATTATAAAGGCCGTGTCCCTGACCAGATGGAGGAGCTTTTAAAATTGGCGGGAGTGGGAAGGAAGACAGCGAATCTGTTTCTTTCCGATGCCTATGGTATACCAGGAGTTACAGTAGATACTCATGTATTTCGGATTTCTCGGAGGCTGGGATGGTCAAGTGGAAAAAATCCCCTGGAAACAGAAAAGGAGCTGTGCCGCCTTTTGCCAAAGGAGCATTGGATTCGGATTAATTTCCAGCTCATTTATCATGGACGGGCAATATGTACAGCCAGAAAAAGCAATTGCAGCATCTGTCCGATGGAAGAATGGTGCATGAAGCAGTTGTGAGATATTAAAAACAGCGCAATAGGAAGCTTGCCAGAATTTCATTCTTATGGGTTTCCTATTGCGCTGTTTTTAATATCAGGTTCTTATGTTATAAAAGCTTTTTGAAAAATAGATGTTTACTGGCCCAGCTTCTCTTTTATTTCTGCTCTTCCAGATATGCACTAGCATCTTTAAAAAAACTGGCAATGATCAGTATAATGACGAATCCAATCGGGAATGCGGCAATAATAGATACAGTCTGCAGGTTTGCCATGGAACTTTCACTGAATACCAGGGCAATAGGGAAAAGAATCAACATGATGGACCAGAAGGCCTTTACAGTTGTATGTGGTTCTTCATCGCTGCTGATTTCCTTATAGCTGTAGGAGGAAGCCACCAAAGCGATTGCATCAAAACTTGTTGCATAAAAAGCTATCATGGTAACAGCCAGAAGAATAAGGACCAGAATCGGAAAGGGAAGGGTATTAATAATGGAAATAATGGTCGCATATAGTCCTTCCGAGGTACCATCATAAAATCCTAACACATCCAGCCGTCCATTTACCTGTAGTCCAAGGCCATAGTTGCCTAGAATCAAAAAACTGACAAAGGTACTGCTGAGGCTGAATACATACCCTCCTAAAATGGTCTGCCGGACTGTCCGTCCCCTGGAAATGGTTCCGATAAAAAAGGGAGAGGCCACACACCATACCATCCAGTAAGCCCAGTAGAAAATCGTCCAGGTCTGGGGAAAGGAATTGGTGCGCTGAGGATCCGTATAGGTAGCAAGGCTGAAAAAGTTCTGAGCTAGATTGCCAATAGCGGAAAAGCCGGTTTCTATAATATATCTTGTCTCGCCGCCTCCCAGCAGGACATATATAAGAAGGGCAAAAAACAGGTAGATACAGGCCGCAGCCAGTCTGGCAATGCCACTCATCCCACGAACAACGGATAGGGTGTAGACAATGCAGGTGATAATCAGGATACTGATCGTGATCCATTTGGAATCAGGAATTCCAAGAAGAGAGGAAACAATACGGCTCATTAAAGGTGTGGCAAGGCTGAAGGTAGTAGCAGTTCCTGCCAGAAGAGCAAAAAGGGCCAAAAGGTCAATCAATCGGCCGGGAAGCCTGTCTACACGACTTCCCAGAAGGGGGCGGCAGGCTTCAGAATATTTCTGCTTACAGCATTTGCGCACATGAAGCATAAAGCCAAAGGCAACAGCTAGCACTAGATAAAAGCTCCAGGGAATAGGCCCCCAGTGAAAAATCGGATAGGTGCTGGACCAATCCTGTATAGAACCCATATCTGCCAGGTGGGGATCCTGAGCATAAAGAATCCATTCACAGAAGGAGTAAAACATAATGTCAGCGGCCAGGCCTGAGGTGAACATCATAGAACCCCAGACAAAGGTGGAATACTTGGGTTTTTCATCCGGGCGGCCCAGACGGATATTTCCGTATCGGGAAAAAGCGATATAAAAAGAAAGGAGAAAAATACCTAGCCCGATTATGAGATAATAAACACCCAGCCGGTCACCGAGAAAAAATCGGATCGCAGTGAGAGTCTCCTTGGAAAGCTCAGGGAACAGAACAAAGCTGGCACACAGAAAAAGAATCATCAAAAATGGAATAATGGTGGTGATCCAGTCAATCCTGCCTGGGACAGGCTGGGAAAAATTTAAGTTGGTATTATTTGGTTGATTCATAATAAGAGACTCCTTTCTGTCGCATGAACGTTCAAAAAATATATAAAAACTAATTTATTGAACATTCTAACACAGGAGACTGGATTTGGCAAGAAAATTTTATATAAAGTTTTATGCAATATATGCGGATGCTTTTCCATAAGAGTATGCCAGCGCTGCATTCATATCAGAGTCCCATATAAAAGCTCGTGTTGCCGGGCAATGCGCTGTCCCACCTGCTTTAAGATGGATTTTGGTCCTAGAATCCGGATAACTGGTCCAAAGGAGAGAAGTTCGATTAGAAGTTCTGTTTCATCTTTTGAATCATAATAAATCGAACATATATAGATGCCCCTTTCCTCGTCGTATTCTGTGTGCTTTTCATAGTTGGCAAAATGAAGCATAGAGCGTTCCAAGGAGTTGCGCCGTCCATCAATTTCAATGGAGACAGGCTCTGAACAGTGAGAGCAGAAGGAAATCGTTTCCTGGTAAAAATCAGCAGGAAGGGATTCGGAGGATATATGGCAGTCTAAAATCCTGCTTATGTTCAGGGTATAAGGCAGCGTAAACCCTCTTCTGGTACGTTTCAGGCATAAAAGACGAAATTTATCGTCCTTAGAGGAATATTGCAGACGACAAGGAGCCACTTCCATAACTACAGGCTCTTGCTTTTTTCCTCTATAGGAAACAAGAAGGATCTTTTTACTCCGAATAGAGGCCAGGACTGTGTGAAAAGCAGATATATATACAGTGCTCTTGTAGGAATCCCCGTCCTGATATTGGTCGTAATAGTGAAAATCATCAGGATGAAAAAGAGAAGGAGTATCTTTCAGGAAAGTGGACAAAAGGTCCATCTCCTCTTTGGCAAAAAAAAGGGAAATCCGCTGGTCAGACAACAGGGATTTCAGCCAAGCTTTCTGAAGGGCGGTGAGAGGATAGGAGAAATCTGGGGAGGAGAGGGCAGAGGAATAGGAATTTTTTCCTTCTTTTTTTAAAAGAGGGCTCCAGCTTCCGCTGATAAGTTTAGGGAGAATAGCAAAAGCGCTTTCTTCAAAAGCCAGCTCCCGGCAGAGAGCCTCCATGCGGGAAGTTGTTACAGGAGAAGCAGCCGCTTCTTCCAGAATCTGCCTCACTACCTGATAATAACAGCCATAAATTTTATCAAACAGTTCTAATGTTTTTCCAGCCATGGATATCATTTCCTCCTTTTTGCTGCAATATATGAATGATTATAGAAAAGAAATTCTCACATGTAAGGCTTCTCCTGACAGTACATGCGATACATAATTTCCCAGTCTGCCGTAATCTTTATGACAGATGCTTGGTCAGAACTTTGGATATCCAGAATACGTCCAGTAAAGGATTTAATCCAGGAGAGCATTTCATTCACATCGAAAAAAAATCCGCTGTAGAGAAAGATATCCTTTTCCACCCTTATCACTTCACCGCCTCTGCCTTCTCGGTAAAGACGATTAAAAATATGCTGCTCTGTTTCTTCATTGATATAAAGCTTTAAGCAGATTTCCTCCAGCCTGGCGGCCCGTCCGCCAAAGGACACTCCAAAGCAGTGATCCAGATTTTTTTCCAGTTTTTCCTTATAAAAAAGAAAATCCGCACATGGAGAAGAAGGACGAACCGAAGCAATACAGTCCAGCCGCAGATTGATGAAACGCCGTCTATACTTTGAATAGATACAGACATACCGCCGACCGGTTCTGGTGCTGACGAAAATTTTTAATGGAAGTCCTTCGATCTCAGTTATATTTCCAGAACGGACGCTGTGATTTTCCAAAAATACATAGTTCCCCTCATGAAGTGCTGTAAGGATGGGATAGAGCACACAGTCCTCCAGAGTATGTACCATAAAATGATGTTTAAAAGAAAACAATGTATTTCTGGAGTGTTCCCGGTCTAATATTGTGTTTCCAATAAAGCCAAAGGGAGCTGTTTCAGAGAAAAAGGAAAGTGCTTCCAAAAAGTGTTCATAAAAGGCGGAATCTGGGACAGGAAGATCCGGGGAAAGCTGGTAGAGAAGAGATTTCTTTTCCTTTCTGGAAACGAGAATTTCCAAAGATTCATATTCTTTCAGCTTCAGACGGATCGTTTGGCTGTCAAAGACAATGCCGTAAAGATAAGAAAGGCTGTCAGCCAATTCCCCGGCTGTCATTTCCCTTCCATCTGCCAGTTGATCCAGGATGAAAAAGTGAAGAAGAATGTCATTATCAGTAAAACTTTTGGATTTCCAGGCAGCATAAAGGGGATTGGAAGTAATCTCACTTTTACCGGGGATGATAGAAATCTGCCGGCCTTTCTGAGTATATCCAGAGCGTATAGATCCGGAAAGCCAGCTTTCAATCCGCCTGCGCTCGTTATCATAGGTACGAGCGCTTTTCTGAGTAAATTCTCCCCGTACCTTAAAGCCATATACGTAAAACTGACGGATATAATCCCGAATTTTGTCAAAATTCTTAATCAATTCCTGAAATTCAGTCATTTTCCTTTCCCTTTCTCTCTTAACAGCTAATCTAAACTTGAATGTCCATACAATACAGATAACAATTACAGGTAGTCATAGGCAGAGCAATTGCCTTTCAGATAGCCCAACCTGCTGTCTGGCAGGTATTATATAATGCCGATTTATAAAAAGTATTCTTTTCTCTGTAGTGGAAGACTAGGTTCAGGCTTATTTCCAGTATATCACAGGAATGGGAAAGGTTCGCAACTTTTTTTAAATGATAAAGGAAAAAGAAAGCAGTATGATAGAGCAGTAAGAAAAAAGTACAAACCAGTCCTGCAAAGAAAGCCAGGACAAAGAAAAAATTCGGAAGATGACCGAAAGCAAGAGGAGAGGATGTGATGATATGTTTGTACTTTATGATAAGGAATGGAAATGGCCGATTAAGGTATGGTTGGAAAGTGAAAAGGATTTAGAGGAAACCTGTCTGGAACAGGCATATCACCTTTCTATGCTGCCTTTTCTCCATAAGTGGGTCTGCCTTATGCCGGATACCCATACAGGAATGGGGATGCCCATCGGAGGCGTAATTGCTGCTAAAAATACAGTGATTCCTAATGCAGTAGGAGTGGACATTGGATGCGGCATGGCCTATGTGGAAACAAATATCAGGACAGAGGAGATACGGGATATTCAGACTGGAAGTGGAACCTTGATCCAGGGGATGATCGGGGATATTCTGCGGAATATTCCAGTCGGTTTTGCCCATCATAAGACAGAAATGCCCTGTTATACATTGGATAAGGCCTTTCTGGAGTTTGATAAATATGAAGAGGACGGAGAGCTGCTAGGACAGCTGGATGCCGGATACTACCAGATCGGCACTTTGGGAGGAGGAAACCATTTTATTGAGCTTCAGGAAGATGAAGACGGATATATTTCGATTATGATTCACTCCGGAAGCCGCCATTTTGGAAAATCCGTATGTGACTATTTCCACCATAAGGCAAGAATGCTGAATAACAGATGGTATAGCCAGGTTCCTGATGAATACCGTCTTGCCTTTCTTCCCCTAGATACAAGAGAGGGGCAGCAGTATCTGAACTGGATGAACCTTTCCATGGATTTTGCCATGGAAAACAGGGAGAAAATGATACTAATGGTTAAGGCTGTTATGGAGAAATGGATTGGAAAATATACGGATTTAACTCTGGAATTTTCCGGAGAAATCAATTGCCATCATAACTATGCAGCACTGGAAAATCATTTTGGAGAGAATGTATGGGTGCACAGAAAGGGAGCCACAAGGGCTAGGGAAGGTGAACTAGCTGTGATTCCAGGAGCTATGGGCTCTAACAGCTATATTGTGAGAGGAAAGGGAAATCCGGAAAGCTTCTGTTCCTCTTCCCATGGAGCCGGAAGGCGTTATTCCAGAAAGGGAGCCATGAAAGAATTTTCCTGCGAGCAGGTCATGGTGGACCTGAAGGAACGAGGCGTGATTTTGGGAAAGAAAAATAAGACAGATGTGGCAGAGGAAAGTCGTTTTGCATATAAGGATATCGATGTAGTGATGGAAAACCAGAAGGATTTAGTGGAATCGGTGAAAAAGCTGCACACGATTGGAGTTGTGAAAGGGTGATGGAAGGCTGCAAGGAATCTGGAAACAATAGAGAAGAAATAGATAGGGCCAGAGCTGAACATAGATAAACCATTTCAAAGAAAACATGTAATCTGGTTGCTCAGCCCTTTCAGATACTCAGACAGAAGGCTGTTAAGCATGTCTACCGTAGTCTGGTGCCTGTTATCCCTGCGCAGATAATAGATGGCTCGGTCTGCTGGTCCGTCGCTGATTGGTACTTATGGAAAAGATATTAGAGGATAAGCTGAGCGCAGTGCTTAAAGGAACGATTGCCCAGTTTCTGCCTGTAATAAACTTTTCCATAAGGTCCATCTGATCCAATAGAACGTGGGGAATAAGCGAAGATCCCAATGTAGTTTCATGCCATGCATCATATTCTGGATTCCATGGAAGTTGTATTTCCTTGCGGATATCTAACTTTTTCGCGGAGATGACAGAAGGGAAGCCAGCAGCTGTTACAGGAAATATACAGGCAGCAGGAAATAAATGGATGGGAGAAATCTATTGTAAAAGTTCTGTCAAAAGAATTTATGAAGAAAATGCTACTGGAGCCAGAGGAGATTGTGGAGCGGTTAAAGATATTTGAGGAAAATTGAGGCATGTATTTTATTATTATATTAGGATATTTTTAGGATTTTATCATATAGAGTCTATAGGTGATTTGTGAAAAATATTAAAAAATATATAGAGTCTATTGAAAGAGGCGAGTGAGTGAGATATTATAAATCCAAAAGTAACTAAGGAGGGGAATATATGTCTTTCATAATGTCTTTTTCATATGATTCAAGACCGATACAAACATTGTTAAATCAAATAAGAAATATAAATAAGCCAGAAGGTGTTGATTTGCAACCGGAGTATCAGAGAGGTTATATATGGAGTAATGATTTTAAGGATAAATTGTTATATAGTATTATAAGAAGATATCCAATTGGAAATGTGAGTTTAAGAGTTCGTACTGAAAGAAACTGCAAAGGAGCTATGCAAGAAGTTGTTGATGGACAGCAAAGGCTAACGACAATATATAAATTTGTAGAAAATGATTATATAATACAAAGCGATGTGTCAAGACAAATTATTGAATATATTGTGGAGTATATGGGGCAAGACACAGACAATGCTTTATTAAAATTAGAAAAGAGATTACATAACAAAGGAAAGATTTCGCTTAGTTTTAAACAGTTGCCACAAGCTATTCAAAACAATATTTTGGCATATAATATTTCTATTACCAATATAGCGAATGCTTCGGATGATGAAATTGCTGAATATTTTAGATATTTACAGAACCAAGAGCGGTTGAGGGCGGGAGAAATTATAAATTCAGTTCCCGAAACGGAGTTGGATAAATATTTGAAAATGATTGATGACATTGATCTATTGTTAGATAAGCTTTCTTTTGCTAATAAGCGCAAGCAATTTGATAGAGTTTTTTATAGTATATTGGGTTTGATAGATGGGCAAATCGGATTTGGTGTAACAGATAAAGAGGTCATGAAATTTGTTTCTGATTGTAAAGAATTGAATGAAGAGACAATTAAAAAAGTAGATTCTTGTATTGGTGTGCTAAATGCAATTTCTAGGGAAAGTAATATTCCTATTAAATATATATCCTGCAATGCTAGAGCAATGAAATTCTTGCTATTATTGATTATGCTGTCTTTAGTTGACTTTACAGAGGAATGTAAGAAAAAACTAAAATCTCTTGATGCTATTAATGAAAAACTTTCAGCGTTTAGTTCTGCAAAAGCGGATAGTGTAAAGAAAGTGTTTCATGGATATTCAGAGGCTGTAATCGAAGAATATCGATTGCTTGCATTAATTTCAAAAGGAGGTCATTCATTTAATAGAGTAAAAAACAGAATGGAAATACTGGCATACTATATTAATGATTTTGATAATAAAATTCAGCCATCAGGTATTAAGCCGATTTAATGTATAGGAAAAAGACATAAATTCTCAGCTGGCGTCACATTGTAATCTAAAACAGTTGTACTTAACAGTGGATAGGGTAGTGACTGACAATATTTATAAAGATAATGTATTAGTGATTGATACAGATAAAATATGTATGTATTATGACAATAAAAGGATGTTAAAAGAAGTGTTTGAGTTGGATAGTATAGAATCCAATGATGATATCACTGATTTGAGAGCAACTATTATAAATTTGCTTGATCGTCTGTGAAATGAGAATAATTTGAGCGGATGTTTCATAAAATTTTAATGGAAAGCCTTATTGACTTTCCTCTTTGTGCTTGCTAGCTAGAATAGAAGAAAAAAGAAAGTTTACCACTGACCGATATGTGGTATATAAATGGTCGGGTTGAAAGTTTACCGCTGACCGATATGCGGTATATAAATGGTTGGGTAGAAAGTGTAGTCCTTCGCCGCAAGGTGGAGGACTTTTCCGTAATGAGGACAGGCAAATGAAGAAAACAGGCTTTTATATTATCAAAGACCGATTCTTTGAAGATATGGCCGAGCCGTATCTCAAAGGAAATAAAGCGGGAAACAGACCGCATTATTACTGTTTTAAAGATACAAGTACCGGAATATACTGGATGATACCATTGTCCAGCCGCATTGACAAATACAAACGAATTATGGAGAAAAAAGAAAAAGCCGGGAAACCTTGCGATGTTCTCCATATCGTTAAATTGGATGACAGCCGGGAGAGCGCATTTCTGATACAGGATATGTTCCCCGATAACGGAAGAATACATAGAGCGAGAATACACAATCGCTGGAAATCATCTGATGTTGACAAGTGAGCATACCGCCAAAGAGATTGAGCAGAAAGCGAGAAAAATTATGGGTATGTCGAAACGTGGCATAAAATTTACTCCAACACAGCCGGACGTTATGGTGATATTGGAGAATTTGAGGAAAGACAGATAAATTTTCCTTGGTAGTGTAATAATTACATGGTGCTATGGCAGTCAGGGAGAAAAACTGTGATACCTGTTTGGCGTGAAACTGTAAATAAGGTGTAAAATATGAATATTATAGCTATAAAAACTCTTAAAAACAGCCGAATATTTAACAATTATGTTGTGGTTACAGGGAGATTAAAACCATCGGAAGTGGATTTGTAGGATTTTTTAGAGGGATTGGGAAAATGGAGATTCCATTGATCACAACTACACTGCATATTTCAATCAGAAGCATTTTAAGTGCCTGTCTTGTAAAGGATATGGGGCTAGAGGCTGTCAATTGCCACAGGAATTGGCTGGTTCTGTGTGGTATGTTATCAATTGACAGTTTATTGCAGATATGGGAAAAAGAGGGGAGAAGTAGCAGAATCTGCAAAAGACTTCTAACTTTTTATCCCCCTCTTTCGTTGTCTGCCAGGTGTAAACAGCAGAAGAGGGGGTTTTACTCCAGTTAATAATTTTATTCTCTTGATTTAGATAATAAAAACTGGCAAGAGATTTTTTACTTTATAGGATTAATGTGTCAAAAACTACCAATCCAGGAAAAGTGTCAGAATATTTTTGCATTTGCAGGAGTTTTAGAAATTCTTACTATGTAGGATTATCGATTGCTACGTTGTTGTCTCAGCATCATAAAGTATATGTTGTATATCATCCCAGAAAAGATTGACTTCATTAAGAGACGCAAATTTCCGATTCAGGATGAATAGAAAAAGAGCTGGATTTACAGCTATGCTAGATGCAAAAGCTGCCTATAGCAATGCGGATTTTATATTCTGCCAAACGGGTGATCTGGCATTTGGCATCGGCGGACTCTGAAGAGTGCCTGGAGCCGGTACCAACAGAATGAATAGAAAGCTTCCCATAATCCAGGTGAATATAATGGCTATAAGGTATATGGTCCAGACGGCTGCCAGGTTACTACTGAAGCTGCTGCAGAAATTTTAGGAAAAATTGAAAAAACGAGATAATCGAATGTTTGTCAACAGGTTCATTTCTTCATAGTCTCCACCTTATTTCAATTTCTTCAAATACTCCATAAAATTCCTTTTGTTTTCAAAAGTTGTGGCAGTAGGTCTGCCAAGATTATCTCTTGCACCAATCGAACACTTAACCTCAACAAAACTTAGTTCATTTCTTGCCTTTGCAACTTCGAGTTCTTTATCAAGATCTTCAAAGTTATCAACGCAAACAACATTCGGATATCCACATGCTTTAGCAATTGCTGCTAAGTCAATCTTAGATGCTACAGTTGGCATGCCTCCAACAGTTTCGTGTGCACCATTGTTGATTACAATATGCACCATATTCTTAGGAGCATTAGCACCAAGAACAGCCATAGAACCCATGTGCATCAAAACTGCACCATCACCATCAACGCACCAAATCTTGGTTTCTGGTTTGTTAACTGCAATACCTAATGCGATTGATGAACTATGACCCATAGAGCCAACGGTCAGGAAATCATACTTATGACTCTGCCCATTAGATACTCTTGTTTCAAACAATTCACGACTAGCTTTACCAGTTGTAGACACAATAGGATCTTTTCCAGATACTTTTACAATATGCTGAATAATTTCTTCACGAACCATTGTGTTATCATTCACATATTTTACTTTTCCATCGTATGAGATCGCTCCTTTTCTGATTACAAATGCAACATCTTTCCCTTTAGCTAATACTTCTCTAAAATTTTCCATAACACCTTTAACTTCTTCTTCAGTGGTATTTTTATCAATGGCAATAGTCTTGATATCCATATCTTTAAGAAGCTTCATAGTAACTTCACCCTGATAGATATGCTGTGGTTCATCGTGAAGACCAGGCTCTCCGCGCCATCCGATAATAAATACTATCGGAATAGCATATACTTTATCATTCAACAGACTTACTACTGGATTGATAATATTACCCTCACCACTATTCTGCATATAGACTACAGGCACCTTACCTGTAGCAAGATGATAGCCTGCCGCAAGTGCAGTACAATTACCTTCATTTGCTGCGATAACATGATGCTTTGGGTCAATACCAAATCTATTCATCAGGTAATTGCAAAGAGCCTTTAACTGTGAGTCTGGTACTCCTGTATAAAAATCTGCTCCAATTATTTCTAATAATTTTTCAACTTTCATCCTGTTTACCTCTATATATAAGTTTGATATACAACTGCTCAATAGCGTCTGGAGTCATAGTAATTGGGAAGTTACTTAAGCGTTCTGGATTAACAGATTTAGTTAATACATTAATCTCATCCATGCTATTTGTCCGTACTTCTAATAGGTTCAATTCCCTCACCATTTTTGCAAACACCTCTGCAGCTTTATTGATATCTTTTCCAGCACCAAACAATTCTGCTATTTCTTCCAGTGTTTTTACCAGATATACCTCTCCATTAGGATGAATACAGTTGTCTATGTGTTCATTCAAGTATGACCATACTTCTGTTAAACACAGAGCACACGCATATCCATGAGGAATGTCATACAGTGAAGTAAGCTTATAACTCATAGCATGACCAGCAGTTGTTGCGGTAATACTGATTGCCTTTCCAGCAAAATTAGCTGCCGCAAGCATCTTTGCATTACCTTTATTTGTATTGGTAAGGTAAGCATCTTTATATTGAAGGACCATCTGAATCGCTTGTCGTGCATAAAACTTGCTTTCATCATTTGCTTTTACTGCCCAGTACGATTCAACTGCATGGCACAAAGCATCTAACATTGAACATTTACGTTGCAACTTCGGAAGTGTCTTAAGTAAAGAAGGTTCCAAAACAACATATTCAGGTATAATACTGAGGTGCGAAATAGACTGCTTCACACCGTTATAATAGATAACTGAATGTTGAGTAGACTCGCTTCCAGTACCAGCTGTTGTTGGTACAGCAATAATCGGAACTCCAGTATCTACTTTTTCTTCCTTAATATAGTTTTTGGAATCAGGCATCCTGCAGAACAATTTGATGCATTTTGCTACATCTAAATAACTGCCACCGCCAATTGCCAATATTGTATCACAATTGTTTTTCTTAAATACCTTTAGTCCTTCACATACTTCCTCATATTTAGGATTTGGTGTAATTCTGCTAAATTTGATAATTTCAACAGGAAGATTCATAATCTCTTTGGAAATTTCCTGTTTATCAAACGAATTACCGCACACTAATAGTAATCTTTTTGTTCCCAGTTTTTTCAGAATACCTAGAATATTTTCGTATGATCCATTCCCGGAATAGATTTTCTGGTCCATTACTTATTCCTCCGGAATTAAACGAATGATATCTCTAAACGACATACAAACATCATCGCACTCTTTTGCCCTATGGTTTGCGAGGATCATTTTTGCGGCATTCTGCATTGCAGGAAATCCCGTTCTAGTCAACTGGTTAGCATAAATAATGATATTTACACCGCGAGCTTTGAACTCTTCTTCTGTAACGGCATTAAATGAAGTCGGAACAACAACGATTGGTGTAGTCTGATTCCATTCTCTATACTTCTCAACAAATTCAAAGATTTCTTCTGGATCCTTTTTACGGCTATGAATCATAATAGCATCTGAACCTGCTTTAGTATATGCCTTTGCTCTTGCGATAGCGTCATCCATACCCTGTTCCAAAATCAAACTTTCAATACGGGCACAGATCATGAAATCCTTAGTTCTCTGAACCTTCTTACCAGCACGAATCTTTTCAGAAAATTCTTCAATAGATGCTTGCGTCTGTTTAACTTCAGTTCCAAATAAACTGTTTTTCTTTAATCCAATCTTGTCTTCAATTATGACCATTGAAACCCCCATACGTTCAAGAGAGCGAATAGTGTATACAAAATGCTCTGTTAGCCCACCAGTATCACCATCAAAAATAATCGGTTTGGTTGTAACTTCACAGATATCATCAATCGTTCTGAAACGGGAAGTCATATCCACCAGTTCAATATCAGGTTTACCCTTTGCAGTAGAATCGCAAAGAGAACTTACCCACATTGCGTCAAACTGGCGTACTCCACCCTTTTCTTTAACGATAGTATTCTCTACAATAAGACCAGTAAGACCACTATGAGCTTCCAGGGCAATAATAATTCCCTTCATTGCAAGCTCTTTTTTCAGTCTTGCACGTCGAATATCTGGAATCGCAAGTTCAGCTCTAGCTCTCTTTTCTAAGTCTTTGTATTTTTCGTCGTTAGAGTATGGATACTCAACGAGCTGGCCGCCATAAGTAACAAGAACAGAGCAAACTTCATCACGGATAGGTTTCTGAAATCCAGTTTTCCAATCATCACCGTGTACAACATAAGTCGGTTTAAATTCTTCAAGATTCTCTTTGTAGTTAAGAGTTTTCTGCTCAACTACTTTATAGACACCCTTAATGTTTTCAAACATTGCTTTTCTCTCTTCAAAAGGAAGAAGAGGAAACCGCTTGTAGGACATAACCGCTTCGTCGGATAGTACACCGATAATAAGCTTGCCAAGTTTTTCCGCTTTTCTGATGATTGAGATATGGCCACTGTGGATTATATCAGTAGAGAAACACATATAAACAGTGCTTTCATTAGAATTGTTCATTTTCATTCACCTTTCCTTTACAAGCTGCTTATTGAGTAAAGACTTAAGTTTTGCACTTACTTTTTCTAAATCTTCTGGATTATCGATTTCAGCGCAAAGTGCATCCTTCACATCGAAGGCATGTATAGCACAATCGTTAGAAATTTCATTAAAAGCAGTCTCTGCATAACAATTGCATTTGTCTTTTTCACAATACTCTACTATTTTATTGAGCCATTTTTTCCAATCTGTTCTATTCAACTTATAGAGAGCTTGGGCTTCCACCGTTTCATCAAAGAATTCGACACCAATAGCATATACACGCCCATTACGTACCGCTGCTTTGAAATCTTTTTCAGGAAGAGGAATTGTTGAACTAACCTTCATGCAGCTATTCTTCTCTTTGAGAATGTCCGTAAGTACAATGTCTTCAAAGACCAAATCTCCATGCATCAAAATAATATCGTCATCAAGCTCACCTTTAGCACAGTATATGGAATAAATATAGTTTGTCTTATCATAAAGAGGATTGTTTACAAACTTAATATTTAATGGCAGATTTAACGAATTACAGTAATTAATCAAAATCTGATCAAAATATCCTGTAGTAATAACTATATCCTTAATACCAGCTTGTAAAAGAAGTTTAAGCTGACGGCTAATTATCGTGTCATTAACTGGAATCTCTGTCATACATTTTGGATGAGTTTTGGTTATATCACCCATTCTATGGCCAAGGCCTGAATTAAGTATTAATGCTTTCAAATTATTGCTCCTTCCTATTAATGTACAGTCCATTATTGTATTCGTATTATTTTTAGTATCATTTTTCTATTAATTATAAAAAATATAGCAATAATTCCGACACTAATGAATCTAAAGGTGGTATTTGTGTATAAAAATTCTGACAAAATAATACAGCATATCATTCCCCCAAACAGCAATACCAACTGTTTTGATTTAATTATGCTTACATGTATCACATATTCTGCAACAAAATAATCAACCAATGCCTGTAATGCATAACATACTAATGTTGTGTAGCCTGCAGCAATAAACCCCAAAACAGGAATAAGTAGATAATTCAATATAATATTCAACATAGCTGAACATATGCTTGCTATCATAACATACTTTTGTTTTCTATAAAAGTATAATAAATCCGTAAATACAAAATACCAAGACTGAAAAAACACTCCACCGATAATTGGCGGTATGACATAAACGGCAGCTTTATACTCTTTTGTTCCCAAAATACATAGTATTTCCGGTGCAAAAAGAATTATAAGAAAACATATTGATCCAAAAACAACAATTATCGGATAAACAACTTTAGAAACTTCATCGTACTTTTTACTTTCGTACTTATCCATTACGAAAGGGGTTAATGAATTATTGACAGCATTCCAAATCAATAATATGATCGCCGATAAAGAATAAGCCAAACTGTATAATGCAGTTTCAGTACTTCCCCTTAAAGACGAAATCATCAGTCTATCAGAACTGTTAAAGAACATATGATGATAAATAATGCGGAATCAGTGGTAAATTAAATAAAACAAAAAATTTTATATATTGCTTATTTATACGTCTCCCCGACCTTTTCCATAAAAAGAAATAAAAGAACACATATATAACCATCATTGGTGCTAATGATCCAATGGTTCTTTCATAAACATTATTAATATTTAAAAGCAAAATAGCTAACACAGCCATCACAGAAGACAACACTGCCCCTAAAACAGTTACAACAGTTCCTAATTAATTGCTCATATGATAGATATACTGATACTTCACCATATTCAGTAGTAGTCAATATTCTTGTATAAATCGGACTAGTGATAAACCCAAGTCCTTTTTGAATCAGGCTTACAAACAAATATACTATCGACGCTCGCACTGTAACTGGAAAAGAATTAAACCTTTTAATTATACTTATTAAGGATTTCATTAGTGATTACTTCAATCTCCTTTTTGCCAGCATATTTTTTCCAAAGTCCAACGTTACGCTTTGACTTATCGGGATCAAAGAACTCTTTAGGCCTTTTATGATCATTTGGATTTAGACCTAAAAACTCCTCAATAATCGGTACTACATTAGAGTAATTTTCTACCAGGTCCTCAAATTGAATTCTAAACACATTTTTTTCAAGTTCACTATCTGTCTTACACTGTGTTCGAAATGCATTGTGCCATTTAACATATATATAAGGATTTCGACTTTTCTCAAGTTCCTTTCCGATTAGGCTTTTCCCATTTAATAAATCGATATAAATATCTCTAGGATCCCTATCAATGTCTGCGAAAAAGTGTGTTATTCTCAAAAATCCACCTGTTTGAGCGTAGCGAGTTTGGATTTTTGAGAATAACACACTTTTTCGTAGATTTAGAATTTCTTAACTCCGAAACCGCAAAAATATTTTGACACTTTTCCGTCCGCGACTCTTTATAGGAAATTACATCTTATCTGGGATGGATTAAAGTAAAAACCTTCTGAGAGATGCGTACTTTTTATTTTATCCGTTAATCCTTCTCTTCACATAGGTCGTATGGAGGAGATGATGGGCCTTTTCGCTGCCTGGGTGTCCCAGATAGGTATCATACAGCTCCTTAATAGCCGGATTTTCATGGGACTTGCGGATAGAATCTGCCGCATCGTCATCGTATAAAACCTTGGCTCGGAGAGCGCGGATATCTACTGTATTGCGGATATAACCAGGCTGTTGAGGCTGACCGCCGCCATTTACACATCCGCCAGGACAGCCCATGATTTCAATAAAATGATATTGCGCTTCACCGGATTTTACACGGTTTAACAATTCTCTTGCATTGCCCAGGCCGGAAGCAACTGCAACTCTTACGTCCATACCAGCCACATGGTAAACAGCTTCCTTTATGCCGTCTGTTCCACGGACTTCTGTGAAATCAGGACTTGCCAGCTCTTCTCCAGTTAGAGTTTCAACAGCAGTACGAAGAGCAGCCTCCATCACACCTCCAGTTGCTCCAAAAATGGTAGCAGCCCCAGTGCTCAAGCCTAAAGGCGTATCAAATTCTTCGTCAGGAAGCTGATTAAATTTAATTCCGCATTTACGGATCAATCGTGCTAGCTCTCTGGTAGTCAATGCAATATCTACATCAGGAACTCCATTAGCTGCCTGGTCATCACGGCCGATTTCAAATTTTTTAGCAGTGCATGGCATGATACTTACAGACACAATATCCTTTGCAGGGATGCCAGCCTTTTCTGCATAATAGGATTTGGCAATGGCGCCAAACATCTGCTGAGGAGATTTACAGGATGACAGATGTTCTGTCATATCTGGGAAATAGTGCTCGCAGTATTTAATCCAGCCAGGAGAACAAGAGGTAATGAGGGGCAGAACGCCGCCATTTTTTACCCTGTCCAGGAACTCATGGGCTTCTTCCATGATGGTTAAATCAGCGGCAAAATCCGTATCAAATACCTTATCAAAGCCGATACGCCTTAAAGCAGCAGCCATCTTACCTTCTACATTCGTCCCGATGGGATATCCGAATTCCTCTCCCAGTCCGGCGCGCACAGATGGAGCAGTCTGTACGATTACATGCTTGGACGGATCTGCGATTGCAGCCAGAACATCATCTGTATTATCCTTTTCTGTCAGAGCTCCTGTGGGACAAACCGCAATACACTGGCCGCAGGAAACACAGCTTGTTTCACCTAATCCCATATCAAAGGCAGAGCCGATAAAAGTAGCAAAGCCGCGCATATTGGCGCCGATGACACCGATTCCCTGCACCTTTTCACAGACAGCGCTGCAGCGGCGGCAGAGGATACATTTGCTATTGTCCCTTATCATGTGGGCAGCGCTTGCATCTACAGAAGAGGGGGTTCTTTCCCCATCATAAAGGCTCTCGTCCTCTACTCCCAGCTCTTTACAAAGATTCTGAAGCTCGCAGTTGCCGCTTCTCACACAGGAAAGGCATTTTCTATCATGATTGGAAAGAAGAAGCTGAAGGGTTTTCTTTCTGGACTCCCGTACCTTTAGGGTATTAGTCCACACCTCCATATCCTTGCTGATGGGATATACACAGGAAGCCACAAGACTTCTTGCCCCCTTAACTTCTACAACACACATACGGCAAGCACCGATTTCGTTGATTTCCTTTAAGTAACACAGCGTAGGAATCTCAATATCAGCAAGGCGTGCGGCCTCCAGAATGGTGGAGCCGGCCGGAGCACTGACTTCTACGCCGTTAATTTTAATTGTAATATTCTCCATAGTGGTTCTCCTCCATTACTGTTTATAGATTGCGCCGAATTTACATTTCTCCATACAGGCGCCGCACTTGATACATTTTTCCTGATCGATGACATGAGGCGTGCGGACAGAGCCAACAATGGCATTATTAGGACAATTACGAGCACAAAGGGTACAGCCCTTACACTTATCAGGATCGATGCGATAGGAAAGAAGGGCCTTACATACACCGGCCGGACATCTCTTTTCTTTGATATGGGCTTCATACTCAGAACGGAAATACCGAAGGGTGGAAAGCACCGGGTTAGGAGCTGTCTGTCCCAGAGCACAGGCAGAATTGTCTTTTACATAATAACAAAGTTCTTCCAGCTTATCCAGGTCATCCATATCAGCCTGGCCTTTGGTTATCTTTGTAAGGATTTCCAGCATACGTTTGGTTCCGATACGGCAGGAGGTACATTTGCCACAGGACTCCTCTACAGTAAATTCCAGGAAGAACTTGGCAATATCTACCATACAGTCATTCTCGTCCATAACAATAAGTCCGCCAGAACCCATCATGGAACCGATCGCAATCAGGTTATCATAATCAATGGGGATATCAAAGTGCTCAGCCGGGATACATCCGCCAGAAGGTCCTCCGGTCTGTGCTGCCTTAAACTTTTTGCCGTTGGGGATGCCGCCGCCGATTTCTTCAATGACCTCGCGCAAAGTGGTACCCATAGGGATTTCTACAAGTCCTGTATTATGTATCTTGCCGCCTAAGGCAAATACCTTGGTTCCCTTTGATTTTTCTGTACCCATGGAAGCAAACCATTCAGGGCCGTTTAAAATAATCTGAGGGATATTGGCATAGGTTTCTACATTATTTAAAATGGTCGGTTTCCCAAAAAGTCCCTTCTGAGCTGGGAATGGCGGTCTAGGACGAGGCTCGCCTCGGTTGCCTTCAATCGAAGTCATAAGAGCTGTTTCCTCACCGCAGACAAAGGCTCCGGCACCCAGCCTTAAGTCTATATCAAAATCAAAACCAGTACCAAAGATATCTTTGCCCAAAAGCTCCATTTCCCTAGCCTGGCTAATGGCGATTTCAAGGCGCTTAACTGCAATCGGATATTCTGCACGAACATAAATATAGCCCTGGTTGGCACCGATTGCATATCCGGCAATTGCCATAGCCTCTAAAACAGCATGAGGATCGCCCTCCAGAATGGAACGGTCCATGAAGGCGCCAGGATCGCCCTCATCAGCATTACAGCAGACATATTTCTGGTCAGCATCATTGCCTTTGGCAAGCTTCCATTTTAAGCCGGTAGGAAAACCGCCGCCGCCTCTTCCACGAAGTCCGCTGTCCATCAGACACTGGATGACATCGTCAGGAGTCATCTCAGTAAGAACTTTACCTAGAGCAGCATAGCCGCCAGTACCGATGTATTCTTCAATCACCTCTGGATTGATAATGCCGCAGTTGCGCAGGGCAATCCTATGCTGCTTTTTATAGAAATCCGTATCAACCAAGGCTTTTACTCCTGTAGGGGTGACTGTCTCTTGATAGAGAAGGCGTTTTACCACACGGCCCTTTAGCAGATGTTCGCTTACGATTTCAGGGATATCCTCAGACTTTACCATGGAATAAAAGGCAGCCTCAGGATAAATAATCATAATTGGTCCTAGAGCACAGAGTCCGTGACAGCCAGTCTGGACTACGGATACTTCATCGGCAAGTCCCTGTCTGCTGATTTCTTCTTTCAGTGTTTCAATAATCTTCTGGCTCCCGGAGGAAGTACATCCGGTTCCGCCGCAGACTAATACATGTGAACGATACATGATAGGCCCTCCTTATTTGATATCTGCTGCTGACAGCGTGTAATCGTCAACTACATGACCGCCAATCAGATGTCTTTCCACAATTTCTGCGGCCTTATCCGGGGTCATCTTAATATAAGTAATTTTTTGCTTGCCAGGTTCGATCACTTCCACGATCGGTTCATACTGACAAAGGCCGATACAGCCAGTCTGTGTAACAGAAACCTTATTTACCAGCCCTTTCTCCTGCACCAGGTTGGAAAGAGTGGTAAGAACAGGCCGTGCCCCGCTGGCAATTCCACAGGTTGCCATACCTACCACAACACGGGTATGGGTGTGGTCTTCGGCACGCATGCTGACTTGATTCTGCATCTTTTCACGGATTGCTTTTAATTCTTCAAGAGATTTCATATGATTCCTCCAATCCGGGCAGTATTAAAAAACTGCCCCGTCATCAGTTTCTGTTTTGTTTTCTGTAAGATAGTCCATGATATAGGAAGATACTTCTGGTGTATGAAACGGAATATCTCCTAAGATTTCCCGGAATTGTCTGGTATCAAGGATAAAGGACTTATGATTATAACGATATGTATATAAAAAATCCGTATCAGGATGACAGACGATCAGGGTATGTATGGTAGACGAAATGTCTCCTAGAGGCATCCGGTCAATATGAGAGAGAACGAAGACAGCAGTTACTCTGGTGCCGACTCCTGGTTCTGATTCAATAGAAAAGCTTCCTCCCGTACTTTCAGCAGCATATTTAAAAAATGGCACACCAAGTCCTACCTTTCTGGTAGTACGGGTGGTAAAAAAAGGGTCGGTTACCTGCTGAACCTGCTCCCTTGTCATACCACAGCCATTATCAGCGATGATGACAGTGAGCCTGTCATCTATTGTATCAGCTTCTAATTGTATGGAGACAAGAGAAGCTCCGGCTCTGGTAGAGTTTTCAGATACATCCAATATATTCAGGGAAATTTCAGTCATCATAGGCTATTGATATTTTGCAAGAATTCCGGGAATTTCATCTGGAGTAAGACGGCCGTATACTTCATCATTGATCATCATGACTGGGGCTAGGCCACAGGCGCCGACACAGCGGCAGGAATCAAGGGAAAATTTACCATCCGGCGTACACTGGCCGTTGGTAATGCCTAAAAGTTCTTCCAGCTTCTTGAAAATCTCTCCAGAACCTTTGACATAGCATGCAGTTCCAAGACAGACAGAAACCTGATACCGTCCCTTTGGCTGAAGGGCAAATTGTGCGTAGAATGTGGAAACGCCGTAAATTTTTTCTAATGGAATCCCGGTTTCATCAGAAATCATGGTCTGAACTTCAATGGGAAGATAGCCATAAATCTCCTGTGCTTTCTGCATAATGGGCATCAGGCAGCCTTTTGTATCTTTAAGGCTGGCAATTGCTTCCTTTAAGGCCGCTTCCTGCTCTTTTGTCCCCTGAAAGGGAACGCTTTGTGCTTTACAAGCCATGGTATTAACCTCCTTGATTAAGTCGTAGAGTTACGCAGTACATACACCATTTTATCATATGAAAAAACAAAAATCTACAAAAACAATAAATTGCCAGAAAAATAACGAAGGTTTTCTGTTGATAATTGCTATATGAAATGCTATTCTTAAACATATACCCTTATTCGCTGAGAATATTAAATGTGCCTGATAAATCTTTTTACAGGGATATTTCAGAAGGGGGAAGATATGAGGCAGAGATCAGGAAAAGAAGGGAGAGGCGTTAGATTATGATAGCAGCAGATATTCAGAGGATATTGGATGCAAAAGTGCTCATAGGGGAAGAGCATTTGTCCGCAGAAGCTGGGAGTGTGTACAGTTCAGATATGATGAGCGATGTGCTGGCCTTTGCGGATAATCATAGTGTGCTGATAACAGGATTGTGTAATCCCCAGGTAGTGCGTACAGCGTACATGTTGGATATGGCCTGTATTATTTTTGTAAGGGGCAAGGTGCCGGATGAACAGATGTGTGCACTGGCAGAGCAGAAGGGTATGGTGATGCTTTTAACCGATAAATCCATGTTCCAAACCTGCGGCCTTTTATATGAAGCCGGATTGAGGTGATGAAAATGGATGATCGGATTATTCTGGAATATGAAATTTCTCCGGATGATTTTACCCGGGCCGGAGAGGCTAGCAGTGATGTAAAGAGTAAGCTGAAACAGATCGGTGTAAGTCCGGAGGCAGTCAGAAAGGTGTCTATTGCTATGTATGAGGGAGAAATCAACATGGTAATTCATGCTAGAGGAGGAAAGGTGACAGTTATGATTACTCCTGAAAGCATAACTATAGAGCTGGCTGATGTAGGCCCAGGTATCCCAGATGTGGAGCTGGCTATGCAGGCTGGATATTCTACAGCTCCGGATGCCATCCGTTCCTTGGGCTTTGGGGCAGGAATGGGGCTTCCCAATATGAAAAAATATTCGGATGAGATGAGGATAGAGACAGAAATCGGAGTGGGAACGACAATTACAATGGTGGTGAATTTATAGTGGACAAATTTTATCATTCGGTACATTTGGATGAGGAGCTGTGCCGCGGCTGCATTAACTGCATTAAGCGCTGCCCTACTCAGGCCATACGTGTAAGGGACGGAAAGGCGCGGATCAATAAAAAATTCTGTATAGACTGTGGAGAGTGCATCCGAGTCTGCCCATATCGTGCCAAGCAGGCTGCCTATGACAGGCTGGATGTAATCCGGCAATATGAATATACAGTAGCTCTTCCAGCGCCTTCTCTGTATAGCCAGTTCAACAATCTAGATGATGTAAATATTGTGCTCAATGCCCTTCTGCTTATGGGCTTTGATGATGTGTTCGAGGTAGGAGCAGCAGCAGAGCTGGTATCGGAGGCAACTAGAGAGTATATATCCACTCATGAAGAGGAACTCCCTGTTATCAGTACAGCATGTCCTTCTGTAGTCCGGCTGATCAGGGTAAGGTTTCCCAATCTGATTCCCCACCTTCTGCCCTTAAATCCTCCAGTGGAGGTTGCAGCCTCTTTAGCAGCCCAGAAGGCAGTGAAAAAAACAGGACTTCCTAGGGAGAAAATCGGAATCTGTTTTATTTCTCCCTGTCCCTCCAAAGTGACCTATGTAAAGGCTCCATTAGGTACGGAGAAAAGCGAAGTGGACCATGTTATGGCGATTATGGACATTTACCCTCAGCTTCTTTCCTACATGAAAGCAGTGGGGGATGAGCCGAAGGAAATAGGGACATCAGGAAAAATCGGTGTAAGCTGGGGAAGAAGCGGCGGAGAGGCAGGAGGACTTTTTACAGAAAGTTATCTGGCAGCAGATGGAATCGAGAATGTGATACGGGTTTTAGAGGATTTAGAGGATCAGAAATTCTCTGATCTTCAGTTTGTAGAGCTGAATGCCTGCAGTGGAGGCTGTGTAGGAGGAGTTTTTACAGTAGAAAATCCTTATGTATCTGCCGTGAAGCTGAAGCATTTAAGGAAATATATGCCAGTAGCAAGAAGCCATATGGATGAAGAAAAGGCAGAAAGCTTTATGCACTGGACATCAGATGTGGTATTTGAACCAGTATTAAGTCTAGGCTCTACGATGCTGGAAAGTTTTTCCAGGCTTAATCAGGTGGAACGGTTGGTTAAGAAGCTGCCGGGGCTGGACTGTGGTTCCTGTGGAGCGCCTGCTTGTAAGGCTTTAGCAGAGGATATTGTCCGAGGAGAGGCAAGAGAGGAAGACTGCGTATATCAGCTGAAGGATGGACTTCATAAGCTTTCCGTAGAGGCTGCAGCCCTTGTAGAGGATATGGCAGAGGGAAAGCGAGGAGAAAAGGAGACGCTCCGCCTGCTTCAGAAATACATACAGAAGTTTTCCATAGATATGGCAAAGCTGGATAAGGACAAAAATCCAAGTTTAGAAAAAGGATGATAAGGTTCAGGTGTCAAAAGGACTGGGGACGGGAAATGTTAAGATATTCTAATATTTCCCCAGACTAATCCTTTTGGCACTTGAATTTTGTCAGGAAAGAAAGGGGAAGAATATGACAGTTCAACAGCTTATAGATAAAGAAATTTTTCATACAGTAAATCCAGGGAATGACATGGGCAGGGATATAGAGGCAGTATACTGCTGTGATCTTTTGAGCATTGCCATGGGGCGCGCCCCATCTGGCTGTGCATGGGTTACGGTTATGGCTAATTTAAATACCCTTGCAGTTGCTTCTCTTGCAGATGCAGCCTGTGTAATTATGGCAGAAGGAGTGAAGTTGGACGAAATGGCTTTGAAAAAGGCTGCTATAGAGGGAATCTGTGTGTTGGAGACAGAGGAGCCGGTTTTCCAGGCTGCTCTTAAGGTTCATGAGAGCATGAATGGTTTCTAAAGGAAGGAGGAACATGGAAAATCTATATTATGACCTGCATATCCATTCCTGTGCTTCTCCCTGTGGAGACGATGACATGACACCTGCGAATATTGCTGGAATGGCGATGATAAAAGGATTGGATGTGATTGCGGTAACCGACCATAACACCTGTAAGAACTGCCAGGCAGTGCTGGCGGCAGCAGAGGAATATGGCCTGACTGTAGTCCCTGGTATGGAAATTTGTACTAGCGAAGAGGTTCATGCCATATGCCTTTTTTCTGATTTAAAGGGAGCTATGGAATTTGATTCCTATATTTATGACAGGCTGCCAGATATTCCCAACAGAGCAGATATTTTTGGAAAGCAGGAGGTTTATAGCTGTGAGGACGAAAAATGTCAGGATATCCATAAACTTCTCATCAATGCCTGTTCCGTATCCTTTGAAGACCTATGGGATTTGACAAAGGGTTATGATGGCGTTATGTTTCCAGCTCATATTGATAAGGAGGCAAACAGCCTGCTCTACAACCTGGGATTTATTCCGCCGGATAGTCAGTTTGGTACGGCAGAGGTGTATGATATGAAAAGGCTCCATGGTTTGAAAAAGAGGAACTCTTATCTGGAAGGGTGCCGGATCATCAGCAATTCAGATGCTCATTATCTTCCAGATATTCAGGAGCCTCAGCTTACGATTCCAGTTCGTGAACGAAGCGCCAGAGCAGTGGTGGAGGCACTGAAAGGCCTGTAAAAAGATATATAAAAAAGGGTTTTGGTACTTTTCCTTTTGCAGTACATATGATATTATAAGCCTGTTTATGAGACTGCAAGTAGACAAAAAGAAAAACAGTCTTTATAATTGAGAATCAGGATAAATAGCAGAAATCTGGAGGTAGGACTCTTTATGGAAAGGATAGTATGGGATGATAAGTTTAATATCGGTGTAGAAGTAGTGGACAAAGCACATGCTAAGCTTTTTCGGATCGTGGGGAAGCTGCTTGATATTCCCCCAAATGCAAAAATCAATCAGCAGACATACAAAGAAGGGATAAAATATCTAGAAGCTTATTCTATGACACATTTTTCAGAAGAAGAAGGATACATGCGTTCTATTCGGTATAACGGATATGCGAGGCATAAGCGTATCCATGATGATTTCAGGGACAAGACTCTGATTTCTCTCAGAAAGGATCTGGTTTTGTCTGATTATTCTCTGTCTGCTGTGCAGCGTTTTGCAGGAACTATGAACAGCTGGCTGGCAGAGCATATTATGAGAGAAGATCAGGCAATCGTAGGCAAAGTTGCCAGCCAAAAAAACTACGATTTTTCATCAAAGCTGCCCATCATATCAAGGACTATAAATCGGGCTATGCAGGATGTATTTCAGGTAGAGGCAAAGCTTATTAGTGCTGATTATAAGGGACAGAACATAGGAAATGGATTTTACGGCTGTCAATATTATGATATTGAGGGCGGTGTCAGGCTTCAGCTTTTACTAGGTGTGGAAGAGCCTTTACTCCTTCGAGGAATCAATCGGATGCTGGAGACACAGATGATACAGAAGAATGAGATAATGGATGAAGACATATTGCAGGTTTTCGGACAGCTCTTCCAGGACATAAGCAAACTGTTTCGGGTTGAGACAGAAGGCGAGTTTAGCAAAGATAATCTGTTGGACAAGGATAAGTTTCGTACGGATTTTATGAAAGGATATCCTTGTAGTTTGTTATTTAGTACTAAGATTGGTTACTGTATTTTCTGCTATCGTAGTTGGAGAACAAAGAAGAAACTTGAGGCTGTGGCGAGAAAAGAATAGAAGACACACAATCAAATTTTCTTATAGCTATAATTAGAATTACCGATTGGACTTCTGAAAAAGTCCATGGTATGATAGAAAAAGACACAAGAAACCTTTATGCGTCCGAGCAGCGCTTCGCTATGAGCCTTTATGCATACAGTTAGCGTACCATCATGAATGAAAGTATTCGGCGCATTTGGAATATCTGAACTCTGTTTTCTGCTGTGCGGAAAAGGAGGTTTTTTCAGCAATAAAAGCATTCCGGCATATTTGGAATACCTGAATCTTGTTTCCCGCTGTGCGGAAAAAAGGCTGCTTTCCCAGGCAGATTATTTTGATGTTTGAATGGAAAGTTGGAGACAATGAATGGGATGAAATGGAATTAAAAAGAAAAGAAGGGGATAAATGGGATGGAAAGAAGGGGGACGCCGGTTGTAACAAAGATGGAGGTTATTCCAGTAGCAGGCTATGATAGCATGCTGATGACTTTAAGCGGAGCACATGCACCATGGTTTACAAGAAATCTGGTTATTTTGGAAGACGATATAGGACACACTGGAATCGGGGAAATCCATGGAGGCGGCTATACGTGCGAGGCTCTTAAAAGCTGTATTCCTCTGGTGGTGGGAAAGCAGGTAGGGACATATCGTTCGATTTTGGACAATATCCATAAGTCAGCTAGGAAGGCTAAGGAGGATGACGGAGAAGGAATCCAGACTTTGGATATCAGCAAGCTGAAATTTGTGGTAAAAGCAGAATGGGCAATCGAATGTGCTTTGTTAGATCTTTTGGGACAGTATCTGGATCTGCCTATGTGCCAATTACTAGGTGATGGAAAGCAGAGAGATAAGGTAGAGACATTAGGATATTTGTTCTATGTCAGCGATAAAGAGAAGGCAGCAGGAAGTCTTCCTTATATCGATGAGTCTGACAGCAGGGACGCCTGGTTTTGCCTTCGACGTCAGGAAATGCTGACTCCTGACCGGATTGTAGAACAAGCCCAGGTGCTTCATGAAAAATACGGCTTCCGCAATTTTAAGCTGAAGGGAGGCGTATTAAAAGGTGCAGAGGAAATGGAGTCTATTGGGGCATTAAAAAAAGCGTTTCCTGATGGCCGTATTAACATAGACCCTAACGGTGCGTGGAGCCTTCAGGAAGCTGTGGAAATCTGCAGACCAATGGAAGGGATCCTTACTTATGTGGAAGACCCTTGTGGGCCGGAAGCAGGATTTTCCAGCAGAGAAATTATGGCGGAATTTAAGAATTCTGTCAATCTGCCAGTTGCTACTAATATGATTGCTACAGACTGGAGGCAATTCTATCATGCAGCAGCTTTGAAGTCAGTAGATATTGTACTGGCAGACCCTCATTTCTGGGGATTTGGCGGAAGTGTCCGCATGGCGCAGATTTTAAATGATTGGGGCCTGACATGGGGAAGCCATTCCAATAATCATTTTGACATTACCTTGACTGCATTTGCCCATGTGGCGGCAGCCGCACCAGGTAATCCTACAGCATTGGATACCCACTGGATCTGGCAGGACGGACAGAATCTTCTTACAGATACTCCTCAGATTGTGGATGGCTATCTGGAGGTGCCGGATAAGCCGGGCCTGGGAGTCACCATTGACAGAGAAAAGGTTATGGAAGCCAATAAGCTGTACAACAGCCTTTCTTCTCATGACAGGGATGATGCCATGGCTATGCAGTATTTGATTCCAGGATGGAAATATGACTGTAAAAAGCCTGCATTAGTAAGGTAGAAGAGATGTGCAGGAAGGAACAGATTGCTATAAAACAAAAAAACATACTGATAAACTAGCTGATGTGCTGGTGTCAGTATGTTTTTTTATATAAAATTAAGATGTCAAAACTACCAGTTTAGGAAAATTATCAGAATATTTTTGCAGTTTCGGAGTCAAGAAATTCTAAGTCTGTAAAAAGCTGCTAAAAACATTCGCCAAAATCCAAACTCGCTACGCTCAAACAAGTGGATTTTGACAAATAACGCACTTTTTTACAAACTAAGAATTTCTAAGACTCCTGCAAATGCAAAAATATTCTGATAATTTTCTGCTTGTGCCCCTTTTAACACCCGAATCTCACTAAGAAATAAAATTGTAATCCGACACAAAGGATTCGTCAAGTAGGTATCTGAAATCTATGGCTGTAAATCCTCTTTACACTCTGGTTAAAATGGTGTGTACTTGTTTGGATATATGTTTCATGCTATACTGTCATACAGAAATGGGCCATTGAATGGCAGAAAGGAAAACATATGGCAGGAAAATTATATGGAATCGGGGTAGGTCCAGGGGATCCGGAGCTTTTGACCTTAAAGGCAGTGCGCTTGATTAAGGAGTGTGATGTGATTATGGTTCCAGGAAAGGATTATAGGGACAGCGTTGCTTATCAGATTGCCTTAAAGGCTGTTCCTGAGCTGGCCCAAAAACCGGTAAAAGCCGTATATATGCCTATGACAAGGGATAGGGAGCTTTTGGAAAGAGGCTATCAGGAGGCAGCAGAGACAGCAGAGGGTTTTCTTAGCATGGAAAAGACTGTGGGCTTTCTTACTCTTGGAGATGTATCCATTTACTCTACTTATCTTTATATTCACCGTCTCGTGGCCTCCCATGGCTATGCTACGAAAATGATAAGCGGAGTTCCTTCCTTTTGCGCAGCAGCGGCTAGACTGAATACAGGGCTGGCAGAGGGAGCGGAGGAGCTTCATGTAATACCCGCTGCCTATCAGGTGGAGGAAGGCTTGTCATATCTTTTAAAGGATGAGAAACAGGGAGATCAAAGCACTCCAGGGACTGTAATTTTTATGAAAGCAGGAAAAAAAATCGGCCTTGTAAAGGAAAAAATTCAATCAGCCGGCCTTTCGGCAGCAATGGTAGAACGCTGCGGCATGGAGGGGGAAAAAGTATATGACAGCGTGGAGGAAATGAATGGAGAGGCTGGATACTATTCTCTGGTAATTGTTAGAACAGAGAACAGGGACAATACTGCTCCGAAAAACATATCGTCTGAAACAGAGGAATAGGGAAAGGGAGAGGGAGAATGGAAGAGGGCAGAAAAATCTATGTGATCGGAATCGGGCCAGGAGACTACAGGAAGATGACAATAGAGGCTGCAGAGCTTCTGGAACAGAGTGAGACTATAATCGGATATACGGTCTATATAGATTTAGTTCGAAAATATTTTCCAGAGAAGGAAATGCTTTCCACTCCTATGAAACAGGAGATGCTGCGCTGCCATATGGCATTTGAGGAAGCTGCCAAGGGAAAAAGAGTCGCTATGATATGCAGTGGGGATGCAGGCGTATACGGCATGGCCGGACTGATGCTGGAAATCGGCCGAGAATATCCGGAGGTTGAAGTAGAGGTAGTTCCAGGAGTTACAGCAGCGACTGCAGGGGCAGCCGTTTTAGGAGCGCCTCTGGTTCATGATTTTGCTGTTATCAGCTTGAGTGATCTGCTGACACCCTGGGAGAAAATTGAAAGGAGGATACTTGGGGCAGCAATGGCAGATTTTGTTATATGCCTTTATAATCCTTCCAGCAAGAAAAGAAGGGATTATCTGAAAAAAGCGTGTGATCTTATGTTGTCCCATAAAGAGGGAAATACAGTATGTGGAGTGGTATCCCATATAGGAAGAGATGGGGAAAAGGCAGAGATTCTTACTTTAAGGGAGCTTCGGGACAGGGAGGCAGATATGTTTACTACTATATTTATAGGGAACTCCCAGACCGCAGCAGTAAACGGAACGATGATAACCCCTAGAGGCTATGGGAAAGTACCGCAGGATGGGGAGGAAAATAGATGGGTGTAGAGAGGCAAAGCTATTTTCCTCTGTTCTGGAATATGTCAGGAAAGACGATCCTGTTTGTGGGCGGCGGAAGGGTAGCTGAACGGAGAATCATGGCCTTGTTGTCAGTTGTGAAAAAGGGCCTTCACATTATAGTGGTTTCACCAGAAGCAACAGCTCTTGTTGACAAATATGCAACAGACGGTTATATTTATTGGAAAAGAAGGGAGTTTTCTCCTGAGGATGTGGACAATGCAGATTTTGTGATCGCTGCCTCAGACCGCAGAGATATGAACGAGCGGATTGTAGGCATATGCCAGGAAAAGGGAATCCCGGTAAATGATGCGGGAAAAAAGGAAAATTGCGATTTCTATTTTCCAGGAATTGCTGTAAAAGGCAGTGTGGTAGCAGGAATTACTGCATCTGGGAAGGACCACAATCTGACGAGAGATGTCACAAAGGCTATAAGAGAGCTTTTGGACAGAGAAGTAAGAGAAACTGAATAGGGATATCAGGTGTCCAGTGTGAAGCTAAAGCTTCATGGCCGGGTGAAAAGGGAACCGGGTGAAAATCCCGGACGGTCGCGCCGCTGTAAAAGAGGAGTCATATCCGATGAATCACTGGAAACGGGAAGATGGGTATGGTGATGAGCCTTGAGTCAGAAGACCTGCCTGATAGACAAAAAAACACAGGTTACGCATGATGGCCGCGTGTGAAAAGGCTCTGGGCTGGGATAGCTTAAGGGCTGATTATCATAGCTGCCGCAAAAAGTTTTGTGACGGCTCTTTTTATGCACAGAGGCACATAAGAAAATTAGCTGCTTCAGCATATGCCTCATATAGCGAGGAGGGGAGAAGGCCATTCCCATGCTCGATTTGCATAAGAAAATCCAGAAATATTGGAGAATGAGAGCCGGACGAGGAAGGAAAGGGAGAAGCATGATAACAAAAAAAGAAAAGAGAGTAATAGCAGGAACAATATTATGTACATGTTTCCTTGGATTTCCCCTGAATGGATATGGAATGCATATTATGGAGGGATATCTTCCTCTATCCCATTCTATTGCATGGGGAGCTATCTGCCTGCCCTTTTTGGCAGCGGGATTTATGTCTATTAAAAAAACCGTGGAAAAGCACAGAAAAACATTGATGATACTGGCAATGGCAGGGGCCTATGCTTTTGTTCTGTCTTCGTTGAAAATTCCTTCGGTGGCGGGCAGCAGCTCTCACCCTACTGGAACAGGGCTTGGTGCAATCTTGTTCGGACCAGTGGCGATGAGTGTGCTGGGAGTCATTGTCCTGCTGTTTCAGGCGATTCTGCTGGCCCATGGGGGGCTGACAACCCTTGGAGCGAATACCTTTTCCATGGCAATTGCAGGCCCTTTCCTTGCCTGGGGGGTCTTTAAATTGGGAGAAAAGTGTAAATTGCCAAAGCATGTCTCTGTATTTCTGGCAGCAGCTCTTGGAGATCTGTTCACCTATTGTATTACAGCATTTCAGCTTGGAGCTGCCCATCCGGCAGAAGTAGGAGGCATATGGGCTTCTATAGTAAAATTCCTTGGGATTTTTGCAGTGACCCAGGTTCCCCTGGCAGTCATTGAAGGAATTGTGACGGTTATTGTATTTATGGGGCTGGAAAGTATTGCAGTAAAAGAGCTTTATGAGCTGGATTATCTGAAAAGAGGGGTATCAAGATGAATAAAATAAAAAAGGCAGGGCTTTTGCTCCTGATTTGTATAGTAATAGCTGTTGTCCCCCTGATTCTTCACCAGGACTCTGAGTTTGGCGGTTCAGATGGCAAGGCTGAGGATGCGATTGCGGAGCTTGATCCAGATTATGAGGCATGGGCTTCCCCCATTATGGAGCCTCCAGGAGGTGAGACAGAGTCTTTGCTTTTCTGCCTTCAAGCAGCCATTGGAGCAGGAATATTAGGCTACGGATTTGGTGTTTTAAGGGAAAGGGCCAGAAAGGAGAAGGCATGATTATGATTGACAGATATGCCTGCTCTTCCCCTTTAAGAGATTGTAATCCGTGTAAAAAGGCAGCTTGGTCTGCCTTTTTCCTCATAACAGTAATCGGTATCCACAGTTTTTGGTATAGTATTGCTATAACGGTAATCATGGGCATTGCTGCTGTGGGAAAGGGGAATGTTCCATGGAAGATATACCGGCGGCTTCTCCTGACCCCGGCAGCATTTCTCATATTAGGAACCACAGCGATGATCTGGAATATTTCCGCTGCTCCCATGGATTTTTTTGCTCTGCGCATTGGCATGTCATACCTTACCTGCAGCAGAAGAGGACTTACAGAGGGATGCAGATTAGCTGCAAGTGCCATGGGGGCAGTATCTTCTTTATATTTTTTTGCTCTTACAACTCCCATGACGGATATTTTTTATGTACTTCAAAGAATCCGTTGTCCGGATCTTTTGATTGAATTGATGCTGTTAATCCATCGGTTTATTTTCGTATTGCTGGATACAGCACAGGAATTGGATAGGGCCGGGAAAAGCCGGCTGGGAAACCGGAATATGAGAACTTCCATCCGTTTCAGTGCCAACACGGTTTCCATGTTGTTTATCCGCGCTGTCAAACGGTCATATGCCCTCTATGATGCCATGGAGGCACGAGGATATGACGGAAAAATCCGTGTGCTTCATACTTGGGAAAGGAAGAGGGAGAAGACTAAAAATAAGGATTCAGATGTCAAATAAAAGATTATCTTCATAACGTTTTGTACCTAAGCAAAGCGAAAGGGAATGGATATGATTATGAAAAAAGATAAAATTATTATAAAGGCAGAACATGTAAGCTTTACTTATGAGGACGGGACAAAAGGGGTAAGAGGAATTGACCTGGAAATCAAAGAAGGGAAAAAAATTGCTGTGCTAGGAGCGAATGGTTCCGGAAAGTCCACATTTTTTTTGTGTTTGAACGGGATTCATAAGCCATCAAGCGGAAGGCTTTTTTGGGAAGGAGTGCCTTACGATTATTCTAGAAAGGGCCTTTTACGGCTGAGGAGTAAGGTGGGAATTGTTTTCCAAGATCCGGATAACCAGCTTCTGCTTTCGGATATTCTCCAGGAAATTTCCTTTGGGGTCCTGAATATGGGAGTCGATCCAGGTGAGGCAGTAAAAAGAGCGGAAGAGATTGCAAAAGAAATAGGAATATGGGAGTTTATCAGCCAGCCTACCTATAGCTTGAGCGAAGGACAGAAAAAACAGGTATCTCTTGCAGATGTCATGGTAATGAACCCGAAAGTGATTATATTGGATGAACCGGCGGCTGCCCTTGATCCCTATCATAGCCATCTGATTCATTCCATGGCAGACCAAATGGCGGAAAAAGGGATTACTGTGCTCATATCCACTCATGATGTGGATTTTGCCTGCGAATGGGCGGATGAAGCAGTATTGTTTCATAAGGGACAGGTTCTGGCTGTGGGAGAGCCAGAAAGAATTTTTTCCCAGATAAACCTGCTGAAGCAGACCCATTTAGACCAGCCTAGAGCTATGGCTGTTGCGCTAAGCCTCCAGAAAAAGGGAATCCTGCCTGTGGAGATTGGCCTTCCTGTAAGCATTCAGGAATTAGAGGCCAGGATCGAAGCCTGGAAGCCGGATACACTTTGTGGAAGTAAAAATGATAAGGCAGAGAAAAAGGGAATTTTGGTGGTGAGCTTTGGAACCAGCCATGAGGATACAAGAAGGAAAACAATTGAAGCAATTGAAAAAGAAATTGAAAGCGTTTATACTGATAGTATTGTTTACCGGGCATGGACCAGTGGTATGATTATTAAAAAGCTAAAGTCCAGAGACCATTATCATGTAGATACAGTAGAGCAGGCAGCTGAGCGGATGAAAAAGGACGGCGTAACCCATGTGATTGTACAGCCGACCCATGTGGTGAATGGAATTGAAAATGAGAGAATGAAAGAAGATATTTTGGCATTTTGCCATGAATTTACCTCGATTTCCTTTGGTTCTCCCCTGCTTACTTCCAGTGAGGATAACGAAAAAGTATTAAAGGTACTGACAGAGGCTTTTCAAGGACTCCCTAAGGATACGGCCCTTGTATTTCTGGGTCATGGGACTACCCATTATGCGAATGCCATGTATGCAGCCCTAGATTATCAGCTTAAGGACATGGGATATAAAAATGTCCATATCGGAACAGTAGAAGCTTACCCTTCCATGGAAACGATTAAGAAAAAGGTGGCAGAGGATGGATACAGGCGTGTGATTTTGGCTCCGTTTATGATCGTGGCCGGAGAACATGCGAAAAACGATATGGCTGGAGATGATAAGGGTTCCTGGAAGTGCCAGTTTGAAGCGATCGGCTGTCAGGTGGAATGTGTTTTTAAAGGTCTGGGTGAATATGAAGGCATCCGGCAGATATTCCTGGAGCATGTAAGAGAAGCGAGAGAAAGAGCTGGGCTGTAGTCAGAATAGAGGTTTGAGGAAGAAAGGCAGAGTTTCATTATTATTTGTACTGTCAGACAGAGATGGAGGAATGGATGATTCGTGTGAAAGAAAGCCGAATGTTTTTATTTATTTGTGCCGCTGGACAGAGGCGGAGGAATGGAGATTAGGATGGTACATTTTGTAGGAGCTGGGCCGGGAGATAAGGAACTGATTACAGTAAAGGGAAAGCGGCTGCTTGAGGAGGCAGATGTGATTATTTATGCTGGCTCTCTAGTAAACCAGGAGCTGCTTTCCTATGGAAAACCGGGGGCAGATGTTTATAACAGTGCGGCTATGACCTTGGAAGAGGTAATCCAGGTTATGGAGGAAGCGGAAAGAAGAGGCAGGACCACTGTACGGCTTCATACAGGGGATCCTTCTATATATGGAGCACATCGGGAGCAGATGGATAGGCTGGAGGCATTAAATATTCCCTATGATGTAGTGCCTGGGGTCAGCTCCTTTCTGGCAGCAGCAGCTTCCATGAAGGCAGAATATACTCTGCCCGGGGTGAGCCAGACCGTGATTCTTAGCCGAATGGAGGGAAGAACGGCTGTGCCAAAGCAGGAAGGGCTGGAGGCCCTGGCAGCACACCAGGCGACGATGGTGCTTTTTTTAAGTGCCGGACAGGCAGGGGAAGCGGCAAGGAGGCTGGCAGAGGGGGGATATCCATGGGATACGCCTGCAGCAATCGTCTATAAAGCCTCCTGGGAGGATGAGACAATCCTTTATGGAACTCTTGAGGACATTGGAGAGAAAGCAAAAAAAGCTGGAATCAAGAAAACAGCATTGATCCTTGTAGGACGTTTTCTAGGAAATCAGTATGAGCTGTCCCGGCTCTATGACAAACATTTTACCCATGGATTTCGTCAGGGATCTGGGGAATAAAAGGTGAGCGTAATAAAAATGAAAATCAGGATCGGAACAAGAAAAAGCCGGCTGGCAGTGATACAGACGGAAATCGTGAAAAAAGCAATTGAGCAGAAGGCCAGGGGGCAGGTAGAAATAGAAATTGTCCCAGTGATTACCCAGGGAGATCGTGTATTGGATAAGTCTCTTATGGCCTTTGGAGGAAAGGGAGTATTTACTAAGGAACTAGAGGAACAGCTTCTGGAGGGAAGCATTGATATTGCTGTCCATAGCGCAAAAGATATGCCCATGGAATTTCCCAAAGGACTGGCCATCGGGGCGGTTCTGGAGAGAGAGGATCCAAGGGATGTGCTGGTAACAAGGACTGGAATAAAGGCAGCAGAGCTTCCTCCAGGGAGCATAGTGGGGACTAGCAGCCTGCGCAGAGAGCTTCAGATTAAATCGGTAAATCCACAGGTACAGATACAGCTGCTAAGAGGCAATGTGGAAACTCGCTTGGAAAAGCTAAAGAATGGAGAGTATGATGGAATTCTTCTGGCTGCAGCCGGCCTAAACCGGCTGGGAATCAGGGAAGGGGAAGAGTTCTTCTTTGAATATATGGATACGGAGCGCTTTGTTCCAGCAGCAGGCCAGGGAATTCTTGCAGTGGAGATCAGGACAGGAGAGCTGGAGGAACTTATGAAAGCCATCCACAGCGAAGAGGCGGCAGAGATACTGGAAGCAGAAAGAACTTTTTTAACTGTGTTGGGAGGCGGCTGTAACGCTCCCTGTGGGGCTCATTGTGAAAGACTGGAACGTGGCCATGGCCTGAAGATGAATGTTATGTATGCCAGGGATGGAAAAAATCCTGTGTTTGACCGGATGGAGATAGAACAAAACGAGGAAATAAAGGGAGTTAGGGAAGCGCGTTGGCTGGCAGAGAAGCTGGCAGAGCGAGTAGCTCTGGGAAAGGTAATCCTGGCTGGAGCCGGTCCGGGAGACAGCGGATTAATCAGCAGAAAGGCATGGAAGGCAGTAAAAGAGGCAGATGTAATTGTATATGACAACTTAATCTCCCCTTCTATTTTAAATGCTGCTCGCCTGGATGCAGAGCTGATCTATGCTGGAAAGAGGATGGGAAGCCATTCTATGAGGCAGGAAGATATCAATCGGCTCTTGATCGAACAGGCCGAACAGGGAAAATATGTCCTGCGGCTAAAGGGAGGGGATCCCTATATCTTTGGAAGAGGAGGAGAAGAAGGGCTGGCTCTGGCAGAGAGGGGGATTCCATTTGAAGTGATTCCGGGAATTTCCTCTGCTTACAGTGTTTTAGCCTATGCTGGCATTCCTGTAACAGACCGTGAGCTGGCTTCCTCTTTCCATGTGATTACAGGACATGAGAGAAGTGACAAAAGCCTCCCTTCTATGAATTACAGTGTTTTGGCAAAGGAAGAGGGAACTCTTGTTTTCCTGATGGGAAGACATGGCTTGAAGGGGATTGCAGAGGAGTTGATGAAATATGGAAAGCCTGCGGATACGCCTGCTGCAATTGTGGAAAAAGGGACTACTGCGGCTCAGAAAACCATAACGGGAGTCCTGAGCGATATCGCTGAAAAGGCAGAGGAAGGGGGAATCCGTACTCCAGCTGTGATCGTGATAGGAGAGGTGGCAGCCCTTAGAGACAGGCTTTCCTGGTTTGAAAAAGGTCCGTTATTTGGAAAAAGGATTCTGGTGACAGGAACCCGTCAGATGGTGAAACAGCTAGAGCAGGTTCTGCTTCCTCTGAAGGCAGAAGTGGCGGCAGTCAGCCTGATTGAAACAGAGCCTTTAATTACAGGGCAGACAGCGGATTGCCTGTGCCATTTGGAACGATATACCTGGCTTGTGTTTACAAGCAGCAATGGGGTCATTGGATTTTTTAAAGAGCTGAAAGAGCTGGAAGCAGATCTGCGCTCCATGCTCCATGTGAAATTTGCAGTGATAGGAAGAGGGACAGAGAGAACGTTAAAGGATTACGGGTTTTCCAGTGACTTTATTCCTTCCGTATACTCTAGTGAACAGCTGGCAGAGGAATGGGTGCCAAGCCTTTATGAGACAGACAGGGTTCTTTTTATCAGGGCAGAAGAAAGCTCCAGAGCGATTCCTGATAAGCTGGAGAAGGCTGGGATTCCATGGGAGGAGGCAGCAATATATCGGACGATTCCTGACTGGAGACGGGAGGAAGAGTTGAACCGCCTTGGAAGGGAAATGGATTATGTGATTCTTACCAGCGGTTCTGGAGCCAGGGCTTTTGCTGCTATGGCAAAGAAAAAGGAAGATTTTTTCGGAAAAATCGTATCCATCGGCCCTGTAACTTCCTGTGAAGCCAAAAAGGCTGGACTCCATGTGGACATTACGGCTGCTGTCTATACAGCAGAGGGTATTGCAGACAGTATTTTGGCAGATGTGAGAAAAAAGAAATTCTGAAAGGTTTAAAGAAAATAGAGGGAATTCAATAGGCTTTGCTCCAGGAAGCATTTTAATTGCGGGCCGCGGCCAGCCATCTGGCCTGACATTGTATGATAGAGGACTATTGGATGGGCTGTAGGGGAAGAAGGGGAACAAAAAAGACAGAAGAAAAAGGGAAAGAAAGCGGAGGGCAGGTAATGGCGAAATATATCATGGTTCAGGGAACAATGTCCAATGCAGGAAAATCATTTCTGGCAGCAGGTTTGTGCCGGATTTTCCATCAGGATGGATATGGGACAGCGCCTTTTAAATCTCAGAATATGGCTTTGAATTCTTTTGTGACAGAAGAAGGGCTGGAGATGGGAAGGGCCCAGGTGGTCCAGGCAGAGGCGGCTGGCGTCCGTCCGATTGTGGAAATGAACCCGATTCTCCTTAAGCCTGCCGGCCATATGGAAAGCCAGGTGATTGTGGAGGGAGAGATTCTGGGAAATTATTCGGCAGCAGACTATTACAAGCTGAAGAAAGAGCTGGTTCCTGTGATCAAGCAGTCTCTGGAAAAGCTGTCAGAGGAGTATGATGTCATTGTAATAGAAGGAGCAGGCAGTCCGGCGGAGATCAATTTGAAGGAGTTTGATATTGTCAATATGGGAATGGCAAAAATGGCCAAAGCTCCTGTTATTTTAGTAGGAGATATTGACAGAGGCGGTGTATTTGCCTCTCTTTATGGTACGATAAAGCTTCTGGATACAGAGGAGCAGAAGCTGATAAAGGGAATTGTCATCAACAAGTTCCGAGGGGATATAAAGCTTTTGGAACCAGGTCTAAAGATGATTCAGGATTTGACAGGGATTCCAGTGATTGGAGTCATCCCTATGGAGGAAATCGATATAGAGGAAGAGGACAGCCTTGCAGAACGGCTTAGCAGGAAAGAGAGGAGCAGAGGCCTTGATATCGGGATCATCCGCCTTCCCCATATATCTAATTTTACTGATTTTTCCATTTTGGAACGGATAAAAGGGATATCGGTACGGTATGTGGAGAAGGCAGAAGAATTTGGAAATCCAGATGCAGTGATCCTTCCAGGGACCAAGAATACCATAGGGGATTTAAGATGGCTGAAGAGCAGTGGAATCAGCATGAGGATTCTGGGAACCGCACAGATGGGAACCCCGATTATAGGAATCTGCGGCGGCTTTCAGATGCTGGGAAAGAAGCTGATAGATCCCTATGGAGTAGAAGAGCAAGGAATGGAGGAGGGATTGGGACTTCTCGACGCAGAGACCGTATTTTCCCAGAAAAAGGTTCGTGTACAGGTAAAGGCAGTTATAAAAAATGAGATTCCTGGCTGGCAGGAAATGACAGGAAGGGCAGTAGAGGGCTATGAAATCCATATGGGGCTTACCAGGAATCTGGGAGGCTGTAAAGAGTTCCTGATAACAGATAAGAGAGAAGAGACAACTTCAGGAGCAGTATCCGGCCTTTGCTCTTTTGACGGAAAGGTGTGGGGAACCTATATTCATGGCTTTTTCGATGCTCCAGGAATCGCAGAGGCATTAGCTGTGGGAATTCGGAAAAGGGCTCTGGAAGAAGGAAGAAAAGAGGCATCGGAGGATATGGAAGAGAGGAAAAATTTCAGGGAGGGGAAGAGAGAAGGGGCGGGTAAAAGCTGGAGGGAATATAAAGAAGAACAATATGACAAGCTGGCAGACTTAGTCAGAAGGTCATTGGATATGAAGGCAGTGTATCGGATTTTAGAAGGCAGACAGTGAATGAAGGCAGAAGAGAAAGTGCAGCCAATCATTGCTTCCCTGGAATCTTCCTAGAAAATGGCTTTTAGTGAGATAAAGGCCTTTTAGCGAATGGGGATTCTGTGCCTTTTTGCATTTAGGCCTTTCAAATGTAAGGTTTTTTCCCATGAAGGGCATGATGTGGAATATGGAGAAAGGAATGATAGAAGATTGATATGAAGCCTCAGGAAATAGAAAGAAAAAGCATGGAAATCATTGAAAGGGAAATGAAGATACGGGGAATTCCCTTCCGAGAAGAGAGGGAAATGGCAGTGGTGAAACGCTGCATTCATACATCAGCAGATTTTGACTATGGGGAAAATCTGATCTTTTCCAGCAAAGCAATAGAAAGGGGGACAAAGGCATTAAAGGAAGGAGTTATGATCATTACTGATACCCAGATGGCAGCAGCCGGAATCAATAAGCAAGCAGCGCTGCAGCTGGGAGTAGAGATCCAATGTTTTATGGGAGATGAAGATGTGGCAGAAGAGGCCAAACAGCGGCAGATTACTAGAGCCGCTGTGTCCATGGAAAAAGCAGCGAGTCTAAAAAAGCCAGTTATTATTGCCTGTGGCAATGCGCCTACAGCTCTTCTGCATCTCATCCATATGATAAGGAATGGTATGATTGATAAGAAGCTTTTAAGGCTGATAATCGGTGTCCCGGTAGGATTTGTCAATGTGACAGAAGCAAAGGAAGCGCTGCTTGCAACAGACCTGCCTTATATTATAGCAAAGGGAAGAAAAGGCGGCAGCACGATTGCCGCCGCTATATGTAATGCTTTGCTGTATGATGCAGCAGGTCTAAGATAGACATTTAAGAGAGAGCTATTCCAGCAGCTTTTGGGAGGAAAGATTATTCCAGGCCATCCCGGAAGCGGCACATCATTTCCTGGGTGAGACTGACATCATGATCCACGCCAGGCACATTTTTTCTGTCAAACCATTCTGCAACAGCCAGCTCGTTTTTATCTAGGCGTATCTTGTCAGGACCATCAAGCTGGCAGTAAAAACCAAATAGGAGCGTGTCCGTAAAGGACCAAGGCTGACTTTTGTAATAGCGGATATTTTTCACCTTCAGGCCGACTTCTTCCATTACTTCCCGATGTATGGTTTCCTCAATCGTTTCTCCTATTTCTGCAAATCCGGCAATCAGAGAATAGCGTGTAATAGCTCGATTAGCATATTTCGTAAGGAGAAGCCGGTCTCCGTCCGTAACTGCTACAATAACAGCTGGGGAAATCTTAGGGTATTCCATGGTTTTGCAGGAATCGCAGTACATCATCCTTTCCTGTTCATGATGACGAAGGGGGCCGCCGCATACCCCGCAGAAACGGCGGCTTTTGTACCAGGAATTTAATTGAATCGCAGTAATGGCAGCAAAAGCCATATATCCTGGAGCCGCAGTGCGCAGAAACCCAGCAGGCTGTAGGATAAAACTATCAGGAAGGCTATATTCCCCCTCCGGTGCGAGGTAAAAACGAGCGCCATCAATAGAGAACAGGTAGGTGCAGGCATGAGATAAGTCTGGAATCAGAGAGCAGGCTTCCTGAAAGCGCAGAAAAGTGATTTCTCCTCCAGCTTCTTTTAAGAAAATATTACGGCCGCAGCAGATCATGAGGAAGCTGTCCGGATCCGGCGGAAGAGGCTGGTATTGATTGTAGTAAATATGAGGTGCAATATCCTGAATCATAATCTTATCCTCCAAAGTATAGTTAATTATGTTATCGGCAGTTTTTGTTTCAGGATAAAGGCTGGGAAGGCAGGCTCCTTATTTGTGCTCAGTACTTGCATTTTCAGGAGAAACTCATTATAATGATACAATAATACGCTTGGAAAAGGATGGATTTTGATGGCAGGAGAGATGATACAGGTAAAACTGGAACAGGAACTGGAAGCCCCGGCTGACTTTACAAGTCCTGAGGTTTTATATGATGATTTGATTAAATCCATTCGGAAGTATCATCCGTCGGATGATATTACCATGATTGAAAAGGCGTACCGCATTGCTGCAGAGGCCCATAATGACCAGAAAAGAAAGTCAGGTGAACCTTATATCATTCACCCCCTTTGTGTTGCCATCATTCTGGCTGATCTTGAGATGGATAAGGAGACGATTGTTGCAGCGATCCTCCATGATGTGGTCGAGGATACAGTTATGAGCTTAGACGGCTTGACAAGTGAGTTCGGGGCAGAGGTAGCCCTTTTGGTAGACGGAGTGACTAAGCTGACCCAGATTTCCTGGGACATGGATAAGGTGGAGATCCAGGCAGAGAATTTAAGAAAAATGTTCCTTGCTATGGCAAAAGATATCCGTGTCATTCTGATTAAACTTGCGGACCGTCTGCACAATATGAGGACTCTTCAATACATGCCTCCTGCCAAACAGAAGGAAAAGGCAAGAGAAACCATGGATATTTATTCTCCAATAGCCCATCGTCTGGGAATTTCCAAGATTAAAATTGAATTAGATGATTTATCCTTAAAATATCTGGAGCCAGAAGCCTATTATAAGCTTGCACAGAAGATTTCTCTGCGTAAAGATGCTAGGGAAGCTTTTGTAAATGAGATTGTGGAAGAAGTAAAATGCCATATAAGGGATGCAGGGATACAGGCTAAAGTGGATGGCAGGGCAAAGCACTTTTTTAGTATTTATAAGAAGATGGTGAATCAGGATAAGACGTTGGAGCAGATTTATGATCTCTTCGCTGTTCGGATTATTGTGGACAACATTAAGGACTGTTATGCTGCTCTAGGTGTGATTCATGAGCTGTATAAGCCCATACCAGGCAGATTCAAGGATTATATTGCTATGCCAAAGCCCAATATGTATCAATCCCTTCATACTACATTGATTGGAAGCAATGGACAGCCTTTTGAGATCCAGATACGCACCTATGAGATGCATAGAACGGCTGAGTACGGGATTGCTGCCCATTGGAAGTATAAGGAGAGCGGAAGCGGAAAGGTAGCAGCTGGGAATGAAGAAGCTAAGTTAAGCTGGCTTAGACAGATTCTAGAATGGCAGAAGGATATGTCTGATAATAAAGAGTTTTTAAGCTTGTTGAAAAGCGACTTAGATCTGTTCTCAGACAGTGTTTACTGTTTTACTCCTACAGGAGATGTAAAGAATCTGCCCAGCGGCTCTACTACTATTGATTTTGCATATGCAATCCACAGCGCAGTGGGCAATAAGATGGTAGGAGCTAAGGTCAATGGAAAGCTGGTTACAATTGACTATGTCATACAGAACGGTGATAGGATTGAGATCCTTACCTCGCAGAATTCGAAAGGCCCCAGCCGGGATTGGCTGGCTCTGGTAAAAAGCACACAGGCTAAAAATAAGATTAACCAGTGGTTCAAAGCGGAATTAAAAGAAGATAACATCCTAAAGGGTCGTGATCTGATCCTTCAATACTGTAAATCCCACGGAGTGCTTCCTTCTGATATTATTAAGCCGGAATATATGGAAAAAGTACTTCGGCGATACGCATTCCGGGACTGGGAATCCGTTTTGGCATCGATTGGACACGGAGGCTTGAAGGAAGGCCAAGTTATTAATAAGATGCTGGAGGAGCGGAATAAGAAGATCAAGAAGGAGGTCACAGATTCCACAATTCTGGATGAAATCGGAGATAAAAATAAGGTTCCAGCTCCGAAGAACTCCAAAGGCGGTATTGTGGTGAAGGGAATCTATGACCTGGCAGTTCGTTTTTCCAGATGCTGTAATCCAGTGCCAGGGGATGAGATTGTAGGATTTGTGACTCGCGGCCGCGGTGTATCGATTCACAGAACAGATTGCGTTAATGTAATTCACCTTCCAGAGGATGAAAAGGATCGTTTGATCGATGCAGAGTGGCAGCAGCCGGAAAGCGATGCTGGGGCGAAAACCTATGCCACAGAAATCCAAATTTATGCCAATAACCGGATCGGCATGTTTGTGGACATTTCCAAGGTGTTTACAGAGCGCCAGATTGATATTACCTCTATGAACGTGCGGACTAGCAAACAGGGAAAGGCAACGATAGTCATGACCTTTGATATCCATGGGATAGAGGAACTGAATCATTTGATTGATAAGCTGCGTCAGATTGAGGGTGTTCTGGATATTGAGCGTACCGCTGGATAGGCAGATGAGAAAATAAAAATCAATATTGGAAAAGCAGAGGGCAATAAAGCGGTTCGGCAGAAGGCCGAAGACAAGTCGGAAGGGGGCGTAGACGGCGGCCCCTTCTGCTATATGGAGGGAAAAGGATGAGTTCTTATTCAGAGGAAGATTTGAGGATTAAAAGCAGCGTGTTAGGAAGTGTGGGGACCAACTGCTATTTTATATATCATGAGCAGACAAGGAAGGCAGTAATTATTGATCCAGCGGCTCAGGCGGATTATATTATAAAACAGTGTACAGAGCTTGGAATTGAGCCAGAGGCAGTCCTTCTCACCCATGGGCACGCAGATCATATGCTGGCTGCAGAAAAAATCAGAACACATTATGGAATTCCTGTAATTGCTGGAGAAAAAGAAAAAGAGGTGTTGGAGAATCCATCCATGAATCTTTCCCCTATGATTAGTGGGCAGCAAGTGGGAATAAAGGCGGATCAGTTGGTAAGGGATGGAGATGTGCTGGAGCTGATCGGCTTTTCTTTCCAGGTGATTGAGACACCAGGCCATACGGAAGGGTCTGTATGCTATTGGATTGAAATGGCTGGAGTTCTTTTTGCAGGCGATACTCTGTTCGAAGAATCCTTTGGAAGAACGGACTTTCCCACTGGAAGCGTATCAGCTCTGGCCCGTTCCATTGTGGATAAGCTGTTTGTGCTGCCGGAAGATACCATCATATATTCCGGTCATGGTGCAGAAACATCCATTGGCCGGGAAAAGAGATATAATCCCATATATCATTACGGGGGTGGCATGCAGTGATCGGTCTTTTACTGGAAGATAAGGCATATGAGCAGGATATCAGGGAGCTTTTGATGGCATTTTACCCAGGAGAATCCTTTGTTTATGAAAAAAACGACGAGGCGCAATTTTACATCCATGGAGAACTTGTCCATGGGGAAGATATTCTGGCAGAAACCGGTGAATTCTCTTATGGAGAGGGAATCTATATCCTTTCCCTGGAATGGGAGGATATGAAAACATACCGTACATTTGAAGTATCCTATAACCAGCGGTTTGATACAAAAAACAAGATTAAAAGAGGACTGTATGATATTTTAAGCAAACGGACAGAACAGGAGCTGCCCTGGGGGACGCTGACCGGTATCCGGCCGGTAAAAATTGCTGCTTCAAAGCTGGAGGAAGGCTGGAAAAAGGATGAGATCAGCAGGTATATGAGGGATACTTATCTTACCAGCAGAGAAAAAATAGAATTAAGCATTCAGATTGCAGAGAAGGAACGAGAGCTTCTTGCTCCCCTTTCCTGCCAGGATGGTTATAGCCTTTATGTGGGCATTCCCTTTTGCCCTACCACCTGTTTATACTGTTCTTTTACCTCCTTTCCCATAGAAAAATGGGAGGGAAAGACCGGATTGTACATGGAAGCCCTTTTTAAAGAGATGGATGATACAGCAGAGCGGATGAAAGGCTGTACAATGGATACGATATATTTTGGAGGGGGTACCCCCACCTCCTTATCGCCGGAAGATCTGGAAAAGATATTAGAGAGGACAGAGCATACCTTTGATCTGTCAGGAATCCGAGAATTCACAGTAGAGGCTGGCAGACCGGACAGCATTACCAGGGAAAAACTGGAGGTATTAAGGCATCATGGAGTGACGAGAATTTCCATCAATCCCCAGACTATGAAGCAGGAAACCCTGGACCTGATCGGCAGAAGGCATACCGTAGAGATGGTACGTGAAAAGTTTCAGCTTGCCAGAGAAATGGGATTTGATAACATTAATATGGATTTAATCATTGGTCTTCCTGGGGAAAACCTGGAGGATGTGAGGCATACGATGGAGGAAATCAAAGCCCTGAGGCCAGACAGCATCACTGTCCATTCTCTTGCCATTAAGAGAGCAGCAAGGCTCAATATGTTCAAAGAGCAGTACCAGGATCTGAAGATTGTCAATACCCAGGAAATGGTAGAGCTGACTGCTGCCTGTGCCAGAGAGATGGGGATGGAACCTTATTATCTGTACCGCCAGAAGAATATGGCTGGGAATTTTGAAAATGTAGGTTACAGCCTTCCAGGCAAGGCATGTCTTTATAATATTTTGATAATGGAGGAGAAACAGACTATAATAGCTTGCGGTGCAGGCAGTGTGTCAAAGCGAGTTTATCCGGATGGGCGGATCGAGAGAAGCGAGAATGTGAAGGATGTTTCCCAATATATCGAAAGAATCGGAGAAATGATAGAGCGCAAGAAGCATCTTTTAGGCGATTATTGATTGGATTTCTAAAATAATACAGGTAAGGCGGATACTGCCTCAATTCCGCACTTTCACATAAATATACACAGCCTCTTCTGGAACAGAATGCAGACAATGGAAACACAGCAAAATATTTGGGAAGCATTATCCATAATTATGAGAAAATGACAAAAGGTAAATCTAGTTCATACGAAAAAACTATAAGACAGATAATATATAGTAAGGAATTTAAAAATGAGGCATCTATTGGAAGATACCAATAGATGCCTTTGCATTTTTCAGATAGAAAGAATTATGTTTTTTAAATTTAGAAGAATTGCTTTTCCATAAGTGGCGGTGTTTCCTATTTCCGCGGCAATTCAAGCAGATAACGAACTATAATTCTTGACATCTCATACTGCGGAAAATATAATAGCAGGTAGATGCAGAGAGGAGTGTGCTTATGGGAAAAAGGGGACGTCCCAAATCAGATGTCATAAAAGAACGTATCGCAACCATAAGGATGTCTGATGCAGAATATCACACTCTGAAGGAATACTCTGATAACCATCAGCAGACGATAACAGAAACGATTAAAGCGGGAGTTGATTTATTGTACAAAACTCGTAAGTGAGGCAGAGAGCTGAAAGCAGCGAATATAGAAAAGAAACGGGAAATGGAGAAGAGACGATGGCATTGAAGAAAAAACCAGTAACCGGGATGAAGGATATTCTTCCGGCAGAGATGCAGATTCGGGATTATGTGCTGAACCAGATTAAAGATACTTACAGGAGCTTTGGTTTTTCATCTATAGAAACCCCTTGCGTGGAACACATTGAAAATCTGACAAGCAAGCAGGGGGGAGACAATGAAAAGCTGATTTTTAAGATTCTAAAAAGAGGGGAAAAGCTGAAGATTGAAGAGGCAAAGGAAGAGATGGATCTGGTAGACGGAGGACTGCGCTATGACTTGACCCTGCCTCTTTCCAGGTATTATGCTGCAAATGCAGCCAATCTGCCTTCGCCTTTTAAAGCCCTTCAGATTGGAAGCGTGTGGAGGGCAGATAGACCTCAGAAAGGGCGCTTCCGGCAGTTCGTGCAGTGTGATATTGATATTTTAGGAGATGCCACCAGCCTGGCAGAGATTGAGCTGATTCTGGCGACAACAACAGCTTTGGGAAAGATTTGTCCGGATAACAGTTTCAGTGTCCGTATCAATGACAGGGAAATTTTGAAGGCAATGGCAAGATATGCAGGCTTTGATGAAGAGTCCATGGAGCAGGTATTTATTATTCTGGATAAAATGGATAAGATTGGAAATGATGGAGTACGGGCAGAACTTTTAGAAGTTGGGCACAAGGAAGAGTCAGTTAACCGATATCTGAACCTTCTTGGAGAAGTGGGAACGGATGCCAAAGGGGTACGTGCCTTGGGAGAAGTGCTGAAGGACTGTCTGGGAGAGGGAAAAGCTGAGAGCCTTGCTTCTATTATGGAGACAGTAAAAGATGTGGCTTCTGCTGATTTCAGCCTTATCTTTGACCCAACGCTGGTAAGAGGGATGTCCTATTATACAGGAACTATTTTCGAGGTTTCTATGGAAGGGTTCGGCGGCTCTGTAGCAGGAGGAGGCCGGTATGACAGGATGATTGGCCGATTTACAGGAATGGAGACACCAGCCTGTGGTTTTTCTATCGGTTTTGAACGGATAGTAACGATCCTCATGGATAATGGTTTCACAGTTCCTTCTGCTTATGGGAAAAAGGCATATTTGTTTGAAAAGGGGATAGATAGCAGCAGGCTTTCTGAAGTAATCAAGGAAGCGGCGGCAGAGAGAGCAGAAGGACGCCAGATTTTAGTAGCCCAGATGAATAAGAACAAAAAATTCCAGAAAGAACAGCTTATGAAGGAAGGTTATACGGAATTTAAAGAATTTTATAAAAACGAGTGGAAAAAGTAAGAGGAGAACGATTATGGCAGAATCAATGTCTGGGTTAAAGAGGACCCACAGATGTACAGAGGTATCTACAGCCAACATCGGAGAGCAGGTAACTGTAATGGGCTGGGTGCAGAAAAGCAGAAATAAGGGCGGAATTATTTTCGTAGATTTAAGGGATCGTTCCGGTATTCTGCAGATCATTTTTGAGGAAAATGACTGTGGTACGGAAGCTTTTGCAAAGGCAGAAAAGCTGAGAAGCGAATTTGTGATTGCTGTGGAAGGAAAAGTAGAGACCAGGGCTGGGGCAGCAAATGAGAACCTGGCTACAGGGACGATTGAGATCCGGGCAAAGGCTTTGAGAATCCTTTCTGAGTCTGAGACTCCTCCTTTTCCGATTGAGGAAAACAGCAGGACTAAGGAAGAGCTGCGGTTAAAGTACCGGTATTTGGATTTAAGGAGGCCTGATCTCCAGAGAAATCTTATGATAAGAAGCCGCGTGGCAACTCTTACAAGGGCATTTTTGGCAGAAGAGGGATTTTTTGAAATTGAGACGCCAACGCTGATTAAGAGTACTCCAGAAGGAGCTAGGGACTATTTGGTTCCAAGCCGTGTCCATCCAGGCTCCTTTTATGCACTGCCCCAGTCGCCTCAGCTTTTTAAACAGCTCCTTATGTGTTCGGGCTATGACAGATATTTTCAGCTTGCAAGATGTTACCGGGATGAAGACCTGCGCGCGGACAGACAGCCAGAGTTTACTCAGATCGATCTGGAGCTTTCCTTTGTAGATGTGGATGATGTACTGGATGTGAATGAACGTCTGCTGAAGAGATTATTTAAGGATATCTGTAATTACGATATACCGCTTCCTATTCCAAGGATGACCTGGAGAGAGGCTATGGACAGGTTCGGCTCTGATAAGCCGGATATGCGTTTTGGAATGGAGCTTCATAATGTATCTGAAGTGGTAAAGGAATGTGAATTTGCAGTATTTAAAAATGCCTTGGAATCCGGAGGATCTGTCCGCGGAATTAATGCAGCAGGGCAGGGACATATGCCGCGCAAGAAGATCGATGCTTTAGTGGAATTTGCAAAAGGTTATGGGGCAAAGGGACTTGCTTACCTGTCTGTGCAGGAGGATGGCAGTTTCAAATCCTCTTTTGCAAAATTCATGAAGGAAGAAGAGCTGAAGGCTCTTGTAGAAGCCATGGATGGAAAGCCAGGGGATCTGCTGTTATTTGCAGCAGATAAGGACAAGGTGGTATTTGATGTTCTTGGAAGTCTTCGCCTTGAATTGGCAAAGCAGCTTGGCCTTTTGAAAAAGGATGAGTTTAAATTCCTATGGGTAACAGAGTTCCCGCTTCTTGAATATTCAGAGGAAGAAAATCGATATGTAGCCATGCATCATCCGTTTACGATGCCCATGGAGGAAGATCTTGCGCTGATCGATACCAATCCAGGAGCTGTAAGGGCAAAAGCGTATGATATTGTCTTAAATGGTACAGAGATGGGCGGGGGTTCTGTCCGTATTCATCAGGCGGATATCCAGAGCAGGATGTTTGAGGTTCTTGGTTTTTCTAAGGAACAGGCTCAGAGCCAGTTTGGCTTCCTTCTGGATGCATTCCGATATGGAGTACCGCCTCATGCCGGGCTGGCTTATGGCATGGACCGTATGGTTATGCTTATGGTGGGGGCAGACAGCATCCGTGATGTGATTGCATTCCCCAAGGTAAAGGATGCCTCCTGTCTGATGACAGAAGCTCCTGCTCCAGTGGATGTGAAGCAATTGGAGGAACTGGGAATCTGCGTAGCAGAAGAGACATCAGAGGAAATGACATCAGCAGAATAAGGGAATTCATTGGGACAGATTCGCCTGGATTAATATTATTGCATGACAGGGGGATCTGTCTCTTTATTCTTTGATGTGAAAGTCCCCTTTTCTGCGCGGCAGAAAACGGAATTCAGGGATGCCAAATGGGCTGGATACTTTCATTCATAATGGTGCGCTGCTTAGGCGCATGGAGGTTTGCTGTGAAAGTCCCCTTTTTGCGCAGGGGAAAACTGAGTTCAGGCAGGATTTGGAAATATTGGAGTGTCACCTGATAGAGTGTGAAAAATACGGAGGATAGGGATTATGAGACTGGAGAGACCGGAAGAACGTTTTGAGGAAATCTATGAAATCTATCGGAAATCGTTTCCGAATGATGAGAGACGGACTTATGAAAGACAACGGGAGATGATTCAGGAGGGGAGATGCTGTTTCCGGATTATAGAGGAGGAAGGAAAGGTGCAGGCCTTCCTGGAGTATTGGAATCTGGATAGCTGTCTCTTTGTAGAATACCTGGCAACAGCACCCGAACAGAGAAATAAAGGGTATGGACGTCATTTAATGAAGGAATGCTTGGAGGAGGCAAGAGCCTGCGGCAAACCAGTGTTTCTTGAAGTCGAACCAGTCACAGAGAAAGATCCTATGACGGAAAGGCGGGCCGGTTTTTATCGAAGACAGGGCTTTTGTCTGAACCATTTCTCCTACAGGCAGCCTCCGCTGAAAGAAGGGGATGGGTGGAAAGAATTGCTGATTATGAGCTATGGGGTGCAGATAGAGGAAAAAGAGTTCCGGAAATATAAAGAAGAGATTTACAGCAAAGTTTATCAAATGGAAATGATACCATAGGGAATTGGAAAGAGTAAGCAGTGATTGCTGTATTGCATTGATACAATGACAATACCTTCTCATGAGGAAGAAAAGGTGTCAGGATTTACCGGTTTAAAAGTGGAAAAATCCTGACACCTTACTGCTGTTAAACGCCCTCTGCAATTTCATATAGCAGACGCTCTGAATCTTCCCATCCCAGACAAGGGTCAGTAATAGATTTGCCATAGCAGTGTTCAGAAATCTTCTGGCAGCCAGGTTCAATATAGCTTTCAACCATAACGCCCTTTACAAGAGCGCGGATAGCAGGATCATGCCTGCGGCTGTGAAGGACTTCTTTTACAATACGAATCTGCTCGTTATGCTGTTTATTGGAATTGGAGTGATTTGCATCTACAATACACGCTGGGTTCATAAGATTCCGTTCTTCATAAAGGCGTTGAAGAAGAACCAGATCTTCATAATGGTAATTGGGCAGAGAACGGCCATACTTATTGACTGCGCCTCTTAAAATCGTATGGGTGAGAGGATTACCAGGGGTTTTTACCTCCCACTCCCTCATGATAAATTCATGGCCTGTCTGAGCGGCTACAACAGAATTCAGCATAACAGTTAAATCGCCGCTGGTAGGATTTTTCATGCCTATAGGCACATCGCAGCCGCTGCATACAAGACGATGCTGCTGGTTTTCCACTGATCTGGCGCCAACGGCAATGTAGGACATAATATCATTCAGATAGCTGACATTTTCCGGATAAAGCATTTCGTCCGCTGTACTGAAGCCGGTTTCTCCCAGAACCCTCATATGGAGATGGCGGATGGCGTGAAGGCCCTCAGACATGCTGGGTTTTTTGTCAGGATCTGGCTGATGGAGCATGCCTTTATAGCCCAAACCATTTGTACGGGGCTTATTGGTGTAGACACGGGGAATAAGGACCAGTTTATCCTGTACCTTATCCTGTATCTTTGCCAGCCGGGAAGCATAGTCTAAAACGGCATCCTCATGGTCTGCAGAACAGGGGCCGATAATCACAAGAAATTTATCACTTTCTCCAGTAATAATTTTCCTGATTTCCTCATCCTTTTGTGCTTTTACTGCTGCATAGGAAGCAGGAAGGGGAAACTGTTCCTTGATTTCTGCAGGCGTAGGCAGCTTTTGTATAAATTCAAATCCCATTGGTATACCTCCTGTAGGAAAATTTTATAAATAGAGGGAATTCTTAGCGGTTTCTTTACAATTTATCCCTTAATACTATAAAAACAATGAGCAGACAAGTCAAGAACTTTATGATAAGAAGTACAGGAGTGAAGAAAAGATGAAGCGTATTTTGCAGGAAGATTTGATTTATGAAATTCTCTCCGTGGTAGAGGAAATTCCGGAAGGAAAGGTTGCCACTTATGGGCAGATTGCAAGGCTGATCGGAAGAGATAAAAACGCAAGGCTTGTAGGCAAGGTTCTTAGCATGTCTCAATATTATGGAGAATATCCCTGCCACAGAGTTGTCAATCATGCAGGACGGCTGGTACCTGGCTGGAGGGAACAGGGAAACCTTCTGAAGGACGAAGGCGTCGGGTTAAAGAACGAGAGCCGTGTGGAGCTGAAAAAATATCAGTGGGAATGCTGAGGGGCAATAAGAATTGGCGATGCTGGGTCAGCTTCAGGTTGACTCTTTCCTTACAGCCCCACAGGTATTTGAGATCCCAGAATTTTTCTCCTATAGCCGTGAAGATGAATGATTCCAATTTTGACTTGGAGAAAGTACCATTTTTTTACTATAGTAAATAGTTATTATCATTACATATAGCCATTTTTCCATAGTCTCTTCTTCCATTTTATAATTTATTTATATGAATTTTCAACTCAATTACAACAGATATATGGGAGTAACCCATATATCACATAGGGCTTTTTATTTGATTGTACCTACAATCCGTATGTTCCCTCCATCCTTGAACACACCAGAACAATTATATTGCCAAATTCCTTTTTCCAGAGCTATTTCTTTTGTTGCATTATTGGAGCCGATTGTAATGCGCTGTTCCTTACCATTTGGATCAAATAAGAATAAATCTACTGACTCGCCTCTAATATCTGAGGTAATATTTAAGATTAATGTTTGATTATTTTCTGCTTGGAATGAACCGGATTCAGCTATATTCGTTTGGTTGGCATTGTTGGCTAAATTTATAATGACATTTCCCTCAGAAATGATGCTGCCAATAACTTCATGTGAACTGCCATTACCAGGAATTAAATCAACCGTATTTTTTACGCTGTCATAATTGACAGTATAGCCGAGCTTTTCAAGCAATTCATTTACCGGCACATATAAACTTGTGTTTGTCTCATTATCCATTGTAACTGAGATTAAGGACCTGCTAAGAGGTAAAGAAGCCCCATTAAGTGTAACTGTTGTATCACTTAAAATCGCGGACTTAATACCTGTTGCTGCAAATACTGTTGTTATCCCCAGAGTTCCAATGATAACCCCTGCTACGAAACTTTTTACATCAAACTTCTTCATTTATATCCCTCCAGTTTTAAAATTTAAAGCGCTGCGAGCCAAGTGTAACTGCTATCCTGACAGTGTGGTTTTGCTCTTAACACCAACAAGACCTAAATAACCCCCACTTTGCTGTTTAGTTCAGTTTAACACATTTAAGTAAAATATACAATATAGCCTGTATTTTTTGAATGCGGACAAAGTTTAGGGAAAAATTTTCTTGACATGCAGCAGCCAGAGTGCTAGACTAAAGAAAAATCAAAAATAGGGAGCTCGTAACAGCGGGCTGAGAGGAAGTAATCGAACTTCGACCTGTATAACCTGATTTGGGTAATGCCAACGTAGGGACCATAGAGACATTTGTCAGCTAAGAGCCTGTACCGTTGGTGCAGGCTTTTTTATTTATAGGAGATTGCGCCCTATAAAGCAAAAAAGATTCGCTTAGGTGTATGTTTTTTATTTGTTAGGGCATAGCCCTGTTCTCCATTGAGGAGTTTTTCAACATGTCTAAATCACCCATGGTCCTTCAGAAAAGGAGGAAAAATGAAGTATACCACACAGATGGATGCCGCAAGGAAAGGCATTCCTACTAGGGAAATGGAAGCAGTAGCAGAAAAGGAACAGATGGATGTGAATGAATTGATTGGCCTGGTTGCGGAAGGAAAAGCAGTGATACCGGCGAATAAGGTACATACCTGTATAGAGCCAAACGGAATCGGTTCGAAATTAAAAACCAAAATTAATGTCAATCTGGGGACCTCCAGGGATTGTAAAGATCTGGATATGGAGCTGGAGAAGGTAAATGATGCTGTGGCCATGGGAGTAGAATCCATCATGGATTTAAGTTCCTTTGGAGACACGAGAAAATTCAGAAAGAAGCTGACGGCGGAGTGTCCAGCTATCATCGGGACTGTGCCGATTTATGACACTGTAGTGTATTACCATAAGCCTCTTCGTGAAATTACATCAGAGGAGTGGCTTCAGATTGTAGAAATGCATGCCAGGGACGGTGTTGATTTTATGACAATTCATGTGGGAATTAATAAAAATACTGCCTCCCGTTTTAAGGCGGCCAAACGCCTGACGAATATTGTCTCCCGCGGTGGCTCTATTATTTTTGCGTGGATGGAGATGACTGGAGAAGAGAACCCGTTTTATGAGCATTTTGACAGGATTTTGGATATTTGCCAGGAATATGATGTAACTCTTAGCCTGGGAGATGCCTGTAGACCAGGCTGCTTGGAGGATGCTTCTGATATTTCCCAGATTGAGGAACTGATTACCTTGGGTGAGCTGACGAGAAAAGCGTGGGAGAAAAATGTACAGGTAATGATCGAGGGACCAGGACATATGCCTCTGGATCAGATAGCTGCTAATATGAAAATACAGCAGACCATATGTCAGGGCGCTCCTTTTTATGTGTTAGGACCGATTGTAACGGATATTGCACCAGGCTATGATCATATTACGGCAGCTATTGGCGGTGCGATTGCAGCAGCATCCGGAGCCTGTTTTCTCTGCTATGTAACTCCGGCTGAGCATCTTAAACTGCCGGATGTAGATGACGTAAAGGAAGGTATTGTTGCTTCAAGGATTGCAGCCCACGCAGCAGATATTGCAAAAGGGATCAAGGGTGCAAAGGAATGGGATAAAAGGATGAGTGAGGCCAGAAAACGCCTTGACTGGGAGGAGATGTTTCGTCTGGCGATTGATCCGGAAAAGGCAAGGAGATACCGCGCAATGGCAAGGCCGGAAAAAGAGGATACCTGTTCCATGTGCGGCAACTTCTGCGCTGTAAAGAATATGAACCGTATTCTGGATGGAGAGATTGTAAATATTTTTGATGAATAATTCCAGAAGACAGCAAGAGTCTTCTGCTTTAGATGAAAAGAGTATGCCTAGCGGCGATTGCAGCACATCAAATATTCCCGTTACATGATTTAGGCAGTCAGAGATAAAAATTTTTTGACTTCTGTCAGCCTATTTTCCTTCATAAATAATAGCTGCTTCTACCTCATATCCTGCTAGGCGCTCTCTTCCTTTAAGTCCAGCTAGTTCCATAACAAAGCAGATTTTTACGACTTCTCCGCCTAAGCTCTCAATCAGCCCTGTAATCGCTTTGATTGTTCCGCCAGTAGCAATCAAGTCATCGATGATTACTACCTTCTGCCCTGGTTTGATCGAATCTTTATGCATCTCAATGACTGCTTTGCCGTATTCCAGCTCATATTCAGCGGAAATGGTTTCACAGGGCAATTTTCCTTTTTTTCTTACAGGAACAAAGCTCTTGTGTTCTGCATAGGCTACAGGTACACCGAAAATAAATCCTCTTGACTCTGGTCCCACCACCACATCATATTCTACATCCTTGAGCATATCTCTGATATGGTCAATAGCAAGAGCCAAGCCATCTCTGTCCTGAAGGATTGTAGTAACATCTCGAAATATAATACCAGGCTCCGGAAAATCCGGAATACTTCTTACATAATCTTCTAATTTCTTCATAGTAATCTCCTCTCTATGCGTTCTTAATTTGTTTGGTATAAAAAAGCGCCTTATTTTATCAAGCCTTAGACAGATTCTGATCTTATTTCCTCGGATGAATCTCTTGATATGCCTCTCGCATAGCTTCCATCTGAGAATAAGCCACATAGGCTTGTGTAGTAGCCATGTCAGAATGACCTAGCAGAGTCTGTACTGCCCGAATATCCGCTCCATTTTTTAAAAGGTGAGCGGCAAAAGAGTGTCGCAGAGTATGAGGCGTAATGTCTGCCTGAATTCCTGCTCGTTCTCCATAATATTTCACAATTTTCCAGAAGCCTTGGCGGCTCATAGGCTTGCCGCTGCAGTTCGTAAATAGCCATTCAGAATCCCTGCCTTTTAAAAGCACAGGCCGGGCTTGTTCTAGATAATCAACCATTGCCTGTCTGGCTGCCCTGCCAAATGGTACAGTGCGTTCTTTTTTTTCATCCTTGCAGGTAATAAATCCGATGGAAAGGTTAATATCCCTCATTTTTAAATGGATCAGTTCAGATACCCGTATTCCTGTTGCATACAGAAGCTCCAGCATGGCCTTATCCCGTATCTCTTTTGGTATCCCTTCTTCCGGCTGAGATAGAAGGCGGCTTACTTCATCTACAGTTAAAATCCCTGGAGCCTTTTTCTCTACCTTAGGAGCATGCAGAAGCTCTGAGGGATCCTTTCGAATCCTTCCCGACTCTTTCTGATAATGGAAAAAAGCTTTCATAGCGGCCAGCATTCTGGAAATGGTGGTGGTCGCCTTTCCCTCTTGTTCCAAATGCAGGATATAGGCATTTAAGAGAGTCTTTGTGACCTTAGACGAATCCGTTACACCCTTGTCCCTCAGAAAAGCTGCCATCTGCTGCAGATCCCTCTGATAAGAAACTTCTGTATTTTTTGATAATTTTTTTACATCCCTTAGGTATGTAATAAATTCTTCTATCTCACGTGACATTTCTATCCCCCTAACCTGCTGTCTCCCACTAAAAAGGGAAAAAATTGACCCATTGTTACCATTATAGCCGTATTTTTCTATAAAATCAAACACTTTTTCCCCACTTTTACTATGAAAGTACCCTTTTTTACGAAGTAGAAAACGGAGTTCAGGTATTCCAAATGCGCTGGATGCGTTCATTCATGGTGACGCTGCATGGCAGACATGGGAGTTTCCTGTAAAAGTTGTGGATGAAGCAATGGGAAGGCTGAGTTTGGAGCAGCTGCCTTTCTAGTGTATAGATGACCATGCGCCCACTGCTGGCGGAATAGCCAGCTTTCATTTATGATGATGCCTCTGCCAGCAGACATGCCCCTTTAAATAGAAGAAGATCCGATTCAGGAACCACTGAAAGCCTAGAGGCACTCCGATTCCTGCAAGCAGGTAAAATACCCGAAATCCTGGTATCCCTCTTGGAAAATAACAATAATAGAAATCGGTCTGATAGGCTGTAAAGTCAAAGGCCTGAAACAGCCCAGAGAAACTGGCAAAGCATGCATATAGAGTCTTAATGAGAAAAAACACCATCATGTGATGCATCATGATTGCATAGGTATTGCGCCCCCAAAATCGGACTAAGGTGCTGTCCTGAAATGCAGGAGCCAGAATCCGAGCAGCTCTCAGCCAAAAGGCGATTCCCATGAATGCAGTGAGATAAGGCAGGACATATCCGGGAAAATCCCGGCAGTTCCACAGTCCATAAATCAGAGGCCGACCTGACCAAGCGAGGCTTATAGCGATACATAAAAGCACTGGAAAATAATATACACTTTTTATGGTATCTATTGTCTCCAGTTTTTCACGGTACAGACTGCCTGCACTATAAAAGAGAAGAAGAAACATTACCCTTACAGCCATAAGAAGGAACCCTTCTGTACGAAATCGCCTGGAGATATAGATACCCCCTAGGGAGATAAGCAGATATAGTCCTGTTTGGATAAAAACTTCATAGTTTAAAGCCTTTTGGGGAGAAGAGAAAATGCGGCCAGACAGATGATGAATCAGGTTTGTTAAGACTGCATTCGCTATTTCCACCAGAAATAGAGTGGGCACAAACCAGGCCACATGGTTAAGGACAAACTGGTATCCCATGCGGAAAGGTTCTACAAATAAGGTGATCAAGGTGACTGGCTCTCCGAAGGCAAAGCCATAATTCCGGAGAAACTGCGCCAAGATGCCATAGATAAGATTCCAGATAAAATAAGGAACCATCAAACGCTTGAATTTGTAGATTCCATAACTGGCAATGCTGTCTTCACAGCCTTTATAAAAATATCCGGAAATAAATACAAACAGGGGCATGTGAAAAAAATAGTATTGTATCAGCCCGCCAATATCCAGAAAGCTGCCATTTAAATGGCCGTCCACCACCATAAAACTGCCAAGTGCAGACAGGAGGCAGAATTGCATATTGTTCTTGTGATTCATTTTACTTCCTCTTTTGTTCAAAATAAATAGGAAATGTATTGCAGGACATTTAGAAGTTCTTTTTCACTATAACATGAATTTTATGAAAGGTAAAGATTCAGTGGTTGAGAGTAGTTATAGAATGTTGTGAAAATGCAAAAGCATTATTGCAATAACGGCTATATCCTAAAAGCAGTCAGACAGGCTTAGAGAAAAAATTGTAAGAGAAATAAAGGTTTTATGGGAAAGATAAGAAGAAAAGGGACTTTGGCATGAAGATTGCTCTTAATTAATTATCAAAATAAAGGAGGAGAGAATATATATGAGAAAAGCTCTGAGAAAGGGAATGGCAGCCGCGGTTGTACTGATGGCACTTCTGGGGATGTCAGCATGTGGAAAGAATTCAGCAACAGAGGAAGGGCAGCCAGGAGGACAAGCTGCTGTTCAAGAGGAAAGCGGGGACAAGTCAGAAGGCAGCCGGGAGTTTGTTTATGTATCAGGAGTAGAGCCTGCAACAATGGATGTCCATCTGTGTACGGATGCCAATACATCCAGGATCCTTCTGCAGGTACATGAGACTTTGTATAAAAGAGATGAGGATGCAGAGGTAATTCCCCTTTTGGCAGAAAGCGCTACAGAATCAGAGGATGGTTTAAGCTGGGTGATTAAGCTGAAAGAAGGCATTTCCTTCCATGATGGAACACCTTTTAATGCAGAGGCAGTAAAATATTCCTTTGACCGTCTGGTGAATCCTGATACGGGATCAGCAAAAGCCTCCGCACTGGCTAATGTAGAATCCGTAGAGGTATTAAGCGATTATGAAGTAAAGATGAATCTGAAAGGCAAGGATCTTGTATTTCTGGCTTCTCTCACCAATTATAGTACAGCAATTATGAGCCCAGAAGCTGGAGAAAAATATGGACTGGGAGATTATACCAATCATCCGTCTGGAACAGGGCCTTTAAAAATGGAATCATGGGAACCAGGAATCCAGATGGTTCTGGTAAAAAATGAGAATTACTGGGGAGAAGAGCCCACAGTGGATAAGCTGATTGTAAAGGCAATTGCAGAGGATTCCTCCAGAGTTATGATGATTAAAACAGGGGATGCCGATGTGGTTGCAGGAATTCCTCCTACATTAGCTCAGGATCTTCAGAATGACAGCAATGTGGAAATGATTATCCGTCCAGGATACAGGACCATTTTTATTGGTATGAATAATGGAGTATCCCCGTTTGATGATATTCGGGTAAGACAGGCAGTTAACTATGCGATTGATAAAAAAGCGATTATTGATAATGTTCTTCATGGTCTGGCGAATTACCCATCTAATGGCTTTGAATCTCCAGCTATCCAGTATGCAGCAGAAAGCCTGGATGCTCATGAAAGGGATATAGAAAAGGCAAAGGCATTGATGAAAGAAGCTGGCTATCCAGATGGATTCCAGACAGAGATTATGACACCAGAAGGACGCTATCCTATGGACAGACAGGTTGCCGAAGTAGTACAGGGAATGTTGGCTGAAATAGGAATTCAGGCAGAAGTAAAGATTTCCGACTGGGGCGCTTACCAGGATGCTTTAACAGCCAAGAATACCAAAATGTTCTTACTGGGAAAAGGAAGCTCTACAGGAGACCCAGAATTTGATTTCCTGATGCATGGGATCACAGGAGGAGGACAGAATCATTATCAGTTCTCTGACAGCAGGGTAGATGATCTTTTGAACGGCTTATCTCAGGCAGCTGATATAGAGGAAAGAGCTGAAATGTTGAAAGAAGTTCAGACGATTTTTAATGATGCATGTGTAATTGCACCACTCTATTATGAAAATCAGTTCTATGCAGTAAGGTCCAATGTGTCAGGCATTAAGATTTATCCCAATGAGCTGGCAGACTTGGCATGGCTTACTAGAAATTAGGTTTTAAAAAAACAGGAGGCGGGTATATGGTCAAATACATCTTTAGACGTTTATTTACCCTGGTTCCGGTACTGTTTATTGTCTCTGTGCTTGTTTTTGGAATGGTACATCTCATGCCGGGGGACCCCGCCAGGCTGATTGCCGGCGAGCTGGCCACAGAAGAGGACATTGAAAGGGTAAGGGTCAGCTATGGTTTTGATAAGCCCTTGCCGGAACAGTACCTGAACTATATGAATAATGTACTTCATGGAGATTTTGGAATATCTACCAGAACCAAAAGGCCTGTGGCTCAGGAGCTGGCAGTACGTTTTCCGAAAACTCTGCAGCTTGCTCTGGCCGCCACCGTGGCCGCTGCGCTTATCGGTGTGGGAATTGGTGTTCTCTCAGCCAGTATGAGATACTCAATCCTTGATAATTTGAGCATGTTTATCGCGTTAATCGGACTTTCTGTACCGCCCTTTTATCTTGGACTCATGCTGATCCTGATTTTCTGTGTAAATCTGGGGTGGCTGCCTATATCATCAGACTCTACCTTTGTCGCGCTGCTCCTTCCAGTAGTAACAGTCAGCGCCAGAAGTATGGCAGTCATAGCAAGAATGACTCGGTCTAGTATGCTGGAGGTTATGAATCAGGATTATATACTGGCAGCAAAAGCCCAGGGATTTTCACGGAAAAAGGTTATATTTGGCTGTGCACTGAAAAATGCTATGAATGCGATTGTAACAACAGCAGGCCTTCAGTTTGGTACTCTTTTAGGAGGTGCTGTGGTTACGGAAAAGATATTCGGATGGCCTGGGATTGGGGATTTTGTGGTGACTGCGATTAAAGCCCATGATTTCCAGGTGGTTCAATCTTCAATTCTGGTAATTGCACTTGCCTATGCAGTGGTAAATCTTTTGATTGATATTTTATATGCGGTGATTAATCCCCGGATTAAATTAAGCTAGAAAGGGATGGATGGGATGACTGATGCAGAGAAAAATCTGTACGAGAGAATCGGTCCGGAGGAAATGGAACAGCAGAGGGAGACAGAAGGGATAAAAAGCGGACGTTTCTCCAGAATGTGGTATAGCTTCCGGAAAAGAAAAATCGCAGTTTTAGGACTGGGAATTGTAATATTCTATATTTTAGTTGCCATATTTGCCGGCTTTTTGGCTCCCTATGATCCGACAAAACAGGACCTGGCTTCCATGCTTCAAGGGCCTGGAGGAGGTCATCTTTTAGGAACCGATGAGATGGGAAGGGATCTTTTAAGCCGCCTGATCTATGGGGCACGAATTTCCATGAGAGTAGGGACAATGACAGTTGCAATCGGCTTTTCCGTAGGGACTCCCCTGGGAATCATTGCCGGTTATTTTGGAGGAATTACAGAATCTCTGATTATGAGAGTCATGGATATCCTCCTGGCTTTTCCCCAGATCCTTTTGGCGATTCTTTTTGCAAGCGTCTGGGGAACCAGTCTGGAAAATGCAATCCTGGCAGTAGGGATCTGTACCATTCCAGCCTTTGCCAGAACAGCCAGAAGCGAAACTTTGTCCATAAGGAGCAGTGAGTATATTGAGGCTGCAAGGGCGCTGGGCGCTGGAAATGTAAGGATTATTGCTTCACATATTTTTATTAATATTGTGTCACCTATGATTATTCTGGCAACATTGAACTTCGGCAATGCGATTCTCACAACTGCTGGAATGGGATTTTTAGGAATCGGCGCTCAGCCGCCTACGCCGGAATGGGGAGCAATGCTGTCAAACAGCAGACAGTACCTGTTGGTAGCTCCCCATGTGACAACGATTACAGGAATGGTAATTTTATTTTTGGTTTTAGGGCTTAACCTGCTAGGGGACGGCCTGAGAGACGTATTGGATCCGAAGCTGAAGGATTGATATATGACTGGAAAGGAACTAATTAGTTATGGAGAAAGTATTTGCCTATATTGAAGGGCATAAACAGGAGTATCTGGACGAGCTTTTTGAGTTTTTACGGTGTAAAAGCATCAGTACGACGAATGAAGGGATGGAGGAATGCGCCGAGCTTTTGGCTGGGATGATGAAAAAATCAGGAATCCAGAATGTAAAGATTTATCCTACAAACCGCCATCCGGTAGTATATGGAGAGATCATTACTGATCCATCCCTGCCTGTCCAGCTTGTGTATGGCCATTATGATGTCCAGCCGGCAGATATGTCGGAAGGCTGGGACAGCCCTCCCTTTGAACCAGTTATCCGGGGAGACAAAATATTCTGCAGGGGCTGCTCTGACAATAAGGCTCAGTTATTTGCCTATTTAAAAGGAGTAGAAGCATACTTGGCTGTTCACGGAAGCCTTCCTGTGAATATTAAATATATGTTTGAGGGAGAAGAAGAAATAGGAAGTGAAAATCTTGGAGCATTTATGGAAGAACATGCAGAAATGCTTCAATGCGATGCTATTATTTATTCTGATGGCCACCGTCATGAATCCGGCCGCCCGATTCTTCTGCTGGGCCACAAGGGAATGGTGAGCCTGGAAATGAGTATTACAGGAGCTGAGAGGGATACTCATTCTATGCGTGCTCCCTCTATCCCTAATCCGATCTGGAGGATGGTAGGACTTTTGAACACCTTAAAAGGGGAAGATGGGTTTGTAAAAATAGACGGTTTTTATGATAACGTCCGCAATCCTAACGAGCTGGAGATAGAAACAGCAAAGAAGATTCCCTGCGACGATGAAGAAATAAAGAGAGACTATGGTCTGAAAGAGCTGGTACATAACAGAACAGATAATGGATATTATTATAATATTGTATTCGAACCCACCTGTAATATTGCAGGAATTTATGGAGGCTATACAGGACAAGGGTCTAAAACAGTTCTGCCTAATAAGGCGACTGTAAAAATAGATATGCGTCTGGTACCGAATCAGGAACCAGAGGAAATCAAAGAAAAGTTTGTAGAGCATTTAAGAAAAAGGGGATATGAAGACGCAGAAATTACATTTTTCCATTCCAGTGCTCCAGCGCGGACACCGATTGATGATCCGTATGTAAAAGTAGCATGTCAGGCAGTGGAGGATGGTTTTGGAGAAACGCCGATTCTTTCTCCTAGTGTAGGAGGCGGAGGGCCCCATTATCTGTTTGACCGTATTTTAAAAGTTCCGGCTATTGAAATTCCTCTGGCAAGAGCAGACCAGAACAACCATGCGCCGAATGAAAGTATGGGCTTGGACGGAATCTTTTGTGGAATTAAGATGGCAGCTGCTTTGATAGACCGTCTGGCAGCAGTAAAAAAGTGACAGATATGAAATTGGCGCAGGACAAAGGGGGAATAAAAAATGGATGGGAATCTTCTTGAAATCAAAGATTTGCATGTAGAATTCCGTACCTATGACGGAGTTGTAAAGGCAGTCAATGGGATGAATTTCCAGCTTCCCAGAGGAAAGACCTTGGGACTGGTAGGAGAAACCGGGGCAGGGAAAACAACATCTGTGCTGTCGATTATGGGCTTGGTTCAAAGTCCGCCTGGAGTGATTACAAAAGGCGAGATTTTGTTTGATGGAAAAGATCTGCGGAAAATGAAGGAAGCAGAGCTAAGGAGACTAAGGGGAGAAAAAATCGCCATGATTTTCCAGAATCCCATGACCTCCCTGAATCCGGTTTATACTGTGGGAAAACAGATCAGTGATATTATAAGTTTTCATCAAGGGGCAGGGAAAGATGAGGCCCTGAAACGTGCCGGAGATATGCTGGAAGTTGTAGGGATTCCCAGAGAAAGGCTGAATAATTATCCTCATGAATTCAGCGGAGGGATGAAGCAGAGAGTATGTATTGCTATGGGACTTTCCTGCAATCCCCAGCTTCTGATTGCAGACGAACCTACTACAGCTCTGGATGTAACAATCCAGGCGCAGATATTGGATCTGATGAAAAGCCTGAAGAAGAAATATAATACCTCTACCATATTTATCACCCATGCCCTGGGGGTTGTGGCGGAAATTGCAGACTATGTAGCAGTTGCATATGCAGGGAGCATTATTGAGCAGGGAAGTTTGAAGGAAATTTTTACCCGTCCCCTCCATCCCTATACCAAAGGATTATTTTCCTGTCTTCCTGACATTGAGGCAAAAGAAAGCAAGCGCCTGGCTGTGATTCCTGGTTCTATGCCGGATCCCATGCATCTTCCAGAAGGCTGCAGATTCTGCACCCGCTGCAGAGAAGCTATGCGGATTTGCTTTATGAAGGAGCCAGTGGAACAAAAGGCAGGAGAAGAGCACATGGTAAAATGTCATTTATATGGAAGAGGTGAGGTCAGTTGACAGAAGAATTAATTAAAGTAGAAAATTTGAAAAAATATTATAAGGTTCCGGCTGGCTGGCTTCATGCAGTGGATGACGTAAGCTTTTCCATAGGAAAAGGAGAGACCTTAGGACTTGTAGGAGAAAGCGGATGCGGAAAATCTACCATAGGGAGAGTACTGCTGCGGCTGATTTCCCACACAGACGGCCATGTGTACTATAAGGGAAGAGATGTTCTTCAGTGCAGTGATAAGGAGATGAGAAAGCTTCGACAGGATATGCAGATCATTTTTCAAGATCCCTATTCCTGCCTGAATCCGCGAAAAACCATCGGACAGATCATCGGGGAGCCCCTTGTGGTAAATGAAGGAATGAAGGGAAAAGCATTGGAAGAACGAGTACTGGAGCTGATGGACAAGGGTGGAGTCAGTCCCAAACTCTTTCACAGTTATCCACATGAGCTGGATGGAGGGCGAAGACAGAGAGTGGGAATTATCCGCGCACTGGCATTGAATCCTGGATTTATTGTCTGTGATGAACCAGTATCCTCCCTGGATGTGTCGATTCAGGCACAGATTCTAAATCTCCTTTCGGATCTACAGGAGAGCATGGGGCTGACCTACCTCTTTATTTCTCATGACTTAAGTGTAGTTCGCCATATCAGCAATAGAATTGCAGTGATGTATCTGGGACAGATCGTAGAGCTGTGCAGTTCCAGTGAGCTGTTTACTAATCCGCTTCACCCTTATACAAAAGCATTGCTTTCTGCAGTTCCTGTGGCAAAATATAATCAGAGACGGGAACGAATACTCCTGAGGGGGGATGTCCCCAGTCCAGTTAATCCAGCTGAGGGCTGCCGATTCGCAGGTCGCTGTTGGATGGCGCAGGAAATCTGCCGCAAGGAGATGCCCTCTTTAAAGGCAGCTGGAAAAGGACATATGGCAGCTTGCCATTTCTGTGAAAGCGAGTAAGAGCAGGAGACAAGCAGCTCTGCCTTCTTATTTCGTTTCATAGGAAGGGGCTTATGCTGCTTGTGCGGCTCGCTGCAGGTGAAGAATCCTGCTTTCGCAGGATTCTTTCTTGTCATATAGGAAATTCCTTTGGATTTTCCTATATGATAAAAACCTTTATCACACTCCGCCCAATAGGAAAATGGTTGCTGCCGCAGCCGCGTTTCGGCGCGAGTGTGCATCAAGACGCACACTTTTTATAGGATTTAGGTATCAAAGGCATACTTGCTTGTGCTGCGAAGCGTGCACAGAATGGAGGAAATCATGAATGAAGAAAGCAAAAAAAGTGAGATTATCCGCATTGTTTTTATCATACCTTATCCTCAGCTGGAAAAATCAATTAAGCATATGGTACGCAGCTATCTGTCACAAAACAGAGAGAAAAGCATCAGCCTTCTGTATATCGTCCCTTGGGACGAACAGGAGGCTTTCCTGCTTAATAAGGGAGACAACACCCAGATTCCACAAGAAGATGAAGATACCAGATATCTTTCTGTAAATACTAGAAAGCCGATTGACCAGTTTATCTCAGCTTATCTGGAAAAGGTAAATTTTGAATATAATGCAGTGATTGCAAGAGGTAACCTGTGTGATAAGATGAGAGAAGGGATGGCAGTTCCAGTGGTGGATATTCCCTTTACCGGATATGATGTGATCTATGCTTTGATGGAATGCCAGAAGCGATATCAGCCGTCCCGAATTGCAGTGGTTGGCCGCCATCATGTGGTATGCCATGCCAGAGGATTGGGGAAAATTGTCGGTTGCGAGCTGAATATATATGATGCAGGGGAATCCTTTGCAGTAGAAAAACAGATAAGAAAAGCCCTGCAGGAAGGCTGTGATGCCGTAATTGGAGGATATACAACGGTGATCTGTGCTAAAAGCCATGGATTGAATGCTATAGTGATAAAAACAGGGGCTGAGGCTGTCCGCATGGCATTGGAAGAATCGATCCATATGGTAGAAGCGTTGAGAAAAGAACGGGAGATATCAGAAACCTATCGCATTATAGCCCAGGCCGCTAAGGATGGTATGGTTTATGTAAACAGCAAAAAAACAGTGAATGTAATCAATCAGGCAGCAGCCCAGATGTATGTGGGAAAAGAAAGGAATCTGGCTGGACTTCCTTTGGAAAAAGTGTTTCCTCAAACAGTAAATAAGGTAGAAGCAGTATTAAAAAGTGGGAGGGAAATCAGCAACGAACTTCATAATTACGGAGATATGACCCTTTTAGCCAGCTATCTTCCGGTTATGGTGGGAGAAAAGACAGCAGGTGTGGTACTTCATCTGCAGAATGTATCTAAAATTCAGGATACAGAGTCTCAGGTGAGGAAAAAACTAAGCCATCGGGGATTAAACGCCAAATATCATTTAGAAGATGTGGTACACAAAAGCAGGATTATGGAAGAGACACTAAAAATTGCCAGGCGTTATGCAGAGGTTTCCTCCAATATTTTGATTGTAGGAGAAACAGGAACAGGAAAAGAGCTGATTGCTCAGGGAATCCACAATTTAAGCAGTCGGAGGGATGAGCCCTTTATTGCAGTCAATTGTGCAGCACTGGCGGAAAGTCTTTTGGAAAGTGAGCTTTTTGGATATGTAGGAGGAGCTTTTACCGGCGCCAGCAAGGGAGGAAAGATGGGATTGTTTGAGCTGGCTCACAAAGGCACTATCTTTTTGGATGAGATTTCTGAAATCCCCCTTAATTTCCAGAGTAAGCTTTTGCGTGTGCTCCAGGAGCAGGAAATAAGGCGCATTGGCGATGACAAGGTAATTCCGATTAATGTCCGTGTGATTGCTGCAACCAACCGAAATCTCCAGAGAATGGTGCAGGAAGGCCAATTTCGAAAGGATCTCCTTTACAGGTTGAATATTTTAAGGCTCTATGTGCCGCCGTTAAGAAGCCGGAAAGAAGACATAGGCCTGCTTTTTGAAACCTTTCTCAAAGAATACATTTCCTCGTTCCATAGGGAGCCGGTCACTCTTACAGAGGAAGGGCTGGAAGAACTGACAGACTATGACTTTTCAGGCAATGTAAGAGAGCTTAGAAACCTAGCGGAACGAGTCAGCGTACTTCACTCTGGAGAAACGCTGGGAAAAAAAGAAATTGCAGGCTTAGTTTTTCCAGAGGATATTGAGGAAAATATAAATGCTGGTCTGCTAAAGGCGCAGGCTGAAGACAATACCTCAGAGCAAGCCTTTTTCCTCCAGATATTTGAGGAATTTCAGAGGAGGAGAGAAGAGATTCAAAAAGGAATTCTAGAACAGGCTGGCAGAGATATCTACGACACAAAAGGCCAGGTAGAAAAGGCCCTGATTGAAAAAACTTTAAAGGAATGCGGCAGCAATCAGGGAAAGGCAGCAAAAGCATTGGGAATCGACAGATCCACATTATGGAGAAAAATGAAGAGATATGGGCTGCTCAAGTGAGCAGCCTTTTTTACCATATAGGATTAAGGTGTCAAAACTACTGGTCCCTATAAAAAATCCCATGGTTCTTGTTTATTTTGGAAGAAGCATATACAGCTTCACTCCCAGCTCTACATCCAGCCGTGTCTGCCGGTCATCTAGGGATATTTCTGCAATCTGACAGATCCGGTCCATTCGGTGGAGCATGGTTTTATAGTGTATAAACAGCTCTTTGGCTGTCTTACTCAAATTCAGATTATTTCCCAGAAGAGAATCCAGAGTTTCAAGATACTGAGTATTGTTAGCCTTATCATATTCAGCCAGCTTCCTTACGGCAGGAGGGATAATCTGCTCCAGGTTATCCCGATGAGAAAAGGAAGTAAGAATGCGTAAAGCACCTAAATCATCATATTTTACAATGTTATTGTGAAAAAGGCGGCCGAACTGTAAAGCATCAGAGGCCTCCTGTACCTTTTTATTTAGCAAGAAAATGTCAGCAGCCTTTCCGCTGATTCCGGAAAAAAAGGAAAGAGATGCATACTTTTTTTCAATATATCGGTTTAATTTTGAAATAATATCAGTGATAGGCTCATAAAGTGCCGAAATGGCATGCCCCTCTTCCACGCGGTATAATATATGAAGAGAATCATCCTGTATACAGAAATAATAACAGCTTTTTGGAATCAGATGGGCCATTTCCATAAGAGCGCTGGAAATCTTGGAGGCATTTCCAGAGGCCTCCAGTTGAATTGAAGCGGCCAAAAAAGAATCCTCTTTTTTCCAGCCATAGCTTTCCGCCTTTTCCGCTGCCTGCGTTTCATCTAGATTACCTCGGAACAGATCCCTTAAAAAGGCCGAAATATACTTTTGTTCAACTTCAGCCATATAGTATTTTTTTAGAAAGAATACAGCTAGGAGGTTGGCAGCATGTTTTAAAAGCCTTTCCAGATTTTCGTCCAGATACCGATTGGTTACGGCTTGCAGATATCCGTCTACTTCACCCATACACATGATAGGAAGCGTAATTCTGTCAGCTACAGCCCGATCAGAATAAAATTCTGGCGATTGAGCAATATGAGAAACATTCTTTTCAGAATCACACAGGGAAATCGATGCTGGAACATACTGTATTAGATATTCTAGGACTGCCTGTTCTTTAGCGCCGGATGCTAGAAGCTGGGACAACTGATTCTGCAGCTCGATATAGTACTGAGCTTTATTATCCAGGATCCGCTTCATAACAGAAGAAACCACATCAAAAAAACGGATATCAGGAGAAAGTTCAATGACAGGGATCTGATGGCAGTTTCCCACCTCTATAATCTCTGCCGGAATTTCGGGAAGCCTTGTCCCTGTCTTTATGATCAAAGCACTGATGCCCTTTTTTGCCAGAGTATTGATATATTCCTGAAAGGAAAGAGGACCGACAGATGCTCCATACAGGGAGGTGAGGCAGATTTCCCCTCCAGTCAGCCATTGAATCAGATCTGGATCCTCAGCTGTTGTGATGCCAGTAACCTGGTTAGCTAAGCCAGCTGTGCCGGCACGAATTGATGCCTTCTGCAAAATGTCCAGTTTTAAAATTTCTGCCACGGTCAAAGAATTCATAGGGTCACTCCCTGCAGATTTCAAAAAAGAGTAAGCTGGAATGTTGTACAAGAGATACAACAATTGTACCGCCTGCTCATAACAACGGATATACGGCCGTCTGTTGAAAGATTTTGGCCGAAAGAGAATTGATTTTCGAAAGAAAATTATTTTTAGTATATCACAAAATATTTTAGAAAAGAAGAGATAAGATGCAGAAATATAGAAAAATTGGATAAAATGATGGGGACAGTTTTATCCACATGTTCTAATGTATTTATAAAAAATATTATAGTATAATAAATCGGATAAATACTATATGGAAATGTATAAATTGGAGGAATGGATGATGTTGAAGTTCACATTCAAAAGGCTGATATATCTGGTTCTGGTGCTGGTCGGAGTGTCATTCCTGGTATTCCTGCTCCTTTATATGACGCCGGGAGATCCGGTACGTATGATGTTGGGAGAGTCTGCTACGCCAGAAGCTCAGGCAGAATTACGACAGGAGCTGGGATTGGATGACCCGTTTCTAGTACAATATGGCCGCTATGTCGCAAATATTGTGTTCCATCAGGATTTGGGAACCTCCTATTCCACCAGGAGGCCAGTTCTAGATGAGATCATGAATGTATTTCCCAATACGGTGAAGCTTGCCACAGCAGCCATTGTAATTGCAATTGTTCTGGGGACTTTTCTGGGGATTATCTCTGCTGTAAAACAGAATTCCCTGTTGGATAATGCGGTCATGGTCTTGGCGCTAATCGGAACGTCAGCTCCTATATTCTGGATTGGAATTCTGATGATCTTGCTGTTTTCCGTTAAGTTAGGCTGGCTTCCGCCATCCGGCTTTGGAAGCTTTGAACAGCTGATTATGCCAGCCTTGGCCCTGGGAATGCAGAGTACGGCTGTAGTAGCGAGGATGACCCGTTCTAGTATGCTGGAGGTAATCCGTCAGGATTTTGTCAAAACTGCAAGGGCAAAAGGACAGAGGGAAAGCGTGGTGATTTTAAGGCACGTATTCCGTAATGCACTGATTCCTGTTATTACCGTAGTAGGCCTTCAATTTGGAACCCTGCTGGGGGGGGCCATGCTGACAGAGGTGGTGTTTTCTATCCCAGGCGTAGGCCGTCTCATGATTGAAGCGATTAAACAAAGAGACTTCCCTATTGTTCAGGGCAGTGTTTTATTTGTTGCAGCATGTTTTTCACTGGTGAACCTGGGAGTTGACCTGTTGTATGCAGTGGTAGATCCCAAAGTCGCAAAAGAATAGAAAGCAGGGAGGGAAAATTTCTATGGAAGAAAAGAAATCCAGAAGCCAGCTGCTTTCTGTCCTGAAAGCGCTGAGCCGCAATAAAATGGCTGTTTTAGGTTTGGTTATATTGATTATCCTTTTAATTACTGGTATTTTTGCCGATGTAATTGCTCCTTATGATTATGCAAAGCAGGATCTGCCAAATGCATTCCAGCATCCTAATGCTAGTCATTTTTTCGGGACAGATGAATTTGGGCGGGATATTTTCAGCCGTATTGTCTATGGCGCCAGGATGTCTCTTTTAGTAGGCTTTGTATCTGTGGGCATTGCAGTGTTGATCGGTGGAGCTTTAGGCGCAGTTGCAGGGTATTATGGAAAAAGGATTGACGATACCATTATGAGGCTGATGGATGTACTCCTGGCAGTTCCACAGACATTGCTGGCAATTGCTATTGTAGCTGCTCTTGGAACAGGTCTGATTAATCTGATGATCGCAGTAGGTATTTCGTCTGTTCCCACCTATGCCCGTATTGTGAGGGCATCGGTGCTGACAATCCGTGAAGAAGAATACATTGAGGCTGCACGTGCGTCTGGCACCAGCAATGCCAAAATTATTATAAAACATATCCTTCCAAACTGCGTGGCTCCAGTGATTGTACAAGTGACTCTGGGTATTGCAGGAGCAATCCTTACGGCTGCTGGCATGAGTTTTATCGGACTTGGTATCCAGCCTCCGAATCCAGAGTGGGGCAATATGCTTTCCACGGGACGTGATTATATCAGAGGCTATGCCTATATGACTATGTTTCCCGGACTTGCCATTGTGATTACGGTTCTTTCCCTAAACCTTTTGGGAGATGGATTGAGGGATGCTCTCGACCCGAAGCTGAGAAATTAATATGTGGCAGAATCGTAAACGGACATGTCTGTTATGCAGGCGTTATCAGGGAAAGGCGGTATAAAACATGGAACAGGAACATTTACTTGATATTAAAGATTTAAGTGTTACCTATAAGACAGAAGACGGAACTGTGTATGCGGTAAATCATTTAAATTTACAGATCGGACAAAAGGAAACCTTAGGATTTGTAGGAGAGACTGGAGCTGGAAAAACCACGACAGCTATGACTATTATGGGCCTTCTGCCAATACCTCCAGGAAAGGTAACGTCTGGAGAAATCTTGTTTGACGGAAGAGATATGCTGAAGATCAGCGACAAAGAAAGGCGGGGAATCCTAGGGGAAGAGATTTCTATGATTTTCCAGGATCCAATGACCTCCTTAAATCCTTCCATGAAGGTAGGCGATCAGATTGTAGAGATGATCCGCCTTCACAAGAAAATTGGAAAAAAGGAAGCCTTTGATGAGGCATGTCAGCTTTTAGAGATGGTTGGAATCCGCAGGGAAAGGGCTGGGGATTATCCCCACCAGTTTTCCGGCGGTATGAAGCAGCGTGTGGTAATTGCCATTGCCCTTGCCTGCAGGCCCAAAATGATTATTGCAGATGAGCCGACAACAGCCCTTGACGTAACCATTCAGGCTCAGGTTATGAATCTGATCAGGGAGCTGAAGGAAAAGCTGGGAACCTCCATGATATTGATCACCCATGATCTGGGGATTGTAGCAGAAATCTGTGATAAGGTTGCCATCATGTACGCCGGCCAGGTCGTAGAATATGCAGAGGTGGAGAAGATTTACAATAATCCATGCCATCCTTATACAAAAGGATTGTTCCATTCCATACCTAAGCTGGATACGGAAGAGGAATGGCTGGAGGAAATTCATGGACTTCCTCCAGAGCCTACAGAGCGGATTGAGGGCTGTTCCTTCAGCCCGCGGTGTCCGAACTGTATGGAAATCTGTAAGCATAAAAAACCGGATATCACATATATCAACGGAGAGCATTACACCAGATGCTTTTTATACGAGAAGCAGGAGGAGGGGACACAGAGTGAGTAAGCAGGAAGAACGGCTGGTTGAGATCAATCATCTGAAGAAATATTTCCATGTAAATAAAGGACTTCTCCATGCAGTAGACGATGTGAGCTTCTATATCAACAAGGGAGAGACACTTGGCCTGGTTGGAGAATCAGGCTGTGGAAAATCCACAACAGGCCGTACTATCATCCGCCTTTTAGAGGCTGACAGCGGTGAGGTGAACTTTCATGGGGAAAATGTATTGGCCTATAATAAAAGCCAGATGAAAAACTTCCGGGAGCATGTACAAATGGTATTTCAGGATCCTTATTCCTGTTTAAATCCCAGACTTTCTGTTTTTGATCTGATCGCAGAGCCGCTGACGAATATTGACGAGTATCGGAAGGACAGAAAAAAGCTGGACGCCAGAGTCCGGGAGCTGATGGATGTGGTAGGACTTTCCAGAAGGTTGATTAATGCCTATCCCCATGAGCTGGACGGGGGAAGGAGACAGAGAGTGGGGATTGCCCGTGCCTTGTCTGTGAATCCAGAGTTTATCGTTTTGGATGAGCCGGTTTCAGCCTTGGATGTGTGTATCCAGGCCCAGATTATTAATCTGTTAAAGCGGCTTCAACAGGATCTAGGACTGACATACCTGTTTATTTCCCATGATTTAAGCGTTGTAAAGCATATCAGCAGCCGTATCGGCGTGATGTATCTTGGGAAAATCGTAGAACTTGCCGACTATAATTCAATTTTTAGTAATCCGCTCCATCCCTATACCAAAGCTCTTTTGTCGGCCATTCCCATTCCTAAGGTGGGAGTCCAGAGAGAACGGATTATTTTAAAGGGAGATGTGCCAAGCCCTGTAAATCTTCCCGGAGGCTGCCGCTTTGCCGGCCGCTGTCCCTATGCTTCTGAGTTATGCAGGAAGGAAGAACCAGAACTGAGAGATACAGGGAATAACCACTATACAGCCTGCCATCTGGCAGAGCAGAAATAAAAAGGAGAACTATTATGAGAAAAATGAGAAAAGCAGTCAGTCTTGTGCTGGCAGTTACTGCAGCCGTTTCCCTGCTGGCAGGATGCGGCGGATCCAGCAAGGCTCCAGAGCAGAAGGATACCCTTACCGTGGCAATCACAGGAGATCCGCCAACACTGGATCCCCACGCTTCATCTACCTCCAGCAGTGTAAACAATTTAAACCCTGTTTATGAAACGCTGGTAAGATATGATGAAAACGGAGATATCCAGCCTCTTCTTGCAACCGAGTGGAAGCGTGTAGATGACCTGAACTGGGAGTTTAAGCTGAGAGATGACGTTACCTTCCATAATGGAGAAAAGATGACAGCAAATGATGTACTGTTCAGTTTTAAGAGAGCAACTGGGCCGGATGGCGCGAAGGTTTCCTATATCATGTCCGCTATTGATGCAGATAACTGCAAGGTAGTAGATGATTACACAATCATCGTTGCAACTCATGAGCCCTTTGCACCATTGGTAGGATATCTTCCTTATATCGGAGCGGTTGTAGTAAGTGAGAAAGAATTTACGGAAAATCCAGAGCAGGCAGCTCTGAATCCAGTAGGAACAGGCCCCTTTAAGTTTATCTCTTGGGCAAAGAATGACCGTTGCACCTATGAGAGAAATGAAGATTACTGGGGAGAAAAGCCAGCATATAAAAACCTGGTAATCCGTACCATTGTAGAGGCTAACAGCCGCGTAATTGAGCTGGAATCCGGCAACATTGACATTGCATTTGATATTCCTGCTAACGATGTACAGAGACTGGAGGACAACAAGGATACTGCAATTGTAAAACGCCCAAGTACTGTAGTAGAATATCTGGATATGAACGTTACAAAGCCGCCTCTGGATGATGTAAGAGTGAGACAGGCAATTGACTGGGCTCTTGATGAAAACGCAATTCTGGAAGCAGTATGGAGAGGAAATGCCCAGTATTCCCCAACAACTGTAGCTCCGGTTATGAAGTATTTTGATGATACAGATGTGGACTGCCGTTACGATGTGGAGAAGGCAAAGGCACTTCTGCAAGAGGCAGGAGTTTCTGATCTGCATATGACATTAACTACTGCTGAAAATACCAACAGGCTGAATGCAGCCACCATTATCCAAAACATGCTGGCAGAGGTGGGAATCACCGTAGATATCCAGAGCTATGAGTCCGGTACCTTCTATGATATGGTAGACGCAGGAGAGACAGAGTTGTTCATCGTAGGTTTTGGTGCAGTAGGCTTCCCAGAACCAGATAATAATATTTACGGACCATACCATAGCAAACAGATCCCAACCAACAATATGGGCTTCTATAATGATCCTGAATTAGATGCTATGCTGGATGCACAGAGAGCTACCAGCGATGGCCCAGAACGTGAAGAAATCATTAAGAATATCCAGAAATACCTTCGTGAAAACCTGCCTGTTATTCCGATTGCCAATACTCAGCAGGTACTGGGAATCAGAAGCGATGTAAAAGGCTTTGTGCCCACACCGGCAGCCAGCCACTTCTTTGAGAAGGTATACTTTGAGAGCGAAAGCAAATAATATGCGACCAGAGGATGCTGCAGAACATTCCATGCGGCATCCCCTTTTTCTATAATGATTTGGGTGTTAAAAGGGCTGTGAGTGGAAAAGTATCAGGAGTTTTGACACCGAAAGTCTATCATATCTATCATTATAAAACACTGAGGAGGACAAGACATGATTACAAAGATGAAAGGCTCCTATGTCATTGGTTTTGATGGGAAAGACCATGTGATTATAAGGGATGGGGAAGTGGTTTATGAAGAGGACAAGATTATTTATGTAGGGAAGCATTATGAAGGTTCTGTGGACAAGACGGAAGATACAGGAAACAGCGTGATTATGCCGGGATTTATTGATCTAAATGCTTTAGGAGATATTGATCATGATATTCTCCATACAGAGGCTTATAGCGATGTACGGAAAAGCCTAAGCCCTTCAGAGGAATATTTTGAAAAAGGAACCCATGAGCTGATGACACCAGAGGAGGAGGCATTTAAATCCCTGTATGCCTATACCCAGTTGATTATGCATGGGATTACCACTGCCATGCCCATTACTTCTACTTATTATAAGAGATGGGCAGATACCTATGAGGAGGAAGAGGCTGGCGTCCATCACGCAGGCAGACTGGGACTAAGGCTTTATACCTCCCCCAGCTATCAGTGTGGACTTAATGTGGTCCGTCCAGATGGTTCTATGACTGTCCGTTATCTGGAAGGCGAAGGAGAAGAGGGACTGGAACGGGCGGTCAAATTCATCCGAAAATATGACGGTGCTTATGATGGATTGATTAAAGGTGCTCTTCTGCCAGAGAGAATTGAATCCCAGACAGAGGAAAATCTGATTCGCACAAAGAGATATGCAGAGGAACTCGGTTGTCCAGTGAAGCTTCATGCTGCCCAGGGAGCTTTTGAATATGGCTTTATTAGGGAACAGACAGGAAAAAGCCCGATTGAATATCTGGACAGCATAGGCTTTCTGGGAAAAAATGTAGGGATTCCCCATTGTTATATTGTAAAGGGAACCAGATGGGTAGAGGAGCAAGGCGATGATCTGGAGATTCTTTCCCGTACCGGAACGACTGCTATTTACTGCCCGATCATTATTGGAAGGAGTGGGCACTATCAGGAATCCTTTGTCCGATACAGGGAAAGAGGGATCAATGTAGCGGTAGGGACAGACACCTTTCCACCGGATTTCTTCCAGAATATAAGGACAGCTTCCATGTTCTCTCAGATGGTAGAGGAAAAGGCAGAGGGCTCTACCTTTGCGGATATTTACCGCGCAGTAACTTTAGGCGGAGCCGCTATGTTGGGAAGGTCCGATCTAGGCCGGCTTTGTAAAGGGGCAAAGGCAGATATGATCGTTGTGGACTTGGAGGATTTCCATATGGGTGCAGTAGATGACCCAATCCGTACGATTTTCATGTGCGGTTCAGGAAGAGATGTGAAAATGTCTGTCATTAATGGACGCACTGTTATGAAGGACAGGCAGATAGAAGGAATTGATCTGGAGGAGATTAAGGCTAAAGGACAGAAATATTATGAGAAGATGAAGCTTGGATATGTAGAACGGGATTATTGCCATCTGCCGAAGGAAAAGCTGTTCAGGCCATCATTTCCTATAGGGGATTGAGAGCCAGAGCGGTTGATTTTTTTCGCATAAGATTCGGCTGTCAAAAATATTCTGACATTTTTCCCAGAGGCAGGATGTGATACTTTAATTCAGAAAAGACTCTGGCAAAAACAGACGGAAAGGTTTATGGGTTTGTGCCCATTGTCTGAAAAATCTATGATACGGGGAGGAAAGAGCGATGTATGATACATTATTAGTTCATGGATATGTGATTACCATGGATGGAGAGCGTCGAATTCTGGAGGATGGCGCAGTAGGGATTGAAAATGGAAAAATTGCTTTTGTAGGGCCAAGTGAAGAGGGAATGAGATATGGCGCATCAGAGGTGGTCGACTGCAAAAACCATGTGATTATGCCAGGCTTCATTGATGCCCACGGCCATGGAGGGCATTCTGTATTTAAATCCATTGTAGAGGATACCAGCTATTGGATGCCGGTTATGACCCATACTTATAAAAATTATATTACCGATGAATTCTGGTATCATGAAGGGAGGCTGTCTGCTTTAGAACGCCTTCATGCAGGTGTGACAACTGGAGTATGCGTGCTGGGCTCCCAGCCCCGATGTGATTCTCCAGAACCGGCTATGAACAATGCTAAAGCCTATGATGAGGTAGGGGTAAAGGATATTGTATGTACTGGCCCATGCCATACTCCGTGGCCCCACCGCTTTAGCCGCTATGTAAATGGCGAGAGACATATGGGAGAGGTAAGCTATGAAACTGTTCTGGAAAGCTTGGAGACCGTGGTATCGCAGCTGAATCATGCAAACCAGGATAGGACACGGGCCTACGTGGCTCCATTTGGAGTTGTAACCAGCGTTGACCCTTCAGCTCCGACGCCGGCAGACCGGTGTGTGAAACTGACAGACCAGGATCTGCGCCAGGCAAAGGACATGAGACGGATTGCAGAAAAATATAGCACCAGGATTCATACAGATGCCTTTGGAGGAATGATTCATCTGGCCTATCAGGATAAGGAGCATGCCCTTTTGGGACCAGACGTACATCTGCAGCACTGTACAGGATTGTCTATGGATGAAACGCTGATTCTGGCAAAGACAGATACCCATGTAAGTGTGGCTCCTGGAATGCGCCAGTTGGTAAACCGCACTCCTGTCATAGAGCTTTTGGAGTTAGGCGCAACAGTGGCCCTGACAACAGATGGCTCCATGCTGACCTCTGGATTTGATATGTTTGATGCCATGAAACGGGCGAAAATGATCTTCCGCAGGGCGATGAATGATGATTACTATCTGCCCTCAGAAAAGCTCCTAGAGATGACAACGATTGATGCAGCAAGATGTATTGGTATGGAAAAAGAAATCGGTTCTCTGGAAATCGGGAAAAGAGCTGATGTGATTACCATAAATTTGATGAATCCAAGACTCATGCCTCGGATTAATATCATTGATACCCTGGTAGGCAATGGACATCCTTCGGATGTGGATATGGTAATAGTGGACGGAAGAATCGTGCTGAAAGATGGGAAGGCCCTTCAGGTAGAAGAAGAGGAGATCCTCCTGAAAGCAGAGAAAGAGGCCCTGGAAACAGCAGAAAGGGCAGAGCACCTTCATCCCTTTGCCTGGCCGAAAAAGCGCCAGTGGGGACAGACAAAGATTTATTTTGATGAAGAACGGTTTAATCTGGAAGCAAACAGAAGAGACGGAGGACATTATTAATAAAGATTGGATGCTAAAAGGACCGTGAGAGAAAGAGCCTGGATGCAAAACGGATAGATTCATACAATATATGGCATATAATGTCACCAATAGCATAGCCATGTACTGTATATCTTATTTTGCAACAGGCTCTTTTTCTGTCCTGTTTTTGCTGATTTCATCTTAGGAGCTATTCTTCTAAAGACAAGGTTTGCTGCTTTGATGGCAGCAGGTTGTACAATATTTAAGGAAAAAAATTAGATATATTGATGAAAATTAATATGATTTCAGAGAATCTCTTGAACTTATATAGGAAATATGCTAGGATAGAGGCAACTAAAATGTTCGCGTGCGCATTAAGAACGAATTAGAAGTTTTAGGAAGTAATCAAGGTGTGAATTGACTTTTTAAAAAAAGTATGTTCACGAGAACGAATTGAAAATCGAAAAAGGAGAAAAAAATGAAAAAAGGTTTTACAGCAGGACTTGCGGCTGTTTTTACAGCAGCCTCATTATTTTCCTCATTAGCATGTACTCTGACAGGGGCGAGTGGAGCTGCTGCAGAAGGAGGAAATGTCTACATAGCTTCAACCAGTGATAATCCTTATCTGCCTGGACCGAGGAAGCCGGTTTATGTGACAATACCAAAGGATGGAGGATATAAATTTGTCCATACCCCCTGCCTGATAAAGAATGAGGACGGAAGCTTTGAAGATGTAGGATCGGATCGAGGAATGAATGAAACAGGCTTTAGCTGGACCAGATCATGGGTAGTTCCGGATGAGCTGGAGGCAGAAGGCAAGATTCCAGCGAATGAATGGTTTTTAAAGATGGGATCTACAGTTTCTAGTGTAGAGGAGGCAATCGAATTTGTAAAAAACAATCCTAAGGGAATCGGCTGTCAGGGAAACTATATTTTTGCAGATGCCGGAGGAAATTTAGCTGTGGTGGAGGCTGGATTCCAGACAGTAACAGTAGTAGAGAAGTACAGCAAGGCTCAGGGCGGACTGGCTGCAAGAGCGAACCGCTGGGAATCTGAAGCGATGAAGCCTCTTGACATCAGCAGCAGCAATAATGCGGTTTATTATAATACTTCAGAATATCGCTATAACCGGGCGATGCAGCTGCTAAATCAGAACAAAGGCAGGATAAATGCGGATGTGCTGAAAGAAATCCTGGCGGAACGAAATGTTCAAGCTGACCGGACCATGCCTCATCGGAATGAAATTAATAATCATGGCGCTACAGACGGAACAGTGAGTGCAGAAGTGTATGATGTTGAAAAACGAACCTTCTGGTATACATATGGATGGCTGGATGGTGAAGCAAATGACAGAGGCCCTGAGACATATGGAGAGAATGCGAATTCGTGGAAAGGCATGTGGATACCTTTTTATCTTCCGGAATTAAAGGAGGAAGGTTTCTATACTACTTGGGATGGGAAGCTGACACCTATGGGTGAAAGATATTTGGCTTCTATGTATATAGCTTCTCAGCAAAAATAATATTCTTAAAAGGAGTGGAAGTTCCTTTGCTCTTTGTGAATGGGGGTGGGAAAGAGAAAATATGAATAAGGAGAATTCCTAAAGCACACAATTTTTTGTACTTTGCCATATTGAAAAACTTCTTCATTAATATCATAGCCAAAATAATAGTAAAAAAAATAGTGTAAAGATAAAATTTATGTAAAAACTGCATAAACTTTATCTTTACAAATTGAAAGGATTGCGGTATAATGTTGAATGTCGACAGAATAAGTAAGACAGAATACAAACGACAGAAAAGAAAAGGAGGTGGAAAGAGATGAAAAAATATATTCGAATGAGTTACGAAGGAGAAATCCGTTATGGAATTCTAGCTGAGGATGGCCAGGTGCATATCTTGTCAGGAAATGGCCCTGAAAATTTTCAGGAAACAGGGATAGTGACAGCTTTGCAGAATCAGGAACTTATTCCTTGTGTGCCTAGCAAGATCGTAGGAACTGGACTGAATTATACAGATGTAGTATTGAAGGAAGGGGAAAGCCTTCCCAAAAAACCAAAGCTGTTTATCAAACCCCCTACAACGCTGGTTGGAGATGGAGGATATGTGGTAGTTCCGCCGATGGTAAAGGACTTATCCTGTGAGGTAGAGCTGGCAGTTGTGATTGGAAAGGCCTGCAAGTGCGTTTCGGAGGATAAAGCGGAAGAATACATATGGGGTTATACAGTAGCAAATGATATGACTGCCAGTGACCTTCAGGCAGAGGATACACTTTGGGGAAGAGCAAAATCTTTTGATACGTTCCTTCCTGTTGCGCCTTATATTATTGCGGATATTGATGCATCGAATCTGGTGTTGAAATCCAGGATCAACGGGGAACCAGGACAGCTTGGCAACACAAAGGATTTATTGAAGAGCGTGCCGTGGCTCGTTTCCTATATCTCTCATGTAATGACATTGCTTCCAGGAGATATGATCATTACTGGAACTCCCAGTGGCTATGGGAAAAAGGTAAAGGCCGGAGATTCCATGGATATGGAAATCGAAGGAATTGGAAAAGTAAGCAATGAGATTAAATCAATCGAAGGACCTTACTATTTTTAATGAATGATGAAGGAGAAAGAAAATGGCAGAGACAGAAAAGAAAAAGATAAAAATGTCCCTTACCAATCAGATCATGCTTGCCACAGCCGGCGGTATTGTATTTGGTCTGGTTGTGGGACCTTGGTGTGCAAATCTGAAGGTATTTGGTGATTTATTCCTGCGTCTGGTACAGCAGTGTGTAGTAGCTCTGATTATGTCAGCAGTTGCAGTAGCAGTTTCCAATCCGGAAAACAGCGGCGCAGGCAAGATGGGTTTCCTTACCTTCCAGTGGATTGTTATCTTCACCTTGATTTCAGCAGGAATCGGCTTGATTTTAGGTGAAATTATCCAGCCAGGAGCAGGAATCGGCTTTGAACTTGGAGACGCTGTTACAAACGACGCTGCAAATCAGTCTCTTTCTGAGACATTGTTGGGCTTTGTTTCCACCAACGTATTCGGTTCCATGGCACAGAGTGCAACGGTTCCCTGTATCGTATTCTCACTGTTCTTTGGCGTAGCAACAGGTATATACACAAAACAGACCGGAAATACCAACCTTTATGATTTAGTTAAGGCTTTTAATGAAGTTATTATGAACATCATTAAGCTGGTTATGAACGTAGCTCCTATTGGTATCTTCTGCCTTCTGGCAAACGTAACGGGAGCAATCGGCCTCAAGGTTATTTTACCAATGGTTAAGTTCCTGGGCGCTTTATTAGGCGGTGTATTAATTGAATTATTCATTTACTGTGTATTTGTATCCATTAAATGTAAAGTGAATTTGTTTGCAATGCCTAAGAAGTTCTATAAGATGTCCATGATCGCTTTGACAACAACTTCTTCTGCAATTACCCTTCCTACCAAGATGGAAGATATGGTAACGAAGTTTGGCATCAGCAAGAGAATTTCTGACTTTACAGGCCCAATTACCATGGCTATGAACTCCAGCGGCGGTGTTACCTGTTACGTGCTGGCAGTTATGTTCATGGCTCAGTCCTCAGGCATTGCCTTAACTCCAAGAGAAATGGCTATGGCAATCCTATTCTCCTGCCTGATGTGTATGGGAACCATCGTAGTTCCTGGCGGTGTTATTATCACTTATACATTCTTAGCAACTTCCATGGGATTTGCACCAGAAAGCTTTATCGTTCTGGTTGGTATTGACTGGTTCTCTGGAATGTTCAGAACTTTGAATAATGTTGATGTTGACGTGCTTTTAGCTATGCTGGTAGCCAATAAGATGGGCGAGCTGGATCATGATGTATATGATGAAAAGAAAGTGGTAGCTTATAAATAAATGCCACAAGGCATTATAATAAAAAAACTAAAGGGGGAACAAGACCATGATTAAGAGAGCAGATGAACTAAGCCTGACCTTAGAGCCGAATCTGAAGGGCGGAAGAGAGACGACAAGGGTATACAACATCCTTGAAAAAGAGGAAATGTATGGAACAGGCAGATTGTTTGGTGTTAGTGTAATCCCGGTAGGCGGTTCGATTGGACAGCATACACATGCCGGCGATTTCGAGACATACTTCATTCTGAGAGGTAAAGCTCGTGTAAACGATAATGGCAATGTTCAGGAATTAGGCCCTGGCGATATGACACAGTGCAAGGATGGCAATTTCCATGCAATTGAGAATATCGGCGACTGTGATTTGGAATATGTTGCAGTAATTCTTTATTCTGAAACAAAGAAAGACTAATTTTAATACATAAGTTCCGCTAAAGGGAGTGTTGCAGAAAACAGGGAATTGTATGTTCCTGTATTTCAGGCAGCACTCCTGCCTTATATAATGGACAGTAGTTAAGCAGGAAATCCATTTTCATTTATGGTGGTGCGGTGGCCCTGCGCATGAAGGTTTCCTGGCTCAAATGCAATAAAAAATAATTTTAGATAAGAAAGGTCCTTGATTTTCAAGATAAATTTTTTTATAATAAAGTAGTAGCGGTATGTCGACATTAGACAAAAAACAAAAGAGGAGGTTTTAATGGGGATCGTTGTAAAAAAAGTAGCATATCATCAGCAGATTTATGAAATCCTTCAGGAAAAAATATTAAGCGGAGAGTTGAGATCAGGAGAAAAAATCAATGAATTCGGCCTAGCCCAGGAAATGGGAGTGAGCCGGAGCCCGGTAAGAGAGGCACTCCGTATGCTGGAGCAGGATGGGCTGGTAGAAGGGAGAAGTGCCAGCGGTCTGTCTGTAACATTCTTAAATTACAGAGATGCATTGGAGATCTATGACTGCAGGAGGTGTTTGGAGCCGTTTGCTGTGAGGATTGGCTGTCAGTATGTTACAGAGGCGGTTTTGAAGCAGCTGGAGGAGTATGTGGAAAAATCCAAACAATATCATGAGGAAGGAAATATGAAGGAGGTTGTCCAGTATAATACGTTGTTTCATGACAAGATTATTGAACTTTGTCCTAATAAACAGCTAAAAAACAGTATTGACAGAATACGTAACCTTTCACGATTAGTACGGAATGAAGAATTTATAGGTTCGAACAGGCCAAAAGGATATCTGATAGAGCATGAGATGCTGATTGAAGCTCTTCGGGAGAGAGACGGCCTAAAGGCAGAGCGCCTTTTGACAGAGCATATTGCTGCAGACAAGGAATTCTATATCCAACAGTCTCTTAAAAGAGGACATTGACAAAAACGAATATCTATCGCAAGTAAAAAGTCAATAGAAGAGGAGGTAGTATGGCTGACATAGTCAGAAAAGAAGCGTATCATCAGCAGATTTATGAGATTATAAAGAAAAAAATCCTTGGGGGAGAGTTGAAAAGAGGAGATAGGATTAATGAATTCAGTCTGGCAGAGGAGCTGGAAGTGAGCCGGAGTCCAGTAAGAGAGGCCCTGCGTATGTTAGAACGGGATGGCATATTAATTCGGGGGACAAGGAATGATCTGATCGTAAATCCGGTAGACAGAGAGGCTGCAATTGGAGTTTATCATTTAAGGCTTTGTCTGGAACCGGCAGCAGCAGAGGCAGGCTGTCCATGGGTTACAAAAGCGGTTTTAGAAGAGCTGAAGGCCTGTGTGGAGCAGTCAGAACAATGTCATAAAGAGAGGGATATGGAGGGCGCTGTGAGCAGCGATGCCAGATTTCATGAAACGATTAGCAGACTTTGCCCTAACAAACATTTGAGAAAAATGATTGACAGAAATGAGGTGCTTTCCTGGGCGCTTAGAAAGGATGAATTTGTAAAATTTAATCGTTCAGAGGAATACCTGTCTGAGCATAAGGGGATCATAGAGTCTCTTCGATCGGGGGATGGGAGACAGACAGGAGAGCTGATGAGAAAGCATATTATAGGAGACAGGGAGTTTTACAGCAGGTGCGCTTCTATATAGAAGAATCCAGAAAAATATGGAAGAAGCTATGGATGAGTTATGAGGAAAAGAAGTAGGAAAATTTTTTTAAATGAAAATGTTCGCGCGTTCATTAAAATACCAGATGCTAAGCCTGACAAGATAGGTTTGGCATCTGGTATTTTAGATCATTTACAAAAATATAATTATTTGATACAAGTTTATATATTATTTCATCTGTCCATGGTGGGAATTCTAATTTTCTTCAGGTTCTTATAGCAGGGCTTGTCCGGCATTTTAATGTATCATGACAAGATGGTTCTTGTAAGCAGATGGAGAAGTGGGTATAATTAGAGATAGGAAAAGCACACAGACATTTTGGGGAGGAATTTGATGTGAAGATTGAGGAATTGGATTTGAAAAACTTTATGATATTTAATCAACTTAATGTTAGTTTTTAACATAAAAGTTTAGTGTTGTAAAATGTTCACGTAAACGAACTGGTGTAGGAAAGGAGCCGTATATGGGGTTTACAGTAAAGGCATTATTGTCAGAGGCGGAATTTTCCGGTATCTATCTTGCAGCAGGAAAGAAAGCAGTTAATAATCTGATACGTAATGCCAGTGTGGTAGACTGTCCGGATGGATTTGACTGGATGCTTCCTGGCGATTTCATCCTGACATCTGGGTATATATTTCGGGACGATTCAGCAATGCGCCGGGAACTGATTGTCAGGCTGTCAGAATCTGCCTGTGCTGGTCTGGGAATTAAAGAGGATAAATATTGGGATGAAATACCAAAGGATATGCTGGAGGAGGCTGACAAGAGAAGGCTGCCTGTACTTGCCATACCGCGCCATTGTACACTAAGCGAGATACAAAAGGTTATTTTTCGTGAAACAGCTGGTCGTGAGGATTCTCTGCTCCAGAAATATTTTAAAATACACAGACGGTTGATTGCTTCTTCCCTTTCAGAGCAGCCATTGGATATGCTTGCTGCCCATGGAGCAGAGCTTGTTAATAATCCGCTTATTATTGTGGACGAGAATTGGAAGCTTCTGTCTTATGCAGAACATCAGGAAAGTGAGATCCCTTTAAGCGGATATATGAGTCTTGTGAAAGGTCAGAAGGTATTTACACGGAAATTTTTGGAAACAATTCCTAAGGATATTGATGACTTTAAAAAATCCATAAAGCGAGTCTGTGAGACGGCTAGAGGTCCTGTTGTCTGTAGCATTATGCCTGTCAGGGCCGACAAGGATGCTTATGGATATCTGGTGGTTTGGGAAACAGTGAGAAAACTGCGCAGTATAGAGTATATGGGATTGGAGCAGGCAGCTATTATTATTGCCTTGGAACGGGTCAAGGCTATGCGGATTGAGGAGAGCCGCCATCGAATGCATCGCGATTTTTTCAGTGATCTGCTTGAGGGCAGAATAGAGTCCAAAGCTGCCGCCTATAGCCTTGCTTCGATCAATGGCTTGGATGTTCAAAAAAATCATGCCTGTATTCTGGTCCAAATTGACCGGATTGATCGTGGAACAGAACAGAAACTTTTGGGAAATAGAACAGAACTAGAATATCTCCAGCCTCGCCTTGAGAAGTTCTGTATGGAATACTTTCGGATGCATGGAATCAATGTCAGTGTGTTTTTTAAAAATCACCATGTTGTTATCATTCTTCCTCTTAGAGAAGGAGAGAAGGTATCCAACCTTGAGTCATATTATGGCGAGCTGGTAGCAGAGCTTTATATCAAGATTAAAGAAATGCCAGAGAAGCCTGTAGTGATGGTCGGGATTGGGAGGGGTTACAAGGATATTGGGGATTTGAAAAAAAGCTTTGCGGAAGCCCAGGAGGCGATCCGCCTGTCAGGCCTTTCGGCATATGCGGAACCAGTCAGTTGGTTTGAAAAGCTGATGGTATATAATATATTAAGTTCTGGAATTTCTCATGAGCTCCTGGAGGAATTCTATGAGTTATCTATAGGGGAGTTAGCCAGTTATGATGCAGAGAATCATACAAATCTAGTAGAAACTCTGGAGACATATCTGTTGGAAAATAGAAATATTAACATAGCGGCGAAAAAATTATATATTCACCGAAATACCATGAATTATAGGATCAATAAAATAAAACAGGTATTGAATACAGACTTCAATGATTCGGAAAAGCTGCTGAAGCTTCAGATCGGGATAAAAGCTATGCGGATCATTGGTGGATTTCAAAGGTGACAAAAAGAGGCTGCTGCAAAATGAGGTTTTTATATAGTATATGGCAGAAATGGGCTGAATTCTCTGGTATATATTGAATAAGAAATTCATTTTGCAGCAGCCTTTCTATGGTCTGATCAAAAAACAGTTATGGGGATTTAACTTTAAGGAAAGTCCGCATTGTGCAGGGAGTACAAAGGGGTACCTGCTTTTTTGTAAAGTGGGACCATGACAGAAGAAAGAAAAGGAAATATAATTTTAACAAATAAGAGAAGTACTTGTCTTAAAAGTATCTGTAGTTATCTGTTGATAAGGCGCCTGTCATCAGATGGTATGGGAAAGGATTTTTACGAGTACTGATAAAATGGTATTTGATTAAAAGAGGAGGTATTACGAATGATAGGCTTTCAGCCAAAAGCGGAGCATGATTTGTATAGTGAAACGCTGGCTCCGGTGGAGTATAACAAAAGGGAAGTAGGCTATAATGGGCTTGGCATCGTATGGTTTGGGGCGGCCGTTCAGATCAGCGGATTTATTACAATCACTCCCATGCTCCAGTATTATACAATTGGTGAGCTGGTATGGATCTTTCTGATCGGCCAAGCAATTTTAGGGCTTGTATGCTTTGTGATTCAGGATATCGGTCTAAAATATGGAATTTCATTTGCTACATCAATTACTGCAAGCTTTGGACCATTTGGAGGGAAAATCGCCGGATTGATAAGAGTTCTGCCCAATCTAGTGTTTATCGGAACGAATGGTTTTATGGGGGCTACGGCGCTGAATATGGCGACCATTGCTTTGTTCGGATTCGATAATATTTGGTTTGCCATTATCCTTAACGGACTTTTAGTACTGTTTGTAACTTTAAAAGGGGTAAAGGGAATCTCCATATTTTCAACACTCGCTACACCGGTGCTGGCATTCATGGGTATTTATATGTTCTATGTGCTGTTTAAGGAATACCATGTTTCTTTTAGCGACATAAAAGATTTGGGGCGCTTGAGCGGAACAACAAGATTCTGGCTGTATCCCTTTGGCGCAATTGTTGGAAAGATGGGAGCCTTTGCTATCGGTTTTAACGATGTTGCAAGGGATTGTACGGTAAGACACGGAGTGAAAAAGAGCGGATATATCCACTTGCTTGTCTCTCTGCTCTGGAACGTACCGGCATTTATGTTTTATAGCCTTCTAGGCTGCTGTGCCCTTGTGATCGTACCAGGAATGCAAGGTTCAGAAGTTCTGGGACACCTTACGAACCTGGTTGCAGGGAATAATAAGCTTTTTATTGGAATTTTCGGCTTATTCATCTTTGCCGCACAGCTTTCTACTAATACAGCTGCTAATCTTCTTCCTGCGATTTTGTGTATGTGCGGTCTGGCTCCGAAACGGATTAAGCCGATTCCAGCAGGCATAGGGTTTACAGCAGTGGCCCTGCTTGTGGTCCGCGCATGGACGTTGGGCAATGCCCTCAGTGATATCCTTGCATTTTTTGGATTGGCGGCCGGTCCGATTATCACGATCGTTGCAATTGACTACTATTATTTCAGAAAGCGGAAATATAGCTTGGATGATATCTATAAAACCAAGGGAAAATATTATTATTGGCATGGAATTAATCCAGCAGCAATGATAGGATATGGAATCGGTACAGCAGCCGGATATATGGCCGGGGACTATAGCTTTTTTGCTTCCCTGTTGGTTACGGCAGCAGCTTACATACTTCTGGCAAAATACTTTGGAAAGAAATATCCTGCAATGATTGAAGAGACAGCAGGGGATGTTGTTTTTAAGAAGGAAGATTTAGAGGCAAAAGCTTAATTTGGAGGAGGAAAACGATATGGGATACATATTGGAAGGCGGACTCATCATTACTATGGATGAGGAAAACCGCGGTTTAAAGGACAGTGCGATTGTAGTAGAAAATGACAGAATTACGGATATTGGGCCAGCCCGTGAAATGATGAAACAATACGGGAATCAGGATCTGGAGCATATTGACTGTACTGGAAAGGTAGTATTTCCCGGATTTATCAATATCCATACCCATCAGACTTTGAGCATTATCCGGGGAGTGGCAGAGGATATGGGGACTGCCCCAGCTTATACAAAGTCAGTCCCTCAAGGACCGTTTTTAAGCCCAGACGACTGTTATGCCATGGCAAGCCTTGGAGCCGTAGAAGCTCTTAGGTTTGGCTCTACGCTAATAGCTGACATGTATACAAACAGCCACCAGAATGCAGAAGTATTTGGCAAAGTAGGAATCCGCGCCATGGTAACAGAAATGGTACATGATATGGACTTTTTCGGACTGCCCACAAGTGATTACAGAGTAGACCATGAAATGGGAGAAAAGCTGCTTCAGAGCAACATTGACCTGATTGAAAAATATAATGGCAGCTTTGACGGAAGAATTCAATGCAATTTTGGCCCTCACGCACCGGATACCTGTTCTCCGGAATTCCTGTGCCGTATCTCGGACTTAAGCAGGCAGTATGGGATTGGGATGTCTACCCATCTGGCCCAGAGTCCAAGGGAAATGAAGCGGATTAAAGAGATTTCTGGCACAAGCAGCACGAAATTCATGGAAGACTGCGGAATGTTTGACAGTAAGTTTACCGTGTGTGCTCATGCAATTTTCTGTGATGAAGAAGATAGGAATGTGCTTGCAAAACACCCTAATGTAAGCATTGCTCATGCGGCCGAGGGAAATGCTAAGGGGGGTATGGTAGCTCATATCAGTGAAATGAGGCATAAGGGAATCAATATAGGAATCGCCACAGATAATGGAGCAGCAAATATGATTGAAACCATGAGGATTGCAGTGTGTTCCGGAAAGGTTTTGACAAATAGCTGTGATGATCCGCTGCCTATGGATGTACTCCGTATGGCTACGATTAATGGGGCAAAGGCACTGGGACTGGAAAAGGATCTGGGATCCATTGAAATTGGAAAGAAGGCAGATATGGTACTAGTTGACTATCGTAAGCCCCATATGGTTCCCTGTATTGATGCCGTAGGAACTTTGGTGCATACAGGCCTGGGGAGCGACGTAGATACTGTGATGATTGATGGAAAGATTGTAGTTAGGGATGGTAAGGTCCTTACTGTAGATGTGGATGATATTATGCGTGAAGCCCAAAGAACCGCTGACCGCAAATGGAGAGATGTCAATCCTGGACTGGACCGTAAATATATGATGGTGGATTTTATCTAAACAGAAGAGAAAAGCAGAAAGGGAGAACAAAAATGAAAATTTTAGTAATAAACCCTAATATTTCAGAGGATGTCACCGCCCTGATTGAAAAGGAAGCCAAACGGGCTGCCAATAATGATACGGAAATCATCGCGGCTACAGCTCCCTTTGGTGTAGAATATATTGAAACCAGAATGGAATCAGTCATTGGCGGATATGCTGCTTCTTGTGTAGCAGCAGAGCATTACGGTGAATATGACGGAGTGGTAGTGGCAGCCTTCGGAGATCCGGGACTGATGGGATTAAAGGAGCTTTTAGATGTTCCAGTAGTAGGAATGACAGAAGGGGCCCTGGCTTCTGCTTGTCTGCTGGGGCAAAGATTTTCCATGATCGCTATTTCGGATCGGATTACGGCTTGGTACAAAGAAACCGTAGAAAGAAGTCATCTTTCCACGCGCCTTGCAAGCATACGTTCCTTGAAAGATCCCCTTAAAAATGTAGGAACGGTTCAGGAAGATTATTCCGAACGGCTTCTGGAACTGGCAGGGGAAGCAGTACATAAGGACGGAGCAGACGTTATCATTCTGGCTGGTGCCCCACTGGCAGGACTGGCTAGGAACTTGGAAGGAAAGCTTCCAGTTCCAGTCGTAGATGGGGTGTCTAGTGCTGTGAAGCAGTGTGAGTTGTTGATTTCTTTGAAAGCAGGTGTTGCTCTTAATGGAAGCTTTGCAAAACCACCTTTAAAACCCAACAAGGGTCTGCCCGAAAAGCTAGCAGCTCTGTTTAACCATACTTGTTAGGGGGACTCAGAAGCAATTCTTAAAGGATAAAGTTCGGGCAAAAGGCAGTCGCAGAAGGCGGCTGCCTTTTGTGTATCACAAGCTTTAATGTTTTTCATGACAGGCAGTTCTGGCAGAGAAGGCCCAGGGAGGAGAAGTAGACGTGGCAAAAAAATAATTGATATAACTCTCCTTAACAGATATAATGAAATAGTAAAAACGGGAGATGCACACAGAATGCAAAAACCGCATTCTGGCACTGTACGGACAGCACAGCAAGTGCGCAGACCTACCGCGAGAATTCGATACTTTCACAGTAAACCTTCATGCGCAAGGCTAGTGCACCACCATGAATGAAAGTATTCCGCGCATTGGGCATACCTGAACTCAGTTTTCCGCTTTGCGGAAAAGGGTACTTTCATAGTAAGAAGATAAGAGAAAACGGTTAGGGAAGGATGATGAAGGGTGGAAGTAGCAAAGCTTTCCAGTAAAGGTCAGATTACGATACCAGTATCCATAAGAAATAAACGGAAGCTGAAACCAGGCGATAAAGTCGTTATTTTTGAAGAGAATGGCCGGTTCTGCTTTGAAAACTCCGCAATGCTTGCTTTTAAAAGAACAGAGAAGATACAGGCTGCTGAAGAGGCAGGGATCGCTGCCTTTCAGACAGAAGAACGGAATACCCCATTTGCATTTACAAAGGGAGGGATAATGAGACGTGGTTACACAGGACGAGATTGCAAAGAGGCTTAATATATCCCGGACAACGGTTGCTAGAGCCTTCAGTGGGAAATCTATAAAGGAGGAGACCAGGATAAAGGTTCTGGAAGAGGCGGAAAAGCTGGGGTATGAAAAAAACGGCGCAGCCGCAAGCCTGGCTCTCAAAACAATAAAAACGATATATGCTTTTATTATAGCGACTATTGATGAAGGATATGGACAGCAGACAGAAGAAGGAATCCGAGAAGCTGCTCATATGTGGCAGGGCTATAATTTTGAGATTCATACGGTCTTTACAGATATTACAACAGGCAGTGACCAATGCCGCAGGCAGATGGAACAGTTTTTTGAAGTCATTAATCAGAAAAATGTGGATGGGATTATATTCAGCGCTCTGTCTAAAGGAAATATGGACTGGGTATCTCGGATATGCCGAGAAAAAGAGATACCTCTTATGACATTGGACATGATATATACCAATGAACGGTTGTGTCATGTGGGACCAGATTATTTTAATTTGGGAACTTATTCTGCTGCCTGCTTGGCTAGACTTATTATGAAAGAGGGAAACATCCTGACGATGTGTTATGATGAAGGTTATGAGCTCGGAAAAAAGAGAATGGAGGGCTTTTATCATAAGCTTCAGGAATATCCTGGCATTCAATGCAGAAAGGTAATCTTGGAGGAGATGTCACAGAAATATTACTGGCGCGTATTGGAAAAGGAGTGCGAGAATTCCTGGCCCACAGCCATATATGCTCCCTATCATGTGGATTATATTGGAGATTTTCTCAATGAACACGAGATGCAGCATCAAGTGGTCACTATTAGCAATGGAGTCAACGAACGGGTGGAAAAGTATCTTTATGATGGAACGATTGACGCGATTGTATCAGCTCGTCCATATTTTCTGGGAGCAGTTGTGGCAAATAATTTTTTTAAATATTTTTATAGGAACACAGAGATGCTTAGGGGCAATATTGATGTAACATGCGATATATACATCAAAGAAAATTATAATCGATACGATAAAATTTTTTGAAAATTGTGCAAAATGCATAAAAACGAGTGCTTGAATTTGTATAAAAGATAAAAAATGTATGTAAAGGAAAAAAACACTTGCAAGTTGTAGGGTAGATGTGATAATATGATTTTAACATCGAATTGTTCACGCGAACAAAAAGGAAAAGGATAAAAAGGAAAAAGAATTAAAAAGCAAAAATTGTACGAAAATTTGGAAATAATATAATAATATTTTATTTATCTAACAATTTTTTTTAAAAAATGTTCGCGAGAACAATAAAGAAGATACAACATTGAAGAAAAGAATAAAAGGAAAAGGGGAGGGAAAAATGGTAGATAAACTGATTAAAAACGGCACAATCGTAAGCCATACAGGAAAATATCGTGGAAATCTGGCAGTCAAGGATGGCAGAATCTGGGCGATTACAGATACAGAAGAGGAGATGCAGGCTGTGGAGGTTATTGATGCTTCTGGAAAATATATCATTCCAGGTCTCATTGATTCCCACGTACATTTTCAGGATCCAGGCTTTACGGAGCGAGAGGATTTTGAAAGCGCCACAGCGGCGGCAGCAGCAGGAGGAGTAACCACAGCGATTTCTCATCCAATGAACAATCCGCCGATTGTAGACGAAGCCAGCTACCAATTTACCGTAGAAGCGTATAACGGAAGAGGCATCATTGATTATGGAATCCATGGAGGAGGTACCTCTTCGAACATTGATAAGGTGGAGGGCTTATGGAAGAATACAGGAGCTGTTTCCATAAAGATGTTCATGTGCTTTTCTGTAGCAGAATTTCCCTATGTGAGAGATGATGCATTGTATGCGATTTTGAAAAAGCTTTCAGAGATTAACGGGCTGGCAATGCTCCATGCAGAAAATAATGAATTGATTGAATGGAACGAGAAACGGCTGAAAGCAGAAGGACGGCTGGATCCCATGGCATACCATGAGTCCCACTGTGCAGAGGGAGAGCTAGAATCAGTAAAACGGGCCCTCTACTATCTAGAGCTTACAGGAGCCAAGGGAGTGATCCTCCACAGTGGAATGTGCAGTGCATTGGAGGAAATAAGAGCAGCTCAGAGACGAGGCGTTAAGGTATATGCTGAGTGCTGCCCACATTTCCTTACCTTTACGGATAAGGATATGGCTGAATATGGCCCATACCTGAAGTTTTCTCCTGTCATGCGAGATGAAGAAAACAGAAAAAAATTGTGGGAGATGCTGGAGCAGGGCTATATTCAAACCATAGGTTCAGACCACAGTCCATATACGGAAGAAGAAAAGCGAAGGGGAATGACAGATATCTGGGCAAGTCCTAACGGAATTCCAGGAATCCAAACTACACTCCCAGTGCTGTTAGATGGAGTAAATCAGGGACGATTGTCCATGGAACGATTGGTAGAGGTGACAAGCTGGAATCCCTCCAGGATTTATGGGCTGGATTATAGAAAAGGCTCATTAACTGTGGGAAAGGATGCAGATTTTGTCATTGTAGATATGGAAAAGGTACATACTTATTCTAAGGCTGATATTAAGAGTAAAGCCAAATGGTCCCCTTACACAGGAAAAACCTTTAAAGGATGGCCGGTTATGACTTTTGTAAGAGGCTGTCTGACCGCTAAGGACGGAGAAATCACAGGCGTTCCCGGATGGGGCCGCTACATCGAAAGAAGAAAGTAAGAGATAGAAAAACAAACCTAAGAACCCAATAAAATTTATAAATATAAAGGAGAAAATGTATGAAAATTTTAGTGGCAAACCCAAACAGTTCAGAGATCGTAACTGGTATTATCATGGAATCAGCAAAGAGAAAGGTGACAGATCCTAACACAGAGCTGATCCCCTTAACCAATCCTAAGGGAACCAAAAATATTGACTGCGGCTTTGCCGATTATCAGTCTGTATGGAGCTTTATCCGCGCAATTATGGAAAAAGTGGATGAGATCCATCCGGATGCCCTTGTGCTGGCTGGTTTTGGTAATGTAGGCGTATTTGCTTTAAAAGAGGCTTTATCCATTCCGGTACTGAGCATTTCTGAGACTACCCAGACCCTTGCTTGTCTGATGGGACATAAGTATACGGTTCTTACCATGTTAAAGCAGTTTATCCCCTATCAGGAAGATTTGGTACGCCTTTACCGCCTTCAGGATAAGTGCGCTTCTGTGAGAGGTATTAATGTAAATGTTGAGAAGTGTGTAACAGATAGGGATGTTACCTTAAATCAGCTGAAAGATGAAATCTTAAAGATTGTAGAAGAAGATGGAGCAGAGGTAGTAGTTCTTGGCTGTGCTGGTCTGTGCGGCTATGATGAGGCATTACAGGAGCTGGTAGGCATGCCTGTTCTTGATCCGGTTACTGTTACAGTAAAGGTGGCTGAGATGATGGTAGAGACAGGGCTGTGCCATAGCAAGAGAAGAAAATTTGCTAATCCTCCTCAGGAATTTGCTGAATATTTCTGGGATGGAAATAACTAATCATCATATATGAATATGTTAGGCGCCGCGGGCGCGGCGCTTCATTGTTGTTAATAGTCGACTAAGTACGGACAGAAAGAGGGGATAGAGTTTGAAGTCAGTTAAAATTATCAAAACAGTAGAAAAATTTCCCGGTGGAATGATGGTAATTCCGCTGCTGCTGGGCTGCGTAGTTAATACATTTTTCCCAGGCTTCTTGGGAATCGGAGGATTTACCACAGCTCTCCTTTCCAATAAAGGCGCGGCAACCTTTGTAGGTATGTTTATCTTTTGCTGTGGAGCTTCCATTAATGTGAAGCAGATTGGAGAGCCATTTTATAAGGGAGCAGTGCTCACCTTTACTAAATTCGCAATCGGTGTTGCAATCGGTGTCATTGTAGGAAAAATATTTGGTCCAGCAGGTATTTTCACTATCACACCTTTGGCAATTATTGCGGCAATTACAAATTCCAATAGCGTTATGTATTCTATCCTGGCAAAGCAGTACGGAGTTCCCACAGATGTAGGTGCAGTATCTGTATTATCCTTAAATGACGGCCCATTTTTTACCATGATAGCTCTTGGCTTAACAGGTATGGCAGATATTCCTTTTATGGCAATTGTGGCAGTTTTAGTGCCTCTGGGCTTAGGAATGCTGTTAGGCAATCTGGATGAGGATGTAAGGCAGCTTTGTGAAAAGGGTATGCCTATCATTATTCCTTTCAATGGTTTCTGCCTGGGAGCAGGTATGAACCTGATGGATGTGATTAATGCAGGAGTTCCAGGAATCATCCTGGGTCTGGTATCCATGATAAGCACTGGCTTTGGATGCTATTGGATGTATAATTTCTTCTTTGGAAGAAAGAAGAAGACTGCTGTAGGCGCAGGAGTGGGAAATACTGCAGGCAATGCGGTTGCAACTCCTCCGGCAATTGGCGAGGCGGATCCGTCTCTGGCTCCATATGCTGCAGCAGCAACGGCTCAGGTTGCAGCCGCCTGTGTCATTACGGCTCTGCTCTGTCCCCTTTTGACGGCATGGCTGCATAAACGATTACAGAAAAAAGAAGTTCCGCTATCATAACTTTAAATATGAAAATGAAAAGCTGTCCATCATTTTATGATGTGACGGCTTTTCACGTTCCCAGAAGACTTCTTTTTTCCCATAGCGAAAAACTAATTCGGGCATATCTAATGGGCCGGCACGTCCCGTTATGATGGTGTACAGACCGTGTGCAGAAGGAATTCCTGGATTTTTTTGCGTGATGTTTATATAATCCTATGTATACGGCTATAGGCGGCCTCCCATTAAACAGGAAGAAAGGATGTAGAATAGAAAGTTTATGAAAAGGAAAGACCGGGTTTATGAATTTTTGCGGAGGATGAAGGCTCAGGAGGAGTCAAAACACGAGTATACAGCGGCAGAAATAGCAATGGCTATTGGCTCTTCCAGAGCAAATGTCAGTGGAGACTTAAACCGCCTTTTGGAAGAAAGGCTTGTGGAAAAGGCTCCTGGAAGACCAGTACGTTACAGCGCATGTGCAGCAACAATCATATCTATGCCGATTTACAGCGAGATAGATGCCTCCTGTAATGTGAAAAAGAGCCAGCAGATATTCAGGGCTTTTATCGGATATGACGGAAGCCTGCGTACCGAGGTGGAGAAAGCAAAAGCAGGAATCCTCTACCCGCCCTATGGACTTCCCATGCTGATCGTAGGAGAAACCGGGGTGGGAAAATCTATGTTTGCCAGGCTATTGTTTGAATATGCAAAGGAGATGGGCCGGCTCTCTCCGGGAGCCATATTTGTCGCCTTTAATTGTGCAGATTACGCTTCCAATCCCCAGCTGCTTCTTTCTCAACTTTTTGGGCATATGAAAGGAGCATATACAGGAGCAGATAAGGAAAGAAACGGACTGGTGGAAAAGGCAGATGGAGGGATTCTATTTCTTGATGAGGTGCATCGCCTTCCTCCAGAGGCCCAGGAGATGTTGTTTACTGTGATGGATTATGGAAAATTCCGTAGGCTGGGAGAAGCGGAACAGGAGAGGATTTCTCGTCCTAGAATCATTCTGGCAACAACAGATATCCAGAATACATCATTGCTTGACACTTTCAAACGGCGGATTCCCATTAATATTACGATTCCAGCATTATCGGAAAGAAATGTATATGAAAGGCTTAAGCTGGTAGAAGAAATCTGCAAGGAGGAGTCCTCAGCAATCATGCTGCCGATTCGCGTAGACGCTATGGTTATGAAAGCATTGACCGCATACAATTGTCCAGGAAATATCGGACAGCTTAAGAATGACATCAAGGTAATCTGTGCAAAGGCGTATGTGCAGACTCTGCTTAGTCAGGGAAAGGAGCTGCATATTACGGTCAAGGATATTCCACCTCATATTAAGCTGGGCTTTGGCAATATTGATCGGGTGTATTCGGAGATTAATCTGATCGTTTCTAATTTCGTATACTGGCCTGGAAACGGAGAACGGATTAACAAGGAATCCAATGAAATCTATGAGTACATTTCCCACCAATTAGACATGGCGATCCAGGGAGAAACCTATACAGATATAAAAGAAGGGATTATGACTGCTATCAAACTCTTCTGTTTTGGAATGAATAAGAGAGATGAGTCAAACCGGTTTCACACACAGATGCTGCTGACTGCAGAGGTAATCCATTTGGTAAATTATTCTGCCAGGCTTATCCGTCAAAAGCTATCCATTGAGATGACAGCAGAGGAACAAAAAGCATTGGCTGTTCTGCAGGGGACAATTTTACGGAGGCTGGACAGAAAGCATAGCATTGTCTGTCCCTTTCTCTCCTGGATAAAGGAACAGGCTTTAGAGGAATTTAAAATTGCAAGGGATATCATAGAGGTTATGAATCCAGAATGTGAGGAGGAAAATAAAGAAAACAGTGCAGGCTTCCTTGCGGGCTTTCTGCTTCAGCTTGTCAGGGAACAGGCGCCTGCAGAAAATTTCTGTGAAGTTTTTGTCATAAGCAAGGGTCAGGGAGCGGCTCAAGCAATTGCTAAAGTGGCAAACGAAATCCTGGATCAGGAATTTGTCGGCTGGTATGATATTGTATGTGACCGGATCCTGCCTCAGGAAGAAGAAAGGATTACTGATGCAGTAAAAAAACATTTTGGAGAAAGGGGAGGAATCATTTTATATGAACCAGGAGCGCTTGATGAGACAATAAAACATGTAAAAGCAGACCTGGTGGGAACAGGGATTTATATGTTGGGCAACATTAGGACCTCATTAGTGATAGAAGCTGGAGTTGCTGCCTGTGAACTACATAATACGCCATCCCGTATCTTTGAAAGGCTCCAATACCTTTCCGAGGAAAAGAGAAATGATGCCACGCACCTGGAGGAAGGTGGAAAAGCTTCTATCAGCCGGGGGAGAAGCAGGGCGATTGTAACAGCCTGTGTCTCTGGCTGCGGTGTTGCCATAAAAATGAAACAGCTCATTGAAAAAAAGTATATTCTGCCTCAGGATATTAATATTCTGGCTATGGATATCAGTTCAGGAGATGAATTTAAAAATAAGATTTTGAACACGCAGAAGGAGTATGAAATTCTCTGTATCATTGGATTGGACATAGGGATGGATCTGGGAATCCCTTATATTCCTGCTAATGAATTTATCATAGGAAATGGAGAGGAGTATTTTTTAAATCTGATGGAAAGCTATTGCCTTCCAATCAGAAGAAAAGATGAGCTGGTGCCGGGAAAAAGTGAATATGAAAAGGTTTTGATAAAGAAAAACTACTTCTCCAGCTTCCTTCATTATTTGAACAGTGAAACCCTGATCCCTTATGTAGAGGATGGATTAAATGAGATGGAAACTGTATGGGGCACGCTGGAACCAGGAAAACGGATTGTACTTTTGGTGCATATATGCTGTATGGTAGAACGCCTAATGTTTGGTGAGCCTGGAGAAGATCAGGAAAGCTCCGAAAGACCTAAGGCAGAGCAAAAAAACGTTCTGGAAGCAGCTCTGTCAAAACTGTCAGAAGTATACAGGCTTAACATACCAGATTACGAATATCAGATGATAGAACAGATTATCAATATAGATTTTAATGGCTAGTGTTTCCAGAAATCATGGTTTTGGGAATAGCTTGTTGAAAACCGATACTTTTATAGACAGTGTTTTAATATGTACGGGTTTTTAAAACACTAGAAGAGAAAAATAAAACACTGTTTTCTGGTTTCTGCAAATAAAACTCTCTTAGATATGTTCCGGATTCATAAGCCTGCCATCGAAAAATGCCATAGCATGTTGAATACATGTCTAAAATCAGAAGAAATATCACCTAAAAAGATTCGAATATAGAAGGATTCTGACACTTTTCCTAGGCTGATGGTTTTGACACCTGAATCCTAAAAAGGAATAAAAGAATATCCTTGAAAGGATTCTCAGAATAATGAAAAAGCTGGCATGATTATTGCGCATATATTGTGTACAGGAGAAAAGCAAAACACTTTATCAGTATTGGGAAAAAAGAGTTTCCAAAATACTTAAAAAGAGCCTTCTTGGAGACATCAGCACAAAAAGTCTCTGAGAATACAAAAAAGAAAAAGGGGTGAATGATTATGAGTAAGTTTTGCTGGGTTCGTTTAGACAATCGTCTTGTACATGGACAAGTTTGTGTGTGCTGGATTCCACAGCTGGAAATTAACCGTGTTGTAATCGTACATGATAGGTTTGGCAAGGATCCGTTTATGGCAAAGGTTCATGCGATGGCAGTTCCCAGGGGAGTGGTATGCGATACCATCACATCAGAAAAAGCATTGGAAGAGTGGGAGAGGGATGAGTTTGGAGACGGAAGGGTACTGGTGCTTTTTCCAGATCCAGCTACAGCAAGTAAGATGTGGCATGCAGGCTTCCAGTTTAAAAGCATGCAGATTGGCACGATACCTGCCGCTAAAAACAGGGTGGCTATCCACCCTCAGGTGAATATTGATGGGGAGGATGCTAAGCTTCTGACAGAGCTGATGGACCAGGGAGTGGACATTTACTGTCAGCTGGTTCCCACTGATTCCAAATCGGAATTAAGAGGGCTGCTTGCAAAAGCAAAATTCTGATGTAGAGTACGAGAGTAATGGAGGTGTAAAACTATATGAGTGGTATTACGATTGGGCAGGCAATAGGGGTTGCAATTCTTTACTGGTTTATTAATACATGCTGGTTTAGTTTTTTTAATTACCAAAATCTTCAATGGCCGGTTGTCCATGGATTATTTATTGGTCTGATTATGGGGAATCCGACCATGGGCGTTGTGCTGGGGGGAACGATTCAAACTTTGAATATGGCTCCATCAATGGTGGGATTTACAACTACAATGGATATGTGTCTGGCCGGTTTTGTGTGCATTCCTCTGGCAATAGCAACAGGTATGCCTACAGAAACTGTTATCGCATTTGCGGTACCGTTCACAGTAATCGGCACATTTTTACAACCGCTTTTACGTACTATGAATACAGTCTGTGTGAACTACTGTGACAAGGCAGCAGAAGAAGGCAGTATAAAAAAGTATTACTTTGGAAATTCCATTCTGCCAGCAATTATCAGCTTTCCATTTCGCGCAATTATGCTGTTCTGTGTCCTGTATTTCGGGCAGAATGCAATGGAGTGGCTATTAGGTATTATTCCGGAATGGCTGATGAGGGGGTTTTCCGCACTTGGAAATTTCCTGCCAGGTATTGGTTTTGCAATATTTTTGATGGCAACAAATAAGAAGAAACTGATTCCTCTGTTCCTGATGGGTTTTTATATCATGTATTTCTTCCAGGGAACCGGCCTGTCCATGATAGGCATGACGATCTTCGGAGCACTGATTGCAGTTATGCTGATTCAGTCTTCTTCCAATGGAGTAAAAGAGGAGGTAAAGAAACATGTCTGAAAATGAAAAGAAAATCGTACTGGATAAAAAAACATTGTTTAAATCCTGGTTTATCGGAATCAATTTTTTCAATAATGCCCATAGCTATCAGAGAATGTTTGGCTGCGGTTTTACTGCTTCCATGCTCCCAGTTCTTAGTGAGCTGTATGATCAGGAAGAAATGGCAGAGGCGATGAAGTTTTACAGTGATAAGTATTATATCACAGAGCCTTCCACTGGCATGGTAATTAACGCAATCCTTACTAAAATGGAGGAAAGCAAGGCGAATGGGGCAGAAATCGAACGAGAGGATATGGAAGCTGTAAAGTCTGGCTTAATGGGCGCATTGGCTGGTTTTGGTGATACGATTTTTACCAGCACTCTCCGTCCTGTAGGAATGGCTATTTTTACGCCCATGGCCCTTGCAGGCAATGTACTGGGGCCGCTTGGATTCTGGCTGACAGGCGCAGCATGCCGCTGGGTGAATGGAGCATTCTGGTATACAAGGGGCCTGAAGCTAGGCACAAGTGCATTAGATGCCATGATGGAGGGAGGAAACACCCTTTTAAGAAAAGGAATGGATGGCATGGCCATTCTGAGCATGTTTGTTATGGGGGCTATGTCAGCGAAGTATGTTACGCCAAAGTTTGCTTTGACCTTTACTGCTGGTGAAACAACAGCTTCTCTGCAGACTTTTTTGGATGGAGCTCTTCCAGGGATTCTGCCCTTAGCCATGGTTTTTGTAAGTTATTATTTAATGGATAAAAAGAAGGTGGGAGCGACCAGGATTATTATGGGACTTCTGGTAATCTGTATCTTGGGTGCACTGGCAGGCCTGTTTTAAAAATTGGAAATGGCGGAAAAAAGGGAGGAAAATATTATGAAAATACTTTTACTGTCAGATGATGGGATTAAAAAAGCAGCCTTTGAAAAGGCAGCAGCACAGATTCCAGGCGGCGAGGTTGTTGTAGAAGAGATTACAGAATATGGCATGGAGGCCCTTCAGATCATCGAGACACAGGGACCTAGTGCAGTAGTAGTTCCAGAGGGACTAAAAAGGAACCGGGATGCAGAAATTATCATAGGAAGCATTACCTGTCCATTTTCAAGAGAGGTAATTGAAATGTTTCCTAATCTGAAAATAATCGGCCTTTGCCGCGCTGGAATTGAAAACATTGATATGGCATGTGTAAAGGAACGGGGAATTACTGTTGTAAACGGCCTGGGACGAAATGCAGAGGCTGTTTCTGATTTTACTATGGCGATTATGCTTTCTGAAATAAGGAACGTAGCCCGTTCCTACCATGATGTGGTGACAGATAAGGCTTCTTGGAGAAAGGTCTGGCCTAGCACGCCATATCTTCCTCATATAAAGGATTGTAAGGTGGGAATCCTCGGCTTTGGGATGATCGGCCGTCTGGTAGCCCAGAAAGTTTCCGGCTTCCAGTCCCAAGTGCTTATTTGTGATCCCTATGTAGAAGAGGAAGTAATTCGCGCAAAAGGGTATATTCCTGTGGATAAGGAGACTTTATTCAAAGAGGCTGACATTATCAGCATCCACGCCCGATTTGTGGAAAGTACGAGAGGAATTGTAGGGCGTAAGGAAATCCAGTCTATGAAGCCGACTGCTTATTTTATCAATACAGCACGTGCCGGACTAGTAGATATGGAAGCCCTTTTAGAGGCCTTGGAGCAGAAGAAAATAGGAGGTGCTGCCTTGGATGTATTTGCAGACGAGCCCCTTCCATCTGACAGCCCGTGGAGGACTTTGGACAATTGTACAGTAACAGCCCATATGGCTGGAGGTGTAATGGCAGCTAGAGATTATGCGGCGCAGCTGGTAGTAAGCGCAGTATTAGACACCATTAGGGGAGAAAGGGTGCCTCAGCTGATTACAAGGGAAGAGGTGGAAACAGAAAGCTTCCAGACATGGGCAAGAGAAGCAGCAGAAAAGATAGGACTGCTGGCAGGGTGAGAATGATTTTAAAAAAGGGTGGGTACGGTTATGTTAGTTCGAATGGATATTCTTACGCAGAAGGCTGCAGCTGAAAGGTATGGAATCGCTGCTCCATGTCCGCTGGATTTTGAATGTGTAAAATGGTGTTTTGAGGCAGCAGAACGTTTGCATGCGCCTTTAATCATCTGTTACCACGCGTGGAAAAATACCGGGATGTCCGCAGAAGAGCTGGCTTTTGCGGTCAAGTATTATGAAAAAAAGCATTCGGATGTGCCAGTAGGCCTGTGTCTGGATCATGGGCGTTCCTATGAAGATGCAGCAAGAGCAATAAAAGCTGGGTTTACCGGTGTGATGGTAGATCGTTCAGACCTTTCAGACTTTGAAAACGCGGAGGCAATCCTGGAAGCAGTTCAGATGGCCCATGAAGCAGGAGTCAGTGTGGAAGCGGCACTGGGGGGTGCACAGACCAGAGATGCTTCTCTGAAGCAGAGAGAGGAGACGCTGACAAATATAGAGTCAGCCAGGCTGTTTGTAGATAAAACCGGAATTGATGCCTTAGCAGTTGCAGTAGGCTCCTATCATGGGGATATAAAATCTGATGCAGCAGTGATACATTTTGACCTGATTGCCTCGTTGAAAAAGACGCTTTCGGCGACGTTGACGATGCATGGCTGTTCCTTTTTAGGCAACGAAAACCTGAAAAAATCTGCCAAAAACGGCATTTCCAAATTCAATGTTCAGGGAGAACTGCTAAATGCGGGAATGGAAGCAGCGAAAGCTGAACTGCTGGGGCAGGGAGGCGGCTCTGCGGCAGACCTTAATAAGGCCATCAAAGAGGGCTATATTAGTCAGCTGATCCGCTTTATGACTCATATTGGATCGGCCAGCCGCTGGTAATGCTGGATTGACTTAAAAGCGGCAGAAGGGGAAAAGTTATGTTGATGCAGATGAATCAGATTATGGGACAGGTCCAAAGCGGCTGCGCTTTGGCAGAGCCTGTCATATACAGTGCAGATTCTATAAATTGGTGTTTTGAAACAGCCTCTCGAAAGAGAAGCCCTGTTGTGATCGGGTGTTTGGGAATGGGTGATTTTTGGGAAGAGGCAGCGGAACTGACAGAATTCTTTGCTAGAAAGTACAGTCAGGTGCCCTCTGCTTTAAGCCTGGAAAATTGTCGAGAATTCCACACAGCAGTCAAAGCCTTTCGCCTGGGCTTTACCAATGTAATTGTGGATGGAATAAGGGAAGAAGCCCTTTTAAAGAGCATTGCCCATATGGCTCATTCCATGGGGGGAAGTGTAGAACTGAGCCTGGAGCTGGGAGATGATTTGTGGGAGGAGCCAGAAAGGCTGGAAACTCTTATTCGCAGGACAGGGATAGATGGGCTTTATCTTACGATGAAAATCTCAGCTTGTTCTCCCATAGATAGCAATATGGTCCGCCGCTCTATCAGTGAGTCACAGGCTGAAGAGGCAGAGAACAGATATATTCAAGCTTTAAAAAAGCTGGAAGAGGGGATACATATTCCTCTTATATTAGATGGGGATATATTCTGCCATATGGATTTCCTGTCTTTTACTGCACGAACTATAGCAGCTAGAATCAGATTTGAAAGAGCACTTTCTGCAGGGGCAGTCAGAAAGGCAGAGGAGCTGATTTCCCAGCCTGAGACAGACAGGAGAGGGCTGACAAGGCTGCAGACAGCAGTAAGAGAAGGCTATGAGGAAAAGCTGGGAGATTATTTTCAGGTTTTAAATACTCATAATAGATGGTAAAGAGGGGGTGAAGAACATGCCTGTTAAGAATACTCCGCCTGCCGGGATTATTATAGCAACGCATGGGCATTTAGGAGAAGCGCTTATCCGATCTACAAAAATGATTTTTGGTGAATTTGACAGAGTAACTGCAGTTTCCCTGGAGGAAGGAATGTCTCCAGAGGAATATTACCAGAGGTTGAAGAAAGCCTGCATAGAGTATAGAAGCAGTGTACTGATTTTAGCAGATCTTTTTGGAGGAACTCCATGTCGGGTTTCAGCGATGCTAGCAAGGGAGATAGAATTGAATTTAATTACAGGTGTTAACATGGCTATGCTGATCGAGGCCCTTCAGTCAAGGGAAGCACTGGAGGGTCAGGAGCTGGCAGATGCACTTGTAAATGATACAAAGGAGAGCATTCAGGATGTGACCGTAGAATTAAACGATCTGTAAATCCGCCAGCTGTTTTCAGGAGGTGACAAAACCAGATATTTACAAATAATGATATGTAAGCTATAATATTCATAAGCTTAAAAAGCCATCCATCACAAGCTGATGCGATGGCTTTTCATATCAGTTAACAAATATCTGAAGAAGAGGCTTTGAAAGCGGCTAAAAAAAGCTTTGTGGGATAGAGGAGGAGTTGGCTATGGCGGTAGTGACGACGCTTTGCTATATTGAACAGGACGGAAAATATCTGATGCTTTATCGGAATAAAAAGGAAAATGATATCAATAAAGGAAAATGGATCGGCATAGGCGGCCATGTTGAGGGGGCAGAAAGTCCAGAGGAATGCTTAATAAGAGAAGCAAAGGAGGAAACAGGGCTGACCCTTTCTTCCTATTATTTCCGGGGGCTCATCACCTTTGTGCCAGAACCGGGAAGGGCAGAATATATGTGTCTTTATACAGCAGATGGTTATGAGGGAGAGCTGAAAGAATGCGACGAGGGAGAACTAAAGTGGGTAAGCAAGAATGCAGTTGATAAACTGAACCTATGGGAAGGGGATAGGTTGTTTCTGGAGCTTTTAAGATATGACATTCCCTTTTTTTCCTTGAAGCTGGAGTATGATGGAGACCAGCTGTGTGCAGCGTCCCTAGATGGGAGAGCGCTTTTTGACCGCCGGCAGATGCCAGAAACAGGCATCAACGGAAAAGAGGTTTGGAAGGGCAGAGAAGATCAGAAAGACAAGGGCTGGAGGCTTCCATGGGCAAAATAGTTCTGCTGGTATCAAGAGAGGAGATGCTTTATCAGGCCCACAATATCCTGCAGGAACAGCAGTTTAAGATTGAAGGGATGAAGGTGATACGAACAGAGGATGCTGTAACAGAGGCCAGACATGCCATCAGGGATGGAGCTGAAATTATCATTGCAAGGGGGCTGCAGGCATCCCTGATTAAGCAGTATACGGATATTCCTGTGGTAGAAATTGTGATGACCGCCCAGGAAATGGCCCTTTTGGTGATGAAGGCAAAGCAGATTGTGAAAAAACCTCATCCAGTTATTGGAGTGATAGGGACAAAAAATATGTTCTGCGACATGTCCTACTTTGATATGCTTTATGACATTGAGTTAAGAACCTATTATGAAAAGTGGGGAAAAAATTTTCGGAGAGCAGCTGAAAGAGCCATTGAGGATAAGGTAGATCTGATTATTGGAGGAAATACAGCCATTGGAGTGGCAGAAGAAAATAAAACGCCATCTCTCTTTTTGTCCATGACAGAGGATGCTATGCGATCAGCCTTTATTATGGCAGAGCATATAGACTATGCGATGGAAACTGAAAAAAGGAACGCGGCTCAGATTGAGACCCTTCTGGACTATTCCTCTAATGGAGTGATGCGCCTGGATGGCCAAGGAGCAGTAATTTCTGCCAACCCCATGATGGAGCAGATTATGAATCAGGGGGAAAGAGAGCTGTCGGGACGGCCGCTGTGGGAAATTTTCCCTGAGATTAGCGAAGCTGCTTTGAAAGGAGTGATGGAAAAGGGGGAAGAAAACTGTTCTTGGTTTCTTCAGGCCGGACAGACGGCAGTTCTGGCTACGCTGGCCCCTGTTGTGGTGGATGGCTGTGCTGAAGGGGCAGTATTTACCTGTTATAGGATGAAAAAAAGGCCAGAGACAGGAAAGGAGATACGAACAAACAGGAAAGAAAAAAAGGCTCTGATTGCTCTGGGGGATTTCTGTGATATTTTGCAGCGCTCTCCCAAGATGCAGGAATGTATAAGAAAAGCAAGGCTTTATTCCTTATCCGAAAGGCCAGTGGTTATCAGGGGAGAGGCAGGGACAGAGATCCAGCTTCTGGCCCAGGGCATTCATAACACCAGTTTAAGAAGCTCTGGCCCTTTCCTGGCAGTTAGCTGTATGGGAATGGACAGGGAAGAGCAGAAGCACTGGATATTTGGGGAAAACGGAGCTGTATCCATGGTAAATGGAGGAACCCTGTTTTTGGAAGATGGGGAATTTTTGTCCATGGATAGCCAATATCGTCTGTATCAGATAATACGCCGTCGGATTATGCTGTCTGATAGCTTTATCCATAAGGAACATGTGGATATTCGTGTTATTCTGGGTACTTCCAGGCCTTTAAATAGTCTGGCAGAGCAGGGGATATTTCGAAAGGATTTATGCTATCTCCTGGAAGGCTTGACTCTGGAAGTTCCTCCTTTAAGGGAAAGAAAAGAAGATTTGAAGGAAAAGATATCTCTGTGTTTGGACGGTGCATGTGAAAGGTATTCCAGATACCATGTTCTGACAGAAGGCGGATGGAAATGCCTTCTGGAATATCCATGGCCTGGAAACAGCCTTCAGGTAGAAAGCTTTGCAGAACGTCTGGTACTTACAGCAGGAAAACGATCTCTGGATGAGGGGAGTGTGGGGGAACTTTTGGACGAACTGTATTCCTCTCCAGTGGAAGAGTGGGGAGCAAGGGCAAGGGAACGCCCCTCCTATAGCACCCTTGCCCTATGCAAAGAAGCTGAAGAGATTCAGGCAGCCTTGGAAAAGTATGGAGGAAGCCGGGAAAAAACAGCAGCCTGCCTGGGTATAAGCAAAAGTACCCTGTGGAGAAAAATGAAAAAATACAGGATTAAAGGAGAAAAATGAGTATGGAAACAATAACGAATTACGGAATTTTATCAGTTCTGCCTCCGTTAATTGCCATTTCCCTGGCCCTTATCACGAAGCAGACAGTATTTTCTCTGATTATTGGCCTTTGGGCCGGCGTTACGATTATCAGCGGATGGAACCCGATCCTGGCGCTGCCAAGAATGATCTCAGACTTTTTTATTCCCTTAATTGCTAATGAAGGCAATGCGGGGATGCTGGTATTGATCACATCCTGCGGAGGCTTTGTGTATATGATTAAGGTATCCGGAGCTTCCAGAGCCTTTGGAGACATGGCGTCGAAAAGAGTTAAGACCAGGACTCAGGCTCAGCTGGTGACATATTTCAGCGCCTTTGCGTTTATTTACACAGAGCCGACTTTGACCTTAGGCTCCCTGATGAGGCCGATTTCGGAAAAACTAAAGGTATCAAGAGTAAAGCTGGCCTATATCTGCGATGTTATGGGCTGTCCCTTTGCTACTTTGTCCCCAATTACCAGCTATAGCACCTATGCCGCCAGCCTGATCGCAGCTCAGTTTGCTGTCCTGGCCATTGCAGGCAATCCATGGATTACCTTTGTAAAGGCAATTCCTTATAATTTTTACGCAATGTTTGGCATGTTAGCTCTTCTATTTGTGATTATCACAAAGCTGGATATCGGCCCCATGTATGATGCGGAAAAAAGAGCTGTTGAGACAGGAGAGCTGATCGGAGAAAATGATATTCCCATGTCAAAATATGATATGGACGAGGATGCCATGTTCAGTGGAAAAAATATTACCATTATAAATTTCCTGGCTCCCATCATTACACTGTTTGTCGTGCTTCTGGCTATGATTATGTGGACAGGAGAGGCTGGTGTAAATGGAGTCGGCGGCGCTTTTATGAATTCTAATATTACTCTTTGCATTTCTTTAAGTTTCCTGATTTCAGCAGCAGTGGCTGGACTGATGGGCGTGAAGTCAGGGGTTTTAAAGTTTAAAGATATTGTGCCTCAGTTCTGCAAAGGAGTTTCTCTGAATTCTGATATTCCGTTGATTTTGATTTTGGCATGGTCGATTGGCTCTCTTACAGGAATGATGAATTTAAAGGGATATTTGATCAGCCTTCTGGAGGCTCATAATGTGGCTCCGGGAGTAATGCCTATGCTGATTTTTATCGTAGGCGCTTTTGTCGGATTTTCTACAGGAAGCTCCTGGGGTGTTTGGGCCATTACCATGCCCATAGCTCTTCCGGTTGCCCACAGCTTTGGAATCTCTCTGGAGCTGATGATCGGCGCATGCCTTTCCGGCGGCGTGTTTGGGGATCATTGCTCTCCGATCTCTGATACTACGATTCTGGCTTCTACAGCAGCTGGAGCTGATCACATCCAACATGTAAGGACACAGCTTCCCTACAGCCTTGCCGTAGGCAGCTGCAGCGCATTAGGATTTCTGATCGGAGGTATGGTATCTCCTGTATTAGGACTAGTGGTAACGGCAGGAAGCATTGTAGCAGTATTCTTTGGACTTCACCAATATGCAGTAAAGCGAAATGCAAAATCAGCAGCCTGAAAATGAAAAGATTTTGAACGAATGAAATGAAAAAATTTCAAAGAATGAAAGATTTTGCAATATGCATAAAAAAATGCTTTACTTTTGTACAAAGAGTCAATAGAAATGAGGCAGACAGACTGCTTATAATAGGCCCATAGGCTGATAGGCATAAAGGGCAGCCTGTCAGAAGAAATTGGAAAAGAATGAAGAAGGAGAGGTAAATAAAAATGAAGGTTGGATTTATTGGATTAGGAATCATGGGAAGACCAATGAGCAAGAACCTGGTTAAAGCAGGCCATGAGCTGGTGGTATTTGATTTTAATAAAGAAGCAGTTGCAGATCTGGTGTCCTGCGGCGCTACAGCAGCAGAGAGCGGAAAGGCAGTTGCAGAGCAGTGCGACGTTATCATCACAATGGTTCCAAATTCCCCTCACGTAAGAGCAGCTGTATTAGGAGAAGGCGGTGTGGCAGAAGGCGCTCATGAAGGAAGTGTAGTAATTGATATGAGCTCTATTGACCCTGTGGAGAGCAAAAAAATCGGCGCAGAGCTGGCTGAAAAGGGCATTGAAATGCTGGATGCGCCAGTATCCGGCGGAGAGCCGAAGGCAATCGACGGGACCCTGTCTGTTATGGTCGGCGGAAAGAGGGAATTGTTTGATAAATACTATGATCTGCTTATGGTTATGGCAGGTTCTGTTGTATATGTAGGTGAGCTTGGTTCTGGAAATGTTGCTAAGCTGGCAAATCAGATTGTAGTAGCCTGCAATATTGCAGCAGTAGGTGAGGCCCTTGCATTTGCCAAGAAGGCAGGTACAGATCCAGAACTGGTATATCAGGCAATCCGTGGAGGGCTGGCAGGTTCTACCGTTATGGATGCAAAAGCTCCTATGATGTTAGGCAGAAACTTTAAGCCTGGATTCCGTATCGAGCTTCACATCAAGGATTTGAATAATGCGTTGAATGCAGCGCATGCAATCTCTGCTCCTGTACCTTTGACAGGCCAGCTGATGGAAATGATGCAGTGCTTAAAGGCTGACGGATATGAGAAGGAAGATCATTCCAGCCTGGTTAAGTATTATGAGAAGGTCGGCAATGTAGTTGTTGAGCCAGAGAAATAATGGTTTTTGCCAGAGGAGAGAAAAATGAATACAGATTTTATTAAAGGTGTTATTGTACCGATTCTCACGCCGATTGACGAGAATGAGATGATTGATGAAGCAAAGCTGAGAGAGCAGGTAGATTATGTGATCGAGGGAGGGCTTCACGGAATTCTGGCTTTTGGAAGCAATGGCGAGTTCTATGTGATCGAAGAAGATGAGATGGAGCGGGGACTGAAAATTATGGTAGATCAGGCGACTGGCCGGGTTCCTGTTTATTTTGGAATCGGCGCTATCAGCACAAAGAAATGCTGTCGTCTGGCAAAGATGGCAGCTGCCAATGGAGCTGCTGGTATTTCCGTACTTCAGCCAATGTTCTTAAAGCCAACAGAAGCAGAATTATTTGAGCATTTCAGAGCTATTGCTGAAGCAGTACCTGAGATACCAATGCTTCTGTATAACAATCCGGGCCGTGTTGGCTACACCATGTCAGGCAATCTGGTAGATCGTCTTGCCCATGAGGTTCCTAATATTGTGGGAATGAAAGATACCAGTGGAGACATTACTCAGACTGCAGAGTTTATCAGAAGAACAAGAGATGTAGATTTCAAGGTATTCGGCGGAAAGGATACGTTATTGTATGCATCCATGTGCCATGGCGCAGTAGGCGGCGTTTGTACGGCAGGGAATTATATGCCTGAGCTCATTGTCGCTGTCTATGAAAAATATGTAAAGGGCGACCTTCAAGGTTCCTTGGAGGAGCAGTTCAGACTGAACCCAGTAAGACTGTCCATGGATCCGGCAAGCTTCCCTGTAGCTGCAAAGGATATGGCCAATTTAAGAGGAAGAGAAATCGGCAATCCCTACAGGCCTAACCTTCCTACTCCGGAAGGCCCAGTATTGGATCGGATCAAGGCAGAGATGCACACGGCTGGCCTGATTTAAAATTTCTTCATTTTTCATATAAATTTCCCCAGGGGGCTGTTATAGAATAAGCATTTTATACATGGTGTGGTAAGAAATACGAACTTTTCTACCATATGGTGTATAAAAATCTATTCTGCAACAGTCCCTGTTTGTATGTCCCCTGTCTATTGGGAGTATAGTTGGGATATGGAAAAGGGCAGTGAGTGAGGGGCAAATATTTTGCGGTTTAAGGGCCGAGAAATCCTAACTCTGGGAAAAGGGCTAAAAGCATTTATAAATATGCGGAAAAGAGATTTACGAGATGAGGAGAAGGGCATGGATAAGATATTAATACCACAGCCAGTAGCTAGTGTAGGAGTAGATTTCCTACAGGAGAAAGGCTATGAGATTATATATACAGATGGAGAGAAAAAGGAAGCACTGATAGAAGCGATAAGGGAGTGCTCTGCTGTGTGGCTGGGTGTGCCATCGATAGGAAGAGAAGAGATGGAGGCGGCCCCAGGCTTAAAGATCATAGCCAGACAGGGAGCTGGCTTTAATAATGTGGATATAAAAGCAGCAGAGGAGAGAGGAATTTGGGTTACAAATGCTCCAGATGCAACCACTGAAACAGTAGCAGAGTTTACATTGGGAGGGATTCTTGCCCTGGCAAAAAAGATGTTCCTATGCTGCGAAAGGCTGAAAACAGGGGATTTTGATTTTAAAAATTCCAACAGGGGAGAAGATTTAAAGGGAAAGACCCTGGCAGTAATCGGCTATGGAAGAATAGGAAGAGAGGTGGCAAAAAAAGCCTATTATGGTTTGAACATGAAAGTTCTTGCTTATGGACCTCACCTGGCTGCTGAAGAAACAGAAGACTATGTAACAGCAGTCTCATGGGAAAAAGCATTTCAAGAGGCAGATTTTGTCAGCCTCCATATGCCCTTAACTGAGACTACCAGAAAATGCGTTGGGAGACGAGAATTTCAGATGATGAAGACTACTGCTAAGCTGATTAATTGTGCCAGAGGGGCTGTAGTGGAGGAAGGGGAATTGATTAAGGCTCTGGAAAAGGGAGAAATCGGCGGCCTGTTTACAGATGTATTTACAGAAGAGCCTCCGTCATCAGAGCACCCATTTTTTCATATGGATAATGTGATTGCAAGCCCACATATGGCAACGAGCACAGAAGAGTGCCGGATAAAAATGTCCCTTCACGCAGTGGGACAGATTCATAAGGTTTTGTCTGGGGAAAGGCCGGACACGCCGGTTAATATGATAGAAATAGAAGATTGCCAGCATGAAAAAGCAGAAAAACGTTAGGAACAATAACTTAAGATTTAACGTGATATGTTTTTCACCAACCGGGAACTCCTGCTCAGGAAAGAACCCCCTTTTTTATAAATATACCTTACAGCTATTGGAAATAACATAGAAGAAAAATCTTAAAAACCGGTTGTCCGCCTATTGGTATCTGTGGTATGATATAAAGTAAAGACGGGGGCCTTTTAATCCAGGCATTCCCATTTACGAAACTAATAAAATTGGAGGGCATTATGAAATTTTTATTCGCTTCAGATTCCTTTAAGGGAACCTTAACATCAGAAAAAATCATTGAACTGCTGACAGAGTCAGCAAACAGGATTTTCCCCGGCTGTGAAACCTTTGGCGTGCCTGTAGCAGATGGAGGCGAAGGAACGGTTGATGCAGTGATTGCTGTAACAAAGGGAACGATCAAAAAGGTGAAAGTACATGGCCCATTAATGGAAGATGCAGAGGCTACATATGGAGAGTTTAACGGAGATTCTGCAATCATTGAGATGGCGGCGGCATCCGGACTCCCTATGGTTCCTACTGATAAAAGAAATCCCATGAATACCACCTCTTATGGTACCGGTGAGCTGATTAAGGATGCTCTGGACAGTGGATACCGGAAGATTTCTATCGCAATCGGCGGAAGCGCTACCAATGACGGCGGCATGGGTGCTATGAGCGCTTTGGGTGTTAAATTTTTGGATGGAGAGGGCCATGTATTATCTGGAATTGGATCTGACCTTACAAGAGTTGCGGATATTGATGTGAGTGGTCTTCATCCCGCAGTAAAGGATACGGAATTTACAGTTATGTGTGATGTTACTAATCCACTTACTGGGCCGGACGGAGCCACCTATACCTTTGGTAAGCAAAAGGGGGGCACGCCGGAAATTCTGGATACTCTGGAAGAGGGAATGAAAAAGTATGCAGCCCTGATTCTGGAGAAGACAGGCATTGATGTAGACAAGATTGAGGGAACAGGAGCAGCAGGCGGCTTGGGAGCGGCTTTTAAAGTGTTCCTGAATGCTAATATGAAGTCTGGTATTGAAACAGTTCTGGATCTGATTGAGTTTGACAAGCTGTTAGAGGACGTTGATATGGTAGTTACAGGCGAAGGCCGCATTGACTGGCAGTCTGCTTTTGGAAAAGTTCCTAGTGGAATCGGACAGAGATGTAAGAACCATAATATTCCTGCTATTGCCATTGTAGGTGGAATGGGCAAGGGGGCCGACAAGATTTTTGACTTTGGCGTGGAGAGCATTATTCCTACTATCAATGGAGCTATGGATATTGAAGAGGCTCTTGACCGGGCGGTAGAGCTGTATCAGGGAGCAGCTGACCGGGCATTCCGTATGGTGCGTGTAGGAACTATGATGAAAAAATGATGTGTTAGTCCCGCTTCCAGGCAGATAGGACTGTTTTGTATAAGGAGAAAAGGTTAGAGAGCTGCTGCTCTGGCGGATGATTCATCAGCTTGGGCGGCAGCTTTTTTACTTTATAGGAAATTCGTGCTTATTGAAAACAAACCTATAATATACATTTTGGAGAAACACTATGAGAAGAAACCTAAATGAAGCAATTCAGTTGAATGATAAGCAAAAGAAGCAACTGGCCAGCGAAATAAAAGCATTTTATTTGGATATTCGTGGAGAAGAAATCGGGATAATTGAGGAACAACAGTTGATTGATTTGTTTTGTGAGCATTTAGCGCCAATTGTTTATAATAAGGCATTGGATGATTCCATTCTTTGGTTAAAAGAACAAGTGAAAAATATTGAAGTTGATTATTACTTGCTATATAAAAATGTTTAGTGGATGATTTACTGTTTATGGAATGGCAAATCCGCACAACTTCTGCAATTTTAGGTAAGAATATGCATTGTATATTGAAATTTATACATTGGAAACACTTTTCCGAATGAAAAAACGGGTGCTCTGATGACAGAGGCCCTTCTGTAAATACATCAACGGGAGTTTTTATTTCATTGGGAAAGTCCTTGTTAAAAGTCATTGGCTTTCCTATGAAACAAAAGGCCCTCTGAGCCTTATTGCGCTGTGGAGAAAAGGAATAATACCGTTCATGCGGCCTGATGCAGGTGGAGAATCTATTATTAAGATATGGCGTCAAAACAGGAGATTAAATGGGAGAGAAAGATAAATTGGTGATTATGTATAAAAAGAGAGAGGAGTTTTTGTGGAAAATAGCAGAATTACAGCAAGTAAAGAAAAGAGGATTGACAAAGTGTTATAACAGTTATACAATCAAGGTGTGAATAAGAACTGCAAGACAGAAGAGAGAAGCAGGATATTATGGGGTAACTTATGAAGGAGGAGAGAGAAAAATGGCAGAAGCAAGTTTTCAGACAGCCTCTGATGTCGCATACAGAATTATTTCACGTAAGATTCTGAACGGGGAGTTTCCTCCTGGGATGAAGCTGTCACGAAGAAAGATGGCAGATGCGACAGGAGTGAGCGTAATCCCTGTGATAGAGGCCTTAAAAAAACTGGAGGAGGATAGGCTGGTAGAGTCAAAGCCTCAGTGGGGATCCTTTGTAGCAGTTCCTACTTTGGAGAAAATTCATCAGAGCTATCAGTTGAGAGAAGCGATTGAATGTCAGTCAGCAAGATATCTAGCTGAGCATATGACGGCTGAACAGGAGGCTGCTTTGCGGATTATGGCAGAGGAGTTGGATACAGTTCCTTATAATCAGGATTCGGCATTTAATACCAGTGATACCCATCTCTCTTTTCATACAAGGCTTACGGAATTTACAGGAAATCCTCTTTTGACAGATACTTTAAGAAGGATCAATCTATTCTGGATTTTGTGCAAGGCAATTGCATCAAAGGCGCCAAGCTGTCAGTATCCAAGATATTGGCACAGACTTCTGATTGATAAAATCAAATCTGGAGACTGTCAGATTGCAGAAGAGGCTATGAGGATTCATGTTAATGATTCTTTAATTGCGATAGAGGCTGCTTGGGAAGATAGTAAATAGGCAGCAAGTGATTAAAACAGACAGGACAGATGAAAAGAACTGTTAGAACTATGACAGAGTAAAGGGAAAAGTCCCGGCCCTCCGGCAGGTTTTTCCTGTCGGTATGCCGGAAAGCTTGGGGGTTGAAGCAGGAGATTTTGCTGATTTTCATAAAAGACAGAAGCGGTCAGCTCCTATTTAGAGAAAAGATTATTTTTTTTGCAACAACTGTTATAACAGTTAGTTCAATTATAACAGAAACCTCAAAAGAGAGTACTACAAGAAATCAATAACAGCAGATTCACGTTTTCTGCAGCTTTATGGGGCGGGAACGGGTAAATAAAAAATAAAAGGAAAAGAGAGGAAAAGTAAAATGAAAAAGGCGATGGTGAAAAGAACGGCAGCAGCAGTTTTAGCAATTACAATGGCAGCAGCAATAATGGCTGGATGTGGGAAAAAGGATGAAACTTATCCAAGCGATGCCATACAGGTAATTGTACCAGTAAAGGCAGGAGGCGATACGGATGCCAATGCTAGGCTTCTGGCACAGTATATGGAAAAGGAATTAAATGTTTCCCTTCCCGTGGTAAACGTAGCAGGTTCTTCAGGAACTGTGGGCATGGAGCAGGTGAGAAGTGCAGAGCCAGATGGATATACATGTCTGTTCTTCCATACAGAGGCAATGCTGCCAGAGATTTCCGACCTGATTGATTACCAATTGGATGCATTTAAGATGGCAGGTGTATGCCTTCAGGCAAATACTACATTATTAGTTACCCATAAAGACTCTGGTTTTAGTACACTTCAGGAATTCTTAGACCAGGCAAAGGCAAATCCAGGTCAGATTGAGTTTGGAATGGCAGTAGGCGGCTATCCTCAGTTAGTAGGGCTGGCATTGGAAAAGGAAGCTGGAATTGATCTGAATCTGGTGGATATTGGGGGAAACGCAGATAAGATCGCTGCTCTGGCAGGACACAATACGGATATTATCAATGTAGAATATGCTTTGGTAAAGGACTATCTGGCAACAGGAGAATTCGTAGCGCTGGCTCTTCTTTCCGATGAAAGGAACGAGCTGTTCAATGACATTCCTACTGCAAAAGAGCAAGGGCTTAATATGCAGTTTGGTAAATTCTTCTTCGCCGCATTTCCAAAGGAGACTCCAGACGAAATTGTAAATACCTTTAGTGCGGCAATGGAAAAGGTAGTTGCTAACGAAGAATTTGTAAAGGCGGCTCAGGACTCCTATGCATTAACACCAGTCTATATGAATCCGGCAGATGCGACAAAATATGCTCAGGAAGTATATGAGACCTTAAATTCTTATAAAGAGCTGTTTATTGCAAAATAATAGAATCCATTAAGGAGGAAGGAAGCCATATGAGCAAGTACAAGGACTTAATCAGCGGGATATGCGGCCTGATCTTTTCAACAGCCCTGTATCTTCTGAGCATACAGATTGGAAGGAAGGAAAGCACTGCAATCGGGGCAGACTTCCTCCCTAAGATTGTGGCAGTCATTATGTTTGCCATGTTTATCATTGTTACATATAGGGGGGTAAAGCAGGTAAAAAGCCAGACACAAGAAAAGCCTCTTGGATACAGAGTTAATTATAAAGGCGTTGCCATTATTTTCGCAGCTATGCTGATTTATGCTTCATTGCTGAAGCCGATTGGATTTATTATTACAAGCTGTATATTCCTGTTCCTGGCAATCTGTTTGATGACCAAAAAGGAAGAATATAAACTGGTAAAATTTGGAGTGATTACAGTAATTGCAGTTTTATTTATCTACTTTGTCTTTATGGAAATCTTTGGAATCAGGATTCCAAGGGGAATCTTATAGGAGGGAAGGCTTATGTCATCAGAAATTATTGCAGGAATTTTATCAATTTGTAATGTTCAGATTATGCTGCTGATTCTCCTTGGCGTGTTCATGGGAATTATTATTGGAGCGATTCCAGGCCTATCCGTAACAATGGGTGTCGCGTTATTTCTCCCCCTTACCTTCGGAATGGATCCAGTTGCCGGTTTGTCTTTGCTGGTCGGTTTATACATAGGAGGAACATCAGGAGGCCTGATCTCTGCAGTGCTGTTAAGCATTCCAGGAACCACGGCTTCCATCGCTACCACCTTTGACGGTCATCCCATGGCGGAAAAGGGGGAGGCAGCCAAAGCTCTTGGAGTAGGAATTGTATTTTCCTTCCTTGGCGGCCTTGTAAGCTATATTATACTTATGCTTCTGGCTCCGGCTATTGCAAAGGCAGCCCTTCAGTTTGGACCATATGAGTACTTTTCAATCGGAGTATTTTCCATGACTATGATTGCCAGCCTTGCCTCTGGCTCTCTGGTAAAGGGAATGATTTCTGCCATGCTGGGAGTGGTCATTTCTTTTGTAGGAATCGCTCCTATCACAAGCTTTACACGTTTTACATTTGGACAGACAGAGTTGAATGCTGGATTTACTCTTCTTCCAGTACTGATTGGCTTATTTGCAGTATCTCAAGTACTTGGCGCTGTAGAGGAGAAGTTTAAAAAGGAAGAGGTTATTGTACAATCTTGTAAGATTAAAGGCTTTGGATTTACGAAAGAGGATATTAAGGGACAGGGCTTTAATTTCTGGATTTCCACTGCAATTGGAACAGGAATCGGCATCCTCCCAGGGCTGGGAGCTGGTATTTGCAATATCATTGCTTATTCTGCTGTAAAGAACCATTCGAAATATCCGGAGAAATTTGGAACAGGTATTGTAGATGGCATTGTTGCCTCCGAAACCTCCAATAATGCTTCCACAGGCGGTGCTCTAGTGCCTCTTTTAACCTTGGGGCTGCCTGGCGATAATACCACTGCATTGATTCTGGCAGGCTTTATGATCCATGGAATCACACCAGGCCCCCTGCTGTTCCGCTCAGAAGGAAAACTGGTTTATGGAATCTTTGCAGCCTTGATTGCAGCAAACATTATGATGCTGGTTGTGGAATTCTTAGGGATTCGTATTTTTACAAAAATCCTTACAGTACCTAAAAATCTTCTCCTTCCTATTGTAATCATCTTCTGCGTGGTAGGATCTTTTGGAACTAACAACCGTGTGTTTGATGTGTTCGTTATGATGATATTTGGCCTGATTGGCTATGGAATGAAAAAATTGGATTATCCTCAGGCACCGATCATCCTGGGATTTATTCTGGGACCGATTATTGAAACTAACTTAAGGCGAGGATTGATGAAGAGCCAGGGAAGCTTTGTTCCCTTCCTTACCTCTCCCATTTCTTGTGTGTTTCTGCTCATTGCAGTAATCACTCTGGCATTAACGATAAAGAAAGAAGTGAGCAAATTAAAGGCAGGGGAAACAGCAGCTTAGGGAAGAGCAGCAGAAAATGCAAAGGGTTATTTGGCTGTTAAGATATTCTGACATCTGAATCAGAGGTAAAAATAAGGTAAAAATAGGAGAATAAAACCATGAGAGAGAATAAGTTAAGATATATGCTGGAAAACAATATGCCTACGGTAGGAACAAGACTTCAGTCCTCCTGGCCGATGGTTACAGAGATAGCAGGTGCTACAGGAGAATATGATTATATTGAGTTCCTGGCAGAATATGCCCCTTATGATCAGTATGATATGGAAAATATCGCTCGTGCGGCAGAGGTACATAACATGGGTACTATGATAAAGGTGGACTATCAGAACCGCTACTATGTGGCACAGAAGGCAATTGCTTCTGGATTCCAGGCCGTACTGTTTACGGATCACAGGACTGCGGAAGATGTGGAAAAAACGATCCATATGATTACACCCGAATGCCCTCAGCTCGGCGGCCATATGGGATTTGTAAACCGCAGGTGGGTAGGCAATCACTGTTCCATGAAACAGGAAGAGTATGCGGATATGGCCTCAAAAACAGTAAAGGTATTTATGATTGAAAAGAAAGAGGCTGTGGATAATATTGACGAAATCTGTTCTGTGCCTGGTATTGATATGATCCAGTTCGGCCCCAATGATTTTGCCCTAAGCTCTGGGTTCAATATGGCAGAAAATATGGACCGTGTAAGGGAGGCAGAAAGAAAGGTATTTGAAACCGCATTGAAGCATGGTATCCAGCCAAGAGCAGAGATGAACAGTGCTGCAGATATGGAATACTATCTTGGACTGGGAGTGCGCCATTTTAATATGGGAATGGAACTGCGTATTTTAAGCAATTTTTGGAAAGAACAGGGAAGCTTGGTAAATGAAGCGATAAAAAAGGCAGGTTTGAAATAAAAAGTTTTGGAATATTTCTTTGTTTAATAGTGCTGAGAGGAAAATCATAAAAAATAAAAAACGGGGCGGCCGCCTTATAACAGATATTTGGTTATAGGGCAGCCGTTTTGTTTTTATTTTATTACATAGGAAATTCCAGGGGATTTTCCTATACGTATCGGTATCCCGCTGCGGAGGAAAGGAATTATGCTGCTCATGTGGCTCGCCCCGGGCTCACAGGAAACTCCCCTTCATTCATGGTGATACACTAACTGTGCGCATGAAGGTATATAGGAAATTGCGTCCTATAAAGTCAAAAATTCCGCTAAGGATGTACACTTCGTGCTAAGGAAATATGGCGGTCTCCCCAGCGGTACCCCAGCGCGCGTCCGGCTTGCTGGACTCTTTGTTCTTTGGATTCGTTCTTTTAAGATTTAGGTGTTAAAAGGATTGCGGACAGAAATGTGTCAAAATATTTTTGCAGCTTTGGAACTAAGAAATTTTGACATGTTTCCTGGGTTGGGAGTTTTGACGCCTAATCCTATGAGATAAAATCCTCTCCTTGAAAATGATGGAGGATATGGCTGTAAAAACATTTTTCTGCTGGTCCGTAGGCGAGAGATTGTTTTCGAACCAGGAGGTTGAGGCGGGAAAGAGCAGGTGTCAGATGGATGTATACCAGTGGGAGGTCGTGGTTAATACAGGACTCAGGCACAAAGGTGATACCGCCATGGGCTGCTGCCATTTTAAGGGCAGTGGGTATATTATTTATTTCACAGCTTGTGCTGGGGTGAAACTGGCAGGCTTGAAAAACCAGCTCTGTAAGATGGAAGATAGTAGAACCAGGTCTGGTAAGAATAAAATTATCCTGTTGAAAGAATTTCGTCAGTTCCTCCCAGGATAGAGGAGCGTGGTAATTGCTGCTGCAGTAGGAGTGTTCTCTGGGAATAGCAAGCAATACCTCCTCCACTCTTAGAATTTCTGCCGTATCGGCGGGAAAGGAATCCATGGAGTTGGCGGCCATAAGGCCAAAATCAAGGCGTTCTTCCAAAATCATTTTGGTAAGCATCTGATGAGATGCTTCTGTAATTTCTACTGTATAGTCTGGATAATCGGAGCGAAACAGAGGAATGACCTTTGCCAGAATTCCAAGTCCAAACTGTGAAGTGGTTCCAATGGCAATGCTCCCCCTATTTTCCAATGCAGAAATATCTTTGTAGAGCTGATTTTTAATAGAAAGAACCTGACGGGCCGCTTTCAGGTAAAGCTCACCGGCAGGAGTGGGGATGAGTTCTCCCCTTGCCCGGAAAAAGAGGGAAGTCCCCAGCTCCTGTTCTAATTTGGAAAGATATTGACTTAGGGAGGACTGAGAAACAAAAAGCTCTCTGGCGGCCTTTGTCATATTGCGCCTATCAGCAATTGTCAATATATAGGTGAGATAATGTGTGTCCATAATAAGACTCCTGGAAGATGTATTTGCAGTTGAGCAGGTATATTAAATATGCCAGACTATTTTCATTCATGGTAAGCCATGTGCAAGAAGATCTACTGAAAACACCTGGTCCGCTGTCTGAGGAGAATAAAAACATCCACTCGGAAAACTGTGATTTTAGTATACTACAGAATTAGGAAAAAAACATCATGGAGATTGACATAGAATGGAGCTATTTTATATAATATTAAATTAGCAGCCTTTTTACTGAGAGAGTCCCCTTTTCTGTGTGGCAGAAAACGGAATTCAGGTATGCCAAATGCGCTGGATACTTTCATTCATGGTGGTGTCTGCAAGGCGGACAAGGGGTTTACTATGAAAGTACTCTTTTAGAAAAAGCGCTAAAAGTACAAATTATATATAAGATTCAGATGTTGAAAGCGCTATAAACGGAAAAGTGTCAGATATTTTGCGGTTTTAACGCAAAGAATTTTTAAGCGCATAAAAAATAGTTTGGTACTTTTCTCAGAATGGAAGCTTTTGGAAACTGAATAGAATATAAATATAAAACTTAGGAGGCATGGATTAACGATGAATGAAGTGATATTGAATAATGGTATTAGAATGCCGATATTAGGACTTGGTGTCTACAAGACGTTGGATATAGAGGAAATGAAATCAGCTGTAGCATGGGCTTTGGAGAGTGGATACCGCAGTTTTGATACTGCCCAGATGTATAAAAATGAAGAGCTTTTAGGAGAGGCGCTTCATGGAGCAGGAATTGATAGGAAAGAAATTTTTATTACCAGCAAGGTGGATTGGGAAAACATGAGTTATAAAGGGACGAAAGAATCCCTGGAAAAAAGTCTGGAAAAGCTTCAGACAGAATATTTGGATTTATTTCTTGTCCATTGGCCAGGGCAGCAGAAGGACAGGCTCCTTGATACATGGAGAGGGATGGAAGAGCTATATGAAGAGAAAAAGATACGCGCTCTTGGAGTATCTAACTGCCAGCCGCGTCATCTGGAATGGATTCTGGAGAATTGCCGAATAAAACCGGTCATTAATCAGGTAGAAAGACATCCCCTATTAAATGAAAAGGGGCTAAAGGACTGGTGTACCGCAAGAAACATCGCTATGGAAGCCTGGGCTCCTCTGATGAGAGGAAAGATAGATTTACCAGAAATAACCGCTTTAGCGGATAAATATGGAAAAACGCCAGCACAGATCATTCTGCGGTGGGATATCCAAAGCGGATATGTGGTGATTCCAAAATCGGTTCATCAGAATCGGATTATTGAAAATGCCGGAATTTTTGATTTTATTCTGGAAGAGGAAGATATGGAGCTTCTCGATGGAATGAACCAGGGAAAGCGCACCAGCTTTGATCCGGAAACTTTTGATTTTTAATAGGCAGGTGGTTGACAATGAAGCGGTTATTTATGATATTGCTTACAGCAGCATTATGCCTAAATCCTGTGGCAGTTGTATGGGCAGAAGAAGGCAGCATAGAAGCAGGAGGATGGGTAGATTTGGACAAGGGGCCTGGTGTGGCGCGGTGGCTGGATGAAAATGGAAGGGAAGCAGAACCGCCAGGTACAGAAGAGGATCTGGGTCCTAGCAGCAATGAAAGTATGAATTCTGGGGAAGGTTATGGAGATACTGGACAGGAAGGAGAAATAGAGATAGAAGAAAATGCTTCCAACCAGGAAGAAGAGAAGGTAAGAAATCAGGAAGGTGCCGAGGAGGAAAGGAAAGAAGCAGAAGAACAGGAAAATACTGGGGAAGAAGGGGCAGAAGAAACAGGAGGCCAAGAGAGCGCTGGTGAGGAAAGGAGAGAAGAGGCGGGAAACCAGGAAAATATGGTGCCAGCAAAAGCGCAGGAATCCGCCTCCCAATCTGAAGGGGGTTCTGCCTTAGGCCGCCGCTGGGTTGATCCATCAAAGCCTATGGTCGCCCTTACCTTTGATGATGGACCCTATGCGCCAGTAGGAAATCAGATTATGAACTGTCTGGCTCAATATGGGGGAAAGGCAACTTTTTATGTGGTAGGAAGCCGCTGCAGCACTTATCGTGCAGAGATGCAGAGGATGGCAGCAGAGGGACATGAGATTGGTAATCACACTTATGAGCACAAGCTTTTAGACAGGCTGGGCAGTGCAGCACAGATTCGGGCACAGATTGATATGGGAGCAGCTGCCATACAGGAGGCCTGTGGCATCAGGCCAAGTACGGTCAGGCTGCCTGGAGGCAATAAAAATTCTTTAGTTCTTGCAGCAGTACAGGAGCCGATTGTCCTTTGGAGCCTGGATACGATGGATTGGAAGACCAGAAATACCCAGCAGACCGTAAATCGGATCCTTAATAGCGTTAGAGATGGGGATGTTATTTTAATGCATGAATTATACCCAGCTACGGCCAATGCCATGCTTCAAGTAATACCAGAGCTGCACAGGAGGGGCTTTCAGCTGGTAACTGTCAGCGAAATGGCTCAGTATCGGGGAGGCCTCCAAAATGGCAGGGTTTATACTAGCTTTCGATAGGAAATGGTTAGTGTATTGTAGAAATATCAGCTGCATGGCTGGCAGAATAAAGTGATACGGCTGCTACCGGGAGTTTTATAGTAAATCTTCACGGGAAGGATTAGCGCACTTCCATGGATGAAAGGGTGTTTCCTGTAAGCCTTCGGCAGATACATATAGAATGCAAAAGGGGCAAGGGACAGCGCAGCGAGTGCGCAGTCTTACCGCGAGAATTTGAGGCTTTTACAGCAATGACAGAAAGAGAAAATCGTAGAAAGAGGTGCAGAAATGGAATTTGGATATTGTACGACATTTGATCATTATCTTCTTTTAGAGAAGCTGGGATATGATTATATCGAACTGGCAGGCCGGGAGGTAGTGGAGTATGATAAGGCAAGATTGGATGAAATGGCAGAAGTATTCCGAAATGGAAAAGTAAAATGCTGTGGATTTAATTCAGCAGTTCCAGGGAATATCCCGATTGTTGGAGAAGGATATGACCGTAAGATTTCCAGAGAGTATGCAAAAAGGCTTTGCGCTGTAGGAGAAAAATTGGGAATCAGGGGGATCGGGATTGGCTCCCCAGCATCCAGAAGGCTTCCCTATGGATATGATGTAGGCATTGCTGATAGACAGGCAGAAGAATTTCTTCGGATTTTCGGAGAAGAAGCAGCGTCTTGTGGAATTACGGTTTTCTGGGAACACTTAAATCCTACAGAAGGAAATTACGGATTGACGTGGAATCATGGCATAGAGTTGGTAAAGCGTGTAGATCTGCCTAATGTAAAACTGGTCTGTGATTTATTCCATATAGAGATAAACCGTGAGTCTCTCAGAGACTTGGAACAGGCTCCGGCTTTGATCAGCCACGTCCACATGGCCCAGCTGAAGGGCATCCGGCGCTTGGGTCTCTGCCCAGAATATAAGGAGCAATATCGGAAATTTATTAGGAAGCTGGGCTCTCTGGGATACGATGGAGTGATCAGCATAGAAGCATTTGCTGGTTCTGTAGAGGAGGAAGCGGCTAGATCTATAAAGCTGTTACAAGAATTATGCTGTCAGGAGTATGAGGAACGCTCATAGCAGATAGAAGGAGAAAAATGGAAGCTACAATCGTACGGGTGAAAAAAGGAAAAGCAAGGACATTAAAGGCTGGAGGAATGTGGATATACGACAATGAGATTGACAGTATAAGTGGAGATTTCCAAAATGGGGATATGGTATTTGTAGAGGATTTTGACGGATACTGCCTAGGACATGGCTTTATTAACACTAATTCCAAGATTACAGTTCGCATGATGTCCAGAAAAAAGGAGACAGTGGTTGATGAAACCTTCATTGAAATGCGGGTAAGAAATGCCTGGGAATATCGAAAAATGGTGGGAGATACCTCCAGCTGCCGTCTGATTTTTGGAGAAGCTGACTTTCTTCCTGGAATTGTGATTGACAAATTTTCAGATGTGCTTGTTGTAGAGTCCCTGGCCTTAGGGATTGACAGATGGAAGATGATAATCTTGAATCAGTTGAAAAAAGTGCTGGCAGAGGATGGAATCCATATCAGGGGTATTTACGAAAGGAGCGATGCCAGGGTACGCCTTCAGGAGGGAATGGAACGTTTCAAAGGATTTATCGGAGAGCCCTTTGATACAAAAATAGAGATAACGGAAAACGGCGTGAAATATATGGTAGATGTGCAGGATGGACAAAAGACAGGTTTCTTTTTAGATCAGAAATATAACCGCTTAGCAATCCAACGCCTATGTAAGGGTAAAAAGGTTCTGGACTGCTTTACCCATACAGGGTCCTTTGCATTGAATGCAGGAATTGCAGGGGCAGAGTCGGTTTTGGGAATAGATGCCTCTGAACTGGCAGTCAGCCAGGCCAGAGAAAATGCAGAATTAAACGGCCTTTCTAAAAGGGTATCGTTTGTTTGTGATGATGTTTTTGATCTCCTTCCAAAGCTGGAGGCAGAAGGGGAAAGGTATGATGTGGTAATTCTGGATCCCCCGGCATTTAGTAAATCTAGGGCATCAATAAAAAATGCGGTGAAAGGCTACCGGGAAATCAATCTGAGAGGGATGAGGCTGGTAAGGGATGGAGGGTATTTTGCCACTTGCTCCTGCTCTCATTTTATGGACCCAGAGCTTTTTAAAAAGACGCTTCGAGAGGCAGCTGCTGGAAGCCACAAAAGGCTTCGTCAGGTAGAGTATAGAACCCAGGCGGCGGATCATCCGATTCTATGGGCCGCAGATGAGTCCTATTACCTTAAATTTTTTATTTTCCAGGTGGTAGAGGAGAGATAAACAAAGTTATATAGCGGATGAAACTGCATATGAGGAAAGGAACAAAAAAGAGATGAAGGAAAATTCTGCCGTCTTGCCACAGGGAGAGGAGAAGAGCTGCCCTTTAGGGGAAGAACTGCTGGCAAAGATACAGGTGAAATGGATCCCAAAGGTATTGGTCGGCCTGGGAGAGGAGTGGGACGGAGAAAAACGACCAGATATGGGAAAAGCTTATGAGGCCCTGGCCGATCTTTTGGAGGGAAAGGACTACTTTATTATCACCACTAATATGGATGGAATTATTTTCCAAAGCCGATTGAAAGCAGATAGAATTACAGCTCCTTGCGGCAACATCCATTGGTTCCAATGCAAAAGAAGCTGTACAAAGGATATCTGGGAGGAGGGTGAAATTCCAGAAGGAATCTGTCCTCATTGTGGGGCTCCTCTGATTCCCAATACAGTAAAGGCAGAGAAGTACATAGAAGAGGGGTATCTGCCCCAATGGCTGGCCTATAGAAAATGGCTGGCTGGAACGCTGAACAGAGATGTTACGGTGCTGGAGCTGGGAGTAGGATTTTCGTTTCCTGGATTGATCCGCTGGCCTTTTGAAAAACTGGTGTTCTGCAATGAGAAGGCTCGTATGTGCCGGGTCCATGAGAGTTTCTATCAGCTTTCAAAAGAAATCAAAGAGAAGGGCAGGGGAATTCCAGGCAACTCCGTAGAATACATTAAGAATTCTCCTATATTATGATACTAGGGATAAAAATATCTTTTGACCCTAACTTCATATTATGGTAAGATATTCTGTCATAAGGATGGAGTCTTTAAGACAGAAGAAAAGAACAGGCAGGTGAAGAGCATGATTGCGTTGATAGACTATGATGCCGGCAATTTAAAAAGTGTAGAAAAAGCCCTAAAGGCTCTGGGGGAGACTCCGAAGATTACTAGAAACAGAAAAGAAATCCTTGAGGCAGATAAGGTAATTCTTCCAGGAGTAGGGGCATTTGGAGATGCAATGGAAAAGCTAGGTCAATATGGCCTCATACCAGTGATCCATGAGGTGGTGGAACAAGGACTCCCCTTGATGGGGATCTGTCTGGGCCTTCAGCTTATGTTTGAAAGCAGCGAAGAGCAGCCAGGAGTTCAGGGACTTTCCCTTTTTCCTGGAAGGATTTTAAAAATACCACATTGTCCAGGATTAAAAATTCCTCATATGGGTTGGAATTCCCTGGATATTGCAGCCCAAAATCCTATTTTAGGAGGAAACAGGGGGCGTCTTTTTCAGGGAATTGAGCAAGGTTCCTATGTGTATTTTGTCCACTCTTATTATCTGAAGGCAGAAGATGAATCCATAGTAGCAGCTTCTACTGAATATGGGACTCATATTCATGCTGCTGTGGAAAAAGACAATGTGTTTGCCTGTCAGTTCCATCCGGAAAAGAGTGGAAAAACAGGATTGAGAATACTGAAAAATTTCATTGAGCTTACATAGGAGGGCATTCATGTTTACAAAAAGGATTATACCGTGTCTGGATGTGAAAGACGGCCGGGTAGTCAAGGGAGTGAACTTTGTCAATTTAAAAGATGCAGGGGATCCAGTGGAAATTGCAAAGGCTTATGATGAGGCTGGAGCTGATGAATTGGTTTTTTTGGATATTACTGCTTCTTCTGATGCCAGAAGTACCGTTGTGGATATGGTGCGGAAGGTGGCAGAGCAAGTATTTATTCCCTTCACTGTAGGAGGAGGAATCCGTACAGTAGAGGATTTTCGTCTGCTCCTCAGGGAGGGAGCGGATAAGATTTCTATCAATTCGGCAGCAATCAGCCGCCCCGCTCTTATTAGCGAGGCAGCGGATAAATTCGGGAGGCAATGTGTGGTAGTGGCGATTGATGCAAGGCGCAGGGAGGGCGGCAGTGGATGGAACGTATATAAAAACGGCGGCCGCCTGAATACTGGAATGGATGCAGTGGAATGGGCAATGAAGGCAGATGCACTGGGAGCTGGAGAAATTCTTCTTACTAGTATGGACTGTGATGGAACAAAGGCAGGTTATGACAATGAATTGAATGCTATAATTGCAGAACATGTATCAGTGCCAGTAATTGCTTCCGGAGGAGCTGGAACCAAAGAACATTTTTATGATGCCCTGACAAAAGGAAAGACAGATGCAGTACTGGCCGCCTCTTTATTTCATTATAAGGAACTGGAAATATGGGACTTAAAAAGGTATTTAAAAAAACAGGGGATTTCTGTGCGCCTTTAGACTTTTAGGGTGCAGCAGCAGTAAAAAATGACAAGAAAAGCAGGAGAACAAAATCATGGCACAGATTGATAATGACTGGCTGGAACCCTTAAAAGGTGAATTTAAAAAGCCCTATTACAAAAAGCTGTATGATACAGTAAAACATGAATACGAAACGAGAAGGATTTTTCCCGAATCGGACGATATATTTAACGCATTTGCATTTACACCCTTGTCCCAGGTAAAAGTGGTAATCCTTGGGCAGGACCCTTACCATAATGTAGGGCAGGCTCATGGCTTGTGCTTTTCCGTAAAACCTACTGTAGAAATACCGCCCTCTCTGGTGAATATCTACCAGGAGCTTCACGATGATCTGGGGTGTTATATTCCAAATAACGGATATTTGAAAAAATGGGCGGATCAGGGAGTCATGCTTTTAAACACAGTTCTTACTGTTCGCGCCCATCAGGCGAACTCCCATAGGGGAATCGGCTGGGAAGAATTTACAGACGCTGCAATAAGGATTTTGAATGAGCAGGATAGGCCTATGGTATTTATTCTGTGGGGAACCCCGGCAAGAAGCAAGAAGGTCATGCTCACCAATCCCAAGCATCTGATTTTGGAAGCTCCCCATCCAAGCCCATTTTCCGCAGGCCGGGGATTTTTCGGAAGCAGACCCTTTAGCCGGACCAATGAGTATCTTGAAAAAAACCAATTGACTCCAATTGACTGGCAGATAGAAAACAGGTAGCAGAGAGGGGGGATAGGTACAGATGGATATGATAGAGATATTGAAGGTGTTGGTGCTGGGAATTGTAGAAGGATTTACCGAGTGGCTTCCTGTCAGCAGCACAGGTCATTTGATACTGGTAGATCATATTATCCAGTTTGAACAGCCTAAGGAATATGTAAATCTGTTTAAGGTGGTGATACAGTTTGGAGCTATATTAGCTGTAGCGGTCATGTATTTTTCCAAACTAAATCCCTTTGTGGGAAGAAGAAAAAAAGACGGACAAAAATGTATCTCATTTCACATTGGAGCCTATGAGGTAAAAATGAAGCTGGCAATCATCCGGCTTTGGATTAAAATTATAATTGGCTGCCTTCCGGCCGTAGTATTCGGCCTTGCCTTAAATGACTGGATTGATAAGGTGCTGATGGATAATGTATATGTGACAGCAGCCACCTTGATTTTATATGGTGTATTATTTCTTGTCCTGGAAAAAAGAAATGAGGGCCGTGTCTTTGCCATAGAACGGGTGGGGCAGATTTCCTTCCAGACGGCCTTTTATATAGGGCTTTTCCAGGTTCTGGCTATGATTCCTGGAACCTCTCGTTCCGGCGCTACCATCCTGGGAGCCATGCTTCTTGGCTGTTCCAGAGGGGCAGCGGCAGAATTTTCTTTTTTCTTAGGGATGCCTGTAATATGTGGAGCAAGCCTCTTGAAAGTGGTTGGTTATTTGAAAGAAGGTTTAAGCTTTACAGGCCCGCAGGTCTTCTATCTGTTGTTTGGCTGTTTGGCAGCTTTTATTGTGTCAGTGTATTCAATTAAATTTATGATGGGATATATTAAGAACAATGATTTCCGGTTTTTCGGGTATTACCGGATTGTACTGGGGATTATAGTGCTGGCTTATTTTGAAATCTCTGCCCTGGCAGGAACTGGGGGACAGATATAGGAAAACAGGAATGTGACATATAAACAGGGCTGTTGCAAAACAATTAATTTATACAGGATATAGCATGAAAATCATGACATTCTTAGTATATGCTGTATAAATTAATTGTTTTGCGACAGCCAGTTTTTTGTTCTCTTTATTTATACATAACGATTCTCTCAGTCCTCCGGTTCTTCTACCTGCTGCGGTATTGTTTCAGCAGCCGTTCTGTTTTCAACTGGACAGCCGCACTTTGGACATATTTCAGCATCTTTTTCCAGTGCTGTTCCACATTCCAAACAGTATGCTCTTCTTCTATCAGTACTGCTCCGCAATGTACGCACTTTTTTGCCCTATCCGATATTGATCCCCACAATTAGGACATGTTATCATTGCCATAACTTTTTCTCCCCATTTCAGTATTTTCTCCTAATTTTTCCTTATAAACTTTTAGAGGATTTTTGCACATGGTATCTACTTTTCATTTTATGATAAAAATATCCCCGCTGAAAATCAAATATCCACATATTATTGATTTCAGCAGGGATCTTTTTACTAGGGCCTGATAAAATTAAAATTTAATATTTCCTGACAGCCCCTTTAAAAAATTAATTTTGTCTCAGCTTGCTTTTCTTTGTGCATAATAGTCATCAAAAAGCTTATTAACAGCAGAATGGGTATCTCCACAGATAGACGGAAGGGAACCGCCCCAAGCAGATTCTGCCTGCTGGAAGCCCTTTTCCACTGCTTTCTGCATCTTTTCCATCATCTCAACATCATCTCCAGCTAATGCCTGGGCAAAATCAAAGATTCTCTGAGATGTCTGCTTTACACCCCAGAAGCCGTCCTCAGAAATTGCAGCCTGTGCATCTTCCTTGGTCTTAGCATCTACTGTAAAGTTGCCGCTGGCCATCATCTTCCAGAAATCGCCGCTGTTTGCTGAAGAAGAAAGAAGCCCCTGCTTTTGGAATGTCTGAACCATCATGTTGGTAAAACGGCTCATTTGATTGTTCAAATCATCCTTTAAGCTTTGTACCAAAGCAGCACGATCAGAATTGCTCATCTTGGTGATATTGGTATCCTGGCTGAATTCTGCTTTATCTACATCCGGAGCAGTCTTAGAGGCCTCCGGGGCCTGGCTGCTGTCAGAAGCAGCTTTGGAGACAGATGATGTCTGGGCCGGCTGAACATTATTCTGATACTGCCGTACAGCTACATCGTAATTGAAGCTCATAATAATCCTCCTTTACTATTTTTATCTTGAAAGATAAATCGTTTCTTATAGTTATATCGGCATTTTTTGGAAAAAATAAAGTCTGTAGGGAATAATTCATTCTATCAATGAAAAATCTGTGAACTTTATAGAATTTGAAAACATTATCTGATAGAATACCAATTAAGCTTCATGTTAGGGCAAAGCCACATGGGCAGGAAGGGCATAAAGGAGGAAGTTGGAGATGGAACCATTAAAGGTACTTGTTGTAGATGATGAGGCCAGAATGCGAAAGCTGGTTAAGGACTTTTTGATGATAAAGGGTTATGTTGTGATTGAAGCTGGAGATGGAGAAGAGGCAGTAGAACTGTTTTTCGGTCAGAAGGACATTTCTCTAGTGCTTCTGGATGTTATGATGCCTAAGATGGATGGGTGGGAGGTATGCAAGACAATCAGAAAATATTCTCAGGTGCCGATCATCATGCTGACAGCAAAAAGCGAGGAGAGAGATGAGCTTCAGGGCTTTAATCTTGGTGTAGATGAGTATATTTCCAAACCTTTCAGTCCTAAAATACTGGTTGCCAGAGTAGAGGCGATCCTGCGCAGAAGCAATATCATTTCCGGCGGTACGGTTCAAATGGGAGGAATCCTAGTGGATAAGGAGGCCCATCAGGTTACAATCGACGGGGAACGGATCGAATTAAGCTATAAGGAATTTGAACTCCTCAGTTATTTTATGGATAATCAAGGAATTGCTCTTTCCAGGGAAAAAATATTGAATAATGTATGGAACTATGATTATTTCGGTGATGCTAGAACCATTGATACTCATGTGAAAAAGCTTCGCAGCAAGCTGGGAAAAAAGGGAGACTATATTAAGACAATCTGGGGTATGGGTTATAAATTTGAGGTGAGTGAATGAGACATTCCATCAGAACAAGGCTTGTAATCGTATTTGGAGGCCTGATGGTATTGATCCTTCTTGCAATCTGGGGAGTTAATAACTGGTTGTTGGAGGCGTTCTATATTAATGATAAATTAAAAAATTTGAAAATGGCATATACAAAAATTGATAATGTACTGGGAGAACTCTGGATGTCTGAGCTGGAGCCTTATACAGAAAATGAGGATGCAGATGGACTTTCCGTTATTCTGAGAGAATTTGGTGAGAAGTATAATGTTACGGTTGTTCTGGTAGACAGCCTCAGTGGAAATGTGATTATTTCCTCTGCCCGTGATAAGGAATATCTGGTGGAGAAAATAAAAAGATATATCATGGATGATTACGGAAACTTTCCTATAGAGATTTTGCTAAAGGAAGACACTTATGAAATGAGGAGGTATTATAATCCACGCACAGACACTTCTTATCTAGAATCAGTAGGATATTTTTCAGATAATAAGACTTTATTCATTATGTCCACGCCTCTTGCAAGTATATGGGATAGCGTAAGGCTGTCCAACCGCTTTCTAGGGACAGTAGGATTGATTGCCATCGTTATCAGTGCAGGTATCATTTATCTGATTACACAGAGGATTACCTCACCGATTATGGGATTAGCAAAATTATCGGTTCAAATGTCTAACCTGGATTTTGAAGCAAAATATACAGGGAGGGAAGAAGATGAAATAGGCATTCTTGGCCATAGTATGAACCGTTTATCGGAAAAGCTGAAGGAGACGATTGGAGAGCTAAAGTCTGCCAACAATGAACTTCAAAAGGATATAAAAAAGAAAATTCAAATTGATGAAATGAGGAAAGAATTTATTTCAAATGTATCTCATGAGCTAAAGACGCCTATAGCCTTGATTCAAGGGTATGCAGAAGGGCTGAGTGAAGGGATGTGTGAAGAAAAGGAAAGCAGAGATTATTACTGTGGTGTTATTGTGGATGAAGCCAATAAGATGAATAAAATGGTTCGCCAGCTTCTGGACCTCACAGCGCTGGAATTTGGGGATAATACACCAGTAATGGAATGCTTTGATATTATAGCCCTGATTAATGGAATCTTGGCTTCTGCTGACATTCTTATTCAGCAAAAGGAGGTAGAAGTGGAGTTTGCAGCAGATGGGCCAGTATTTGTGTGGGCAGATGAATTTAAAATAGAGGAGGTTGTAACAAATTATTTGAGCAATGCCTTGAACCATCTGGAACCCATATTCACTGGAAAGGATACAAGGGATTTTGCTGAAACAGAGGGAAAGAAGAAAATTAGAATAACAGTTAAGAGGCAGGAAGATGATGTAAAAGTGTCTATCTATAACACAGGGAATCCAATTCCAGAAGAAGATATACCTAAGCTGTGGACAAAGTTTTATAAAGTAGATAAAGCTAGGACGAGAGAATATGGCGGCAGCGGTATTGGCCTTTCTATCGTAAAGGCAATTATGGATTCCCATAATAAGGAATATGGAGTTAGAAATATAGAAGATGGCGTGGAATTTTGGTTTACATTGGATGGAAACATGGAGGAATAATCGAATTTCTATTAAAAAATATTATAATTCCAGAAGATATGCAGCCAAACAAATTATGATATCAATATAGTGTTTTTCGAAATATATCTTCTTAAAAATATGTATTCCAATTCTGCACCACATATTTGTGCTGATTTGTGCTGCTATCTTTGATAAAGGCTTTTGCATTGTTTCAAAATTAAATCATATGTTTCATAGCTTGTTAGCCTATGATTGATAGATCTATATACCTAGACAGACCATATTCCATTGTTCTGCCAGCCGTTAAGAGATAGCAGTTAAGGCGTGGTATCCCTCTTTATTACTGAGGAAAAACGTATAAATAATAAAGCTGGTTGAATTTTAGAAAAAAATGAAAAAAATGGTTGACTTTTGTAAAAAGGTTTGATATTATAATATTCGCGCTGCAAGAGTTTTATAAATAAAGAGCAGAACTTGAAAAAAAGAATTAAAAAAGTTCAAAAAAAGCAGTTGACAAAGCAAAGGAAGCGTGGTAATATATAACACGCCGCTGCGAGAGAGTCAGCAGAGCACC
>JBCLQJ010000008.1:0-174520 GCA_041223545.1 Lachnospiraceae bacterium 62-35 | reverse complement strand
TTTTGTTTTTGAAATACTTTTTCTGAAATTCCTAATTGCATTACGAGGCCATTATACTTCCAATATTGGAAATTATCGTAAGTTGGAATGTGCGTATTATCAAACCCTGTCGAAATAGGGAAAAAAGGAGAGAAAATCAGAATATTTACAAATAAAAAAATGCCTTTTCAATTTCTAAAATACAGTATATAATGATAATATGCAAGCAGGCCGGCGGCAGCATACCGCCGGCAATCTTAAATTTCTTAATATTTATCATCAATAATTCCCAGGCGCTCTAAAATTTGAAGGAGAACAGACATGCGTGAAAAATTGGAAACACTGCCGTTGACACAGTTAAGAGAGCTGGCAAAGGCCCAGGGGCTAAAGGGAGCAAGTGGACTTCGAAAGGCAGAATTAATAGAATTGCTTTGTACAGAAGCAGAAAAACAAGAGGAAAGTGGATTTACAGAAAAAAAAATGACAGAAGAGAAAACAACGGAAGAACGAAAACAGGAAGAAAAAAAGAGTGAAGAACGTAAAGCAGAAAACAAAAGGCAGGAGGAGAAAAAGCCGGAGGAAAGGCGACGGCATGAAAAGGCTCATGATGATGGAATAAAGGATAATAGAGGAAAGGAAGAACAGGGAGTGTCTCTCAGCCCTGATCTGCAGGAGCTGGACAGCGGAATTGATGCGGAAGGAATTCTGGAGGTTATGCCAGATGGATTCGGTTTTATCCGGTGTGAAAATTTTCTGCCTGGGGAAAATGATGTTTATGTAGCACCGTCTCAAATCCGGCGTTTTAATATGAAAACCGGTGATATAGTCCGGGGAAGCAGAAGAGTGAAAAGTGCAGCGGAAAAATTTGCAGCACTCTTATATATCAAGACAATTAATGGGTATCCAGCATATATAGCTGAAAAGAGACCAAATTTTGAAGATCTAACACCGATTTTTCCTGATGAAAGGCTCCACATGGAAATGATCGGAGGACGCAATACAATTGCTATGAGAGTCATGGACTTATTGTCCCCTATAGGAAAGGGGCAAAGGGGTATGATTGTTTCTCCGCCTAAGGCAGGTAAAACCACACTGTTAAAGCAGGTGGCAAAGGCAATTACAACGAACCACCAGGATATGCACTTGATTATTCTCTTGATAGATGAAAGGCCAGAGGAGGTTACGGATATTAAGGAAGCGATTGCAGGGCCTAATGTGGAAGTAATCTACTCTACCTTTGACGAGCTTCCTGATCGCCATAAAAGGGTATCAGAAATGGTGATTGAAAGGGCTAAGCGCCTTGTGGAGCATGGAAGGGATGTTATAATCCTTCTGGACAGTATGACAAGACTAGCAAGGGCATATAACCTAGTAGTTCCCCCAAGTGGAAGAACTCTTTCTGGCGGTCTTGATCCAGCTGCTCTGCATATGCCAAAACGTTTTTTTGGTGCGGCCCGTAACATGAGAGAGGGAGGGAGTCTTACGATCCTGGCAACTGCTCTTGTGGAAACAGGGAGCCGCATGGATGATGTTATTTATGAAGAATTTAAGGGAACAGGAAATATGGAACTAGTTCTTGACCGTAAACTTTCTGAAAGAAGGATTTTCCCAGCAATCGATATATTGAAGTCAGGAACAAGGCGAGATGATCTGCTGCTTACAAAGGAGGAGGCGGAAGCAGTAGATATTGTGCATAAAGCGACGAATTCTATGAAATCAGATGAATCGGTAGAAAAAATTCTGGATCTGTTTGCCCGTACACGTAGCAACAAAGAGTTTCTGGAAATGGCGAAAAAAATGCGATTTTTCTGACAGGACTGGGCAGCTGCAATCCGTGATTTCTGTGTTTTTTTGAAAGAAAATTACTTGCGCTGCCTTTAAGAGTATGATATACTATAACAGTTGTCTTTATGAGATATATGATGCTGCAAATGAGCTATGAATTGATTTATGGCGAGAGATGAATTAACGCAGTAGGGTACACAGGTACACGCGGTCGGAAACCGCAAATCTAAGTGAAGAGGTGAATATTATGAAGGAAGGAATCCATCCAAATTATTATCAGGCAAAAGTAGTATGCAACTGTGGCAATGAGTTCGTAACAGGTTCTACCAAGAAGGACATCCACGTAGAAGTTTGTTCCAAGTGCCATTCATTCTATACAGGACAGCAGAAAACAGCAGCTGCTCGTGGACGTATTGATAAATTCAATCGTAAGTATGGTGTTAATACTGCTAAATAGGAAGTATGAGTTAGGAAAAGGTTGGGATTTAGTGGCAACACTAGAGGCTCAACCTTTGTTTTTTATTATACTATATGATATAAAAAATATCATAGAAGAGGTGAATGGATGAAATATTCAGGTATCGGAGGACAGGCTGTCATCGAAGGAATTATGATGAAAAATGGCCAAAGTTATGCAACTGCTGTTAGGAAGCCAGACGGGGAGATAGAGGTGCAGAAAGGCACTTATGTAAGCCTTTCTGAAAAATTTAAGCTGTTTTCTCTGCCATTTGTCAGAGGAGTTTTCAGTTTTGTAGATTCGATGATTCTGGGAATGAAAACCCTGACATTTTCAGCAAGCTTTTTTGAGGATGAGGAAGAGGAGCCTGGAAAGTTTGAAGCATTTTTAAACAAAATATTTGGAGAAAAGATGGAAAAAGTCCTTATGGCTGTAGTAATGGCCTTTTCCTTTCTTTTGGCTATTGGTATTTTTATGGTTCTTCCCCTTCTGATTGCAAGTATATTTCGCCGTTTTATTGTTTCAGATACAGGGATTGCATTTTTAGAGGGAATGATACGTCTGGCTATTTTTATCATATATATTAAGGCTGTATCTATGATGGAGGATATTAAAAGGACATTTATGTATCATGGAGCAGAGCACAAATGTATTAACTGTATTGAAAATGGCTTGGAATTAAATGTGGAAAATGTGAGAAAAAGTTCTAAGGAGCATAAGCGCTGCGGCACCAGTTTTCTGCTAATTGTTATGCTCATCAGCATCTTGTTTTTTATGGTTATCCGTACAGATACTGTAGCCATGCGGATTTTGAGCAGAGTTGTGCTGATTCCGGTGATTGCAGGCGTATCTTATGAGTTTTTAAGGCTGGCTGGAAGAAATGATTCATTGATTGTAAATATATTGAGCAAACCGGGACTGTGGATGCAAGGCCTTACCACTTTGGAGCCGGATGATTCCATGATTGAGGTGGCAATTGCAGCAGTAGAGGCTGTATTTGACTGGAGGATTTACCTGGCTGAAAATTTTTCGGGAAATATTCAAGGGTAGGATTCATGTACTTTCACAGTAAGTACAGAGGAAAGGAATAAAGGCCGTGACATTGCAGCAACTATGGGAGGATGGGAGAAAGCAGCTTCAGAGAGCAGGGATCAGGGAGTGTGATTTAGATGCCAAATACCTGCTTTTGGAGGCATTTGATATGGATATGGCCCATTTTCTTGTCCAGAGAAATGATAATCTGAAATCAGATGACAGCAAGGTTATCAAGGACGTGGCCTGTTACCTGGAATGGATTGAAAAAAGGGTGAAAAGGATTCCTCTTCAATATCTGACAGGAAAACAGGAGTTCATGGGATTGGAATTCGAGGTAAATGAAGATGTGCTGATTCCTAGACAAGATACGGAGACACTGGCAGAATGGGTGATTTCTCGCTGCCCTGAGAAAAAAGAAAGAAAAGCTCTTAGACTTTTAGATATGTGCACTGGCTCTGGCTGTATTGGCATTAGCTTATTTGTTCTCGGAGGATTTAGGAACGTAACAGCAGTGGACGTTTCCCTTCCAGCTTTAAGGACTGCATACAAAAATGGAAGAAAATGTATCAGAGATGGCTTTTCTCATAAGGCCGTGACAGCAGCACATAGGAAAATATCAGATAGTCCGTGGAAAGCGGAGAGCCACTGGTATGCAGACAGAGAGAAAAACATTCTGGAGGGAGAATTTACGTGGATAGAGAGTGACTTGTTCCAAAATCTGGACAAGGCTTTCAAATATGATATTATTGTGTCAAATCCGCCCTATATTGCAACTGGCGTTATAGAAGGATTAGAGCCGGAAGTAAAAGAGTATGAACCCAGACTGGCTTTAGATGGAAATGAGGATGGCTTACATTTTTACCGTCGTCTGGCAGAGGGGGGAAGGGAATATCTTGCAGAAAACGGTAAAATTTTTTTGGAAATTGGATATGACCAGGGAAATGCAGTTGCTGGGCTGTTGGAGGAAAATGGCTTTACAGATATAGAGGCAGCAAAAGACGGAGCGGGGCTGGACAGGGTTATTTACGGGAGAAGGCTGTGATATAAGGAGTACTTTGGACCTGTATAGTTATGATAATCAGGAGGTTACCATGTTTGATAGATTAGACGATATGTTGATACATTATGAAGAGCTTATGCTGGAGTTAAATAATCCCTCTGTTGCAGAGGATCAAAGGAGATTCCGTAAATTGATGAAGGAACAGTCGGATTTAGCTCCGATTGTAGAGGCTTATAAGGAATATAAGAAAGCAAAACAGGATATAGAAGACAGCCTGGCCCTTTTAGAAGAAGAGTCAGATGAGGAGATGCGAGAGCTCGCCAAAGAAGAGCTTTCAGAAGCCAGGAAAAAGACAGGAGAGCTGGAGCAGCAGCTTAAAATCCTTCTTCTTCCAAAGGATCCCAATGATGGAAAGAATATTATCATGGAAATCCGTGCCGGAGCAGGCGGAGAAGAAGCGGCCCTTTTTGCCTCTGAGCTTTACCGCATGTATGTAAATTATGCGGACAGCCACCGTTGGAAGACAGAGCTAATCAATGTAAGCGAAAGTGGAATTGGTGGATTTAAGGAAGTTGTATTTATGGTCAATGGACAGGGAGCTTATTCTAAGCTGAAATATGAAAGCGGCGTCCACCGTGTCCAGCGTGTGCCGGAAACAGAGTCCGGAGGGCGCATCCATACCTCCACAGCAACTGTAGCTGTTATGCCAGAAGCAGAAGACGTAGATGTTGTTATTGATGATAAGGACATTAGAATTGATGTTATGAGGGCTTCAGGAAATGGCGGACAATGTGTTAATACGACGGACTCTGCTGTGCGGCTGACTCACATTCCTACGGGAATCGTTATTTACAGCCAGACAGAAAAGTCTCAGCTTCAGAATAAGGAGAAGGCATTTCGCCTGCTTCGTTCCAAGCTGTATGATATAGAGCTGGAAAAGCGCCAAAGCCAGGAGGCCCAGGAACGGCGCAGCCAGATTGGCACAGGGGATCGCTCGGAAAAAATCCGCACCTATAATTTTCCCCAAGGAAGAGTAACAGAGCATAGAATTAAACTGACCTTGTACAGAATTGATTCTATAATGAATGGAGATATTGAAGAAATCATTGACAGCCTGATTGCCGCAGACCAGGCGATGAAGCTGAGCCGCTTAAATGACGAAGGATAAAAGACATTATGCTGATTGCATAAATGATACTGCTTGCATCAAAACTGTGGAAATGCTAGAATCAGGAATAAAAAATGAATTTAAGGAAACGCTTTGCCTGTGCTTTGGCTAGAGGTATCGGTTGAATTGCTCAAGAGAGCAGCGGGAGCAGCGAAAACGGGCTGTTAAAAGAAAAGAATAGGACATACTGATAGAAAAAGGAGGTATGAAAGAACCATGAAGGGTATTATTTTAGCCGGCGGATCCGGCACCAGACTGTATCCTTTGACAAAGGTTACGTCAAAACAGCTTCTTCCCATCTATGACAAACCAATGATCTACTACCCTTTATCTGTGTTGATGAATGCGGGAATCCGGGATATTCTGATTATTTCAACACCAGAGGATACTCCCAGATTTGAGGCTTTGTTAGGAAATGGCATACAGTTTGGAGTAAATTTAAGCTATGCAATTCAGCCAAGTCCGGATGGACTGGCTCAGGCATTTGTGATTGGGGCAGATTTCATTGGAAGTGACCGTGTTGCTATGATTCTTGGAGATAATATTTTCCATGGACAGGGGTTGAAAAAAAGACTTCGCAAAGCTGCTGCCAAGGAAAAAGGAGCAACGGTTTTCGGCTATTATGTGGAGGACCCGGAGCGCTTTGGAATCGTGGAATTTGACCGGGAAGGGAAGGCAGTATCTATTGAGGAAAAGCCAGCTTGCCCCAAATCCAATTATTGTGTCACAGGCCTTTATTTTTATGATAATAGAGTAGTGGAATATGCAAGGAATCTGAAGCCTTCTGCCAGAGGAGAACTGGAAATTACAGATTTAAATAGGATTTATCTGGAAAAGGGAGAGTTGGATGTAACCCTTCTGGGACAAGGCTTTACTTGGCTTGATACAGGAACCCATGAATCTCTAGTAGAAGCGACCAATTTTGTGAAAACCATTGAGAGTCATCAGCACAGAAAGATTGCCTGCCTGGAGGAAATTGCATATCTGAACGGATGGATTTCCAGAGAACAGGTTCTTGATACCTATGAGATCCTGAAAAAGAATCAGTATGGAAAATACTTAAAGGACGTACTGGATGGCAAATATGTAGATAAACTCCACAGTTAAGCTGCTAGAATAACAGAAGTCAATAACCTCGCAGCAGACAACAGATGGATTGCCTTGTGAGGCGTTTGCCAAATTCCTATACAAACAGGTCCATGGTTCGTGGAAATAAAATGGGAGGACTCAGAGCTTAAAGGTGTGTGAAACAGAAGAGACGCTGGAATGCTTTATGATTTTGGACCGGGGAGTTTTTGACGCTTTTCTCTGGCTGGCATCTTTGATTCTTGAGAATGATAGAAATAAACGGAAAGAGAGATAACAGACTATGAAGATAATCGTAACAGGCGGGGCCGGATTTATTGGTTCTAATTTTGTAATTCATATGGTGAATAAATATCCAGAGCATGAAATCATTAATTTGGATCTGCTTACCTATGCAGGGAATCTGGAAAATCTGAAGAGCGTAGAGAAGGTACCAAATTACCGTTTTATAAAGGGCGATATTGCAGATAGGAAATTCATATTTGACCTGTTTGCAAAGGAAAAACCAGATGTGATCGTAAATTTTGCAGCGGAGAGCCACGTGGATCGTTCTATCAAAGATCCGGAAAGCTTTGTAAGAACGAACGTTATGGGAACTACCACACTGTTGGATGCCTGCAAAGAATATGGGATCAAGCGTTTCCATCAGGTATCAACCGATGAAGTATATGGCGACCTGCCTTTGGACAGACCCGATCTGTTTTTTACAGAAGATACCCCTCTTCATACGTCCAGCCCGTATTCTTCATCAAAAGCAGGTGCCGATCTTTTTGTAATGGCTTATTATAGAACCTTTGGGGTTCCGGTGACAGTGTCTCGGTGTTCGAACAACTATGGGCCTTATCAATTTCCGGAAAAGCTGATTCCTCTTATTATCAGCCGGGCCCTTGCAGACGAGGAGCTGCCGGTGTATGGAACAGGAGAGAACGTAAGGGATTGGCTCCATGTGGCAGACCACTGCGAGGCGATTGACCTGATTCTTCAAAAGGGCTCTGTAGGAGAGGTATATAACATTGGCGGGCACAATGAAAGAACAAATCTGGAGGTCGTAAAGACCATTTTGAAAACATTGAAAAAACCAGAAAGCCTGATTCGATTTGTTACTGATAGACCAGGTCATGACCGGCGGTATGCGATTGATCCAGCGAAGATTGAGACAGAGCTTGGATGGAAGCCTCAGTATGTATTTGATACAGGAATGGCTCAGACGATCCAGTGGTATCTGGATAATAAGGAGTGGTGGGAGCATATTATTAGTGGAGAATACAACAATTATTTTGAAAAGATGTATGGAGACAGATTATAATGAAAGTTTTTGTAACAGGAGTAAAAGGACAGTTGGGCCATGATGTAATGAATGAACTGGAAAAAAGAGGCCTGACAGGAATCGGCGTAGATATAGAAGAAATGGATATTACAGACAGAGAAGCTTGCAGAAGGGCAATTACAGAAGCAGGACCAGATGCAGTTATCCATTGCGCTGCATATACTGCAGTAGATGCAGCAGAAGATAACGAAGAGCTTTGCCGGCGCATCAATGGAGACGGAACTAGAAATATTGCCGAAGTCTGCCACGACCTGGATATTAAGCTGATGTATATCAGTACAGATTATGTGTTTGATGGCCAGGGAGTTCGTCCCTGGGAGCCAGATGATGAGCGCCATCCCTTGAATGTGTATGGGCAGACAAAATATGAGGGAGAACTGGCTGTAGAAGAGCTGATGAAGAAATTTTTCACAGTCCGTATTGCTTGGGTATTTGGTGTAAACGGAAAAAATTTTATTAAGACCATGCTTCGGCTGGGCAGGGAAAACGGAGCGGTAAAGGTGGTAGATGATCAGATCGGATCCCCGACCTATACTTATGATTTGGCCCGACTCCTTGTTGATATGATCCAGACAGAGAAATATGGCCGTTATCACGCTACCAATGAGGGTCTTTGCAGCTGGTATGAATTTGCCTGTGAGATTTTTAAGGCAGCAGGAATGGATGAGGTTTCCGTAACACCAGTGGACAGCAGCGGCTTTCCGGCAAAGGCGGCAAGGCCAGCCAACAGCCGTATGAGCAAAGAAAAGCTGACAGAAGCCGGGTTTGAGAGGATGCCATCGTGGCAGGATGCTCTAAAGAGGTACTTAGAGGCAATTGGTGAGGGAAAAAACGATAGATAAATTGCAGGGTTGGCACATGGAGGAGATCTAAACACAAAGGAAGAACAGGATGTGGACAAAGTCCAGGGTTTTATATTCTAAATAAAAAATGACAGGGAGACAGCTATGGGAAAGTATTTTGGAACAGACGGTTTCCGAGGAGAAGCCAATGAGGATTTGACAGTGGAGCATGCCTATAAGGCAGGGCGTTTTCTGGGATGGTATTACAGTAAAAAGCATCCAGAGGAAAAATGCCGTATTGTAATCGGCAAGGATACAAGAAGAAGCAGTTATATGTTTGAATATTCACTGGTAGCGGGCCTCACGGCTTCAGGAGCTGATGCATATCTCCTCCATGTAACGACTACGCCCAGCGTTGCATATGTTGTGCGCACAGAGGGCTTTCACTGCGGTATTATGATTTCGGCCAGCCACAATCCATATTATGATAATGGTATTAAAGTAATCAACGAGCGGGGAGAGAAGCTGGAAGAAAGTGTAATTGAAGAGATTGAAGCATATCTGGACGGAGAGACAGAGGAAATTCCCTTTGCTAAAAGGGATAAAATCGGACGTACCATTGATTTTGCAGCAGGCAGAAACCGGTATATCGGATATTTGATTTCCATAGCCACCCGTTCCTTTAAAAATAAAAAGGTGGCTTTGGACTGCGCCAATGGCAGCGCTTCTGCAATTGCGAAGAATGTGTTTGATGCCCTGGGAGCAGAAACCCATGTTATATGCAGTGATCCGGATGGTCTTAATATTAATACTGGATGCGGCTCCACCCATATGGAAAATCTTCAGGCTTTTATGAAAAAGGGAAACTACGATATTGGTTTTGCTTATGACGGCGATGCAGACCGCTGTATGGCTGTGGATGAGAACGGCAATGTGGTAGATGGCGACTTGATTATGTATATCTGCGGAAAGTACATGAAGGAACGGGGAACCCTTGTAAACAATACAGTGGTTACTACGGTTATGTCCAATTTCGGCCTTTATAAGGCTTTAGACCAGGAGGGGATTGCTTATGAGAAGACTGCAGTAGGAGATAAGTATGTATATGAGAATATGTCCCAATATGGACACTGCCTTGGAGGGGAACAGTCCGGCCACATTATTTTCAGCAAAAATGCTTCTACAGGAGATGGAATTCTTACCTCCCTTAAAGTGATGGAAGTAATGCTGGAAAAGAAGCAGCCTCTTTCCCGTTTAGCTTCCGAGGTAACCATTTATCCACAGGTACTGAAAAATGTACGTGTGAAAGATAAGCAGGCAGCCCAGGCGGATGCAGATGTGCAGGCAGAAGTAGAAAAGGCAGCGGCAGGACTGGGAAAGGATGGAAGAATCCTTTTGCGCCAGTCAGGCACAGAGCCGGTTGTCCGCGTAATGGTAGAGGCCTCAGATGAGAAGACCTGTGAAGCCTATGTGGATCAAGTAATTGCTGTGATGAAAGCAAAAGGGCATGTGCTGTGACAAAATAATTTGGGCATTCCATGAATAGATGTCCTGCCTTTTTCCGACCGTTTATCTGAATATCCCAGAATATGATGGAATAGCAGGCATGAAAAAAGGTTATGGCATGCTATATTGTATTTCCTGTTTCCCCATGTTATAATGGGGAGAAAACGGATAAAAAGGAATGATGAAAGATGGGGTTAGACCTGTGAGTCCTACCATGTTCATTCTGTTCCGGCACAGCGTAATTTATCGACTCCAAAGGTGAGAGAGGACTGCTGTATGACTTTTTATATTCATGCAGTTAGAAGATTAGATTGAAATCGCTGTGGATAGGGATAAGGGCTGCTGTATAAAGCAGTGGAGAAGATGGAGGAGAGTACTATGTTAAATTATAAAAAGTATAAAAGAGTACCAGTCATAAATTATTCGGAAAGACAGTGGCCGGATAAGGAGATTAAAAAGGCGCCGGTATGGTGCAGTGTGGATCTGCGCGATGGCAATCAAGCCCTCGTGGAACCTATGGTAGTAGAAGAGAAAATTGAGATGTTTAAAATGCTGGTAGATCTGGGCTTTAAGGAGATAGAGATCGGGTTTCCAGCAGCCTCTCAAATTGAATTTGACTTTTTAAGACAGCTCGTGGAGAGGAAGCTGATCCCAGATGATGTGGTGGTACAGGTTCTGACCCAATGCAGGGAGCACCTGATTAAACGTACCTTTGAGTCTATTCAGGGAATCAAAAGGGCGATTGTCCACATTTATAATTCTACATCTACCCTTCAACGTGATGTGGTATTCCACATGAACCGGGAGGAGATTAAACAGATTGCCATTGACGGCACAAAGATGGTGCAGAAATATATGAAGGATTATGAAGGAGAGGTAATCCTGGAATATTCACCAGAGAGCTTCACTGGTACGGAGCTTGATTTTGCCCTTGATGTATGTACAGCAGTACAGGAAACCTGGGGAGCGACAAGGGATAATAAGCTTATCATTAATCTGCCGGCTACAGTAGAGATGACAACACCTAATGTATATGCTGATCAGATTGAATGGATGAACTGCCATTTTAAAAACAGGGACAGCATTATATTAAGCGTCCATCCTCACAATGACAGAGGAACTGGTATTGCAGCTACAGAGCTGGCCCTTTTAGCAGGAGCAGACAGGGTGGAAGGGACGCTTTTTGGCAATGGCGAACGTACAGGCAATATTGATATTCTGAATATTGCATACAATATGTTCTCTCAAGGAATTGACCCTGAGTTGAACATTGATAATATTAAAAATATTGCAGAGGTATACGAACGGTGTACTAAGATGGCGATTGATCCGCGCCATCCCTATGCGGGCAAGCTCGTGTTTACTGCATTTTCCGGTTCCCACCAGGATGCAATCAATAAGGGTGTTCAGGCTTTAAAGGACAGAAAGAGCGATGTGTGGGAGGTCCCCTACCTTCCTATTGATCCAAGCGATATCGGAAGGGAATACGAGCCGATTGTGCGTATTAACAGCCAGTCTGGCAAAGGAGGGGTTGCATTTATCATGGATACCTTCTTTGGATTCCGTCTTCCCAAGGGAATGCATAAGGAGTTTGCGGATGTAATCCAGCAGATTTCCGAGCATCAGGGAGAGGTTGCGCCGGAACGGATTCTGGAAGAATTCAAGAACTGTTATCTGGAAAAAAAGGAACCGATCCATTTCAGAAAGTGCCAGATTACAGATACAGAAACAGAGCCAGGCGTATTTGCTACATTGGCAAAGGTGACTTATACAGATCATGGAGAAGAGAAGACCTTTGAGGGAGTAGGAAACGGACCAATTGATGCAGTCCAGAGAGGATTGGAAGAGGCGCTTCATATTGATATCCGTGTTCTTGATTATAGCGAGCATGCATTAACCGCAGGTTCTGGGGCACAGGCAGCATCTTATATCCACCTGCTTGATGCAGAAACGGGAAAGGCTACTTATGGAGTTGGAATCAGCTCCAGTGTGACAAGAGCATCTTTAAGAGGAATTTTCAGTGCGCTGAACCGTTTGCTTTATGGTGAAGAAAAATAATAGAGGGACGGATTCAGGCAAACGATAAGCCTGATAGTACGGGCATTTATATTTATAAAGGGGCATCCTGAGTCTTGACAGATAGGGATGCCTTTTTTCATATAGGGCATTGCATATATGAGGGTTTTATTTAGGAGGATCGAGAAAGAACATGAAATGTTTAAAGAGTAATTGGACAAGAAGAGTGTTGGCACTGGCAATGATGGGGACGTTTCTAGCTGTGGGAGCAGGTGTGGCAGCCTATAGCTCTATAGAAGCAAGAGCCGCTGCTGCAGATCGTGTAGATAATGGGGATTATGAAGAAAGGCTGAATGAGGAATGGGGCAGCGTAAGCTGCTTTGGAGAAAAAGAGGAGATTTTGGCTTCATCTCCAGCAGGACTCCATGGAGCTCTGCGAGTAGAGAATGCCAGCCTGGTGGATAAAAACGGAGAGCCATTCCGGCTCTATGGAATGTCTACCCATGGGATTGCCTGGTTTCCCCAATATGTAAACGAAGACACTTTTTCTACACTTCGGGATGATTGGAAGACAAACTGTGTACGTCTGGCCATGTATACAGAGGAATATGGAGGGTATTGCAGTGGTGGCAATAAGGAGGAACTAAAAGCACTGGTAAAAAAGGGAGTGGATGCAGCTGCAAAGCTTGGGATGTATGTGATTATTGACTGGCATGTCCTAAATGACAGGGATCCTAATATACATAAGGAGGAGGCAATCGCATTCTTTCAGGAAATGTCTTCTCTTTATAGGGACAGGGATAATGTGCTCTACGAAATCTGTAATGAACCGAATGGGGGGACCTCATGGGAAAGCATAAAGAGCTATGCCAAAGAAGTGATTCCTGTTATACGCAGCAATGACAAGGATGCTGTAATTATTGTAGGGACGCCCGACTGGAGCCAGGAGATTGATAAGGCAGCAGAATCACCCCTAGAATATGGGAATATTATGTATGCCTTGCATTTTTACGCAGGCACCCATACAGACTGGCTCCGCCAAAGACTAGAAAGGTGTGAAGAAAAAGGTCTGCCTGTATTTGTCAGTGAATTTGGCATGTGTGATGCATCAGGGAATGGAGGTAATAATTTTGAGCAGGCGGCAAAGTGGATGAATGTGCTGAAAAAGTATAATATCAGCTGTTGCTGCTGGAATCTAGCTAATAAAGCTGAAACCAGCAGTGTGATCGCTCCAAGCTGTGAGAAGATCTCCGGATGGACCCAGGAGGAACTAAGTGAAAGCGGCCGCTGGATAAGAGATTATTTTATATCCCAGGTATATATGGAATAATTCTGAAAATGTCAGGCTTTTCCAGGGTAGTAATGGAAAAAAAATTGTGTTATAATTAAGACAACGTATTACTTATCATTAAAGTGTCAGTTGGAGATATGGTATAATAAGGAAATGCAGCCCTTATCATCAATCTATCGGTTGGTGACATGATATAATAGGGAAGCTTAATGACATATCACCGACCTAACCTTTGACGATATGGGATAATATGGTTAAGAAACGACGAAAAGGGGGAGTTGTTTATGGAGACTACGTTACAGGATATCCGTTCAAACCGGAATGCAAAGGCAAGGATAAAAATCATGCATGGACATTTTGCCACGCCTCATTCACATGTAAATACATACATTGATGTATCGACAGTAAAATGCCGCCACAATAATGCCAGAGAGACAGCCAGAGAGCTGGCAAAGGACTATACAGAAGTTATGGTTGAAACAATAATGGCTTTGGAGGGCACAGAGGTAATAGCTGCTTTTATGGCAGAAGAACTAGCACAGCATGGCATCATGAATATTAACAGTGGAGCTAATATTTCCATTATTACTCCGGAATTTAACCAGATTCGTCAGATGATTCTTCGTGACAATACCCAGAGAATGGTTTTAGGAAAAGGCATTATTATTCTGGCCGCCTCTGTGACAACAGGAAAGTCTATCCGTACGGCCCAGAACTGCGTTTCTTATTATGGAGGAAGAGTAGTTGGTGTATCCTCTATTTTCAGCTCTGTGGAGGAGGTGGATAGGGTTCCGATCCATAGTGTTTTTACTGATAAGGATATACCAGGCTATGAGGCATTTGCGAATGAGGATTGCCCCTACTGCAAACAGGGGGCCAGGATTGATGCATTGATTAATAGCTATGGATATTCCAAGCTTTAAATGGAGAGGATAAAGTATACCATATAAAAAATAAAAAGACGGGCAAGAAGAGGCTGCTTCTTGTCCGCCTTTTTATAAGCAGGCGTTTCTAGTTTGAATCTCCAGATGGTTTACTTTTTTTTTTCGCTATAGTACAATACATGATATAGAATTACTAGGAAGATGCTTTTTTCTGTGCAGCAGAGGATTAAGTTTAGATAGGCTTAATGCGCCGAACTCTTTTTATTCATGGCGGCGAACTGATCTGTGCATGAAGTTTTAGAAAGAAAGGTAAGGATATGATCATTGTTTATGCGTCAAATGACAATTATGCACAACATTTAGGAGTATCCATGTGCTCTCTTTTTGACAGGAATCAGAGAGAAAAAAGAATTCAAGTATATATCCTGTCCATGGGAATTAAAAAAGAAAATAAGGAAAAGCTTCAGGCTGTGGCACAGCAGTATCAAAGAGAGGTTTTTTTTATCGAAATGGAAGGTCTGGAAGGGAAAATACCTTTTCCAGTGGATACTGGGCGCTTTGATGTCAGCACCCTTGGAAGACTTTTTATTGGAGAAGTGCTGCCTCAGAAAATAAAGCGGATGATTTATCTGGACTGTGATACGGTAATTGCAGGAAGCTTAAGGCCTATGTGGAGAACCCGTCTGGAAGGCAATGTGGCTGGCGGCGTTCAAGAGCCAACCATTTACCGAGAGGTGAAGGAGGATATCGGCCTGAATGCTGATATGCCGTACTTTAATGCCGGAGCGTTGATAATTGATCTGGAAAGGTGGAGGCGCGAGGAAACAGGGAAGAGAATGATGGCTTTTTATGAAGCCCGGAATGGAAAGCTATTTGCCAATGACCAGGATGTGATTAACCATGTGTTGAGGGGAAAAATAAAAACCATTCCTCCAAAGTATAATTTTTTCCCTAATTATCGATATTTTACCTATAAAGGCCTGATAAAAATGTCTCCCTCCTATAGACTTGTATCAAAGGAGGAGTTTCAAAAAGCAAAATGCCATCCGGCAGTGATTCATTATATGGGGGATGAGCGGCCCTGGAAGGCAGGAAATCTGAACCATTACCGAAGGGCTTATGAGCTCTATCTGGCGAAGACGCCATGGAAGGGTGCAAAGAAGGATAAAGGGCAGGAAATCTATATGCTGGCATATCATGCTATGGATTATGTGACATGGTTATGCCCTCCTGTCAGGCTGCTGATCAGCCGGGCCTATATCTGGCATAGGAAAAAGGAGGGAAAGGGCATTTAGGCTGATATGAAGATTGGTTGTGTAATACTGAATTATAATGACTATGAAAATACAACGCTTCAGTTGGAAAGAATCCGTGAATTTTCCTGTCTGGAGAAAATAATTGTTGTGGATAATTGTTCCACGGATGGTTCAGGAGAAAAGCTAAAGGCCCTGGAGAGCGGAAAAATAGATGTTTTGCTTTTAAAGTCTAATCGGGGCTATGGTGCTGGAAACAATGCAGGAATCAGGTATGGCTGTGAGATACTGGGACTGACTCATATTATAATTGCTAATCCAGATACCTGCTTTTATGAAGCCTGTATCAGAAGGTTAGCCGGAATATTTTATCATCACCCGGAGGCAGGAGTGGCAGCAGCAAAGATGAAGGATAGCTCAGGCGGCCGCCAGGCATCTGGATGGAGGCTTCTATCCTTTACAGAGGAACTGATGAATACAGGACCAGTGTGCAGAAGGCTTTTCAAAAAGCGTCTGAATTATCCGGCAGACTATGGAAAAGGAAAAAGGGCTGTGTATGTGGAAGCAGTTCATGGTTCCATGCTTATGGTGGATGGAAAAAAGATGATGGAATGCGGAGGATATGATGAGCGGGTGTTCCTTTATGGGGAAGAGAACATTCTGGCCTGTCGTATGAAAGCAAAGGGTTTTCGTACGGTACAAGCTTTGGATGTATCATACATCCATGAAAATTCGGCAACCATATCAAAAACTTATGAAACTGCATTGAGAAGGCAGAGACTGCGCCATGAAAGCTCTTTATTTTATTATAAGGAATATCTTCATATCAATCCAGTACAGGAATTGGCAGCAAAGCTGTTCTTTAAAATTGTTATGGCAGAGATCTGGTTTTGCAGCAAAGTGCTGAGGATGAAATGGTAGAATTTTCCCAAGGACCCTATTATCAGGCCAGGCAGCGGCCTGATGGAGCCAGGAATAGGCGGTGGGAAAATAAGAGTAGCAAGACATGAGGTCAGCAGAGATGATTACAGTGTTGATGGCAGTATATAATGGAGAAAAGTATTTAAGGGAACAGTTGGATTCTATTTTAAGCCAGCAGGGCTTAGAAAAAGGGCAGCTTAGGATCATAGTATCAGATGACAATTCTGCTGATAGCAGCCGGAAGATCATACAGGAGTACGCCAGACATTTTCCAGAACAGGTCTTTCCAGTGTTTCGCAAAACCTCTTCTGGCAGCGCACAAGAGCATTTTCTCAGCCTGCTTTCCCAGGAGGAGGATGAGTATATCATGTTAAGCGACCAGGACGATGTATGGCTGCCGGAAAAGGTGGAACTACTTTTGAGGAAAATGAGGGAAATGGAAGAGCGTTACGGAAAGGAAATGCCGATTCTGGTTCATTCGGATATGAAAGTGGCAGATGAAGCTCTTGAAACTATTTCCGGCAGCTATTTTCGTTATCAGAAGATATCCCCAGAGCGGGCCTCTCTGCCGCAGCTGTTGGTACAGAATAACGTGACAGGAGGAGCGACAATGGTGAATCATGCCATGCTTCCCTTTTTTAAGCAGATACCATCTGTCTGCCTGATGCATGATAATTGGATGGCGCTTTTGGCTGCTTCCTTTGGAAAAATCGGCTGGGTGGATAAACCTCTGTATCTGTATCGGCAGCATGGGAATAATTCTCTAGGCGCAAGAAAGGCGGACACAATAGAAGAAGCTGCCAAAAGAGTTTGGGATGGGAGCCAGGCAGAGGAAAATTACCGTCGAATGTTTGCTCAGGCCCAATGCCTGCTTCAAATGTATGAGGACAGGCTGGATGAGGAGCAGAAAGAGATCCTGAGGGCTTTTATCAGTCTGCCTGGACAGAGAAGGCTGGGAAAGATTAAAACTATGATAAAGTATGGTTTTACGAAAAACAGCATGAAGCGGACCCTGGGGCAGATGTTATTTATGTGAGGATACCTTCAACGGATAAGGAGAAGGTGTTTGAGACCTGAAGGAGTTCTGCAAGGCAGACCCAAAGGTTTACTGGGGACAGTGATTGGAGAATAAAAAATGGAAAAGAATGTACCGATCAGGAATCAGCAGGCCAGACCGGCAGTGAGCATATGCTGCCTTGCATATAATCATGAAACCTATATCAGGGATGCCCTGGACAGTTTTCTCATGCAAAAAACTACATTTCCCATAGAAATCCTCATCCATGATGATGCTTCTACAGATAAGACAGCAGACATTATCCGGGAATATGAAAAAAGGTATCCAGATGTTGTGAAGCCCATTTATCAGAAAGAAAATCAGTATTCCAAGGGCGTAAAAAATATCAGTGGAATTTTCAATTTTCCTCGGGCAGAAGGGCGTTACATTGCCATGTGCGAGGGAGATGATTATTGGATAGATCCAGGAAAGCTGGAAAAGCAGGTATCCTATCTGGAGGCCCATCCCGATTGTACCCTCTGTTTCCACAGTGCTAGGCAGGTGACGGTAGATGGTTCCATAACAGACGGATATATGCGCCCTTACCGGGGCAGCAGGAGGGTGGAGCCGGAAGATATTATCGATAAAACATCAGGCTATGCCATGAATTCCATGGTGTTTCCAGCAGAAATTGTAAAAAAACCGCCAGACTATTATTGGAACTGCCCGATTGGCGATATTCCTATGCAGCTTATGATGGCAAGCAAGGGATGGGCTTATTACATGGATGAGACTATGAGCGTTTACCGTGTAGGAGTAAATGGTTCTTGGACAGAAATGATGAAAAGCGGGGATTATGAAAAAAAGCAGAAAGAGTATAGCCGGCAGATGAAGCAGATGTATGAGGAATTTGACAGAGAGACAGGTGGAAAATTTCATCAGGAGGCAGTACATGCGGCGAAACGGATTGAATTCCTCACAAAGGTCAATACAAAGCATTACGATGAGGTGTTTGCCAGAGAAAATCGGGAATTTTATCAGGAGCTGAATTTCCGTACCAGGTTTTTTATCCAATTGGAAGTATTTTCCCCAAGATTGTACCGCTGGCTTCAGAAAAAGGCTACGGGAAGATAGGAGATACAGGCTTGACAGAGAATTTAATGAAAGAAAAGGTTGTAAACGGTCTGTTCTGGAAGCTTTTGGAAAATGGTGGAGCGCAGGGGATACAGTTTGTAGTGGCAGTTATCCTGGCTAGGCTTCTAACGCCAGAAGAATATGGAACGATCGGAATCATTACCATTTTTATTATAATAGCAAATGTAATTGTGCAGAATGGGTTCAGCACAGCTCTGGTACAGAAGCAGGAAGCAGATGAGACAGATTTCTCCTCGGTGTTTTACTTTGGGTTGGGAGCAGCACTTATAATGTATGGCGTGCTTTATATATCAGCTCCCAGCATTGCTAGGTTTTATGATGACGGAATCCTGTGCCCTCTTGTAAGAGTTCTGGGAATCGTTTTATTTCCAGGCTCAGTGATTTCCATACAGACCGCCTATGTATCTCGTAAAATGGAATTTAGAGGCCTTTTTAAGGCAACTATGCTGGCAGTGGTTCTTTCCGGGATAATCAGCATCTGGATGGCCTGCCAGGGTATGGGGGTATGGGCCATGGCTGGGCAGCAGATGGTCTATTATTTTGCCCTTATGACTGGCCTATTCCTGGATGTGAGCTGGAAGCCAAAGGTTCTATTTTCCATGAGCCGAGTAAGAAATATGTTCCGGTTTGGCTGGAAGCTTTTGTGTGCAGCATTGCTTGATACCTTGTTTGGCAATCTGTATGGACTGATAATGGGGAAGATTTATAATCAAAGGATTTTAGGGATCTATAATCGGGGAGAACAGTTTCCCAAGCTGGTGGCAACAAATCTGGGGGCTGCGATCCAGTCAGTTCTCCTTCCAGCCTTTGCTAGAGCGCAAGATGATGTAAGCCAGGTGAGAAATATGGCCAGGAAGGCGATTCAGGTAAGCTCTTACGTGGTCCTTCCCATGCTGACAGGTATGTTGGCAGTGGCAGATAGTCTGATTCTGGCACTTTTAGGGGAAAAATGGATGGTCTGCGTACCTTATTTGCAGATTATGTGTATCGCCTATTGTTTTTACCCCATCCACATAACTAATCTCCAGGCAATTAATGCAATGGGAAGGAGCGACATTTTCCTTAAGCTGGAGGTTACGAAAAAGATCCTGGGAATTGCCGGCCTTTTGGCAGGAATCCATTTTGGAGCCATTGTCATGGTAAGCATAAAGGCTCTTGTGGATTTCCTTTGTATTTTTATTAATGCGTGGCCGAATAAAAGGATTCTGAATTATAGCATTGGCCGTCAATGGATGGATATGTTTCCTGCATTATGTCTTTCTGTAGTGATGGGCGGAATCGTCTATGGAATCGGCCTGTTTCTGCCAGGAGTGTGGGGAAGATTGATTCTACAGATCATAGCCGGAATTGGAGTTTATGTGGCCTTATCTCTAGTATTTCGTGTAAAAAGCTTTTTTTATCTATGGGATATTGTAAAGAGAAGAATGAGCCGGTCAGCAGCTGATAATTAATACAGCAGGCAGAATGAAGCAGTAGAATAAGTAAAAGCCAGTTATTCATTCTTTGATATGTTGGGAAAAATGATAGGGAAAGATCCTATTAAGAAGGGAAAAAATATGGAAACGGCAATTGTAACGGCAATTGGATCCTTTTCTTCTGATATTGTGATACGGACATTAAAGGAGGAGGGGTTTTATGTCATTGGCTGTGACATCTATGACAGAAAGTGGGTGGCACAGTCCCTGGATACAGATGAATTCTATCAGGCGCCCTATGCAGCGGATGAAGAGGTATATATGGAATTTCTGAAACAGCTTTGCAGAGATAAGAAACCAAAGCTTTTGCTGCCCTTGACAGATGTAGAGGTGGATGTGCTGAATATACACAGGGAAGAACTGGAGATGCTTCATACTATGGTGTGCATGTCCGAAAGGAAAACAATAAGCCTGTGCAGGAACAAGGAAAAATTGGAGAAATATGTCCGAGAAGCTGGAATATGCAGGACGATCCCATCCATACCTATGAGGGAATTGCTGAAAGCGGCAGAAGGGGAAAAAGAGGATAAATCAGGAGTAGAAAAGGAATCAGAGGGAAACAGCCTTTTGACCATGATTCCCTGGAAACAGATGGTTCTAAAGCCTATTAACGGGAGGAGCAGCAGTGGACTTTATCGGGTGTATGATAAGAGAAAGCTTCCAGCCTATAAGCGCTTGGTTGACAGACCAGAGGAATATCTGATTCAGCCTTTGATTGATGGAGATGTTATTACAGTGGATGTGGTACGGGATAACAAGGGGAATATGGTGGCTGTTCCTAGAAGGGAGCTTTTACGCACTTTAAACGGAGCAGGAACCAGTGTGGAAGTATTTCGAGACAGGGCATTAGAAGAGTGCTGTATGAGGATAGCTGCCCTTCTTGATATTAGAGGATGCGTGAATTTTGAGTTTATTGAAGAAAAAGGAACAGGAGAACAATATTTTATGGAATGTAACCCACGATTCTCAGGAGGAGCTGCATTTAGCTGTCTGGCAGGCTGTGATGTGGTAAGAAAGCATATTCAGGTTTTCCAGGGAAACAGTATAAGCAGCGAAAACAGGGCTGTTTGCTGTCATATTGCCAGGAAATACAAAGAGAGCATTGTAGAATGACTCAAGGGCTGATTTTTTAGGATCTGGCCGGAGGAATTACCTGGGCCCCAAAACCAAAAAAAGACTTTGACATTTTTCCTATGCTTTCTGACTTGACGCCAGAATCTTATATTGAAAAGAAAAAAGCGCCCCATATCCAGGTCTCTCTGCCTGGAGTATGGGACGCTTTTTTGTTAAGGAACTGCTGGAGAAGATTTCTCATACAGCAGCTTAGGTATTGCCTGGCAGTATTATTGCTGCGGATTATTTTCCGGAAGGTTCGGATCTGTTGGATCGTATGTCTGAGTCATCGGAATAATCCATTCAATTGCCGGGCGGTCATAAGGCCCAGGTATCGGAGAATTATAAATCTCTACTGTAGTGCCAAGTGGGCAATTATCATAAATCCATTTTGCATCTGCTGTTTTGAAGCGCACGCATCCTGCGGAACGGGCAACACCTAAGTAGTTATAGGTATCAGGCCACATGGTATAAGGATCTGGTTTATCATAAATCAGAGAATGCATGAGGAAACCTTTGGTGATCCTGGTCAGATATTGGCAATATACATTGTGGATCATAGTATGCCATCTGATCTTCTGCGGAGTCTTAAAGGTTCCGATTGGGGTATCGTCACCAGGAGAGCAGAGGAAGGATTTTACAGGAATAATAAATCCATTTGCACCATCACTAGCATAAATAGTGGTGGTACACCTTTGCTTATTGATCTTGATGAGGAAAGGTCCTTGATTGCCGATGATCGGTTCAAGGTCTGTTACCAGCTTTCCTGTTTCATCAAAATAATATTTATAGCCATCAATATACTGCCAGCCGGTTACAGCCTGATTGTTTACAAAGTAGTAACGATCCCTGTATTTCCAGCCCCAGCCTGTAAAAGGAGCTGTATTTCCATTGGAATATGTAGCAGGACCATCGCCAAGGACTACACCGTCGTAAGCAGCAGCATCAAGGGGATGTTCACTGGGATTCGGCCAAGGTTCGCCTTCTCTTCCCCATAACGAAATACGTAAGGATTTGATATGCTTGCCGATTCCCATAGTGCCTGCGGTCTCGCCATCACTGGCCCAGTCAAGCTCTGTGCCATCGGAAAGGACAGTAGAATAATGAATGGAAAATTTATTGCCAGCAAAGCCTACCAGTTTAAATTGAACAGCTTCTACACTAGTGCCAATGGGATATTCCGTAGTATGCTCTCCATTCATCACCCAAGGAGACCATCCAATGGAACTTGTAAAGGTGCGGTAATAGATATCGCCTACAATGTTGCTTAAATAAACACATAAAGAACGGAAACCAGCTTCTCCAGCTGTAATCTCTCCGCTGCCTGCAACAGGATTGGTCCAGGTATTCTCATGCGTCATAGCCTGACTCTGTATCCGTGGTGTATTAGCCTGTATGATTTCCTGAGAAATCTGTTCCTGCCCGCCAGAAGCTTCCCCTTCACCAGTCTGCTGTTCTTGAGAAGTCTGGTCTTCGCCAGCCTGCTGTTCTTGGGAAATTTGGCCCTCATCAGCCTGCTGCCCCTGGGAGGCCTGATCCTCGCCAGTTTGCTGCTCCTGGGAAGTCTGGCTTTCTCCGGTCTGCTGCTCGCCGGAAGATTGTTCACTCCCTCCTGCCTGCTGGTCATTCGTCCCTTCAGTCTGTGCAGCAGTATTATCTCCAAGAACATCTCCCGGCCCGTCGGCAAAAGCAGTAAAACTGCCGGCTAAAAGCATGGAAGCTGTAAGGAGAACTGCAGCGGACTGTCTAAAAAATCTGCGCATTTGTATAAAACCTCCTAAGATATATTGTTGTACAAAAAATATTATCTATGCTATAATCTAACACATATATTGGAAAAATACCAGACTTGATTTGCTTTTTGGCCTGGATATTACGAAATTGTAAATAAAAAGACCGTGTTATGTAAGAAGGTGGGAAAATAATGGAAATTCATAAACCGATTATGGTTACCCGGGCATCTCTTCCGCCCTATGAAGAATATACAGAGATGTTAAAGTCTGTCTGGGAATCGGCCTGGCTGACGAATATGGGCCAGTTTCATGAAAGATTAAAGGAGGAGCTGAGGGGAAGACTAAAGGTAACAGGTCTTGATCTATTTGTCAATGGCCATATGGCTCTGGAGATGATACTTCAGGCTTTTGATATGGAAGGGGAGGTAATAACTACCCCTTTTACCTTTGCTTCTACAGCCCATGCCATCGTACGGAATGGTCTGACGCCAGTTTTTTGCGATATCCGGTCTGATGATTATACAATGGATGAAACAAAGCTGGAAGCGTTGATTACAGACAGGACATGTGCTATTCTCCCTGTCCATGTTTATGGAAATCTCTGTAATGTGGATAAGATAGGAAGGATAGCCTCTAAATACGGCCTTAAAGTTATTTATGATGCGGCTCATGCTTTTGGGGAAGAGGTAGATGGTATAGGAGCGGGAAGTTTTGGAGATGCCTCTATGTTCAGCTTCCATGCCACAAAGGTATTCCATACCATTGAGGGCGGTGCAGTCTGTTTTCGTGACTCTTGGCTTGCAGACCGGCTTTATAAGTTGAAAAATTTTGGAATTATGGGAGAAGAGTCTGTAGAGTATGTAGGGGGCAATGGAAAAATGAACGAATTCCAGGCTATCATGGGATTGTGTAATTTGGCCCACTTGGATGAATATATAGGAAAGAGAAAAAAGCTTGCAGATAGATACCGGGAGAGGCTGAAAGACAGAGAGGGAATCCGTTTGTGTCCGATGAAAGAAGGAGTGGCATATAACTATGCCTATATGCCAGTGGTATTTGACGGATTTTCCAGAAATAGGGATGAGCTATGCAATATGCTAAAGGAACATAATATTTATCCCAGAAAATATTTTTATCCTTGTGTTAACGCATATGAATGCTATCGGAATCAATATAGTCCGAATGACACTCCGGTGGCTCACAGTATTTCAGAGAAGGTACTGACTCTTCCCATTTATCCGGACCTGCCCTTGGAGGCTGTGGACTATATCTGTGATTTGATTTTGGAGGAATAACAGACTTGAAGGATAAAGTGCTGGTAGTGATACCTACCTTTAATGAAGAAAAGAATATTGAACGGGTGGTGGACAACCTGATTCAGAATTATCCAGAATTAGATTATGTAGTAGTCAGCGATGGATCCACAGACAGGACCGTTCAGATATGTGAGGAAAGAGGATATCAGATCATTAAGCTTCCAGTCAATTTAGGGCTTGCCGGCTGCTTTCAGACAGGGATGAAATATGCATGGGAAAAAGGATATGCCTGTGCGGTTCAGTTTGATGGAGACGGGCAGCATCGTCCGGAATTTATCAGTATGATGAAAAAAAAGATGGATGAGGGATATCATATTATTATTGGTTCCCGGTTTGTGGACAAAAAGAGGGACTTTTCTGCCAGAATGATAGGGAGCCGTCTGCTGTCAGGCGCGATCTGGCTGACCACAGGCAGAAGGATTGCAGACCCTACCTCTGGCATGAGAATGTTTGACCGCAGTATGATACATGAGTTTGCCTACAACCTGAATTATGGCCCAGAACCGGATACAGTATCCTTCCTGTTGAAGCAGGGAGCAAAGGTGGCAGAGATACCGGTAAGGATCGACGAAAGAACGGCTGGAGAAAGCTATTTAAGGCCAGTAGTAGCTATAAAATATATGCTGCGCATGCTGGCCTCTATTCTGATTATCCAGAATTTCCGTGTGAGAAGATAGGAGGACCTTATAGGGCCATAGCAGGGATAAAAGACAGAGGAAGGGATTTGTTCCTTTAGAACGATGGAGGGAACAGGCCAAGGGACCGATATCTGAAGAAAAGCGGAGAGAAAAATGGCAGGATTTGTGAAGCGTTTTCTTCTTTATAAGGGAGAGAATCAGGATAGGGAGAATGTGATATGGAACACGATAGGAAGCTTCTGCTATGCGGCGGCTTCCATGGTGCTGGCATTTATTGTCATGAGAATGGCAGGGGAAGAGGATGGAGGCATTTTTGCCATCGGATTTTCCACCCTGGGACAGCAGATCTTTATTGTAGCCTATTTTGGAATACGGCCATTTCAAATCACAGACGGAAAGAGAGAATATTCCTTTGGAGATTACCGAAGCTTCCGACTGCTTACCTGTGGAATGTCAGTCCTTCTGGCAGTCGCTTATTCGTGTTGGATGATGGCAGAAGGGATTTACAGCATCAGGAAGGCGTGGATTGTGTTCCTTCTAGCTCTTTATAAAATGATTGATGGTTTTGCCGATGTGTATGAGTCAGAATTTCAGCGGCAGGGAAGCCTGTACCTTACAGGAAAATCCAATACCTTCCGAACCCTTCTTTCTGTGGCTGCTTTTCTGATTTGCCTGAAGCTTTCAGAAAGTCTGGCAGCAGCGGCATTTATAGCAGTAATAGTTCAGGTGGCTGGCTGGATGCTCTTTAACCTTTCCGTAGTAAGATCTGGTATTTTGAAGCATATCTGCCTGGATAGTACAAAAGGATCCTCCAAGCGGCTTTTTAGCCAGACATGGCTGTTGTTTTTATCTGTATTTTTGGATTTTTATATTTTTTCCGCTTCCAAATATGCAATTGATCTGAAATTGGGAGATGCTCAGAGTGGATATTTCAACATTATCTTTATGCCTACTTCTGTAATCTATCTGGCTGCTAATTTTATTATCAGGCCATTCCTTACCAGGCTTACTGACTGTTGGAATCAAGGCAGGCTGGAGGAGTTCGGACAGGTAGGAATACGTATCGGGGCGGTTATCTGTGGGCTGACAGCTGTGTCTACAGCTCTTGCAGCAGTCCTTGGGCCTTGGGCTTTGGGAATTATGGAAATGCTCCTGGGCCATGGATACAAAGGGAGTTTGACTAGATATCATTTGCCATTTGTACTCATTATTGCGGGCGGCGGTTTGTATGCTTTTGCAAATCTGTCCTATTATCTTCTGGTAATCATGCGGAAACAGGCTGTAATTTTCCTGATTTATCTTATAATGGCAGGAGTAGGATGGTTTATAGCACCTGCTATGGTGGAGCGTTATAAAATTATGGGGGCTGCCATGTGTTATTTTCTCCTGATGGCAGCCCTGGCCGCAGGATTTACAGCGGTCCAGATGTTTTTTGGAAGAGGGAAGAAGTAAAAGGGGAGAGCAGATATGACAGTTGATGTTGTAATACCAGCTTACCGGCCTGGGAATAAGTTTCAGAAACTTTTGGCTATGCTTCAGGTCCAGGAAGCACCAGTAAATAAAATTATAGTAATCAATACAGAAGAAAAGTACTGGAGACCAGAGGATTATAAAGATTATGGAAATCTGGAGGTTCATCATATTTCTAAAAGCCAGTTTGATCATGGCGCTTCCAGAAACATGGGAATCGGATTTTCAGAATCTGAGATTGTTGTCTGTATGACAGATGATGCCATACCAGCAGATAAAAGGCTGATTAGCTCCTTGATAAAAGGGTTTTCTGAAAAGGGGCCCCAGGGAGAATCGGTTGTGGAGGTATATGGGAGGCAGCTTGCTGGAAAGGATTGCAGCGAGGCAGAACGGTATACCCGCAGCTTTAATTATCCAGCTCAAAGCAAGATAAAGACGATTAAAGATCTGGATGAAATGGGCATTAAAACCTTTTTTGCCTCCAATGTGTGCTGCGCTTATAAAAGAGAAAATTTTAAAAGGCTGGGCGGTTTTATTAACAGAACTATTTTTAATGAGGATATGATTTTTGCTTCTAAAGTGTTGAAAGCTGGATATGCGATTGCCTATGCAGCAGAGGCTAAAGTAATCCATTCCCACAGTTATACACCAGTTCAGCAATTTCACAGGAATTTTGATTTAGGAGTATCTCAGGCAGATCATCCAGAGGTGTTTCAGGGAATTTCTTCTGAGGGAGAGGGCATCCGCCTGATCCGGCAGACAACCAGGTATCTGATGAGAAAAAAGAGGTTTCAGGAAATACCAGGAATGATTATAAGCAGTGGGTTCAAATATATGGGATTTCAGTTGGGCAGACATTATCGCAGTCTGCCGAAAGGGATTGTTAAGAAGATGAGTATGAATCAGTCCTATTGGGACAGGGAGGAACGATAATGACATTTATGCTTCGTATCGTGCTGATCTGCGGCTCAGTGCTGACAACTGCACTGATGATACATAAGATCCGCCAGTCTAAGGTACAGATAGAGGATTCTCTGTTTTGGCTCTTCTGCTCCATTCTTCTGGTTATATTCAGCGTATTTCCTAAGAGCGCAGATATTTTATCCAGATTGGTTGGAACCTACTCCACTTCTAATTTTATTTTTCTGTTTATGATATTTCTTCTGCTGGTAAAGGTTTTCTCCATGACAATCCGGATATCCCAACTGGAAACCCGGCTGAAAGAACTAGTACAGATGGTAGCTCTGGAACAGGAAAAGGCAGAAGAAGTCAGGCAGAAAACAGAAGGAAAGAAGCAGGAGATTGTAAAAAAACAGGATGCCTGGGAACAAGATGGTCCGGAATTGGAAAAGATAGAATGATAGAAACAATTTTCAGAAGGACAATTGGTTGAAAACAGGGTAGGGAACCATGGAAAAAGATAAAGATGGGAAACATTCAGAACAAAAATGGAATATAAAAAAACAAGCAGTACAAAGGGATAGGGGAAAAACAGGCAGAGGTGATATGGCTGAAAGGGGCCGGGCAGCTTTAGCTGCTGCTGGAACCTTGATAGTTCTTCTTCTGGCTCTGTGGCACTACCAGGAGGTAAAGGCGGGAGCTTTGGAAAGCGGTGATAGTTTCCTTTACCTATGGTATGGCATGTTGACGATTTGTGCCGTATTGACTGTGGGACTGGCTGGCTATTTCTATGTTGTAAAACGAAGGATTGGGATAGAAACATTTTTTCTAGCCTCAGGCCTCTCTGTAGGGCTGATGTTTCTGTTCGTCCTCCAGCCATTGTCTGCGCCGGATGAAATCCGTCATTTTATTTCTGCATATAGGATTTCTAACCAGATGCTTCATGTTCAGGCAACAGATGAATACGGACAGGTATATATCAGAAAACAGGATGAGTTTATTGTGAGACATAAGCCGCAGGCTGAACAGAAAACCCAGACAGCAGAGGCTGGAGAGCAGGAAGAGACAGAAGTTCTAGGCCAGCTGCTTACCGAGCATACCTACCGGTCGATTTGGGAAAAAGGCCTTCAAGGAACAGGAGAGGACGAAATGATACCTTCTGGCCAGATTGCGGTACAGACAACTCCTGCTGCCTATATTGTGCCTGCAATCGGAATCAGTATAGCCAGGATGCTCCATATGGGAGGAATGGCATTGCTGTATATAGGGCGCTTTTTTAATCTAGCTTTCTTTCTTGGGGCAGTCTGGATGGCTTTACGCCGTCTTCCCTTTGGAAAGCCTGTGATGTGTGCTATAGCTCTGCTTCCCATGACCCTTCACCTGGCAGCTTCTTTTTCCTATGATACGATGATTAATGCCTTGATTTTCTGGTTTACAGCCATATGCCTGGACCTGGCCTACAGCAGCAGAGAGGTAAAAGCCAGGGACATTGTGCTCCTAGCCGTATTGATAGGAATTGTAGGCCCTTGTAAAATGGTATATGCTCCGGTCATGGGCCTTTGCCTTTTGATTCCTGTGAAAAAATTCGGAGGATGGAAAAAGTGGGGATTGTCAGCCGCCGTGGTATTAATTGTATGGCTGGCAGCTATGATCCTTGTGAATACACAGACAATCAGCATTTACGCCACAGGAACAGAGAATCATATTGGGTGGGCAGATGAAACTGGCTATACTTTAGGCGGACTTCTCCACAGGCCAGGGCTAGTGCTTCAGCTTTTCTACAATTCCCTGATCTGGCAGGCAGAGTATTACCACCTGACTATGATCGGCGCTTATATGGGACAGGTAGATGAGGTGCTCGATATCCCCTATGGGATAGTCATGCTTCTTACAGGGATTCTCCTCCTTCTTGCCCTTCAAAGGCCGGGGGAAGAAACGATATATTTTAGACGGGGGCAGAGGATATGGGTATGGTTCCTGTTTGCTGCTAGTGCAGGCCTTGCCATGTTTTCTATGCTGCTAGGCTGGACTCCGGTTAGTGCCAGAGTTATCTGCGGGGTGCAGGGCCGGTATTACCTTCCCCTCCTTCCGATCCTTTTCATGACTTTGAAAAATAGATGGCTTATATGTACTCGAAATAGGGATCGGGAAATGCTGTATGTATTGTTATGTGCAAATGTTTATGGGATTCTCCGGCTTTTTAGTATTGTCAGTATGAGGATCTGATGGTATATTGTAGGATGAGTAATGATTACAGCTTGTTTTCCCAGAGGCAGAGAGCCAGAATCAGGTCGATTTAGAGATATTCTGAATCTAAAAAGATAAGAAAGGATAAAGGAAAAATGGGTAAGATAAAGGTGACTCCTTGTGAGATTGAGGGTCTATATGTGATTGAACCTACTGTATTCAGAGATGAAAGGGGATATTTTGTAGAAACCTATAATCAGAATGATTTTAAAGAGGCTGGTCTGAATATGGTATTTGTTCAGGACAACCAGTCTATGTCAGTCAAAGGCGTTTTAAGGGGATTGCATTACCAGAAAGAGTTTCCTCAGGGCAAGCTGGTAAGGGTGGTGAGAGGAAGCGTTTTCGATGTAGCAGTGGATTTGCGCGGGGATTCTAAGACATATGGAAAGTGGTTCGGTGTTATATTGTCAGCAGAGAATAAAAAGCAGTTTTATATCCCAGAAGGTTTTGCCCATGGATTTCTTGTGCTGTCCGACGAGGCCGAATTTGTTTATAAATGTACAGACTTTTATCATCCAGGAGATGAAGGAGGTATGGCCTGGGATGATCCAGATATTGGGATTGAATGGCCGGTTGAGGAAGGTACAAAACTGATTATTTCAGATAAGGATAAGAAATGGGGCGGTTTTAAAGATACCTTTAAATTTTCCGAAAGATAGGCTTGCCTTTTCAAAAAGAGCAGTGGGAAAGGAACAGTTACATGAAATATGTAGTTTCTCTGATGAAGGAAATAGTTAAAAAACGAAAGCTTATATGGGATTTGTCAAAGGCTGACTTCAAAAAGCGCTTTGTAGGCTCTTATTTTGGCGTGATCTGGATGTTTATCCAGCCAGTTGTAACGGTTATGATATATTTCTTTATATTTCAATTAGGCTTTAAAAGCGTGCCGCCGATCCCAGGCGTGCCATATGTGCTTTGGCTGGTTCCTGGCATTGTCCCCTGGTTTTTCTATAGCGAGGCTCTGAATGCGATTACCAATTGCCTTCAGGAATATCATTATCTGGTGAAAAAGGTAGTGTTCCAGGTAGAGATTCTGCCTGTTATCAAGCTGATTTCCAGCCTAATTGTTCATGGATTTTTTATATTAATTATGATAGCTATGGCGCTGTGCTACAGACGTATGCCTTTATGCACTTGGATCCAGATTTTTTATTACACCTTTGGAGCAGCTATGCTGGGATTGGGAATTGGATATTTTACCAGTGCAGTGAATGTATTTTTTAAGGATATGGCACAGATTGTAACTATATGCATTCAGTTCGGCATGTGGCTGGTTCCCATCATGTATCAGGAGTCTATGTTTGCAGATGAGGCTCCATGGGTTCCAGCCCTTCTCAAGCTGAATCCCTTTTACTACATTGTAGCAGGCTATCGGGACAGTATACTGACTGGGAATTGGTTTTGGGAGAGACCTACCCTTACCTTGTATTTCTGGGGATTTACTATAGCTGTATTTCTGGTGGGACTGAAGGTATTTAAAAGGCTTCGGCCTCATTTTTCCGATGTATTGTAAGCCAAAAACAGGAGGGAAGATGTGATAAAGGAGCTTTGGGTGGAGTGGAAGGATGTAAAAATACCGATTGAAATCATTTACTCTGCCAGGAAAACCATGGGGTTGGAGGTAACTGGGGAAGTAAAAGTAAAGGCCCGTGTGCCCAGACGATCGTCAGACAGGCAGGTAAAGAATTTTGTAGAATCTAAAAAGTGCTGGATTGTGGAGAAGTATCTTCTTCAGAGAGAGCGGGCGGCAGAGCGAGAGAAGCTTCCAAAACCAGACTATGTGGAGAGGCCTGAGCTGGAAGGGATATACCGAGAGCAGGCTAGGGAGAATCTTGAGGCTAGAACTGCTTATTTTGCCCAGATTATGGGAGTTACCTATGGAAGGATTACCATACGGGCTGCAAAACATCGGTGGGGAAGCTGTAGCAGTAAGGGGAATTTGAATTTTCATTGGAAGCTGGTTTTGATGCCTCCTGAGGTACTGGATTATGTTGTGGTGCATGAGCTGGCCCATAGGAAGCAGATGAACCATTCTGTGCTATTTTGGCAAGAGGTGGAAAAGGTGATTCCAGACTATAAAATGAGACGGAAATGGCTGAAGGAAAATGGAAACAGTGTATAGAATGCAGCTTTTCATGTCAGGATGGCTTTTAGCACCTGAATCCATATATCTTTTTTGCAGTAGTGACGAAAAGGGTAACGCACAGATGGCGTTACCCTTTTCGTATAAGAGATTAGCGCGATTAAACGAAATTAACTAAACAATTTATTTTGGCCGGGCAATATATTTGCCATGGCCTTTTTGTCCTACAAGCTGGAAGTCTTTGGCAACTATCTGACCGCGGACAAAGGTCATAACTGGCCAGCCTTTATAAGTGCGGCCTATAAACGGAGACCATTTATTTTTACATTGGATCATATCTTCCGCATAAACAGCTTCTTTATCCATATCTACAATGACTAAATCAGCATCATAACCTACATTAATCCGTCCCTTGCCTGGAAGCTGATAGAGAACAGACTGGTTATAGCTTGTGATTTCAACGAGATTTTCCATGGTGATCCAGCCATTGTTGACTGCATTTAGCAGGTTAGGGAGAAGGATTTCCAGCCCAGGAATCCCATTCGGTGCATTCCAGATACTGTCCCATCCAGGCTCCTTTTCCTCCTTTGCATAGGGAGAGTGGTCAGAGCCAATGGTATGGATACAACCCTTTTTCAACAATTCAATGATACGTTGGCGATTGTCCTCACTATGGACAGCTGGGGTAAACTTTAAATAAGGTCCTGCTTTTGCCACATCCTCTTCTGTAAAAGTCAGATACTGGCCGCAGGTCTCTGCATAGACAGGAAGTCCGGCATCTTTTGCTTTTTTGATTTCCAGAAGTCCTTCCGCAGTGCTCATATGGGGGAAGACCGTAGTAACGCCGGTCTGTTCCACAAAATAGATTACTCGCTTTACTGCTTCTAACTCAGCAGCAGGTGGACGGGAAGCACAGTGAGCATAGCCGTCCTTTAACCCTTTTTCCTTAAGCTCTTTTTCAGCAAGAGCGATGAGTTCGTTATTTTCAGCATGGATGATCATTGTCCCATTGTGCTTTGCCAGCATGCGCATGGCAAGGAATAAATCATCATCCCTGACCCATCCCATATCAGGAGAAGAGTAGCAGGTAAAAGCCTTTACAGATGCAATTCCCGTATTCAGCCACAAATCCTCCAGATGGTCTATATTCGTATTATCCAATCCGCCATGTATGGCATAGTCTACATATCCGCGGCCCTCATATGCATTCAGAGTTGCTTCCAAGCCGCTTTTATCCAGGATTAAAGGAGTATTAGTAGGCATGGCAATTGCAGTTGTAATTCCGCCTACTGCACATGCAGCTGTTCCGTGTTCAAAGTCCTCTCGATGGGTGGTTCCTGGATCATTAAAATGTACATGCTCGTCGATTACACCGGGGATAATAAACCGGCCTGCTGCATCGACCATGTGCTCTGCTTCCGGCTTAAGGTTCTCTGCAAAAATTCCTGCGATTTTTCCATCCTCAATACCAATATTGGCCTTATAGGAACCATGAGCAGTTACAACAGTTCCGCCATAAATGAGAGTATCCATAAGTCACCTCCGTTTATATTTTGAAAATACAGTGGTATTGTCAATCTGCACCTTTTGTACATCAAGCCTCTGTAGAAGCATTATTTGCCATACTTTCTTCGATAATATCCTTTCTCAAAGGAGTATGTACATCTAAAATTGTAGAACCGTCTTCCAGGGAAAGAGTAGCATGAATTTCATTGTAGGCACAATAGCATAAATCCCCTGGAGACATAACCCGTTTCTCATCGCCGCACTGCAGTTCGAATTTACCTCTTAAGACATAAACCATCTGCTGATGACTGTCGTGACAGTGAGGCTCTACATAAGCCCCCTTGGGAAACGTCATTTCACAGGCCATGATTTTGTCTCCAAAACCAAGCATTCTCCGTACCACACCATCTGGCATATTAGTGACTTTGATGTCATCCTTCGTTACAAACATCTTTCATACCTCCTGATTTAATTATTGTTTGAACAACTGTGAAAGCTGGAAGAGAAAAGTTTATCATACTTATTTATACAAGAGATAAAACGTTTTATCTATCTTCTTAGTTCCAATCATATATCAATTAGTGGGGTTTGTCAATATGTTGAAAAAAATAAAAAACAACAGAAAAAAATTATGAAAAACTGCGAAAATATTTCTTGACATAAGGGAAATAAACTGTTATCATCAACATAAGAAACAGAAAAAGGAATAAAGAAATAAAACCTTTTACTGAGTTTTTTCGAACATTGGCATTTTGAAATCGGGGGATGAATATGAACCGTAAAGGTGCGACGATTAAAGATATTGCAAAACTGGCTGGAGTTTCGATTGGAACTGTGTCAAGGATTATCAATAAAGCCTCTTATGGGTATTCTCAGGAGACTTATGAAAAGGTACAGCAGGTGATTAAGGAAACTGGATATACGCCTAATCGTGTGGCCCGTTCTCTCATAACAAAACGAAGCTATACTATCGGATATATGGTGGATGATCTTTCCAATCCATTTTTCCCGGAAATTGCAAAGGGGATTAACCAGGTGGCAAATGAACATGGGTTTTATCTTCTGCTCATTGAAAAGGGCGACGGTGAAGAAAGCGTGAAGGAAAAGCTGCAGATGCTGTATGAATTCGGGATAGACGGTGTCATTATGGGTGAGGATTATTTAAGTGATAACAGCACAGATTATCTTTTGCGGACAGGGCTCCCCTTTGTTGTCACAGATGCAAATACTATGAAATCATGTTTTTACCATATGTCCATTGATAACTATAATGCAGCAAAACGGATGACAAGCTATTTAATCTCAAAAGGCCATAGGAAAATTGCAGTGATTACAGGGCCGCCTGAGTCTAAAAGTTCTATGCTGCGCCTGAATGGATATAAACAAGTTCTGGCGGACAGCGGTCTTTCCTGGGATGGGCTGATTGCAGGAGGGGATTTTTCAGAAAAAGGCGGGCAGAGGGCCATGGAAGCTTTAGAGAATAAAGATTATACGGCAGTATTTGCATTTAATGATTTAATGGCTATTGGCGTATGCCGCTATCTGCAAAGCAGGGGAAAAGAGGTTCCTGGAGATATATCAGTAGCTGGATTTGATGATATTTCTCTAGCGTCCCTGTATTATCCAGCGATTACGACAATGCGCCAGCCGCTGTTTGAAATCGGACAGGGAGCTATGGAGCTGCTGCTCAAGGCTATGGCTGGTGAGGAAATAGCAGGAAAGAAATATGAACTGACGCTGATAGAAAGAGAAAGTGTTGCGGACATTACAGCAGATAAATAAAGAGCAAAAATAGGAAAACCCATTAAGCTTCCCTTCAAGCGGAATCTTCTGCTTTTAGGGAAGCAGAGGGAATCTTGCCAGGTTTCACGTGATTTTTCCTGGGATAAGAGATACCCATTTTGGTAAAAGGGAAATAGCTGTTGATCCAGCTATACCTTGGTATGAGAGTCCATTAGGCCAAATTCTTTTTTTACAGGAAAGATAAAACGTTTTATCAAAAATCCTATATGGCATATAAAAGAGAAAGGTATATATGGCAAAAAGAAAAGTCATATGTTATCAAAATAAAACCAATTAATTTATTCATTAAAAGGAGGAAACACTATGAAGAAAACTAGAAAGATGCTTTCAGTTGCAGCAGCATGCCTGATGATGGCAACAAGCTTGTCTGGCTGTGGAGGCGGAGGCGGAAGCACTGATACAACAGCAGCTCCTCAGTCAGAGGCAGGAAAGACAGAAGAAAGCAAAGCCGAGGCTGAGGCAGAGACTCCTGCAGCAGAGGCAAAGGATGCTTCTGATGTGGGTGTAGTTCTGATTGTAAATGGTACAATCGGCGATAAAGCATTTAACGATCTGGCTTATGCAGGACTTCAGCAGGCTCAGGAAGAGTTTGGTATCAATGGACTTCTTGTAGAAAACAATTATGATACGACAAAATACGAGCCGTCTATCATTGAATTTGCAGAGGATCCAGATTATGATCTGATCATTGTAAACAGTGCAGATGTAAAAGAAATCGTAGAAAAGGTAGCTCCAGACTATCCAGATAAGAAATTTGTTATTTATGATTCATCCATCGATTATTCTGTAGCAGATCTTTCCAATGTATATTCTGTTACTTTTAAACAGAACGAAGCTACATTCCTGGCAGGCGCTTTAAGTGCAAAGATGACAACTTTAGCAGATGATGGCATGGTAAATGATCAGAATATTATCGGCTATGTAGCAGGCGGAGAAAATGTTATTATTAACGACTTCCTTTTGGGATATATTGAGGGCTGCGAATATGCAGACCCAGAGACAAGGATGCTGATTTCCTATATCGGAAACTTCTCCGATGCTGCTAAGGGCAAGGAGATGGGACTTTCTCAGGTATCTCAGGGCGCAGATGTGATATTCCAGGTTGCTGATCAGGCAGGTCTGGGCGTATTGGAAGCATGTAAAGATTCTGGCGTTTACGCAATCGGTGTTGACTGCGATCAGTACGAACTGTTCGCTGAAACTGATAAAGAGCAGGCAGATGTGATTATGACCTCTGTACTGAAGAGAGTTGATACCTGCGTATATTCCAGCATTAAGAGATACATTGAAGGCACTCTTCCTTTTGGAGAAGAGACAGAAGCAGGCGGTATCAAGGAAGGCATGGTTGCTATCGCAAAGAATGCAAACTATGAGAGAATCGTTCCTCAGGACATCAGGGATTATATTGATGATCTGGAGAAGAAGGTTGCAAGCGGTGAGATTACAGTAACTACCAACATTGGAGCAGAAATCTCTGTAATCGAGGATGCAAAAGATAGAATTAAACCATGATAGCAGAGTCTATCTAGTCAGACATATCCGTTTAAGCGGGATAAAAATTTAGCTTGTGGGTTGTTTTTCAAGGCGGTGCCAGTTTCTGACACCGCCCTATTAGAAGAATCGGGGTGAAGAAATGCCGGAAGCATTACTGGAAATGCGTAATATTACCAAAGTATATTCTAATGGTTTTGTAGCAAATAAGGATGTAAACTTTTCTGTTACAGAGGGGGAAATTCATGCTCTGGTCGGGGAAAACGGGGCAGGCAAATCGACATTGATGAAGGTGCTGTTTGGGATTGAGACTCCAGAAGAGGGACAGATTTTACTTCAGGGGAAGGAAATTAAAATTGATAGTCCTCTGACAGCAATTAAGTTCGGTATTGGTATGGTGCATCAGCATTTCATGCTTGTGCCCTCTCTGACGGTGGCTGAAAATATGGTTCTCGGTATGGAGCCGAAAAAACATGGATTGATCAGCTTAGAAGAGGCAAAGAAAATAACAGCTGATATAGCAGAAAAATATCAGTTTGAGATAGACCCATCCTCTAAAGTAGAGGATATACCAGTAGGAACAAAGCAAAAGGTTGAAATTTTGAAAGCTCTGCTTCGCGGAGCAAAAATCCTGATATTGGATGAGCCTACTGCAGTTCTGACTCCTCAGGAGACAAGGGAGCTCTTTGTGCAGTTAAAAAATCTAAAGGATATGGGACATACGATTATCTTTATTTCCCATAAGCTTCAGGAAATCACAGAGCTTTGTGACCGGATTACGGTTCTCCGCCTGGGAAAATGCATGGGAACCAGAGACATTGCAGGAATTACCGAGCAGGAGATTTCCAGACTCATGGTAGGTCGTGATGTGGTGTTAACCATTGACAAAAAGCCAGCAGAGCCAGGGGAAGCTATGTTGAAAATCCGCGATGTGGTTTTGAGGAGAAAATCAGGAAGGTACATATTAAATCATGTAAGTTTCAGTGTCCGTAAAGGAGAGATTCTGGGCATTGCCGGGGTGGAAGGAAACGGGCAGTCAGAATTGTCTGACTTAATTACAGGGATGAATACCTTTGAAGAAGGAAGCATCACCATTAAGGGAGAATCTATAAAAAATAAAACGGTAAGGGAAATCAGAAATCTGGGAGTATCCCATATCTCAGAGGACAGAATGACCTATGGAGCAGTAGCCAATGCCAGTGTAGAGGAAAATTTGATATCAGATAGATTCCAACGTCCGGAATTTAATAAAAATCTTCTGCTGGATGGGAAAAAACTGGAGAGTTTAAGCAATGAATTGATTAGCCAATATCTGATTAAATGTGATGATAAGGATCAGCAGGTGGGAATGCTTTCCGGAGGAAATATCCAGAAGGTGGTTGTGGCAAGGGAGTTCTCTTCTAATCCAGCTTTGATTGTAGCCAATCAGCCGACCAGAGGCATCGATGTAGGCGCCAGTGAGTTTATCCGGAAAAAGCTTGTGGCATTGAGGGAAGAAGGAGCAGCAGTCCTTTTAATCTCAGCGGATCTGAATGAGGTTCTGGAAGTAAGCGATAGCATTATCGTTATGCACAGCGGAGAGATTGCGGCATATCTGCCAGACAGCAAAACAGTAACAGAGGATGAACTGGGAGAATACATGCTTGGCGTTAAGAAAATGTCAGAGGAGGAAATCAGGAGGGTAGCTTATGAGTAAAAAGAGTTTAAATCCTGTACGTAAGGTAGAGCAGGAATTCGAGATGATCCGGCCGCTGATTGCAGTAACTGTTGCAATGATCCTGTGCTTTGTTGTTATTTTGATAGCCAGCGATCAGCCAATGGAGGCCTTGCGCCTGTTTATTACTGGACCTTTGACGACGGTTAGACGTTTTGGAAATGTGGTGGAGACATGGATTCCATTTATGTTTACCGGATGTGCTATCTGTATTCTGTATTCTGCCAATGTCATTAATATGGCGGCAGAGGGAGCTTTTTTCCTGGGAGGAGTGGCAGCTTCCTATGCTGCAATTAATTTTGCACTGCCATATGGAATCCATCCAGTGGTAGCAATCCTCTGTGGGGGACTTGCAGGCTCTGTGGTATGTTTGATACCAGGATATCTGGAGATGAAATTCGATGCCAAGGCAGTTGTTTCTTCTTTGATGTTGAATTATGTATGCCTTTATACAGGACTTTATGTGTTGAAATTTATTATGAGGGACCATCAGGCTGGTTTTATTGCCTCCTTAAAGTTCCGCCCAACCGCTATGCTTCCAAAGCTGATGAAGGGGAGCAACATGCATGTAGGCTTATTTATAGCAATTCTTACGATTATTTTCTGCTATCTTTACTTATATAAGAGTAAATGGGGATATGCGGTGAGGATGATCGGAAAGAATAAGAACTTTGCAAAATATTCCGGTGTAGGGGTAGCAAGCGTAGTTGTTTCTTCCCAGCTTCTTGGCGGTTTTATCGCTGGCATCGGCGGGGGGGTGCAGTTGATGGGAATGTATGACAGGTTCCAGTATCAGCAGCTTCCTCAGTATGGATTTGACGGAATATTGATTGCCATTTTGGCAAAACAGAATCCAAAATTCGTTCCGATTACTGGCTTTTTCCTGGCATATATTAGAATTGGTGCGGAAATTATGTCACGAAAGACAGATGTTCCATATGAAATCGTATTAGTGGTGCAGGCGTTAATTATTATGATGATGGCAGCCCAGTTATTCCTGGCTAAATGGAAGCATAAGAGAATTGTTGCAGCTTCCAGGAAGGTTCTGCTGGCTAAGGAGGAGGCATAATATGGGATTATTTAATGCAATTTTTTCTACGTCATTTGGTTTTGCAGTACTTAGGGTTACAACTCCCATTATTTTTGCAGCTTTGGCAGCTCTGATTACCAATAAAGCAGGAGTTATGAACATTGCATTGGAGGGAATTATGCTGATGTCAGCATTTTTCGGGGCAATTGTCAGCTCTTATACTCAGAGTGCTCTGCTGGGAGTTTTGGTAGCAATGCTTGCAGGCGTATGTGTTGCCATGATTATGGCAGGATTTGCTTTTAAGATGAAAGCGGATTTGATCTTAACTGGTATTGCCCTTAACACATTTGCTTCTGGTGCAACCGTATTTCTGTTGTATGTAATCTGTAATGATAAGGCTTCTACCTCTAACCTTCCAAGCTGTAATGTCCCGGCAATTGATATTCCTATCATCCAGAATATTCCGGTGATTGGAGAGATCTTTAGCGGACATAATCTGCTTACATATCTGGCCTTTGTCAGTGTGTATATTGTATATATCCTTGTATACAAGACCTCTCTTGGTCTACGGATACGGGCAGTAGGTGAGAATCCGGATGCAGCGCGCTCTGTTGGAATTAATGTGGTGAATATCCAGTTCGCCGCTCTGTTTTTAAGCGGTATCTTTGCCGGACTGGGCGGAGCATTTATGTCTATGGGATATATGTCCTTCTTCTCAAGGGACATGGTAGCTGGGCGTGGTTTTATTGCTCTGGCTGCTCAAAATATGGGAGGTGCAGCGCCTTTGGGAACCTTAATTGCTTCCCTTATATTCGGTATGGCAGATGCCCTGTCTAATATGCTTCAAACTTTGCGTGTGCCGGCAGAAGTGGTACAGATGCAGCCCTATCTCTTGACAATTGTCGGACTGGTAATTTACGCTGTATCTACTGGAAAGAAAAAGAAAAGCAAGGCAGACTAACGAATATATAGAAAAGAGGTAAAGGAAATGATAGAAAAGAAAAAAGTTATCTTGGATGTAGATACTGGTTCTGACGATGCGATTGCTATTATGACAGCAGCTCTCTCCCCAGATCTGGAGGTGCTGGGAATTACAACGGTAAATGGAAATCGTCCAGTTCCTAATACAACAGAGAATACCTTGAGGGTGATTGACCTGTTAAAGAGTGACATACCTGTTTACAGAGGCTGTGAAGAACCTATGGTAGCAGGGCTGATTCCTGAAAGGCAGATGAGGCGGACTAAGGATACGGAAGTTGTAGATGGAAAAACAGTTACCTATCATCATGAATATCTGGAAGAGCTTCCTCCTGCAGTCAGCAAGCCTCAGGAAAGATCTGCAGTCAGCTATTTGATTGACACACTCTTAAAATCCGATGGGGATATTACAATTATTGCAGTAGGTCCTCTTACCAATCTGGGCGTTGCCATGCGCTGCGACCCAAGGATTATACCTAAAATTAAAAAATTGGTTATCATGGGTGGAGGACATCTGCAGACCAATACAACTTCAGCAGCAGAGTTTAATATCTGGAAAGATCCAGAGGCAGCTCAGATTGTGATGACCTCTGGCTGTGATATCCTTCTGGTTCCCCTAGATGCGACTCACAGGGCCTATGTAGGAAAGGAAGAAAGCAACAAATTCCGTGCAATGGGAACGCCTGTAGGAATTGCTGTGGCAGACCTGCTGGATACAAGAATTGAAGCCTATGATTTGATGCAGCCGATTGAATGTGCGCCAAAAGGCACTACGCCGCCTCATGATGCACTGGCTGTATGCGCTGTGATTGATGAAAGTGTGCTGCAAGATGTGCAATTCAGAAGAGTTGATGTGGACTTTGGCGGCTCCATTTCAGACGGTATGACAGTTGTAGATTCAAGAGTGAGAACCGATGAACCTAAGAATGTGCATATTGCCATGAATGCGGACAGAGAGAAGTTTGTCTCTATGTTATTTGATATTCTAGGGGAAGGAAAGTAGTACAGACTTCCAGACAGCATGATAAAATGAAAAGCAGAAAGGTGGATATTATGGAAAAAACAAAGGTAATTCTTGATGTAGATACCGGTTCTGATGATGCGATTGCCATTATGGAAGCAATCCTTCATCCGGCTTTGGATGTACTTGCCATTACCACAGTAAATGGAAATAAGCCTCTTCCTAATACAACGGAAAATACGTTAAGGGTGATTGATCTTATGGGAGTGGGAGACAAAGTACCGGTGTATATGGGGTGCGAAGACCCAATGGTGGCAGAGCTTCTTCCAGACCGTCATGCAGAAAGCCGTCAGGCGCCTCAGAAAAAGGTAGTGGATGGCGAGGTGATTGAATATCATAGCGAACATCTGGATATGATTCCTCCTTCCCATACAAAGGCACAGGAGAAAAGGGCAGTGCCATTTTTGATTGATACCTTGATGGCTAGTGAAGGGGATATTACGCTGATTCCAGTAGGACCGCTTACCAATATTGCCCTAGCCATGCGGGCGGAGCCGCGGATTAAGGAAAAGATTAAAAAGATTGTGATTATGGGCGGGGGGCATAACAAGACAAACCGTACCTGTGCAGCAGAATTTAATATCTGGAAGGATCCAGAGGCAGCTCAGATTGTATTCACATCAGGGTGTGATGTGCTTTTGGTACCATTGGATGCGACCCATGCAGGAGATGTTACTATGGCAGAGAGCCAGGCAATTCGTGAAATCGGGACTCCTATTGCAGCAGCAGTGGCAGATCTGTTGGATCAGAGGATTAAGGCATATGATATGTTCCAGCCTCAAAAAATCGCAGGCTCTACACCGCCTCATGATGCTCTTGCCGTAGCTTCTGTAATTGACCCGGATGTGCTCCGTGATGTGCAGTTTCGCCGCGTAGATGTGGATTTCAGCGGTGGAATCTGCGATGGAAGGACTATGGTCGACCCAAGGGTTTACCCAGATAATCCTCCTAACATACACATCGCTCTGGACTGTGACAGAGAAAGGTTTGTAAAACTTTTAACAGATACCATTGCATTGTCTAAAGACCCTGATTGGTGGGAGAAACAGGCAAAATAGAAAAGATAAAATAAAAAGAAGGTGTCGTTCAATCATCTATATTGGATGATTGAGCGATACCTTTGTTCTATGTCTGTTAAAAAATCCAGCAGTTTCTCCTCATCGGAAGAGTCTGCCTGTGTTGACTCTTCCGCCATGGGTGTAATAGCTTTCTATTCCTCTTTTAAAGTATCAGACCAGTAAAATTCGAAAAGTTTCTATGGTAATCCGTTAAAAAATCTGTTATAATAATTTACGATTTGTTGTATCTTGGCATTATAGCTAATTGACTTTTATTATTTGGAATGGATGTAAGAATATGGAGAGGTTTTCCCGGATTTTTCCGAAATTGTACTATTCAACAAGAAAATATCTTTTTATGAAGGCCAAGGACTGCGGCCTGAAAAAAGGACAGCCGCGGATTTTGGATTTTGTGTCTCTCCACGAAGGATGCTTCCAGAGGGAAATCTGTAACGAATACTCGTTGGAGGCAGCTTCTGTCAGTAATTTTTTGGCGATACTGGAGCAGGAAGGCGTTCTGTACCGTCAGCGGAATCCTCAATCTTCTCGCAAGGTCAATGTATATACCACTGAGAAGGGACGGGAGGTTCAAAAAAAACTGGATGTAGTATATAATGAACTGGAGGAAATTATTTTCCAGGGATTTTCTGTCGAAGAGAAAGAACAATGTAACTGGTATTTATCCCGTTTGACGAAAAATATGATGCTATATTTCAAGACGAATACCAATAGTTTCGAGCAATCGGATGGGGGAAAAGATTAGCTTCCCTTCCATTCATGGTGGTGCGCCGGCCCTGCGCATGAAGGTTTACTATGATTGTTTTGGTAAACACAAAATTGAGACCGTTTCAAGTTAGACTTGTTGACAAATGAAAGAAAAGCAATCTCTTGTATGATATAATTACAGTATCAAATATAAGAGGTTGTTTTTTTGTTTTTCAACAGGTCTTCTTTGGAATACTCCTATAAAATTCAGCATTTCTGCTACCTTTCATGGCCCTTTCTGGCAGTTTGTCAATGCATATCCCTTACCTAAAAATAATTCATTCGTCTGGGTCTATGCTTTCTGGTTTTTCCAAGATAGTATGCTTCCTTAAATTTTTTTTAATTAGCTATTGACAAAACCCTAAATAAGGTGTATTTTCTAATCAAATAGTTTTGTTACATAACTATTATCGATAATAACTATTAAAACAAAAAACTATTATACCAATTATCTCCTATTCGCGTCTGGAGCATTTTAGAAAGGAGCGTTTGTCGTATCTAAATCAAAGCAGATCGCAGAATAGAAAGAGAAAACTTTCGGCCGTACGATGACCGAAGAGGAACTGATCAAAAGAGCACATCCGGCGGTTCCGACCATTTAGTGCTGATTACAAATGCTGGGTTGCCTGATTATGATGAAGTCCTCACTTTAAGGGCATTGCTTTCCATTTTGCTGAAAAACGACATCACTGAGTCAGAGCTTAATATTATGTGCGCGGATTGGAAAATCTGATTCAGCAGCAAAATGTTTGAAGAGCCCACAAAGAAAATCATGTTGAAAAGGAGGAATCATTGTTTCTTATGGTAGTATTGAGCTTTATTGGTATCGTTATTTCATTGGTAATTATTGTTGTTGGGTCATTAAAAGGACATTCCTTAATCCTTATCTCCTCATTGGCAGCCCTTGTCTGTGCTTTGACAGGAGCATTCGCTACTGCAGCCATTGAGGGGGGGGGTACTTTCTGGCAGATTTTTTATGATGGATACGCAATCGAATATATGAAAGGCGTTGCGGATATCATAATCCAGCTTTTCCCACTATTCCTTGGCGGCCAGATGTTTGGCAGACTTCTTGAAAAGACGGGACTTCCAGTTTCCGTTGCAAATGTAGTTTTCAAGAAGATTGGTGTGGGCGGCACAGTTGCTGCTGTCTATATCGCGACTTTGTTGTTATCTGTTGGCGGTATTAATGTTTATGTAATCATCTTTACTATGTATTCCTTGGCAGCAGCCTTCTATAAAAAGGCAGGGATTTCACGCAGCCTCATTCCAGCAAACATCCTCGGTGCCGCTGTTGCTGAACAGGCGCTTCCCGGTGTTCCTACCTTTAATCTGGTAATACCAGCCCAGGCTCTTGGCGTCAGTCCGTCAGCCGGGTTTGCTATGGGAATCGTTGCTTTCCTAATCATTGGAGGGCTCAACTTTGTTTATTTAAACTATGCTGCAAAAAAATCAATTAAATCTGGAGAAGGATTTGTTGATAAAGATGAAAACAGCGGAACAGATCTGACACTTGATAACGAAAACCTGCCAAATCCGCTTCTCCTCTTTGTACCGCTTGTCATTGTTATTGTCCTGATGAATGCCTTTGGCGTTCCTGCATGGGCAGCTCTATTTGTCGGCTGTGTCGTTATCGCAATCATGTTCTATAAACGCCTTGGCGGCAGCATGAATTTTATTATTAACTCCTTAGCAGAAGGTGCTGAAAGCTCTCAGGTCGTAATGAGTACTGGTGCTCTTTGTGGAATCGCAACCCTGATCGGTTCTGTTCCTGGTTATAGTATTGTAGTTTCCTTCCTTGAAAAGAGCTCATTTGGAAGTCCTTATATTATGGCTGCAGTTGCAGTTGGACTTCTTGCAGGATTTGCAGGATCCGCTTTGGGTGGTATTCAGTTTGTTCTTGCCAATTTTGCTGACAAGTTTGTTGCAATGGGTGCTTCTCCAGCAGCGCTTACGCGTATTATGGCAGTTTCCGCACTGACCCTTGACTCTCTCCCACATAACAGTGCAAATATCCTGACATTCCAGTACTGCAAAGTTACTTATAAGGAAGGCTATATTCACCTTGTGTTCTGTACGGTTTTAACTACACTTCTTGCAACGATTGTAACTGTAATTATGTCACAGCTCGGGATTTATTAGTCTGAACTGTTAATTTGTGAAGAAGGGGTATTGCCCCCAATAAATAAATCATTTTGAAAGGAGATTCTATTATGTCAGACATTATGTCAAAATCAAAGCAGTTAAGGGACTGGAAGGAGAAGAAGTTCGGACGTGTAATCACAGAAGAAGAACTTATCATGAGATGCGATCCTGCATGGCCCTACAAGCATCCCCTAGGGTATACGGATCCTGAAGTTGAAGACCGTATTATGGAAGGGGCGGTTGAACTTCACGCACATGGATCACCAGCTGCCTGGCAGTCTGAAGGACGCGCGAATTTTTATGACACTGCTGTAGCAGTAAGCGAGGCTAAGTATAAAGCCATTGTCTTCAAAGACCAGGATTGCCCTTCCTACTCAATGGCAGGCGCTGTACAGAAGGCCCTTGATGACAGAGCTAAGGAAAAGGCTAAACAGGACGAAGTGTTTATACCTAGCAAGATTTATGGCAGCCTTACCCTGGATTATGCATCTGGCGGAATGAATCTGAAAGCTGTGGAAAAAGCTTTGATGTACGATGGCTTCTGCAAGGAAATCTTCCTTCCCTGCCAGGATTCCGCTCTGCTGCAGGCGCTTTTCGGCGATGAATCCAAAGGTATCTTTGTCTCTGATATGAAGGGAACACTGACACCAGAAATGATCAAAGTGCTTGATATGATTGCTGAACACAATGATAATTGTAAGGGGGATCAGGTTGCTCTGGCTACCTGCCATGTCTTTAATGAAGAGAAATATGACATTTCCAAATATGTTCATGACAGAGGCATGAAGGTTCCGATCATACATGATCACATTACGCAGGAAATGACCCAGCTTACTACAGAAGAAGCGCTTGAACTGATCGACCTTGGAACATATGTTGAGATCTGCGCCAACTCTACTGTTACATGGACTAGTATGCAGAACTGGATTGTTGCATGGGATTATAACCTTCAAATGACGAAGACACTCCTGAAAGAACGTGGACCAGAACATCTCTGTCTGATTACAGATTCCGGACTTTCCGGATATAACGAAACGGAAGGTATGAGAATGCTGATTCGTGGTCTGCTCAAGGCAGGCGTTTCTGAAGAAGAAATTCACTATATGGCAGCGATCGCTCCGGCAACAGCGATTGGGATCTGATTCTTGAAGTGTTCCAATGCCATAGAGCTGGCATTGGGTTGCATGGAAAGGTCCATTGCCAGATAGGACCTTCGTTTATCATGCTACATATGATACCTTCGCATGATATGGGGCTGTTGCAAAAGTAGATAAATAATCTACCGGAGCAGCAGCTCTTTTTCTGCGTAAAAAACAGAAAAGAGGTTGTTGCAAAATAAAGGATTTATATCTGCAACAATCTCTTTTGTTCCATCCAGGGGAAGTTGAAGCTGTTTCTTCCTAATAGTAATCGATTGCATCATAATACTCCATGTGATAGTGTGTTCTGAAAATGATATGGTATAAAAATTTTTTAAATGATACAGTTCCCTGGACTCTGGTAATCTTTCATCTGTCTGCTTTTGATTATTTTTTCCATAAGCCATGAAGGCCACAGTATTCATATACAGCGATGGCTTCATCATCTGGCGTAACAATAAATTCTGCTTTTGGAGACTGGCCTGGCTTTAAATACTTGACCTGAAAGCCCTTTTTTGTTTCAAGGCAGACCCATTCAATATAGTGTTCTTCCAGCATGGGATGTTCTGCAGAGCCGATGGAGACTGTGATATGGCTTCCATCTTGTGTTACGACCGGAACATGCTTCTCTGAAGCACCATCTGAGGTTCCGGGAACCAGCTCTGTAAGGCGTTCCCCACAACAGGAAATAGGGACACCGGTATCCTTTAAAAATGTAATAATACTGCCGCATTTACCACAGCCGAAAAATTTGACTGACATAAAACCAAACTCCTTTCATGAAAAACAATAGGTATCTATGCCATATATCATAATCAATCTGGTGGAATTTATGCGCTGTTTTATCAGTTGCAGGGTAAGTCTAGGATTGAATCCTATTTCTGTCAGAGATGACAACTAGAGTGTCCTGGCTCTGTCAGCAATATTTTGGTGGAAATTAATTACATTATGTTCATATTCTTCTGACATGAACCGGGATGTAATCATAAAATCAGCCGTAGCTTTGTTATTGGCAATCGGAATGTCATAAACCTGAGCAATACGCAGCAAAGCCTTTACATCTGGGTCATGAGGCTGGGCAGTCAATGGGTCAGAAAAGAAAACAACAAAATCTACCCTTCCTTCTACGATTTTAGCTCCAATCTGCTGATCTCCTCCAAGAGGACCGCTGTTATAGCCCTTGACAGGAAGTCCAGTAGCCTCAGTAATCATACGGGCAGTAGTTCCTGTACCGCATAAGAAATGGCATTTCAAAATTTCTTTATTAGCATCGCACCAATCAATCAGCTCGTGCTTTTTGCTGTCATGGGCAATCAAAGCAATATTCTTTTGTTTTCCAATAGTTAATGTTAAAAAGTCCATAAAAAACCTCCTTTTTTTGTAATGCCCATGATAATGCCACAAATCCATCCATCTGTCAATGAAAGTAAGGAAAATTTAACGTATATTTTATAAAAATGTTGGAATTTTAAATGTCTAGCACCTCCAGCATGTTTGTAGTAGTAGAGATTTCAGATATAATCACCTTCTGGATCACTAAGGGAAACAGTCTCAATTTAACAGCTTTTACGGACTTAGGATTTCTTGGCGTCCAAATTGAAAAAATATTCTGACGCTCTTCCTTGGGAGTATTGAAATGCACAGTCCCACAAAAATGAATATTCAGGTGTAAAAATGAAAGAGGTATGCTATAATATCCACGAAAGCACTGAGCAGTGCAGAAAAAAGGAAGCTTTATATCATATATCATAACAGCAGAAAGGTCTATCCCTTATGACAAATGACTATGCAATTCAGGTCCAAAATGTGACTAAAATATATAAGCTATATGATAAACCCATAGACCGGCTGAAAGAGTCCCTAAGTCCTTTACACACTAATTATCATAAGGATTTTTATGCCTTAAATCATATTTCCTTTCAGGTGGGAAAGGGAGAAACTGTAGGGATCATCGGTACAAATGGCTCCGGAAAATCCACAATTTTAAAAATCATCACAGGCGTCCTTACTCCTACAGAGGGAGAAGTGAAGGTGGACGGTGTCATTTCCGCCCTTTTGGAGTTGGGAGCCGGCTTTAATTCGGATTATACAGGAATTGAAAATATTTATATGAATGGAACGATGATGGGCTTTTCCAGAAAGGAAATGGAGGCAAAGCTTCCGGATATTCTGGAATTTGCAGATATTGGTGACTTTGTGTATCAGCCGGTAAAGACCTATTCCAGCGGTATGTTTGTGCGCCTGGCGTTTGCCTTAGCAATCAATGTGGAGCCGGAGATCTTGATTGTAGATGAGGCTCTTTCTGTGGGGGATGTGTTTTTCCAGTCCAAATGCTACCGCCGTATGGATGAAATCAGAAAGAACGGAACTACGATCCTTATGGTTACCCATGATATGGGCAGCATCATCAAATATTGCAACAGGGTAGTTCTGTTGAACAAAGGGGAGATGATTGCTGAAGGCGCTCCTGGACGGATGGTAGATATGTATAAGAAGATTCTGGCTGGCCAGATGGATTCCCTGAGAGAAGATCTGGCAGAGATGAATGATTTTTCCGGAGAAAGCGCTGACTGCGGAAAAAAAGGTGAGGAACATATCGGGTTGGAACAGAAACAATTCGAGACAGAAAAAAGCTGTCATGATGGTTTGATGAAGGATAAGCTTACAATTAATGCTAACCGTACAGAATATGGAGACGGGCGGGCAGAGATTTTTGACCTTGGATTGTTTGATGAAAGAGGTAATTTGACAAATCTCCTTTTAAAAGGAGAAATGTTTACCATAAAGGAGCGGATTCGGTTCCATGCACAGATCCAGGCTCCGATTTTTACTTATACAATTAAAGATAAAAAGGGAACAGACTTGTCCGGTACAAATACCATGTTTGAGGGAGCGGATATTAAGCCGGTGAAGCGAGGAGATACTTATGACATATGCTTTAAACAAAAAATGACGCTTCAAGGGGGAGAATATCTCCTTTCCATGAGCTGTACGGGATTTGAAAATGGCGAGCATGTGGTATATCACCGTCTCTATGATGTGGCAAATCTTACGGTAATTTCCAATAAAAATACAGTAGGAATCTATGACATGGAATCAGAGGTTGAGGCAAAGCTGACACAGGCATGAGAGAAGGGCTTAAAAGGAAAAAGTGAACGATAAAAAGGCTGGCAGTCGGTAATAGAACTTATATTCGAAATTTTTATAATGAATCCCCATGCCTGCCACACAGGTACTACCATGAATGGGGGTACTATGAATCTTCAGAGGATGCACACAGAATGTAAAAAACGTATTCTGGCACGCCATATGGACAAGCCCTATAGCAGAGAATTAGAGACTTTCATAGTAAACTTTCATGCTCCTAAGCAGCATACTGCCATAAATGAAGGGATCCCGTGTGTTTGGAATACCTGAATTCAGTTTTCCGCTTTGTGGAAAAAGGCACTTTTACAGCAGCCATCTCGGAAAGGAATAAGGGAAAATATGAGAAATACAGCGGCAGAATTGGTAGAATTGTGGGAAAGCTATAAGGGAAACATAGAAGAGCTTCTGAGCACAGAGAAGAAGCTGCCCTATCTTTATGCCCTGTCAAAGACTAGGGAGAACCTTTTAGAGTGGTTTCCTTTTGAAAAAGGAGGACGGCTGCTTCAAGCAGGTGCTGACTGTGGAGCTCTAACCGGTATGCTGACAGCAAAGGGACTTAGGGTAACGGTTATGGATTCATGTAAGGATGAGCTGGAATTTGTACAAAAAAGGTATGAAGGAAAGGGAGAAAATCCAGATGGCGGCAGCATCACCTATATCCAAGGCAGCCTTGCAGAGGCAGGAGAAACCATGAAAGGGGAAAAGGGCAGATTTGAATATATAACCATGATTGGTTCGCTGGCAGAAGAAAAGGAAGCTGCAAAGATCCAGCTCAAGAATGCGAAAAGACTTCTTGCTCCTGGTGGATTCCTTTTTATTGCTGTGGATAACCCGGCAGGAGTGAAGCACTGGGCTGGCGCCCCTAGGGAAAAAAATGCAATAGGAAAAAGGCGGCTGGAAAGACTTTTGGAAAAGGGGAAAAGAGGGGAATGGTTTATGTACTATCCATTTCCAGACTATAAGCTTCCTACAGAGATATATTCTGACCGCTGGCTTCCGGAAAAGGGGGATTTGTCAGGTACAGTGATTTCCTATGATTATCCGGAATTTCTGAAGGCAGATGTGGGAGCTTCTTATGATATGATATGCGAAGAAGGACAGTTCCCAGAGTTTGCAAATTCATTTCTGGCAGTCTGGAAAAAGGGCGGAAAAGAGATATAAGGGCTGATGGAGGAACTTATGGGGGAAATAAGATTTGTAAAATACAACCGGACGAGAAAAGAAGAGTTCCAGATTAAAACAGTAATTCTGGAAGAGAATGGGACTTCCTACGTGGAAAAAATCCCATTGACAGAGAATGGAATCTCTCATATAAAAGCTTTCCAATGGAAATATGAAGAACTTATGAAGCAAAGCCGCTGTCTGAAGGCAGCTTTACCGTCCATATCAAAGGATGGAAAGGCGGTCCGTTTTCCTTATCTAAAAGGTCAGACTTTGGCAGAGCTTATGGGATACCGCATCCAAGATGGAATCGCTCCGATAAAGGAGATAAAAGAAATCTTAGACAAGATCTTTGATGTAAAACCAGAATACCTCTGTCCTTTCCAAGTGACAAAAGAGTTTGGCAGGGTGTTCGGTGAATTTGTGCGCTTAGAAGATAAGTCCATGGCCTGTTCTAATATTGATGCCCTTTTAGAAAATATTCTTGTGACAGAAGATGGCTGGTATACCATCGATTATGAATGGGTATATGACTTTCCAATTCCTATGGGATTTATTAGATATCGGATACTTTTTTATTTTTATAGAAAATATTACAGTCTGATGAAATATGAGGGAGTGGAAAGTTTTCTGCAGGAATTTGATATTTCTCCTGAGCAGGCACAGGTATATGATGAAATGGAAGTCCGCTTCCAGCATTATGTTCATGGGGAAAATCAGGATACCTATCTGTTGGATTACAGGAAAAATTACCGCCCTGTGGAGGATCTGATAGGGGTAGAGGAAGAGATGAAAGAGGCCAGAGAGCAGCTTTCCCACATGAAAGAATTGGAGTATGAGCTGGAAAACAGGGATACGGAGCTTTCCAAGTTAAAGGAAGTACAGCGTCTGACTCAAAATCATGTAACCAATCTGGAAATTATAATCAGAGATCTGCGCAGGGAAAATGGAGAGCTGGCCCGGACGCTTGGAATTTTGAATCAGCATATCTCTCTGCCTTATCGCTGTAGGAGAAAATTGAGTGTTATCTTTAACCATTATTTTCCAAAGGGGACGAGAAAACGGAAAATAACGGCCTATGTGAAAAATACACTTTGCCATCCCATTTCCTATCTCCGGCTTTATACAACCGAAGAAGGGCGTAACCGGATTGAGGGGGACTTTAAAATTGGAGATGATTACAGAACCTATGGGGAGGTACGGCTTCCAGCAGAGGAAAATCCCAAGGTTTCCATTGTAATTCCAGTGTATAATCAGATTTCATACACCTATGCCTGCCTGCGTTCCATTAAAGAATTTACAGAGGATGTAAGCTATGAAGTAATTATTGCTGACGACGTTTCTACAGATGGGACAAAAGAACTGTCCCGTTATGTGGAAAATGCAGTTATTATGCGGAATGAAACCAACCAGGGCTTTTTAAGAAATTGTAATCAGGCAGCCAAAGCTGCTAGGGGAACCTATCTGATGTTTTTAAATAATGATACACAGGTGACCAAGGGATGGCTGTCTTCTCTGATACGGTTGATTGAATCCGATCCATCCATAGGAATGGTGGGCTCTAAACTGGTATATCCAGATGGGCGGCTTCAGGAGGCAGGAGGAATCATATGGAGCGATGGCTCTGGATGGAATTACGGACGTCTGGATGATCCAGATAAACCGGAGTACAATTATGTCAAAGAGGTGGATTATATTTCCGGCGCTGCGATTCTGCTGCCTGTGAGTCTGTGGAAGCAGATCGGAGGATTTGATGAGCGCTTTGCCCCTGCATATTGTGAAGATTCCGACCTGGCCTTTGAAGTAAGGAAAGCAGGATATAAGGTAATGTATCAGCCTCTTTCAAAGGTGATTCATTTTGAAGGGATATCTAACGGTACAGATGTAAATGGCTCTGGCCTGAAACGGTACCAGGTGGAGAATAGCAGAAAGCTTCAGGAAAAGTGGGCAGAGGAATTTAAGAAGCAATGTGTAAATGACGGCAATCCCAATCCTTTCAGGGCAAGGGAACGAAGTATGGGAAAAGAGATTATTTTGGTGGTAGACCATTATGTGCCTACCTTTGATAGGGATGCAGGCTCTAAGACTACATGGCAGTATTTGAAAATGTTTGTGAAAAAGGGGTTTGTGGTAAAGTTCCTGGGGGATAATTTCCTTCATGAGGAGCCTTATTCCACAGAACTAGAGCAGATGGGAATTGAGATTCTCTATGGCCCCCAATTCCAGTCTAAGATATGGGACTGGCTGAAAGAAAATGGCAGCGAAATTGCTTTTGCCTATCTGAACAGGCCCCATATTGCGGGAAAATATATTGACTTCATTAAAAAATATACGGGTATTAAGATTATTTATTATGGCCATGATCTTCATTTTCTCCGTGAGGGGAGAGAATATACTCTTACAGGAAATGAGGAAAACAAAAAAGCATCTGACTACTGGCGGAGTGTGGAATTGTCTCTGATGAAAAAGGCGGATATATCCTATTATCCGTCTTATGTAGAAAAGGAAGCAATCCATGATATTGATTCTAGAATTCGGGTTAAAGATATTACTGCCTATGTATATGAAGAATTTTTAACGGATATTGAGGAAGACTTTGAAGAGAGAGAGGGCTTGCTGTTTGTCGGAGGATTTGCTCATCCCCCCAATGCAGACGGCGTTCTCTGGTTTGCCAGGGAAATCTATCCACTGATCCGTAAAAAGCTGGATGTGCCCTTTTATATTGTAGGCTCCAAGGTAATGGATGAAATAAAGGCCCTGGAACAGGAGAAAAACGGAATCGTGGTTAAGGGATTTGTATCAGAGGAAGAGCTGGCTCGCCTTTATGCAGACTGTCGTATTGTTGTAGTTCCCCTGCGCTATGGAGCAGGAATCAAAGGCAAAGTGGTAGAGGCCATTTATAATGGAGCGCCAATCGTTACCACATCAGTAGGGGCAGAGGGGATGAAGGATATAGAAAAGGTTATGGCAGTAAAGGATGAGCCGGAGGAATTTGCAGAGGCAGTGATATCCTTGTATGAAGATACAGAAGCATTAAAAAACATGTGCCAGGCCTCTCAATCCTATATTCGGAGGTATTTCAGTGTGGATCATGCATGGGAAAGAATTGCAGAGGACTTTGTCAGATAGGATAGGAAAACAGCAGGAATGTAAGGAAAGGAGCTTGTAATATGCAGGCAATATTACTGGCTGGAGGGCTGGGCACGAGACTTAAAAGCGTGGTAAACGATAGGCCAAAACCTATGGCATTAGTGGAAGGAAAACCATTTATGGAATACGTAATCCATGAGCTTTCCCGCCATGGAATTAAGGACATTATATTTGCAGTGGGATATAAGGGAAGCATGGTGGAAGAATATTTTCAGGATGGAAAGGATTTTGGAATCCATGTTTCTTATTCCTATGAAGAAGAGCCTTTGGGAACAGCCGGAGCCATACGAAATGCAGCCGGTTTGATAAAAGATAGGGTATTTGTATTAAATGCAGATACCTTTTATCAGATTGCATACAGCCGTTTGGCTGGGTTGATGGATCAGGAGTGTCTGGATATGGCTCTGGTCTTAAGAGAGGTGCCAGACATATCCAGGTATGGAAAAGCAGTGCTTAAAGAAGGCAGGCTCGTCGGATTTAATGAGAAAACGGAAGAGACCAGGCCAGGAACGATTAACGGAGGCATTTATCTCATGAGGAAGTCTTTAATTGAAGAAATTCCGCCAGGAAAGGTGTCTCTGGAAAATGATATGATTCCGAGATGGCTAAAGGAAGGGAAAGCCCTGGGGGGCTTTGTAAATGAAGGCTATTTTATTGATATAGGAATTCCAGAGGACTATTTCCGGTTTATGGAGGATGTGAAGAACCAGATAGTTGTCTGGTAGGGCAAAGGGGTCTTACATATGGAAAAGGTTGTATTTATGGACAGGGACGGAACGGTAAATCAGGAGACCCACTACCTTCACAGGCCAGAAGACTTGGTGATTTTCGACGATGTACCAGCAGCAATCAGGAGGTTGAATCAGCAGGGATTTCGGGTAGTTATTGTTACAAACCAGGCTGGAGTTGCAAGAGGCTATTATGGGGAAGAAGATGTAAAACGGCTCCATGAATTCATGAATGAGGAACTGGAAAAGGAGGATGCCCATATTGATCAATTCTTCTATTGTCCTCACCATCCGGAAAATGGCATCGGCAGATACAAAAAGGACTGTACCTGCAGAAAGCCAAAGACTGGAATGTTCAAAATGGCCGAAGCCTTTTATCAGGTGGATAAGAAGCATTCCTATATGATAGGTGATAAGCTGATTGATACACAGGCCGGAAGGAATTATGGGATTCGCGCCATATTGGTAGGCACTGGGTATGGAAAGGAATGCTATGATAGGGTGATTTCCGGGAAAGAGGAGAGAAATTTTGATTATTATGGAAGGTCCTTTGGGGAAGCAGTGGACTGGATATTGCAGCAGGAAGATACGGAAACAAGGAGGAAGCTATGGAACCAAAAGAACCTGGAAAATTTTTAGATGAGCTCATAGAACGTTATCCGATTCTGGAATCAGTAAAGGAGAATATTTGGAGAGTATATGAGATGATGGAGGCATGCTATGAAAGGGGAGGGAAAGTACTGATAGCTGGAAACGGTGGAAGCAGTGCGGATGCAGAGCACATAGTAGGTGAGCTGATGAAAGGCTTTAAAAAATCCCGCTCTGTTTCACCAGAATTTGCAGACAGGCTCAGAAAGGCTGATGGAGAAAGGGCAGAGGAACTGATTCAAAAGCTTCAGGGCGCTCTTCCAGCAATTTCCCTGTCCAGCCATCCTGCTTTGTGCACTGCATATTTAAATGATGTGGATGGCGACCTGATTCTGGCCCAGCAGGTGTACGGCTATGGAAAGAAGGAAGATGTGTTTCTAGGAATCTCCACCTCTGGCAACGCAAAAAATATTATGTATGCTGTTGCTGTCGCAAAGGCAAAGGGGATGAAGGTGGCGGCTCTCACTGGTAAGGATGGAGGAGCGTTGGGAAGGGCAGCTGATGAGTCAGTCATTGTACCAGAGCCGGAAACCTACCGGATACAGGAGCTGCACCTGCCTATCTATCATGTACTATGCCTCATGTTGGAAGAAAGGTTCTTTTGAAAATGATAAAACATACATTTGCAATCTGTGCCTATGGGGATTCTCCGTTTCTGGAAACTTGTATAAAATCCCTGGTAAGGCAGAGTGTAAAAAGCCATGTGATTCTATGTACCTCCACTCCCAGCCCCTATATCGAAAAGCTGGCCTGGAAATATGGAATTCCTATTTTTGTAAGAAATGGAGAGAGTGATATCCAAACCGACTGGAATTTTGCCTATGAACAGGCAGAGGACGGGCTGGTAACAATCGCTCACCAGGACGATATCTACCATAAGGATTATGCAAAAACTCTTTTTGCCATGTACCGTCGTTTTCCAGATATGAGCTTGTTTACTACGGATTATGCTACAGTGAAGGAACGGACATTAAAGAGAAGAAAGGGTTTGGTAGAATGGGTAAAGGTGTTTCTCAGGCTTCCTTTAAGGAATCCCTGCTGGTGTGACAGAACCTGGATAAAAAAAGCTTCTCTCATATTTGGCAATTCTATCTGCTGTTCTTCCTGCACTTATAATAAGAAGAAACTAGGCCAGCCTTTATTTACTTCAGATTTCCGATATGTGCTGGATTGGGATACATTGTGGAAACTGGCAAAAGAAAAAGGACGGTTTGTCTGTGTGGAAAGGCCGCTGATCTATTATCGTGTCCATGGAGGCGCTACTACCAAACAGTGGATTCGTAATAACCGGAGGGCAGAAGAAGAACTGGCGATGTTTCGAAAGTTCTGGCCAGAGCCAGTGGTGAAGGTTTTGGAACATTTTTATAAGAAAGCGTATGGAGCTTATGACTGAAGGAAAAAAACGAAAGAGACTTGAGTGGTTTTATTATTTCCTGCCTTTGGCCGGAACAGTTTTTGTGTTATGGTATATACACACAGCTGCCTATGATATGGCATATTCCGATTACATCAGACAGATTCTTTCTTATCTGCCGGATGTGTGGAATCCTGAAAAATTTTTTGTAGCAGATATTTTGACGAGAATTCCTATTAATTTTCCAGTTCGGGCATTTAATGTAAATGTGCTGGGGTTTTCTGTAATTTTTGATCTGATTCTTGGAGGTCTAGGGTTAGGACTGGCTTCTTTGGTACTTGCAGATTATGGGAGACGAAGAAAACTGGGAATCGTCTGGTTTGTTCTGCTCATGCTCCTTTTCTTCAGTTTGAATAAGTGGGAAATGCTTACCAATGGCACAGGCTGGGTCCATTTTTTTGCTTTTGCCTGCTTTTATTATCATTATATCCTATTTGACAGAATGGAGAGAGGAGAGGGAAAAAGGAGAGATGGGTTAAAGCTCATAGTTCTTCCCTTTTTTATCACCTTGGGAACTGCTGGGCCTTATTGCGCTGTATATACAGGTGTTATGCTTCTAGCCTATGGATTTGCTGCAGGAAGAAAAAAAGCTTTACAAGGAATATGGGACAAAAGATATCTGAAATATGGAATTGCTTTGTTAGTTCCCTTGTGTTTATATCTATGGAGCAGCTCCTATGGAATAACAGAGCATGCAGGAGCCTATGAAGGGCCAATGCTTCCAGTTTTGCTGGAGCAGCCTGAGCTGTTTGGCAAATTTTTTATAAAATCTTTTGCAGGAATGGTCTTTGGCCATGAAGCTTTTGAGGAGCTTGTGAATCGGGGAATAATGCCTTATGCCACAGTATATCTTTTGGGGCTGGCAGTGATAGGTGGATATCTTCTGGCGCTATATCTGAATTTCCGCTATAGGCTTTATGAAAAAACCATTCTGCCTTTGATTCTTCTGGCAGCAGGAGGGATGAACCATGTGCTGATTCTTTTGTCTCGGTGGATATTTCTCCGTGACAGCTACGGGATGAGCTCCAGATATGCCCTTCAGTTTCAGGTAGGAATCCTGGGAATTGTGCTGACTTTGGGTCTTCTTTGGGACAAGCTGTCAGGATGGAATAGAAAAGTACAGACTATAAAGGCACTGGCAGTTCTGTGGTGCCTTGTTGTCCTTGTGGGAAACATCTATACCACATATCGAGAGATAAAGATAGCTCCTAACAGGAAGGAGTGGGGAAGGACTGTGGCAGAAATGGCTTTGCATTATGAAGACTTTGATGACGATGAGCTGAAGCAGTGGTTCCAGTATAGAAGCGGAGAAAAGATTAGACAGGCGCTTTCTATTTTAAAGGAGAACCATCTGAACGTATACAGGGATTAAAAAGGAGAGAACACATATGAAGGTAGTAATTCTGGCAGGAGGTTTCGGTACAAGGATTAGTGAAGAAAGCCATTTAAAGCCAAAACCCATGATAGAAATTGGCGAAAAGCCGATTCTCTGGCATATTATGAAATATTATTCTCAGTTTGGATTCCACGAGTTTATTATCTGCCTGGGCTACAGACAGTATGTGGTAAAAGAGTTTTTTGCCGATTATTTCCTTCATACTTCAGATGTAACCTTTGATTTGGCAAACAATCATATGGAGGTGCATAATAATTATGCAGAGCCTTGGAAGGTAACGCTGGTAGACACAGGCCTTCATACGATGACAGGAGGACGGATTAAGAGAATTAAACCCTTTGTGAAGGACGATCCATTTATGCTTACCTATGGAGACGGTGTTGCGGATGTGGATCTGAAGGCATTAAGGGAGTTCCATGAATGCCATGGGAAAACGGCAACGATTACAACAGTAAATATCGGTCAACTAAAGGGAGTATTGGACATCAATAAGGATAATACGGTTACTTCTTTCCGGGAAAAGGAAGAAGGAGACGGCAGTCTGATTAACGGAGGATTTATGGTTCTGAATCCTGAGATTTTTTCTTATCTGGATGGAGATGAAACTATATTTGAGCAAGGACCTATGCAGAGGCTTGCGGCAGAAGGTCAGTTAAAATCTTTTTACCACAAAGGCTTCTGGCAGTGTATGGATACCCAAAGGGAAATGAAAAAGCTGGAGGAGCTATGGCAGTCAGGAAGGGCGCCATGGAAAATATGGGATAATTAACAGCAGGCTTTGTAATACAAAATCAGGAAATATCATAGGGAGATAGCTTATGAGCATAAACATGCAGCAGATAGAAGAATTTTACAGAGGGAAGAAGGTGTTAGTAACGGGTCATACAGGTTTTAAGGGCTCCTGGCTGATACGGATTTTAACCATGGCAGGAGCGAAAGTAACTGGATATGCCCTGGAAGCCCCTACAGTTCCGTCTCTTTTTGAGATTGCTGATCTAGAAGAAGTGATAACTCATGTAAGAGGGGATGTGAGAGACTTGTCACATCTAAAAAAGATATTTGACCAGGTGAAGCCAGAGATAGTGTTTCACTTAGCAGCCCAGCCCATTGTCAGAGATTCCTATAGGAGGCCGGTATATACCTATGAGACGAATGTGATGGGAACAGTCCACGTTTTGGAATGTGTGCGGCAGACCTTGACTGTAAAATCCTTTTTAAATGTTACAACAGATAAGGTATATGAAAATAAGGAATGGGAGTATGGCTATCGGGAGAGTGACTGTCTGGATGGTTATGATCCCTATTCTAACAGCAAGTCCTGTTCGGAACTGGTAACACACAGCTATGCAAAATCATTTTTCGAAGACGGGCGCTGCAGGATTTCCACTGCCAGGGCTGGCAATGTGATCGGTGGAGGCGATTTTGCCACTGACCGGATTGTACCTGACTGTGTAAGAGCAGCAGAGGCTGGAAAGGATATTGTAGTGAGGAATCCTTATTCTGTAAGGCCATACCAGCATGTTTTAGAACCCTTGGCTGCTTATCTTACCATTGCCATGAGACAGTATGAAGACAGAGAGGCAGAAGGAAGCTATAATGTAGGGCCAGATGATTGTGATTGTATTACTACTGGGGAGCTGGCAGATTTATTTTGTGCGGCTTGGGGCAGAGACTTGAAATGGGTGAACCGTTATGATGGAGGTCCTCATGAGGCGAACTTCCTGAAGTTGGACTGTTCAAGGATAAAGGCAGTATTTGGCTGGCAGCCTAGATACCACGTGAAGGAGGCTGTGGAAAAGACGGTAGAATGGGCCAAAGCTTATATGGAGGGCCAGGATATACGACCTCTGATGGATAGACAAATACAGGAGTTTTTTTCTCCTCCAGCAAAGAGCTGTTTAGCTGGAGGTGTTTCCGCATCAGGCACAATAGGAAAAAGATGAGTGAAAGGATCGGTGAGACAAGCATATGTTTGAGAATCAGACTGAAAAAGAAGCCAGACAGGAAATTTTAGATATGGTAGCTGCTTATTGCAAGAAATACCATAATCAGAAAAAGCCCTTTCAGGCAGGGGATAGAATTCCCTATGCTTCCCGTGTCTATGACCAGGAAGAAATGGTGAATCTGGTAGACAGCTCCTTGGAATTCTGGCTTACTTCAGGCAGATATACAGAAGAATTTGAGGAAAAGCTGGCAGAATATCTGGGAATAAAATACTGTTCCCTAGTAAACTCAGGATCTTCGGCAAATCTCCTGGCATTTATGGCGCTTACTTCTCCTCTGCTGGGAGAGAAGCGGATAAAAAGAGGGGATGAGGTAATTACAGTAGCAGCAGGCTTCCCTACAACAGTAACTCCTGCCATTCAATACGGAGCAGTTCCCGTTTTTGTAGATGTTACAATTCCCCAATATAACATTGATATAACTAAGCTGGAGGCTGCTTATTCTCCCAAAACAAAAGCAGTTATGATAGCTCATACCTTGGGGAACCCTTTTGATTTAAAGGCAGTAAAAGAGTTCTGCCAAAAGCATGGTCTATGGCTGGTAGAGGATAACTGTGATGCCCTTGGAAGCCGCTATACCATGGATGGCAGAACCCGGCTGACAGGAACTATCGGAGATCTGGGAACCTCCAGTTTTTATCCGCCCCATCATATGACAATGGGAGAGGGAGGCGCTGTATATACGGATAACCCTCTTTTGAATCGGATTGTTCGTTCTTTTCGGGATTGGGGCAGAGACTGTTCCTGTCCATCTGGAAGGGACAACCTTTGTGGCCATCGCTTTGATCGTCAATATGGGGAGCTTCCCCTGGGTTATGACCATAAATATGTATATTCCCACTTTGGCTATAATCTAAAGGCTACGGATATGCAGGCAGCCATTGGCTGCGCACAGCTTAAGAAGTTTCCTGCCTTTGTAGAACGGAGAAAGCATAACTTTAGCCGTCTGAAGGAAGGACTAAAGGGCCTGGAGGAGATGCTGATTTTGCCAGAGGCATGTGAAAATTCGGATCCCAGCTGGTTCGGGTTCCTGATTACATGTAAGAAAGGAATAGATAGAACCCGGCTTGTACGCTTTGTAGAGGAACGGGGAATTCAGACCCGGATGCTTTTTGCCGGTAATCTGACAAAGCATCCTTGTTTTGACGAGATGAGAAGGGAAAAGGGGGAGAAAAAAGAAAGGGGCTACCGTATCAGCGGCACATTGGAAAATACGGATAGGATTATGGCAGACACTTTCTGGGTTGGGGTATATCCGGGAATGACAGACGAAATGCTTGACTACATGGCAGAGATAATCCGGAAAGGTGTGGAGACCGCAGTTAGGAAAGCATAGTTTTGAGACTGAGCGAAAAGCACAGAAACAACAGGCCGGGAGAGGATAGCTTCGAAACGGTTTGAAAATGCAGAAATAGCGGCTAGGAAAGCATATCTTTGAGACTTGGCTGGAAAGCACAGAAACAGCAGCCGGGAAAACAGACTTTGGACTGGTTGAAGGGACAAAGTCTGAGAAAGGAAGGCAGATATGGAAGGATATGGATTAGACAAGGTGCATGAAGCCAACCTTAAGATTATGGACGAAGTAGATAGAATATGCCGGAAGTATAAAATCCGGTATCTCCTGGATGCAGGAACCCTTCTTGGAGCTGTACGCCATAAGGGATTTATTCCATGGGATGATGATATTGATATTGCATTTACCAGAAAGAATTATAAGGCTTTTATAAAAGCAGCGGTTTTGGAGCTTCCTGAAACTATGAAGCTTCTGGATTACCGCAGCTTTCACGGCGGAAAGGGTTTTTACGACTTTACCCCCAGAATTCTTTATTTGCCCAGTAAAAAGCATGAAGATGGACCAGAAATGAATTTTTATGATGGCAGCCTGAACCATCTTTGGACAGATATCTTTATTCTGGATGAACTGCCAGATCAAAAGGGGGAAGCTGCTTTGGTACGTTTCCTCCATAAGACTCTTTATGGTCTTGCCATGGGCCATCGCTGGCGTGTGGATTATTCTAAATATAGGTGGAAGGAGAAGCTTATGGTGGGCAGTCTGGCAGCAGTAGGAAAGCTGGTTCCCCTCTCCCTCATATTCCGTCTCCAAGAAAATCTGGCAGTAAAATACAATAATAATAAAAACCATTGTTATTATTACAGTAACTATCAGCCGGATTTCCTCCATGTAACAGTGGAAAAGGACTGGAGCGGAAAGGTATCGGAAGTGGAATTTGAAGGAAGAAAGTATATGGCTCCTAAAAATCCAGATGGTGTATTGAAAGCGATTTATGGAGATTATATGAAGCTTCCGCCAAAAGAGAAGCGGATTCCTTCCCATTCTAGCATGGAGATTCAGATTTATGGATAGAACAGTATCAGTCGTAGTATCAGTCTATAATGAAGTCCAGGCATTGCCGGCGTTTTATAAAGAAACCATAGCAGTGCTTACAGGGCTTAAGGCTGAAAAAGGACTAAAATTTTCATGGGATTATGAGCTTTTATTTGTGAACGATGGAAGCAGTGATGGGAGCTTAAAGGTTTTGGAATCTTTGGCAGAGCAGGATAAAAGGGTGAGAGTGATTTCCTTTTCCCGCAATTTCGGACACGAGGCTGCTATGATTGCAGGTTTGGATTACAGCAGCGGACATATGATAGTCTGCATGGATGCAGACCTTCAGCATCCCCCAAAATGTATTCCGGAGATTTTAAAGTCTTCAGAAGAAGGCTTTGAAGTGATCAATATGGTAAGGACAAAAAACCGTTCAGCTGGCTTTTTTAAAAATATTACTTCAGCTGGCTTTTACTGGTTTATTAATGCAGTTTCTGATGTGAGGTTTGAGGCAAACGCATCGGATTTTTTTGCAGTGAGCCGCCGGGTAGCGGAGGTACTTAAAAAAAATTACAGAGAAAAGGTCCGCTTTCTGAGAGGATATGTGCAGAATCTGGGGTTTTCTAGGATTAATCTGGAATATGAAGCTCATGACAGGATAGCTGGGAGAAGCAAATATAGTCTGAAGCAATTATTTGCCTTTGCAGTAAATACGATTCTGTGCTTTTCCAACATGCCTTTGAAGCTGGGGATCTATGCGGGATTATGCTCTGGAGGTCTAGGAATTTTTGTGATGGCCTATACCATAGGAACCTGGGTAAAAATAGGGGCGCCTCCAGGATATGCAACGATTGTTGTTTTAATATGCTTTATGTTTTCGGTTCTTTTTTTTCTAGTAGGCATTATTGGAGAATATATAGCGATTCTCTTTAATGAGCTGAAGGACAGACCGGTATACATTGTGGAAGAAATGAAAAATTTTGGAGAGTCCAAACATATAATTTGATATAAATATTATTAAGGTGTCTGTAATTAGACAAAACTATAATATCCAGTTTGTGCTAATACGATTTGCATCATTAGGGCGATATATCGACCTGATTTAACTCCTTTTTCTACTAAACTATAGGTGGAAAGGGAGGATGTGCTTTTGAACGTAAGAGAAGCTACGTGCAGGCGGATCAGGGAACTATGTACTCAGAAGGATATAACAGAATATACATTAATTTACAGATCTGGTATACCGCCTTCCACGTTTAAGAGTATTATGAATGGACAGAGCAAAAATCCTGGTATCACTAACATCAGACGTATAGCAGATGGATTGGATATATCCATACGAGAATTTTATGATTCTGATATGTTTGATGATTTGGATCAGGAGGATGAAGATTAACTTTAATGACAAAACCTTCATGCGTAGGAACAGTACACCACCATGTATGAAAGTATCCAATCATTTGGCATACCTTAACTTAGTTTTCCACTACAGTTCGGGTGTCAAAAGAGTACTTTCATCCTACGGCACAATGCCGTATATTCATACTATGAAAGGTTTCAGACTTTCATAGTATAAACAAAACCGTAGACAGATATAGTCTAAAGAACAGCCGACGGGACAAGGAATAGTTTACCGGCTGTTTTTCTTTGTCTGCTTGTCATAAAATGTAAAAAATATGAAGATTTTATGACTTTTTGTGAAAACCCCTATAAAAATCTTAGAAGTTCTTATATAATACAAAGGGTTAAATAAAGGAGGAAAGATAAATGAAATTAAAAAAGATGATTTTTATGCTGGGATGTGCGATGCTCTTATGCGGTTGTACAGACAGCAATATGGTAACGCCAGAGGGAACAGCAGCTCCTGATATGATAATTAGGGAAAATGTGCAGCTTGATTGGAATCAGATCAGAGATGACCTGAATGATGACTATGTAGGTACGAGCGATTATCCTTTTGGAGTGGAGATTGATATAAACGCGGATGATAGCAATGCCTATGTGATGGTGACAGTAAAAGACGATACTACCAGGGAAGATGCCCTGAGATATGCCACACAGCTGATCCGTGGATGTAATGATGCTGTGGCAAGTCAGGATTTAGGCTATACAGCCTCTACAAATGATTACTATGGAGGTTATGCAGAAACCCATAATATATGGATTCAGGTTATGCCAGAGAGCACAAAGGATGATGAGGATACATGGCTGGTGGATGATGTGATCATGGCAGGTGACCAGGAGCCGGTAAGTGAGGATGGCTGGCTGAGCAAGATGAATACATCAGATCTGGAAAAGAAAAATCCCTCAGAGGAAGAATAAAAAAATAAGGCACAGTAGGTGAAGGCATGAGAAATTGGCGTACATGGGCGCTGAATACTATATTATGTATTATGGGGGCTGCTATACTGGCAAATGCTGTAGGCATTGAAGGCAGAAATAGTAGCAGGACAAAGGAATATAAAGAACCGGGTGTTTTTTGGATGCAGAGGGGAGATATGGGAGTAATTCAAACCATAGGCGATATCCTCAAAAAGCAGGAAGAGGATGGAAAGGCGCCTCTGGAGGAAAAAATCCTGGGGGGCGCAAGCTTAACCCTTTTAGCAGGGGCTGACGACAGGCAGATGCTTTCTGCCGTGATACAGACAAAAGAAGGAAGTCTGATTGTTGTGGATGGAGGAAACCCAGCAGATGCAGACCATTTGACAGAAGTGCTCTCTTCAAAAGGAGGTCATGTAAAAGCATGGCTGATTACCCATCCTCATGCAGACCATATAGGCGCACTGAATACGATTCTGGCAAGAGAAGAAAGCCGGATTATGATTGATAAGGTCTATTATTCCTTTGCCCCCATATCCCACTATGAGAAAGACTCTACAGAGGCGGATATCAGCCTTATCCGAAATTTTATTTACAATCTGGAGTCAAAACTGCCAGAGGAAAAAAGGGATGGAAAGATCACTAAGGGCACAGAGATTCAAGTGGATGAAGTGTTAATTACTGTTCTTAACCGGGCGTTTCAGATGCCAACGGATACGATTAACAACAGTTCTGTTTGCTATATGATAAATGTAAATGGCGTATATATTGATTTTCTTGGAGACATGGGCCAGGAAGGCGGAGAAAAGCTGATTAAGTCTTGGGATACAACACAATTAAAATGTGATATTCTCCAGATGGCTCATCATGGACAAAATGGAGTGAACGAGCAGGTCTATCAAGTATTCCGCCCTAAAATCTGTCTGTGGCCCACACCTCAGTGGCTATGGGACAATGATTGCGGGTATGGGCCAGGAACAGGAAAATTCAGAACAGAGACAACAAAGGAATGGATGGCTAGACTGGGAGTGAGAAAGCATTATTGTACTAAAGATGGAGACCAAATAATTGAATGAGGAAAAAGGCCGTTGCCAGATGAAGCAGCGGCCTTTTTTAGTCAAAAGTTGTTGAAACCAATAATATTAATTCAAAAATGTATCGGTCTTTTTCAAGGGAGGACGATTTTATATTTGAAGGATTATCAGAACATATATTTTATAAAATAAAAAATTTTAAATAAATGTGAGAGGTATTGACAGGTAAAGGAAAAATAAGATATAATTATTATCGACATATAACGGAAACTAAGAAGGAGATGGTCTTTTGGCAAGGCCGCAGCGTTCCAGACGGATATGTGAAGAGCCGGCATATGATAGTTTTTCTCCAAATGGTATTTCCAGTGGAGAGCCAATTGTGCTTACAGTGGATGAATATGAAGCAATCCGCTTAGTAGACTTGGAGAAAAAGACCCATGAGCAGTGTGCAGCCTTGATGGACATTTCTCGTACAACGGTTACGGAAATCTATGAAAGTGCACGCTATAAAATCGCAAAGTGCCTGGTAGATGGCAGGAAGCTATTGATATCAGGTGGACATTACCGCCTTTGCGACGGAATGTGTGGATGCTGCAAAAAAGCAGATTGTAAGCAGAGATATCAGGATGCCAGTGGAGAGACCACTGGGAAGGCATTAGAAAAGAAAGGAGCAGATACAATGAGAGTTGCAGTGACTTATGAAAATGGAAATGTATTTCAACATTTTGGCCATACAGGCCAGTTTAAAGTTTATGATATTGAAGAACAAAAAATTGTGAAAGAACAGATCATAGATACTATGGAGAATGGACATGGAGCGCTTGCAGGGCTTTTGACCGATAATAATGTAGATGTTTTGATTTGCGGAGGAATTGGAGGCGGCGCACAGAATGCTCTTGCAGATGCAGGAATCCGGCTTTATGGAGGAGTCACAGGCAATGCGGACGAGGCAGTAGCTGCATGGCTTGCAGGAACTCTTGCCTATAATCCAGAGGTACATTGCAGCCATCATGAACAGGGGCACCATAGCCATGAACATTCCTGTGGAGAAGGCGGAGAATGCCATGGACACAAGAATTGTATACATGAATGAAAAAGGGATAGGGGGAAAATGAAAAATGAAGGTTGGAATTATCAGGTGTATGCAGACAGAGGATTTTTGTCCTGGTACTGCTGATTTTAAAGCAATCAGGGAGAGGAAAGGGAGTTTTGAACAGCTAAAGGATGATGAAATAGAGATTGTCGGCTTTATTAATTGTGGCGGCTGTCCTGGGAAAAAGGCTGTTTTGAGAACAAGAGAGCTGGTAAAACGCGGCGCAGACACAATAGCCTTTGCTTCCTGTATCCAAAAGGGCACTCCCATGGGATATCCTTGCCCCTTTGCAAAAAAAATGAAAGAGCTGGTTCAAAAAGAAGCAGGAGAACAGGTCAAGATTTTAGACTATACACATTAGGAAAAGAGTGTGTTAAGGCATGCAGATGTCAGATTTTCCATAAAGATTTCTATTAAAGATTCTTATACAGCAGCTGGATTATTTCTCCAGACATGCCCCCATTGATTAAAAGGGATTAATTGGGGGCACAACAGGAGGAAGAATATTAATCGCTTACTGAAAGGCCGCTGTGATAGGAGTAGTTGCCCAGCTCTGACAAAATCAGGTGGAAATCCTGCTCTTCTAAAGGGATAGGGCTGGTAAGGATGGAATTTAGCTGGTAATATATGGTACTGCATTTTGCAAGGGACTGGTGGAAGAGCTCTGGAAAGGAGGCGGTAGAGGCAAGACTTTTTTTCCAGGGATTACACCAGACCTCATGGTCCGAATTCAGGCAGTAACGTGGGCTAGAAACAGAGTCTGTAACAATTTTTGTGGATGCTACTGGATTTTTCAGAAAAATTGATTCTACAAATTTAATACTGTTTTTCTTACGTCCAGATTTGTCAGCTAAAGTGCGGCAGCCAAAACGGAGGGCTAAAATAGAACGGGATACCATCCGAGGAGTAACCTGAAAATTATTTTTATAGCTGATTGGATAATAGGTTTCGTTGATGCAGGAAGAAAGAAAATGGGATATGAACTGCATCTCAAGCCCATTCAAACAGATCGTAGCCGCCTGATTGAATTCAGACGGTTTTTTCTGTTTATATTTTTTTAAAAGTATGGCATCAATGTCGTTTTCCAGAGAAGCATGGAGACCATGATGATAGGTAGAAGGATTATTAATATCATAATTGATTCTTCCATACACATAAGGATGGCAGATGGAATCACCGATGTAATGGCAGAGGAAACCTGCCAGGAAAGAGATTCCTTGTTCGCGCTGCTGCTTATAGGGAAGACGGGATAAATGAGTCAGGCAGCAGCGGAAAAAATCATTTATATGGTGCTCATGCATGTAAGAGCCTACATTGCGGTAATCGCGATGACGTAGAATAGGAATATTATAAAAAAACATATCAGGCCCTTGAAGGCCGAGCTGATAAAGCCACCGATATTTAGCGATAATATGTTTTAACTGACTGACTGGTAAATCATTGTATGCTTTCATTCCCAGAATATAATGGGTCGTAAAGCCTGGCATAAGATTACCTCCCTCTCTTTTCCGGCACTAGCTAGTATTTATGTGTATATCTTACCATAATATTTCATAGAATGCGATAGGAAAAGAATTGGAAGAAGTGTTTATGTGATTCATAGAATACATGAAATTGTATGGGGTCCCTGGCTGCTTTTAGGTTTTTTGGGAGTAGGACTGTATTATACTGTGTCTTCAGGCTTTTTTCAGATACGCAGGATGAAATATTGGATGGGACAGACCGCAGGCAGCATAGGAGTAAAAGAGGAGATTCATAAAGGGAAAGGAAAAGGAGTCAGCCAGTTCCAGTCAGCATGTACAGCATTAGCTGCAACAATAGGAACAGGGAATATTGTAGGAGTGGCGGCCGCACTGACGGCTGGGGGGCCGGGAGCTGTTTTCTGGATGTGGATATCAGCCTTGATTGGAATGATGACAGCTTATGGAGAGGCATGCCTGGGAATTCATTATCGCTATAAAGGCAGGGATGGAAGTTATATATGTGGTCCTATGGTGTATATGGACAGGGGACTTGGCTGGCCGGGTATGGGAGCAGTTTATGGATTCTGCTGTATCATGACAGCTTTAGGGATGGGAAGTATGGTTCAAGCCAATTCTTTCTCAGAGACAATCCAGTATTCCTTTCAAATCTCCCCGACTGTAGTAGGAGCCGCCCTTACATTAGGTGTATTTGCAGTAATTAAGGGAGGGATCAGGCGGATTGCCTCTGCAGCAGAGAAGATTATGCCCTTATCGGCAGGAATTTATTTCTTTTTTTCTATGTCGGTTATTCTTTCCTGTTATTCCAGAATTCCTATGATATTTATGAAAATTATTCATTCAGCGTTTGAACTGCCAGCTATGTTTGGAGGAGCAGCCGGCGTGTATATCAGCCAGAGCCTGAAATATGGGATTTCCAGAGGAGTATTTTCCAACGAGGCAGGATTGGGAACACTGGCAATTCTTCATGGGGCAGCAGAGGATACAACTGCAGAGAAGCAGGGAATGTGGGCTATGTTTGAAGTATTTGTAGATACGATAGTTATCTGTACAATGACGGCTTTGGTGATTCTTCTGATGACAGAAGGATGTCCGGAAACAGCACAGATTGACGGAGCAGCTTTGACTGCCTGGTGTTTTTCTAAAAGAATGGGGAAAATGGGGGAATATCTGGTATCTTTATCTATGTGCGTCTTTGCCTTTGCTACAATTACTGCCTGGTATTATCTTGGCAGGCAGGCCATGTCTTACCTTTCCGAACGTTTTTTTGCAGGCAAATGGACAGGAGAAGCGCTGTATACAGGATTATATTTAAACGCAGTATTCTGGGGCTGCATTTTAAAAATGGAAGCTGTATGGGAGTTTGCAGATATATGGAACGGCCTTTTGGCAATGCCTAATTTACTGGCTTTAATTTATTTAAGAAAAATGGTAACAGGACTTGACAACAGGAGAAAAGTTTTTTATACTCAAAAAAGATTTAAAGCTTAAACGATACAGAGGGAAAAGGGAGTAGCTCCCATCAGAGATGTTTTGTATGCCGTCATCACAGTTTATGAAACTCGGTATACATATAATGAGCGAGACTTTTGCCGTATCTGCATATTTTATGCAGGTACGGCAGGGGTCCGCTTATTTTTATATCATAGGAAAGTGCTCCTATGATAGAAAAAACCTCCGGGGATGCGCACTTTGCGCAAGAGGAAAATGGCTGCTGCCACAGTTACGCTCTGACGCGCGAGTCCAGCCTGCCGGACTCTTTGTTCTTACAGAGGTTTTTCTGACACTTTTCCCAGGATGGTTCGTTTTGATACCTGGACCGTCGTAGAAAAGGCCATGAAACAGGAATAGGAGAGAGCCCTAGATTTTCCATTGAATGGCAGGCTGAAAATCGAATAATAAGGAAAGACGAGGGAAGATAAAAGATATGACGTATGTCTGGCTGATTGTGGGATTTATACTTTTGATTAAGGGCGCTGATTACTTCGTAGAGGGAAGTTCTTCTGTGGCAAAGATCCTCAGGGTCCCCAGTGTTATTATTGGCTTGACAGTAGTAGCCTTTGGTACGAGTGCGCCAGAAGCAGCAGTAAGTATTACAGCTGCGTTGGAGGGAAGCAATGGAATTGCGGTAGGAAACGTAATCGGGTCTAATATCTTTAACCTTTTGGTGGTAATTGGGCTGGGAAGCATAATCAAGCCGATTGCAGCAGAGAGGAAAATCATGTATGGCGATTTTATTTATTCCATTGGGATTTCCCTTGTTCTGCTGATCCTGATTGTCCATGATCATGAGTGCGGCAGAGGTGATGGTTTGCTCATGCTGGCATTATTTGGGTATTTTATGTATGCCACAGTAAAATCAGCACTTAAAAACAGAGTTTCTGTCCAAGAAGAAACAATGGCACTGACCCCGTTGCGCAGCAGTGTCTGTATTGTTCTAGGCCTGACAGCTATTATCATGGGAGGCAATCTGGTAGTTGACAGTGCTGCAGAAATAGCAGAAATGTTTGGGTTGAGTGAAGATTTGATCGGCCTTACGATTGTGGCCGTAGGTACCTCTCTGCCAGAATTGGTTACTTCAGTCGTAGCTGCCTATAAGGGCGAGAATGGGCTGGCATTGGGAAATGTGGTAGGCTCAAACATTTTTAATGTTTTAATGGTGCTTGCCATTTCTTCAGCCATTAAACCAATTGCTGTCAGCACACAAACCGTATATGATTTGATCTGTCTGATCATATGCAGTGGAGCTGCGTGGATCCTGACACGTACTTCGATGAAAGTAAGCCGTGGAGAAGGAGTGGTGATGGTAGGAATGTATATAGGGTATATGGCCTATATTATTGCGAGATGAGCGGCAGAAGATATGCTGAGGGTGGGTATAGCCTGTCCGCTGAGAGAGGTATTGGCTGTTAGAGAATGAAAGAGATATGGAAGAAAAACAGAGGTAGAAAAGTTATGAGGAATTTTAGAAGGAAGCTGAGCCTATGGCTTTTAACGATTTTGTTGGTTATAGGCGGGATGGCCGGGTGTACTGGAAGTGGAGAAGAGGCAGGAGAAACTTCGGCTCCAATAGGGATGGAAAGCATTGGCGCAAGAGCATCAGAAGAGGAAGAGAATGCCAGTGAAGCTGATGAAATAACAGAATATAAAATTGCCGGAAAAAGTAACACAGCAGAGGAAAAAACAGAGACATCAAAAAATGCAGAAGAAACTCTTATCTGCTTGGAAAGCAGTTCGGCAGGCGGAACAGACTCCTTAGTGGAACAGACATCTTCTGATAGAGAAGAAACCAAAGCCGCAGAAGAGCATTTGGATGAGGACGGAATCTATACTGCCAAAGATGAAGTGGCTTTATATATCCACATTTACAATCGCCTTCCCAATAATTATATTACCAAAAAGGAAGCACAAAAACTGGGATGGGATAATAAGAAAGGAAATCTTCATGATGTGGCCCCAGGAAAGAGCATAGGAGGAAGCCGGTTTGGTAATTATGAGAAGCAGCTTCCAGAGAAGGACGGAAGGGTATATTATGAATGCGATTTGAATTATCAAGGGGGTTACCGAGGAGCGGAGAGGCTGATTTATTCTAATGATGGATTGATCTTTTATACAGAGGACCATTATAATAGCTTTCAGGAGCTATATGGCAGTGAAAGTCCCTGAAAGGGTCCAGAAAACGGGGAAAGACTATGGGCATAGCATAGAGCTAGGAAAGAAAACTAGGAATATAAGAGAAGTTTTGTTGTTATTTTCTGCCAGAAACGGTATGAGACAGGGAAGGAAGCAGGGCTATGAAAACAATATTATTAGATTTTAGAATGATAAAGACACGGGAGCAGGTTCATGAATATCTGGCGGAAAGGCTGGATTTCCCATACTATTATGGAAAAAATCTAGATTCTCTCTATGATATGCTTACTGATATAAATGAGGATGTGTGTTTGGAGATAGTTATACCTGGAAAATCAGAATTTTCAGAGTTTTATGAATATCTTTTTCAGATAGAGCAGGTTTTACAGGATGCCTATCAGGATAATCCCTGCCTTTCCATTCAGTATAGAAGATCAGAGGAATAGACAAATTGTATGGTTCTGTAACAATTCCTTCATGAACAGGTGGTTTTGAGGCCTTATATTCTATCATATAAAAAACGGCTGCCGCAAGAGAGTGATTCACGCTTGCCGCAGCCGTTTTTATATCATTAAAAAGGGAGGAGAGCTGATATAAAAATATCAGCTCGAGTATTATGAAAAAAATCTTGTAACCTGATTGAAACAGCACTAACTGTTTACATGATTTAGTATAAACAGGAAACATGAAGAAATCATGTTATTTATATGAAAGGTTTTTAAATTAATTTTAAACAAATTATGAACGAAGGAACGACTGCAATCCTGATTTGTTAGGAGGCTCTTATTACAAAAGGCTGTATTCACTGATTCTTTTGACTGATTTATGAGAAGAGCAGGTTTGACTTTCATTATGGAATTACCCGAAAGCCTAGTCTGTCTGCCATTGCGAGAGAAGCTTGGTTATCTGGATGAATTCGAAGGAAAATATGAGGAGATATATGCGTTTTAGTATAGGGGAGAATCGCCTGACATGCCTCCAGCCCATATCCTTGACGGCGGTAAGGCCGGAATATGTGATAGCTTAATTGAACATCAGAGAGAGATTCCCCTAAATCAGAGGCAGCTTTATGAACTGCAGACATATCAGGAAATGAATCTTTTGGGAGAGACAGAAGCTTTCCAGGAAGATGTTCATGGAGACAAATTGGAGAAATGCCGGCTTTGCCGACGAGACGGTTATCCCTATGGCGTATGACTGCCCAGATGCCGTATTCAAAAAAACCGTACTGATTTTTGATATAGGCATAGAGTGTTTCATCTGAAAGGAAAATCTGGTCCTCCTCTCCAGCTTCTTCCTCGAAAGGGATTGACGGTAAATCTTCTATAGTAAATTCCCGGATTAGCAGCCTGTCGGTATGGCTGATTATAAATGGGAGGCCGAAGCGGCGCCGCACAGCCCGTTCTAGAAGCGCTTCACTGATATCTTCCAACCGTTCCACCACATAATCGGCAGGAAAAAGGGAGGTTTCTGGCTTTTCCGGATGCCAGATGCCAATGACAGCCTTCCCAGCTGCATGAGCAGCGTGAAGGCTGTTGGTTTCGTCAGAAAGGACAATGGTGTATTTGATTTCATCTATCATCATGCTGCGTTCGATTACCATACATAAGTCCCTTTTTACAAATAGAATTTAAAGAGTTAGGCCAAGGTGTTACAAACGGGAAAGTGTCAGAATACCTTTCACACCTGAACCAAACAGACATATGTGCCAGCAGAAATCAGCATTTCTCTGGCTCTGGATAGGTTTCCTCAAAGGTTTCTACAGTTACACTTTTCATTACTTGCTTTTTCATTGGCCGGTCACCGTAGTCTGTACGCACATCAGCAATCTTATTTACAATATCCATACCATCGATCACCATGCCGAATGCAGCATAGGCGCCATCTAAATGCGGGTAATCCTTATGCATGATGAAGAACTGAGAACCGGCAGAATCCGGATCCATAGATCGAGCCATGGAAAGAACGCCTGCAGTATGTTTTAAATCGTTGGTAAAGCCGTTCTGGCTGAATTCCCCTTTAATGCCATAGCCGGGACCGCCATAACCAGTTCCATCCGGACAACCCCCTTGGATCATGAAACCACTGATTACTCGATGGAATATCAGTCCGTTATAAAAGCCCTTATTGACAAGGCTGATAAAATTATTGACTGTATTCGGTGCAATCTCTGGGTAAAGTTCAGCCTTAATCAAGTCTCCGTTTTCCATTTCAATAGTAACAATTGGATTTTTCATGGATTAATTCTCCTTTTATGTTTTAGGAATCATATCAATATTGCAGTGGATGATTCATATCCACTCTTTAACAAATAATATATCAAATCAAGAAAGGATTTGCAATAAGTCAGGCTGATTTTAAGTGCGCTTTCCACTGAATGAAAAGGAGTTTCCTGCGAGCCTGCGGTGTCTGCATACAGAATGCAAAAGCAGCATTCTTTGCTGTACGGACAGCGCAGCGAGTGCGCAGTCCCATTGCGGGGATTCGAGACTTTCATAGTAAACCTTTATGCGCAAGGCTAACGCACCACCATGAATGAAAGTGTCCAGCGCATTTGGAATACCTGAACTCAGTTTTCTGCTGCGCAAAAAAGGGTACTTTCATAGTAATCCCTATAGAATATCCTGAAATGATAGGCAGAAAATGAAAGAAACTGCTTGTATTTTTTAGGGTAATCAGTATAATAATATTGTATACAAAAAAATAGAAAAATACAATCGATGAAACAGAGAGGTTTATTATGATATACCGTCTGAATCTGAAAGCATATGGAAAAATTAATCTTGGCCTCGACGTCTTACGGAAACGGGAAGATGGTTACCATGAAGTCAGGATGATTATGCAGACCGTAGGAATTTATGATAAGATTGATTTGAGCTGGAGAGAAGAACCAGGAATTGGAGTGGAGACAAACCTTTATTATCTTCCTTGTAATGAGAACAACCTAGTATATAAGGCAGCAAAAATCTTGATGGATGAGTTCAAAATAAGGAATGGACTTTATATCCGGCTGAAAAAGTTTATTCCTGTGGCTGCTGGAATGGCTGGAGGAAGCAGCGATGCTGCAGCGGTTCTGTTCGGAGTGAATAAAATGTTCGGGTTGGGACTGTCTATAAAAGAGCTGATGGAAAGAGGAGTGAAAATTGGCGCTGATGTGCCTTATTGCCTGATGAGGGGAACTGCCCTTTCTGAAGGAATTGGAGAAATCCTTACTCCTTTGCCCCCAATGCCCCAATGCCAGGTATTGATTGCCAGGCCGGGAATTAGTGTTTCTACAAAGATGGTTTATGAAAATCTTCATGCGGATGAGCTGAAACCAGAGCAGCATCCGGATATTGATGCGATCATTGAGTCCATTCGCATGTGTGATCTTTATGGGGTAGCTGAACGGTTTGGCAATGTTTTGGAGACTGTGACAGAAGAGAAATATCCGGTTATCAAAGAAATTAAAGATAAAATGAAAGAGTCCGGGGCTATTAATGCCTTAATGAGCGGAAGCGGCCCTACAGTATTCGGCTTGTTTACTAGTCCGTCAGCAGCTGGAAAAGCCTATGAGGACATGAGGTATGGTTCCTTTTCCGAAAAGGTAAAGCAGGTTTACCTGACGAATTTTTATAACAACAAGGAGGTTTCCGGAGATGGAATATGATTTAAAGGTGGCAATGAATGAATACCTTCCATTAAGGGATGTAGTGTTTAATACACTGCGCCAGGCTATTTTAAAGGGGGAGCTGGCTCCAGGAGAAAGGCTTATGGAAATCCAGCTTGCGGACAGGTTAGGAGTTAGCCGCACGCCAATCCGTGAAGCCATAAGAAAGTTAGAGCTGGAAGGACTGGTTCTGATGATTCCCAGAAAGGGAGCAGAGGTAGCCAGAATTTCTGAAAAAAGTCTGAAAGATGTGCTGGAAGTGCGCCGGGCTATGGAGGAGCTGGCAATTGAACTGGCATGTCAGAGAATGGAAAGTGATGACATTAAAGATTTGTCAGAAGCTCATTACCGGTTTAGTGAAGCAGTACGAGGCGGAGAGCCCATGGAGATTGCTGAGGCAGATGAGCATTTTCATGATATTATATATGAAGGAACAGGAAATGTCCGGCTGGTTCAGCTTATTAATAACCTGAGGGAGCAGATGTACCGTTACCGCCTGGAGTATGTAAAGGATGCGGATAAAAGGCAGATACTTTTAAGTGAGCATGAGAGAATATTGAAGGCTGTAAGAGAGCGGAAAACAGAAGAGGCTAGAGAATTGATACGAGTTCACATTGACAACCAGGAGATTACAGTTTCCAGAAATATTAAGGAGAAGGAAGGACAATGACATTTAAGGAAAAATATCTGGCAGGTGAGATTCCTTTTGAAGCGATTGATGATTTTATAGAGGAATGGAACGAAAGCGATGATGAGAAACGGCTGGCTCTTTTCCTGGGCCTTGACTCCCAGGAAGAGGACACATGGATCGACGAGAGTGATGAGGCATTAAAAGAACTTCTGGATAGACAGAAAAAATAAGGCGGCTGTCAGGCCTGGGAATGACCTAACAGCTCAAGAAGGCGAAAACGGATATGAGGAGAGGGAGAACGCCGTTTTTCCAGCTTTTTATAATCTTCCTCATTGACAGCTTCCTTCAGCTTTTCTCTGGAAGAAGCGGGAACAGTTGCATAGGTTGGTTCAATGAAACATAATGAGGGATAGAGGACACACCACCAGTTGTGTCCTTTTCCTTTGCCAATAACAAAACGGGCAGCATCATAAGAACCGCAGGGAAATGAAATGTCACCATAGGATTTTTCAGGAAAATAATCTTTGGAAAGGGTCAGGCTTACCTGATAGGAAAATCCTCTGCCCTGTATGTAATCTTCAGCAAGAGACTCAAGGCTTTCCTGGTTATCAGCAAGATATTGGCACATCTCAGCTTTTGAATGGCAGTCCTTCATATCCTGGCTGATCTGATTTACAAGCAGGGATTTTACTTCAAGCTTTAACTGCTGGTCCTGCCTGCTATTACTATTAGCAAGGACATGGAGGCGGAGAACAGAGGGGGAAAGCCGAGACGCAAGAGCTTCATCGCCTGCTCTTTTTATGGAAAAAAGGCACAACCAGGAGATGAGAAAGCAACATAGGGAAAGTGCCAGAAAAAGTTTTTGTTTCATAATTAAAAATCTCTCCTTTTTCAGTGGTTTTTTCAATATCTGATTGTAATTATAACCAGGTATGCTATAATATAAACACTTTGCAAAGAACTGCGGAAAATAATTACAGAAATAAAAGGCCCTTTGGGCCTTATCGCACTGTGAGGGAAAGGAATTATGCCGCTCATGCAGTTCGCTGCAGGCGGAGAACCCTGCAAAGCAGGATTTTTTCTTGTATCGAAAGAATTAGAGTTTGCATTTATTGATAGAAAGAGTTGGTTTTACTGTGAAAGTCATAAATCCTTATGGTAGGGCTGTACACTCGCTGCGCTGTCCGTACAGCAAAGAATGCTGCTTTTGCATTTTGTGTGCAGACGCTGAAGACTCACAGGAAACACGCTGACAGTGTACATAAAGGCTTAAAAAGACTGACTGGATCAGGAGGAAAGGAGAGCTAAGGCTATGGATCGTAAAACAATAGCTGTTATATTTGGCGGACAGTCATCAGAACATGCAGTCTCCTGTATGTCGGCTGCCAATATCGTGAAGCATATTAATAAGGATAAGTATGAGGTGGTGTTGATTGGCATCACAGAGCAGGGAAGGTGGCTGAAGGCAGATTCCCTGGAGAGTATTCAGGATGGCTCCTGGAAGGGCAGCCAGATAAAAGCGGCTATCCTGCCGGATGCAGAGGAACAATGTGTACTGCTTAACGATGGAGGTCAGTGGAAGACCATCCGGCTTGATGGAGCGTTTCCAGTCCTTCATGGACTGTACGGAGAGGACGGAACGATCCAGGGACTGTTTGAGCTTGCACAGATTCCTTATGTAGGATGCGGGGTCCTTTCCTCTGCTGCTGCAATGGATAAGGTGTATACAAAGATTATCGTAGACGATCTGGGAATCCGTCAGGCAGATTATGTCCTGATACGGAGAGAAGAGATAAGGGATGATATGGAAATGGCTGTTAGCCGAGTAGAAGGAAGGCTTCCCTATCCTGTATTTGTAAAGCCCTCTAACGCAGGTTCTTCCAGAGGAGTGAGCAGGGCAGATTCTAAAGCTGAGCTGGAAGCTGCACTTACAGAGGCGGCTCGCCATGACGGAAAAATCCTGGTGGAAGAAATGATATTCGGACATGAAGTGGAGTGTGCTGTTTTTGGAGGAGGAAAGAAAGAGATAAGGGCTACTGGAGTAGGAGAAATTCTGGCAGCAGCAGAGTTTTATGATTATGATGCAAAATATAACAATCCAGAGTCAAAAACTGTAATAAATCCTCTCCTTCCAGGCAATGCGGCAGAGGAAATTCCTAAAGCAGCAAAGGCGGTCTTTAAGGCTATGGATGGCTATGGCTTAGCCCGGGTGGATTTCTTTGTAAAAGAGGATGGAGAGATTGTATTTAATGAAATCAATACTATGCCAGGATTTACGGCAATCAGCATGTACCCCATGCTTTGGGAAGCTGCTGGAATGGATAAAGATGAACTGGTTGATGCATTGCTCAGCCATGGATTAGAACGTTTTGAAAGGTAAGGACAGGAGATATGGAAAGGAATGCGCCAATTGGTGTTTTTGATTCCGGGGTGGGAGGACTGACTGTGGCTAGGGAAATCATACGTCAGATACCGGATGAGAGAGTCATTTATTTTGGTGACACAGCAAGGCTTCCCTATGGTTCTAAATCCAGGGATACGATCATCCGCTATTCTAGACAGATCATCCGATTTCTTAAAACAAAGGGAGTAAAGGCGATTGTAATCGCATGTAATACTGCCAGTTCCTATGCATTGGAAACAGTAAAAAAAGAGTGCGATGTCCCGATTATCGGAGTGATTAATGCTGGTGCTCATATGGCTGCCAACGTAACAAAAAACGGAAAAATTGGCGTAATAGGAACAGAGGCTACAATTAACAGCGGAATTTACACGGAAACCATACGCTGTTTTAATCCTAAGGTGCAGGTGTTTGAAAAGGCGTGCCCTCTCTTTGTCCCCCTGGTAGAGGAGGGGCTCCTCCATGATTCTGTAACAGATGAGATTTCATCCAGGTATATGGCGGACTTAAAGGGAAAATATATTGACACTCTTGTTTTAGGCTGTACCCACTACCCCCTGATCCGTTCCACCCTGAGGCGCATTATGGGGGATGATATAGAATTAGTAAATCCAGCTTATGAAACAGCGATTGAGCTAAAAAACCTTTTGGAAAAGGAGAGGCTCTCCTGTGATCCCGAGCATATCTCAGGAGAAAAATATCAGTTTTATGTCAGTGATCTGGCAGAGAAGTTTAGAAATTTTGCAACAGCAATCCTGCCAGAACAGGTGAAAGAAACAAAACAGATTCCAATAGAGGAGTATTAAAATTTATGACAAGGGATGTCCTGATCAGTATAAGCGGTATACATGCTATTGGTGGCGAAGACAGTGATGTGGAGCTGATTACTGCCGGAATCTATTATCTGAAAGGCAGCAGCCACTATATTCTATACGATGAAGCAGTGGAAGGCACAGGCACAATGATAAAGAATATCATTAAAATTACTCCTTCCAGTCTGGAAATCATCAAAAGAGGGTTTACTACGGTCCATATGGTATTTGAAGCAGGAAAAAAGACTCAGACCTGCTATGCTACTCCTTTAGGAGAAATAATGATCGGGCTTGATACCGTAAAAATGAAGGTGGAAGAGGAGAAAGACAATATCCGGGTTTCTGTAGAGTACTCTTTGGATATTAACTATGAATTGCTGTCACTCTGTCACATAACAGTAGACATAAAGTCCCGAGCAGGTGCCAAGCTTCATCTGCTCTGACATCCAAAAGACAGCACAAGAGGAGCTCCCATTTTGTGAGATTTTCTGCTGATGGGGAATATTAGTGATATAATACTCTGCCAGGAAGTGGATAATTGCTCTTTATAAGGGATTCAGGCGTCAAATACCAGCTTGGAAAAAGCGTCGGAGTCTTTTGCCAGCTTAATTACTATAGAATAAAAAGGATTCTGCCTTCAGCGAATGCCGAAGGCAGAATCCTTTTTAATATACCATGAAGAATATTGTATTTATTTGCCAGATTTTTTAAATCTTGCCAGGAATCCCTTCTTTTTCGGTGCTGTGGGAACAGTGCCTCCCCTTACACTTTTCAGCTCGGTTATGTATATCCCGCTTACCACAACCTTTACCTCTGATTTTACAGGAAGAGCTTCAAATACCCGGGCATCAGCCATGAGAGTCATAATTTTTGGCCCTACCTTCGCTTTTACAATCGGAACTTTGGAACGGCGCAGATATTTGGGCGTCTGCTCATAAACCATCTTAGGGAGTCCAGAATCCTTCAAGCGAAGCTTTTTTTTGTCAATAATCAGCATGGAAACTGTCTGTGCGGCAGCCTCCAGGGCCTGCTGCTGTTCCATCTGGCGCTTTTCCAGCTTTCTTCCCAAAAAATATAAGATTACCAACACAACGGCCGCCACGGCAAGAACAATCAGCAATACATTTAAAATTGTATCTAACATGGGGAGTACCTCCAGCAGTTCTATTCATAGGACAAACCTATCTGCAATAGTATATCATTTTTAGGGGAAAATTGCAAGAGAAAAATCCTTGACACCTTGACTTCCCTATGATAATATGGAAAGTGCACTATTGTGGCGGCATGTGCCTTAGGCATAGTACGCCCAAATTTAGAATTTTAGAAAACAGGGGTGAAACGTCAATGGAAAAAAGCAAGATGCGCCCGGTCTACGCGGGAAAAAGCGTAAGAATGAGCTTCTCAAAGCAAAAAGAAGTCCTTGAAATGCCCAACCTGATCGAGATCCAGAAAAATTCCTATCAATGGTTCCTTGAGGAGGGATTGAAAGAGGTATTTGAAGATATTTCTCCAATTGCCGATTTTGCAGGCCATTTGAGTTTGGAATTTGTGGATTTTACCTTGTGCAAAGATAATATCAAATGTTCAATTGAAAAGTGCAAGGAACGTGATGCGACTTATGCTGCTCCTTTAAAAGTAAAGGTAAGACTTTGCAATAAAGACAATGGACATATTATCGATTATGAAATTTTCATGGGTGACCTGCCTCTTATGACAGATACAGGTTCTTTTGTTATTAACGGCGCAGAGAGGGTTATTGTAAGCCAGCTGGTACGCTCACCAGGTATTTATTACGGAATAAGCCGTGATAAGGTAGGCAAGGAGCTTTATAACTGTACAGTTATCCCCAATAGAGGCGCCTGGCTGGAGTATGAGACCGATTCCAATGATGTTTTCTACGTTCGTGTAGACAGAACAAGAAAGGTTCCTGTAACGGTTCTGATCCGCGCCCTGGGATATGGCACCAATGCAGAAATTATCGATTTATTTGGTGAAGAGCCTAAATTATTGGCCAGCTTTGGTAAGGACACGTCTGACAATTATCAGGATGGCCTTTTAGAGCTGTATAAAAAAATCCGTCCCGGCGAGCCTTTATCCGTTGATAGTGCAGAGAGCTTGCTGAATAGTATGTTTTTTGACCCCAGAAGATACGACCTTGCAAAGGTCGGGAGATATAAATTTAATAAAAAGCTTCATTTTAAGAACAGGATCACAGGTCATATTCTGGCTGAAGATGTGGTGGATACTTCAACAGGAGAGATTATTGCTGAAGCAGGAACAGCAGTGGATAAGGAATTGGCTGTGAGGCTTCAGGATTCCGGAGTTCCTTATGTATGGATTCAGGGACCCACTAGGAATCAGAAGGTTCTTTCCAATATGATGGTGGATCTGGCCGCATATGTGGACTTTGATCCGAGGGAAGCTGGGATTACAGAATTAGTATTCTATCCAGCCCTTGAATCTATCCTGTCAGAAGCTGGAAGTGTGGATCAGGAGGAATTAAAGACAGTAATCCGCAGGCATATCCATGACCTGATTCCGAAACACATTACAAAGGAAGATATTATTGCTTCTATTAATTATAATATGCATCTGGAAGAAGAGGTGGGAGGAGCAGATGATATTGATCATTTGGGAAACCGCCGTATCCGCGCTGTAGGCGAACTTCTCCAGAACCAGTACCGCATTGGCCTTTCCAGAATGGAACGTGTGGTAAGGGAGAGAATGACAACACAAAACATGGAGGAAATTACCGCCCAGTCCCTTATCAATATTAAGCCAGTTACCGCAGCAGTGAAGGAATTTTTCGGAAGCTCTCAGCTTTCCCAGTTTATGGATCAAAATAATCCATTATCAGAGCTGACCCATAAGAGGCGTCTTTCAGCTCTGGGTCCAGGCGGTCTGTCCAGAGATAGAGCTGGATTTGAGGTCCGTGATGTACACTACACCCACTATGGGAGGATGTGTCCGATTGAGACACCTGAGGGACCGAATATTGGATTAATTAATTCCCTTGCAACTTATGCAAGGGTGAATGAATATGGATTTATTGAAGCTCCCTATCGGGTAGTAGATAAAGCTGATCCATCTAATCCAATAGTTACGGATCAGGTGGTTTATTTGACCGCAGATGAGGAAGATAATTTCGTTGTTGCCCAGGCGAATGAGCCTTTAGATGAAGAGGGACATTTTGTCCACAATAATGTTTCCGGACGTTACCGTGAAGAGACTTCTGAATTCCAGAGAAAAAATATCGATTTAATGGACGTTTCGCCTAAGATGGTATTCTCTGTGGCTACCTCCATGATACCTTTCTTGGAGAATGATGATGGAAACCGCGCACTGATGGGATCTAACATGCAGCGTCAGGCAGTTCCTCTTCTTACTACGGAAGCCCCGGTTATTGGAACAGGAATCGAGGCTAAGGCGGCGGTGGACTCTGGAGTATGTATTGTTGCCCGGAATGCAGGCGTGGTGGAGCGTTCCGCTTCTAATGAAATCGTTGTGAAAAGGGATTCTGATGGCAACAGAGATGTTTATCATCTGATTAAGTTTACAAGAAGCAATCAGTCCAACTGTTATAATCAGAAGCCGATTGTATATAAAGGTGATCATGTAGAGGCTGGAGATGTGATCGCAGATGGCCCGTCTACCCAAAATGGCGAGATTGCCCTTGGAAAGAATCCTCTAATCGGATTTATGACATGGGAAGGCTACAATTATGAGGATGCGGTTCTGCTCAGTGAAAGGCTGGTACAGGAGGATGTTTACACATCTGTTCACGTGGAAGAATATGAAGCAGAAGCCCGTGATACCAAGCTGGGACCGGAAGAAATTACTCGTGATGTGCCAGGTGTAGGCGAAGATGCTCTGAAGGATCTGGATGAAAGAGGAATTATCCGCATCGGCGCTGAAGTACGTGCCGGCGATATCTTGGTAGGAAAGGTTACTCCAAAGGGAGAGACAGAACTGACAGCAGAGGAAAGACTTCTCCGCGCAATTTTTGGAGAAAAGGCAAGGGAAGTTCGTGATACCTCTTTGAAGGTTCCTCATGGAGCATATGGCATTGTTGTGGATGCAAAGGTATTTACCCGTGAGAATGGCGATGAGCTGTCTCCAGGAGTGAATGAAACAGTGCGTATCTATATTGCTCAGAAGAGAAAAATTTCCGTAGGGGATAAGATGGCAGGGCGTCATGGAAACAAAGGTGTTGTTTCCCGTGTGCTGCCTGTAGAGGATATGCCGTTCCTTCCGAATGGCCGTCCACTGGATATTGTATTGAATCCTTTAGGCGTACCTTCCCGTATGAATATCGGTCAGGTGCTGGAGATTCATTTGAGCCTTGCAGCCAGAGCCTTAGGCTTTAATATTGCGACACCTGTATTTGCAGGAGCCAACGAGATCGATATCATGGACACCTTGGATGTGGCCAATGATTATGTAAATACATCCTGGGAAGAGTTTCAGGAAAAATATAAAGATACCCTGGATCCTTCGGTTATTGAATATCTTGGAAATCATTTGGAGCATAGAGAGGTATGGAAGGGTGTTCCTTTAAGCCGTGACGGAAAAGTAAGATTGCGCGACGGCCGTACAGGAGAGTATTTTGACAGCCCGGTTACCATTGGACACATGCATTATCTGAAGCTCCACCATCTGGTTGACGATAAAATTCATGCCCGTTCTACTGGTCCATATTCCCTTGTTACCCAGCAGCCGCTGGGAGGTAAGGCTCAGTTCGGAGGTCAGCGTTTCGGTGAGATGGAGGTTTGGGCCCTGGAAGCATATGGAGCTTCCTATACACTTCAGGAAATCCTTACGGTGAAGTCTGATGATGTGGTAGGCCGTGTGAAAACCTATGAAGCGATTATCAAGGGCGAGAACATCCCTGAGCCAGGTATTCCTGAGTCCTTTAAGGTACTCCTGAAAGAGCTCCAGTCTCTTGGCTTGGATGTGAGAGTCTTGAGAGATGATAATACAGAGGTTGAGCTAACTGAGACGATTGATTATGGCGACACAGATTTGCGCTCTATCATTGAAGGTGACAGACATTACCAGGATGATGAATCCTATGGCGCTTATGGTTATCAGGAACAGGAATTTAAGGGTGAGGAGTTGGTAGATGTAGAGGTCGAAGAGGATATTGACGACGACGATGACTTTGACCTTGACGACGAAGCTTTTGATGATGAAGACTAATGTAGAAGGGAGTATGATTCATGCCTGAGACAAATGAAACTTATCAGCCATTGACATTTGATGCAATCAAGATTGGTCTGGCTTCTCCAGAGAAGATTCTGGAGTGGTCCCATGGCGAGGTCAAGAAACCGGAAACGATCAACTACAGGACCTTGAAGCCGGAAAAGGACGGCCTGTTCTGTGAGAAGATTTTCGGGCCGACAAAGGACTGGGAATGCCATTGCGGTAAATATAAAAAGATCAGATATAAGGGTGTTATTTGTGATCGATGCGGCGTGGAAGTTACGAAGGCCAGTGTCCGCAGGGAGAGAGTAGGCCACATTCAGCTTGCAGCTCCTGTTTCCCATATCTGGTACTTTAAAGGAATTCCCAGCCGTATGGGCCTGATTTTGGACATCTCTCCCAGAACCCTTGAAAAGGTGTTGTATTTTGCTTCCTATATTGTATTGGATACAGGCCAGACAGCTTTGCAGTATAAGCAGGTTCTTTCCGAGAAAGAATATCGCGATGAGGTGGAAAAATATGGCAGCAATGCATTTCGCGTAGGAATGGGTGCAGAGGCCATTAAAGAGCTGCTGGAGGCTATTGATCTGGAAAAGGATTCTGCAGAGCTTAGAAAGGGCCTAAAGGATGCAACAGGCCAAAAGCGGGCCCGAATTATCAAGAGGCTGGAGGTTGTGGAGGCATTCCGCAATTCTGGCAATCGCCCGGCGTGGATGATTATGGATATTATTCCTGTAATTCCTCCGGATATCCGTCCCATGGTACAGTTGGACGGCGGCCGTTTTGCAACCAGTGACCTGAATGATTTATATAGAAGAATTATCAACCGAAATAACCGTCTCGCAAGGCTTCTGGAACTAGGTGCGCCAGATATTATTGTGCGCAATGAAAAGCGTATGCTCCAGGAAGCTGTGGACGCATTAATTGATAATGGAAGGCGGGGAAGGCCTGTAACAGGGCCAGGAAACCGTGCTTTAAAATCCCTTTCTGATATGTTGAAGGGTAAGCAGGGACGGTTCCGCCAGAATCTGTTAGGAAAACGTGTGGACTATTCCGGACGTTCTGTTATCGTTGTAGGGCCAGAACTGAAGATTTATCAGTGCGGTCTGCCAAAAGAAATGGCAATTGAGCTCTTTAAGCCCTTTGTTATGAGAGAGCTGGTTTCTAATGGCACAGCCCACAATATCAAAAATGCCAAGAAGATGGTAGAGAGGCTTCAGCCAGAGGTATGGGATGTTTTGGAGGATGTAATCAAAGAACATCCGGTTATGTTAAACCGAGCACCTACCCTTCACAGGCTTGGTATCCAGGCATTTGAGCCGATTCTGGTAGAAGGAAAAGCGATAAAGCTTCATCCTCTTGTGTGTACAGCATTTAATGCAGACTTTGACGGAGATCAGATGGCTGTCCATCTGCCTCTTTCTATGGAGGCTCAGGCAGAGTGCCGTTTCCTCCTCCTATCTCCTAACAATCTGCTGAAACCTTCTGATGGCGGTCCGGTTGCAGTGCCCTCTCAGGATATGGTTCTTGGCATCTACTACCTGACTCAGGAAAGGCCAGGAGTAAAGGGAGAGGGAAAGATTTTCAAAAATATTAATGAAGCAATTTTGGCTTATGAAAATGGCGCAGTGACTCTTCACAGCCGTGTGAAAGTGAGAGTAACAAAGAAGACCTCTGACGGGACAGTAAAGTCAGCCATTGTTGAATCTACAGTAGGACGCTTTATCTTTAATGAAATCATTCCCCAGGACCTGGGATTTGTAGACCGGAGCAAGCCTGAGAATGAATTAAAGATAGAGGTGGATTTCCATGTAGGGAAGAAGCAGCTAAAGCAGATTCTAGAAAGGGTTATTAATGTCCATGGCGCTACTCAGACAGCGGTTACCCTGGATGATATTAAATCAATTGGCTATAAATATTCTACTCGTGCTTCTATGACGATTTCTATTTCTGATATGACAGTACCAGCCAGCAAAGCTCAGATGATAGAAGATGCCCAGGCAACAGTAGATAGAATTGCAAAGAACTTCCGCCGTGGTTTGATTACCGAGGAGGAGCGTTATAAAGAGGTAATTGAGACCTGGAAAAATACAGATGACCAGCTGACAAAAGAGCTGCTGGGCGGTCTGGATAAATACAACAATATCTATATGATGGCAGACTCTGGAGCCCGTGGTTCTGATAAGCAGATTAAGCAGCTTGCAGGTATGCGCGGTCTTATGGCAGATACTACAGGCCACACCATTGAGCTTCCGATTAAGTCTAACTTCCGTGAGGGGCTGGATGTATTGGAATACTTTATTTCAGCTCATGGCGCCAGAAAAGGTATGTCTGATACAGCTCTCCGTACAGCAGACTCCGGATATTTGACAAGGCGTTTGGTTGATGTTTCTCAGGATCTGATTGTCCGCGAGACAGACTGCTGTGAGGGAAAAGAAATTCCCTATATGGAGATCAAGGGCTTTGTAGACGGACAGGAAACGATTGAAAACCTGGAGGAAAGGCTGACAGGGCGTTATATTGCTGAGACAATCACTGACCCAGATACAGGAGAAGTGGTTGTAAGGGCAAACCATATGTGTACGCCGAAAAGAGCTGCAGCTGTTATGGAGGTTTTAAGAAAGCTGGGAAGGGATTCTGTGAAGATTCGTACAGTCCTTTCTTGCAAATCCCATATTGGTATTTGTGCAAAGTGCTATGGAGCGAATATGGCTACTGGGCAGCCAGTCCAGGTAGGCGAGGCCGTAGGCATTATTGCAGCGCAGTCTATCGGTGAGCCAGGAACACAGCTTACCATGCGTACTTTCCATACAGGCGGCGTAGCCGGCGGCGATATTACACAGGGTCTTCCTCGTGTAGAGGAGCTTTTTGAGGCACGTAAGCCAAAGGGACTTGCAATCATCACAGAGTTCGGCGGCGTTGTTTCTATTAAGGATACAAAGAAAAAGAGAGAAATCGTTGTTACAGATAATGAAACAGGCGCGTCTAAGACTTATCTGATCCCTTATGGTTCCAGAATCAAAGTTCAGGATGAACAGGTGATTGAAGCTGGTGACGAGCTGACAGAAGGCAGTATCAATCCTCATGATATTTTGAAAATCAAGGGCGTCCGCGCAGTACAGGATTACATGATCCGCGAAGTACAGCGTGTTTACCGCCTTCAGGGTGTGGAAATCAATGATAAGCACATTGAAGTAGTGGTACGCCAGATGCTTAAAAAGATCAAGGTAGAGGAAAGCGGAGATTCTGATGTACTGCCAGGCGTTTCCATGGATGTACTTGATTTCAATGATATGAATGAAAGCTTGATTGCAGAGGGTAAACGGCCGGCAGAGGGCAAGCGGGTTATGCTTGGTATTACAAAAGCCTCTCTGGCAACAGATTCCTTCCTGTCTGCTGCTTCCTTCCAGGAGACCACCAAAGTTCTTACAGAAGCTGCTATCAGCGGAAAAGTAGATCATCTGATTGGCTTGAAGGAAAATGTCTGCATCGGTAAGCTGATTCCTGCTGGTACTGGTATGAAGCGTTATCGGAATGTAAAGCTGGATACAGATATGGAAATGGATGATGATATTATTCTTTCAGACGAGGAGGAAGATGAGCTGAATCTGGAAGCAGAAGAAGTGCTGGATATTGAGGAAGAGAGCGAAGTATAGTTATTAGTATAAGGATATAAGAAGAGGATTTCCTGCTCGCTGTGAAAAAAGTGGTTTGGCTGGAAATCCTCTTTTTAAGTTAAATTTTCCGGGCATGTTTTCCCGAATTCCGTTTGAAGTGTAAATAATACCATGGTTAAAATAAAAACCTAAAAAGCATATTGTTTTATAAAGTAGGTTATATTATAATTAGAAAAGGCGCTGAAGATTTCACATTGATACAAATCTGTAATCTGCAGCGCCCTTCCATGGGAAAGTTTATCAGCTTTCCAGGATATATCTGTCTGTCGGGATGTCTTGCTTATGGTTGCTTTTGGCTAGAAAGGAACAGCAGGCATTCCGCAGGCGATAACAACAAGAGTAACAATTAATGCGGAGACAAAGGTCATAATGATTCCAGCCTTTGCACAGTCCTTTAAGGTATAATATCCTTCTGCATAAGAGATAATTAAGGTAGGCGTCTGTGTAACCAGAACCATAACAGTGGAGCTTGCGCAGCAGGCAGCTATGGCAGTAGCCCATACAGGTGCTCCTGTAGTCTGAGAAAAGGTAATTGCCAGAGGCACGCAGACAGAGGCTGTAATTGTCATACTGGATAAAAGAATGCCTACAATATCAGTAATCAACGTGATAGAATAGATCTGCAAAGCTCCAGGCAGGCTTGCAAGAGGCTTAAGAACTACTCCAGTAATCCATTGAGCCAGGCCGAAATCATTTGCGAGAGTACCGACAATTACGCCGCAGACAGCCAGAATGATGGCTCCCCAGTTAATTGATTTCTGTAATTCATCCCAGCCTTTAAAAATTCCAACTCCTGGCAGCATAGCCGCAGGAATGATCATAAAGGAAATCAGGGCAACTCCCAATCCTAGCTTATCGCTGAATATGTACGCTAGAACTACAAGAATAAAGAGAGCGAGAGCATATTTTTGTCCAAAGGTCATAGGCTCATCTTGAAGCTCCTTTTTCAGCGCCTCTTTATCGATATCAATATTGTTAACCTCTGGCTTGAAGCAAAGCTGAAGGACAAAAAAGCCGACCAGAAGCCCTACGATACCGATAGGAACACAGAGCTTCATCCATTGAATGAAGGAAACCTCCATGCCTGCTAAATCAGTAAGAAGCTTCATGGTTGTAATATTACTTCCTACACCTGCAGGAGTACAGATACCGCCATAAATAGCTCCCCATGATACTCCCAAAGTCAGACACTTTCCATAGTTGCTTTGTTTAGGAATAGCGTTCATTGCAGTGAGAATAGCAATAACAATAGGAAGTACCATAGCAACAGCAGCCATATCTGTGATAAACATGGAGAAAATGAAAGAAATTATCATACTTCCTAAAAGGAGCACCTTGGAATTGCTGCTGGAATACAACATAAACAGAGAGCCAAGGCGTTTGCTAAAGCCGCTTTTTTTACAGACAGCGGAAAGGGTGAACACACCCATAAAGAAAGCAAAGGTAGTAGTGCCAAAGGTGCCGGCGAAAATAGCGCCAAAATTCCCCACCTTAAGAAGAGGGATTAAAATAATAATGAGACAGGCACTGACTGCATGAGGCAGGGCTTCTGTAATCCACAGATAAACAACAGCTGTAATGATGCCCAGCAGCCTCATGGACTTTGTTCCTTCTTCAAGAGAAGCAGGAGCTGGAAGGTGCATAATAATCAACAAAATGGCAATGGCAATGCCCAAGTGTATGTATTTCTGTTTGGTGGTCTTTGCAGTAAAGGCCGCCGGTTTTGGTTTATTCGTTTGTTCTGCCATGATTTGAAAAACTCCCCTCTATAAAAATATAAAAGCAAAAAACTCTTTCCTACAAGGCAGCTCTGCATTAGCAGATCTGCCCGTTTAGAATGAATTCAGGCCTCTCTGAATGGTGAGTGCCTGCAGCTTTTCTGGCCTGTCAAAATAGGAATTTTTCCCGGTTGCACTCATAGCTAAGGCAATAATACAGTTGCATTCTGGCATCATGCCCAGATCCTTTGCAGCTAGCCCGACTTTAAAGAACATGCGGTTGTCCACATGGTGTCTGACAAGAACCGATGCTGCAGAAGAAATAGCGATCCCTAAATCAACCATGAGATTGGCGCAGAATGGTCCGGGCCATCCGGCATTGGCAATGGGAGCCTTCAGCATTTCACCGCAGGTGGCATAGCCGCAAAGGCCGCAGTTTTTCGGAACAGGCTTTCTTCCATTCAAGCCGATGAGCAGGATTTCATCAGAAGCACCTACGCATTCACCGTCAGAATGCCAGTCCATAGCAGTAGCTTTGGCTTTGGAAGCAAAATGTTCGCCCTTCTGTAAAAGCTGGGCCTCCTTTTCTTTCCCAATTTCAATCATTCGCTCTCCTAATTGGCGGATTTCATCCTTATTAGCAAGACAGATGGAAAAGTGATCTACTCCATGGCTTTTTGGAGCAGTTCTTGCGGCTAAAGCAGCTAATTCAGCCACTGTTCTTACAGCTGATTTTTCAATACCATATTCCATAAATAACACCTCCTGAGTTGATATTTCAATAATTTTGTAAAAAATTACTTTATAGAAAACGTTTTCATTAAAATTAAAATAATATATTATGTGCAACTTGTCAATAATTATTTTTAGTTTTTTGAAAAAATTATATAAAATTTAAAAGAATACTGTAAGAAAAAAGGGGAAGGATTGGTAATATATATAGTTGAATGTATATAAAAAATCTTTTCTTTGACATTTTCTTACATTTTTGCTATATTGTGGACAATAATACAAAATACAAGGGATGGAATTGGGAATGAAAAAAGGACAATCATCAAAGACCGTTACCATAAAGGATGTAGCCCGGCAGGCGAATGTATCGATCACAACGGTTTCCAGAGTGTTAAATAATAATGATTATTTTGTCAGTGAACAAACAAAGCAACATGTGCTTCAGGTGATTGAGGAGCTGAAATATAGACCGAATGCTTTAGCTAGGGGACTTCATTCTTCCAAGACGAGGACGATTGGCCTTATTATACAGGACATTACGAACCCTTATTATCCAAAGATCGTAGAGGGAGTGGAAAAGCGTGCCCAGAATTCCGGATATACGATTATTCTTGCAAATTCCAGAAGGAATCCGGAAAAAACAGCCCAATATCTAGAGATTATGTGGGAAAAAAGAGTAGATGGCCTGATTATGGTTGGGAGTAACATTATTGAGGATGTGAGAAAGAACCACTTTTTCCATGAATCAGAAATGAAAACAGTGGCTATTGGAAAGCCCCAGGATGCTATGCTGCATTCTGTGCAGATTGATAATCTGGAAGCGGGAAGGGAAGCTTGCCGTTATCTTATGTCTTTAGGACATCGCAGAATTGCCATGATAACAGGCAGCGATACCTCTGTATCTGCTCTGGAGCGTGAAAATGGATACAGACAGGCAATGAAAGAAGCGGGAATAGAAATTGTACCGGACTATGTCATAAGGGGTGATTTTACCTTTGAGGGTGGGATCCGTGCAGTTGAAAAAATGAAGCGCATTGGTGGAAAAGATGGGATTACGGCTATTTTTGCGCAGAATGATCAGATGGGAATTGGGGCATTAAATGCGTTAAAAAATCGGGGAATTCGAGTTCCTGAGGACGTATCAGTTTTAGGATTTGACAATATTCAAGCCGCTTCCTTTGTGACTCCGGCGCTTTCCACTGTGGCAGTGCCTATGGACCGGCTGGGAGAAACAGCTATGGATACTTTAGAGCGTCTGCTGAATGAGGAAGAAGTGGAGACAGTGCAGTATCTCCCTGTGCATATTGAGTGCAGAGATTCAGTAGGAGAGTGCAGGGTATAGAGAGGCAAAGCTGAGCAATAAGAATCATATGGACAGCGAAGAGAGAAGTGCAGACTCTTCGCTGTTTTTTTGTCATATAGGAGGCCTTTGCGGTTTCTTCTATATGACCCTCTGTGAGTCCTAAGGCATTCAACAGGCTTTATTTAGTACTCTTTAGGAAAAGAAATTGTACTGCAGCGAAGAGGAATTGTGCCACTCATGCGGCTTACTCCAGGCGAAGAATTCTCTGAAGCAAGATATTTTCTTACTTCTAAAAGATAAATGCAAAATGGTAAAAAAGCATAAAAATATTAATACCATATTTTGATAAAATAATAAAAATGTCAAAAAGTATTGACAGTTACCTTACAAATATGTTATTTTTGCTATAGAAAATGTTTTCAGAAAATGATTTCTATAGCAATTTTTCATATGGAACTATGCTGCGTCACAGGCCGCATGGCCATCCATATTATAAAAAACAGAAAACCTTGCCTCAATCGAAATGATAACTTGGCATAAAAGATAAAAAATAGAAAGCAGGATTTACCGCATTTTTATAACACAAAAAATGGGAGGTTTTGATTTGGAAAATCAAAAAATTTTATTGTGGGCCGAAGGCATTACAAAACGATTTTCAGGTATGACTGCTTTAAACCAGGTTCGGCTCACTGTATATCCTGGAAAGGTTAATGTATTATTAGGAGAAAATGGAGCAGGGAAATCCACGCTGGTAAAAATTATTGCTGGAGTTTACCTTCGTGATGAGGGCAATATCTGGCTTAACGGAGAAAAAGTAGATTTTACTGACGTGAAAGAGGCTCAGCGCGCTGGGATTAGTATTATCCACCAGGAATTAAATATGCTTCCGGAACGTACGATTGCCCAGAATATTTTCCTGGGACGAGAACCCATGAAGGCTGGCTGTATTGTAGATTACAAGAAGATGGCAGAGGAAAGCAAAAAGCTCTTGGATCATCTAGGTCTGGACTTAAATCCGAATGAACTGGTTAAAAATTTAAGTATTGCCCAGCAGCAGATGGTGGAGGTTACAAAAGCCCTGTCATTTAATCTGAAGCTTTTAATTATGGATGAACCGACCTCTTCTTTAACCACAAAGGAAATTGACAAGCTTTTTGAAATTGTAGACCATTTGAAACAACAGGGAATCGGCATTATCTATATCTCTCACAGGATGGATGAGCTGCTTCGGATCGGCGATCAGATAACGATTATGCGTGATGGAGAATATATTGACTGTGTTGATACAAAAAATGCTGATATGGATGAAATCGTATCAAAAATGGTTGGCCGTAAAATTGAAAATTTGTATAGCCGCCATTGGAATGAACCAGGAGATGTGGTAATTCAAACAGAAAACCTTTGTGGGCTTCGTTTCCGCAATATAAATATCAATGTGCGGAAAGGAGAAATTGTTTCTCTAGCAGGCCTGGTAGGTGCAGGGCGAACGGAAGTTGCTAAGGCTATTTTTGGATATGATCCGGTTACAGGAGGAAAGTATATTTTCAGGGGGAAAGAGATTACAAAGCCAACTCCTAAAAAAAGTGTCAGGCTGGGGATTGCTTTTCTGCCAGAGGATAGGAAAAGCGAAGGCCTGTTTCTTAGAAAATCCATTAAAGAAAATACAGTTAGTGCCAGCTTGTTTAAGTTTTTTCCAAAAGGAATTTTGAATAACCGTACAGAATTCAATGCTGCAGAAAAGTATAAAAAGGAGCTGCGTATAGCCACAACAAATGTGGAAAAGCTGGCTGGTGAGCTGTCTGGAGGAAATCAACAAAAGATTGTAATCGGAAAATGGCTTGCCACAGATGGAAAATTTTTCATTTTTGACGAACCAACAAGAGGGGTTGATGTGGGTGCTAAGGCTGAAATTTATCAGCTATTGGATAGATTAGCCTCAGAAGGAGCGGCCATTTTAATGATATCGTCTGAAATGAATGAAGTAATCGGACTGAGTGATAGAGTATATGTCATGTATGAAGGCGAGATTGCAGGAGAATTCAAGCATGATGAGGTATCTCAGGAAGTGATAGTTGCCCGTGGTATTGGCGGTGCTGGTTCCTATGGAGCGTAATATCTGCGAGCATGTTCTTTTTTCAGATATGGGAAAGGGAAGGTGATAGATATGGATAGAGGAAAAGGTGATGAAGTTATAACATGCCTGCGAAAGCTTAATATTCCGGGAATTGCTTACAGTACATTACTTTTTTTCTGCTTTTTTGGAATTATCACAGGATGGAAAATAGCTGCACCTGCAAATGTGCTTTTAATACTTCGAAATTCAGCGGTTTTGATATTGGCTTCTATTGGGATGAATATGGTTATTCTGGTCTCACAGGTGGATATCTCCATAGGCCCGGTTATGTCATTGACTGGTGCGATGGTCGCAATGGCAATAAATTCCGGTATGGGGCTTGTTCTTTCCATTGCCATTGGCCTTGTGACAGGGATGATGGTTGGATTAGTCAATGGTGTCCTGATTGCTGTTTTTAAATTCGACTATTGGATTACAACATTTGCAACAATGGGAATTTGTTCCGGCCTGGCACTGGTAGCAACAGATGGAGGCACAGTACCGATTGCCAATAAGCTCTTTAATTGGCTGGGAAATGGTAAGGTTGGCGGTATCTACGTTATGATTTACATTACAGCTATTATCGTTGCAGGTGTTATGTTTGTACTTAAAAAAACCAAATTCGGCTATAACATTTATTCGATAGGCGGTTCAGAGCTTTCTGCGCGGTTGAACGGCTTAAATGTAGTAAAAAACAGAGTATTGGTCTTTGTATGCAGCGGCTTTTTTGCTGCTGCAGCAGGAATCATTCTTTCAGCCATGAGCAGTTCGGCAAACCCTATTGGAGGAGCAAACTATTCCTTTGATGCCATGGCAGCAGTAATTATTGGAGGGACAAGTTTTGACGGTGGAAGAGGCTCTTTGACAGGTACAGTATTTGGAGCCCTTATGCTGCGGATTTTGTCCAATGGTCTTGGCTGCTTAAGCGTGCCAGCTACTTGGCAGAAAGCGATTATTGGCTTTGTTATTGTAGTTGTTCTCGTAGCAGATGCTGTCAGCTCAAAAAGGAGAAAAATAAAAGATTCCAGGAGGGTGTATGCGAGATGAAACGTTTGAAAAAGATACTCTCTCAGTATTCGCGTGTACTGCTGCTTTTGCTGATTATAGGGATTTTAGCAATACTAAAACCAGAAGCCTTTTGGAATTGGGGAAATATTACCACTGTTATTTTTCAACAGGCGCCCTTTACCATGCTTATGAGCTTTGGCATGACTCTGGCAATCGTTACAAAGGGAATTGATAAATCTATGGGGTCTGTTTTAGTGTTGAGCAATGTGATTGCAGCTACATTTGTTAAAAATGAACAAATTCTTCTGGGGATTTTGATCGCATTGATGATTGGAATCATCTGTGGCATCTGTAATGGACTCTTGATTACAAAAGCAGGAATCCCCCCTTTTGTAGCTACTTATGGCGTTGACTTTATCACCCTTGGACTGGCGTACGTCTATACTGGGGGAGTTTCCATTTATGGCTTTAGTGACGAGTTCAGGAAAATCAGCACATTTTCTATTGCAGGAATTACCAGTTTAGCAATGATAACCTTTATTATTCTGCTCAATCTTCAGTTTATGATGAAACGCACTGCCTTTGGAAGAGGCGTATATTTAGCAGGAACTAATTTTGAAGCAACGATGTTGTCCGGTATTGACGGAAAGAAAACAATTATTATTGTTTATATGATAAATGGACTGCTTGCTGCTGTTACTGGCATTTTATATATGGCACGTCTGAATGCGGCAGATCCAGGAATCAGCGGAAATTTCACCTTAGATTCTATTGCGGCAACATTGATAGGCGGAAACTCTTTTATTGGCGGGGAAGGCTCTGTAACAAACGCAGCAGTGGGTGCCTTGATTATTGTATTTATACGAAATGGAATGAATATTCTGGGGGTTGAAACCACCTGGCAGCAGGCAGCTATTGGCTTTGTGATACTTGCGTCTATTGGTTTAGAAGCATGCAGCAGAATGCTTATGAGAAATGAAGAGTGAAAGGCGGAAAGCTATGAGAGCTATGGTATTGCATGAATTCGGAAAACCTCTTTGTATGGAAGAGGTTCCTATGCCGGAGCCTGGTATGGGACAAGTACTGCTTAGGGTACATACATGTGGACTTTGTGGGTCTGATATAAAGATAACAGAAGGAAAGATTAATACCACGCCTCTTCCATTCATACCAGGGCATGAAATAGCAGGAGAAATTGTGAAATGCGGGGCAGGGGTTTCAGAGGATATGCTGGGAAAAAGGGTGGTATCACATCTCTATGTTTCCTGTATGACCTGCGAAGCCTGTAAAGCAGGTTTTTACAATCTTTGCGAAAATCTGACAGGGCGTTTGGGGTTTGAACTTTCTGGCGGACTGGGAGAATATGTTGTAATTCCCGAGCAGAATGCAGTGGTGATTCCAGATGGAGTCAGCTATCAAGAGGCGTGTATAGCACCTTGTGCTATGCTGGCAATCTATCATGGGATAAACAGAGCAGATATAAAAAAACAGGATAGAGTTTTGATATTGGGCGCAGGAGGTTTGGGAATTCATGGAATCCAATTTTTGGCGGCGGAAAATATCCATGTGACAGCAGTAGATTTGACACAAGAAAAGGTTGATCTTGCTCGCAGCTTTGGGGCATCGGAAGCCATTTTGTTTAAATCGTTTATGGACATGAAGGATAAGTATTCAGCCATACTGGATAATGTTGTGAAACCGGATATTACCAAGGCCTGTGCAAAAAGGTTAGGTAAAAATGGCAGATATGTTATGGTGGGATACAGTCCTGGAGTTGACAGTATTTTTGACTCGGAATACATGCATTTGAATGAGACTGTATTTATCGGCACCCGTAATGGGACAATTCAGGAATTACGAGAAATTCTGAATATGGAAAAGAGAGGAGAGATAAAAGCAGTTATTGATTGTGTGCTTCCCTTATCAGAAGCAGGAAAAGCTTTAGAAATGATAAAAGCTGGTAGAATTACCGGACGTGTTGTCATATCTCATGAAAAATAATAACAGGAGGTTTTGTAATGAAAAGAAATATGATAATCGCATTAGTATGCTTGACAATGGCTTTAAGCCTTTGTGCCTGTTCAGGTTCCAAAAGCTCCTCTGCTGCAGATACAGCCCCGGCAGAATCAGCAGAGAAGAATACAACAGAGAACAGTGGACGAAATGTTACATTTGTTTTAAAGAATCTGATAAATCCTTTCTGCGTTACTGTTAAAGAAGGAGCTGAACAAGCTGGAAAGGATAATAATCTGAATCTAACGATTTTGACTCCGGTTCAGGGAGATAATAATGAGGAGTTGATGCAGCTTGTAGAACAAGCAGTTGCCAGTGGAGAATGCGATACGCTGGTTGTATTTCCCTCAGACTCCATTGGTATTGTTCCAGCAGTGCAGAAAGCCTATGATGCAGGCATTCCTGTGGTTATCCTGAATACGGCTATTACAAGCCAGGATGTGATATGGGAGAGCTTTGTGGCTTGTGAGAACTGGGAAGTAGGAAAAGCGTGTGGGGAAGCTTTGGCAAAGAAAATGGACTATAAGGGAAAAGTTATCCTGATTGAAGGTGTTACAGGTGCTCAGAATTCCATTGACCGTATCGGCGGAGCTAGAGAGGCGATTGAAAGCTATCCGGATATGGAGGTAGCAGCTTCTCAATCAGGCGATATGAATCGTGCAAAAGCTATGGAGGTTATGCAGAATCTGCTTCAGGCTCATCCAGATGTTCAGGGGGTTTTTGCTATCAATGATGAAATGGCATTAGGGTGTGTGGAAGCAATTGCTGCAGCCGGAAAGAGTGACCAGATTATTGTAGGGGGCTGCGATGGAAATGCGGACGCGCGTACAGCGATCCGTGAAGGAAAGCTGGCATTTTCCTGTGATCTGGTTCCCTATGACCAGGGATATCAGGCGATTGCTGCAGCTGCTAAGATTGTTGACAAGGAGCCATTAGAGGAAAGAATTGTTACAAAGATGCTGATTCTTGACCTTGATAATGTAGATGAAACGGTGAAATAAAGTGCATATAAGGGCAGAGGGCATGGAAGTGATAGAAAGTAGTAACATACAGAAAAGAACTATGAACGGTGAAAAAGGAGAAAAGGGAAGAAATATGGAAAAATCCCCCGTATCCTATGAAATCAGAGTCGGCAGCCAGGAGGTTCAGACTGAAGCGTTATATAGTATGTTGAAAGATACTTATTGGGCAAAGGAACGTTCTGAAGCCCACATTAAAAAATCTCTGGAACAGTCAATCTGTGTCAGCGCTTTGGAACAGTCAGAATACCGTCAAATTGGATTTGTACGGGCTATAACAGATTATGCGACTGTATACTATGTCCTGGATCTGGTAGTTGCTCCAGAATTTCGCAATAAGGGTGCGGGCAGGAAACTTATGGAGGCGCTTATAGGGCAGCCACAGCTGAAAGATCTAAGGGGAATTTTGATTACTCAGAACCCTGTAGCCCAGCATCTGTATGAAAAACTTGGCTTTTTGGTATGTCAGACTACCTTTATGGAAAAAACCGGGAATAAATAAGTGAAAAAAGGTGTTGACAATCTGAATGTAATATGCTATTTTCAATATAGAAAACGTTTTCAGAAAACATTTTCTATAGCAAAAAGTTTATAGAGATGTACAAAAATTCATATATGGAGGTAATGAGGAATGGAATTACGTCACAATTTACTGGAATGTTCATTCGTGGACGCAATTGAATGGTTCAAACAGACCGACACAGTAATCGTACCAATCGGAAGCTGTGAAAAGCATGGAGCACACTTAGTGCTGGGGACGGACAGCTACACGACAATCAATGTAACAGAGAGAGCAGCAAAGCTTGCTAATGTACCCCACACTCCATTGGAGCCTTTCGGATATTCTCCCCATCACATGGGAAGGTGTGGAGAAGGCTGCGGAACCATCACCCTTTCCGCTAATACATACCGGGCTATGTTAAAGGACATTGCAAGAAGCTTAATCTATCATGGAGCAAACAAGATTGTGTTTGTAACCCATCATGGTTCTAACACTAAGCCGATCGATGAGCTGATGCGTCAGATCCGCTACACATATGGAGCATTTGTATGTTTCTATAAAACTCCTACTGAGAGAGAATGTGAAGTAGTAAAGGGAATCTTGGAAGGACCGCCAGAGGAGACTCCAGGCTGGCATGCAGGAGAGATGGAGACCGCGCAGGTAATGGCCCATGATATGAACCTTGTAAACATGGACAGAGCAGTAAAGGATACTGCTCATGCACCAGCATGGATGGGTCCGAACTTCTCCAAGATCGATGGAACCATCACAGTAAAGTTCAGAGGATCCGAGAACATTTATGTGCCGATGGAGCATCATGAGTACAGCGACCATGCAACCATTGGAAACCCATTCCGCGGAACACCAGAGAAGGGCCTGGCTTTGTTTGAGAGAGAGGCAGAGCACCTGGCAGCATTTATTGAAGAGGTTAAGAAGTTCCCGTTCAAGGTAAAGGATGAGGACCGTACATTCCCAGAGAGAGCATAGATAAAAAGCATAAATCAGGGAAGTGTCTAATAAAAGAAATCAAAAAATACCATCTTGTTTCCGGAAACAGCGATTCATGAAATTAACCCCTTGATTTTCGCTTTCTTTCACACATTGAAACTTCTTTGATATATAAGAGGCTGTTTCCGGAAGTATCATATGGAACCTATGGAATTCCCATAAATATATCCCCAATATAGACTGCTGCTTGCGGCCAGAAGTAAAAAAGTAAAAAAAGCCTGGCAGGGTTTATATCCGGAAGAAGGTATGCTATGACAATTAATACAATACAAGTTGAAAAGACGAGAAAAGAACTGGTAACTATCAGCCATATGGCCTATCAGAGAGGCCTGACTTCAGGGACCAGCGGAAACCCTAGCGCAAGGGTTCCTGGAAGCCCAGAGCTAGTGTTAATAAAAGCTACAGGCACCTGTTTCGGAACGGTAGAACCAGAGGATTTTGTCCTGGTGGATTTGGACGGAAATGTATTGGAAGGAGACAAGAAGCCTTCCAAAGAAGTATTTTTCCACTGCGGTATTTATAAAATCCGGCCAGATGTACAGGCAGTATTTCATGGACACTCAGCAGCTGTCACAGCCTATGCGACGAAAAAGAACGAATTTCCCCTAATTACTGTAGCATCCGCAGCATTAATAAAGAAAGTGGATATTGTAGAATTTGCACTGGCTGGTTCTCCAGAATTAAAAGAAATGGTGATAGAGAAATTTACAGATACAGAATTAAAAGCCTGTGTTTTAAAAAGACATGGATTTATTACAGTAGGCCCTAGCATAACAGCTGCCTATTATATGGGCGATGTGCTGGAGGACAATGCAAAGACCCTTTGTTACATGGATACACTGGGAGCATAGAAGAAAAAATAGTTGAAGAAAGAAGTAAAATAAAAATAGATGGAGGAATGAAAAATGGAATTACGTCACAATTTACTGGAATGTTCATTCGTGGACGCAATTGAATGGTTCAAACAGACCGACACAGTAATCGTACCAATCGGAAGCTGTGAAAAGCATGGAGCACACTTAGTGCTGGGGACGGACAGCTACACGACAATCAATGTAACAGAGAGAGCAGCAAAGCTTGCTAATGTACCCCACACTCCATTGGAGCCTTTCGGATATTCTCCCCATCACATGGGAAGGTGTGGAGAAGGCTGCGGAACCATCACCCTTTCCGCTAATACATACCGGGCTATGTTAAAGGACATTGCAAGAAGCTTAATCTATCATGGAGCAAACAAGATTGTGTTTGTAACCCATCATGGTTCTAACACTAAGCCGATCGATGAGCTGATGCGTCAGATCCGCTACACATATGGAGCATTTGTATGTTTCTATAAAACTCCTACTGAGAGGGAGTGTGAAGTAGTAAAGGGAATCTTGGAAGGACCGCCAGAGGAGACTCCAGGCTGGCATGCAGGAGAGATGGAGACCGCGCAGGTAATGGCCCATGATATGAACCTTGTAAACATGGACAGAGCAGTAAAGGATACCGCTCATGCACCAGCATGGATGGGTCCGAACTTCTCCAAGATCGACGGAACCATCACAGTAAAGTTCAGAGGATCCGAGAACATTTATGTGCCGATGGAGCATCATGAGTACAGCGACCATGCAACCATTGGAAACCCGTTCCGTGGAACACCAGAGAAGGGCCTGGCTTTGTTTGAGAGAGAGGCAGAGCACCTGGCAGCATTTATTGAAGAGGTTAAGAAGTTCCCATTCAAGGTAAAGGATGAGGACCGTACATTCCCAGAGAGAGCATAAATAAAAAGCATAAACCAGGAAAAGGCTGCTGCAAAACGATGCTATGATACATATGCAGGATAGTAATATGATAGAATAACTGCATAGGGTATAGCAGCGAGGTTTGCAGCAGCCTTATTATATATGTGATCCGAGTGTCAGAAAATCTTGTTGAACGCTGCTGCCTGTGTGCCAAGGCCAGAGAAGCAGTTTAAGGCGAAAGGAAATCAGTCATGGACAAAGTGATACCGGTAATAGTGACTATGGATACCAAAGGCCCGGAAGGGCTTTTTCTAAAGGATTTTATAGAAAGACAGGGATTTGATGCCCTTGTAATTGACGTGGGAACAAGAGAGTCTAGATTTGCTCCGGATTATCCCTATGAAGTGGTAGCGGAGTGCGCAGGCGTAACGCTGGAAGAACTTGGGGCAATGAGAAGAGATAATATGATGCGTACCATGGGGGAAGGAGCTTCTCAGATTCTTCTTGATTTCTGGGCAGCGGGAAAACTTGCAGGGGTAATTTCCATTGGAGGCAATCAGGGAACCTCCATTGCCTCATTTGCTATGGAGGCTCTTCCAGTAGGCATTCCAAAATTGATTATTTCCACAGTAGCTTCCGGCAATATTCGCCCCTATGTGGGATATAAAGACATTATGATGATGTTTTCTGTCTTTGATTTTGTAGGAGGAATCAACAGCATTGGAAAGACAATTCTGTCTAATGGAGCTGGTGCTGTGATAGGAATGGCTCAACATGGCATTCCATTTACAGCGGATAAAAGAAAGACAGTAGGTATTACAGCTTTTGGGAATACAGATATGGCAGTTTCTCTGGCAAGACAGCTTTTAGAGAAAAAGGGGTATGAGGTTATCGCTTTTCATGCCTCTGGTGCAGGAGGATCTGCTATGGAATATTTGGTTGAACAGGGGTATATTCAAGGCGTTTTAGATCTGACGACCCATGAACTGCTGGGGGAAAAATGGGGAGATGATATCTATACCCCTCTTCGACCAAGACTGACAGAAGCTGTAAAAAAGGGGATTCCACTGGTGGTCTGTCCGGGAGCAATCGAATATTTCTGCTTTGGAGGGCCTGAAACAATTCCTCAAAAGTATCTGGGGAGAAAGACCCATTATCACAATCCCTATAATACCAATGTGAGAGCTACAGCAGAGGAATTAAAAGAAACAGGGGAATTCCTGATTTCTAAATTGAACCTTTCAAAAGGAAAGACAGCAGTCTGTATCCCCTTAAAAGGTTTTTCTGCCAATGGAAAGGAAGGTGGAGCCCTGTATGAGCCGGAAACGGATCAGGTGTTGATTGATATATTAGAAGAAAAACTGGAAGAAAAGATTCCATTGGTGAAAGTAAGGGCAAATATTAATGATCCGGTTTTTGCAGAGACTGCAGTGGATTTTCTGATAAAATATATGGAGGAGGAAAAAGAAAATGGGTGATATACCAGCTGCAATGAAGGCAATGGTCTTATATGGAATCAATGACATCCGTATGGTTTATGATAAGCCAGTGCCAAGTCCAGGACCAGGAGAGGTGTTGGTAAAGGTGGCAGCCTGTGGATTGTGCGGCACAGATGTAAAGATCATTACAAAAGGGGAAGCTGCCATGCCTGGCCTTCCTCCCTTTGGCAGCTTTACTCCAGGCCATGAGTGGACAGGCACAGTAGCTGCTTTAGGAGAAGGAGTAACTGAATTTTCCATCGGGGACAGAGTAGCGGTACAGGCTCATAAGGGATGTGGGCAATGCTCTAATTGTATGGAGGGAAATTATACATCCTGCTTGAACTATGGGAAGCTGGAAAAAGGACACAGGACTACAGGGATGACAGCAGACGGAGGCTTTGCAGAATATGCCATACATCACATCAATGCAGTCTATAAGCTGCCGGATAATGTGGATTTGGCCGAAGCAGCTTATGTAACTACCTTAGGCTGCGCCCTTTGGGCAGTGGATACCAGTGGAGGATATATTGCTGGAGATTCCTGCCTGATTATGGGACCTGGTCCCATTGGACTTTCTGTAGTACAGGCAGTGAAAGCCCTGGGAGCGGAAAAAATTGTTTTAGTGGGCACGAGAGAGGAAAGGCTGAAAATCGGAAGGGAAATCGGAGCAACCCATACAGTCAATATTAATGAAACAGAGGACGTGCTGGGAGAGCTAATGAAAATCACTGGTGGGAGGGGCTTTGAGAGAACCTTTGATTGTGCTGGAACGGAAAACGCTTTTGATGTATGTATGAAGGCTACTATGAAAGGAAAAAAGATGACTTTAGTTGCTTTTTACAAAGATGCAATCAAAGCAGATTTAAATGCCGCTATCCGCAGCGGAGTGCAGATTCATACGGTGAGAGGAGAAGGCGGAAATAATTGCCGCCGGGCATTGTCCCTCATGTCCCAGGGCAAAGCAAGTTCAAAGCCGATCATGACTCATACGTTCCCGCTGGAAGAATTTGATAAGGCCTATGATTATTTTGTAAACAGAAGAGATGGGGCTATGAAAGTAACCCTGATTCCCTGAAAAGCTTACTGTGAAAGTACCCTTTTCTGCACAGCAGAAAACTAAATTCAGGAATAAGAAATGGGCTGGATACTTTCATTCATGATGGTGCACTGCTTAGGCGCAGGAAGGTTTAATGTGAAAGTTCAGCACTCTGACGCTGAACTGCGTGAAAATGAGATCACAAAGTGGTATCTTCTATTCCATTATATATAGAAGAAACGGATGCCGAAACGATTGGAAGATGAAAAGCCCAGGTTAAAATGTGTCAGGATTTTTGCAGTTTTGAAAATGAGAGATTTGAAAGCTTCTATGAGTAACTGTTTATGCGTTGTGCATAAGGGGCTGTATCTCATTGTCCGAGACTGCAAAATAGTTCTGGCACTTTTTATTTGTTGTGAAAGTCTGGAATTCTTAGGGCAGGACTGTGCAGCTGCTGTATTGTACGGACAGCGCTAGAATGCATTTTTACATTCTGCATACATCCTTAGGAGGCTCACAGAAAACTTTTTTTATTCTTGATGGTGTCTGTATGGCAGATACGGCAGTTTACTATGAAAGTACCCTTTTCCGTAAAATGGGAAACTGTATTCAGGTATGTCAAATGGGCTGGATACTTTCATTCATAGTGATGCGCTAACTGTGGGCATGAAGGGTCATAAGAAATTCAAAAGAGATATCCCGGGCCTGCTTTCTAGCAAGAATACAGGAAAAATTTAGCGTTTACGGCTTGACAGAAAAATGTAATCTGTTATAATAAGACAGTGTGCATAAACACAGGTTTATTGTATACAAAACTACGCTCATAAAAGCGCAACCACAGACAATATCACAGGAGGTGAAAAGAATGCCAACATTTAACCAGTTAGTTAGAAAGGGAAGACAGACTACAGAAAAGAAGTCTACAGCTCCGGCTCTTCAGAAGGGTTACAACTCTTTACAGAAGCGTGCTACCAATGTTTCTGCTCCGCAGAAGAGAGGTGTCTGCACAGCTGTTAAAACAGCAACTCCTAAGAAGCCTAATTCTGCTCTTAGAAAAATTGCCAGAGTTCGTCTCTCCAACGGAATTGAAGTTACAAGCTATATCCCAGGCGAAGGCCATAACCTTCAGGAGCATAGCGTTGTTCTGATCCGTGGTGGAAGGGTAAAAGACTTGCCAGGTACCAGATATCATATTATCAGAGGTACATTGGATACTGCAGGTGTTGCTAATAGGAAGCAGGCTCGTTCTAAATACGGCGCTAAGAGACCGAAAGACAAGAAATAATTCACGCATTTCATGAATCGTTTTTGGTGCCGGACCGGTTGATATTGACCTGTAGGTTGCAGGATTATATAAATTGGAGAACCGAGCACGAAACATGCATATTTTCCGCGTGAGTACCGAGGATTTAATAAAATGTGGTTTTCACGACAGGAACCGCAGAATGATTAAGGAGGGAAGTAACGTGCCACGTAAAGGACATACTCAGAAAAGAGAAGTTCTGGCAGATCCGCTGTATAACAATAAGGTTGTTACTAAGCTGGTAAACAATATTATGTTAGATGGCAAGAAGGGTGTTGCTCAGAAGATTGTATACGGTGCATTTGGACGTGTTGCAGAAAAGACCGGCAAAGACGCTGTAGAGGTATTTGAAGAAGCAATGAACAATATCATGCCTGTTTTAGAGGTAAAGGCAAAACGTATCGGCGGAGCTACCTATCAGGTGCCGATTGAAGTGAAACCGGATAGAAGACAGGCATTAGCACTTCGCTGGCTTACTATGTTCTCCCGTAAGAGAGGCGAGAAGACCCAGGAAGAAAGATTGGCAAATGAGATTATGGATGCTGCCAACAACACAGGTGCATCTGTAAAGAGAAAAGAAGACATGCACAAGATGGCAGAAGCAAACAAGGCATTTGCTCATTACAGATTCTAAGCTGCATTCTGCAGTGGGATCTGAACGGAGCTTGAGCTGCGTTTCACATGAATAAGGAGGAAAAATCCCTTGGCTGGAAGAGAATATCCATTAGAGAGAACCAGGAATATTGGTATTATGGCTCATATCGATGCAGGCAAGACTACATTGACAGAGCGTATCCTGTACTATACTGGTGTAAACTATAAGATTGGTAATACTCACGAGGGCAATGCGACCATGGACTGGATGGAGCAGGAGCAGGAAAGAGGTATTACGATCACTTCAGCTGCTACTACCTGTCATTGGACTTTGGAAGAAAACTGCAAGCCAAAGCCAGGTGCATTGGAACACCGTGTCAATATTATCGATACTCCAGGACACGTTGACTTTACAGTAGAGGTTGAACGTTCACTGCGTGTACTTGACGGTGCAGTAGGCGTTTTCTGTGCAAAGGGCGGTGTAGAGCCTCAGTCTGAAAACGTTTGGCGTCAAGCAGACACTTATAATGTCCCCAGAATGGCATTCATCAATAAGATGGATATTTTGGGTGCAGACTTTTTTAACGCGGTAGATCAGATTCGTACTAGATTAGGCAAGAATGCAGTCTGTCTGCAGCTGCCAATTGGCAAGGAAGATGAATTCCGCGGAATTATTGATCTATTTGAAATGAAAGCCTACATCTATAATGATGAAAAGGGCGATGATATTTCCATCACAGATATTCCGGATGATATGAAGGATGATGCAGAGCTGTATCGTACAGAGCTGGTTGAAAAAATTTGTGAATTGGATGACGATTTGATGATGCAGTATCTGGAAGGAGAAGAGCCTTCTGTAGAAGAACTGAAAAAGACTCTGAGAAAGGCGACTTGTGAATGTGCGGCTATTCCTGTATGCTGTGGTTCTGCTTACAGAAATAAGGGCGTTCAAAAGCTTTTGGATGCAGTGATTGAGTTCATGCCTGCTCCTACAGATATTCCGGCTATTAAAGGTACGGATCTGGATGGCAATGAAATCGAAAAGCATTCTTCTGATGAAGAGCCTTTCGCAGCCCTTGTATTTAAGATTATGACCGACCCGTTTGTGGGAAGATTGGCTTATTTCCGTGTATATTCCGGAACTTTGAATTCAGGTTCTTATGTGTTAAATGCAACAAAGGGCAAGAAGGAACGTGTAGGACGTATCCTTCAGATGCACGCCAATAAGAGGCAGGAATTGGATAAGGTATATTCCGGTGATATTGCTGCTGCTATTGGTTTTAAAGTAAGTGGTACTGGTGATACGATCTGTGATGAGCAGCATCCAGTTATTTTGGAATCCATGGAGTTCCCGGAGCCGGTTATTGACATTGCGATTGAGCCTAAGACAAAGGCAGGCCAGCAGAAGATGGGAGAGGCTTTAGCAAAACTTGCTGAAGAGGATCCAACCTTCCGTACAAAGACAAATCAGGAAACAGGACAGACCATTATTTCCGGTATGGGCGAGCTCCATCTGGAAATCATCGTTGATCGTCTTCTTCGTGAGTTTAATGTAGAGGCCAATGTAGGCGCTCCTCAAGTTGCATACAAGGAAACCTTTACAAAGGAAGTTGATCAGGAATACAAATATGCAAAACAGTCCGGTGGTCGTGGACAGTATGGCCATTGTAAAGTTAGATTTGCTCCTATGGATGCAAATGCAGAGGAAACCTTTAAATTCGAATCTTCTGTTGTGGGCGGTGCAATTCCGAAGGAATATATCCCAGCTGTAGGCGAAGGTATCGAAGAAGCTTCTAAGGCTGGTATTCTGGCTGGATTCCCAGTATTGGGTGTACACGCTAATGTATACGATGGTTCCTACCACGAGGTTGACTCTTCTGAAATGGCATTCCACATTGCAGGTTCCATGGCATTTAAGGAAGCTATGAAGAAGGCAAATCCGGTTCTTCTTGAGCCGATTATGAAGGTGGAAGTAACCATGCCTGAGGACTATATGGGCGATGTGATCGGTGACATTAATTCTCGCCGTGGCCGTATCGAAGGTATGGAAGATATCGGTGGAGGTAAGATGGTTAAGGCATATGTGCCGCTTTCCGAGATGTTTGGCTACTCTACTGATTTACGTTCTAGGACACAGGGACGTGGCAATTATTCCATGTTCTTTGAGAAATATGAACAGGTTCCCAAGAGTGTTCAGGAGAAAATTCTCAGTGAGAAAAATGGTAAATAAACCTTTATGCTATAACAAATTATATTGAGATAGGCTTGAAAATACTGGTTAAATAGAATATAATTATAGACAGCCTATAGAGAAAAAACGATAATAGCTCTTGTTTGGGAGCGCAAATTAAGGAGGACGTTAAAAAATGGCTAAAGCTAAGTTTGAAAGAAACAAACCACATTGTAACATTGGTACCATCGGCCACGTAGACCATGGCAAAACAACTTTAACAGCTGCTATCACAAAGACACTTCATGAGAGATTAGGTACCGGCGAAGCCGTTGCTTTTGAAAACATTGACAAGGCTCCGGAAGAGAGAGAGCGTGGAATTACTATTTCTACAGCCCATGTTGAGTATGAGACACCAAACAGACACTATGCACATGTAGACTGCCCAGGCCATGCTGACTATGTAAAGAACATGATCACTGGTGCTGCTCAGATGGATGGCGCTATCCTGGTTGTAGCTGCTACTGATGGTGTTATGGCTCAGACAAAAGAGCACATCCTGCTTTCCCGTCAGGTAGGCGTTCCTTATATCGTAGTATTCATGAACAAGTGTGATATGGTTGATGATGAAGAGCTGCTTGAGTTAGTAGAGATGGAAATCACAGAGCAGTTAGAGGAGTATGAGTTCACAGATTGCCCGATTATCAAGGGTTCTGCATTAAAGGCTCTTGAAGATCCGTCCAGTGAGTGGGGCAACAAGATCATGGAATTAATGGAGACTGTTGATTCCTATATTCCAGATCCACAGCGTGATACTGATAAGCCATTCCTTATGCCTGTAGAGGACGTATTCTCTATTACTGGTCGTGGTACAGTTGCTACTGGTAGAGTAGAGCGTGGTACTCTGCATATATCTGATGAAGTTGAGATCGTTGGTGTACACGAGGACGTTCGTAAGGTTGTTGTAACTGGTATCGAGATGTTCCGTAAGCTTCTTGACGAGGCTCAGGCTGGTGATAACATCGGTGCTCTTCTTCGTGGCGTTCAGAGAAACGAAATCGAAAGAGGGCAGTGTCTGGTTAAACCAGGTTCTGTACAGTGCCATAAGAAGTTTACCGCTCAGGTTTACGTTCTGACAAAAGACGAGGGTGGACGCCATACACCTTTCTTCAACAACTACAGACCTCAGTTCTACTTCAGAACAACTGACGTAACAGGCGTTTGCGAATTACCAGCTGGTACAGAGATGTGTATGCCTGGTGATAACGTAGAGATGACAGTTGAGCTGATTCATCCAGTAGCTATGGAGCAGGGTCTTACATTTGCTATCCGTGAGGGTGGACGTACAGTAGGTTCTGGTAGGGTTGCTACAATCATTGAGTAATCTTTAGATTAGAGCCAAATAATAAAAATAAGCACCGCAATCCTTTGAGAAATCAAGGGGTTGCGGTTTCTTAATGTCTAAAAATAATGGCGAACAAAAGGAAAAGCCACTTGCCGGAATTTCATTGAAAATGGCTTGTGGCTCTAAAATGGCTCTATTTTTATTCGCTGTCACTCTGATTTTTCTTAAATTGCCGCTCCAAATGTTCATTACGGAGTTTCATTCTTGTAGCATTGTCTATATCTTCATACACTTTCTTTGTCACTGGCAAGGAGGAGTAATCAGCAATTTTCTGTTTTTTCCATATATCAAACATATCCTTTGGCGTAAAGTAGGATTCAAAACTTTCCCGGCTCTCATTCAATGAAGCAAGGAATTGACACATATCTGCATTATATAAATGTCCTTTTTCGTTCCCATAGAATTTAATGTTTGCATACCAACGGTTATCTTCGGTTTCTATGTCATTGAAAAATTTATCATTGATTTCCAGTTCATAGCGCAATTCTTTTAATTCGTTCAACTCCAATAGAAAACTGATAATATCGCCCATAGACGATAAAGAAAATTCATTGTCTGAAATGCCAAAAAGCCAATCCAAAGAAACGTGGTATTGCTTTGCTATGGCATAGAGTACCTCGTTGGACGGAGATACCGTTCCGTTTTCATAACTGGATAGGGTGGATTGCTTTATGCCTAGCTTTTTACAAAATTCACTTTGGTTCAAACCTAGATTTTTACGGAGTTGTTTTATCCGTTCTGCTATCTGAATTGTATTATCCATGCCGTTACCTCTTTTCTTTTTTGCTTTCTTATAGTATAGCACTTTCAATAAATATTGACAACAATAATAAATATGAAAAATACAGATAAAAATTATTGACATAAATGATAGTGGGTGCTAGAATATCATTAACACTAATAAATAGTGAAATAAATGATAAGGAGAAATTGCATGAACGGACAGAACTACTTATTGACTGCCGGAGAAGTTGCGGAAACATTGGGTGTTTCCAAAGGACACGCTTACAAACTGATAAGAGAATTAAATGAAGAATTACAGAGCAAAGGCTATCTTGTTGTTGCCGGGAAAGTGCCAAAAGCATTTTGGGAAACAAAGTTTTACGGTTACAATCAGCCGAACCAAACCGCATGAAAGGGGGATAAGGAATGTCTGCTTCAAGAGATGAAAAGACCGGGAAATGGACTGCTCAATGCTATTACGAAAACTGGAAAGGGGAGAAGAAGCACAAAAAGAAACGTGGTTTTGCCACGAAAAAGGAAGCGTTGGAGTGGGAAAGAGAATTTCTGAAAAGTACATCTGCCAATATGGATATGATGTTAGGTGCATTTGTTGATGTGTATTTCCGGGATAAAGCAGGAGAACTAAAGGAACGCACGATAAAAAATAAGCGTTACATGATAGAAGCCCATGTATTACCGTATTTTGAGAATAAGCAAATGAACGAAATAAGCCCCTCTGATATTATCCAGTGGCAGAACGCTATCAGAGCAAAAGGATATTCGCAGACTTATTTACGCATGGTGCAAAATCAGATTACCGCATTATTTACTCATGCAAGTAACATTTACAATCTCAATAATAACCCATGTAAAAAGGTTAAGAAAATGGGAAAGTCTGACGCTGACAAGCTGAACTTTTGGACGAAAGACGAATACGATTGTTTCATCAACGGCATTGACCGGGAAAGCAAGTATTATGTAATATTTGAAATTCTCTTTTGGACGGGTTGCAGAGAGGGGGAAATGTTGGCACTGACAAAAGAAGATGTTGATTTTCAAAACAATCAAATCAGTATCACTAAGACTTATTACAGAACGGAGCGTAGAGATATTATTACAACGCCGAAAACGGAACAGTCGGTTAGAGTGATTGACATTCCCCAATTTTTAACGAAAGAGATTGAAATGTATGTGAACCGTTGTTATGGTCTGCCGGATAATGAAAGACTGTTCCCGATTGTAGCAGAAGCGGTACAGCACAAGCTGAAACGTGCGTGTGTGAAATCGGGTGTAAAGCAAATTAGGGTACATGATTTACGTCATAGCCATGTGGCATATCTTATCAATCAAGGCGTACAGCCTTTGATTATTAAAGAACGGTTAGGGCATAGGGATATTAAAATCACGCTGAATACTTACGGGCATTTATATCCTAATCAGCAAAAGAAAGTGGCAGATATGTTAAACGCCGCAAGAAATGAAAACGCCCCTGTCGATTGACAAGGACATTTCACTACAAAGGCAGAGCCTATTGTATTTATATCTCGCAAATATAGTATAACAAAGGCTCTGCTGAAACTCAATCGAATTATTTTAGTGGAGGACGCAAATGGAAGAAAAAAGAGAAAAAAATTATCGTTTAATCAACATGGAAGATGTAGAAGCAAGAGAAGTGAACTGGCTGTGGTATCCCTACATTCCTTTTGGAAAGCTGACTATTGTGCAAGGCGATCCGGGAGAGGGAAAGACCACTTTTATTTTGCACCTTGCGGCACTTCTCACAAAAGGCGAAGCACTTCCCTGTGAGGAAACAGCAGAGAGCAGAGAGCCGGTCAATGTAATTTATCAGAACGCAGAGGACAGTTTGGAAGATACCATAAAACCCCGATTGTTAGAAGCAGGAGCAGACTGTAACCGGGTGTTGGTAATTGATGAAAGTATTGATTGTTTGAGCATGACAGATGAAAGGCTTGTCCGGGCAATCAAGGAAACCGGGGCTAAAATGGTTGTGTTAGACCCGATACAAGCCTATTTGGGCGCAGATGTGGATATGCACCGGGCAAACGAGATTAGACCAGTGCTGAAGCAGTTGGGAAATATTGCGGAAGAATACGGGTGTGCGATTGTCCTTATCGGTCACATGAATAAGGCAAGCGGAAGTAAATCGACTTACCGGGGATTGGGTTCGATAGATTTTCAAGCTACTGCCCGGAGCGTGTTGGTAGTCGGCAGGATAAAAGACGATACAACGCTGCGTGTGATAGCGCATGATAAGAGCAGTCTTGCGCCGGAGGGAACTTCAATAGCGTTTCGCATGGATAAGGATAACGGTTTTATTTGGGAGGGTGTTTATGACATTACGGTTGAAGAATTACTTTCCGGCGAAAGCAGAGGACAGAAAACAAAGGACGCTAAATCATTTCTTGCAGAGATTTTGGCAGAGGGGCAGTTATCCTGCAATGAAATTACAGAAGCGGCAAAGGAGAGAGGTATCAAGAAGAAAACGCTGTGGAACGCCAAAAAAGAAATGAACATTGACAGCGTGAAAGTAGGAAATCAATGGTACTGGACTTTGTAGCAAAAGAAGATAGCAAGATTACCTTTTCTAAAGATAGGGTAATCTTGCTACCTTGATTGGAAGCGTGGCGGTAACATGGCGGCGAAAAGCCGCCCCGTCCGTAAGGACGGTATGCTGTCCAACGGACAGCTTGCCCCCGGCAGGGCGCAAAACCTGCTTGCAGGTTGCATTTTTGATAGGCTTGCCTGTCAAAAGTGCTTTTGCGTTACTTTCGGGAAAGTAACAAAGCCTTGCGCCTGTCGGCGCAGTAAAATTAGAATATAGAGCGTGGAGGATATGCCTATTGGAAAGAACGATTAGCGGCATGGTGGGAAAAGGTTCAGTCAATCACAATACGAGAGCCTTTACAGCTAAAAATGTAGATAAGGAACGAAGCCGGGATAACGTGGAATTTTGTCACTCGGATATAAAAGAAGTTTATCATACTCTTTTTGATGAAGCACTGGAACGCTACAACGCAAAGCAGAAACGGAGTGACCGAAAGATTGGCGATTACTATGAAAAGATACGCCGAGGAAAGCAGGAGAAATTATTTTATGAGGTCATCTTCCAAATCGGCAACAAAGATGATATGAACGTACAGAGCAATGAGGGACAGTTGGCGAAAGAGATTTTATGTGAGTTCATGGAGCAGTTTCAGAAAAGAAATCCGAATTTGTTTGTATTTTCAAGTCACTTGCACATGGACGAGCAGACGCCGCACATTCACATTGATTTTGTTCCCTTTATCCGTAACAGTAAGCGTGGACTTGATACGAGAGTTTCCCTCAAAGGTGCATTGTCGGAACAGGGTTTCAAGGGTGGCACAAGGGGAATGACGGAATGGAATGAGTGGATTGAAGCGGAGAAGCAGGAACTTTCAAAAGTCATGGGGCGGCATGGCGTACAGTGGAAACAGTTAGGCACACATAACAAGCACTTGTCTATACTTGATTTTGAAAAACAGGAGCGACAGAAAGAGGTTGCGGAGCTGGAACAGACAATCTTCGGCAGTAAAGAGGAATTATCCTCTATTCTTCATCAGCAGATAGCGGCAGGACAGGAAACGGAGCAGATACGCAAAGAGGGCGAAGCGATCCGGCAGGAAGTATCGGAACTTATCGCTACAAATCATCTTCTAAAAGAGCAGACGGAAATATTAGCAGAGGATAAAGAAAAGCTGTTATCCGAAAATGAAAAGTTGGAAAAACAGCAGAAAAAGTTACAGCAGAAACTTAACAAAATGGTACAGTCAAAGGAAGTCATGGAGCGTAATATCCATGCCTATGATGAAGATGTGAAATGGCAGTTGGTAGAGCCGGGGGCATTGATGAGTGCAAAGAATTATCGGGAGAAAAAGGCACTTCCGCTTGTGAAGAAATTGAAAGAAGTGGTAAAAAATCTGACTATCAAATGCGTACAGCTTACAGAGCAAAGCAAGAAATTTTCCGCCAAAGTGGACGGGCAACAAATACAGATTAGTCGCTTGACAGATAAGGTTATGGAGCAGAGCGACACCATAGACCGATTGCAGGAAAAAGCGTCTGATTTGGGGCGTTTGGAGCGCTATTTTGGTAAAGAACAAGTACAGTCGATAGTGGAACGGTCAAAGGCATTAGAACGGGCAGAAAGGGCAAGGAAACGCCCGAAACGTGCTTTTGAAATGAGCTGATAAGAAAGGGGATTGATAGAATATGACGGATATGGAGAAAAAAGTTATGATACGGTTATGTGCTAAAATCGTGGCGGATACAGACCTTTACGAAACGGATAAAGAAGTGCAAAATCTGATAGACTGGGTATGCCTGTCGGAACAGATAAAAGAAAACAACAATACAATCCGCAATCTGACCGGGGAATATAAGAAGATAGAGCCGGGTTGCCGGGAGGGAGTACGGGCGCAGTTGGAGCGCATGAAAGAACTCTGCAAAGAGCGTAATAATCTGTATGAGAAGCAGAATGATTTGAAAGGGCAGAAGCAGCAGATAGAGAGGGCGTTGGAGCGATAAAAGATTGCCGGAGAATGACAGTGAAGAAAGTCACTCTCCGGCAGTTTTTACGTTGAACAAACAGCCGATATTGAAATTTGTCATTATTCGTGTTCCGAGCCAATTACTTAGGCTTTTCGGTGCTGAAAATAACGAGTTTGTTTTGAAAACACTCAACCGAGATATGAGAGCCAATAGGAAAGCCAAAATCTTCTACCCATTTTCCTTGTAAAGAAATTTTAGGTATAGATGTCTGATAGCCAGAAGCCTCTTGTACTTTCAAATTTCGGGTGGGGATAGGGTGCGCTTCATATGAAAAATTTGTACTCAAATTGAAGTGTTGCAGAATCGTAAATATTCTAGCAAGCATGGTATCATGTCCTAATCTGCAAGGTTCGGTAAAATCAATGTGACCTTGCCAGTTTCCTATCTTTTGTAATTCATATAAGAGCAACGGTTTGTTATATGAAACAAATTCTGCTAACATACAAAGATTGTTTAGCTGATAGAGGGAATCCACAATAGAATAAAATTCCCGGTCATTTAGGCTTCTCTTAGAATAAAAATTCTGAAAGTCTGTGTCGTTTGACATCATAAGAAAGCGGAAATTTTCAATAAAGCTCCGTTGCTTGTCTTGTGATTCCAGTTTTTCATATTCCCGTCTTATGTAGTGGGAAAGATTTTTTTCAATTTCTAAAATAAGTATCACCGCCTTTGCATAATATAGTGGAAGTTTATAAAAATTTAATAATTACACATCACCTCACTCGAATCACAAATATAATTAAACTATCACATACATCAATGAGATTATACATAATGAAATGTGAAAAGTCAATAGCATACAGTAAGAAATAAGTTAAGAAGCACATGGTGCTTTGATTTTTCACATTTATTCGTGTATAATCTTTGAAAAAGCATAACGAGGTGATTGTATGGCTATGGCTTCTAAAATCCGTATTCTTCTGATTGAAAGAAACATGAAGATTAAGGACTTGGCACAAATGCTTGGATATAGTGGAAATAATTTGAGCAATAAATTGAGAGATGATAACTTTTCGGAAAAGGAATTGAGAAAGATAGCGGAGTTGTTGGATTGCGATTTTGACGCTACGTTTACTTTGAGAGATACGGGGAAGATAGTTTAGTTAAAAGTATTATGCAAGTAATTTGTTTGTTGAATGTTTTAAACGTGATGTGAACATCACGTTATAAGAATAGTTATCAAATAGAAAGTAGAGGATTTATTATGTTATCAAATGAAATGGTTATAAAAGCAATAGATGAACAGGCGAAATCAGTAAAAACTAGAAGTTTGGATATTTCATTTAATGAGTTATTAGATATGTATAATAACCAAGAGTTGATTATTGACCCCGATTACCAAAGAATGTTTAGGTGGTCGGATGAAAAGCAATCAATGTTTATAGAATCTCTGATATTGGAAATGCCGTTGCCTCCTATATTTGTTATAGAACGCGAAGAAGGAAATTATGAACTGATAGATGGTTTGCAAAGGATATCTACATATCTGCATTTTAGATATAAGGATATTGATGAAGGAATAAGAAAGGATTTTTGCTCAGATAGGATAAAGGAAGAATTGTCATTAACAGGTTGTGATATAGTTAAAGAACTAAATGATTATACATTTGACGATTTACCTAGAGCAATACAGTTAAAACTTAAAAGAAACTTTATTAGAATGGAAGTGCTAAGGAAAGAAACAGATACAAATTTACGATATCATATGTTTAAGCGGCTCAATACAGGTGGGGAATTGCTTAGTAATCAAGAAGTTAGAAATTGTACGATTCGCTTGCTTGGTAATTCGTTTAATAATTTTATTATTGAATGCAGCGAATATGAATACTTTAAAAAATCCATAGCTAATGTTAGGGAAGATTATGCTGTCACTAAAAAAGATCAAGAATTAGTGCTGCGGTATTTTGCACTCAAAAACAATTTGGAAAATTATAAGAAAGACCTTGATTTCTTTTTAACAGACTATATGGAAAAAGTGACAACAGGCGATATGCCTTTTGATTATTCTAAAGAGAAAGAAGTGTTTGAAAAGACGTTTAAATATATATATGATTTAAACGGAAAGAATGCATTTTCTAGCGTCATAAATTTAGAGGATAATAAATTTAAAACAGATATTATCATGTACTTTTATGATAGCTTTACTTGCGGAATTGCGCAGTGTGCGGACATTTTAGAAACTAAATCTGTTGCTAATATGAAAACGGCGTTAAATTCTCTAAGAAAGAATAAAGATTTCTTAAAGACACGAACTGGTGGGAAAAGAAATACGGAAGAAAGAATTGCATTAGTTGAAGATGTAATTAAGAATTGTTAAAATGCAAAATATATTGGACTTTAGAAGTGATATGGAGGATTCTCTTTCATGGCGTGTTAATGAGTTCTTAGCATTAAAAAACTTGTTGCGTTCAGATAATAGTATTCCCGTAGTAAAAACGCTTATTGTTATGCTATATGCTCATTTTGAGGGATTTTTCAAAGACTGTTTAGAATGTTATATCAAATATATAAATTCTACTGATTTGGCTTTAAGGAATTTTATTGATACGATAATAACTGCTTCATTAAGTAGGGAATATTCGTCTTTTGAAGATACTAATAGGAAATGTAAAGAATTAACTACTGTACCACCAGCAGAAGAATTTTTACATAGATACCATAGAAGAAGAGAGTTAACCAAAAAGTTTACTTCTGACTATTTAAATAAAAAGATTCGTATAGATGAAAAAATAATTAATACTAAATCCAATCTAGACTATGGTGTCTTACAAGAGAATTTATATATTTTGGGTTTAGATTACAATTATTTTATTGATAAGCAAAACAATATAACTAAGTTGGTAAAACTAAGAAATTCAGTGGCTCATGGTTCGCAAAGGGAGCCTATTGAGTTTTCGGAATTTGAAAAAATAGAAGAAGATATTTTAGAAATTATGGAAGAAATTATTAAGTATTTATACAGGTTTTGTTTAGAAGAAAGATATTTAAAGATTAATTGATTTTTCATCATTAAATTAGTGGAGCAGCATAACAAATATAAGTTCGTCAATCCATTTCCTTAATGATTATTTATACATGGTGCTAGCACCATGTAATAAGGGTGGATAAGGAGAAAATAGGTATTTTGCCACTGGCTCTATTTTGGCTCTAAAATTCTTCGGAACAGTAAAAATATAGTGTCAAATTAAATAATATGATGAAAAATAAATAGCAAAAACAAGGAAAAACATTCAGATTTCATTTCCGAAAGCTCGTGAGGGTGGCAGGACTGTTGGTTCAGGTAGGGTTGCTACAATCATTGAGTAATTGAAAATAATATAGTAGTTTCAAGGCTTCCAAGGTTTTCCTTGGGAGTCTTTTTGCGTTTTGGATAATGAAAATGAGTGTGGATGGTGCCAAAACGGTGCCAGAAGTAAAGATAGCATGTTTCATATTAATTAAAAAAGGATATTGTCTGTGAGAATAATTCAAATTAAAAATATGTAAATAGGTATAATAATAGAATTAAAGAATATACTAAAAATAAAAAATAGAACATTTTGTATCGAATTCAAAAAATAATTGACAAGTGGAATGGAATGGTATATTATGATAAATGTAAGAAGAATACAATTGAAGGAGTATATATGTATGAAACGGGAAATTGTTAGGCTTCAAAAAATAGAGTTGAGAAATCTTAAAAATGTTGGATATGGATGTGTTAAATTTGCATTTAAAAATAATGTAGGGTCGGATGTGTTAGGACTATATGGACAAAATGGTTCGGGAAAGACAATCCTAGTATATGCACTCGATGTCCTCAAAGAGATTTTGATAGGAAAAAGTCTAGATAGTGATTTGGGAAATTATATTAAAATTGGTGAATTGACAGGTGGTGCTACTGTTGAGTTTTCCATAGTAAGTAGTGAAAATGATTTTTATAAAATTGTATATGAATTTAATTTAGAAAGAAAAATAGCGGATATTGATGAACATATCGATGAGAATGATTCTATTGATGAAGAAGAGCATGAAAAGAGTAATAGGGCTTATCTTGTATCAGAGAAAATTTCAATGGCACGATTGATAAATGATAAATGGACAAAAATGACACCTATTTTATATTATAATGTAGGTAGCACTGAAATCTTGCCTAAAAATCGATATCACCTACTGACAGGTGGAAAGCAGGATTTAATAGATGAATTGAGAGTACTAAGGCTGCTTACAACAAAAGAAGAACGTTCCTTTTTGTTTTCCAAAGAACTACGAAAGATGATTCGTGATTCAAAATGGGAAGATGAGTATAAATTTATATTTAAAGCATTAACGGAGTATGCAATCTATAATCTTCACGTGTTTAGCAGCGAAGATACTGGGATGATTAATGCCAATATTGCATTGCCCTTTTCAATTGTGTCCAAAGAAAAAGATAAAATATCATTGCTTAAAGGTTGTTTGAACCTGGATGGAGTATCTCCAATACCTAGAAAGTTTTTTGGAGATATTCAGGTAAAAATGGAGGCTATAAGTTTAGTTTTAAAAGAAATTATTCCTGGATTAACAATTAGTTTACAAGAATTGAGTACTAGCCTGAATAAAAAAGGTGAAGAAATAGTTAAAGCTGAGATTATAGCTAAAAGAGCGAATATAGAAATCCCATTACGATATGAATCAGACGGAGTAAAAAAGTTGGTGTCAATTCTATATTGTTTAATTTTGGTGTTTAATGACCGTTCTATGACACTGGTAGTTGATGAATTTGATTCTGGAATATTTGAATATTTATTAGGTGAAATTTTGAAAGTTGTCGAAGAATCAGGAAAAGGTCAATTGATTTTCACATCACACAATTTAAGAGCATTGGAAGTGCTCAATAACAAAAATATAATGTTTACAACCACCAATGAAAATAATCGCTATATTAGATTTAAGAATATTAAAGCAAATAATAATTTTAGAGATGTTTATTTTCATGATATTGTACTTGGTGGACAAAATGAATGCGTTTATGAGGCGACAAATCCATATATGATTGCTAGAGCATTTAGATTGGCTGGTGATGAAGATGCCGAATAAAAAGAAGATAATTTTGTTTATTGTAGAAGGAATTAATGACAAAACTAGTTTGGCATTGTGTCTTAGTCAATTCTTAGACGATGAAGAAATTCATTTTGAAATTACAGATGGAGATATTACGACAAGAATTGGAGTGAATCCGGTAAATATAGCTGCCAAAATTGGAAATATTGTAAAAAAGCATAGTGGAAGAGTATTTAAGCAAAGTGACTATTTGGAAGTTGTTCATTTAATAGATATGGACGGTGCCTTTGTTCCAGATGAGAATGTAATTGAAACAGAAAATGGTGATTTAATATACGAGCCTGATAATATAAGATGTAAGGATGTATCAGGAATTAAAAAGCGAAATCATCAGAAGCAAGAAGTGGTTAATAGAATGCTTACTATATCAAAAGTATGGACATGTATTCCATATAGTGTTTACTTTTTCTCGTGTAATATGGATCATGTTCTTCATGGGCGGGCTAATTTATCGAAACAAGAGAAAGATAGATTAGCACAGGAGTTTGAAGATAAGTTCATAAATAAACCACAAGAATTTGTAGATTTTTTTGATGATGAGCAATTGTTTTCAGGAAAAACATATGTAGAATCATGGGATTTTATTCGAGTAAGTAAAAACTCATTAAAACGAAAAACTAATTTTTATTTATATATTAAAGAAAAAGTTAGTAAAAAGATAGGTCAGTGAAAGGAGGAAAGATTATCTGGATAGGTGGGCAAAACAAAAGAGTTGAAGTTGCAGCTTCAACTCAGGCGTTTTTGTAGTGCTAATGACTACAGTAATACATACAAATATTATACCATTACTGAACCTAATACACAATCCAGAACTGACATTCACCTAGGAGGACAGTCATTTCTCCATCACAATGGTTGTTTGCTATATTATGTAATAGCGCCTTTTACAGTAATATAGCTATAGGTAATTTAATGAAGTATAAGATAATTAAATATGTAAAAGATGGAACTACGCAAGATCTGGATGTTACGAAGATGTCAACAAAAGAACTTGAAGTATATGAAACACAAGGTGAATTTGTATGCCCTGGTGAAAATTGTAATGCTAGGTTATGTTTGGTCCATAGTTCTAAAAATGGCGGAAAGACTTGCTTTTTGAAGGCTGTAGATGATAAACAACATCGTTCGGATTGTGATTACAAAATTGGAAATTATCAAGAACGTATATCAAGTGTACGTATGGATGGAATATTTACTGAAAAACAGGTAAATGATGCTGTGAGACGCATTTCCAACGATTATATGAATCCTGTTCAGTCCAAAACTGAAAAAGATGAAAATCCCAATAATAAGAAGCATCGTACTGGTCAGAAAAAGGAAGCTGGTGCAACATCAAGTGAAACGGCAGCAGGAGGTCGCATAGTATATGGCGATGAAGGAGAAGATGGGGTTCATGGTAGAATGAGGCGTCGGTATAAAGTATCTACATCGGATATAGGAATAATGGCAACACTGTGTGGAAAAGGCAAATCAGTGCTTTTCAATAAACATGGAGAAATGATCATTGGATTTAAAGATGAACGTCTTGAAAATATTGAGGTGTTGCTTGGTGCAGTCTACGAACAAAATAATTCTACGGAGTTTAAAAATCTTTGTTTAGTAAAAAGGTATTTTGATCACAAAGCCAAGAGTGAAGATGTTTGGGTTGCAGCAGGGGGATTAGTTAATCAACTTAATGGTAGGCTGATTTTAGAATTGCAGGCGAATGGTTCTTTACGTGTAGATAATCAGACAGTTATGAAAATGATAGTTGATGATGTTAAACGACGTGAAGAGAATCAATAATGGAGGAAAGCATATGGCAGTAAATAGACCATACGGTGATAATGCAAGAGTGGGGGCTGTAAAAGATAGAACGCAAGTTTATAATCCTAAAACAGACAAATGGGTTAAGAGGGATTCACAAACAGGAAAATTTATGGACATGAAGACCTCAAGCAATGCCCCGTTTAAGGGAGTTAGGAAAGAAAAATAATTGAAAAGGTAAAAGAACTCCAGTGAATATCAGAATTCACTGGAGCCATTTTTTTACCAACCTTTTATATGCTTTACCTGCTCTGCTCGCTCTTTGTAAGTCAATAGCATACGGTAAGAAATAAGTTAAGAAACGCATGATATTTGATTTTTCACATTTATTCATGTATAATCTTTGGAAAAGCATAACGAGGTGATTGTATGGCTAGGGCTTCTAAAATCCGTATTCTTCTGATTGAAAGAAATATGAAGATTAAAGACTTGGCACAAATGCTTGGATATAGTGGAAATAATTTGAGCAATAAATTGAGAGATGATAACTTTTCAGAGAAGGAATTGAGAAAGATAGCGGAGTTGTTGGATTGCGATTTTGACGCTACGTTTACTTTGAGGGATACGGGGAAAGTGATTTAGTAATTGCAGTTTTTCATTTTGAATGTTGTAAATGATGATGTTAATAATATGCAAATTATAAAAGGAAATGGGGTAAAAATGTTATGCAATATGAAGAAACTATAGTGAGTGAAAAGAAATTGCCAGAATTAGTTAATGTACAGGAGAATTATTTCAATGATATAAAATCAAAAAAGATAAAACCGGCAAAACTATCAGAAAGTATTTCTGCATTTGCTAATGCAAACGGCGGTGATATTTATGTTGGTATAGATGAAGATACAAGAACAGGGTATAGACAATGGAATGGATTTACTAATGTAGAGGAAGCCAATTCCGTTATACAAATGTTGGAAAGTTTAGCTCCTTTGTCAAATTACTATTCAGTATGTTATTTGCAACACCCTGTGCTTAAAACATATGTAATGCAAATTACAATATTAAAAACAAATGATATTATTTATGCAACAAATCAAATAGCTTATGTTAGAAAAAATGCTCAAAAATTGCCGATTGATACGCAAGAAAAATTGGATAGATTAAAACTGGATAAGGGTATAATACAATTTGAAAATGAATTAGTTAGAGAATCAAGCATTGATGATGTAGAGGATTCAGAGGCATTTCAATTATTTTCAGACAATGTTGTTCCAAATATTGATAAAGAAAAGTGGTTGCAGAAACAGAGGTTATATAAAGAAGGACATTTGACTGTTGCAGGAAGTTTATTGTTTATGGATGAACCGCAAATTGTATTACCGAAAAGATCTGCGATTAAAATATATAGATATAAAACTTCTGAACAAGCTGATAGAGATTATCTTGAAGGAACTCCGCTAACAGTTGAGGGTAGTGCCTATAATCAAATATATGCAGCAATAGCTAAATCAAAAGAAATAATAGAATCAATACGTAAATTGGATAAGAAATTTGAGAATGTTGAATATCCAGAGGAAACGTTGCATGAAATTATAACAAATGCGGTATTACATAGAGATTATAGCATTGCAACAGATATACAAATAAGAATTTATGATAATAGAGTAGAGATTGAGAGTCCGGGGAAATTGCCGGGTTCTGTTACAGTAAAAAATATACTTGAAGCACAATTAGCTCGAAATCCTAAATTAGTACGTATTATCAATAAGTTTCCAGAAGCACCCAATAAAGATGTTGGTGAGGGGTTAAATACAGCTTTTGAAGCTATGAAACGTTTACGATTAAAGGAGCCTTATATAATAGAAAATGAGAGTTCTGTTTTGGTAGTTATCAAACATGAGAAGTTAGCTTCCCCAGAAGAAATGGTTATGGATTATTTAGAAACACATGAAGAGATTAAGAATAAAGAAGGGAGAAATTTAACAGGTATAAAATCAGAGAATATGATGAAAAACGTATTTAAAAGGTTAAAAAAGGCAGGTTTGTTAGAACGTGTTCCCGGAAAATTTGGTCCGGCATCTGCTTGGAGAAAAGTAAAGTAGATTATATTTTGTAATTGGACTTCATGAAGTGATAAGTGCGTTTGTTTGGATAAGCAAGCGAGTAGTAGATAATTACTTTCTTGGCTTTTCCTTGATGGTGTTTTAGACATGGTGCTAGCACCATGTAATAAGGGTGGATAAGGAGAAAAGTATTTTGGTGCCAAAACGGTGCCAAGAAATCAGACAAATAAAAATACGCCACACAAAAACAACAATTTTATGCTGTTTTCCGCAATAAAAAGCATAGAAAATACCACAAAAAACGCTATTCAAATACCATGAAGGCGGCAGGACTGTTGGTTCAGGTAGGGTTGCTACAATCATCGAGTAATTATAATTTATTCAGTAAATACAAGGCTTTCGAGATTTTTCTCGGGAGCCTTTTTGCTGTCTTGTAACAGTGAGAATGTTGTAAACAGTGCTAAATGGTGCGGGACAGCTAAATTCCGATGAATTTTACTAACCACCGAAGTCTTTTTATTATTCCTTAACTATTTTATCAGTTCTGTATATTCGGGCTCTCTGTGATTTGTTTGAGTGACTTTAAATGGGGAAAGGCGCCGTTGTCTTTCTGTTTTTTCGATGTTATAATTAGAAATATAAATTTAGAAGTTGCTATCTTGAAAGTGTAGTTGTGGTTGTGACTTGAATCTTCTATAAAAGAGCGTTAGAAGTACTTCTGTAACTTTCCTGCTGTGTAGGGATGGAAATCAAATCCTAACCAGATGCAACAAACTTCTCCATAGTCACTTTAATTGCTTCCATAGTAACACCTGATTTACTTCTTTTATCTGCTGATAGAGACCGTTGCAGAATGGTGTAAAAGGAAGAGCAATTTTAGTCTTTCGTTTGTGTCAATTCCTAGTTTTCCGTATCAATTTTTGAATACAGTAAGGAGAAAAAAGGTTATAAAAGAATACACAATAAAAAACTTATCGGAATATATTAAATGTATTAGCGATATGCGAACTACAAATAATGTATTATGGTACCGAGGACATGCTGATGAGAATTATAAGCTTCAACCAACCATATATAGAGCCCCTTATAATTGGGAAAAAGAAAAATGTTTTATGAATGAGTTCAAGGCTAAAGCTAATAAGTTTATAAAGGCAAAAGATGATTACTTTGAGTGGCTGTTTATTATGCAGCACCATGGAACCCCAACAAGATTGCTGGATTGGAGTGAAAATGCATTGGTTTCGATAGCATTTGCAACGCAATATAGAAAAGAGATTCATCATGGAAAGAGAGCTGTTGTATGGTGTTTAAATCCTATTGAGTTTAACAAAGGGGTGACTTTCGGCTCTTTTGATGAGGAGCCAATACCAAATATCATAGAAAATGATTTGATACAACAAATGTATATTAATAGTCCCAGAACGAAACGGCCTATTGCGATATTGGGGTCATATAATAATGAACGTATTATTGCACAAAAAGGTACTTTTACATTATTTCCAGAACAAGATGCATTTTCGATGGAAGATATGTCTGATGCTGAGAGATATTTGACAAAAATAATAATTGACAGTGTATATGTTAAAGATATTGCAGAGGAACTATACTTTATAGGATGGAATGAATTATCACTATATCCAGAATTAGAATCAATATCAAAGGAGATAATAAGAAAAAATAATTAGGAGGGATATTTATGTTCAAAATCTTCAAGAAGACCATGAAAATTTCGGAACTAATGGAATGCTATACGCTTGGAAAACTGGATATGTCTCCGTATTATCAGCGCTCTGGAAAAGTGTGGACAAATTCTAAAAGGCAGGATCTTATAGATAGTATATTTAATGAAATTGATTTACCTAAATTTTATTTTCATTTTTATCCAGAAGGTGTAGAAAGAAAATATGATTATGCAGTGATAGATGGAAAGCAGAGAATCATGGCTATTATGGCTTTCCTTAATGATGAATTAAGATTAAAAAGAGAATTTACTTTTCTTGATTCTATAGATGGTGTAAACATAGGAGGATCGCTGTTTAGTCAAATTCAAGAAAGCTATCCCTATATTGCTGCAAAGTTTTTATTGTTTGAGATAGATATTGTGTTTGTAGATTCTGACGATATTGAAAGAATAAATGAGATGTTTATTAGAATTAATGCAGGGATTCCAGTGAATAATGCTGAAAAGAGAAATGCTGTTGGCGGAAGACTAATGGAATTTATTGTAAAAGAATGTAGTAATCATCCTTTCTTTAATGGAACTGTATGTTTTTCTGATAAAAGGAATACGTACCAGGAGATATTTTTGAAGCTCTTTGTACTGGAATATAAAGGAGAAATTGTTACATTAAGCAATAAAAGTATTGAGAAGATTTTAAAAGAGTGTAAAAAGTGTGAAAGAAATGAACTGAAGTTTATAGATGCGGTTAATGAGGGTTTGGATAAGATGTATCGTATCTTGGGAGAGAAGTGTATATTTCTTAAAACAAATAATATAGTAACATACTATTTGTTTTTGAAAGGAAAACCTGTAAATGACATTAGAGTACGTCAATTTATAGAACGGTTTGAGAATGAAAGAAATCGTGTTGATGATAAAAATAATGAAAATGTATTTTATTACCTCCAATATAATGAGCTAGTTAAGCAAGGTACATATCAAAAAAAGTCTATAGAGAGGAGAATAGATATATTAGAGGAATTATACAAGAACTTTTTTGAAATAGAAGATAAAAATGATACACAGTTATTATGAAGATATCTATAAATATGGAGTTTGACAAAGAGGAATTTCAAGGAGAAAATAGAGTGAAATATACTGAGGAAAATAGCAAAAAGCAATTGGAAAAGGATGAATTCGCTGCAAATAGAGATAATCTTAAAATCAAAACAGTTCAGGGAAATATGCAGGCTTTTATGAGGATATTGGTAGAAGTGTATTAGATAAATATATCAACTCTTTAACTTTTCAGAAATGGAGAGCTAATTGTGCCAGTATTAGGAAAAATGATGCAAAGGAGACTGGATGAAAACAATTAAGGTAGCAGCAGCTGTTATAATCCATAATCACATGGTATTTGCAACCCAGCGCGGCTATGGAGAGTTTAAGGGCGGATGGGAGTTTCCAGGAGGTAAGATTGAGCCTGGAGAAACTCCACAGGCTGCGTTAGTACGTGAAATCAAAGAGGAGCTGGATACGGAAATTGAGGTAGGGGAATTATTGGATATAGTAGAATATGATAATAGAACGTTCCATTTGTCTATGTTCTGCTTTATCTGCAGGGTAAAATCAGGAAATTTAGTGTTGAAAGAGCATGAAGCCTCAAGATGGTTGGGGAAAGGCGAATTGAGGAGTGTTGATTGGCTGCCTGCAGATAGAGAGCTGCTGGATAAGATTGTGTTTGAGTAAAGATAAATGTTATAGAGATTTTAGAAAGAATAGATAGACCACAGAAGGAATATTATGCTAAAATAAAAAATGTAAATCTATTTTGGCTGTTTAGGTTTTCAGCCCTTAAAGGTAAATAAGAAAACCTATTTTTGTATTGCCAGATTGGGAAAGGAACAGGAGAATGTATATGAGGGAAGAAGCATCAATAAAGGAATGGGGCCGTTTATATGAAGTAGCAACCAGGATAAAAGAGAAGAAGCCATGGGAACAGTTCTGGGATATGGATTTAATCGCAATCAGAAAAAATCCGGCGGATGATAATGATATTGTATTCATCAGCATTATGGGTAAAGGCGGTGAATGCTATGGTATCTCTGTATATGAGGGCTATAGAGGACTGAATGACTATATTATGCTGGCGACAGGAGAGCAGATGAATCTTACAACAGAATATATTCTGTACAGCCAGCATTGTCTGACCTGCTACTGGGGAAACGGAGATGAGTTATCAGAAGAGCAGAAGGAAATCATAAAAGAGCTAGGATATAAATATCAGGGAAAAAATCAATGGCTATATTTCATGTCCTTCCTTCCAGGCTATTATCCGTTTAATTTTAACCGGAGTGAAGTGGAGAGAATGATTGGCTATCTGGAAAATTTAGAAAAAGCCCTGATATATTACGAGGAAAGTAAAATAAATGTTGATTTTTCCAAAGGGAATTTCTATTTATTTGGGTGGAATGAGGAAGAAAAGAAATGGGAAGGAAGGGAACAGCAGCTGCCCTTCACTTCCTATCAGTTGGGCAGTCTGATGATTAATAATGAGGAAGTAATTAAAAATCTAAAAAAGGTGCCGAAAAATCAACAGATTCTGCAGGCAGATATCATCTATATGGGAGTTTCTGTTAACGGAGAAAAAGGCGATCGTCCGGAGAATCCCAGACTGTGTTTGATCGGAGAGAAGGATTCCAGGGCGATACTGAGATCCGATATGGCTGGGGTAGAGGAAGAGGCATGTATGATTCTGGCAGAGACTATGGTAAATCTCATTTTTGAGTCTGGAGCTCCTGAGGAAATCCAAGTATCAAATGTGATTACAGAGTCAGTGTTGAAGCCTTTATGTGAGATATGTGGTATATGCCTAAAAAGAGTGAAAAAGCTTACGGCAATCGACGACTTCCAGGAGAAAATGGGAGGAGTTTCGTAGTAGGATTTAGACGTTCAAAAGGATTATGAACAGAAGTGTGCCAAGACATTGTTAGGCTTCTATACACAATCGATGAGACATAAGGTTTAAGAGATTACTTTCGATGGAAAAGCATTTTGACCGTAACATCCTCATATAGAAAAGGAAAGAGGAGGAACTGGAAGATGAATGATCAGCTTACAGAAAGTGATATTAAGAAATTACAGGAAGAGATCGAATACAGAAAATTGGTAGTGCGTAAAGATGCCATTGAGGCGGTAAAGGAAGCAAGAGCCCAGGGCGATTTAAGTGAAAATTTTGAATACTATGCAGCTAAAAAGGATAAAAATAAAAATGAAAGCCGTATTCGATATCTGGAAAAAATGATAAAAACAGCCAGGATCATTTCTGACGAGTCTGGAGAAGATGAGGTGGGGATTAATAACACAGTGACCCTGTATTTTGAGGAGGATGATGAGACAGAGGTCTATAAAATCGTCACTACCATTAGGGGAAATTCACTAGATGGCCGTATCAGCAATGAGTCTCCCTTGGGAAAGGCGCTCTTAAAGCATAAAGTGGGAGACCGCGTGTTTGTACAGGCCAGTCAGGATTATGGTTATTATGTGGTAATAAAGGCGATTGAAAAGACTGGGGAAACGGAAACAGATAAAATACGCAGTTTTTAGAGTTTATAAGAATTTAAGAAAATAATAAGCGTTTGTTTCGTGCAATTTCTCTCTGGTTGTGATAACATATGCTCTGTGCAAAGGATTGCATAGAAGAGGAGAGATTATTTATGAAAAAAAGATGTTATGTAGCAGCAACAGTAAGTGCCTTAGCTCTGGCTATTACCGCCTGTGGAGGTGGCAGTGGGAAAGAGAATACGGAGGCAGAGACTACAGTAGAAAGTACTGTGGAACAGGAGTCCCAGGTAGAAGAGACAGAAGGAGATACACAGGAGGAGAGCGAAACGGCAGAAACAGAGGCTGAAGCAGAAATTACACAGGAGGATATTACAACCTTTGCAGAAGAGGTAGAGGGTGTAGTCATGAACAAGGATCTGGAGGGTCTGGCTGATATGATCAGTTTCCCTGTTTATGTAGCGTCTGTGACAGAGAATGAAGGGATTGTGGAAAATAAAGAGGCATTTCTTGCAATCGGACAGGATAAACTGTTTGTGGATGCTTTTGTGGATGTGATAACATCCTTTGATGTAACAGGGCTTGAGGCTTCAGAGGCTGGCTATGTAATCGGTAATGAAACACCGAATATTATCTTCAATATAGGAGAAGACGGCAATCTGGGCATTACAGGAATTAATAATCAGTAGACTAAAACGTAACAGTATGAAAGATGACTGGCTCAAAAGGGAGAAATAGAAAAGCCTTTTTGGGTGCCTGCCATGAAGGATTTTTGTGGAAGGCAGTATAAGAATCATAATATATGAGAGCAGGACATTTTTTTAGGTGATATACCTTTAAAAAATGTCCTGTTTTATATTATTTAGCTATTTAGAAAAGAATGCAGTACCCAGATGCCATTCCTTGGGAGATAAGAGGAATTCGTTTGTGGAAGAACCTTAAAGAGTTGACGCGAGTTTTCCAAAGAAGAATTCTGGTACTTGGAAAAAACTTGACATAAATCCGAAATCGGACTATACTATATAAATCCGAAATCGGACTCATATCAATCCAATGTCTCATAGCAGATTTACAGAGCATGAAATTTGCAGTACAGCAAGCGGCAGGCAAGATATCTAATCTCATAGTGAAGTGCCTGTTCTGGCTGCTGCAGGACATGTATTAGTGGCGCATAGTATGTCAGCCAAGCCTAGTTAATCTCAGGCTTGTTGCTTTTAATAGGAGTAAAGGAGAAAATATCATGGATTCACAGATATGTGAAAGGCAAGAAATGAGAGAACTGAATCAGATTTATAAGGAAATGGAGGACCTATATCATGATATTGCGATAAAGCTAGGAATCTCAGACAGCGTATTTGATATTTTGTATGATATCTGTGAACTGGGAGACGGTTGCCTGCAAAAGGATATATGCCGCATGTCCTTTTCCAGCAAGCAGACGATTAATTCTGCCATTCAAAAGCTAAAAGGAGATGGATATCTTTATCTGAAGCCTGGAAAAGGAAAGGATAAACATATTTTCCTGACAGAAATCGGGAGGCAGTTTGTAGAAGAAAATATAATTCCTGTATTTCAGATAGAGAATCTTGCATTCCATGAACTGTCCCATGAGGAAAGCCAGGAACTGCTTCGGCTTTCCGGAAAATACCTGAAGCAGTTTCGGGAAAAGGTCAGTGAACTGCTATAACCCTTTTGGAAAAAAGTCAAAAGGCAGCTATGGCAGTTTTAAAAGAACTCATGAACTGAGTGAAAATTATTAGAACATATTATAGATTGCCAATGAATGCCAGAACAGAGCACTGTTCCATCAGGGCACTGTAGGCTTTTTAAGGAAAGGAAAAGAAAGATTATGAAGATTCAATTATCAGACCATTTTACCTATAAAAGATTGCTGCGCTTTGTCTTGCCGTCTATTATTATGATGATTTTTACTTCTATATATGGTGTGGTAGATGGGCTATTTGTATCAAATTATGTGGGAAAAACGTCATTTGCAGCAGTTAATCTGATCATGCCCCTTTTGATGATTATGGGCGCATTAGGATTTATGATGGGAACAGGAGGAAGTGCGATTGTAGCCAAAACCCTAGGAGAAGGAAAGAAGGAAAAGGCAAATCAGTATTTCTCTATGATGATATATGCTACGGTTGTAGGAGGAGTCCTTTTAACAGTTGCGGGCTTGGTTTGGCTCAGGCCTGTTACCCTTGCATTAGGTGCAGAAGGAGATATGGCAGAGGATTGCATTTTATATGGAAAGTTCCTGTTGACAGCACAGACTGCGTTTATGCTTCAAAATGTGTTCCAAAGCTTTTTGATTACAGCAGAAAAACCCCAGCTAGGACTTGTAGTAACAATTGCAGCAGGCTTGACAAATATCATCCTTGATTTTCTGCTGGTGGGCGTGTTTCCTTTTGGAATTGCTGGTGCAGCAATTGCTACGGTAATGAGCCAGGTAGTAGGAGGAATTTTACCTTTAATATATTTTATGAGGAAAAACGACAGCCTTTTAAGATTTATTCCGGTAAGAATAGACTGGAGAATTCTTTTTAAGGCCTGTATCAACGGTTCTTCTGAGCTGATGACCAATATTTCCATGTCAGTAGTTACCATCCTTTATAACTTTCAGTTGATGCACATTGCTGGAGAGGATGGAGTTGCAGCTTATGGTGTTATTATGTATGTGAGCTTTATTTTTGCTGCCATTTTTATCGGATATTCTATTGGAAGTGCCCCTATTATCAGTTATAATTATGGTTCGGGAAATCAGAAAGAGTTAAAAAATCTCTTTTGTAAAAGCAATATTTTAATCGGAGTGACAGGAATCTGCCTGGCTCTTTTATCGGAAGTGCTGTCAGAGCCATTGACAAGAGTTTTTGTAGGATATGATAAGGGGCTGATGGAAATGACGCTTCATGGCTTTCGTCTTTATGCCATATCCTTTGTTTTGGTGGGATTTAATATTTTTGGGTCCTCCTTTTTTACAGCCTTAAACAACGGAGGCGTATCTGCTGCTATTTCGTTTTTAAGGACCCTGGTATTCCAGACGATTTCGGTTATAATTCTTCCGATATTTTTGAAAGAGGATGGGATCTGGCTGGCAATTGTGGCAGCAGAGATTCTTGCAGCAATTGTGACAGGCGGATTCTTTGTAAGAGGAAAAAAGAGATATCATTATATGTAATAACCTGCCATCAGGAGGTTAAGGCGCTGTAAAAGCCAAAAAAATCACAGCAACTTCTTATTATGGTTTCGATGTCAAGAGAGGGAAAGGGCAGAAAAATATTCTGACAAATTCCTTGGACTGGCAATTTTGAAACTTGAATCATAATAGAAAATTGCTGTGATACTTTGCCAGGCAGGGGATACAATAAAAGGCAATTAATAAATAGATGTAATATAGAATACGTGGATTGTAAACCAATTAAACAAAAAAGGTTTACAATTAAATGAAAAAAGGTTATACTAACAATTGACAAAATAGGATTCAGGAGGAAAAACTGCCATAAATGGAAGGGCGTTAGGCAGGTTTCATACCTGAAGCAGAATAAAAAGGAAGGCAGAGGATGGAAAAACATGAAAAAAGGTGTAAGTCAGACCAGAGATATGATTTTATGTGGGATGTTTGCAGCATTGATTGCAGCAGGAGCGTTTATTAAAATACCGATTCCAGTGGTGCCATTTACACTTCAGTTTTTATTTACTACTTTAGCTGGGCTATTTCTGGGTGGAAAGCTGGGGGCGCTAAGTGTGTGTTTATACATCGGGGTAGGGCTTATGGGACTGCCTGTGTTTGCTTCTGGAGGAGGACCAGCTTATGTATTGCAGCCCAGCTTTGGATATCTGATCGGATTTGTGCTGGGAACATGGCTGACAGGAACAATGGCACATGGAAAACAAGGCAATCCTTCAGATAAGCAATTGTTTGCAGCATGTTTTGCAGGACTCCTGGTCGTCTATGCATGTGGGATGGCTTATTACTGGATGATTAGTACCTTTTACCTGGGAACGGGGATTGGATTATTTCCACTGTTTTTGTACTGTTTTGTATTAGCTGTTCCAGGGGATATTGTCTTATGCCTGGTCAGTGTGGCCTTGGGAAAACGTCTGCTTCCAGTGCTTTGCAGAGAGACCGCAGTGTAAAGGAAAAAAGAAGGACAGATAAATAAGAATATAGATGTGAGCAAGAGAATACAGGAGCGTATAGGAGAATATGGAAACCTATAAAGGAATGCAGGAAGGGAGAGAAATGAGTTATATAGAAGAAGTAAAAGAAAAGGTACTAAGGCATGAGGAGATTACAAGGGAAGAGGCACTGAGGCTTTATTCACAGGATTTGGAGGAGCTTTGCAGGGGAGCGGATGAAATCAGAAACTACTTCTGTAAAGATATTTTTGATATCTGTACGATCATTAACGGAAAAAGTGGACGCTGCTCAGAAAATTGTAAATATTGTGCCCAGTCATCTTTTTATCACACAAAAGTAGAGGAGTACCCTCTTTTAACAGCAGAGGAAATTACAGCTCAGGCAAAATATAATGATGACAAGGGCGTAGTCCGGTATTCGATTGTTACCTCAGGAAAGGCTTTAAGTGAGGATGAGGTGGACAGGGTTTGTGAAAGCATACGGAAAATACGGCAGGAAACAGGAATTGAAGTGTGTGTTTCCTTGGGACTTCTGAATGAGGAGCAGTTTCGCAAGTTGAAAGAGGCAGGTGCTTCTAGGGTTCATAACAATCTGGAAACGTCACGGAGAAATTTTCCTAATGTATGTACCACCCATACTTATGAAGATAAGATTGCTGCGATACGGGCAGCACAGAGAGCTGGCCTTACTGTATGCAGCGGAGGGATTATGGGCTTGGGAGAAACACCAGAGGACCGGATTGATCTAGCATTAACAGTTAGAGAGCTGGGAATCCGTTCTATGCCAGTAAATATGCTGAATCCAATTCCTGGGACTCCATACGAAGGGAATAAACGACTGACAGAAGAAGATATGAGGCGGATTGTAGCTGTATTTCGCTTTATCCTTCCAGATGCTTCTATCCGGCTGGCAGGAGGAAGAGGGCTTTTAGAGGATAAAGGAAAGAGCTGCTTTCTTTCCGGAGCCAACGCAGCCATATCCGGTGATATGCTGACAACAGCAGGAATTACAATCGATGCAGATATGGCGATGCTAAAGGAGCTGGGCTACCGGAAGGGGCTGTGGGACTCGGCTTTTCCCTGTAAAGAAAAAAGTGGGAATGCCGTGAAAAAAAAGGGAATTTTTATCACAGGAACAGGAACCGATGTAGGAAAGACCTATGTAACAGGAATGCTGGTGAGGCAGCTGAGGGAGCTTGGAATCAATGCAGGATATTATAAAGCAGCAATAAGCGGTGCAGAAACTGTGGCAGAAAGCGATGCTGGATATGTAAACCAGGCCGCAGGGATTGGGCAGGATGAAAACACGCTCCTTTCCTATCTTTATAAAACTCCTGTTTCTCCCCACCTGGCAGCACAGATGGAGGGAAATCCTGTTGATCTTTATAAGGTGAAAAAGGATTTTGCAAGAGTGGCAGAAGCCTATGAATATGTAGTAATGGAGGGAAGCGGAGGAATTGTCTGTCCTATCCGGTATGATGAAACAGCCCATCTCCTTTTGGAAGATATTATTTTGGAGCTGGGGCTGGATACTTTGATTGTGGGAGATGCAGGGCTGGGAACGATTAATGCCCTAGTATTGACGGTAGAGTACATGAAGCACAGGAAGATTAAAATTAGAGGGATTATTCTGAATCGATATACAGACAGTGATATGGAAAAGGATAATAGAAAAATGATTGAGGCTCTTACTGGAATTCCTGTCCTTGCAGTTGCTGCACCAGGAGCAGATCGGATGGAACTGGACTCTGAAGCTATGAAAAAAATACTGGAGGTGGACTAGGTGACACTGGAAGAAAAGGATTTAAAATATATATGGCATCCTTGCTCCCAAATGAAAGACTATGAGGAGCTGCCGCCCATTATCATTGACCGGGGAAAAGGGGTATATCTTTATGGAAGAGATGGAAAAGAATATATAGATATTGTCAGTTCCTGGTGGTGTAATCTGCTAGGACATGGGAATCCGAAAATCAATGAAGGGATAAAGGCTCAGCTGGATAAGCTGGAACATGTGATTTTCGCTAACTTTTCCCACGAGCCTGCGATACAGCTTTGTGAGAGCTTGCTGGAAATCATACCCCATGGACTGGTACGCTTTAATTTTTCCGACAATGGCTCTGCTGCAGTGGAATGTGCATTAAAAATGGCTTTTCAGTATCAGTACCAGACAGGAAGGCGGGAAAAAAAGCGATTTATGTGTTTGACAGAAGGATATCATGGAGAAACCATTGGGGCCCTTTCTGTAGGCAGCATGGATCTATATGCTAAAATTTATAAACCAATGCTGATGGATACCATACATATTGAAGCGCCGGATTGCTACCGCTGCCCCTATGGGCAATGCAGAGACTCTTGTCAGGCAGAGTGTTTTGAACATGCAAAGAGAGCCTTTGAAGATTATGGGAAGGAATGTTGTGGAATTATTGTGGAGCCTTTGCTTCAGGGAAGCGCTGGTATGAGGATTTATCCCCCTATTTATCTGAAAAAGCTAAGAGAGCTGTGTGACCAATATGATGTATTGCTTATCGCAGATGAGATTGCAACTGGCTTTGGAAGGACAGGAAAGATGTTTGCCTGTGACCACGCAGGAATCAGTCCGGATATTATGTGCATTTCCAAGGGGCTGACAGGAGGCTATATGCCTATGGCAATCACCATTACTACAGAGAATATTTATCAGGCCTTTTATGCAGACTATAATGAAGGAAAGGCTTTTATGCACAGTCATACCTATAGCGGCAATCCCCTTGGCTGCAGTGCTGCCCTGGCAGTACAGAGGGTATTGAAAGAGGAACATATATTAGAAAAAGCAAAATGCCGCGCCTCCTATCTGACAGAGAGGCTGGAAAAGGAGCTGGGAGATTGTCCCTATGTAGGAGAAATCCGTCATATTGGCTTGATTCATGCGATTGAACTGGTGGAGAACAAAAAAACAAAGACGGGATTTGACAGCAAGGAACGAGTGGGCTACCAAATATACAAGGAGGCTTTGAAAAATGGCTTGATTTTAAGGCCTCTGGGAAATGTGCTGTATTTCAATCCGCCGCTGATTATTAATGAAGCGGAAATCGACCAGGCAATCGAGAGGTGCGCAAGATCTATGAAGTCATATTTTAAAGATTCAAGAAGAAGTCTGACGAATTGAAAAAACTTTCAAGGATCCATTTCAGCCTAGGAAATTGGTATGGCCTATCATCGTATCTGCTATTGCTGTGAAAGATTATTCCTTGTAAATGGGGGAAAACTATCCTATAATATATTGTGGCAGTTATAGTGCTGCAGATGTCAAAGCAGCTATAGGGAGGGAGTGTATGATAGGCCTTAGGCAGTATCATACAAAAGAAAAATGAATGTTTTACTCATTATTTTATATCATATTGAAAATGTATTTCAGATTATTGTACAGTATGGGGTTCTGTTTCTGGAGTGTGCTGGTGTAGCGATTCTTTTGGCAACAGCGGTAAAAAGTGTTATTGGCTGCTTTAAGAAAAACTCTCATGTCCGGCTCCTTCTAGCTCAGGGAATTGCTCTTTCCCTGGAGTTTAAGCTGGGCGGCGAGGTACTGCGTACGGTGATTGTCCGTGAATGGAGTGAATTGGCGATTTTGGGAGCTGTAATTCTCCTGAGAGGAGCGCTTACCTTTCTGATTCATTGGGAGATCAAAAATGAAGAATCCAGAATCAGTGGAGACAGCTCGAAATAGCATAAAAGATGGGGAAGAAAAGAGACGATATCAAGAAAGGTCTCAAGGTTCTAAGTAAGATTAAGGCATCAAAACTCTCGGCCAAGGAAAAATGCCAGAATATTTTTTCCTTGGCCGAGAGTTTTGATGCCTGATTTATCTATCTATAAAAGGATGATACCGTTTCCAGCTCCAATTCGGTCAGCGCCTGCTTCAGCTAATTCTTTTGCAAATTCGGGAGTACGGATGCCGCCGCTGGCTTTTACCTGGAGCCGGTCGCCTACGGCTTTCTTCATCAGCTTGACATCTTCCACGGTTGCACCGCCGGTGGAAAAGCCTGTAGAGGTCTTTACGAAAGCAGCTCCAGCTTCTTCGGATAATTGGCAGGCCTTTTCTTTCTCTTCACCAGTCAAGAGGCAGGTTTCAATAATCACCTTTACAAGAGAAGGGCTGGAGGAATCTACAACAGCTTTAATATCGGATCTGACAAAATCCCAGTTTTTATCCTTAATAGCACCAACATTAATAACCATATCCACTTCTTGAGCGCCGGCTTTTACTGCTTCAGAAGCTTCAAACGCTTTTGCCGATGTAAGCATGGCGCCCAAAGGGAAACCAACAACACAGCAGGTTTTTACATCAGAACCCTTTAGCTCAGAAGCGACCAGAGGGACGTGGCAGCTGTTTACACATACAGAGGCAAAACCATGTTCCTTTGCTTCCTGGCAATAGCGTTTGATTGCTTCAGAAGGAGCATCTGCTTTTAACATTGTATGGTCGATCATTTTTGCAATATCCATTTTTTATCCTCCGATTCATATAAGTGTGGGAATAGGAAGCCAGGATTCCTATTGATTCTACTCCTCAATTTCATCCTCTGATAAAATAGAAGTTCCCATAGACATAAAGGTAAAAATCCCTGAAGTAAGAAGATGGCCGTCTTGGTCAGTGATAGAAATTTCATATACGGAAAGGCGTTTACCGTATTTTAATTCCCGAGCTTCTCCATAGAGGCAGGTAGCATCAATAGCAGCACGCAGATAATGGAGATTACCATCTACAGTTGTAATTGCACAGCCGTGGGAGCTGGCTGCTGCGCCGCAAGTCACATCTGCGATTGTAAAAAGGCAGCCGCCGTGGACAGAGCCAATGGGATTTAGATGTCTGGAAGACACAGGCATTTCTGAACGTGCATAGCCATCTCCTATTTCTGTAATAGACAGACCAAGCATGTTGGCAAAAGCATTTATTTTATTTCTATGGTTTCTAAGTTTTTCGTAATCCATCATATTCTCCGCCTTGTTATTATACTTTTATCTTCGTACCCATTTGCCGAAAAGGGTCTTTTTATATTTAAGCAGTTCCTCCTTGGCCTCTATATTATCACCGGCTTTCAGGAGATACCCTACTCCTTTTTTAATATCTGCTGGCACGCCCAGTCCCTGGCCATAAATAGCGCCTAGCATATAGAAGGCCTCCTTATTTGTCCATGTTACCTTTTCCAGAAGCTCTCTGGCTTTTCCATAGTCCTGCTGTGTACCCCAGCCGCGGAAATAGCATTTACCCAGATAACACACTCCAAAATCGCTGCCGTGATCCAAGCCGTATTTCAGGAGTCGAAAGGCCCTGTCATAATCCTTGGGCATCTTTTTACCCTCATAGCAAAGGGCACCAAGGGCATTGGCACAGGCAACTTTTTTACTGGTGTCCTTACGCTGGGTTAAGCCCTTCTCATAGCATTGAACTGCATAGGAAATATCCTCAGGGACTCCAGTTCCATTTTCATAGGCTTCCCCGATACAGTACCAGCATTCCAGCTGGCCTCCCTCAACGGCCAGCTTATACCAATAGAGGGCATCCTCCATTTTTCCCTCCTTCTTCAGATTATCAGCGTATATATACTGATGGATGGGATAGCCCATTTCAGCACCAGTTTTCCAAAGATCTACAGCTTTCTCAGGACGAGGAAGGATAATGTCTTCATCGCCTTGAGTATAATAACGGTTCAGATTATTGGCTGCAAAGTACATTCCGCCGCGGAAAGCCTTTTGGAACCAGTCCTCACATTTGGATATATTTTCTCTCAGATATTCTTTGAACTCTTTCTGAGTGGAAAAGGACGACCGGTCTTTTCCCTGAATTCGGAGAAAATCCCACCAGAAATAAGTATTGCCCACCGTATACTGGCAGAAAGCATCTCCTGTTTGTGCCTTTTTCAACACACAGTCAAAAACCTCCTCCAGGCTGGAAAAGGGCATATGCCTTTCCATATCCTGCGTTAGTTCTCCGGTGCGCATAGCAACCAGGACACCTACAGCACTGCCTTGATCTATGGATTTACGCAGCAATGCAACAGCCTTATCATCATCCTCAGGAAAGTCATGTCCGCTCCAAACATATTGGCTGCCGCAGTAACATCTGGCAAGGATACAGCTGGCATCTCCATCACCTGCATCAGAGGCTGCTTTCAGCAAGGTCAAGCCTTCCTCTCCCTTCCCAGCGCGTAAATCATAATAGATATACTTGAGTGCCAGCTCAACCTCATCACTAAAACACTTTCCCATAACGACATTCTCCTTTAAGCTATGAATTGAAAAAATTTCCTGCCTGTGTGGTCAGAAACTCATCGGTTTCCCTTGTGCCCTGCCTTAGACGGTAATCTTGAAGCATCTGGTTCCACTCCTGCTCCGTTTTGCCTCGCCACTTCGCCAGCTCACGATAAGGACGGCACAGGGCCTCTGGCGCTCTCAACTGAATACAGTTTAGAAGCTGAGGAAGCTCATTCGGGTTGCGGAGGCTGAAGATATGCGTCTGCTTGCGGTCATCCAGTATGTACAGCTCTATGATACGGGTACTGCGGGTATGGCCATTAGAGGTGCGGCACTTGATTTCATCCCGGCCGAAAAAGATGCGGATTCTGGGGATATAACTAGCAGAGTCGCCAAGAATCCATTCCCTGCCCACAGCGATGCTGTCAAACCAAAGGCCGTTTTCCTTAATATCCTTATCTACAATGGCAAATAATTTTTTTACTTCTGACCCCTCATCAGGATAAGGGAGCTGAGAACGGATCGATCTGGCAAGAGTACTTTTTTCAGGCCAGAAAGAATCTCGTAAGGCAGCATATCCTTCATAAAGGCCTGCAAGGATTAGTCCGATTCCGCCGATTCCGCTTACAACCAGCTTTATATATACCATAGAATCCCAGGATGCTCTGTCAGTCTGCGACTCCATCCAGCCATAAACAGACACACATATGCCCAGAAAAAGCAATAAGACTGCCAGACCTAAATAGGAAATTCGCTTTCTGGTCTTTTCCAGACAGTAACCACCCTCTGGCATTCCAGGCTGCAGCTTCCTTTGCCAGGCCAGGAATGCAGCTCCCAGCAATGCACTAAAAAGATACCCGATCCAGTATCCAGTTCCCAGCACGATTACTACACATACTGCCAAGTTCCAAGGCCAGGGAATAATTCCCCGGCCTGATTTTTGTTCATTCAAATCAGATTCCCTCCTCCTATGCTTAGAGACCTGCGCAATCTTATTTTATATGATAGGATTCTTTCTTGTAATATAACGTAAATGAACGAAAGATGCAATGAAAAATATCTGCTGCCTGCATAGACAAAAGCCATGGGAAAAAGCTACATCTGCATGGCGGCCGCGGCATCCAGCATTCCTCCAGTTACAAGGGAACCGTTTAGAGAATCCAGCTTTCTGGAGGAATTAAGGATAGCATTTTTAACATCCATGATGCTCCAGTCAGGATGGGAGGAATATAACATAGCCGCTACACCAGTTACCATAGGGGCAGCCATAGAGGTTCCGCTCATAATTGCATAACCGCCGGGAATCGTACTGACGATATGGGAACCAGGAGCAGCAATATCTACTGAGACAGGACCAAAATTAGAGCTTTTTGCCAAGGTTCCATCAAACATTAGATTTGCCACGGATATGATATTTTCATAAGGCATAGAGGCCGGGTATACAGGGCTGTTTTCCAGACTATATCCAATATCACTGGCATCTCCGTTTCCGGAAGCAACGATAAACAGCATGTTGGAATTCTGTATTGCCTCATTTAACTCAGGATAAGCGGTCAGGGTTCCGGAGCTAAGATTACAGATAGAAGCTCCATTGGCCTCAGCATATTGGATCGCATTCGCAATCATCTCTGGAGTTCCAACTCCAGAGGAAGTGCCCAGGGCTTTTATAGGCATAATTTTCACATAGGAATTGTCTGTAATGCCTACGATTCCGCCATTTCCCTTAGCAGCACCAATGGTTCCGGCAATATGGGTTCCATGGTCATCTTCACTGCCTTCATAGACCTGGTTATTATTTCGGAAAAAATTCCAACCGTATACATCATCAATGAATCCGTTGCCATCATTATCAATGCCGTCTCCTGGGATTTCATCCGTATTTACCCAGATTGCATTTTTCAAGTCAGGATGATTGATATCAATGCCAGTGTCAACTACAGCTACAATCACTTCCCGTTTGTTTTCTGTCTGGTTGTATAAGTCCCATGCAGGAAGAAGATTGATATCAATACCAGGGATAGAATCGGTTATCACCCGTTCATAGGAGTCAGGACCGATGGGGCGGGGAATTCCCACCAGACCGTTATTTTCATTAGTATTGCTGTATTTGTCATTGACACTGTCAAATCGCTGCCTAATTTCCACAAGGTGGATTTCACCATCATTTTTTAAGGCCCACTGATAGGTGGAATAGGCATCGGCAGCGGACAAGTTATTCAATCCAGGGCCCATAGACAGTGTCTGAAAGGTATTATTCTCCAAATTAGGGGAAGAATCTTCTGCCTGTATGGTAACAGCCTCCTCGGCCCCTGTCTCTGCCATAACTGGAACAGCATAAAGAAGAGAAAGAACGGCAGTAGTGACAGCGGCTATCAAAAAGGGTGGCTTTATATCATGCATGTAAGTACCTCCTTAAATATTGTGCCATTAAGTATATCATAGATATAAAGAAAAATATTTGAAATTTATGTGAAAAATACTTACGATTTTCATTTGTTAAGGAAGAATTCTTTTGGAGTTCGAGTGCTGTCTTTTGACGGCTGGCAAAGCAGTGGGATGAGACATACTGGATGTGCATTGATTCACGTGATCAGACGAAAAAAGACGGCATTGATTGGCATATATTCCCTCTAGGCTCACTGAATGTATTATAGCATGAGGCTATTGGATATACAATTATCGGTTTACAAATTATATCCTGCGATTCTGTTGTGAGCGTTCTGTGAATATGATATAATTAACGTAAAAGTCTCGAACTATCACGGCAGGACCGCCCTGCTGGCTGTGCTGTCCGTACAGCGCCGGAATGCTGCTTTTGTATTCTGCGTGCATCCGCCGCAGGCTTACAGGAAGCTCCTTTTCATTCATGGTGGTTCGCTAACTGCGGGCGTGAAGGTTTACTATAGAAAGTCCCCTTTTCCGCGCAGTAGAAAACTGAGTTCAGGTATGGCAAATGCGCCGGACACTTTTTCATGGCGGTGCGTTGACTGTGGGCATGAAGGCTTAAGAGGACGTATTTCTTATTGTTAACCTATCGATTGGCGATATGAGATAATTAAAAAAAGATATGGATATATGCATAAGTCACCAGGCTGGCGGCTGGCAATTAACTATCATGCTGTCAACAGATTATAAATAAAATGACATCGATAGGATTATTTAGAATAGATGCATAAAGCTGTATCCAAGGCAGGAAGAGATAGAGCGGTTAGGCTGGGGGAGGAATGGTTATGGAGGAAAGCCGGTTTTGCAATAAAATTCACTGGTTTACATTTTTCTTCAGCCTCCTTGTAATATGGGTTCATTCAGCGAATGCGGAGACGTACCTTGGGTGGAGGGATGACACCCATTTTTTATTTATACTTCAGAACTATGTGGGCAACGTGGCAGCCCAAGTGTCTGTCCCAGGATTTTTTATGATTTCCTCTTATCTTTTTTACCGTAATTTTTCTATGGATCGTTTGATTCAAAAGTGGACCACTAGGATCAGCACCATCCTAGTTCCCTTTATCCTATGGAACTTTCTCTATTATATGGGATATGTTCTGGCAAGCCGCATACCAGGGCTTAGAGATGTGGTGGGAAAGGAAATAGTACCATTTAATCTTATGGCAGCAGGGGATGCAATTCTTCATTATACCTATAACTATGTATTTTGGTATCTATATCAGCTGATTCTTCTGATTTTACTTGCCCCAGCCATTTATTTTGTCGTAAAAAGGCCATGGCTGGCAGCTGTGGCAGGGGCAACAATCCTCTGGGCCATTGGACATGGATACCGCCTGGTATATCTGAACCTGGATGCCCTTTTATATTATGGTACAGCCGCCTGCTTTGCTGTTCATGAAAAAGGGATGGTTGAGAAGAAATGGAACTGCAGAAGGATGGCAGCAGGAATCTTCACAGCAGGTATCGGCATGGGTTGTTTGTGGTTGTCAGCCAGTGGAATTAGAGTGGTATGGCTGGTTTTATTCCGCCTTCTAATACCAATTGCCCTGTGGCTTATGACTCCTGAAGGAAAACTGCCAGCGGCAAAAAGCTGGATGAAGGATAACTTTTTTCTCTATGCCGTTCATTTTGCCATTGTGCGGCTGATAAATAAAACAGGAGCGGAAATTCTTCCTCCTACAGTGGCAGTACCATTAATCCTATATATTTTTATGCCATTGTTTTGCGTCAGTTTAAGCAGCCTTATGGCTGCTGTGATAAAAAGTTATGCTCCTCCTGTCTGGAGAATCCTTACAGGAGGAAGAAACAGCTAAGCTTACAAGGGATTTTAATATTAATCTTCCCAAGGACGAATACGATAAGTTACTCCAAGACGGCTGCAGATATCCCTGCATTCCTCTTCTTCTTCCCTTGTAAGAGTGGTATCCACAGTGGTAAGGACCACATTTGGTACATATTTGCGAGCTTCCCTCGCAAAATCCAGCATTGCCTGAAAGCTGCCTTCTCCGAATTTACTTCTTGTAAGCTCCAGATAGCGGTCGGCATTAGGAGTATTCAGACTGATTGACAGGGTGTCAATCTTTCCCTCCATCTCTGGGGCAATATTGCGCCCGTTTACCAGGCTGCCCAGGCCGTTGGTATTGATACGCGTCTTGATATGGAACTGCTCTTTTGCGAATTCAGCAACCTTAAGAAGGTCATCAAGGCGCTCTGTAGGCTCTCCAAAGCCGCAAAATACAAGCTCATCATAAGAGCTCATATCAAATTTTTTAAATTCTTCTTTTACCTCTTCCAAAGACGGCTCCCTTTCCAGCCAGAGCCTGCCAGAATGATTCATCTCATCTCGAGTCTGTCTCAGGCAGAAGGTACAGGCGCAAGGACAGCGGTTAGTCATATTGACATAAAGATTGTTGTGAACCTCATAAAGAATTGTCATAGTATTTCATCTCCTGTTATAAATATTAGCTGTCTTTTATTTAAGCGTGTGAAGGACTTCTTCAAAACATACTCCATCCGTCATGGGAATATCAAGTTTTTCTGTAGCAATAATACATTTTTTAATAAAAAGGGCAGCTTTTGATACTGCCTTTTTTAAATTGACACCTTTTACACAGTCAGCGGCAATGATGGAAGCGAATATATCACCAGTGCCAGAGCGAGTATGCCCTACTCGCTTGGTTCTAAGAATGGAAGGGATATGTCCGCTTTCGTATACTGCATTGCTGACATATTGTCCAGAATGAATACCAGAAATAACCACATGTTCTGCTCCTGCCTGAGACAGTTTTTCTGCCATTTCAAACAGCTCTGCCGGCTTCCAGCCATCTGCTTTATAAGGAGTATCTGTAAGGATACAGGCCTCTGTCAGATTGGGGAGAAGTACATCTGCATAGGAAACCAAGCTTTTCATGGCCTCGCACATAGCAGGAGTATAGGTACTGTAAGGCTTTCCATTATCTCCCATAACCGGATCGATAATAATAAGAGTATGGCTGTCCTGAAAATCTTCAATGAAATGACGAACAATATCAATTTGGCGTTCTGAACCGAGAAAGCCAGTAAGGATGCCGGAAAAGCGGAGATCAAGTTCCTTCCAGTGCTGGATATAAGGCTCCATATTATCTGTATAATCATCAAAGAAAAAATGAGAGAATCCAGTATGATTGGAAAAAATAGAGGTAGGTATGGGACAGCACTGAATTTTCATCTGGGAAATAATAGGAAGCTCTACCGCCAGGGAACAGCGTCCGAAGCCAGAGAAGTCATTAATTACTGCAATTTTAGTCTGATGGTTATGATTATCCTGAGCCATGATGGAACAGTTCCTCCTGAAAGATATTTACATATTTTATATATAATTCCATATACGGACCCGGCTAAAAGCAGTTCCCATAATATAGAAGAGAATGATACCTGCAATTCCCTCTGACACAAGGCCGGGAAGCTGGGCAATTCCTGCGGCAAGGCTTCCGGATAAAAGGCTGCCGCCGATAAAATATCCAATTACCATAACTGCGATTCCTGCAATACTGGCAAGAAAGGTACGGCTCGAATAAAGATGGAATCTTTCTTTGGAGGGATTGGCAATGCTGCCAATTACAAAGCCCATAACCCCTTTAATTAACAGGGTAGGGAGAATCCATTCACTGAAACCGCCTAAAAGATCTGCCAATGCAGACCCTGCGCCGCCGATAAAAATCCCATAAGGTCCGCCCAGCAGACAGCAGCCAAAAAGAATGAATCCATTCCCCAGATGGGCGTATCCCAAGGGAATTGGTACCTTGAAAAATAATGTGGAAATACATACAAGTGCAGCTGCCATAGCGGCCAGACAAAGATGCTTGATCGATTTGTCAGACATACGAATCCCTCCTCGTTACAATAAATTTACTAGGATAGCAATGAAATAGGGTTTAGAGATTTTAAGCTTTCATGTATCTTACAAGAAAACTGGCCTAGTGTAAAATACCAGTTTATGAAAAATAAAACAGTCCAGTTAAAAAGAGGATTTAAGGGAGACACAGATGTACTTTTTCAGAATTTGATTCAGATATTAAAAGTACCAGCTAAGAGGGGGAGCTTTTCCTAAAAATACTGTGGAAAAGCTTTTTTGTTTTCCTTTTATAACTTTTATTCATACCATGGATTCCAACCGGGTATACCTGTTTTTCTGAAAAAATAAATGTCAGTTGTTGAAAAAAAAAGATAAATAGGATATTATGAATAGTAATACTGTTTTGAGAAGACATAGAGGAAGGGGAGACATAAATGGAATATCGTATTACTGTAATTCCGGGAGATGGGATTGGACCGGAGATTGTGAGGGAAGCAAGAAAGGTTCTGGACAAGGCAGGAGAGCTGTATGGACATAAATTTCAATACCAAGAAATCCTTATGGGAGGAGCCTCCATTGACGTCCACGGTGTTCCTCTGACAGATGAAGCACTAAATACAGCAAGAAATAGTGATTCCGTTCTTTTAGGAGCAGTAGGAGGAAACGTAGGAAACTCTAGATGGTATGATGTGGCTCCAAATCTGAGGCCAGAGGCCGGACTTCTGGCAATTCGAAAGGGCCTGGGGCTTTTTGCCAATATCCGACCGGCTTATTTGTATCAGGAGCTGGCAGAGGCCTGTCCCCTAAAAAAGGAAATTATCGGCAGCGGTTTTGACATGGTAATCATGCGCGAGCTGACAGGAGGCCTTTATTTTGGAGAAAGATATACAAAAGAAATCGACGGCGTGAATACGGCAGTTGACACGCTGGTTTATAATGAAAATGAGATCCGCCGGATTGCAGTAAAGGGCTTTGAAATTGCCATGAAGCGAAGAAAGCAGGTAATCAGCGTGGATAAGGCAAATGTGCTGGATTCCTCCAGACTTTGGAGAAAGGTTGTGGAGGAAGTGGCAAAGGACTATCCAGAAGTGGCTTTGAGCCATATGCTGGTGGACAACTGTGCGATGCAGCTGGTTATGAACCCAGGACAGTTTGATGTGGTTCTTACAGAAAATATGTTTGGCGATATCCTTTCAGATGAAGCCAGCATGATTACCGGCTCTATCGGTATGCTGCCCAGCGCTAGCTTAAATGAAGGAAAGTTTGGCCTTTACGAGCCAAGTCATGGATCCGCTCCGGATATTGCCGGACAGGATATTGCCAATCCGATCGCCACCATTCTGTCAGCTGCCATGATGCTTCGATATTCCTTTGATTTGGACCAGGAGGCAGAAGCAGTAGAAAAGGCAGTGGAGAAGGTGCTGTCTCTCGGGATCCGTACTTCTGATATTATGTCGGATGGCTGTAAGAGGGTTGGAACCTGTGAGATGGGAGACTGTATCTGCAGAGAGCTGGAGGCAGGAAAAGCATAATCAGTAAATGCAGATATAAGCTGCTGCGGTGTCTGCATCAGCAGATCGGGTTGTAAAACGATAAGAGATTAGGAAATAAGGCTTTAAGACAAAGGAAAATCAGGAGGAGATAAATGATGAAAAGTGATTCAGTAAGAGTGGGAATGCAGCAGGCTCCCCACCGTTCCCTCTTCAATGCACTGGGCATGACAGAGGAAGAAATGAAGAAGCCTTTAGTGGGTATTGTAAGCTCCTATAATGAAATTGTACCAGGGCATATGAATATTGATAAGATTGTAGAGGCAGTACGCCTTGGCGTCGCGATGGCAGGAGGAACGCCAGTAGTATTTCCGGCAATTGCTGTCTGTGATGGGATTGCTATGGGCCATATTGGCATGAAGTATTCTCTGGTAACAAGGGATTTGATTGCTGATTCTACGGAATGCATGGCAATTGCTCATCAGTTTGACGCTCTGGTTATGGTTCCTAACTGTGATAAAAATGTGCCAGGGCTTTTGATGGCAGCAGCCAGAATTAATGTGCCTACCGTATTTGTCAGCGGCGGTCCCATGCTTGCCGGCCATGTAAAGGGGGCTAAGAGAAGCCTTTCCAGCATGTTTGAGGCAGTAGGATCTTATGAAGCTGGACTGATGTCAGAGGAGGATGTAAGGGAGTTTGAAGCAAAGGTATGTCCTACCTGCGGTTCCTGTTCTGGTATGTATACAGCTAACAGTATGAACTGTCTGACAGAGGTTCTGGGTATGGGCCTTCAGGGCAACGGAACCATCCCAGCAGTTTATTCTGAGAGGATTAAATTGGCAAAGCATGCAGGTATGGCAGTTATGGAAATGTATAAAAAGAATATCCGTCCTCGCGATATTATGACAAAAGAGGCATTTTATAATGCTATGACTATGGATATGGCTCTTGGATGCAGCACCAACAGCATGCTTCACCTTCCAGCCATTGCTCATGAAGCAGGGGTGGAGCTGAACATGGAGCTGGCAAATGAAATCAGTGCCAAAACGCCTAACCTGTGCCATCTGGCGCCAGCAGGCCATACCTATATTGAAGATTTAAACGAGGCAGGCGGTATCTATGCGGTTATGAACGAGATTAGCAAAAAGGGCCTTTTAAATCTTGACTGCATGACAGTAACCGGAAGGACTGTAGGTGAGAATATTAAGAACTGTATCAACAGGAATCCGGAGGTGATCCGTCCTGTAGAAAATCCTTATAGTGAGACAGGCGGCATTGCCGTATTGAAGGGCAATCTGGCGCCTGATACGGCTGTGGTAAAGCGCTCTGCTGTTCTTCCAGAGATGCTGAAGCATGAAGGTCCGGCAAGGGTGTTTGACTGTGAAGAGGATGCCATTGCCGCAATTAAAGGTGGAAAGATAGTAGACGGAGATGTTGTGGTAATCCGCTATGAAGGCCCGAAAGGCGGCCCAGGTATGAGAGAGATGCTCAATCCTACTTCTGCAATTGTAGGGATGGGACTTGGTTCCAGTGTGGCATTGATTACAGACGGAAGGTTTTCCGGAGCTTCCCGGGGAGCTTCCATTGGGCATGTATCGCCGGAAGCAGCCGTAGGCGGCCCGATTGCCCTTGTGGAAGAGGGAGACATGATTTCCATTGATATTAACAGTAACAGCTTGAACGTACTGATTTCCGATGAGGAGATGGAAGCTAGAAGAGCAAAGTGGCAGCCAAGGCAGCCTAAGGTAACGGCAGGCTATCTGTCAAGATATGCTTCCATGGTTACTTCAGGAAACCGCGGTGCGATTTTAGAAATTCCGAAGAGATAGAAGGAGATGTTCATGGATAAAACATTAACAGGAGCAGAGATCGTAATTGAATGCTTGAAGGAGCAGGGGGTAGATACCGTATTCGGATATCCCGGCGGCGCGATTTTAAATATCTACGATGCGCTGTACCGCCATCAGGATGAAATCCTCCATATCCTGCCGTCGCATGAACAGGGAGCTTCCCATGCAGCAGACGGATATGCCAGAGCTACCGGAAAGGTAGGCGTATGCCTGGCAACCTCTGGGCCAGGTGCAACGAATTTGGTTACAGGGATTGCAACGGCTTACATGGATTCTGTTCCAATGGTTGCCATTACCTGTAATGTTGCTACCAGCCTTCTGGGAAAGGACAGCTTCCAGGAAATTGATATTGCCGGCATTACTATGCCGATTACAAAGCATAACTACATTGTTAAGGACGTTCACAATCTGGCGAAGGTAATCCGCCGGGCCTTTGTAATTGCAAAGACAGGCCGGCCCGGCCCTGTCCTTGTGGATATTACAAAGGACGTTACTTCCAATTCCTGCGTGTATTCCTACAAGCAGCCAGAGGAAATTAAGAAAAAGACAGAAAGCATTACAGAAAAGGATCTGGAAAATGCAATCTATATGATCCGCAAGTCCAAAAGGCCGTATATTTTGGTAGGCGGCGGCGCAGTGGCTTCTGAAGCATGGGAAGAGGTGAGGGCATTTGCCTATAAGATTCAAGCTCCAGTTGCAGACAGCTTGATGGGAAAGGGAGTTTTTGACGGCCATGACCCTTTATATACAGGTATGGTAGGTATGCATGGAACGAAAACCTCTAATTTTGGCATTACGGAGTGTGATCTCCTGATTGTTTTAGGCGCCAGGTTCAGCGACCGGGTTACAGGGGAAGTTACTAGGTTTGCAAAAAGGGCAAAGATTATCCAGTTTGAGGTGGACCCGGCTGAGATCAATAAGAATGTGGAAGTGGATGCCAAGGTTATCGGCGATTTAAAGATTATTTTAAGAAGGATTAATGCAAGGCTTGATCCGATGAAGCATGATGAGTGGCTGGAGCATATTGCAAAGATGAAGGAATCCTATCCTTTAAGCTATCATAAGGATATTTTAACTGGCCCTGGAATTATAGAGACTCTTGACCGCCTTACAGATGGAGATGCCATTATTACCACTGATGTGGGCCAGCACCAGATGTGGGCGGCACAGTATTATAGATATCACCGTCCAAGAGCATTTCTTACATCAGGCGGTCTGGGAACTATGGGATATGGCATAGGGGCAGCAATCGGAGCGAAAGTCGGCTGTCCAGATAAGCTGGTATTTAATATTGCTGGGGACGGTTGCTTCCGAATGAATATGAATGAGATTGCAACTGCCAGCCGGTATAATATCCCTATTATTCAGATTATCCTGAACAATCATGTGCTGGGGATGGTGCGCCAGTGGCAGGGAATGTTCTATGGGAAGCGGTATTCACATACAATATTGGAAGATAAAGTGGACTTTGTAAAGGTTGCAGAAGGATTGGGCGCTAAAGCTTACCGAATTACAAAAATGGAAGAGCTGGAGCCAGTATTAAAAGAGGCAATAGCATTAAAAGCCCCGGCGGTTATTGAGTGTGTGATTGACTGTGATGATAAGGTCTTTCCAATGGTATCGCCTGGAGCGGCAATCCAGGATGCCTTTGATGAATCAGATTTGGCAATCTGACAAGAAGATTTAGGCTTTAGGAGGCTTTAAGGAGTGGGGATTTCTGACATGTAAGATGGTTATGGGGCTAATCAAGGGGGTATATGGGAAAATCCGAGGGAATTTCCTGATATGATAAGAGATATCTAGAATGAACAGATATCATCATAAAAGGCAGTGAAAGGGATGTGAGGAAGCCCTGGCTGTCATGAAAAATCTATGATTAGGGTTATATCAGAACCAGGAGGAGAGAAATGAGCAGGATTTACAATTTTTCCGCAGGGCCGGCTAATCTGCCGGAAGAAGTGTTAAGGGAAGCAGCAGAGGAGATGCTGGATTATAAGGGAACTGGTATGTCTGTTATGGAAATGAGCCATCGATCAAAGGCTTATGAGGAGATCCATAATGAGGCATTGGCTGATATCAGGGAGCTGATGAATATCCCGGAAAACTATAAGGTTATGTTTTTACAAGGCGGTGCATGGACCCAGTTTGCCATGATTCCTATGAATCTGATGAAAAACCGCGTGGCTGATTATATTATTACAGGCCAGTGGGCGAAGAAGGCATATGGAGAAGCAAAGATTTATGGAAAGGCCAATGCCATTGCTTCCAGCGAAGATAAGATGTTTACCTATATTCCAGACTGTTCCGATTTGCCGATTTCACCGGATGCGGATTATGTATATATCTGCCAGAATAACACGGTATTTGGTACGGAGTTCCATACCCTGCCTGATACGAAGGGAAAGACATTGGTAGCAGACGTATCTTCCTGCTTTTTATCAGAGCCGATTGATGTCAAGAGATATGGCCTGGTATATGGCGGTGTACAGAAAAATATCGGCCCTGCTGGAACTGCAATTGTCATTATACGGGAGGACCTGATTACAGATGATGTGTATCCAGGCACGCCGACCATGCTCCGTTATAAAACCCATGTGGAGGCAAATTCTTTGTTTAACACTCCGCCTACTTATGGAATCTATATCTGCGGCAAGGTATTTAAGTGGCTGAAGAAGAGAGGCGGCCTTCAGGCCATGAAGGAGTACAATGAAAAGAAAGCAAAGATTTTGTATGATTATCTGGATGAGAGCGTCATGTTTGCAGGGACTGTAGAGAAAAAAGATCGTTCTCTGATGAATGTACCCTTTGTCACTGGCAAGCCGGAATTGGATGCAAAATTCATTAAGGAAGCAAAGGAAAATGGCATGGATAACCTAAAGGGATATCGCACCGTAGGCGGGATGAGAGCCAGCATTTACAATGCTATGCCTATGGAGGGTGTGCAGACCCTTGTAGACTTTATGAAAGATTTTGAAAAGAAGAACGGCTGATAGGGTTTGGGGAGGATATGTGATGAGAAACATTTGTTGTTTAAATGCGATTTCCAAATACGGTACGGATTTGCTGACAGAAGATTATAGGATAAACGATGAGCTGGAAGGTGCAGAGGGCATTTTGGTGAGAAGTGCCTCTATGCATGATATGGAGCTTCCAAAAAGCCTTCAGGCGATTGCAAGAGCAGGAGCAGGAGTAAATAATATTCCTCTGGAGCAGTGCGCAGAGGATGGAATCGTGGTATTCAATACTCCTGGTGCCAATGCCAATGGTGTAAAGGAGTTGGTAATTGCAGGCCTTCTTTTAGCTTCCCGTGATGTGGTGGGCGGCATTGAATGGTGTCAGACCATTAAAAATGATCCAAATATTGCTAAGGATGTAGAAAAGGGGAAAAAGGCATTTGCCGGCTACGAGATTAAGGGGAAAAAGCTGGGAGTGATCGGCCTAGGGGCCATCGGTGCAGAGGTTGCCAATGCTGGGGCTGCTCTTGGAATGGAAGTATATGGCTATGATCCGTATATTTCAGTAAATGCTGCTTGGATGCTGTCTCGTTCTGTCAAACACATTACTGCAGTGGATCAGATTTATCAGGAGTGCGATTATATCACTGTCCATGTTCCTCTTATGGACAGCACAAAGGAAATGATTAACAAGAAGACTCTCAGTGAGATGAAGGACGGAGTGGTTATCTTGAATTTTGCAAGGGATCTTCTTGTTAATGATGATGATATGGCAGAGGCCTTAGGATCAGGGAAAGTCCGCAGATATGTGACAGATTTCCCCAATATAAAGTCTGCTAATATGGAGGGGGCAATTGTTATCCCCCATCTGGGCGCCTCTACAGAGGAATCTGAAGATAACTGTGCAAGAATGGCAGTAGCACAGCTGATGGATTATTTGGAGAATGGAAATATTAAGAATTCTGTTAACTATCCGAACTGTGATATGGGAGTTTTAAAGGGCGCATGCCGTGTGGCTGTCATGCATCGGAATATTCCTAATATGATCGGACAGGTGACAGGTATGTTGGCAGCAGAGGACATTAACATTTCTGATATGACCAATAAGAGCCGGGACAAATATGCCTATACTCTCCTTGACTTGGAACAGAATGCGGCAGAAGAGGTGATTGAGCGTCTCAGGAACATTAAGGGAGTTTTGAGAGTACGAGTTCTAGGGAGATAAATGAAAATTTTATAAGCAGAGCATTTTTGTTTCATAAGGGATACTGCTTACAAATTGGCAGCTTACTGATACAATGCTCTGCTTTGCTCATAGTTTTGGTACATAAAGAGAAATATCCAAACCAAAGGCAAGGATAGGAGGATAAAAAGTGACAGTTATAAAACCATTCCGCTGTGTCAGGCCGGCTCCACAGGCAGTGAGCCAGGTGGCGGCTCTGCCCTATGATGTTTACAGCAGAAAAGAAGCCAGGGAAGAGGTAGAGGGAAAGCCCCTTTCCTTTTTGAACATTGACAGGCCGGAAACCCAGTTTCCCGACGATTGGGACATGTATGATGAATCTGTATATCAAAAGGCTAGGGAGCTTCTCCAGGCCCGGATCAGTGATGGGACCTTTGTTACGGGGATTGTAGAAGCGTATTATATCTATGAGCTGACAATGGAAGGGCGGAGTCAGACAGGAATTGCTGCATGTGCTTCTGTGGATGATTATGTAAACAATGTCATCAAAAAGCATGAGAATACCCGTGAGGATAAGGAGCTGGATCGTATTCGCCATGTGGATATAACAAACGCTCATACAGGTCCAATATTCCTGGCATACCGTTCTTCACCAGAAATTAACAAAATTACTGGCCTTGTAACAGGGGGAAAAGCCCTTTATGATTTCACCTCTGAAGATCATATCCGCCATCGTGTATGGAAGATTGACAGCGCAGACATGGTGAAAAAGATAGAAGAGGCTTTTGCGAGAGTGCCATCTGCTTATATTGCAGACGGACATCACAGAGCAGCTTCTGCAATAAAGGTAGCTCTGAAACGGAGAAAAGAAAATCCTGGCTATACAGGAAAAGAGCCCTTTAACTATTTTCTGTCAGTCCTTTTTCCAGATGATCAGCTTATGATTATGCCCTATAATCGGGTAGTAAAAGATTTAAATGGACTGTCTAAAGATCAATTTTTAAAAGAGGTGGATGACTGGTTTGAGATCAGGAAAGCAGGAAAAATGGGAGAGTCACCCTTTGCTCCAAAGGAAAAGGGCGTTTTTGGCATGCTTTTGGATGGCGTGTGGTATCGGCTCACTCTAAAAGAGAGCACTGCTGCTGCGCTAAAGGGAGATCCGGTAAAGAGTCTGGATGTATCCATTCTTCAGGATTATCTTCTTAGACCTATTCTTGGAATCGGCGATGAAAGAACAGATAAACGGATTGCCTTTATTGGAGGAATCCGCGGCCTTTCTGAACTGGAAAGGCGGGTAGGAGATGATATGAAAATTGCTTTCTCCCTGTATCCTACTTCAATTGAGGAACTATTTGCAGTGGCAGATGCAGGTCTTCTCATGCCGCCTAAATCCACCTGGTTTGAGCCAAAGCTTAGGAGCGGATTGTTTATACATATGATGGGATAAAAAAGAGAGAAAAAATATTTTGACACGTTTCCTGAGGTAGGAGTTTTGATACTTTAATCAAATTAGAAGGGAATAGGGAAAAGAAAGAGGCTGCTGTAAAGTTATGGCTTCCATAAAATATTATCAAGTTTCTGCAGGGAAATGATAGTATATGCTATGGCACTTTTACAGCAGCTTTCTGTCATACGGACTTTTCATTATATAAGGCCTTAAAGCCCTGGAAGTTATTTATGGATTATCAGAATTCAGGGAGGTGTCCTCCATTTCATACACTCGTACCCATTCCTTGGTCCCATCTACCTTAATCACTTCACACCGATTCATATTCAGAAATTTTACCAGCTCATAACAGCTGATCCATATTTCATTATTTCCATCTTTTTGAGATTCGTCAAAAATAAGCTGGAGGCCAAAGTGGAGGTGGGGCTCGTCAATATTATTGGTGTTTTCTGTCCGGCTGTATCCGGTACGGCCAAGGTAACCGATAACCTCTCCAGCAGTTACCAGGTTTCCCTCCTTCAGAGCCTGCTGATAAGGATAATTTTTCCGCAGATGGGCGTAATAATAATAGCGCTTCTTATCCAGGCTTCGTATGCCAATGCGCCATCCTCCATATTGATTCCAGCCAAGAGCTTCAATCTGGCCTGTTTCTACAGCCACCACAGGAGTGCCTACCTGCCCCATCATATCATGGCCCAGATGCTGCCGGCGGAAACCGTAGCTTCTGGCAACGCCGAAATCATCAAAGTCACTATAGGGAAAGCCCTTGGCAAGGGGATGAAAAGCCTTCAGGCCATACTTTGTCACCCAAATCTTGTTGTCATTTTCCTCAATCTCTATCCGGTAGGTTCCTACCATTCCATCCAGGACAGCTCCATATGCTTCACGGTAATAGGAAAAATACTTCATATCCTTTGTAATATCTTCTAGTTTCTCTCCGCTCTGCAGCCTTTCAGCGATAGATTCCAGATCACTTTTTTGATATCTGGAAAAATCACCTCCGTATTTTGCTCCCAGGAAGGCAAGGAGATCCACCCAATTCAAATGGATATCTTTTTGGAAGGTATCTACATCGTATCGAAAGGCAGTTTTCATCGCATCTGCTGTTACACCAAAATCCACCCATTTAATAAATTTCCGTTCTTCCGTACCCTCTGTTTCTGCAGCAGTTGTATACAGAGCTCCAGAGGGATGGACAGAAGCTGATTTTCCAATTCGACTCCAAAGGCCAGAAGAAGGGAATGAGAAAAAAAGGCCAGCCAGTACAATAAGCTCCAAAATAATAGCAGAAAAGGATAAAGAAAGCCGCCGATGTCTTTTTTTATGGGGCAGGAAAGCAGGATGAAAAGGATCTGCTTCCTCCATGAGACTAAGGCGGTTATGAAAAGGGAAAAGAGATAACAGTTTATGGATAAACCTATGGACAAACACCAGGAAAAGCCTCCTTCTTCATATCCTTTACACCGATATCTGGCTATGGCTGGGGAACAGACATGCCAGCTGGTGCTGTTATAAGAATATGTCAGGAACTTCCTGGTATAGAACTATTTTTCTTCTTTATAGAAAAAGTTCATATGTTAAAAGGATAACAGAAAAAAAGTGTCAGAGTATTTTGAGGTTTGAGAGCAATTCTGACACTTTTCCTAAGCTGATAGCGTTGACCCTGAATCAAAAGGGGATTATAGGAACTCAACAATCTCCCCATCATCCGGAACCAAAAGATGTCCGTGATAATACTGTTTTCCCTCTGCTGTATAAAGCTCTTTACGGCAGGCAATATTTTTATCCTCTGTATGCCAGAGTACAAGATTTGGAATTTTCATGGATTCAGCCAGTTCACAGGCTTCCTTTACAGTACTGTGATGCTTTTCGTAAGGCTGGAATCTATCCCTGTCACCATAGAGGCAGAATGCCTCATGAAGCAGCCAGTCACTGCCTTCTACATAGGGACGGCACGCCGGATTATAAGGCTCATCTCCTGCACAAGTCAGCTTTTTTCCATTTTTTAAAACAGTGGTAAAGCCATATTGCTTTGCCTTTGTAGACAGGATATCAAAGAAGGTAATGTCATAATCCATAATCTTTAGAGTTTCCCCATCCTTTACAGGAATCAGATGGATGCGGTCTCCAATCATCTTAAAAAACTTGCCCTGAACCGTGAGACGGCAGATTGTGATGATGGTATCGGTCAGATCCTCATGGCAGTAAATATTCAGATCTCCCTCGTAAGTTCCCTTTTTCATACGAGTAGCAATTACGCGGATCAGCCAGACAATTCCCAGAATGTGGTCCGTATGCTCATGAGTAATGAAAATGTCGTGGATCCTCGCCGTATCGATCTCCATATCCTCCAGAATTCTAAGAATGCCATTGCCGCCTCCTGTATCTACAAGAAAAAAGTCCTCATCTCGCCGAATGGCAAAGCAGGTATTGTAGCAGCGGATTGCTGTTGCATAGCCAGTTCCTAATACATATAACTGTTCCATAATATTCCCCCTGGTTCTTCGGCGGCATTTCCCTCTTTTTCAGCTGATGGAAAAGGACAAAGGCCATATATACGGGAAACGTGCCAAAGTATTTTTAACGGTTCCAATGTATTGTTATCAATAAATTGTATTAATTAATAGACTTCCCATTTTCTGTAAACCATGTTATGATGAATTCACAGTACTTATGGTACTATATTTCCAGGAGAAATGCAACAAAAATGGAAAAGGAGTTTATGTTAAAGGAGAGGATTTATTATGAGGGATTTGGCGTATCTGAAACTGTTGTCCAGAGAATTTCCCAGTGTGAGGACAGCTTCCAGTGAAATCATCAATTTGACAGCTATTGAGGGGCTTCCAAAGGGGACAGAGTATTTTTTTAGTGATCTGCATGGAGAGTATGAAGCCTTTGTCCACTTGCTGAGAAGTGCTTCCGGAATTATTCGTGAAAAGATTAACGAAACTTTTGGACATATTATTTCTGAAGAAGACCAGCTAGAGCTGGCAAATCTAATTTACTATCCAGAACGGTTTCTTAATAAATATACACTTCAAGGCAAGGCAACAGATGAATGGAAAAAAATCATTATTTACCGTCTAGTGCAGATATGCCGTCTAGTTTCTTCTAAATACACACGTTCTAAGGTCCGTAAAAAAATGCCCCAGGAATTTGCATACATTATAGATGAGTTAATCCATGTTGATTATCATGATAATAATAAGGATGTATATTACAGCGAGATCATCCACTCCATTACAGATATTGATGTGGCAGATAAATTTATTATCGCTCTGTGTGAGCTGATCCAAAATTTGACGATTGATAGTCTGCATATTATCGGAGATATTTTTGATAGAGGCCCCAGGGCTGATATTATTATGAAGGAACTGATGAATTTCCATGATGTGGATGTTCAATGGGGAAATCATGACATTTCCTGGATGGGAGCAGCTACAGGGAATCCAGCCTGTGTATGCAATGTCTTACGTATTGCCATCAGCTACAACAGCTTTGATGTATTGGAGGATGGGTATGGCATCAACCTAAGGCCTCTGTCCATGTTTGCTGCCCGTGTGTATAAGGATGATAGTTGTGAGAAGTTTGCTCCTAAGATTCTAGATGAGAATATTTATGATGCAGTCGATCCAGGCCTGGCTGCTAAAATGCACAAAGCCATTGCTATCATTCAGTTTAAGGTGGAGGGACAGATTATAAAACGCCATCCGGAGTATGAGATGGAGGACCGGAGGCTGCTGGAAGCTGTAGATTATGAGAAAGGGACTGTGACTGTCAGCGGAAAAATTTATCCTCTGACAGACACGGCCTTTCCCACCATTGACCCGAAAAATCCCTTGGAGCTTACAAAGGAAGAAGGGGAGCTATTGCATACCCTTGTAATGTCATTCCGCCACAGTGAGTTGCTCCATCGCCATATTAATTTCCTCTATACCCATGGAGGAATGTATAAGTGTTATAATTCCAATCTTCTGTACCATGGCTGTATTCCCATGAGGGAGGATGGAAGCTTTGAAGGTATGGAACTGGAGGGAAGGAGACAGACAGGAAAGAACCTATTGGATGCCATTGAGCGTCAGGTGAAAAAGGCGTATTTCCTTCCAGATGGTTCAGAGGAAAAGGAAAATGCAAGAGACTTTATGTGGTATCTGTGGTGCGGCGCCAAGTCCCCGGTATTCGGAAAGGACCGTATGGCTACCTTTGAACATTATTTTATTGCAGATAAGTCAACCCATAAGGAAACTATGAATCCTTATTACCGTCTGAGTGTAGAGGAAAAGCACTGCGGACGGATTTTGGATGAGTTCGGCTTGCCCAGAGAAAACGCTCATATTATCAATGGCCATGTTCCAGTAAAGATTAAAGATGGAGAAAGGCCGGTAAAGGCAGGAGGAAGGCTGTATATTATTGATGGCGGGCTTTCCAAAGCTTATCAGAGTAAAACTGGAATTGCAGGATATACTTTAATATATAATTCTAAGCACCTGGCTTTGGCAGAGCATAAGCCCTTTGACCCAGATAGAGAAAACACGCCTAAGGTATATATTACAGAAAAGATGCCAAATAGGGTACGTGTGTCAGATACAGATCTGGGAAGGGAGATTGCAGACAGAATTGCAGATTTAAAGGAATTAGTGGCTGCCTATCGGGCTGGCACACTGAAAGAAAAGGGCTGAAAGGGCAGCAGACTAGAGACTATTGTTCAGGAGTCTTATAGAAAACTTTAGGATTTCTTAATGGATTAATCTGGAAACGTATGATATGATAAGGTCATTACAAGGGAGTTGTCTGACGATTGGGAAAAGACTGCTTCTGGCAGAATTTGGCACAGTTTGGAAATCTGCAGATGATAGATGGACGCTGCCCATGTGTGGAACATGGAGAAGTATATTGATATTTGCGGCAGTATTTTCAGCGGCTCCAGGAGAAAAGGGAGAATTAGATGAACAAAGAAGAGTTTCTACAGACGCTTGGTGCTGCGCTGTCAAATGCAGTACCTCAGCATATCATACAGGAAAATATCAGATATTATGACAATTATATTTCTAGCCAGTTGGCAAAAGGCCGGACTGAGGAAGAGATTATGGATGAGCTGGGCGGCCCCAGACTGATTGCCAGGACAATCATTGATGCAGCCGAGGCTGGCGGAGAGGGAGGCACAGGAAGCGGCTTCTATAGGGAAGGATCCGGCGAAGGAGCTGGCCGGGGAAGGAGCAGCCGGGATGATTCAGGCGCTGGCAGCCGCGGTTCGTCACAGGAGCCTTTCTATGGAAATGCCACAGGAGGAGACGAATATAATTCCTTTGGAGAGGCTTCAGGTTATAGAGGCTTTCATGTATATGATTTGAATAAATGGTACTGGAAGCTGGCAGGAATTCTGATCATCATTTCTGTAATTGTGCTTTTATCCGCCATATTAGGCGGTTTGGTTTCCGTACTCCTTTCTCCAGTCGGACTGTTTTTACTTCTGGTATGGCTGATATGGAGCGGAAAGAACAGATAAGAAGAATGGAGTTTACAGAATGGAAAAGAAAGAGAGCGATTTAAGATCAGAAATTAACCGCCTTATGTCCAGAATTGCTGGGATCCTGGCTCTGGCCTTGCTGTTTGTTTTCCCGATCTATGTGGAAGACCGTTATGCAAATATTTTACGGGCAAAATACCGTTTTTATTATTTATGTGTTCTGATTGCCCTGGGTCTGGTTCTGATCCTGGCCTTGGTTTTTGCATTTATTGATTTTTTGGAATATAGAGGAAACCATGTGAAGGCTTACTTTACAAGGTTGACTCCTAAAAACTGGAAAAATAACTTTACATTGTATGAGGGAGCTTTGATATGCTTTATGCTTGCAGCTGTTATTTCTGCCCTGCAGTCAGAGTATTTTTACGAGTCTGTATGGGGAAATGAAGGGCGGTATTCTGGGACTTTCCTTTTGCTGGTGTACGGTGTAAGCGTACTTCTGATCGGGCGGCTTCTTCGGTTTAAGCAATGGTATTTGGAGGCGTTTTTGGTCTCTTCATTGCTGGTATGCTTGTTTGGAATTACAGATTATTTCAGGCTGGATGTGATGGGCTTTAAGAAAGGGTTAGCTTGGGGTGCCTCTGATATATTTACCTCTACATTTGGAAATATTAATACCTATACCGCTTTTGCAGCTCTTCCTATAGGAGTGGCAGCAGTCTTGTATACCATGGCAGATACGACAAAAAAAGCAGCGTGGTATTATATCTGCACCATTATTTTTTTGACAGCTGGAATTACAGGGCAGAGTGATAATATTTATCTGACTTTGGCAGTAGTGTTTGGATTCCTCCCATTTTATGCGTTTGGAACAAAAAAGGGAATTCGAAGATATGTGCTGCTGCTGGCTGCTCTGTTTACAGTGATACGGGTACTAGGATTTGTGGATATGGCGATGAAAGGTCCGGATCGGGGCCAAGTAATCGGGCTTGGAGGACCTGCCCGTATGTTAGGGTATTTTTCAGGAACTACGGCGATAGCAGCAGCATTATGGCTTATGGCAGCAGGTATCTATTGGTGGGAAAGAAAGAAAAGCCAGACCTGCCATGTGGGAAAATGGCCGAGAAGGCTGTGGGGAGGTTTTGTGATCTCAGTAATTGCTGTGATTCTAGGAGTGCTTTATGATGCGAATGTAGCTGGGAATAGTGCAAGATATGGGGCATTGTCAAACTATGTGATTTTTAATGACAGCTGGGGGACAGACAGGGGATTTGCCTGGAGGTTCGCTATGGAGCTGTATGATCGATTCCCTCTTATGCATAAGCTTTTTGGATATGGCCCAGATACCTTTGGAATTTTAACGACGAGATATACAGGTTCCACTGCTGCAAAAATGTATGAAGAGCTGGGAGTTATCTATGATAGCGTGCATAATGCCTATCTCCAGTATCTTGTAACAATCGGCTCCATTGGATTGACCGTGTATATGTTGTTTTTGACTTCAGCGATAACCTGGATGGTAAGGACAGCTAGAAAGTCCCCTGCAGTAATGGCATGTGTTTTTGCAGTCGCTTGCTACTGTGGACAAGCAGTGGTAAATATCGATCTACCTGCTGTAACACCGGCATTTTGGACAATTCTTGCAGTCGGAGCAGCAGCAGTGAGGGCAGAAACTGAGAAAACCGGAGCATGAAATCAGCTGCTTTAACAGCTTTTCCAGGAAGTTTGGTATTTGAAAAACCAGAGGATTAAAAAAATTATTGGTGAATTTAGATTATCTCTTTAGAGGTTCTTATATGCCGGCATAGCCCGTATTTCCGGGCTTTTCCGGCATTTTTAGTCTTGATCTGCCTCTTAAAATTTTTTCTCCAATTATAAAAAGAAGGGGGTGTCGCAATAAGGATTGAGTATACAAGATATAGTATTGTTTTGGAATTAAATCCCACTAAATCTTGTGTATGTTTTTCTTAGTGCAACAGCCCCTCAAAATCTTTATAGGGGTTTTACTTGATTATTTCTAACATAGTTGCAATGTCCTCGGTCGCCATTGTTACTTTTGACTTTTCAATTAAGATGTTTCCCCCTGTCATTATATATGACGGCATTACTCGAATACCCTTATAATAGATTTCGCTATTCCGCAATTTATAGGTGGAAACGGCAGGAATAACATTTTTCTTTGTTGACTTTTTCGTAATCATGTTAAAGGCTTTTTTTGCAACATCACCCATAAGCATAATAACCTTTATATTGGGGAATAAAGAAAGTTCTGCTTCTAAATAAGGCAAACTGTTTTCAATACTTCTTTTATCAATGGCATATTCTGTCTTTGGGGTTTTTACGGCATTTGTGATATAGATACCCATTTGCAATATGTCTTGTATAGAAGTAACCTCTGTTCCCGCCCCTTGCAAAAGAGGAATCGTTGTTTTCAGATAATCAGCGTCTGGGGTTCCATAAAAATCCTGTAAGGGGTCAGAGGGGACGACTTCATTTATCATAATTGCCTTAATCGTAAGCGGATCAATATCAATGTTATTTAGATCTATACCGTTTGCTATACCTACTTTCGTTTCAAGCTCTTTTTTAATATTCATATCTTTATTCTCCTTTTTCGTTTTCCGCAACACTACCCCAACGTGAAAAATCTACATCAATCCAATCAGTTAAACCGATTTGAAAAATTGCACTAAGTTTGTTCAAAACGGTCTCTGCCTCTGGATCTTGAACGGCTGATAGACTTTGCAAGCTGGATAATATCTCCAACTTTTCCCTATCTGAAAAAAAGGCTTTATTGAGGACATAAGGTAATACAGAATTCTAAACAGTTTGCTTTCTTGCAACTCATCACCTCCATAGCTTGATTATATTACAATAACCATGACAACGCCATGTCAAGATTATGGATAAACGGACACATTACGGCATACGAAATATGAGCGACAAGCTATGCCGGGATAAGGGGTTTTCCATCGTCGTCCCCGGCAAGGGCAGCAAGGGAAAGAGCTATGCGGAGTACCAAGCGGAGAAAACGGAGACAAGCTAGAAGGGCAAGCTAAAGATGGCCATGGACGCACTCATTCCCTAATATTCTTAGAACAAGAGAAAACTTATTTTAAAACGATTATGGTGTTAGTTCTTTCTCTTGCTGGGGTTGTTGTATCAGTCGTTAGTGTTAAAGCTGCAATGACAGTATGTTTCTTTCTTGAAATGGGAGATTGCTTCGCCCTTCTCAACCAGCATTTTCAGTGTAGGGGTCTGTACCTGTCCTGCGTTTAAGGCCCGTTATACAGGCAGAAGAAATGGTGTGCCGCATAAAAAAAGCGACGTTCCTGTTCTCCCAGTTATGGGATAGAGAAACGCCGCGTCTGCCTCGTATTACAATTTGTCCCATATTCTAAACCTAGGCATCTTTTAGCCTTAATTCGATCAGTTCTTTGGGATAGCCGGTGCAATTACAAAACTGCTCTTGCGTATGTCCGGCATAGTCGCGAAGCATATCGTCTGTGATAAGCAGACAGGCCGCAAACTGATTTGCTTCACGTTCAATTCCAGAGGTAAGGAGCAAGGTCCGGCTTTTAATGAAGGCGCAATTTTCCTTTCGATGAAGCAAGGCGTGTCCAAGCTCGTGTGCAATAACCACACGAAAAAAAGGACTGTTATCAGGAATGCTGCTATTTACAAAAATCCATCGTTTGCGTTTTATCAATTTGTAATTTCCAGCTATACTGCCAAGAGGAAGGACAGCAATTCTTATTCCTGCATAATCAGCAATTGTAACAGGATCACGGCTTCCAGTCATGCGTTCATAATACCGGATTAACCGTTTGGCTTTCTGCATCATATTTTCCAAATGACATCACCTGCTTTTATTTTTGTGAGGATTGTATTTTGCTTTATTTTCTTTTTTGGTCTCTCGGAGAGCATACTCTATCGCATTTTGGAGGAGGCTGATGGAAGCTTCATCAATCTCTACCCCATTATAATAGAGCGGCCCATCTTCATCTCTTTGAATTTCATTTATAATTCTATCTAAGTCTTTTGCGATATCGCGCTCATCCTTTGAAGTAAGTGTGGTCTCTTTTTTTTCTGATGTTTCTTTTCCCGTTGCCAGATAATCAAGGGTTACTCCAAAGTAGTCTGCAATTTTTTGTAATTTGTCTTGTTTTGGCACGCTTCTTCCATTCTTCCAATCTGTAAAAGTAGAGCCAGCAATACCAGTAGCTTTTGATACCTTATAGGCGGTAACTCCATATTTTTCAAGCAGTTTCACAAATATTTCGTACATAAGAGCACCTCTTTGAAAAAAATAATAATGAAATCATAAATATAAGTACTTGACTAATTATGATTTCAGTGATATAGTAAAACCATGGTTATGAAATCATAATTAAAAGTAAGAAAAATAAAACTGATTTCATAATCGATTTGGATCAAGGATACTAAATATGCCGGATACGTTCATTCATAGCAATACACTGGCCGTACCCATAAAGGCTTAGTTGGAATATATCACATTTCCGAATCAATTGCAACTATTTATTTATGAAAATATTATTGATTGATAAGGGAGGCGGTAATTTGAATGTATTAAAGAACTCATATGGAAGGAGGTGAGCAAATGATCTTTTCTTCACAAAACATTATGAAAAGCCTTTCCAAGCTTCTGCAGGAAAGATATCCTGCCTATCCAGTATATACCATCCTAAACAGGCAGGAGATGACTTACCCCTGTTTCATTCTCTCTTTGATATCATCCACACTTGAAAATCAGATCGGAAATCGTTTGTTCTGTAATCTGTGTATGGAAATTGTATTTGTCCAGCAGCATGGTTCTGCGAGTGGGGAAGAAGAAATTACGGATATCATTGATTGCCTTGATGAAGTTTTAGAGCTTATTCCCTATTCAGATGGGGAAAGTACAGCACTGATACGAAGCTATGAAAGACAGTGGCGGATAGAAAATGAGGAACTTCACTATCAATTCCACATAAAAAACAGGATGAGTCTTGTAGAAAAAGAGAATTTAATGAAAGAATTGGAGGGAAATAATGCCAGTATCAAACAATGAGAAAGCAATTAGAGATTGGAAAAGAGATGAAGATGAAAAGCGATATCCTGTAACAAAGCTTTTGAAAAGCAGGAGGTTGTCTGAGTATCAGCCAGATTTTGCTAAAGTAATTCTGACTGAGAAAGAGTATACGATATCAGAGGCAAAAGAAGCCTTAGATAAAATTTTAAAAGGAGGAAAATAAATTATGGCAGGAGGAACATGGACCAGTACAAACAAAGTGCTTCCAGGTGTTTACATTAATGTAAGATCACAGGGAAGTACAGCCGCTAACGTAGGGACAAAGGGGGTTGCAGCCATTGCAGAACCACTTTCATGGGGTCAGGCAGGAGTGGTACAGGAAATTGTACCAGGTACAGATTTAAAGCCCTATATTGGCTATGACATTACAAACGAGAAGGCATTATTTTTACGCGAGATGATGAAGGGCAGTGATGTCACCCACGGCCCGGTAAAAATTCTTCTCTACCGTCCAGCAGGTATAGGCGGGGAAAAAGCTGCCGCTTCTATTGGAGGATTAACCGTTACAGCTCTATATGAGGGAATCAGGGGAAATGATATTTCGATTGTTGTTCAAGAAAACCCTGATTTGGAGGGTGTTTATGATATCAGTACAATAATTGATGGAGCTGTTGCAGATGAGCAGGCAGTCACATCTGTCAGTGAACTGAAAGCAAATGCCTGGGTAGGATTTAGCGGTTCTGGTGAATTTTCAAAAACAGCGGGAACCGTTCTGACAGGTGGAGTAGATCCTGTAGTGGCAGCGGCTGATTATGCAGCTTTTTTGACAGCGATTGAACCATATCAATTTGATATTATTGTATATGATGGAACAGACAGTACAACGATTCAGGCAATTGCCGCATTTGTGAAACGCCTGTCAGACGGCCAGGGGAGGAAGTGTCAGGCAGTCATGTCAGGAGCCGCTGCCGCCGAGTGCAACAGCGAATTTGTCATCGCAGTAAATAACGGTGTAAAGATGGCTGATGGCACTGTAATTACACCTCAGCAGGCCACCTGGTGGCTGGGAGGAGCAGAGGCAGGAGCGCTCTATAATGAGTCCCTGACCTATGCCAGATATCCAAACGCAGCAGAGGCATTTCCTAAGCTGACAGATGCAGAAGCAGAGGCAGCGATTAATTCTGGACAGATATGCTTTATGGATATGTTTGGAACCGTTAAGGTGTGCACAGACATTAATACTCTGACAAGCTTTCCTGTAGATAAGGGAAGGGAATTTTCTAAAAACCGTGTGATCCGCGTGATCCATCAGTTCTGTAATGATGTATACAGGCAGTTTAGTCTTTATTATATCGGAAAGGCAGATAACAACGAGACAGGAAGAAACTTGTTAAGAGGATGGATCATTGGATATTTGAATGAAATGCAGGCGAATCATGGAATTCAGAATTTTACAGCAGAAGATGTGGAAGTATCTGCTGGCTCTTCCGTAGATTCAGTCATGATTCACGCAGCCCTTCAGCCAGTGGACAGCATTGAAAAAATCTATATGACAGTAACAGTATCAGCCGGAACGACAGAAGAATAAGGAGGTAGAATATGGCATTTTTATTAGAACGGGATGCCCTGAATGGAAAATCAGGAACAGGGTTTATGACAATTAATGGAGAGAATCGAGAGATGTTCGGCCTGAAAAAATTTCAGGCAGATGCAGAGTTTCAGGAGAGTGATTTTAAGGTTGTAGGAACGACGCTGGTACAGAAAAAGACAACAGGCGTATCTCTTACAGGAACTATGACCATCTACTATGGTACGCCGGATTTCCTAAAGCTGCTTTCAGAATATTTGAAAACAGGGAAGCTGCCCTATTTCACCGTACAGATTACCAATGACGACCCATCTACCAGCATAGGAACTCAGACTGTGGTATTGTACAATATGAAACTCCAGAAACTTCCGATTGCCATGCTGGATGCAGATGCAGAATTTCTGGAAATGGAAGTATCATTTTCCTTTACAAACCTGGAAGTCTTAAACTATTTTAACGATCCGGCCCAGCTTGGATAGAGAAGGGAGTACATATATGGCAGATATTAAGGCGTTTTTGCAGCCTCCTGTTATGAATGAGACAAAGGAGGTTATCATATCAGAACGTTTTAAAGATGAGGATGGAAATCCAGTACCTTTTGTTGTCCGCGTAATAGACCAGGAGACAAATGCTAAGCTGATTCGACAGGCAATAAAAAAGAGTAAGATAAATGGAAGGACAGTTAAGGAACTGGATGAGACAGTATATGGAAACCTCCTGGTAGTTGCCTGTACAGTAGAGCCTAACTTTAAAGCAGCAGAGCTTTGTGAATATTATAAGACCGTTGATCCTGCAGATGTTCCCGGAAGAATGCTTTCTTCCGGGGAATACCAAAAACTGGTAAGAGAAATCAATCTTTTAAATGATTTTGTCACAGAGGAAAAGGAGCAGGAAGAGCTGGAGGAAGAAGCAAAAAACTAGCAGAAGGAAATACACTGGATTCCAGGCTTGCGCAGTATATGCTTTGTAATCATGGTGTATTTCCCTTTGAAACAGTCAATCGACCGCTGCCCGAAAAACTTTTTATGTGGGAGCTGATACGGAAAGAGGCAAAGGAGGCGAAAAGTAAGTAGTGGGAGATGGCAAAAACGATAAGAAAGAGAACAAAAAGAACAGTATGACAGATGACAAGATAGATATCAAAAAAGAGCTTGGCAATATAAAAGAATTTTTAAAGCCTTTTCGTCAAATGGCAAAATGGGGAGAAAGCGTTTCCAAAAGCCTGATAGAATTTTCCGATGCAGCAGCCCAGACACATACAAGGCTTAGGATGTTGACTGAGAGTGAAGAGGAGTTCAGGCAGCTGCAGGAGAGAATTTTTCAGTCTGCGGTTAAGACACGTTCCGTTTATGATGATACTGCAGATACGATTGCAATGATGATGCGGAATGCTGGAAATGCATTCCGCAGTAATGATGAGCTTGTTACCTTTATGGAAGCTGTGAATATGCAGTTCGCTGTGGAAGGCGCCGGCGCAAAGCAGGCGGAAGATGCGATGCAAGGGCTCACTCAAGGAATGATGTCCGGGACATTTAAGGCAGGTGAACTGGATACTATCCTTGCAGCAGCTCCAGGAATTGGCAGCAATATTGAAAAATATATGGGATGGAAACCTGGCTCTCTCAAGAAATATGCAGAAGAAGGGGAGGTAACGGCAGACACAGTGAAGAAAGCGATGCTCTCTTCCCATCAGGAAATTTCTCGTTCCTTCAACGAAATGCCAAAGACCTTCCAACAGGCTGCGAACCAGATCAGGACATATGCCTTCCAGGAGTTTGAGGAAGTAGGAGAAAAGATCAATGATTTTTTGAACAGTGATGCTGGGAATCAAGTTATATCTGGGATAATATCCGGGCTTCAAGTACTTTCGGAGGTTGCTTCTGTCACTGTGGATCTGCTGGTGCAGGGAGCTGAATGGGCAGTGGAAAACTGGGATTATGTATATCCAGTATTGTTTGGAATCGCTGCGGCCATGGCAGCCATCTCTATAGCCAGTGCAGCAGCTGCCTTCTCCCTGTCCCCAGTGGCAGCTGCTATCATTGCCATCGGAGCATGGGTGGCAGGATTAATCTTTACGTTAAAACAGGCAGGAGTTTCCTGGGCAACAATGGGAGCAATAGCAGGAGGAGTTCTTGGCGGATTATATTCCTATATTCATATGGTGGTGGCTCATTGGTGGAATTTGTTTGCTGTTTTTTCAGAATTTCTTGCCAATGTATTTCGCGATCCAGTAATAGCAATTGAAAATCTGTTCCATGGCCTGATAGATTGGATCATAAGAACCGTAGAGTCAGCAGCTAGTATGATCGATGCCCTGCTGGGAAGCAATATTTCCAGCCAGATGTCTGCATGGCGGGAGAAATGGGACAATGAGGTGAGGGAAAATGAAATTAAAATCAAACGTATGGATCCCAATAAGTTCCAGGAGGATATAGTAAAGGGCAGCACAGCAGGCAGAGTGATTGGAAATATAATGGATAATCAAAATTTTAATCTGGATAGGACAGTAAAAGGGTTCGGAAGCGAAAGCAATTTTATGGGTAATATAACAACGAATTTGATAACAGACATTGCCAAAGGAGCCGGAGCAGGAAACAGCAATGGAAATAATCCAGGTGCTTTGAATTTTGATTGGAACACTTTCAAAGAGGCTGCTGGAGACACCGTCAGCTTTTCTGGACTGAGAGGACAAAGACCAGGCAATATTGGCAGAGTAGGAAATGTTGAAAAGGTTGGAAGGGTAGAAGAGGACATTAAATTGTCTGATGAGGACGTGAAACTCTACCGTGATTTGGCAGAACAGCGTTATATGAATAACATTGAGCTTCAGACCCTGGCTCCGCAGATTTCCGTATCCATTCCGGAAAGTGCGGCAAAGAATCTGACTGCAAAGGATATTGCAGACAAGCTGAAGGTCCTTTTAATTGAACAGGCTTCCAGCCATACAGCAGTATCCCATGGATAGGAGGAAAAGAGTGATGTCAAAGTTAAAAAGCGGGGTTTCTATCTATCTGAAATTCGGGGAGAAGTTAAAAATCCCAGTGAATCCGGAAGAATTAGAAATTAGATATCCGTCTGATCATAAGGAATATGATGTGCTGGGAATCGGTCAGATTGTAATGCCAGGAAAGCCGGGGCTTAGGGAAATCAGCTGGGAAAGTTTTTTCCCAGCCTCCTTCTCAGACCCATATGTAGACCGAGGAGCAGAAAGGCCGGAAACCTATGTAAAAAGGATTAAAGAGGCTATGGAGACAAAAGAAGCAGGACGGCTTATCATCAGCCGGTCCGGCTTATATGATACAAATATTCGCTGTATTATCAGTGAATTCCGGACTAAGGATAAAGGCGGAGAGCCAGGAGATATGTATTATTCCATTACCTTAAAAGAGTATCGGGATTACAGCCCAAAGGTGATAAACATTATTACAGAACCAACGGCAGATGGGACACAGGCAGAGGCTTCAGCGGAGACAGAAAGGGCAGTGGAAACACCGGTCATGCGAGTAGGGGCAGCAGTGATTGCAAATGGAAAGTACTGGTACAGCAGTACAGGTGCAAAGCCGTTTGGAACAGCAAATAATCTGAATACAACAGTTACCCGAATTGTCTCAGGAGCAGCCTATCCCATATGTATTGGTTCCTATGGATGGATTCAAGAGGGACAGCTTCAGATTGTGGGGTGATTGATTGAGGTTTTTATTACAAGTACAGACCACAGGCCCGGCTCCAGGAGGTGCGGTGCAGACAGTAATCAGGGATTATTCGGACGTTACTGCCAGTGCAAAGCTTACCACAAACAGATTTGATTCTCCGGCAAAGCTTAGCTTTACATGTTTGGAAAGAGGTGGGATCGAATTAACAGAAGGCAGTTTGGTGGAACTAATAGTGGATGGAGTAAGGATGTTTAGAGGCTATGTCTTTACAGCAGAGCGGAACCAGGATGGTGAGGTATCCTATACTGCCTATGACCAGCTCCGGTATCTGAAAGCGAATGCCAGTTACATATTTGAAAATATGACTCTGCCTCAGATCATACAGCGGATTGCCTCAGACTTTGGACTGGTATGTGGAACGCTGGAGGAACCAGGGTATGCATTCCCTTGTCTGCTGAAAGAAAATGAAAGCTGTCTGGATATTATCTTTGATGCCCTTTCCCAGACAATCATCCAGACGCAGAAAATCTATGTGTTTTATGATGATAATGGGGCTCTTACTCTGAAGGAGGCAAAAAATATGTATCATAATATCCTGATCGGAGAGAAAAGTATGCTGACCGATTATACTTATAAAAGGGATATTGATAGTGACACCTATAATCGGGTGAAGCTGGTACGTAAGAATAAGGAATCAGGCCGGACAGATACCTATGTCCATGAAGATACAGATAAGATTCAAAAATGGGGGCTTTTACAGTATTACCATGAGGTTAACGAAAATTTGAACGAAGCACAGATTGACGAGATGTGCAAACAATATCTCCAATATTATAACCGTGTTCTGCAGACGTTAGACCTGGAGTCAGTGGGAGTTCCCAGACTGCGGGCAGGAATGGTAGTACCAGTCCAGATTGGGACAGTCAGAGAGTTATCCATGTCACGGCTGCTCCTGGCCGAAAAGGTGACACATTCCTTTGCAGGAGACAGCCATACGATGAGTATTGAAGTAAAGGATTTCAGGCAGCTGGGAGGAGGGCTGACACTTGAGTGAATTGATTGATATTTTAAACAGTATTTCGCAGCAGAACCAGAATGCACAAAAACCTGCGGATGTGGCATTTGGAACAGTAGTAAGCACAGCTCCATTATCAATTCAGGTAGATGGTTCCATACAGCCAATCCCCTCCACGGCTCTGATTTTAACAGCAGCTGTGACAGCTAGAAGAGTGAATGTACAAGGTGGAAGCGGTGGGACAGTCCTTGTCAACGAGGGACTGTCTGCTGGCGATAAAGTGATTATGCTGAGAGTTTCTAAGGGAAATCGTTATATCGTGCTGTCGAAAGCACAATAGGAGGTTATATATGACAATATTACCAGAAGGCGCAGGACTGAATACATCCCTGCAGTATAAGGACTGCCCGACTAATACTTATATCATTGACTGGTCTTCCAGACAGATTTCCGGCATGAATTCCGGTCTGGAGGCTATGCGGCAGGCGATAGAGATAATTTTACAGAATGAACGTTTTCGCTGGCAGATTTATAACAGCAATTTTGGCAGCGAGTTAGAGGATCTGGCAGGGGAGGAATACGATTATATAATAAGTGAGCTTCCCAGGCGTATTGAAGATGCCTTTTCAATCGATGACAGGATACTATCAGTGGATAATTATGATTTTTCAGATAATGGAGATGGCTCTATGACAGTGTCATTTCACATACGGACAGTATTCGGGACTATTTCAGAGGAGGTGATAGTATGATTGACTTTAGTAAATACACACAGGCAGATATTCAGAGAGCTATGCTTTCCCAGGTTTCAGATGATGTGGATAAGAGGCAGGGAAGTATGATACAAACCGCAATCGGGCCAGGAGCCTGGTATCTGGAAGGAATGTACATGCTTCTTGACCAGGTACAGAGGAATTCTGGCATCAATACGGCAGTTGGACAGTCTCTTGACAATATTACACAAGGACGTGGGATTGTCCGTAAAGCAGCAACTTTTGCAGTGCGTCAGGGAAGTTTTAATATCCCGATTCCTGCAGGCTCTGCGTTTAAAACTATTAATGGGGCAGATTCAGTCATATTTATCTCTGGAGATATGATATCACAGGAAGGAGAAAAACATATATACCAAATGACATGCAGGACAGCTGGTATGATTGGAAACTCATATACGGGAAGTATCCTTCCTATAACTGCAGTGGCAGGCTTGACTACAGCGTCTATTGGAGCTGTTATGATTCCGGGAACTGAGGAAGAAACCGACAATGCATTAAGAGAAAGATATCTCCAGTCATTTGAAACCGCAAACTTTGGAGGAAATATTGCCTCCTATAGAAATGAGATATTATCGATAGAAGGAGTAGGCGCAGTGCAGGTGTACCCGGCCTGGAAAGGGGGAGGGACAGTCCTGTGCAGTATCTTAAGCAGCCAGTTAACGCCAGCTTCCGATGGTTTGGTGGAGAAGGTACAGAATATTATATGTCCGCTAGAAAACGGGACAGGAAAGCCATCTGCAAGCGGTTATGGTATGGCACCCATAGGAGCAGCTGTTACGATTACAACAGCTGAGAATCTGACGCTGAACATTTCCTGTAAGATTCAGTTTGCAGCAAAGGTACAAGCTGGACTGGAAATGTATCAGAAAAAAATAGAAGAGAAAATCAAGGAATATCTGCAAACCGTATGTCAGACCTGGGGAAGTGCTGTCAAGAGCCAGAAAATTGAATACATTGTGACGGTATATGTATCCCACATTGTGGCAGCCATACTTACCATTCCAGATATCATCAATGTTACGGATGTTACGATTAATGGGTCAGAAGATGACCTAATCTTAACGGAGACATCTGCCCTGCAGCAGATTCCCTCCCTGGGGACGGTGATTATCAATGGCAGTTAACCTTATGCCAATCCTCCCTCAGTACTTCCGTCCTGTCCTGGAATTCCAGGAGCTTATGGAAGCATATGGAACGGTCTTAAATGAGCTTGAAAAAAACATTAACCAAGTATGGGATAACATTTATATACAGACCTGCGATGAAGAGACCGTAAAAATGTATGAATTACAATTTGGGATTACTGCCTCTCCATGGGAGACTTTAGAATACCGCAGACAGAGGATTCTCCAGAAATTCAATACAATTGTTCCCTTTTCCATTGAGTTTTTGGAAGACAGGCTGACAGAGCTTTTTGGACAGGATTATACCTTATCGATTGATCCGGCTGCCTGCAGGGCCGAGATATCAATTACATCTGATAGATATGGAGCAGTAGACTTGTTATATGACCTTATTCTGGATGTAGTGCCGGCCCATCTTGAGATAGTATCCAATCAGCAGGTGACAAATTATATATCTGATAATATCTATGCGGCAGAAGTCATGACAGGAGCATTGATACAGAAGATTTAAGATAGATAGCAGCCTGCTTATCAGGTACATTAACCATAAATATATTGCAGTAGGAGGAATTTCATGGGAGTATATAAAAAAGCAATTATTACAGAACAGGGCGAGGCTGCCCTGGCTCAGGCAATGGCAGGAAATGAAGTGATTCGATTTTCTCATGCCAGAATTTCTGATTATACATATCCGACTGGAACTGATTTTAGAAAGCTAACGGAACTTCAGGATATTAAACAGGAGATCATTCCGTCCAATGTACAGATCATGAACGAATCGACCATTTCTGTGCGGACACTTTTTGAGAATAAAGCAGTATTAACAGAATATCTGATACAGAATATTGGACTATATATTATGATTGGAGATAGGGAAATCTTGTTTTCTGTATCACAGGCAGAAACACCAGATCTTATGCCAGTCTATAATGGCATTGCTCCTTCTTCATTTTTATATAATATTTTCTTAGCTGTATCACAGGCAGACGAAATATCAGTAAACGTGAACCCAGCAGGCACTGCTACGATACAGGATATTATAGAACTACAGGAAAGCATCGATGATTTGAACCATAGCAAGGTTACAAGTGATAATGGAAATATTTCCGATACAGTATCCAGGATAGAGGTACCTGCAACGGCTGATCGATATCCGATTTTAGAAGAAGGGAAGGTCAGCGGCCTATTTGGAAAGGTACAGAAATGTCTGGATTCTTTGAAAACAGATAAAATAGATATCATGAATGGAGATGTTGCTAATACTAAGGTATCTAAGTTTGAAGCCGCCGCCGCTTCTTTTCCAGTACCTGCAGCAGGTGAATCCCCCAAGGTATTATGGGGAAAAATGAAAAAGTTCACGGAAGATTTTAAAAACTGGTATACTGGGGTATGTACGATTGGCAGTATAGTAAATAACTGTACATCGAGCGCTGCAAATCGGCCGCTTTCAGCAGCACAGGGGAAGGTGTTGATGGATTTATATACTCAGTTAAATGGCGATTTAGTCAATATAAGTAAATATACATCCGGGGCAGCCAGTATTAATACGACCTATGTACGA
>JBCLQJ010000007.1:0-198832 GCA_041223545.1 Lachnospiraceae bacterium 62-35 | reverse complement strand
TGTGAGGATTCATTTCAGCAAGACCAGCAGGGAAACCATGAGCGACAAAATCAAGCGTATGCTGAAAAATGAGATACGGCAGATGTGAAGAAATTACAATTTATGAGCCGGAAATATTCTGTTGATTTCCGGCTCATTTCACAATATGCAAAGTTATGTAACAGATTTAAACCATTCTTCTGTCTTTTTATAATAATCGGTAATATCGCTAATGCCATCCCTATTTATTTCTTCATACCAGTTTTTATGTTCATTAGAAAAATCAAAAAAGCTAATTGCATTATCATAATATTCAGAAAAATTAGGATTGGTATTCATTTTTTTTATGTACTCAACAAATGAAAAATCTTTAAAATCAGGTGAGATTCTCCAATACCTTGGCCAATCCAAAACCATTGGACTAATAAATTTTGATTTAGGATCATTGGTTTTGATGAAATCCCAAAACGGAATAAAGTAGTCATTATATACCGGGTGATGGTTATTGAAACTTTTACCGAAAGAAATTCCTAATGCTTTACGTGCAGGCTCACCTCTTGCAGCCTCTACTAAGGGAGTGCCAAAATATATTGATTTGTTGGAATCCATCAATGCGAAGCCAGAAGAAACGCAACCACGCAAAGGAATCCCCGCAATAATTGATTGGCAAAAAAAGTCCATACAAGTCTGTAAGAACGATACATAGATTTGATGTTCTTGATAAAAAATGGGACAATAGGGAGTATCTTTTTCTCCCAACAATAAAGGGTAAGGTTCATATTTGGGAGTTGCCAGCCAATATGCCTCTCTGCGGCAAAGGTAATGAACATAAATTATAAATGTGTCACTAAAATGACAAACATTAACGTGTCCATTTGCATTGGCAATATATTGTCCCTCTTTCCAGTCATCACTCATTCGTATAGGAACAGCCTTGCTAATATCAGGCGTATAAACTATATCAAGCAATTTGTTATATAATTCTAAAATTGTTTGATTACCGTGCGTGGTGACATAATTGGAGAATCCTAATATATCAAATAAAGCAATAGAATAAAATTGTTCTTGTTTGCCGGCTTCCTTGAGACGTTTTTCCATCTCTATTTGAGAAATGCGCTCATGAGTTGGTTGGCTAGTGACTGAATTATCCATATTTTTTCTCCTACAGTAGCTATTGGTGGATGAATTATTATTTTATACTATTAGAAAGTTAATATCAACCAGTTGTAGGAAAATTAAAAAATTTTCGATATATCATATGTGAATTGCTTGACCGGAAAGAAATGGATACACTACACAAATAGCCATGTGCTTGTAAAATCGGGAGGGTTATGGTAGTATGGAAATACGAAAACAGAAGGGAAAGCAGGTGGGAAGATTGACAGTGACGGAACAGATAGACCAGAAACATCAGGAAGATTTACAAAGGCTAAGAGGCTTTCGCCTGCTTGATGATGATTTCCTCACAAAGTGTTTTGAGGGAGATACGGCAAGCATAGAACTGGTATTGCAGATTGTGCTGGAAAAGCCGGATTTAAAGGTGCTGGACGTCCGCACTTAGGTATTTGTGGAAAACCTGCTGAACCGTTCAGTGAGGCTGGATATCCTGGCTACGGACAGCACAGGGGTAAAATTGAATGTGGAAGTACAGCGTTCCGACAAAGGAGCAGGGAGAAAAAGAGCCAGGTACAACAGCAGCATGATGGACGCAAACCTTTTGAAGAAAGGTGAGGACTTCGATAAGCTTCCGGAAACGTGGGTAATCTTTATCACGGAGAATGACGTAATGGGAAAAGGGCTGCCGCTCTATCCGGTTGAGCGGTGCTTTTTAGGAACCGGGGAAAGATTTGAGGACGGTTCGCACATACTGTATGTAAATGGCGCTTACCGCAGCGATACGCCAATCGGGAAGTTAATGCATGACTTCTCCTGCACAGACGCAGCGGATATGTATTATGGGACACTGGCGGACAGGGTGAGATTTTTCAAAGAGAGCAAGGAGGGAATTGAGATTATGTGCCGGGCTATGGAAGATATGAGGAATCAGACATTGAAAGAGGGAGCAATCAATTCCGCAAAGAGAATGTTGGCAGATGGGATTTTAACACTTGAAAAAATTGCGGAATACGCAGGACTTCCACTTGACGAAGTGAAAAAACTAAAAGCAGAACAGACGGCATAGTAAGACCTAGGCCGGGAATCTAAAAACAGGTTCCCGGCCTTATTTTTTTGCCCTGAAATGTAAATTTTCTGTGAATTTGATTAAAAAGTCCTTTACAAAATGTTTCAGGGAAAACCTACCGGTATTCACAGGATGCACAATATCCGTGCCCTTGATAAACAAAGAATCTGTAAAGTAAATGAGCCCATTCCTTCCCGGAGCCTGCGCTGAATCACTAACTGCCATCAACGCATGCAGCACAGGCGCTGGAGCAGAGCGGCCGTCTGGGCCAGCTGGACCTGTCGCTCCCGTCGGGCCGGCAGGACCCTGAGGACCTCTGCAGCAGCAGGAATTCGGCCTGGAGCATCCTCTATTACCACAGTTCTGGTTATTTGTGCAGTTCTGATTACTTCCACAGTTTATATTTCCCCCACACCCGGGGCTTCCACAGCAATTCGAATTTCCTCCGCAGCCGGAAGCCATTGAATCATAATACATATCATCACTCCTTCTATTTGTTTCCAGCCGGCTTACTATATCATATGTCCTCAGGTGATTTTGGTTTGTCCCAACGCGGCGGTTTAGGAAGCAAACCAAAGCAGCGTTCTATAATAACACCAAGAACTAAAAATTAAAAAATGTTTTCGACACTTCCCCTCCAGCCCCCATTCATGGGGGAATTAGGGGTTTCTTTTTCTTACGTTTTCGTGCATAGTAGTCTTATGAATATTTTACAGACTATCTTGGACCAGTTGACAAACTAAAGAAAAATGGCCTTCTGTATGGTATACTTATTATATCAATTGCAGAAGGCCGCTTTTTATGATGGGAATGCAAAGCGGACAAATACAGATGGTAATCCTTGATATAGATTCTATGATTCCAGAGGCCCATCTCCTGAGACAGATTACTTTCCCCCTCTCAATGCTTTCTTTCCTGCTTGTTTCATATCCAGCCCCTGCCCAAATCTATGTCCCTAATGTAGCAGATCTTTTCTTTTTATGTTTCTTTTAAACCCAAAGCCAGATACATTGTTCTATTTTTAGAGCATAACATATCTGTTATGGCTTAAAAACAACACATTTCTTATAAATTGCATTTTTCATTCGAAGATATCTGCTTTAGCAAATTTGCGACTCCTGCATCCTTTCCAAAGGGTAAGGATCCAAAAACTACGTTTATCTTGGAACCTCCTAAAACAGCAAAACGTGAGCTGGCAAATATATTTACAATCATTTTCTCTGTTGTTATAATGATAAAAAACACGGGGTGGTGGAAATGATGGATATTGATTCAGATAGGAACATAGCAATAAATAAGCCAAATACTTGGCGAGAAGAACTGGAGAAACAACAGGCTGAAAATCCTTTCCTTCCTGTCCATTCCATAGTACATGATATTCTGTGGAAAAAAATTATTACCTGCAAGCTGGAACCAGGAGCGCCTATGAAGGAAATCGACCTGGCAGAGCGTTTTTGTGTAAGCCGGACTACGATCCGTAATGCTTTGGATGCGCTCTACGCTGAAAACCTGGTCCAACGGAAGGGACGTATCTTAAGAGTCACTCCTATCACCAGAGCTCAGTACACCCAGCTCCATGAATTCCGCCGTTTCGTTGACCCTATTGCTGCTTCCTTAGCTGCTTCCCGACGGACAAAAGAGGATCTAGAAAGGCTTCATACCTATCTTATGGACGGAGATTCTGATAATCCCCAGGCATTTATGGAAGCAGACCATAAATTTCATCATATGACCTACATTGCCTCTAAAAATCAGTATCTTCTTCAGGCTTATATGCAGGTCGTAAATGATCGTAACCGTATCAATCATTTCTCTGTCTCCAGCCTGGCAAAGAACAGCTTGTGGGATTTCAGTGCCAGCAAGCGCAGCCGTATGAGGGAAGAGCATCAGAAAATCTTTGATGCCATCTGCCAATCCGATAACCATCTAGCTGCCAGTCTGGCAAGAAAGCATGTAGGCCTCCTGATCTTTGATTTCGATTCTTATGAAAAAAAGTGAAATACCTGCAAGGGAAACTAAAGAAAGTACTTGCAAAATAAAAAAACCTGCGTTATACTGATTTACGCAATTAAATATCAGCCAAATGAAGCTTACAGGAAAGCGGCATGGATTATCTGCCCACCGAAGGAGTAAAACTCTCAGGTTTCCCCGTGGGAAAGGACTGTATGCAGATGGAACTCTGGAGAATCCCTGAAAAAGGGTGCCGAAGGTGCAAGTGCAAATGCACAAATCTCTCAGGCAAAAGGACAGAGCTGTTTTTATGAAGGTATCCTGCACCTGTTTTTATAGATGCAGTGGTCCATAACTGGTGGGGAAGAGATTTTTGTTATCTTCGCCGGTTTTTGGTATTCATACAAATTTTTCAAGAGCAGCTCTTTTATAGGGACTGCTCTTTTCTATTCATTTGGCTTAACATAGTATCCTTGTGCAGTGCTATATCAGGGGGATGGGCTGCTATCCATTCTATGGAAGGCTCTGGACCTGTATAGCATCTGCCATCTATGGGAGGAAGGACAAAGGTCTCCATAAGCAGCGTAGGTCTTATGGGCATAGATACCTTAGTCCGTCCAAAATCCATATGTTAGGGCGTGCAAACACATCTTTTATATGGATAGACCTTGCACCGCTTTGACAGGCGGAGCTCTGCTACAACACAAATTTCAGAGGAGAATGAAAAATCATGAAAAAGAATTATCTGGACGACATTCAAAGCACTTTATTGCTGGGGGCAGGTCCAAGCGGCGTGGCTCCCTCCACCTATCGGGCACTTTCCCAAACTATGCTGGGCCATCTTGATCCATATTTCATTGAAATTATGGATGAAATCAAAAAAGGTCTGCGTCAGCTTATGCAAACAGAAAACGAAGTTACTGTGCCTTTGTCCGGTACAGGTTCTTCTGGTATGGAGGCTGCTTTTGTCAACACAGTAGAACCTGGTGACAAAGTGCTGATCCTGGAAAACGGAGTATTTGGCAACCGTATGGCTGATGTGGCAGCCCGCCTGGGAGCTATTGTCACAAAAGAGGAATTTGAGTGGGGAACTCCTGTGCAGATAGATCGGGTAAAGGAGCTTCTTGCAGCAGATCATTATAAGCTCGTTGCCATCGTACATGCAGAAACCTCTACTGGCGTATGTAATCCAGTATATGAGATAGGACAATTGGTGCATGAAGCAGGAAGCCTCTATCTTGTAGACGCAGTAACCAGTTTAGGCGGTATCCCTGTAGAGGTGGATAAATGGAAGGCTGATATCTGTTACAGCGGCTCCCAGAAATGCCTTTCCTGTCCTCCTGGCGCTTCTCCTATCACCTTCTCCAAAGCTGCCATGGAAGTAATCCGCACTCGTAAATCCAGGGTTCCCAACTGGTATCTGGACATGAATCTTTTGACTCAGTATTGGGGCGGAAGCAAAAGAGTCTATCATCATACTGCACCCATCAGCATGATGTATGCCCTGTATCAATCCATTTACAACATTCTGGAGGAAGGGATGGAGCAAGCTTTTGCAAGGCATAAAGCAGTCCATGAACATCTGGTAAAGGGACTTGATGAATTAGGCATGAAGATGCTGGCAGCTCCAGAATACCGTCTTCCTGAATTAAATGCAGTTGTGGTTCCTGATGGTGTGGATGAAGCAGATTTAAGGGCCCAGCTTCTGAACAAATATCACATTGAAGTCAGCAGCGGCCTCGGCCCTCTGGCAGGCAAGATCATCCGTATCGGCCTGATGGGCTATAATGCCACAGAGTATAATGCAGATCGTCTGCTAGCTGCTTTAAAGGAGATTTTAGGTAAATAAACTTTATCCCTGTTTCCTGAAAAAATCAATTATTGAACAATTCCTATCACACATAAAAATCATTTTTAAAGTAGGATATAAAAATATTGGATGTCCTGGAATCCTCGCAAATCGGGAATTTCAGGACATTTTCAAAGTCTTTTTGAACATAGTTCACCTTTGCTCTTAGTTCTTCTCCTATTTGGTGAAGAACTGATTCAAGCGCTGTAAATACTATTATTAAATTGTACCTCCTCATCTCGCCTTCTTATCAGAATGGTGTATGTGAAAATGCAGAAATAATAGCCTGCGATAATAGACATACCGAATATTTTTTGCTATAATGTGGAATATCTATCTGTTAGGGAGAACAACTGAAATGAGAGAAATAGTCTGTGCATTTACTGGTCATCGGCCAAAAAGTTTCCCTTGGAAGTATAGGGAAACCGTCTAAGGCTGTGTTCTGCTGAAAGAAGTTCCGGCGGTTCAGATTATCGTGTTAATAGACAGAGGTGTGACGGACTTCTCCTTCAGTATAGCTCAGAGTCTGGTCAGTCCTCTATTCTGCTGACAGCCCCTAACGGAACAAGACACAGCAACACCAGTGCTGGTATCCTGCCCCGAAAAAGAGCTATAAGGCGTCAGGGAGCAGTTTTTATATTGACGTGATTAGGGGCATATGGTATTATGACACAGACTTTTCTGATTTTAGCGGCAAAGCTACAGGAACAAGGCAAGCTATACCGCTATTTCGAAATAGAGCTTTCTGGGGAGGAACCTTTTCCTGCTGGAATTCGTGGTTGCAGTGACTATGGCCGGAAAGCGGTCTATATGGAGGGCAGGCGTATGGATTATTCAAAAGAGCTTTTTGAGCGGGCCGGTGAAGGCGCTCCGGCCATCGAGGGCCGTGAACAGCACAATGATATGCGGAGCGTTCAGAATCTGGAGACCGTCATCAATGAAGGACTCCGTGTTGCCCTGCTGGAAGAGACCCCGGATCAGTCGCTAAAGGTACTGCTAGAGCACCTGGGAAAAGCGTTGAATGGGGAACGGACTTATATATTTGAGCGGAATGAGTCTGGCGGCGATGACAACACCTATGAGTGGACGGCTGACGGAGTGGCGCCAGAAAAGGAGAATCTTCAAAATGTTCCCCCAGAGGTATGTGCAAGCTGGTATCGGAAGTTCAGCATTAGCAAGCATATCGTTATTGAGAGTTTAGAAGATATCAGGAAAACTGACCCCCTTCAGTATGAGACCTTGAAGCGTCAGAGTATCCATTCTCTTGTGGTGGTTCCCCTTTATGATGGCAAAACACTTATCGGCTTTTATGGCGTAGACAATCCCCCTGTGAAGTCTCTGGAATACGCATCGAATATGCTCCAGACTGCGGCATACTTTATCGTATCTTCTCTGAAGCGGCGCAACCTGGTCCGTGAGCTTCAAAAGCGGAGCTATAATGTTCTCCATGCCCTCAGCGTAGACTACCTGGGCATCTATCAGGTGAACTTCGACACAGGCGAATGCGAGATATACAGGGACAGCGAACGGATGAGCATGGATTGGGCTGTCAATTTTAAGGACGGCTACCAGACAGCTATGAATCGGTATATTTCCTGGTATGTGGTTCCCAGGGACCAGGAACGGCTCCGTGCTGTAACGAAAAAAGATTATGTCCTTGCTCAGCTCAGGACAAAGAAGAAGTTCTCTGTCCGGTACCAGGTGAAAGATAGTTTCTCTGGGCTGAAACACTTGGAGATTCATTTTTCTGCCACGGAGAAAACAGAGGAATCGCACTGTGCGATTTTTGCCCAGCGTGATATCAATGCCGTGGTAGAGCAAGAGGAGAAATACAAGCTGGAGGCAAGGCAGAGCCTGGAGGACATTCTGGAGGGAGCCAGGACCGGTATCTGGACGATTGAGCTGGAAGAAGGCTGCCCGCCGAGGATGTATGCAGACCGGACCATGCGAATTCTCCTGGGTGTACCGGATGACATTGAGCCGGAAGAGTGCTATCAACGCTGGTTTAAAAATATTGAACCGAACTATGTGGATATGGTACAGGAAGCGGTGCTGGAGATATTGGCAACTGGACGTTCTGAGGTCATTTATCCCTGGAATCATCCAGAGCTGGGAAAAATCTATGTCCGCTGCGGCGGTGTGCCAGATAAAACATTTAAAAAACCAGGCGCCTGTCTGAATGGATACCATCAGGACATTACGGAGACCATGGTAACGAGGAAGAAACAGGAGCAGTCCATCATGGAGCTGCTGGAAAGGGTAGGACGGGCGAATTCCGCAAAAAGTGAATTCCTTTCCCATATGTCCCATGACCTTCGTACGCCCATCAACGGGATTCTGGGAATGCTGACCATCATGGAGAACAGTCAGAATGACTTGGAACAGCAGCAGGAATGTCGGAAGAAAATCCGTGTATCAACAGAACATCTGCTGTCTCTTGTGAACGACGTCCTTCAGGTCAGCAAGCTGGAGAGTGGAAGGCCAACAGCAGTGGAGGAGCCCTTCGACCTCCATGATATATTGGAAAATTGCATCACAATTCTGTCATCCCAGGCGGAGGAGAGGGGAATCCGTCTGACGGTGGAGGAGATCGGCCTGCGGCATAGCAGAGTGATCGGAAATCCATTGCACTTGAAGCAGATTCTGATGAATGTGATCGACAACGCTCTTAAATATAACCGCCCTCATGGTTCCGTATTTGTTCAGGTAAAGGAGATTGCCTGCCAGAACGGAACTGCAAACTACCGGTTTGTAATCGAAGATACGGGGATTGGTATCGGGGAGGACTTCAAAAAGCATATTTTTGAGCCGTTCACCCAGGAACACCAAGGTGCAAGGACTCACTATAATGGTGTCGGGCTTGGTATGTCCATCGTGAAGAAACTGGTAGACCAGATGAAAGGGACCGTTGAGGTAGACAGCCAGATCGGCAAGGGAAGTGTGGTTCAGATCACCCTGCCTATTCGAGTCGATGAGGTGCGGCGGGCGCAGCCTGTGGAGGAGGAGCAGAATTTACGGAGCAATATTGCTGGAATGCGGGTCCTTCTGGTAGAAGATAACGAGATCAACTGTGAAATCGTAGAGTACATGCTCCGGGAGGCGGGTGCGGAGGTGGTGACCGCCAGCGACGGAAAAGCCGCCGTAGATGCATTCGCGTCATCTGATCCGGAAACCTTTGACTGCATACTCATGGATTTGATGATGCCAGTCATGAGTGGATATGAGGCGGCTCGCGTGATTCGCAGCATGGACCGGGTAGACGCGAGAGCCGTGCCCATCATAGCTCTGTCGGCCAACGCATTTGAAGAGGATGTCGCAATGTCAAAGGACGCTGGAATGAATGAACATTTGGAGAAGCCGGTGGACATCCGAAAAATGTTCAGGGTCATGAGCAGGTTGAGGTGCTGTTAAAAGTATAAGAATGGGCCTTGTTCGGGCCTATTCTTATGCTTTGAGGTATTTGGAAAAGTTTTTAAAAACAGATTACTGTCGTTTTTAAGGGCAATTGCTGTAAAACATATAGTGTTGGCTTTCAGACGAAAACGGGCACAAATTATTTCTACTTTTTTGTAAATAGGGGTGACAGGCTATACTTTATCCCAAGCTGTTTCCCACACCTTTTCAGCAAACAGGCGATGTCCATCTCCTGTAAAGTGCACGCCGTCATATGCCAAAGGGATTTTCCACCCTCCCACATCCATATACAAAAGCCCATATTGCTTCGCCAGACTGCAGTATTCTTCTCGAAGTGCTTCTGCAGCTGCCTCCATCTGCTTTCCCAGGCTTCCCTCCTGTCCTATCCTCATCTGCGGTGGGGAAGCCAAAATAATCTGAGGCTGAGCGATTGTTATATCCGCTGTTTCCCTACATCTGCTGAAAACAGATTTTGACCCTTCTCTAGAATGCAGGATATATTGTATCAATTCTTCCATCCTTTTGCTGACCTTGTGGTAATCTCCATATCCACCATTCAATATATCATTGGAACCCAGCATAAGAAACAACTTATCGATTGGTGCATATCCCTCCAGAATCTGCCAGAATCTTTGAAGGAAATATCCTGTGGGAATTTCCCGTCCATTCATCCCCTCATTGATGATTTCCCAGCCAGATAAATCTCCCAGAATATCCGTCCAACGCTCCTTTCTTGGCAGGCGGTCTCCAAATAAGGAACAGGCATCATATCCGTAGGTATTCGAATCTCCAAAGCATACTGCTCTCATAAACATTTTCTCCTATATCGATACAGCATATTTCCATTGGCATCTCTTTTGAGGCATTTCCCGGGCCAAATGTCAAAACTGCCAGACCAGGGCTAGTATTATGAATATTTCTTCGGTTTGGGATCCAGGAAATTCTAAGGCCCTTGCAGACAATCGCTTGTATGCACAAGTGTTTACATTCAATAAAATTATCCTGACACTTCTCCGTTCTCAACCCTTTTGATACCCAAACCCTATGTGATAAAAAAGAAAGCGCCGCATTTCCTGTTGTCTCCAACTCTCCTGCGGCGCTTCCCTGCTGTTTTAAACTTCTGCTATTTCCTGTTCTTGTTATTTGATAATCTTAGACGGGCACTTTGCTGCACACTTGCCGCAATTAGTACACTTCTCATAATCAATCACTGCAAGATTATTATCCATATGAATCGCATCAAATTCACACTGTTTGGTGCATAAGGTACACGCAATACATCCATTATCACATTTTGCCTTAACATCCTTGCCCTTATCATGAGAATTACACTGTACCAGATGCTCTGCCTTATAGGGCACCAGTTCAATCAGGCCAAGAGGACATGCTTCCGTACATTTGCCACAGGCAACGCACTTTTCTTTATCCACCACAGCCACACCATTTACCACATGGATGGCATCAAACTGGCAGGCCTTTACACAGGAACCATAGCCCATGCATCCATAGGAACAGGCCTTCTCTCCTGCACCAGGAACTACAGAAACCTTACGGCAGTCAGCAATGCCAGTATAGCTATACTGTACCTTTGTCTTATCACAGGTACCCTTACATTTTACAAAAGCCACCTTCTTGTCAGCGCTTCCAGCTTCCACTCCCATGATTGCAGCGATTTTCTCTGCTACTGGAGTTCCGCCTACTGGACAGGCGCCTACGTCTGCCTGGCCTAAAGCAATCGCTTTTGCCAATGCATCACATCCTGCATAGCCGCAGCCGCCGCAGTTATTGCCAGGCAGCTCTGCGCGGACCAGGATTTCCTTTTCATCTACTTCCACTTTAAACTTTTCACTGGCGATACCCAGCAAAACGCCGATTAATAAACCGACTATACCTACGACTGCTGTTGCAGCCACAATTGCCATAATATTCATCCTTCGTCTCCTCCCTTAAATTAATCCGGAAAATCCGAAAAATGCAATCGCCATCAGACCTGAGGTAATTAAAACAATCGGCGAACCCTTAAAGGTATGGGGAACGTCATTGTATTCGATTTTTTCACGGATACCTGCCAGTAAAACAATAGCAATCGTGAAACCTACGGAAATACCTACGCCGTTAATTACGCTTTCCAGGAAATTATATTCCTTCTGTACGTTTGTCAGAGCTACGCCCAATACGGCACAGTTAGTAGTAATCAAAGGAAGATACACACCAAGGGACTCATACAATGACACCATGTTTTTCTTTAAAAACATCTCAACAAACTGTACCAGCGCCGCAATAACCAAAATAAACACGATGGTCTGCAAATAGGTCAGGTCTATTTTCAAAAGACCCTCTGGTCTTAAAAATGCCGCATACACTCCATAGGTTACAGCAGACGCAATGGTAATAACAAAGACTACGGCTGCCCCCATACCAGCTGCTGTCTCCACCTTTTTGGAAACTCCCAAGAAAGGGCAAAGGCCTAAGAACTGGCTTAATACAACATTATTTACCAGGGCGGAGCCGATTGCAATTAATAATAATTCTTTCATCTATCTGTCCTCCTATTCCTGAACCTTGTTGTCTACTGTGCCGGAAGCCTGTTCCTGTGCTGCCTTCTCGGCTGCCGCTTTCTTGGCCGCTGCTGCCTTTTCTGCTGCTGCTTTCTTAGCTTCTGCCGCCTTCTTTGCTTCTTCTTCTCTCCATGTTTCAATTGCTTCATGGTTAGACTTACATGCAGCGCCAGAGCAGTTCATGCAATTACCACCACATACCAGATCAGACTTAGGAGCATCTCCATTGGTAGCAGAAGGAGCCTTGAATTTGTTCTGAAGAGCAGTAAGGCCTGCCAGAACAAAGAAAGCACCAGGAGCTAGAACAAAAATGGAAATATTAAAATCTTCCGGAATAAAGGCCGTACCAAAGAAAGCGCCAGAGCCTAACAGCTCGCGGACAATACCGATACAGGTAAGGCCTACAGTAAAGCCTAGTCCCATACCGATGCCATCAAAGGCTGAAGAAATCGGATCATTCTTGGAAGCATAGGACTCCGCACGACCCAGGATAATACAGTTTACAACAATCAGAGGGATATAAATGCCAAGGGATGCATACAGGCTTGGAACAAATCCCTGAATCAAAAGCTGTACCACTGTAACAAGGCTGGCTACAATAACGATAAATGCCGGAATCCTTACCCTGTCCGGAATAATGTTACGCATAGCCGCAATAATCAGGTTTGAGAAAATCAAAACCACTGTTGTAGAAAGACCCATGCCCAGGCCATTGATGGCTGATGTTGTAACAGCCAATGTCGGACACATACCTAACATCAGGACGAAGGTTGGGTTTTCTTTAATAATACCGTTATATACGCGCTCTGTATATTTATTCATAACAATCCCACCTCCTACTGTGCTACGCAGTTTTTGGCAAAGTAAAGAGCCGCATTTACTGCGTTGGTAACTGCATTGGATGTAATGGTAGCACCACTCATCGCATTGATCTTATCATTATCAACTGCGCCGGAGCCATCCTTTGTTACAGATAAGGCTTCCTGGTTCTTTCCTGTAAACTGGCCGTAAAAACTCTCCTTCTGAGCGTTCATACCAAGTCCAGGTGTCTCAGATAAGGACAGAAATGCGATTCCATTGACTGTTCCATCTGCCTTAATGCCTACAGTAATCTTAACCTCACCGCCGAAACCATCTTTGGATGTGGTATTTACCACATAACCTATCCCTTTGCCATCTCTATCTTTTGCCTCAGCCGCACTGTCAATATATACATTGCCAAACTGGCCTGTCATGCCTGCCAGATCTCCTGTGGCTTTCTCAACAGCCGCTGTTATATTGGAACCATCAAAATCTACAGCCTCTGGAAGCACTTGCCTATAGGCTGCTAACTGTGCATCCTTATTTGCCTTTTCAATCGGGCCTTTTGTAACCTGATAAACGCCTCCCAAACATACGCCGGCCACCAGCGTAATGATAAACAGGATGATGGCGTCCTTCATAAATCCACCTTTTTTCATCTTACTTGCCCTCCTTTCCAAATGCTTTCGGAAGGGTGTACTTTTCAATAATCGGCACTAAGATATTGGAAATGATAATTGCATAGGAAACTCCCTCTGCAGAACCGCCCCAAAGACGGAAAATGCCTGTCAGGACTCCCAGTACAACACCAAATACAAGCTGTCCTGTTGGTGTAATCGGGCTTGTAACATAATCCGTTGCCATAAAGAACGCGCCGAAGATAAGGCCGCCAGCGCATACCTGTGCCAGCACATATGCGGGATTGAAGCCGCCGAAAATAAAGGTAAATACTGCAAATGTAAGGATATAGGCCGCCGGAATCTTAATACTAATCACTTTCCTGGCAAGAAGATACACTGCACCGATCAAAAGAGCGATTACAGAAGTCTCACCGTATGTACCAGTAATGTTCCCCACTACAAGAGCTGGGATATCTACAGCTGCAGCAGCGTCTGCTCCTGCCTCTGCTGCCCTCATAACAGCCAGAGGAGTTGCCCCTGCCATGGTATCAAGAGCCTTTGGATCTGCAAAATTGCTCACCTTTCCTGCAAAGGAAATCAAGAGGAAACACCTTGCTGCCAAGGCTGGGTTCATCCAGTTCTGTCCAAGACCGCCGTAAAGCTGCTTTACAATAATAATGGCAAATACGCCGCCCAGCATAGGAATCAATACATTGCCCCACTGGTATACATACCCCTGATCCACTTGCTTTAATAAAAGTCCGCAAGGCATGTTAAGGGCTAAAATCATTCCAGTTACAAGGGCACTGCCGTCAGAAACCGTAATCGGCTTTTTCATGCCCTTTTCATATAGATACTCGCTGGCAACACATGCGAGTACAGTTGCTATCATAGTAACTAATGCACCTAAACCAAATCTGTATACACCATACGCAGTTGCAGGAAGCATTGCAATTGCCACATCATACATGATGCTCTGTGTTGTAACCTTACTTCTCACATGCGGGGATGATGATACGTTCAATAATTTACTCATGCTTTTTCTCCCCTCTTACGCTTTCTTTCTGCGGTTTGCCGCAACCTGCTTACGCATCTCCTTGAACGCCTGGGTCAAAGGCCTCTTTGCCGGGCAGATGAACGTACAACTTCCGCACTCCATACATTCCATGCCATTCAGGCGTTCAAACAAGGCGTAATCATTTCTCTCCGCTGCATCCATCATCATCTGAGGCACGATATGGCTGGGACAGACGCCCACACACTTGCCGCAACGGATACAGGGAGTCTCAGCATTGGCCGAAACTTCATCCTTTGTCAGACAGGTAAGGGCGGAAGAGTTCTTAATAACCGGGACATTCAGATCAAACATGGCCTGCCCCATCATAGGACCTCCGTTAATGATCTTCTCTGGCTCCGTCTTAAAACCGCCTGCTGCTGCCAGTACATCCTGGTAATTGGAGCCAAGCTTTACACTAAAGTTCTTCGGATCTGTGACAGCATCGCCGGTCACGGTTACGATACGCCTCATAAGAGGTGTGCTCTTGCAGACAGCCATATAAATAGAAATAACCGTATCAATATTGTCCACTACACAGCCTGCATCTGCAGGAAGCATGGAGGAATTTACCTTTCTTCCAGTAATTGCATAAATCAGGGAACGCTCACCGCCCTGAGGGTACTTGGTAAGAAGAGGACATATTGTAATCCTAGGCTCATCCTTTACCATCTCTGTAAGCTTTGCAATGGCTTCTGGCTTGTTGTTCTCAATGCCGATTATGCCTTTTGCATTTTCGAAAAGCTGAAGCATAACCTTCAGGCCTCCGATAATCTTCTCCGGTTCCTCCAGCATCATACGGTAGTCGGAAGTCAGATAAGGCTCGCACTCCGCACCGTTTACCAGGACATATTCAATCTTAGAATCATCCTTTGGCGTCAATTTTACATTTGTCGGGAAGCCAGCGCCGCCTAAACCTACAATTCCAGCCTCTTTCACAATATCCCGTATTTCCTGCTTGGACAGCTTTGTGTAATCCCTGTCGTCGCCAAGACCTTCTATGGCCTTGTACTCGCCGTCATTGTCAATCACAATGGAGTTCACCATAGCCCCGTTGGGAACTCTTCTCGGCTCGATAATTTTTACGGTACCTGAAGCAGAACTGATAACATTTGCAGAAATGAAGCCGCCCGCTTCTGCAATCTTCTGGCCTGCAAGGACATAATCGCCCTTTGCTACCAATGGCTTTGCAGGAGCGCCGATGTGCTGTGATAAGGGAAATACCATCTCACCGCTTGTCGGAGTCAATTCCTGCACCGGCTTACTCTCTGACAGTTCTTTTCCTTCATAAGGATGAATACCGCCTATAAATGTAGCCAATCCCATCTAACTAACCCTCTTTCTTTCACATTCTTTTACTCTTTGGTCAAAAACCCGCATGGTTTTGCCATCCTGTACAGTATATCATAATTCAAAGTGATTCACAATTCTTTTTTTTACATTGTATACAGTATTTTTATGTATTTTTTTCAATAATTGACGAATTTATCCAGGAGGTTTCCTCATTTTTTGTTAATAATATAACAAATTTATCCTGATTTCTAATCTCGATTCCTGACTCTGCTCTGCGTACATGATAATCTTAACCTGACCTATATAGCTGCCACTTTATTAAAAGATCCATTGTAACCAATATCGTATAGAAAATAAGATATATTAAAATATATATTCTTATGCTTTTCAGATAGTTGTAATCCTTTCCAAAGCAGGCTATAATAAAATCAATGTGAAAAGGAGTGCATACAGAATGAAGAGAAACATCACATCGAAAGTAATGGCAATAGCAATGGGCCTTTCAATAGCTGGAACTCCTTTTGCTGGAGAAAACCAGTTACTACAATTAGATTATTCCTATGATGATTACGAGCATTCCGGAATGGGAATGGATACCCTAACATTTATTGATTAACAATCAAACAGCTAATGCTGTTAAGAATTTTCAGTATCAGCCAGTCGACTTATGTCAACTCCCACTCCGATACACAAAAAAAATGGAAAGTCTTGAAAAATCAAGGTCTCCCATCTCTTAAACAAAAGCTGCTGACGGGAATCGGACCCGTGACCTCCGCACTACCAATGCGACGCTCTACCGACTGAGCCACAGCAGCTTACCTATGTGAACCATATAAATAGATACATAGCTTGTCTTTATGTTTCACAAGCCTTGGATATATTATCATGAAAACTGTAATTTGTCAACTGTAAAATCATATGAAAGTTAAATGTCTCTCAACAGACAATAACAGGCTGCCTTTGGCGGCCGTCAGAGCCATATAGTTCTGGCGAAAATAAAATTTTTCAGGAGGAAATACCTATGAATAAACAACGGCTTGCAATTGTATTGAATCACATGAAGGAAAATGGAATCCCTCAAATGCTTATCAGCGATCCAGATTCTATTTTCTATCTCACCGGATATTATCATTTTCCTTTAGAACGGCTTTTCGCTCTATATCTTTCGGATACAGGCAGCCATAAAATCTTTTTAAATACCCTTTTCACTGTCCCTGATGATCTGGGCGTGGAAAAAATCTGGTATTCTGATGGGGAGGATGGAGCCAGCCTAATCAGTACAGTCACTGATCACAGCAGGCCTCTAGGAATTGATAAGGATTTTCCTGCCCGCTTTCTTCTGCCTTTAATCAGCTATCAGGGAGCCTCTTCCTATCAGGTTGCTTCCCAATGTGTGGACCAGGCCCGCGCTTTAAAGGATGAAAAGGAACAGGAACATATGCGGCTAGCTTCTTTTATCAATGATGCCTGTATGAGGCGTATTCCTTCTATATTGAAAGAAGGGATTACAGAAATAGAGGTTGCTGATTTCATTCTTTCCACCTATAAAGAGCTGGGTGCTGAGGGCGTCAGCTTTTCTCCTCATGCCGCTTTTGGACCTAATGCTGCTGTCGGTCATCATGCTCCAGGCCCTACAAAGTTAAAAAAGGGAGATTGTGTCCTTATTGATATGGGCTGTAGGAAGAATCGTTACTGCTCCGATATGACCCGCACTTTTTTCTTTGGCAGCGCTTCTGAAAAGCAAAGAGAAATTTATCATCTGGTCCTTGAGGCCAACCTAGCAGCGGAAGCTATGATTCGGCCAGGAGTGCGTTTCTGTGATATTGATAAAACAGCTAGAGATATTATAACAGCTGGTGGATATGGCCCTGAGTTCACCCACAGGCTGGGACACTCCATAGGCATGCAGGATCATGAGGCCGGCGACGTTTCCAGCGCTAATACTGACTGCATTCAAGAAGGCATGTGCTTTTCCATTGAACCTGGCATCTATGTAAATGGTGACACTGGCGTGAGAATTGAAGACCTGGTAATTGTAACAAAGGATGGCTGCGAAATTTTAAATCATGAACCAAAAGATCTGATGATTCTGTAACATTTCTTTTTTTTCATCATAAAGTAAAGTAAAACTACCTGAGGTATCTTTATGGCTGAAAATAATTCTGTCCGGACAGAGGAGCCTGCTCTGCCTCCTCTTCCGGCAGCTCCTGAAGCTTCCGGCCTTCTTCTTGATAATGAAGATGAACAATCCTCTTCATGGCCATCCCAGCCTGAGGAAGCCTTTTCCTATGGAGAGGTACGTTTTCTGATTGCAGCCTCTACTCCCTTCCCTCTGACAATCGCTATTGATAATACGATCTATTCCCAGAACGGCCTATTTGGCACAATTGGAAATTACAATCCTGTTCCTGATGGTTTTCACGAGGTTTCGATTCATTATTCCTATGGTCCCAGGCTTACTTTATTTCGAAAGCCGCTCCCGTTTAAAGCAGGACAGCATTTTACCATGGTAGTGCTCGATTCTGAAACTACAGGAATCACCATTTCCCAGATCTCAGATATTCCCTGCAGCAGCCTTAATAAAAACTATGGCTGTTATCGGGCGGCGAATATGTCCTCCTCTGGCTCCTTCTATGACATCCTTCTTCCTGGCGGAGAATCTGTTTTCCGTAATATTGCCTACAACACGGTTTCTCCCTATAAGCAGGCAGAAGAAGGATTGTGGACCTTCCAGGTTTCCAGCCTTACCTGCTCGGAAACTTATCGGGAAATTCCAGTCATACCTGCAGCAGCCTTTTCTGCCTCCTGTACCTGGGCTTCCCCGGTTCTTACCCTTCAGGCAGATATTATAGCCGGAAAAAGCTATACCACCTATCTAATTGGCAATACTTGGTCCGGCCATACCTTCCGCGCTCTTACTGTAGAGGATGGAAGCAGCAGCCCTAAAATTCTCAATCCAGAATCCCCTCATAGCTCTCTCTAAGGATATTACAGGAAATGTGAAACTGCTCCATTTCCTCTTCAGACAAGGTCAGCGAAAGCACCCTCTGTACACCGTCCTTTGTAATAATACAGGGAGCTCCGGCAAACACATCTCTCTGACCGTATTCGCCTCTTAAGTTCGCTGATACGGTCAGAACACTGTGTTCATCCCCCAGAATTGCCTTAGTAATCCGCAGCATTGCCATGCCGATCCCATAATAGGTAGCACTTTTTGCCTCTACAATCTTATAAGCTGCTTCCTTTACCTCTGTTGCAATCTCATCCAGCTTTTCTCCGCATATTTCTCCACCGCTTTCTCTGCACAAATCCAAAATCGGTCTTGTGGCAAGCATGGCCTGGCTCCAGGGCACAAACTCACTGTCTCCATGTTCTCCTATTACATATGCATGAACATTTCTCGGATCTGCCTGAAGGTATTCTCCCAAAAGATAACGGAGTCTAGCCGTATCCAGAGTTGTGCCTGTACCAATCACCCTTCTGGGATTAAATCCAGACAGATCGCAGGTAATTCTTGTCATAATATCCACTGGATTGGTAGCCACAAGAAAGATTCCGTTAAATCCAGATTGGGTTACTGGCTCTACGATGGAGCGGAAAACAGCCCCGTTTCGTTTCAACAGATCCAATCTTGTTTCCCCTGGCTTCTGGGCTACCCCAGCGCATATTGCTGTAATATCTGCATCTCTGCAATCTCTGTAATCCCCTGCATAGATATTCATATTTGCTCCGGAAAAGGCCAGTCCATGATTCAAATCCATGGCTTCCCCTTCTGCACGTGTCTTATTTACATCGATCAAAACCAGCTCATCACACACATTCTGATTCAACATCGCATAAGCATAGCTCATCCCAACCATGCCAGTTCCCACCAAAGCAACCTTTTTCTTTCCTATCCGCATTTTAATCCCTCTTTCCTGCTTTCAAATACATCTGCTGGTTAGTCCGCATTTACTCTATTTATTTAATCCCTTCTGGATCACTATAACTATTCTGTGTCATAAGTACAAGAACTATACCATTAAGGATTCAGGTACCAAAACTACCAGCCTGGGAAAAGTGGCAGAATATTTTGACACCTGAATCCCATTAAGATTTTTTTATGCAGATTGTGCCCATAGAAAGTATTCCAGGCCATAGCCTGCCTATAAAGCGTCAAAGGATAAAGCCCTTTGACTTTACCCTTTCCTTTCTTTCACATCCTATTCAGTTTCTTTTCCATCAATTCTCCATTCGCACTATATATGACAGCGTTTTCTCTGCTGATAATTCCCTGACGGTATAGGGCAATCAGGCTGTTGTCCATGGAGATCATCCCCTCTCCCTGAGAGGTGGCAATGGTTCCGTCAATCTGATGAATCTTAGCTTCCCGGATCATATTCCTGATTGCATTGTTTAAAAACATGATCTCAAACGCCGGATGAAGGCCTCCGTCCACGGTCGGAACAAGCTGCTGAGATATGACGGCCTGAAGCACCATGGATATTTGTGCCCGAATCTGCTGCTGCTGATTAGGCGGAAATGCATCAATAATACGGTCTATGGTGTTAGCTGCTCCTACGGTATGGAGAGTGGAAATAACGAGATGGCCTGTCTCTGCTGCCGTCATAGCAGTCCTTATGGTTTCGTAATCACGCATCTCTCCTAAGAGTACAACATCAGGAGCCTGCCTTAAAGCCGCCCTAAGACCTGACACATAGTCCTCTGTATCTGTTGCAATCTCTCTCTGAGTAACAACGCTCTGTTTATGGCGGTGAAGATATTCAATAGGGTCTTCCAGAGTAATCACATGAGCGTTTCTGGTATTGTTAATCTCATCAATCACACAGGCAAGCGTTGTGCTCTTTCCGCTTCCTGCTGGCCCTGTCACCAGGACAAGCCCTTTATTCATCTTTGCAACATCAATAATAGTGCGGGGCACATGAAGGGATTCAAAATTCGGCAGTTCAAAATTTACCACGCGGATAACCGCCCCTAAAGAGCCTCTCTGCTTCAATACACTGACACGGAACCTGGAAACTCCTGGAACAGCAAAGGAGAAATCATCATCGCCTGTCTCCGTAGCCCTGGAAATATCCCTGTCACCTGCCATTTTATAAATTTGTCTGATAATTCCATCCATTTCACCGGGAAATATCTTTTCGTCATTATGGCAGACAATCTTTCCTCCAATTTTATAGGAAAAGGGACGCCCTGGAATCAGAAAAATGTCTGCTGCTCCGTTCTCCACTGCCACTGTAAGCAATTCCTGCGCCGTATGTTCCATAACTATACTCCTCTCTTTCATTCACCGGTCCATACTGGCATGGACTGGTCAATCTCATAATCCTCCTGATTATATACATAATAGGATTGAATGCTGAGCCATGCTCCTATCTCTTCGTCTGGCTTTATCTCCAGCTCGATACGAAGGGCCTGCCCCCGGTCCATAGGGATATCTGTACGGATAATCTCCGCTTCTTTATCATAATACTCGCCCAGCGCCTCTCCTACCTGCGCAGAGGAAAGAGAGGACACATTTTTGCCCTTTGCTGCTTCTCTCAGCCTTCCATCTGCCATGGCAATAAATCTTTCGCCCTCCTGGTCAGCCCTATAAAACTCTCTAACAGCTTCTCCATTCCGCTCAGCCAATACCAGATCATTTCTTGCACTGCTCAAAGAGAGAAGACCAAAGGTTACTAGACACAGGACAATAAAAATCAATATCAGGGATGATACCCCTATATTCATCTTTGTCTTCATTTTCTGTCCCCCTTATACATCAGACCAGGAGGAAACCGTAAGCTCATAAAGAATTTTCCCGTCATTTAAGCGCTTTATTTCTATTGCCGCTGTTTCCATAAAGCCGGCTCCCTCTTCTTCCCTGCTGATAACCACATCTGCATAAAATTGCGCTGTCCCGTTCTGTCTTTCCTCCTGACCGGCCTCCACGGATGCCCATGACCGATTCCACGCAAAGCCATAAGAACCATCTCCCTGGTCTTCTCCTTTTTCTGTCTCCGGATATTTTCTATAATTCTCTATCTGGCCAGCCTTAAATATCTCGGCAATACTTTCTGCCCTGGTGACTGCTTGATTGGTATCTGCCGCAAGGCGGCTGATACTGTCTGCCTTTACAAAAACCAAAATGCATACAGCAACGCAAAGGCTGAAAAAGAAAACTACCATGATCATTTCCATCATAAAAACAGAGGTTCCCAGACCGCTTTTTTTAATGGTTTCTTCCTGATCCCTGTTAATTCCCCTCATTCGCTTGTCTGTCTCATCGTTCATCCTGAGGCACCTCCGCTTCTTACAGACAGCATAATCCGGCTGCCTCCGTCACCTTCTGTTGTGACTGTTATCAGCCTGCCGTCCTTTTCTATATTCAGGCCGCTGCATTCGGTGATCAAAAGACCATCCGCCAGCCCGAGGCCGCTATCCTCAAAGGTAAACAGCTCCTTAATCCATCCATCCTGGCAGTAAATCCAGGTTATATAAGTCTCTTCTCCTGCAATCTGCCTGATTTCCAGCACAGGAGTCTCCTCAATCTCTATCACATCGATCAGGCCCTGCTTGTCACTCTGCCGCACCTTATTTGCCACATAATGGAGAGCCGTACAGCCTGCAAAATTTTCATTTGTCCTGCGGTTAATATTTTCATATACTTTTCCTCCGATCAGAACAGTAAAAAGGGCACATAGTACGAAAACCAGAAAGAGAAGCATGGTAAATAAAATGTTAACTGCCTGCCCTTTCCGGGCACTGGTTTGTTTCATTTCAATCCTCCTTACTCTTCCTGCTGGATTTCTACAACCGTTATATCTGGCATTACATTGGAAGCAAAGCCACTGTAAAATACGCTGTATCGCTTCCGATCAATCTGTATGCCATAGTTTTCCTCCAGATATTCTACGCTAGGCGGATATCTTCCCTCAATTGCATAGCATTGGACAGAACCGTGGCTGATACTGGTCCTCAGGGTCTCTGCTCCATTGGCATCTGCCTTCTTTGCAAAAAACAGAGCGCCAGCCCCAAAAAGTCCCAGCACTGCAATAAATACAGCCAGTGACATGGCATAGCCTCCAATGACCTTCCATCTTTCTTTTCCGATTTTTTTCATAGCTTCCTTCCTTTCTAGCCGATTGCAGCCAGAATCCCAACCAGAGGAAGCATAACAGACAGAAGAATAAAGCCTACTGCCACAGCCAGAATTGCAACCAGAGTCGGCTCAAACCGCGCAAGAATTCCGTCTATCGCTTCATCTGCCTGTTCCCTGTAGCTCTCCGAAATTTCTCCCATTACCATATCCAGGTGGCCGCTCCGCTGCCCTACCTGAATCATCTGGATATGGAAACCGCTAAACAGTTCAGCCTCTTTCATAGACTGATAGCAGTCGCTTCCTGTTTCCATCAGATCACGGCATGTCATAATCTTAGCTTGGATTCCTTCATTTTCCACTAAATCTGCTGCCATTTCCAGCCCCTTTTCCATCTCCATACCACAACGGATGGCCAAGGACATAACTGAGGACAAGCGGCGTTTTGCTACAGCAGCAGCAATTTTACTTCTTCCTTTTACAAAACGTACTGCCTTTTCCGCTATAGGAACCTTCATTCCCATAGAAGACATGAGATATACAACTGCTGTTACAAGAACTAAAACTACGCCAGCCACAAGGGCCGCACCACTGAAAATCCCTCCCATATGTATGGCAGACTGGGCTGCTGGGGAAATCTGTGCGCCAAGCTGCTGATATACATTTTCAAAAATAGGCATAACCTTCACAAACAATACAAAAAGTACAGCAAAAAGCATAAATACCATGATAATTGGATAGGTGACTGCATTTTTAATGTTCCTCAAAAGATGATGCTCTTTGTCGTAATAATCCGCAAGAGAGGACATCATCTCGTCCAGGGTGCCTGTCTCCTGGCCTAACCTTGCCATACGGATGACATAGGGCGGAAACGCCCCTGTTTCTTCCAAAACTTGAAAAAAGGGAAGTCCTAATTCTGAGCCCTCAGCCATTGATAAAAGCATTTTCTTCTCGCCCTCATCCTTTGCATCCTGTGACATAATGGAAAGCCCCTCATCAAGAGGGACTGCTGCATTAAGAAGCATGGAAATCTGAAGGCAAAAAGCGGATAATTCCTGATATGTATATTTTTTATTTTTAATATCTGACATACTTTTTCTCCCTGCAAGGCCGTCCGGCTTTTCACTCTGCCTGACGGCCTCTTTTTTAAACTTTCTTTTCTTCTTTCAATTAATAAGAATATTTTGCCTTATAATTCGATGCATTACCAATATAGTTCATGATTTCCTGGCTCTTTCCTCCAGAAGATGCAAAGGTAGGATCCATAAGCTTCCAGTCATGGCCGTCGAAATAAATCACATTATCTACCCAGCCCATATTATCCAGATAAACACTTACCCACGCATGGTAAATGCTTCCTGTATAGCCTACAATAAGCTTTGTAGGGATATTCTGAGACCGGAGCATAGCAGTCATCAGGGCTGCGTAATCAAAGCAGATTCCCTTTTTTACTGCCAGAATCTGATCTATGTTCGGAAGATAGCCTGACTGTACAGAGGACGCCTTTGCCGTATCATAAGTAAGATTATCTGTCACATAATTATAAATGTTCTTTACAATATCAAGCTGAGCGGGAGCGGATGCCGCAAGGTTTCGGGCTATTCCTACTGCCTGGCTGGAATCAGAAAAATTCACATACTGATTTGGATATAAAAATGGCAAAAATTGGTCTGCAAGGCTTACATTCACACTTGAGCTTGCTGCCTGCATGTACTGGTTGCCAGATACATTCTCAAATACCTTTACCATATAGGAACCATTTCCTTCGGAAAATGGAAATACTTCGTATGCGGATCTAGCATTTAGGTCATAAGTATAAGTTTCTCCGCCTGACTTTGAAATCTGTACCTTAATCTTTCCGCCGCTGCCATTATATTTTATCATAACATAGCCCTGACTTATATTAGAAGCATCGATGGTTACTTTATCATTACCATAAGTAGTCGTCCCAGGAGCTGTGGGAACAAGGCTGCTCATTATCGGTATCCTCGTCTTTAAAGAAGCCTCTGACGAAACACCAGTCCATGCAAATACGGAAGCTGAGACAGCAACACACAAACCTATTGATATCATCTTTTTTAATAGTTTCATATTGATTCATTCCTCCATATCTTTTTATTCTTTCAGAGTTCAGATGTCAAACTGCCATCTCAGAAAACAGCCACTACCTGTAAAACTGCAAAATATTATGGCATGTCTTGACAGCCTTTTTAATGCCAGAACCCATTTATATAGACCTTTATACGCAAAGCTGACGCACCATCATGAATGAAAGTATCCCTTGCATTTAACATCCCTGAATTCCGTTTTCTGCTGTGCAGAAAAGGGCACTTTCACAGTAATTACAAGTAAGCCATACCATAAACTGCTTATACATGAAGGCGCTGTCTAACAATTTCATATGCCATGACTCCTGCTGCCACAGAAGCATTCAAGGAGTCAATCTCCCCTTTCATGGGTATTGCCGCCGTCATATCACACTTTTCCTTTATCAGGCGTCCTACGCCTTCTCCCTCACTGCCAATCACCAGACCAATTGGACCTGTAAGGTTTAAACGGTACATCACTTCGCCTCTCATATCGGCACAGACAAACCAAAGTCCTTTCTTTTTTAATTCCTCAATCGTCGTTCCTAAATTTGTTACTTTTGCAACTGGCGTATAATTCAAGGCTCCTGCTGATGTCCTCGCAACGACTGCTGTAAGGCCAGCAGCCCTGTTCTTGGGTATAATCACGCCATGAGCCCCTGCCAGATTAGCAGTACGGATGATCGCCCCTAGGTTGTGGGGATCTTCAATTCCATCCAGAAGAAATAGAAACGGCGGCTCTCCTTTTTCCTCTGCCAGCTTTAAAATATCCTCTACTTCAGCATATTCATAAGCAGCCGCATAGGCGATTACTCCTTGGTGATGTCCTGTAGCAGACATCTGTTCCATTCGATCTTTTGAAACAAAACGTACAATTGATGACTGCTTCTTAGCTTCCCGGAGTATGGTCTGTACAGGGCCGTCCCTGACTCCCTCTGCCACAAACAGCTTATCTATGGTCTTGCCAGAACGGTATGCTTCCAACACAGCATTTCTTCCTTCAATCGTCTGTTCCTCATATCTCATAATCTATCTCCCCTGCATATGATTCTCCGGCTTTTCTCTTCCTTCTACTGAAGACATTCCATCCCTCAGCATACCTGCCTTTGAAAGACCGGCTGCGGTCAGCTCTGCCATCCTCTCAATATCTCCCCGCAGATACAGCCAGCCCATTAAGGCTTCAAAGCCTGTGGCTGTCCGGTAATCTGCCACCGTGGCATGCCTTGCCATGGTTCCTGACTTGGCATTCCGTCCCCGGCGGTAAACAGCCCTTTCCTCCTCTGCCAGCTCTTCCTCTATCAGCTTGTAAAGCCTGGCCTGGGTTCCTGCCTTTACCAGATCTGCTGTTCTTTTATGCATCTTATTTACCTGCACATTCCCATGGTTCATTACCTTTGTGCGGATAAGAAGCTCATAGGCTGCATCTCCGATATAAGCAAGGGCAAGGGGGGAATAGCTGTCTGCATCCATTTCTTTCAGCTTCAGCAGCTCCTTCAGCCGGACAGTTAAGCTCTCTTCCATTTTACACCCTCTCTTGTATCTTCCAGAATAATCCCTTTTTCCAGAAGCTTACCCCTGATCTCATCTGCCAGAGCAAAATTCTTTTCCTTTCTTGCCTGCTGTCTAGCCGCAATCATTCCCTCTATCTCATCATCCAGAATCTCTTCCTGCTTCTGAGCAATAATTCCCATAACATCACAGAGTTTAATGATCATCTCCTTTACCAGAGATACATAAGCTTTCGTACTCTTCTCGTTCGCTGTGGAATTTCCCAGCTTTACGATTTCAAAAACTGCGGAAATGGCATCAGCTGTGTTGAAGTCATCATCCATAGCCGCTTCAAATTTATCCTTTAGAGTGGAAAGTTCCTTCTCATTATCTCTTTCCTCTTCAGCCATCTCCAGGTCAGGAGCCGTTTTCAGCAGATCATTCAGCTTATCCACTGCGTTTACGATACGGAAAAGCCCATTTTTCGAAGCCTCCATCAAATCCGCACTAAAATTCAAAGGGCTTCTGTAATGAGCGCTGAGCATAAAGAAACGCAGCACCTGAAGGTCATATTTCTCGCTGATTTCCCTTACAGTAAAAAAATTGCCAAGAGATTTAGACATTTTTTTATTATCAATATTCAAAAAACCATTGTGCATCCAATATTTTGCAAATTCCTTCCCATTTGCTGCCTCGCTCTGGGCGATTTCATTTTCATGATGAGGAAAAATCAAATCTTCCCCGCCAGCATGGATATCAATCTGTTCTCCTAAATACTTTCTGGACATAACGGAACACTCAATATGCCATCCCGGACGTCCGCTGCACCAAGGCGACTCCCAAGAAGGCTCCCCCTCTTTTTTAGGCTTCCAAAGAACAAAATCCGCCCCGTCTTCCTTGCCTTCCTCGCCTGTTACCTTGATTTCCCGGAAGCCTGACTGTAGATCATCCAAGTTTTTATGGGATAATTTTCCATAATCTTTAAATGAATTTGTACGGAAATAAACGGTTCCATCTTTTGCCTCATAGGCACATCCCTTATCAATCAAAGTCTGGATCATATCTACCATGCCATCGATCTCCTCTGTAGCCAAAGGATGCCTGGTGGCCGGCCTCACATTCATTCCCTCCATATCCTTTTTACACTCTGCAATATACCGCCTGGATATGGCATCAGCAGAAACGCCCTCTTCTATGGCCTTTTTAATGATTTTATCATCCACATCTGTAAAATTTGATACAAAATTCACCTCATAACCCTTATATTCAAAATAACGGCGTACTGTGTCAAATACGATCATTGGCCTTGCATTGCCGATATGGATGAAGTTATATACAGTAGGGCCGCAGACATACATCTTTACCTTGCCCGGCTCCAATGGAACAAATTCATCCTTTCTCCTCGTCAGAGTATTATAGATTTTCATAGTTTTTCTCCTCTTTTCTTTTCATGCTGCCGGAATCCACTGTCTCAGAAATCCTTTTTTCTCGTTCTCGGTCTGCATATGCAGGCTATTGCCTTCACGAGACTCTATCTATTGTTCGTCCCTATCTGTCGCAGCCCTTACAACAGGCGCATGCCTTGGCCTCTTCCTGCATTCTATCATAATAGCAATAATCTCCTGCTGTCGTCAACAGTGTAATAGCATAAGCTGAAATCCCCTCTCCCTGGCCGGTAAACCCCAGCCCCTCTTCTGTAGTTGCCTTTATACTCACCTGAGACAGATCAATATGCAAAGCCTCAGCCATATTTTTTTGCATTTCTTCCCGATAAGAGGAAAGTTTAGGCCTCTGTGCAACTACGGTCGAGTCTATATTTTCAATTACAAAGCCCTTTTCATCTAAAATCTCTCCTACCTTTTTTAACAAGGCAATGCTGGAAATTCCTCTATAAGCTTCGTCCGTATCTGGAAACAGTTTTCCAATATCCCCTAGAGCAGCAGCTCCAAGAAGGGCATCCATAACCGCATGGACAAGCACATCTGCATCTGAATGCCCAAGAAGTCCTTTTTCATAAGGAATCTCTACTCCGCCTAAAATCAATTTTCTTCCTTCCACCAGTCTGTGTACATCATATCCCTGTCCAATTCTCATTCTCATGCTCCTAATATTATAATCGCAGACTCACTGCTAGGCAGCGGGCCGGGGACGTTATTTCGTGACCCCGTTTTCACACACTTCAGCACTTTAGCGCCGAACCTTGTAATCTATACTATCATACGCAGCTTTCGCTGGATGCAGCGCAGATGAATATCTGTCTGCACAAAACAGCTTTCTCCGTCTGCGTGTACAGGCATAGGATTATCTACATGGATTGCAACCTCCCTGCATTCAAAATTTCTGACTCCCCGGTATTTTTTCTGCTTTCCCATCCACGCATTAATCAGAAATGCAAGCAACTTTCGTTTTCCTGAATGATGGGCAACGCAAAGAGTAAGCTTTCCATCTGTATAATTAGCCTGAGAGGCAAAACGGAAGCCCCCTCCCTCATATGGATGGATATGGGCGGAAATGAAATAAATATGATTAAATTCTACCTTCTGTACCCCATCCAATATAATATACCCCTTTACCGGTCTGGCTGTCAAAAGCTGCCTTAACCCAATCAGAATATAATTTATTCTTCCCAAATATATCCTTTTTACCTTCTGATGCAGAAGGCTGTGGCATACCACTCCGTCTAATCCGATACCAGCGCTGACAGCAAATCTTCTGTGAAAGGCTCCATTATCTCCATAAGAAATAACGCCATAATCCAGCATTTTATAATATTTGGGGTATAAAATCTTTTTCATACACCGGCCTACAGACATGGAAAGCCTCAGACTCCTTGCCAGGTCATTGCCTCTGCCAGAAGGGATATATCCGATTGTTACCGGCCCACTAAAGCACAGGCCGTCCAGAACCTCGTTTACCGTACCGCTTCCCCCGATAGCTACAATAACCTTTGGTTCCTTACACCCTTCTGTCAAATGTCTTACAATCTCTCTTGCCTCACCGGCTTCTGTTACAAGAAACAGTTCATACTCCACACAGGCGTTTCCTAAGCGTCTTTCAACTTGTCTGCATATTTTATATCCCTGCCCATTCCCGGAATGTGGATTTGCAATAAAATAATACATGGAAAACCTCCTGGTTTACTTGTAAAATACTTCTATACTGCTTTGTACGCTTACACTGTTATCAGCTAGATAAGGTAATCCTTTTCAGCTTCCAGCTCACGCCCTATGAAAAAAGGCAGCTGCAAATCTGCTTATATGCAAGCATAACACAGCTTTGCAGCCGCTTTTTTGCACTGCTTATTGCTTTGTTGGATATTATACCATAAAATCCTGAAATGAAAAAGTATGGGAAAAGAAAATTTCTATAAAATATTGTCAAAAAAGTATTGACAATTTCGACAATACCTATTATACTAACAAAGCAGTCGCGTTTAAGACATCAGAAGGACAAGCCTGAGAGCATGGGGTCTTAGCTCAGCTGGGAGAGCATCTGCCTTACAAGCAGAGGGTCATAGGTTCGAGCCCTATAGGCCCCATTTTCTTTCAAAAAAGAGATTGACAATTTTTCTCTATTGTGATATCTTAAGTGCATTGTTAAAAATTTCATATTATGGCGGAATAGCTCAGTTGGCCAGAGCACACGGTTCATACCCGTGGTGTCGAGAGTTCAAATCTCCCTTCCGCTATTGAAAAGAGCATTTTTTGAGAAAAAGGTGCTCTTTTTATATGCATCTTGAAATAAATTTAATGTTTTTCTTTGATTTCCTCTTACTTCTTATATGAGCAGTTCTTTGTCAGTAATTACATGTCTGAGGTAATGCAGGTCAGGATCAAGCAGCTTTATAAATTCATCCATAAGGAGCCTCTTTTCCGCAGTTTTACTCTATATATATAATTCGGAAAAGCATTGTTTTCAACTAACTTTGGAAAGATTCACATTTTACTTGACATTTCTCTTAAATTGTGGTTTTCTATAATTTATACATACTGTACAGCCATAAAAAATCCAAAGGCTGTATTCCAGAATATTCACAGGGGCGTGGATACCAATAGCACATACGCAATATACTGGCTGTTTAGACATGTGTGAACATGGATAGGGCCTGGTGTTTTTGTTATTTTAGTTGTTTTGCAAGGTGAAGATTGGTTGTCTTCACCTTTTTATATTGCAAGAAAGGCATTAACACGTTAACATATGAAAGTTCTGCTTTGGGATCACTATGAACTGCTGGACTGATGGTATCAAAATCCTGAGGATTTCTGATGGTATGAAAATAAGAAAAATGAGGAGTATCGCTATGTTACAGACAATTGCAGATGTAAATGGTGTAATCAATAATTTTGTGTGGGGCATTCCCATGCTGGTTCTTTTGGTAGGAACAGGTATTCTGATGACCTGCTTAACCAAGGTATTCCAATTGTCTCATATTGGCTTTTGGATAAAGCATACCCTTGGCAGCATTTTTACAGATAAGCACATCACCAGCCATACAGATGAAACGGACAAATCTATTTCCCAGTTCCAATCTCTCTGTACTGCCCTTGCTGCAACAATCGGAACTGGAAATATTGTGGGGGTTGCCTCTGCTTTGGCGGCTGGTGGTCCTGGAGCCATTTTCTGGATGTGGATCGTTGCGTTTTTCGGAATGATGACTAACTATTCAGAAAATGTCCTAGGCATTTATTACCGCCGTAAGAATTCTGCAGATGAGTGGAGCGGCGGTGCTATGTATTATTTAAAGGAAGGTCTGGGCGCAAAAGCTGGGTTAAAACAGGCAGGTGCTATCCTGGCTGTGCTTTTTTCCTGTTTCTGTCTGCTGGCCTCCTTTGGTATTGGTAATATGAGCCAGATCAACTCCATCGCAGGCAATATGAACTCAGCCTTCGGCATTCCCAATGCTATTACCGGCCTTGTTCTCATGGTGATTGCAGGACTTGTAGTAATCGGAGGGATTAAACGTATTGCTTCTGTCGCGGAAAAACTGGTTCCCTTTATGGCTATCCTTTATATTCTTGGTTCTCTGATTGTATGGGGAATGAATTTCAGCCAGACTGGTGCTGTATTTACTGCTATTATTAAAGGCGCCTTTGGTCTGAGAGCTGTGGGCGGCGGCCTTGTGGGTTCTGGTGTAAAGCTTGCTCTCACCTGGGGTATGAAACGAGGTGTCTTTTCTAATGAGGCTGGCCTTGGCTCTTCTGTCATGGTCCATTCCAGCTCTAATGTAAAGGAACCTGTCCGACAGGGCATGTGGGGTATCTTTGAAGTATTTGCAGATACTATGGTTGTCTGTACGCTCACGGCCTTTACTGTGCTTACCGCCGGCCTGGTAGATTTGGAAACCGGCGCTGTTATAAGCACTTCCGAGGGTTCAGCCCTGGTGGGCGAGGCCTTTGCTTCCGTATTCGGCCCTGCAGGTCCTGCTTTTATTGCAATTGCGATTCTTCTGTTTGCCTTTTCTACGGTTCTGGGATGGAGTCATTATGGAACAAAGGCATTTGAATATCTTTTTGGAACAAAGGCAACCATTGTTTATCGTGTAATATTTATCGTATTTATCTTCTTTGGTGCAACTATGAGCCTGGATCTAGCATGGGATCTGTCGGATACCTTTAATGGGCTTATGGCAATCCCTAACCTGATCGGCGTTATTTCCCTGTCACCGGTTGTCATGCGGATTACTGACAACTACGTAAGGCGCCATATCAAAGGTATGGATGAAACACCTATGCTGTCTGCATTTCCCGAGATTCAAAAGCTGCAGGAACAGGATTTACATCATAACGACTAATCTCTCTAGCTCCTTTGGAAAGTTTTTTATCATATAAGATTCAGATGTCAAAAGGACTGTAAGAGAAAGCGTGTCAGAATATTTTTTCATTGAATGTATACAGGAGCCTTAAAAATTCTAAGTGTTCAAAGAAATAAGTTATTGGCGAGCTTAGAATTTCCTGGCTCTGCAACCGAAAAAATATTCTGACACGTTTCTGGTTACAACCTTAGTACCTAAATCTTATATGATAAGAAATCCGTTTCACAACGGCCTCTTCCCTTTTATAGTTTTCTGTCTGCCTTTCATCGTATGGATTGCCTGGCAATCAGCCGCCTTCCCTTATCTGATAAAAAGCTGGGTCCAGTAATCCACACCATTGTTTCTATAATGTCCTATGCCGATTTCCCTATAGCTCCCATCTAAAATAGCTGCTCGATGGCTGGGGCTATTCATCCATGCTTCCATAACCTCTTTTGGACTTCTCTGTCCATAAGCTATGTTTTCTCCTGATTTCTGATAACTTACCCCTGCCTCTGAAAGGGCTGTGGAAAAATTCCTTCCATCCGGCCTGGTATGAGAAAAGGAAGCTGTAATCTCCTTAGCTCTTGTCTGTGCAGCAGCAGAGGCACGGCTGTTGATTGTAAGAGGACTTAAACCTGCTTTTGCTCTTTCCTGGTTCACTAGCTCTACTACCTGGGCTTTAAATTCATCCCCATCTGTGCTCCCGTTTTCATTTCCATTCTGGTTATGATCTCCTCCCTGGTTTCCGTTCTGGTTCCCATTTCCATTCTGTCCATTGCCTCCATTCTGGCTCCAGTCTGGGACAGAGCTGCCAAACCAATTCTGAAGTATATCTCCATTACAATTCCAGTTCTGGATATTGTTATCTCCGCCACAGCTCCAATTCTGATCTCCGCTTCCATCGCAGCTCCAGCTCTGATTACTATCTCCTACTAGATCAAAAGCCCAATCCTTGATCTCATTTCCATTTCCACCGCAAAACCAATTCTGGATATTGTTATCTCCGCTGCAGCTCCAATTCTGATTGCCTGCTCCGTTTTGACCACAGTCCCAAGGAACGCTATCCGGCATAGCACTTCCCTGGAATCCCGTATTGGCGCAGCCGGATAATGTCATGCCGCTTCCATCCCCTCCGATTACAATTGCGGTTCTGTTTTGAACTGGCAGACTTCCTGACATCTGATATGTATTTACTGCACCATATGTAGTAAAGGATGTGCTTGTAGGAACTGCCGCCAAAACTGCTGCTACTGTATAAACTAGTTGTTTCTTCAATGGTATTTCCTCCTTTTGTTACATAATTATTACATTTATGTTACAAAAGTATCGTATCACATAATTACTTCCAATTCATTAGGGAACGGCTGGAATCTTTTCCATGTACAGGCACCCCAATTTTAATCCCGAATAGAATACAGTATATTAATCCTGAAACGAGGTAGCTAATATGAATACTGTCTCCTATATGAACGAACAGGATGACCATACTCCGGTTATCCCCCTTCCTAACCCCGGAGAAGGCGGCCCTGTCTACCCTGGCAATATGGAGCCTGTTCCTGATGACGGAAATTACCCAGTCATTCCTCTTCCCAATCCTGGAGAAGGCGGCCCTGTTTATCCTGGCAATACAAATGGAGGCGGAAACTCAGGTTCTGTTCCTCTTCCCGGCGTTTTAGGCTCTATTATTACTGTATTTCCCAGGCCTATTATCCCCTGCTTTTTCTGCAACACGACTCAATACGGAACTGTCCGCTTTTTGAATGCTGCTGCCGGCTATAATTCCTTTTTAATCTATATCAATAACCAACTGGTAGTAAATTCCCTGGATAACTCAGATATCAGCCAGTACGGACGGGTTTCTTCGGGTTCTCAGACAATTACTGTATCTGGACAAAATGGGTATGTATACATCCAGAAACAGATCAATATCCCTGCCGGAACCGCTCATACCATTGCTATTATCAATACTCCCAGCGGATTAGATTTGATGGATATCACAGATACAGCCTGCCAGTCCGGCTTTGGCACAGGCTGCTTCCGGGTTGCCAATCTCTCTGTAACCAACCAGAATCTGAACATATCCCTTAACAACTTCTTCAGCTTCCGAAATGTAAATTACAGAGAGGTTACTAATTTCTCCTATATTTCTACTGGAAACTATACAGTACGTGTATACAATAATCCTTCCTATACTGGAAATGCACTGGTTACCTCTACCATATCCATTCGAGCAAATACTGCTTATACTCTTTATATCTTCAACTGGAATCAATCCAAAGATGCTATCCGTACATTAATTGTAGAGGATCGAAATTAATTACAAACAGAAAAGTATACAGTCCTATCTTAAGGATTTAGGACTTTCGCAGTAAACCTTCATGCGCAAGGCTAGCGTACCACTATGAATGAAGGTATCCAGCGCATTTGGAATACCTGAACTCAGTTTTCTATTGCGCAGAAAAGGGTACTTTCGCAGTAATCATATCTGGCCTTTCATCAGAATACTATTTCCAATAATTCCGTATAATATGATATCAGGGCCCCAAAGTGATCGAATTCATGTTTGGCATAACTTTGGGACCCACAAAACGCAGGAAAATCTTAACATTTTCTTAACGGTATTGTACTTCTATTTTCCATGTGTTATAATCCGTAAAATGATAGAAAGGCCGGATTTTATGAAAAACTTTTTTAATAAATATAAACATGCATGGCTGCTTTTATACGCCTTCATTTATCTGCCGTGGTTCTCCTACCTTGAGAGGACAATTACAAAAAATTATCATATTATACACGTATCCATGGATGATTATATTCCTTTTAATGAATATTTTATTATCCCTTATCTCCTGTGGTTTCTTTATGTGGCTATTCCTATTCTGTACTTTTTCTTTTGTGAAAAAAGCTGTTATTACAGGCTGTGTTTCTTTCTTTTTACAGGTATGACCTTAAGCTTGATTATCTGTACACTTTTTCCTAATGGAACTGATTTTCGTCCTGTGGTTAATCCTGACAAGAATCTGTTTTCCCAGCTTGTATTCATACTTTATCGTACAGATACCTGTACAAATGTATTTCCCAGCATCCATGTATTTAACTCCATAGGAGTTCATCTTGCTGTTATGCACAGCGAACGGTTGAAGCAAAGGCATATATTGAGGATCGGCTCTTTTGTCCTTATGGTTTCCATATGCCTTTCTACAGTATTCCTAAAACAACATTCTGTCATTGACGGACTGGCCTCTTTGGCTATGGCCTATTGCCTCTATGGTCCGGCTTACGGTCATGGATTCAGCTATAACCGGCGTAAATCACATCAGAAGGCCCTCGGTTAAAAGGCTGAAAAGTAGCCATCTTAGAAAAAGTGTCATAATATTTTTGCATGAAATGCAACTGCTTGTCCGTACAAGCAATTGCGCATAAGCTTAGAATTTCTTGGTTTCCAAACTGCAAAAATATTATGACACTTTTTTACTTTTCTCCTTTAAGCCTTCCTGCGCACAATGACTGTATCAGCATAGAGAAAGTTGATTAATTAAAGCCGAAAAATTTCCGTGTAATCTTGTATCCTGCAATCGATACTTTCCTTCCGCTTTTCCCTGGAAGATTCATGCCCTGACCTAAAAATCCCCATCTCATCCGCAGATATAATGGAAGATTCTGCTGCTTCACATATTGCCACAGCTCTCTTTTCTTTTCCATATTTTCTTCTGTTCCAGATTTAATCGCCAGGATAGAGGATACAGTCATCATGATTTCCAAATATTTGATCATATAGCCCCGCAGCTTTCTGTTTGGGATTTTCATAACATCATAATATCCTAGCATCAGCTTAGTCACTTTGATCTGCTGATCAATCCTTCCGATCATCACCTGCTCATTTACTGACTGATCCTCCCTTCCAATAAAATAACGGTAAAAATTCACGTCCAAATAATACAGTGTCTCTACATGAGGAAGAGGATGATACACAAAAATATTATCCACATAAAAAGTATGCTTTGGAAGTTCCAGCCCGCAATCCCTTAAAAGCTGTGTACGGTAAATTACTGAATGCATCAGGATATACTGACCTGTCATAAACATTTTCACCTGATTCCAGGTAATCAGCTCGTCCTTTGGAAGGGCTGTGCGGTAATTCATAACCTTTTTCCGCCTCATTCCTTCTTTTTCATATACAAAATTACTTACCAGCATATCCAATGTTTCACGGCCATAAACAAAGCTGCGGAGAGTAGAAAGCACTTTACTATATGCTTCTTGATTTACCCAGTCATCACTGTCCACCACTTTAAAATAAATCCCTGTCGCATGGTTAAGCCCTGCGTTTACTGCTGCTCCATGGCCGCCGTTTTCCTGATGAACAGCCTTACATATACCTGGATAAGCTTTCATGTATTCATCTGCTATTTCTCCTGTCCTATCCTTCTGGGAACCGTCATCAATAATTAAAATTTCCACTTCTTCTCCGCCAGGAAGAAGGCTGTCAATGCAGCGGCGCATATAGGCTTCTGAGTTGTAACATGGAATCGCAATGGATAGTAATTTCATGAGTAAATCCTCCTGATTTCTTTATTTTCACGTAAGCTTGGAATTGTATTGTTCTAGAAACTTCAAAGAGATTCTACGCCTTCGCCTTCTATTCCCTTCAGATCCTAAATCCTGTCACAAACGCTATGATATAAAGTGAGGCCATCTTTTCCTGGCAGCAATGCCAATTGTGAAAAATATCATAAGACATCCAGAAAAGAGAGTTAAACGTATCATGGCTATTTGGGACAGATTCAGGCTGTCAGGCAGACAGGCCAGAAGTAGAGAAACTCCGTTTGCAGTTGTATGCATGAGCAAAGGAGCTTTCATTGTCCCATAGACCTCCTTTGTCAGGCATAGGAGCAGGCCCAGGCAGAAGGTATAAATCCCCTGGATCACATTGCCATGATATATGGCAAAGGACAGGGATGAGAGGACTGCTGCTATTGCAAAACTATGCTCCTCTCTCAACCTGCTAAAAGAACATCCGCGGAATGCCCCTTCTTCTCCCAAAGGAGCAGCCAGGCATATTACAACAGCCTGAAGGAAGATAGAGCCCTTGAACATTTTGCTTTCTGCTTCCTGGTACGGCCGGACTATGATCTCAGGAATAGGGATCACATATAAAACAGCATTAAAAAAAACAGATGATGATACAGCAAGCAGGATCATTGCTGCAATACTTCTCTTACAAAGCATCTTTTTCTTTAATTCTTCCCTATTTTTTCTTTCTTTTTCAAATATCAGAAAAAAACCAGCAGCAGCCACTCCTGCCAGACCAGTAACGATCAGGCCGCTGTTTTCCTCTATCCATATACTGCCTCTTTTGCTCAGGCTTCCTGTCCCCATCAGAATGGCCCATAAACACTGACCTGTAAAAAATGCAATTCCTTCATAAACCAGGGCAGGAAACAAGCAGTCAGCCAGTGCCTTCAGCAATTTTTTCATATCTTATTCCTTTATCTGATCTTTTCCCAGACCCATTGGGTTTCCTTAAATCATAAAAGCATATGCCTTCTTATCATACCATAATTTCCCTTTTAATTCCAAGTGGTTCTTGCTTTTTTCCCTTTTAATAACTATAATTACCTTATCTCTTAATTATATTTCCGGCCAATGTTCGGAATTTTTGAAATGATTACACAATTACAAACTTCAGAAAAGAGGTATTTTTTATGGCAAAAAAACGACTTGTAATGGCTCTCGGCCATAATGCTTTAGGTACCAATCTGCCGGAACAAAAGGCAGCAGTTAGCACGACTGCAAAACTGATTGCTGATTTTATCCAGGATAGCTGGCAGGTTGCCATCGTCCACAGCAATGCACCACAGGTGGGGATGATCCATGCTGCTATGAATGAATTTGGAAAAAATCATGATGGCTATACTCCTGCTCCTATGTCTGTCTGCTCTGCCATGAGCCAGGGCTATATCGGATATGATCTCCAAAACGGAATTCGAACAGAACTCATTAAACGAGGAATTTACAAGCCTGTGTCTACAATCCTTACTCAGGTCACTGTTGATCCCTATGATGAATCCTCCTATATTCCAGTTAAGAAAATAGGCCGATTTATGACTGCACAGGAGGCAAAGGCAGAAGAAGAAAAAGGCAATTATGTCACAGAGATTCCCGGCCAGGGGTTCTGCCGTATTGTAGCTGCCCCTAAACCGATTGCTATTGTGGAAATTGATGCCATTAAGGCACTCCTTGATGCAGACCAGATCGTAATTGCCTGTGGAGGCGGCGGGATCCCGGTAATGGAGCAGGGCTCCACTTTAAAGGGGGCTAGCGCTGTAATCGAAAAGGACCTTGCAGGAGGTCTTCTGGCCCAGGAAGTAGATGCCGATGTGTTGATGATCCTTACCAGTGTAGATGAAGCTGCCCTGAATTACGGACAATCCGATCAACGTCCCCTTTCAGAAATGACAGCTCGGGAAGCAGAAAAATACTTGGAAGAAGGGCAGTTCGGTCTAGATACTATGGCGCCGAAAATCCGTGCTGCTATCTCCTTCCTTGATTCTGGAAAAGGCCGTACTGTCATCATTACTTCACAGGCAAAGGCAAAGGATGCTATGGCCGGAAAAGCAGGAACACGTATTATTTCATAAAAAATATTCTGACGTTTTTCCGTCTGCAACCCTTTTGACACCTGAATCCTAATAAATAAAAAGTCCAGATATTTTATGCCTGCCTGAGTTTTTCAAGTTCCTACACATAAAATATCTGGACTCTTTTTCTATTTGATGCTTTCTTTTTTTGTCTGGAAACTATTTGTATAAGCCCTTCATAACCTCTGCAATCGCCGCTGGGTCTGTAAGTTTTCTCATCGCCTGTTGCTTTGCCTCATCATAATCTCTCATCTTCTTAGCCCGCTCCAGAACTTCCTTCAGATACTTTCTTGGGAATTTTACAGCTCCGTTCTCATCCATATGTATGATTTCCATAGGGCCTACTTCCATACCACATACATTAACCGGGGTATTGACTGCCTGGATCGACATGGTTCCATGTCCTGCTGTAAGACCATGGAAAAGGCACTGCACTTTCATCGGCCTCATTTCATCTGCATCACGGGCCGGAGCATCACTGATGGCTCCTATGACTCCCAGCTGTTTAAATGCTGTCATCATATTTCCACCGATCATGGCATTCCGATTTTTCATCTTTTCTGAAAAGTTTTCTTTCAGCACCAGGATGACAGGGCCGCCTGCTTCTACAATCCCCTCCAAGATATCCTGAAATTCCAAATTCGTAAAAGCCGGATCTGTCATGCCATAGACTGCTGTTACTGCATAGCCGCAGCGCGGCCCCAGCTCTGGATAAAGGCATCTCAGCCTGTTATCGGTATACCAATCTATTTCCTGAGGATTATAAAGCCCCAGGCATAGCTCATTGGCAGGATAAGCCGCTACCACATTGGTAATTGTAGGGGTATCAAACTCTTCCAATTCCTTCATGGCTGCTATTTCTTCTTCCTGTGTCAATGCCTGTATTGCCATATCTTTCCTTCCTTCCTTAATTTCTCTATTTTTCCATTGAATTCGCGCCTTCTCGCATCCATCTGTTTCCATTCCATAGGGGAATATGGAATAATCCCCTTCAACTGAGGCAGAAAAACGAATGAAATTACTGCCTATAGCCCTTTGATTTCCTCCCAGATAACATCCTCTACAAAAATCCCCTTTTCATCATGCTCTTTTCGGAAATTAATGTAATCATCGCCAGGGGCAAAGATTCCAGTAGAATGTTCGGAAAGGGCAGCTCCTTTTAAATGGTTCACAGCTTTTTCTATCTCTTTTTCCATCCGATCTCCATCTACAGTCTTGTTAGGATCAATGAGAATCATGACTTGAGAAGCGCCGCCGCAGCTTCCCTTCCCCACATGATCCAAATCAGAAGCTCCAATTCCATCTGTAAGAAGAGTAGCTGCTAGATCCAGCATAAAGGAAAAACTAGACCCCTTCCAGTAGCCGATAGGTATCATCCTGCGCGTCTTTTCAATGGTTCCTGGATCATCCGTAATATTGCCATTTTCATCGAAACCTCCAGGGAATGGCAATTTCTTTCCTGCAAGGCGGAGCATTGCCAGCTTGCCATACGCATATTGGGAAATAGCCATATCCAGCATCATAGGCGCTTCTCCCTTCCTGCCAGGCACTGCTATCACAAAAGGATTGTTGCCCAGACGGCATTCTTTTCCTCCCCATGGTGGCATAACTGATTCTGTATTGGTCCACATGATAGCAATATAGCCGCGATTTGCAGCGTAAAGGCCATAACTTCCGCCTCTCATCCAATGGGTGGTATTTTTAAGGCCTACCATGCCGATTCCATAGTCATCTGCCATCTTCATGGCCTGTTCTGTACCGAATATTGCATTTAGAACTCCAGGCCCCATATTGCCGTTATAAATGCGGATTGCTCCACAGTCCTTTTCCAGAGTCGGCTCTGCATGAATATCCACCCAGCCCTTTTGGATATAATCCACAAAGCGTGCTACCCTTCCTGTCCCATGGGAATAGATTCCGTCATAGGTGGATTCTGTATGTACTCTGGCACAGATCTCCGCTTTTTCCTCGCTCATGCCGTATTTTACAAATACACGCTTAATTTCATTTTTAATTTCGTCAAAGGATAACCGCATAATCCCCTTCCCTCCGTTTTATAAATTTAAGGATCTGCTGCAGAATGGATTCAAGTCTCAAAACTAAATCAGACCTTTTCCAGCCATCAAGTTTAAAAGCTCGTCTCCCTCCTTTGTCAGGAAGGTCTGGAGAATCCTAAGCTCTAGGCCAAGACTAAAGTCTTTCACGCCCAAGTCCAGATAATATTTTGCCTCTTCTGCACTGTTCAGCTCACATCTCGGCCGGATATTGTGACGGATTGCTGTTTCGATTACTTTTTTTTCTGCATCCCTTACCCGCTTTTTATCATCTTTCATATTAAAGCCAGAGCTTAAAGCGAAATCATTAGGGCCAAACTGGATCATATCAATGCCTGGAACGGAACAGATTTCCTCGATATTGTCCACAGCCTCCTTCTTCTCAATCATAAATGCCTTTACTGTAGCTGCTGCCATATCTGCATATTCATCCTGGGAGGCTGCGCTCTGATAGCCGATCCATCTTCTAGCTGCATATCCCATCCTTCCGCCATAAGCAGGGCATTTAGGAAGGACCAGCTGAATCGTCTCTTCTATCTCCTTTGGTGTCGTGTGATCCGTAAACAGGACAGACTGAAAGCCAGAAGCCACTGCCTTTTGAGCAGCAAAACCTCTATCCTGATAGTCTGCTTTCATCATGCTTGCCATGCCGTGAAGCTCAGCTGCGCGAACCATATTTTCCATATCATATTGGTCATAGGGAGCATATTCTGCCACAAACTCAATATAATCATATTTTCCTAAAGCGCCTACTGCCTCTGTTACCAATGGCCATGTAGAATGAAGCCTGGTACTGAGAGTTGGTTTGCCGCTTTCCAAAAGACTGCGAAATTTATTTTCTTTTACCATGATATTCCTCTTTTTCTATTTTTTCTTTCTTCTTCTATCTCTGCCTTATGCAGCTGCTTTTGCTTTCAGCTTTTTGATCTCACCATATGCAGTAAACCCAACTGTAACTAAGGTGCATACCAGGAAAAAGGCTGCGATGGGAGACTGGATGATAGGCAGGAAGTTGCCATCTGTTTTCATCAGGGAACGCCGCAGGTAAAGTTCCAAAAGAGGGGCCAGGATAAATCCTACTACCAAAGGCGCCAGTGGGTATTTATGCTTTTTCAGTACATAGCCAAGGATACCAAACAGTACCATAATCAGAATATCCAATGTATTGTTATTAGCACAATAGGAGCCTACGAAGCAGCATACGATTACTACTGGAAGCAGCAAAGTGGATGGTACAGACAGCATCTTTGTAAACAACGGAAGTCCGAAATACTCCAAAATAAAGAATGCAATATTTGCTACGATAAATGCAGCCAGAACTGCATATACCAGATCCCCGCTGGTCTTAAAGAGCAGCGGACCAGGAGCGATATCGTGCATCTGGAAGCCTGCAAGAATAATGGAGGTTGCATTATCTCCTGGAATACCAAGAGTCAGGAGGATAATAATAGCACCGCCTACTGTCGCATTATTAGCAGTCTCAGAGGCCACAATTCCATCTGCAATACCAGTGCCGAATTTTTCCGGATATTTGGAAGTCTTCTTTGCATAAGAATAAGCCATAAGGTTGCTTACGTTTCCACCAAGTCCTGGAAGAATACCGATTACAAGGCCGATTATTGCACAGGGAATAGCTGTTTTTAAATGGAATAAAAACTCGCCTACGCCCATGTCAAAGCCTCTCACCTTCTTCTGCGGTATTTCTGATATATCGAATACCTTGGAAGATTCTCCTTTATCCCTTGCTGTCATCATAATCTGGGATACGGCAAAAAGGCCGATCAATACAGGTACCAGGCTGAAGCCATTTGCCAGCTTGGTAACACCAAAGGTATAGCGATAAACAGAGCTTAACCCATCGGTTCCCACAAAGGCCAGAGCAATTCCCAAACAGCAGGAGATCAATCCCTTTACCATACTCCCTTCTGAAAGGGCGGAAACTGTGGTTAACGCAAATAAAATGATAGCAAAATAGTCATATGAACTGAATTTTAATGCAATTCTTGCAATATGAGGTCCTACAAAAGACAGAACTAATGCACCAATAATGCCGCCAATAAAGGAGAACAGAATTGCAGTTCCCAATGCCTTTTTAGCCTCTCCCTTTTTTGCCATAGGAAATCCATCAAAGCAGGTGGCGATTGAGGAAGGCGTTCCTGGAATCCCTAAAAGGATTGCAGAAATCAGACCGCCAGAACAGCCGCCTACATATACAGCCATAAGGAAGGAAATACCGTTTACTGGCTCCATCCCAAAGGTAAAGGGAAGCATAATTGCAAGTGCTGTAAAAGCAGAAAGACCTGGAAGTGCTCCAATAATAAGACCGCCAAATACGCCGCCCAGCATCAGGAGCAAGGTCGTTACATTAAGAATTGATTGAAATCCCTGTAATAATTCCATAATAAGGCTCCTTTCCCATTTAGAATAAATTGCCCTTGGGCAGTGCGATAGAGAATACGTTCCAGAAAATTGTATTGATAAAGATCGGAACAATAATTGCTACCAAGGCCAGAATCACGATCTTCCTTTTATTTTTAAAGTCCTCCTTGGACATCAGGACAGCGCTTTGGAAAAGAAGATATACAATGGAAGTAATGGTAAAGCCAATCTGAAGAACCAGGATATAGTAGGCAAATAAAGCGATTACTGTAAAGAGCAGAGCGGTACTCATCTTACCCTTTTTATCATCTGCTTTTTCTTCCTTCTCTTCCTTTGCTTCTGATTGTTTCATAAAGGAAAAGGCTCCGGCAAGCTGGATAGCTGCAAGAAATGCAATCAGGACAGCAATTGCTCTTGGGAAAAATCTAGAACCGAGAATATCTGATGTAGTAGGCGGAATCCAATAGGAGCCTACAAAGAGAAATACTGCAAACAGAATAAATGCAACTCCAGAAAATATATCATTGCGTTTTTCTTTCATAACAATCTCCTTATCTTTTTCAGAATCCGGCAATCCAACTGTCACCCATACCATTCTCCACACAGGCAGCTGTATTCAGAAAAAGGGAACAGAACGCCTTTTCACGTTTCCGTTCCCTTTTTTGATTACTTTTGTTATGTTTTACCGGTTCTTCATATCACTTATGTTATTAATTTCTATTGATTACTGCTGCTCAAGGAATGCGTCCTTATAAGGAAGGAGTCCGCTTTCATACATCTCATTAGCAAACTTCTGCGCTTCTTCTCCAGGCATAAAATCAACAGTCAAGTAATAACCTTCCATTGCAGATACAAATTCTTCGTCCTGGCATGCTTTTTCTACAAGGTCTGTCAGAGCTGCTACTGTCTCATCTGGAACCTCAGGGCCTGTTCCTACCCAGAAGAACTTGCTGAAGTCTACATCCTTCAAACCAAAGTCAGAAGCCATCGGTACATCTGCCAGAAGCTCATTCTTCTCAGCGCCTAACAGGCACAGCGGAATAAATTCACCAGTTGTAAAGTAATCGGTTGCCAATGCATAAGAGATGTTGATAACATCTGTCTGCTCTCCTAAAAGAGCGGTCATCTTAGCAGCATTATTTCCTACGTCAACAAACTTCAGCCCTGCCTCCCATTCTTTATTCATAGCAATGCCGCAGATCTGATTGGAAGCGCCGATCTTTCCGCCGTATTCAATGCTGTTTGGCTCTGCTTTAGAAGCATTCAGCAGATCTTCCAGTGTGTTCCATCCGGAATTCTTATTTACTGCTAATACAGTTGTATTATCAATAAGCGGAATCGCAATGGTCTTAAAGCTGTCAATATTGATCTCAGAAGTTCCCTGCATATAAGGAACAAACATATCAGTTCCGTTTACAACCAAGGTATTGCCATCTGGCTTTGCATCCAAGCACTCCTGCATACCCATAACCGTTGCACCGCCGTCTACATTCTTAACAACCACATTAACGCCTGCATACTTCTGCATAGCCTGAGCAAGAAGACGTGTATTTCTGTCTGTATCGCCGCCAGCCTTTACCGGGCAGATAATGGTAATGGTGTCTTTAAACTCATAAGAGCCTTCTGAAGCTTCTCCTCCTTCAGCAGCTTCACTGCCCTCGCCGCCAGCAGCCTGTGTATCGTCTGCCTTTGCTTCTGTCTGGGACTGCGCCGGTGCTTCTTCCTTAGAACCACATCCTGCCAGCATAGATGCTGCCAAAGCTGTACCAAGAATCATGCTTAATACTTTCTTTCTCATAATTTCCTCCATATGTTTTGATTTTTCAGTAATCTTATGATATAATCATAATGATACTTTGTACTTTGCTGTTACGCTACATGATAGATTTGTTCTGCAGAAACTGTCTATATTTATACCATAATTTATCCATTTTTACCAATATATATCTTTGATAACAGCAATAGAATTTTTCGATTGGCACAATTTTTGCTGAGGAGATAACGATTTGGATGTTAAATATCTAACATATATCATTACCATTGCAGAAGAAAAAAACATGACAAAAGCTGCGGAAAAGCTTTTTGTCTCTCAATCCTCCTTAAGCTATTATCTTTCCAAGCTAGAACAGGAAATCGGCTCTCCCCTTTTTTTCCGCACTAGAAATCAAATCCTTCCTACTCCTGCTGGAAAGCTCTATCTGGAATCTGCTCGTGAGGTGATTGCCATTAAGGAACGTCTATACCAAAATATCTCACGCCTGGATAACAAAACCCATATCGTTATAGCCACTACTTCCCTGTGGGGAAGCCGGATGTTTGCAGATATCGTCCCACGCTTTAAGGATGCCTTTCCTGATGTAACTTTTGAGCTGTCTCAAACCGAGATTATCTTTCTGCAAAAAGAGATCAGCAGCGGCAAAATTGATTTTGCCCTCCTGTCTGTTAGCTTTCGAGACGAGATCGATGCTTCCATGGAAATCCTCCGGGAAGAAGAGCTTTTTTTTGCTATACCTCATAACCATCCTTATATCCTCTCCCATCCGGGCAATACCATATCCCGGAAGGATCTGATTTCCTGTTTTTTTGATGATAATTTTCTTCTCTCCCGGAAAGGGTCTGCCAACCGCAATCTTGCAGATAAGCTTTTTATGGAAGGTATCAATTCTGAACCTGCCCATATCTGTGAAGTCAATGGCCTTCCTTTGACCTGTGATATGGTAGCGCAGGGAGTAGGAGTTGCCTTTATCCCTCTTTCCGGAAAATCGCGGGAAGATATGGTCCATTATTATTCCCTGTCCCCCAGGCTATATCGGTATAATGTCCTTGCCCATAAAAAAAATATGATTTTCAACAAACCAGAACAGGCATTTTTTGACTATGCTAGAAACTACTTTCATAAAGTATAAGGAGACTGTACTGTGGATACCAAACATCTGACCTACATTATTGCCATCGCAGAAGAAAAAAATATGACAAAAGCTGCGGAAAAACTTTTTGTTTCCCAATCCTCTTTAAGCTATTATCTCTCCAAGCTGGAACAGGAAATTGGTACTCCTCTTTTTCTGCGTGCTAAAAATGAGCTAATTCTTACTCCAGCTGGACGGCTTTATCTGGAAGCTGCCCATGAGGTAGTGGCAATTAAGGACCGCTTGTATCAAAACATTTCCAATCTGGACAATAAGACTCACATACGCATTTCCACTACCTCTTTGTGGGGAAATCGGATGCTTGCAGATATCATTCCTCGTTTTAAAAAAACTTTCTCCGATGTGACCTTTGAACTGTCCCAGATTGATGACTTGTCTCTACTGCAGAAAGCTGTAGCAGCTGGAGAGGTGGATTTTGGTCTGATGTCCACAGGTTTTTACTCTGAATCAGATGATATGGCAGAGCTTCTCAGAAAAGAAGAGCTCTTATTTGCTGTCCCTGCCTCCCATCCCTATATCAGGGAAAATCCAGGCTCGGAGATTTCTCAGAGAGAAATTGTTTCCAAGTTTTTCAATGAAACCTTTCTCCTTTCCCGGAAAACCTCTGCCAACCGATATATTGCTAATCAGCTCTTTATGGAATATGCTGGTTCTATCCCTCCTTCTATCTGCGAGGTTACAGGCCTTCCTTTGACCTGCGATATGGTGGCACAAGGTACAGGAGTCACTTTTATGCCTATCTCTGGAAAATCTTTGGAAAATGAAATTCATTATTACTCCTGTCTTCCTAGGCTGTATCGATATAATATTCTGGTACATAGGAAGAATCTGGTGCTTAATAAACCGGAACAGACATTTTTTGAGTTTGCAAAAAAGTATTTTCAATAAGAGAGGGTGGCACTTTAGTTTCACTCAGCTTACTTTCAAAAACTTCTGTAATTCAAATTTCGTCTGCCTCACTTCCCTCAGCTCCTATTGGTTAGGGTGCAGCCTGCCAAGTCTGAGCCTTATAGATGAATTTCTCTACAAACTGAGATTGTGCCTTCTGGAGCCTTATTCTGGCTCCATTCCTCTTTTTATTTGATTTATCCAATAAATCCCAATTGATTTTACTTATGTTATTAATTTCGAAATATCCGCCGCCATCTCATCCTCTTACGCAGAACTGCTTGAAGCTGCCGGGCCAGGGCTTCTGTTGAACGGATTTCTCTTCGAACTGGCTTTATCTGCCCATATATGATCTTTTCCATCCGCTTTATGGTGCGCTCATAAAGAGCGGCGTCATATATATCTTCTTGTTTCTGAATCTCTAGAGGCTGCTCTGGGTTAAAACCCTTATACAGTTTCCCCATCATACCCATGATTTCACAATACAAGAAATACATCTGTTCTTCTTCTGTCATCCTTTTATAGTGATACTGCAGATACAAGCTCCAGATCAAACGCCCAATCTCTCTCAAAATCCATATTCCCAAAACACCCAGTACCAGAAAAATCAGACGCCCGTTTTCGTTCTGCTGAAGAGAGGACTCCTCTTGTTCCATATCTGGGAACTGATATTCCTCTGAAGTCAGAATCCCTGCATTATCTCCTCCTGCTCCATCTATTGTCTCATTCAGAACAGCAACTACAATATCTGCCTGATATAATTCCTCATAGAATCCTGGCGTGACCTCCACCATTCTCCAACCGATGCCATCTATATAGACCTCTGCCCAGGCATGTGTATTTTTTCCTGTTAAGGTTACTGTCTTTCCTTCCGTATGCTCCGCTTGCCCCTTGGTCAATATATAACCTTCCACATAGCGGGCTGGAATGCCTGCTGCCCGGTAAGCAAGCACTGCTGCCGAAGCATAGTAGGCTGCATTTCCCTCCTTTCCCTCCTGGAGAAACCAGGTGAGAAAATCCTTGTTTGCCGGAATCCGGGCAGGTATCTCCTTATAATCGGCCAAAATACGAAGCACTGTCCGTATTCTAGATGTAACTGTATAAAGCCCCTTTCCTTCCTCCTGAGTATGCCCCTGAAAGAATACTGTATCAATCAGCGTTTTCTGCTCTTCATCAAGCTCCAGATAATTATCATATACAAAAGAGCGGTATATCCTCTCTGCCTGCCGGAACTTTTCCGTCTCTTCCACGTTTCCTGCTCTCTGATAAATCCAAGAGCCAGGGGCCTCAAGCTCTGCATTACTCTGTACATTATAATAGGTAAACTGATACTCTCTTTGCCCAAACCACCTAGAGCTTTCCAGAGACCAATCCTGTTTCCATTTTCCTGCATTTTCTGAATAATGAGATACAGTCTCTGGAAGGTATACATAGCGGCGATTTGCTCCAATATTCTCTACAGAAACAACTGTCTCCTTTTGATTCCTCTTTTCCTCTGAAGAAGCCTCCTGGTAGATTGCATACTGCCTGCCTGGATAAAATCCCTGATTTTCCAGCCAGGACAGCATACCTGAAAACTCTCCACTATAGATTTCTGCCTGAAACTGCTGCCAATGGCTGCCTTCATACTTGGAACCTATAAATCCTCGCAGATATACAGGAGACATTTTCTCCATCTCAAGCAACAGGCGATCCTCTGACCCTGCCAGCATACGGTCAGCCTTTATCAGATCTCCCTCTGGAAGGGTATCTGCGCCAAAGCGCAAAGTCTTTATTCTCTGTCTTATGCTGGTTCCAAATTCCCCAGCCGCCTTCTGCCATAAAGTGCCGGAACTGACAGATGGAAGAATAGATAGAATTGCCAGTGTACCAGCTGCCAAAACTGCTGTTTCCCATCGGATTCCAGCAGGGCCGCTTATACTGCACCATGCGCTAATCCATCCTGCGATTAAGACTGCAGATACCCATACCGGCAGCCTGACAGAGAGCAGCATGCTAAAACATAAAGGCACAAATACAACCAATGTCAAGAGTACAAGACTCTTTCTTCGTATCAGCTCACAGACCACTGCTGCACACAGAAGCGCCAGGATCATTCCTGCCATTTTTGTATCCATTGCACGATATCCTGATACGGTAAATTCTCTGTAAAATGTATGAAATACCTGATTCCAAATGCTCCTGAAATGGCTATACCATGCATAGATACCCCGAATCACACTAGAAACAGATAAAAAGAACAGCACTGCTGCTGCCGCCAAACACAAAAAGGTTCCGTAAAACTTCCCTTTTATCAGCGAGTCCAAGCTGGATATCACCATCACAGAGACAGCTGAAGCAAGGAAAGGAACCGCAAAAATCGGAGTCCCTCCTAATGTAAAGAAAATCCCTACAGCCCCAGCAGTAATGCCCATTGCGCTGGCTGCCTTTAGTATGTGGGCGTGTATGATATTAGAATGTTTTTGTTTTTGCTCTGTCAATACCAGGACTTCTTGTTTTTCTTTCATTGTCTCCCCATTTTCAAATACACTCTAAAGCGGGATAATATGCTCCTTACTCCTTATATTTTCTATAGAAACACCGACAACCGTGTAACTTCCTCTGCCTGTCAGGTATTCGGAGGAACCTTCTACGGCTTGAAGAACAGTCAGGTCTGACAGCACAGACAGATTCTGTGCTGCAGCCTCATTTACTGCGCCTGTCACATAGACTACTTTCGTATATTGTCGGTATAGCTGCTGATTGATAAAGGAAAGAAGCGTCTCATCACCATTTTTCTGTATTGGATGATTCATCAATTGTAAAAGCATCCCTTCATAGCTATGGAGGGAATCCACTGGGATACAGCATAATTCACTGCCTGAAAGATATCCCACAAAATGCGCAATATTCTGATTTAGGAGCGCATGGCTTAAAGAGATTCCTAGGTCAAATACCGAGCTAATAACTGCTTCCCCTGCTTTCTGTTTTCCATAATAAAAAGAAGGAGACAGGAGAAGCAGTGTGTGATAATTGACCGGACGTCCAAACTCCCGGACGATCAGCTGCCTCATCTTTCCCGATAATTTCCAGTGAATACTCTGGAGAGAATCTCCTTCTCTATATTCACGCAGGCCAAAAACTTCACTTACATCTGTGCCGCTTTTCCTTCCGTCATAAATATCACCTGGCTGTTCCCGATTTCTATGGGTCTGCATGGAAACATACATCCGCGCTTCATAGGGATAAACTGTACATGCAAACTCCTCCTCTATTGGCACAGAGCAGGAAAACAGTCCCAACAGATCATAGCATATCACCCTTTGAACTCTAATCGCTCTTCCTCCACAGGCAGCAGTGTCTAACAAAATCTCATATTCATGCTTCTGGCCTCTGCCCAATCCCAGCAGATAGGACTCTTCCTTTTTCGTGCCAAATATATGATTTTCGCATACCATGTCTATCCGTACATTGCCTGCTGGACGCAAAAGTGGATGTTCCACCTTAAGCTTAAGCCTCATCTGCTGACCAGAACGGCAGCTATGCTCTCCTGTAAGAGAAAGCAGCAATCCTCCTGCTGACAGATAAAGCCTTGTGCCGGAAAGAACCGGCAATACGATGAGAAGGATCAGCAGCACTGGTGCCAGCCTTCCTCCTCCCCATAATCCACAGAGCAGAACCGCTATGAGTGCCATCAAATACACGATTCTATATTTTTTCATAATTTATTTCTTCTTTCCAGGCATTCCTGGCACTTCCGTAGACTCCATAATGTGTTCTAACAATTCTACTACTGTACGCCCCTCCATCTTTGCCTGAGGCCTCAGTATGACACGATGGGCACATACATCCTGAAAAACTGCACGTACATCTTCAGGTACCACATAATCACGCTCGCTGAGCAAGGCTTTCGCCCTGGCCATACGTGACAGAGCAATAATTCCCCGGGGACTTACTCCAAGCTCCACACCGCCATCTTCTCTTGTCCGTTCGCATAAAACGGTTATGTAACGCAATACTGCCTGAGTCATCCGTATGGTTGACAGGTAATTTTGAACCTCCAACACCATATCACGGGTCACAACAGCCTGTACCTCATCCATAGTATTTTGGTGCCGTTTTTCATCCAGTATGCGGATCTGATCCTCTGTGCTGGGATATCCAATAGAAATCCGGATCATAAACCGGTCAAGCTGAGCCTCTGGCAAAGGCTGTGTACCAGACATTCCCACTGGATTCTGTGTTGCGATACAGATAAATGGCTTTGGCAGAAGATAGGTAATCCCATCCACCGTCACATTTCCTTCCTCCATCGCTTCCAACAGTGCTGACTGTGTTTTCGGAGAGGTACGGTTGATCTCATCTCCCAGAAATAGATTCGTATCTACTGCACCTGGCCGGTACACGACCCCGCCATCTCCCTGGCCTGGTATCGTATAGCCAGTAATATCGGAAGGCATTGTATCCGGAGTAAACTGAATGCGCTTATAGTCCATTCCCAGAGCCCTGGAAAATCCTAAAGCCAGCGTTGTCTTACCCACACCGGGCGTATCCTCAAGGAGAATATGACCGCCAGCATAGATTGCCATCAGGACCTTTTCAATTACTTTCTCTTTTCCCATCAGCACCTTGCCGACTTCCCTCATAATCTGCTCCGATTGCTTAATAATCATCGTTACTTTTCTCCTCTTCCCTGCCCTTTAAAGCATCCACAGCCTGAGCACTCTCAGCCTCCCGGCTGATCTCTAAATCCTCTGCCTTGGAATCTGCTTTCTTCGGAACTGCTTCTTCTAAATCCATTTCTTTCTGGTATTTTTCCTTGGAATCAATTCTCTTTTCCTCAAACTTTTCAGAATCAATCCCTCTCAAACCTGCTTCTCCAACCCCCATCTCTTCCAGATTATCCTCAGAGGGGATTTCTTCTGGATACAGTTCTTCGGAACTTATTCCTTCCAAGTCTGTTTCTTGGGAACTAGAATTTTCCTGTTCTGCTTCATCAGAGATACCTTCTTCCTCCTCTGCTTTTCCAGAGCCGCTCCCCTCCAGGTCTGTTTCTTGGGAGTCTGTTTTTCCAGAATCAAGTTCTTCCTCCTCTGCATCAATCTCATTGGAGTCTTCTTCCTCTGGATCTGTCTCTCCTGAGTCTTCCTTCCCTAGATCTGTCTCTCCTGAGTCTTCTTTCTCAGAGTCTGTTCCCTTGGAATCTTCCTCTGTACCTATCTCTCCTAAATCTCCCTTACCTGAATCTGTCTCTTCGGAATCTTCTTCCTCTGGATCTATCTCCCCTGAATCTTCCTTACCTGAATCTGTCTCTTCGGAATCTTCTTCCTCTGGATCCGTCTCTCCTGAGCCTTCTTCCCCTGGATCTGTCTCTGGGGAATCTTCTTCCTTAGAACCATTTTCTCCCAAAGCCTCATTCTCAGAACTGCTCTCCCCTGAACCTGCTTCCTCAGAGCCGCTTTCTTTAGAATCTTCCTCTTTTTCTTCTTCTGTAATCTTTTCTGTATCCTCTTCTATCTTCTCCTCTTCCTGATAGATTTCTTCCACAAGTACTGACTGCACAGGAATATCCTCAACAATCTCCGGATCCAGCAGCCCAAAACGGGTTTCTGCTCCATCCCTTGTCTTTAATACCTCCTCTGGATGCTCACCAAGCCAGTCTCCCCACTCCTGCAGATATGCAAGATAGATATCATCTCCAGTTGCTTCAGAATCCGGCACATAGATAGTAAGTCCATCTATCGAATCCACTCCGCTCCACTCTGGCGGTGCTGCTGTCTTAAATGTCAAGGTCAACCTGCTTCCCTCTCTGCCATCAAAGGCCTGATCTCCAATCCACTCCAGTGTTGATGGCATGGAAAGCTCTGTAAGGCTGATACATCCATAGAAAGCTCTTTGCCCCACTGCTTTTACCCGGCTATTTCCCCATCCTACACTTTTAAGCGATGCGCAGTCCTCAAAGCAGGAATCCGGTACCATGGCAGATGTCCTCCAGGTCACTGTTGTAAGACCTGTGCAGCCTGTAAATGCGCCTTCTCCAACGTCTGTTACCTGCGCCGGAATCATGATAGAAGCAAGTTTTGTACATCCAATAAATGCACCTTCTCCAATCCTTTTCAGCTTCGATGTGGAAGAATAGGTTACACTGGAGAGATTTGTATGGTCTGCAATTGCCCCATCATAAATGGAAGTGACATAGCTGGCAACACTAAGGCTAGCCATATCAGCAGGAATATCAAGCAGCCGCGTGGCCCCTGTATCAAATACAAGGCCTGACACGGTTACGGAATAGGTCTCTGATGTTGTGCCCAGGACTTTGCGTACCTGATCACCCCATGCTGCCTCATAGCCCTCAAGATTTTCCGTTTTTACAAATATGGCACAGTCTTGAGGTACTCCAAGTTCCATTGCTGGCGGATCTGGTGCATAGGAAATAATTACCTTTAATTCCTCATTGTTTGCAAAAATATTCTCTGGCATTGTCTGTAAACTTTCCGGCAGTTTAATCGCTTTCATCAGGCTGCAGCCATCAAATGCGCCATCAGCCACTGACACAATCCCTGTTCCAGAAAAATCAACTACAGCAGCTGTAGAGGTACATTGAAACAGAGTCTTATTCCCTTCCTTATCAACATAGTATGTGCCCAGAGAATCTTCCTGGAAGAAAGATTCATCCTCTCCCTTTCTCCGATAGCTGCCCTTCCCATTTTCTTCGTAGTATTCGTAGCGTTCCTGCGCCCCATCCTCTGTCTTAATAATCTGCAGCCCGGCTTCGCCGCCATAACGTCTGGCCAGCGCCGCTGCCCAGGTCATCAGGTAGGCCTCATATACCTTATCTCCCTCAGAATCCGGCACGATAATCTCCGTCGTGGCATCGCCCAGATGTTTTTCCAGATTATAATCCATCCAGTAAAAAGTCGTATTGGTAACCTGGGGCGGCTGTACAGATTTTACAATAATTTTGTGCCCGGAGGCTTCCTCTCCCTTTGCTGGTGCTTCATAAGAAAAGGCAAAACTTCCCACAATACTAACGCCTTCCGGCAGGACAAGCGTTCCTACAGACGACTCTCCAAATGCAGAATCCGAAATAATGGTCACTGTATCTGGCAGTTCAACCATATCCATCTTGGAACGATAAAAAGAATTTCCTCCAACTACTGTCAGCCTATCCGGCCATTTCTGTATTTCCTCTTTTGCAGCAGGAACCATACAAAGCTCTATACCGCCCCCTTTTGTCTTCAAATACAGCACACCATCTATACTGATATACTTTGGATTATCTTCTGATACAACAAATTTTTCCAGGGACGTAAAGCTGCTTCCGAATTCCGTTATAATATCAGTGACATTTTTATGAATTACAATTATCTTTATATTTTCATTATTGGATATCATAGCCAGTTCCAAGGCTGAAGTCCCCTCGGGCACAACAAAAGTAGTGCTTTCACCCGTATAATCCCAGGCAACATCTCCATTTGAGCCAAAGTTATCCTCATCCCCATAACTTGGGACAAAGTTGCCGCTTTCATCCTTAATAAATCCCTCAAAATACTGGCCATTATCATTCTTTCCTTGATTATCCACAACCCAGGCAAGGGCATCGTCTTCACTGTTAAAGTCCTTTTTTTCTCCATCAATAACAACTGAAAATTTTCCTTCTGATTCATCACCCTGATTTATATCATCTCCCGGCTGATCACCGCCTTCTGGATCATCTGGTTTATCTGGAGTATCTAGGTCCTCTCCGTTTCCCCCTGAAGGGTCGTTGTTATTGTCTCCTCCCTCTCCATTTCCTCCTGAAGGACGGTCGCTTTCACTTCCGTCTTCTTCCCCATTTCCTCCTGAGGGCCGGTCGTTTTCGCTTCCTCCCCCATTTCCTCCTGAAGGGCGGTTGTTTTCATCCGACCCTTCTGCATTGTCTCCTGATGGAGTTTTATCTTCTCTAGATCCTCCTTTTCCGCCTCCTGATGAACTGCCATTTTCCCCATTGCCCTGATGGCTGTCTGTATCAGGCCCTGAAGCATCCTCAGGCTCATTTTCCCTTGGCTGGACTGTAGCATCAATGGTATCGGATGTGGGGATATCATCAGTCATTCCATCCGGAAGAATAACCTGTTCGTCTTCCTCTCTCTCCAGACTCTCCCCTTCCTCCAGACCTGGACCCTCATCTTTATCCTCGTCCTCTGGCTTATCCTCTTCTTCCTTTTCATCCTGCTCATGATTGGAATCGCGATTTACCTCTTCGCTGTCCTCTCCTTTCCCGGACAAATCATAACCTGTCCTGTCCGGCAGATCAGAAAGCTCTGATGAAAAGGACATGTCAATCTCTCCCGGATCAAAATCAGCCTCCTGTCCTGCTGCTCCCTTTACCACAGTAAAGACCATAGCAACCGTAACTGCTGCAATTCCTGTGCCGGCAAAATGCCTGCGTATATAATCCAACAGCTTTTTTCCCCTATTTTTCACTTTTTCATCTCCCCTATTGTCCTTACTAACTCATCAAAATCAATGGGCTTCGAAATATGTCCGTTCATTCCAATTGCAACGGAACGCCGTTTATCCTCCACAAATGCATCTGCCGACAATGCATAGATCGGAATGCTGGCCGCATCCTCCCTATCAAGTTTACGGATTGTTGCTGATGCTTCCCATCCGTTCATTACCGGCATTTGGATGTCCATCAAAATCGTATCATAATACCCAGGCTCATGGCTCTCAAACAGGTCTACAGCCTCCTGCCCATTTACAGCCCGTTCCACATAAGCCCCCATTTCCTCTAAAATACTTATGGATATTTCAGCATTGATCTCATTATCCTCTGCCATCAAAAGCCGCATTCCCTCTATCGTATACTCTTTTACCGCTTCTTCAACAGCTTCCATTCCTTCTTCCATGACAACTTCATTCTCAATCATTCCCTGAGGATGTGACTCGTCAACTGGAAGAGAAAGGTATACATTAAAGTCGCTTCCCTTACCCACTTCGCTGTCTACAACAATCTGTCCCTCCATGAGTTTCACCATATTATCAGCAATTGCCATACCTAGGCCGCTGCCCCCATAGCTCTTGGCAATGGTTGCCGTTTCCTGTTCAAATGGCTTAAAAATGCGCTTTAAAAATTCTGGTGAGATCCCTTTTCCAGTATCCCGGACACGGATCATAAAATGAACCCGCCCATCCATCCGGTTCATCTGCCTGAATGTTACTGTAATCTGCCCTCCAGCTGGGGTAAATTTCACCGCATTAGACAGGAAATTGACAATTACCTGAGACAGACGAAGTTCATCACCAATCACACGCCGCACATCAAAGTCCAGAAGCTCCATCTTAAACTTAACGCCCTTTTCTTCAATGGTTTTCTGGAACATTGCTCTGAGCTTTTCTGCAAACTCAAATAGATCAAAAGATTCCTTAGCAAGCTCCATTTTTCCACTTTCAATACGCGACATATCCAGGATATCATTAATAAGCCCCAAGAGAAACTGGGATAAGCTCTCTGCCTTCTCCAAATACTCCGCAATCGCTATATATTCCTTTGAGCTTTTACAATGCTCATCCATACGAGAGGCACTCATTCTGCTTAAAGCAAGCATTCCTAAAATTCCATTCATAGGCGTACGGATTTCATGAGACATATTAGAAAGGAAATCCGTTTTATATTGTACATCCATCTGTGCCTCACGGATTTCCGCTCTCAGACGTTCAATCTCTGCCTGCTCATATGTATTATCTCGGAATCGAAACAGATATGCACTTCCCTCCTGGGCAAGGGTTACAGTCAGCTCATACCAAGCTTCTTGTCCATCTGCTGTCTTACTTAAAAAAGTCTGCAGCAATTCTCCCTCCCCATCCCAGCATTTCCACTTCTCCATGAATTCCCGACGATAATCTGCCGTCGTAAGCGCCTCCAAGACCTCAATATCTGTCTGAATCCGTTCTCGCGAAATTCCCCATATCTTATCTGCATTCTCACTCAAATACAGAAGTCCCCTGTCGCTTTGGCGAAGCATCATATATACGATATCTTTTGATCTATATACATTTCGAAAAAACATTTTCTCATACTGGAACTGCTGTCTGCTCTCTTCATCCCTTTGATGGAGGCGTATCACAACAGTTATCACTGTCAGTGCCAGCCATGCCAACAGCAGCAAGGCCACTGCCATATACAGGAAATAATATGGCGTCATTTTTTCCCACCCCATGCATGTAACTCCTTTTTATTTCTTCCTACACGAATGCAGCACGGCCCTATTCTGACACTTCTCCGCCCGCGATTCTTTTAGCTGGCTGAATCCTATCCGATAAAAGCCAAACATCACACCCTTGTTAATAAAACGTGCTCAGACATTCCCCATAATGCTTTAGCTATCCAAATCTTATCACACAATCCCCACAGCTTCTACCATATATTATACATGATATTGGTAATTTTCTCATTAAAAAATAAATAAAATTCTTGAATGCTCTAATCCAGAAGCAATACTCATACAATTACTCAAAAGGTCTCTCAGAAAAATCCTCGTCCTACGATCAACAGCCCCAAGACTAGGATGCAAGCCAATAAGGCCAATGAAACTTTAAGCGGGGAACGTTCCCCTCCTTTCCAGTCAGAAAGCAGATTATTGTTATCATCTTCCAAACTAGGCCGTCCGTTTCGGTTCCAACAGAACAAATGGCAGAGTGCAGAAACAAGGTCTGCGATACCAAAGATCAATACCATATTCCTCACGCAAAAAATAATAAATTTCAAAGATATCTCATCCCGCCCGCTTCCCAAAGTAACGTTTCCCCATATCCAGCCGGCCATTGTCATAATGATAATGATCAAAATATGGAGCAATGCCGCAGCCCCATACTGCTTTGCCTTCAGTATTTCACTGGTATCATGCTGATTCGGGAACCTGCTATTCATATTGCCAGCCTCCTTTTCCTGTCTGTCATAGTAACTTTCATTACACTGCACACTGCCATGTAGCGGGCAATGGCCATCCATGCTGTGAAAGGCACATACTAATTGTTTCTTTCGTTTTCTCTGTACCAATAAATGCCAGATCGCGCCCATATTCTACCATAGCAACACAAATTTTTCTATTCCTCAATTCGTTTTATATGCATTGAAAAAATGCTATGCAATCGGCGAATCGTCTGCATAGCATTTCTCATTTTTCTGTTTACCTGGCATGAGTCACAAATTTTCCAATGTTTCCCATGGCTTACCTGCTCCTAGGGCAAGAGTTTTTCTTTTCCTGACAGAAACCAGCTGAGCAGATCCTATTAAATTTCCCTCTGCATCTCACGATACAGATTCACCACATCATCTCTTGTCATCTGAAACGCTGCGCTTTGGATATTTTTGGCTTTCATAGCAATATCTGAGAATTTCTGGATTTCTTCTTCTGTCAAAATGGTCTTTTCTTTCAAAAGCCGATCCATCCACCAGGAAAGCCGGACAGCACTTTCCATGCCCATGGCTTTCAAAATTTCTCTGGCTGTATCTGGAATCCGCTCCTCTGCCAGCTTTAAAAATCCTCCAAGTAAAAGCCCATTGGCACGTCCGTGATCATCTCCCTTAAAATAGGTTAGCTCATAGCCCATGGAATGGACAGCAGTTGTTCCTGTATGGGCAATTACCATGCCTCCCAGCATAGAACCATAAAGAAGCTTTTCCCTGATATCCATGGATATTTCCTTCTCAGACAGAAGGTCTTCAAAACAACCACAGATACAGCTGATACTTTCCTTTGCCAGAATATTAGTAATGCTGGCAGCCTTTTTAGAGATCATTCCTTCCATGGAATGGGACAGGGCATCCACAGCTGTATGTATGGTAGTCCTTCTCCCCATATGTTCCATATATTTCGCATCCAGAAAAGAAACCGTAGGAAAGATCAGAGGCGAGGTTATGCTGGTCTTCGTCTGAAGCTGGTCATTCATCAGTACAGCAGCCTTTGTCACCTCAGAACCAGTGCCCGCCGTAGTGGGGACCATGGCAGTCAATGGCACGCAATCTTCATAATTGCCGGAAAACAACTCCTCTTCCTTAATGTCCTGGCGGGAAAGGAGGGCAATGGCCTTAGCTGCATCCATCGGAGATCCGCCTCCAATCCCTATGACAAAGTCAGCCCCACAGGCCCTCATCTCTTCTGCACCCTTATAGACGATCTCAACCGTAGGATTGCTCATAATCTGATCAAAAACTTCATATCTGATTTTGCATTCCTCCAGTACAGCCGTTACATCGTCCAGAGAACCGTTCCTTTTGGCCGATTCTCTCCCTGTTACAATAAATGCTTTTGTTCCCAAGTTCTTCCAAACTTCCGGACTATTCCTTACACAATCCTTTCCCTGAATGACTCTTGTAGGCATATAAAATTCAAAGTTCATCATCCTACCTCCCGGCTTTTTACCTTCGCAATATCAATCAATGTCAGCTCCCTCGTCCTGTTCTCCAAGCTGGCCGCCAGAGCTGCTGCTGTATCCAGGGATGTCAGCACGCTTACCCCCGTTTCAATGGCATTCCTGCGGATGACAAAGCCATCCTTGGAGTGCTCTGCTCCCTGGGGAGGAATATCAATAATCAGATCAATCTCATGGCCCAGTACCAGATCCAGAATATTAGGAGATTCCTGCTCCAGTTTCGGCACACTCAATACCCGCACTCCATGGTTAAACAGATATTTTGCTGTGCCTCTTGTAGAAAAAATACGGTAGCCCTGGGCTTGGAACCTTTTTGCGATTTCCACAGCCTCTTCCTTTTCCTCATCCCGCACAGTAATGATCATATTTTTATATTTCGGAAGCTTGATGCCAGCACCCTGAAAAGCCTTATAAAGAGCCTCGTTAAAAGTTTTTGCAATTCCCAGACACTCACCAGTAGACTTCATCTCCGGTCCCAAGCTGATATCTGCCCCATGGATCTTCTCAAAGGAAAATACTGGCATCTTAATGGCAATATAGTCCCCTTCCTTTTGCAGCCCTGGCTCATAACCTAGCTCACGGATCGTATGGCCGCATATAATTTTAGTGGCAAGAGGTACAATAGGAATCCCTGTTACCTTGCTGATATAGGGCACAGTCCTGGAGGAACGGGGATTTACCTCAATAATATACACATCCTCCCCATCCACAATAAACTGGATATTAATCATTCCCTTCACATGCAGGGCCCTTGCCAGCCTCTCTGTATATTCCACAATGGTATTTTTGCTGTTCTCTGTAAGGCTCTGGGCTGGGTAAACGGAGATGCTGTCACCAGAGTGGATTCCTGTACGTTCAATATGCTCCATGATTCCTGGTATCAGGATATCCGTTCCATCACAGATGGCATCCACCTCAATCTCACGGCCCATAATATACTTATCCACCAGAATCGGATGCTCCTGAGCGATTTGATTGATAATGCCAATAAACTCATCAATATCCTCATCATTGATCGCAATCTGCATTCCCTGGCCTCCCAGCACATAGGAGGGCCGTACAAGCACCGGATAGCCTAAGCGATTTGCTGCATTCTTTGCTTCCTCTGCCGTATAGACCGTATGGCCTGCTGGCCTTGGGATCCCGCAATTTTCCAGGATTTCATCAAATCGTTCCCTGTCCTCTGCCGCATCTACATCCTCTGCCGCAGTCCCCAGAATAGGCACTCCCATATTCATGAGAGCTTCTGTCAGCTTGATTGCAGTCTGCCCGCCAAACTGTACTACAGCTCCATCCGGCTTTTCCAAGTCCACAATGCTTTCCACGTCCTCTGGAGTTAAAGGCTCAAAATACAGCTTGTCTGCAATGTCAAAATCCGTACTAACTGTCTCTGGATTGTTGTTAATGATAATGGTTTCATAACCTTCCTTTTCAAAGGCCCATGTGCTGTGTACAGAGCAGAAATCAAATTCAATTCCCTGACCGATACGGATGGGACCAGAACCAAGGACAAGAACCTTTTTCCGATCGTGCTTCTCCTCCACCTCATTTATACTTCCAAAGCAGGAGTAATAATAAGGAGTGGCGGCTGCAAACTCTGCCGCACAGGTATCCACCATCTTATAGGATGCCCGTATTCCCTTCTCATAGCGCATATCCTTAATCCTATCCTGAGGAATTGCAGTAAGCCTTGCAATGACATTGTCAGGAAATTCCATCCTTTTTGCTTCCTTTAAAAGCTCCTCTGGCAGATACTGGCAGAAGCCGCCTGCTGGCTCATTCTCCCGGCCTGCAGCTGCTCTCACGCCGCCCTTTCCAGCCCTTGCAGCCCTTACCTTCCATCCTACGGCCTTGAGATCATTTTCCATTTCCACAATGGCTGAAATCTTATCAATAAACCAGATATCGATTCTGGTAATATCATGGATGGTTTCGTAAGAAACATTTCTCCGCAGCGCTTCAGCAATAACCCAGATTCTTCTGTCATCCACTTGATAAAGCATGTCCAGCAGCTCATCGTCGTTCAGGCCAGAAAAATCATAGGATAAAAGGCAGTCCACATGCTGTTCCAGAGAGCGGATTGCCTTCATCAGGCCTCCTTCAAAGCTGGTGCAGATACTCATAACCTCTCCTGTTGCCTTCATCTGGGTTCCCAAAGTTCGATTGGCGCTGATGAATTTATCAAAAGGAAGCCTTGGCATCTTTACTACGCAATAGTCCAGCATGGGCTCAAAGCTTGCATAGGTTTTCTGTGTCACTGCATTCTTAATCTCATCCAGAGTATAGCCCAGAGCAATCTTTGCCGCAACCTTAGCAATCGGATACCCAGTTGCCTTGGAAGCCAAGGCAGAGGAACGGCTCACACGAGGATTTACTTCAATTACACAATATTCAAAGCTTTCCGGATGAAGGGCATACTGGACATTACAGCCTCCAGTGATTCCAAGCTCTGTAATAATGTTTAATGCTGAGGTGCGGAGCATCTGGTATTCCTTATCTCCCAGAGTCTGGGAAGGAGCCACAACAATACTATCCCCTGTATGAACGCCTACTGGATCAATGTTTTCCATATTGCAGACTGTAATCACATTGCCCGCACGATCCCTCATGACCTCGTATTCGATTTCCTTCCATCCTGCAATGCACCGCTCTACCAGAACTTGCCCTACACGGGAGAGCCTGAGGCCGTTCTGAAGGATTTCCACCAGTTCTTCCTGGTTATAGGCAATCCCACCGCCGCTTCCCCCCAGGGTATAGGCGGGCCTGAGCACAACCGGATAGCCAATGGTATCAGTAAATGCGATGCCATCTTCAACATTCTCCACCACCTTGGAGGAAGCTACTGGCTCTCCAATCTTCTCCATGGCTTCTTTAAATTCCAGCCTGTCCTCTGCTCTTTTAATCGTAGCGGCCGTAGTCCCGATCAGCCTTACATGGTTTTCTTTCAGGAAACCGGATTCCTCCAGCTCCATTGCCAGATTCAGTCCAGCCTGACCTCCCAGCGTAGGCAGGATACTGTCAGGATTTTCCTTCTTAATCAATTGTTCCACCACTTCTACTGTCAGGGGTTCAATATATACACGGTCTGCAATATCCTTATCTGTCATAATCGTTGCCGGATTGGAATTTAAGAGAACGACCTCTACCCCCTCTTCTTTCAGAGAACGGCAGGCCTGAGTGCCTGCATAGTCAAATTCAGCGGCCTGGCCGATAATAATTGGGCCGGAGCCGATTACCAATACCTTTTTAATATCTGGATTCTTTGGCATTATTTATTTCCCTCCATCATCTTTAAAAAACGGTCAAACAGATATCCAGAATCCTGAGGGCCAGGACATGCCTCCGGATGGTACTGGACAGTGAAAATATTCTTTCCTGTATATTTAAGCCCCTCGTTCGTGCCATCATTTACATTGACAAAGGCTGGAACTGCAATCGATGGGTTTAAGCTGTCTGTATCCACTGCATACCCATGGTTTTGGGAGGAAATGTATACTCTCCCTGTTTCCAGATCCTTTACTGGATGATTGCCCCCTCGATGGCCGTATTTCAGCTTATAGGTATCAGCTCCTGTAGCAAGGGCCATGAGCTGATGCCCCAGGCAGATAGCAAAAATCGGTATATCTGACTCATACATTTTCCGGATCTCCTGAATCACCTCTACATTTTCCTTTGGATCTCCAGGGCCATTGGAAAGCATGATTCCATCTGGATGATCGCCCAGGATTTCCTCCGCCGTGGTATAAGATGGATAGACCGTCACCTGGCAGCCGCGGCTGTGAAGAGAGTGGGCGATATTATTTTTGGCCCCCAGATCCAGAAGAGCCACCTTTTTTCCTTCACCTGGCATCACGCAGGTTTCTCTGGCAGTCGTTGCCTTTACCACGCCTTTTACCGTATATGCCTTCATACGGCTGATCGCTTCCTCCAAATCGTAATTTTCATTGGTGGTAATCATACCGTTCATGGTTCCTTTTTCTCTTAATATTTTTGTGAGGGCTCTTGTATCGATTCCGCAGATACCAGGAATATCATGTGCTTTTAAGAAATGCTGAATCGTATCCTCACTTCTAAAATTGCTGGGGATACGGGATAACTCTCTGACAATATAGCCGTCTGTCCACGGCCTTAACGATTCCATATCTTCCTGTGAGATGCCATAATTCCCAATAAGGGGATAGGTCATAACAACCGCCTGTCCTGCATAGGAGGGATCAGTCAGTACTTCCAGATAGCCTGTCATAGACGTATTAAAAACAATCTCACTGATGACCTCTCGAGGAGAGCCAATGCTTGTCCCCTGGAATACGGTTCCATCTTCTAATAGTAAAAATGCTTTCATGGAATACCTGTCCTTTCTTCTCTGAAACGTTATAGATTCCTTCACTAATTACATCATTTATCTAAAGGCTTTTCCAGTGAAAGAAAAAAAGCCTAAATTGGATAGATTATACACGATTCGACGGACTTTTTCAACTGGTTTTTTTCCAAGTTTTCAAAATCCGGAAAATACACCTAGAGCGCCTTTTGCCGGATTCTTTATTCCTGTCTAAATTAAGGTGTCAAAACTGCCAAACAGGGAAAAGTGTCAGGATACTTTTGCATTAAATGCGAAAATATCCTGACACTTTTCCCTTCACGGCCCCTTTGACACCAGAATTTGCCTATTCAAAATATAATTACTCTTCTTCCTTAGGCATCTGTTTCATAAAAGCTGCAAGCAAAGGAAGGGCAATAAAAAATGCGCCTGCATCAGCAATTGCCTGAGCCGACTGAATTCCCCAAAGCCCTTTAAAGTAAACTCCTATAAACAGGATGGGAATTAGAAGAAGGCCGCTGCGCAAAGCAGAAACAAAGGCTGCCCTTTTGCTCTCTCCAATTGTCTGAAACAGCATGTTAGAACAGGCGGGTAGTGGCTGAAAGACCAGAAAAAGGCTTTGAATCCTCAGAGCTTTGGCAGCAATATCCAATACCTGGACATCCTGGCTGAATCTATGTAAAATTATATTTTCCCCTAGAAAGCCAGCTAGAGCAAAACAGCTTAAGGCACATTCCCCTAATATCAGGGTGAAATAAAAACTGCTTTTTACACGTTTATATTTCTTAGCCCCATAATTAAATCCTGCGACTGGCTGCATCCCCTGCCCTATGCCGATCATAATAGAAGCGATAAAGCCACATATCCTGTTTACGATGCTGATAGCAGCTACAGCGGCATCTCCATATAAAGCTGCCTGATGATTGATCAGCATGCCAGAGATACTGGTAAGACCCTGCCTTATTAGGCTGGGCACGCCATTTTGCAGGATCTGTATCACCTCATCAGGATTTCTGCTGATCCGTTTTACCGAAAGGCGGCATTGGGTGCGGCCTGTAAAAAACATATATAAAAGAATCATAAAACTTATTGCCTGGGAAAGAGCCGTGGAAACGCCGGCACCAGCCACACCCATGTGAAATCCGTATATCAGCAATGGATCTCCTGCCATATTTAAAACTGCTCCTGCGCCCAAACCACACATCGCCAATATGGCTCTGCCCTCATACCGTAAAAGATTGTTCAATATACAGCTTCCTGCCATAAAAGGGGCTGCTGACAGGATATAAAAGCCATAGACCCTTGCGTAAGGTAAAATTGTCTCTGTGCTTCCTAACAGCTGCATAAAAGGATCTAGAAAAAAGATTCCTATCATTCCTAATACAGCACCACTTCCCAGAGCCAGAAAAAAACCAGTAGAGGCCAGCCGGGAAGCAGCCTCTGGCTGCCTGCTCCCTAATAGCCGGGATACATTGCTTCCGCTTCCGTGGCCCAGCATAAATCCCAATGCCTGAATAATTGCCATAAGGCTGAAAACAATTCCAGCGGCTCCTCCTGCACTGGTCCCAAGGCGGCTGACAAAAAAGGTATCAGCTAGGTTATACAAATTAGTAATCAGCATGCTTACCACAGTAGGACCGCAAAGCCTTACTATCAGCCGATGTACAGGCGTTTTTGTCATTTTTTCATATTGTGACTCAGCCATAGATCCTCCTATGTCATCCTTTTGCCTATATATTTCTGCCTTCGTTCTACAAAGCTTTTATTATAAAGGCCGATACCATTTTAGACAAGATAACAGCCATATGTATTTCTATAAATATATTCCCTAGCAGCAAGGTCATTTTCCACTCTGGCCTAATCTTCATAATTTTCTATCAGCCCTCTGCCTGTACCTTTCTCTTTGCCATCTGGCTCCGGATAATGATTTCCGCCAGAATCATCACAGCACCTGCATAACCTGCTATATCTGTTACTGTCTCTGGCAGGCAGATAAAAATACCACATATCATGCAGATGATCCGTTCCGCTTTATTCAGGGTAATTCCCAAATAGCCAGCCAGCCCTACAGTAAGTACAAAGGTTCCAAAAGCCAGCGTACCCATGGCATATATAATTTCTGTCATACTGCCCATAAGGAGAATGCCTGGCTGGTAAACAAAAACAAAAGGCGCCAGGAATGCACACATAGCATATGTAAAAGCCTTCCAGCCGGTTTTCCATGGATTGGAATTGGCAATGCCTGCTGCTGTGTAACTAGCTACGCACACTGGCGGTGTAATCTGTGCAAAAATTCCAAAATAAAACAAAAACATATTGGCTGGCAGAAGGTCAATTCCCATTTTCAACAGAGTCGGCATAAACAGGACATAGGCTGTAAGGTAGGAAGCTACAGTAGGAAGGGCCATGCCCAGCATCATGCAGCCTGCCATAGCTACCAGAAGCCCTACCCACAGGTGGGTAGCTCCCAGAGAGCAGATAACGATGGAAAGGCGTGTTGCCAAACCAGTCATAGTTATGATTCCGATAATAATGCCACAACCGCACAGGGGCATTCCCACAGTTGCCGTACGTTTAGCGGCTGTCATCAATTCCTGGACAAGCTGGGTAACGCTGCGGCGCCGCTCTTTCTTGTCAATGAAATTTAGCAGAATAACAGATAAAATCGCATACAATGCAGAGCGCTGGATGGTAAATCCAAGGGCCATTGTACCCATAAGCACCACGATCGGGCTTAAAAGATGAATACGGGGCAGAATTGGTTCGTGTTCTACTTTCACTACTTCAAATCCAATATTAGCTGCTTTTTTCTTTTTTGCCAACAGGTCTACCATAACAAAGACAGCAGCATAATAAATCAGCCCTGGGCCTAAAGCAGCCCCTGCAATCGTCAAATAATTAATTTCCAGCATATCTGCCATCAGGAAAGCTGATGTTCCCATGATGGGAGGCATGATCTGGCCTCCTGTAGACGCCACTGCTTCAATTGCTCCTGACTCTTCTGATGTATATCCGCACTTTTTCATCATAGGAATCGTAAAAACGCCGGTAGAAGCTACATTGGCGGCTGCAGAACCGCTTATCATGCCAAAGAGGCAGCTGGAGCATACAGCAGCCTTAGCTGGAGCAGAAGCATCATTAGATTTCGCTCCTGCTAAAAGCCCCATGTCAATCAGTACCTGCCCACAGGCCCCTCCTGCAAAAAGCCCTCCAAAAAGCATCATCCAGAATAGAAAGCCAGAAGCTGCGCTAAGAGCCGAGCCGTAAATCCCTCCATTTCCCATAATCATCAGCTCTGTAAATTTTCCTATATTTAATCCCTGATAATAAAGAATCCCAGGAAGCTTAGGAGCCAGGAAGCCATAGGCGATAGCCACCAGGATGAATATCACCAAAGGCAGTCCCACTGTACGGAAAATTCCGCCTATTATCAGGACAATCACAAAGATACATACTACCTTATCATACCAATATAAGGGATCCATATAGGCCAGACGTGTTACCAGACGTTTGTATTGGCTAACATGATATATCAGGATACAAATGGAAGCAAAGCAGCAGAAGATATCAAAGAGCCCTGCTGCCTTTTGACAGGCAGGGGACTTATCTTTCAGCTTAAAAGGGACATAAAGTGTACAAAGGGCCCCTACAGAAGCTACATGGATCGGTCTCAGCATCATAGCTGGGAGGGGATATATAAAGGTACGGTAGCACTGAAATCCAAGATAAAGCAATGTAATAAATACTGCTAGAGTTTCCCTTTTCGTATCTCGCAGGAAAACCTCCCTCAGGCTCACTCGTTGTGTATTTGCCATAATTTTCTCCTTCTCAAAGATAAAACCAAAGTTCTTTTAAGCTGCTGGTTTTCCTTCCTCGTCCAGGACACCTATATCCTGGAAATATTTCACGGCTCCTTCATGAAGGGGAACTACAGTAATATCCATATCCACTGCCCCCTCTAAGGTCATTCCCTTAAAGGTAGGACAGGTTTCAGCCAGCTTCTCCCTGTTTTCTACCATGATTTTCGTTAAAGTATAGGCAACCCTTTCATCCATTTCCTCGCTGACAATAATGCTTGTGCCTAAATAAGCAGTGCGGGCATCTCCCGGAAACTGATCAAAAGTGCCGGAAGGAATATAGCGTTCTGCAAAGCCTCTTTCCAGCAGGCCGTCTACAATCTTGTCATTAAATCCGCTGATTTTCACATCTGTGCTCATGGAAAGCTCTGTTACTGTAGCACTTGTAAGAGTGGACGCCATGCAGATAAGGTCACAGGAGCCGTCCTGCATCATTTCGCTGGCTGTATCGTTTCCTGTATAGGTAATACTGCCTCCCCAGGACTCAAATGTTTCTGCGTCAATGCCATATATCTCAAAAATATAATTAAGAAGGACATAATCAGAGGAACCTACATCCTCGCTGCAGATACGGGCCGGATATTTATTTTCAATAATTTCTTCAATGGTCGAATAACCGCTCTTTTTTGTAAAAGCATCACTGCTTACCTGAAGGCACACGGAATTTCCTCCTGCACCAAAAAGAGCACGTACCTTTGAATAGGGATCCCTTCCATTAAAACCTACTGTTGCAGAAAATGCATTCTGACCGCGGCAGATATCTGCCTGTCCTGCTTCAATTAAATATCCTGAGGTTGAAGTTCCGCCAGATATGGTTTCCTGGGTCAGGACAGAGCCGGCCGGAAGAATTCCGTCTTCGCTGAGGAAGGTAATAATCGTCCCGATATCCGTATAATCAGACCCTCCTGAACCAGAACTTGCAAAACGAAGGGTTATTGGCTCATTGGCCACCATAGGGTTTTCCTGTCCTCCACTTTCCTGTTCCTGGCTGTTTGCTGCAGCTGTCTCTGTGTTTGAAGGGGAAGCATTCCCACCACAGGCACATAAGGTCATGCTCATTGCAGCGATACATAATCCGGCTGTAAATCTTTTTTTCATCACTTATTCTCCTTTCCTTTTCTACCACTCATTGTTCTGTTATTTCTTTCACTCGGTTATTTGTTTTTTCCATAAATACCATTAATAATCTCTACCTGCTTTTCCTGAAGAGCCTTTGTCACCCATTCCCGGTTTATTTTTCCAAGAGGTGCGTTCACTGTCTTCTCTTCATCCTTCCTGGCAAATGCAACTGCTTTCTCCAAGACAGCCGCTGCCTCCTGCCTGGGAATAACTAGGACTCCATCCATATCACCAAGGATAATATCCCCTGGATTTACCACAACTCCTCCACAGTTCACTGGCACATTTACTTCTCCCGGCCCCTGCTTATAGGGTCCTCTAGAGGTTATTCCTGTTGCATATAACGGCCAATCCATCCTACAGACCATTTCATAATCTCTCACAGGTCCGTCTACTACAAAGCCCTCTACGCCTTTATATTGCATAAAGCCAAACATAATGGCCCCTGCCAGGCTCCGTTCCCGTCCCCCCTCGTTATCCACTACAATAACATCTCCTGGTCCAGCCAGATTAATGGCTTCATGGATCATCAGATTATCGCCATTTCGTGTTTTTACTGTCAGTGCTGTTCCTGCCATGTTCTTTTTTGGCTTTGACAATAGGCGGATAAATGAATGCATAACACCCAAACGTTCCATACAGTCACAAACATTAGCAGTAGGCAAGTCACGAAACTTTTCTACCAGCTCCATATCTGGCATCTCCCTTTCTGTGAAAACCCGAAATCCCACAGACATCCTTATTCCTCCTCTTCTAAAAGCAATTTTCATAAATTTTATTGCTTATATAAATTTTATTAGATAAAAGAGCAACTTTCATGCCAATTTCAAAAATCCATTTTATTTTAATATACTTCTTTTGACTACAGAAGGCTGAGACGTGAATAAAAATAATAAAGATTTTTTGTATCAAATAAATGGGGGGAAAACTATTTCGAAATTATTTCAAATTATTCCAATCTATGATATAATCGAAACAACTCGAAATACCAGAACAAATAATATGGAGCTTTCTATTATGACAAATGATATTATTATGCTTTTACCAAATGAAGCCAACACCTATTATATCAAACAAATTTTACAACAGCAGAATATCCTTATCCCTGTTTATGAATCCTTTATGGAAGAGGCAGTAGCTTTTGCCGGACAGCAGATCAAGCAGGGAACTAAGGTTATCATCAGCCGCGGAAGCACCGCCCATCTCCTACAGGAAACTTTTACAATTCCTATTGTGGAAATCCGCTATACTTTTTATGAATTTTCTGCTGCCATGAAAAAGGCGGTCAAGATCAGCCGCCGAATCGGTTTAGTAGGTTACAACAGTGCCTTTAACCAGCCGGAGCTGGCCTCATTTTTTTCTCTGGAACAGCTGGAAATACGTATTATCAAAGACCCGATCCATACAGAACAGGTCCTTAAGGAATTGAAAAACATGGGAATTGAGCTGATTATCAGCGGCCAGAAAATCGGCAGAATTGCAAAAAAGCTTGGTTTAGAAGCGATCATCATCCGGGTCAATACAAAAAATGTCCTGGATGCCTTACAAGATGCCAAATATTTAAGAAATTTAGAAACAGAAAAGCAAAAGCAGTTTGAAAGTATTTCTGCCTTGCTGGATTCCACTCAGGAAGGGATTCTCTCTATTGACAGACAGGGGACGATTCTGTCAGCCAATCGAATTGCACAGCAGCTTATCGGACTAAAGACTTCCCATTCCTCTGCTTTTGATTACTTCCCTCAAAGTCTTATCAATCAAATTCTCAGCGGCGTTCCTCTTTACAACGAGGTTGTTTCCTTTAGCCGGGAAAATATGCTTTTCAATGGTGTAGCAACCGTCCTGGATGATGAGGTAACAGGAGCTGTTCTGACCTTTCAACCAGCTTCTGATATCCGGCGGAAGGAATATGAGCTGCAGAAAAAGGCCCGCGCCAGAGGTCACATTGCCAAAAATACGTTTGAACAGATTATAGGAAAAAGCCCTGCTATTATGGAAGCTAAGGCTCAGGCTTTGCTTTTTGCTGTTACAGAAAGCAGCGTCCTTATTTATGGGCCTACTGGAACAGGCAAGGAGCTCTTTGCCCAAAGTATACATAATGCTAGTCCCCGACGGCAGAATCCTTTTGTCGCCATCAACTGTGCTGCTCTTCCTGAAAGTGTTCTGGAAAGTGAACTTTTCGGCTATGTAAAGGGAGCTTTTACCGGCGCCAGGCCAGAAGGAAAAATCGGTATTTTTGAGCAGGCTCATACAGGAACTATATTTTTAGACGAAATCAGTGAGATTTCCCCGGCTGTTCAGGCCAGGCTTCTCCGAGTCATCCAGGAGCGGGAAATCACACGGATCGGTGATGATAAAACCATCCCTGTTGACGTACGGATCATTGCCTCTACGAATCGGAAGCTGTTGGATGAAATGGAAAAGAAAAACTTTCGAGAAGATTTGTACTATCGTCTCAGTGTATTGAATTTAAGCATTCCTCCTCTGAACAGGCGAAAAGAGGATATCCCTCTTCTTGTAGAATATTTTTTAACTTATTTCAGCCAGAATTCCAATAAAAATCGCCCCTCTCTGGCTGCTGATGCCCTGCTTCCTCTTCAATTCCTTACATGGCCGGGGAACATACGTCAACTTAGAAATATAGTAGAATGTGCAGTTGCCCTCTGCCAACAGGAGGAGATCACCCGGCAGCTGATGGAAACGGTCTTAAAGGTATCAGGCCAGCAATTGCTTCCAGAAACTTCTTCATCTGTTTCTCCCCTCCCCTATCCCTCTTTTTCCCAATCCATGGCAGATGCAGAACAGGAACGTATCCTGTCCGTATTGGCAGCTTGCAGAGGAAATAAAACTCTAGCAGCCAGAGAGCTGGGAATCGGCTACACCACTCTTTGGCGGAAATTAAAAAAATACGGCAATTAACAATATTTCTTCCTGTCTCTGCTTTTACTATTCCAGTGCCACTTTAATAACAGCTTTATTATTGATAGAACTTTTACCTGGATTTAGACAGGTTGCATGGGCATCATCTGGAAACAGAATCAGAAAATCCCCTGATTTCATATGGGTCATAAAGCCATGCCCTTCATTGGCATAAAGGATTTTGTCGGTCTTCTCGTCATATTCAGTACATGGTTTTATTTCATCCACTGAACAATAGCCGATTGTCTCTTCTCCCTCCAGCAGATATTGGATATCAATCTCTTTTCGATGGCTTTCCCATTTTGCCTCCTTCCAATCTCTGGTGGAAAACCCTTTTTTAATAATGATCAGCACCTTTCCATCTGCAATTGGATATCTTCCCGGCTCCATAGCATTTAGGTCATGGCTTCTCATATATTCCAGTGCTGTCCTTAGATTGGGGGAAATCCCCTGGTAAATATTTGCATTTTTAATGGAATCAAAAATCATATTATAAACACTCTCCTTTTCTGTCAGATATGATATACTCCGCCTCATCCCTTGTCCGTCTGATAATATCTTCCAAGATCCTTTTGTCCTCATCTCCCAGCGGAAGGAGAGGACGCCTTGGAGAACCGCCAACACCGCCGATCATATCCATGGCTGCTTTTAATCCTGGAATGCCGAAACGTCCTGTTACTGCCTGATTTGCCTCTAGCAAAACCATCTGGAGCTTCACCGCTTTTTCCAATCTGCCTGTTTTAGCCAGTTCATAAAGCTCTGCACATTCATTGGGAAAGATATTTGCCAAAGCCAGAGTCCCTCCCTTTCCTCCTGCTAGAGTGGCAGGCAGCAAAAAGCTGGCGCTGCCAGCATATACGGAAAAATCTTCCGGCGTATCCCGTATGATCTCCATAATCTGGACAATATTTCCTCCGCTGTCCTTAATTCCTATAATGTTTGGATGAACAGCCAGCCTTTTAACTAAGGCTGGAGAAAGATTGATTCCTGAATTGCCTGGCATATTATAGAGAATGATCGGTATAGGGCTAGCATCCGCTATATCAACGAAAAATTCCTCCATAACAGAGTCTTTCATAGCCTTTTTATAATAGTTGGGATTCAAAATCAATGCAGAATCTGCGCCTGCAGAAGCTGCACATCTGCATAATTCAATCGTCGCTGCTGTAGATTCGCAGCCACAGCCAGCAATTACCTTCTTATCCGATGCAGCCAACTGGCAGACAAGTTGAATGACCTCTCTTTTTTCCTGCTCTGTTAAAAATACAAATTCACCGTTTGATCCCATAATGACTATACCGGACAATCGGCTTGGGTTCCATATGTCTTCCATATTTTTTTTCATCGCTTCTCTGAAGATCGGCCCTAAGCCTCCCTCAAATGGAATGGGGACCGGAGCATAGATTCCCTCTGTCTGAAACATAATAAATACCTTCCTTTCTACTGGCAATTCTGCCTTTTTATATACATAAAGCAAAATTCATGCCAAGTTCTGTTTCTCCTGACGAAGCATCATTAAAAGACTGCTTCAAGAACAAAAAACAGCTATGGAAGATTAAAAAACAGCCTCTTTTTCCCTCACCATCAGCCTCTGTAGGACTTATACTATAATAACTGATTTTTTCATTGAGGTATGTAGATCTATGTATCAGACATCTTTTTATGTATCTTCTTCCACAAGAAAAGCCCCTGCTATTTCCGCTCAGGAAACACCTGGGGCAGTTACACCATCCTCTTCTTCTGGTTTTCTCCTTGTAAATGTAGTCTCCTCCCAAAATAATTTCCCTATTCCTGACGCGCAGGTTTCCATATCTGCCGAAGAAACGCCTGATACCATCATAGAACAGCTTTCTACCGACAGCTCTGGACAGACTGAGGATATTTCCCTTTCAGCTCCTCCTGAGGAATATAGCTTACAGCCTGGAGATGTCCGGCCTTATTCAGAATATCATCTCCGTATTTCTGCCCCTGGCTTTAAACCGGTGGACATTGACGGTACGGAAATTCTTTCCGGAGCAACAGCTATCCAGAATGTGCGGATGGAACCGGAAGATGATTCTGCTCCTGTTGACAGTCACATTGTTATTCCAGAGCACACTCTTTATGGCAGTTATCCGCCTAAAATTGCAGAAGCAGAAATCAAACCAGTAACTGATACTGGAGAAATCGTCCTTTCCCGTGTGGTAGTTCCTCAGACGATCATTGTCCATGACGGAGTTCCTACTAATTCTTCTGCCAAAAATTACTATGTACCCTATCGGGATTATATTAAAAATGTAGCCTCTAGCGAAATATACGCCACCTGGCCCCGCGCCACTATTACTGCCAATGTCCTTGCTATTATGTCCTTTACCTTAAATCGTGTCTATACGGAGTGGTACCGGAATCACTACTAATTCGGGACTTTCTTCGGGATTTTTTTACTAACATTTAAAGGGCAAACATCATTCAAGTTGATTTTAAAGTATATTACAATTTCTTCCTCTGTCACATCAATCCTGTCAATTAATTTGTTTACCAGTACTCGTTGTGTCTGGGCATCTGCCTCTTTGAACACCTGCTGCCATGTAGGGATATTCTCTTTCCGTTCTTTCCATTCATCTATAACAGCAGCCATTCCTTTTAAAGTATTTTCTTTTTCCTGTATCTGTTTTTTCTGCTCTGTTTTCTTCTCCTTTTGCTTGCGGATAGCAGATACCAGCTCTTCCAAAGATAGAGGATATGTACCTGTCACAGCTTCTGGAATATGTTCTTCCATGCTTTCTATTGTCTGTATAATCTTTATCAGTTCCTTTTGAAGCTTCGATATCTCTACTTCCTGTGCTCTCTTCTCTTTATTTTGATTTTTCTCTATAGTTTCAACAATATTTTCATTTTTCTGCAGATCCCCAATATGTTCTGCCAGACAGTCCAATACCACTTTTTCAATTCTGTCAGCACGAAATTGTATAACTTTATTGTGAGGGATTCCGCTTAAGGCAGACTGACAGCGATAGATTGGAATTTTACTTGCTCTCTTTTCTCCTGTAGCTTTAATCGTCCAATAATTGTATTTTGTCCCATTAGTCATTTTTCTTCCACAATAGCCACAGTGTAATACGTCAATCAAGGATAACATGCCATCGTTTCTCCTTATTACATGTACATTTTTATGTCCTAACATCTTAACGTATTTCCCTGACCTGCGCTTCCGTTTATCCTGGGTTCTATTCCAGATATCACCGCTGATAATCCGAATGCTTTCATCTGGCTTATCTGCCTTTATCCATTTGTCACTATCCAATCTATGATATTTTCCGTTTTTCTTCTCCCGGCGTTTGTACGTAACATATCCTGCGTAAACAGGGTTTGTCAGAATATTAGTTATCGTCCCACTCTTCCACACGTCTTTAGGAGCCATGGTCTTATAATATTTGTCCTCATTGAGTACTCTGGCTATTTTGGCAGAGCCAAACTCATTGTTTAAGGATAAATTATAAATATGCTTCACCACCTCAGCCTTCTCAGGAATCACCTCCAGACGGTGCAGCGCCCTTCCATGCTTGCTTATTTCTCCAGACACTGCCAGCCTGTATCCGTAGGGAGCCGTACCCCCCATAAATCTCCCTTGCTGAATCAATTTCTGGGCAGTATCCTTTACCCTCATCCCTGTATCAGAACTGCTCTTCTGAGCATTTCCATATCGGAGAGCCAATATCATCTGTCCCATAATATCATCACCTTCTGGAGAAATACATCCGTCCTTAACTGTATAGATATCCACATTATAGTTTTTTAAAGCCATAACATATGCACCGATTTCCCACATACGCCTGCCGATTCTGTCATCTTTATAGGCAGCCAGGATATCATATTCCCTGTTTCTAGCATCCTCCAGAGCCTCCTGCAGGGTATCTCTCTCACTGACAGCGGCTTTATACCCGCTCATGCTTCCCTCAAAATATTCCTTTTCGTCCAGTTCCCAGTCATTATGCTGCCTGATATAATCTAAGACAAGCTGACGCTGTACTGATAAATCACCGTCAGCTTCCAATTGCTGATTGGAACTGACTCTTAATAACATCCTTGCTTTTTTCATAGTTCCCTCACCATACGGCACACTGCTGTGAAAAAATGTGTGCTCCAACACCTACACTGGAACAGGGCTGCATCCCTTAAACGATATCTTACATTTACATGGGATAGCTGAACTTAGTTTTTCCCTGTAGGAAAAAGAGTAAATTGATTATTCCTTTCATATTTTTTCATCTGTTTATGCAGTTCATTGTTAAGAATCCCGTTTACCTCTTTTTGAATCAGGTTTACATTGTTTGGCTCTTCTGGAAATTGCAAGATTACACAAATTTTTCCTGTCCCATAGTCCATTTCCCTCTTTATTTTCATCATTTCCTGCCTTATGTAATACCTTTTGCTTTCATACTATTTACAAGGCAGCTTGGCACATTCAATCTTTTTCATCCTATTAAGAAATTCCTCGTGATTTTTCTATATGTTAAAAGCTCTCTGTGGAAGCTGCACTTCATGTAGAGGGAACATAGCTGCTGCCTCACTTCAATACGAGTGCGTGCCAGAACGCACATTTTTTTATATCTATATGTATTATATTATGAACAATACTTCCCTTCCTAAATCGCCTATGATATACTACAAATAAAGCTATTCCTTCGTTGGCTAAATAAATATTTTGCCTGTGAAGTGAACGGGCTTTTATTATGTCTCTAGATGAGATTTTAGGAAAAGGAGAGATAAGAACGTGACTGGGAAAAAAGCAAGCTCTCGCAGCCAAGAGAGCAGACGGAGCCTTAATGGAAGGATATTGAAAAGCACAACATATAATATCCTATTATTGGTTATTATATGTTGTGTCATTATGGCATTCTCCATGCAATCGCTGGCAAATAGTATTCTGCTAGACAGCCTGCAGCCCATGGCCCGGCAGTCAGCCAAAACCGTAGAGGCCAATATCCATATGCTGGCGGATCGGATGATGACGATTGCAGGAGATCCTCGCATGAGTTCAACTGTTTCCGTTGACAATAGCACACAGGAGGTCCCGCTTGCCGCTGCAGCGGTCCGGGCAAACCGCGAAAAGGTTCTGACAGAAGCAGCCGAGATCTATGAACTGCACACCATCGCCTTGTATGGCTTGGATGGACATCTGATTCAGGGAACCAGCGGTGCACCAGAGAGCCTGAACAGCAGCTTTTTCGCGCTCCTTCAGGAGACGGATAATCTGACCACCTATTCCTCCACCAATTTTCAGAACAAACTGGGTATCACAATGGGAATGCCAATGCGAGAAGGCGGAGAGACTGTTTTGTATGTGGTAGGTGTTTACAAATATGACACACTTAATGATGTAATCAGCAGCATCAATTTGGGCAAACATGGCATGGCCTATATGGTTAATCGGGAGGGAATTGTTACTGGCCATCCAGATCAGTCACTGGTCCTTGGAGGAAGCACACTAGCCCAGCTTAGCGGCGGAAATAAGGAGGCCCTTGGCCGCGTGACTACCGGTGAAACAGGAGCCACAGAGTTCCCTATTGATGGCGAAAACATGCTGGTGGCTTTTTCTCCCATTCGAGGTACTCAGTGGTCTCTGGTTATTCAAATACCCAAAGCAGACTACAACTCTTTAATCAATGCAGCGATGGTGGTGGCAATATTGTCCACCTTAGCAGTACTGGCTATTTCTATTTTACTGGTTCTGCGCCTGTCACGGTCGATTTCCAACCCGGTTAAAAACGTGACAAGTCGAATGGTAGCTCTCTCTGACGGGGACCTGCATACTGAGGTTGTTCCTGTCCATTCTGAAGATGAGCTAGAGGTGTTGACTCAGACCTTAGATAACACTGTGGAAAGTGTTAACCGTTACATATCGGATATTCAGCAGGTATTAACCCAAGTTGCAGATGGCAATCTGCGCGTCGAGCCTCAAGTGGACTACAAGGGAGATTTCGCCCTTATTCAGGCAAGTCTGCGCACCATTATCCATTCCTTAAATGAAACGATTGCAGGCTTTGGCGCTGCAGCTGCCAGGCTTACTGATATGTCTGAGGAGCTGAATGGACAGTCCAGCCGGCTGCATCAAGCTTCAATGGAGCAGAATCAGTCTGCTGAATCCCTGGTTCATGAAGTATCTCATGTGAAGGAGAAGTTGTCCAGTGTCACTGAAAGCAGCGGACAGACTCGCGCCAAAACAGAAGAGATCGCTCAGCGTGTTCAAGAAGCCAATACGCAGATGGCTTCCCTCTCTGATGCTATGGGTGATATCAGCGCAAATGCCCAGGAAATTACCAAGATCTCAAAAGCAATTGAGGATATTGCCTTCCAGACCAGCATTCTGGCCATTAATGCATCCGTAGAAGCCGCCCGGGCCGGAAGTGCTGGGAAAGGATTTTCCGTGGTGGCTGATGAGGTCAAACAGTTGGCGTCCAGAAGCGCTGAAGCTGCACAAAGTGCTACTGACATGGTAAGCAGCACAAGGGCTATTATCCAGACTGGCGTAGAACTCACTGCTGCTACTGCCAGTTCTCTTCAGGCCATTTCTTCTGTCTCTGACCAGATCAGTATGATTTCAGATCAGCTAGTAATGGCAGTACAGGGCCAGGAGAGCGCTTTAACCATCATGGAGGAGCGGATTGAGACTATTTCTGCCATCGCTGACCGCAATATGCAAAATGCCGGCGGAACAGAACAGTCCAGTGGATTGCTGGCAAAAGAAGCAGAGGCCCTTCAGTCTCAAGTGAAAAAATTTGTTTTGAAGGAGGAACGCAATAGATGAAACGGATATTGAACTCTGCTCTGCTTTTGTTGATGATAGTACTGCTAACAGCCTGCGGCAAAAAAGCGGAACTCCAGGACGGCTATTATACAGCTCAGGCTGCCCAGTTTAACCATGGTTGGAAGGAATATATTACAATTATGGTCAAAGGCGGCAGCATCGTCTCTGTGGAGTACAATGCTGAAAATCCTAGCGGCTTTATCAAAAGCTGGGATAACACCTATATGCAGACGATGCTTCACTCCGATGGCACCTATCCTAATGAATATACCCGCTATTATGCCAGTCAGCTTCTGGATGGGCAGCGAGAAGACGGCATCGATGCTTTGGCAGGAGCTTCTTCTTCTTACAATTCCTTCCAGAAGTTAGCAGCAAGCGTATTGGAACAGGCTCGGCGTGGGGATTCCAGCATTGTGTTTGTCGACACCTCTAAGTAAAACTCTCATCATGTGATGATTTGCTGAATGACAGGGCCTATGTCCATCCATACTATGAAAGAGTTTATGCGCTTATAAAAAATGCACATGCCTCGCCTAAGGAAGCCGCAAACGAAACCCAGCGGATTCCTTAGGCCCTCCCTTTTGTCATAAAAAAATCCCTTTCTATTCCTGAATCAGTGATGATTTCGGGGTACCGAGGTCAAGGCTATGATTTCACCATCACCTCTTCCACAGCCTATGACCATAAATGGATTTATGGAAGAAATATTTATGAAAGCATCTCTGTAGTTGTTGATGAGATTTTTGACAATTATCTTTCTCGCCCTGATGTGCGCCAGCCAATCCTAACCCAGTACTGTGATGGACGGATGGTGCAGTGCCCTAACTGGATGGCCTTATGGAAAGAAACTATACCATCAAATTTTTTGTTTTTTCTTTTTCCTCTTTCTTCTCCGTTTTCCCTTCCCCTCTTTTTTTCTCTGAATTGTAAAATCCGCTCTCCTCTCTCTCTTTTTAAAACCAGATGTCCGCCCCATTCGTCCCCCCTGGCCTATTTTTCCTTCCTCATCTGTTAAAGCGCCATTTTCTGCTGTCTTCAGGCACAGCCTTCCCTCAAACATGCTGCCGTCTTCCGTTATCCGATATAGCTCATCTTTCCATATCACCCATTGATTTACTGCCATAGAGCCGTTTTCCTGAAGATAATACCATTTCCCGTCAGCTCCTATTTTCCAAGTATTGAAAACCATCATTCCATTTCCATTAAACCAGTACCAATCATGGCCGTCCCGATACCAGTCGTTCCGGACAGGCTCTCCAGTATTTCCCAAATAAAAACGCCATCCTCCATTTTCCTCATACCAGCCGGACTTCTTTTCCGGCTCCTCTTTTATCAGATTATAGTATCTTGCAATTGTACGTGCCTCCTCCTTTGCCAACCTATCCAGATTTCCGCTGTCTAAAAGCCATCTGACACTTTCTCGATTTGTGTGGAAAGAATGCTCTAGGATCAATCCTGGTGTCCCTACTGCTGCAGCGCCTCTTAAAACTCCATAATAATCACCGTTTTTCCCCCGTCTGTGTTCAATCCTGGCAGGCTGTCTAGTCTTCATCACTGTCTCCACACATTGAGCTAGAGCCATACCTATGCCGTCTGCAGTACCGTTGATCATACAAAGTGCGATTGGATAATCATAATGGTCATTTATCTCATTCCCTATGGCATTGGAATGATCGGAAATAAACAAATCACATCCCTTTGAAGCAGCTCCCCTCGCATACAATCCCCGGTCTGTCCCCTGATTTTCTCTTGTGGTGATTACTTTAACGCCATATTCCTTCAGATATTTCTTCTGAAGGAGATGGAGCTTCCATGTCATTTCCGATTCATAGTAAGCTTTATCTGCCGGACTTTGATTATATCTGCCATAATGTCCGGCATCCAGACATATTTTCATATTATCTCCTTGTCTTTTTTATCATTATATGCGCTTGTGGAAAAGCGGGACATTCTTCCTTGTTATATTTTTTCTCATTTATCTATTGCAATTTTCGTCAATTAATGATATGATATTAAAGCTTAGTTATGTTATTAAAAACTAAGGGTAAATCTTGAATAAGGCCTATTGGTCAAGCGGTCAAGACGCCGCCCTCTCACGGCGGAAACCCGGGTTCGATTCCCGGATAGGTCATAATGTATAAAAAGTCGGAACTACATTCCGACTTTTTATACGCAGCGCAGAATTTCCCTTTGCGAAATTCTTTTTTAATTTACTGCAAAAGTACCTTTTCTTTACAGCAGAAAACGGAATTCAGGTATGCCAAATGCGCTGTATACTTTCATTTATGATGATGCGTTAACTATGCGTATAAAAGTTCATAGGAAAGTATAAATTACTTCGAACTCTTTTCCTCTGTAATCTCATATCCCAGGCTCTTTAAAGCGGCGATCCTGATCTCCTTTCCCATGTATTCCCTTTCCTCTTCTGTCATTTTGGAAAACGGCAGTGTTTTTTCTCCCTCTGCAGCAAAATTCTTATATGTAATCTCATCCAATCTCAACCTCACCTCCATAAACTTATCCATCTGACACGTTTTTTCTCCTATATACATATGTTTAACCAGGGAGATGATTATCATGAAACCACCTGTCGCGAACAGTCAACCCTTGGAAAAACGAGCTGCACTTTATATCCGTGTATCTACCCATAGCCAGGAAGAGCTTTCTCCTGATTCCCAGCGCCGGCTCCTTCTTGACTATGCCAGTTCTCATCATCTGAAGGTATCCTCCTCGCACATTTATCAGGAAAATGGGATTTCTGGAAGAACAGCCATGAAACGACCCAGATTTCAGGAAATGATTGCTGCAGCCAAATCTAAGGACCATCCTTTTGACGTGATCCTTGTATGGAAATATTCCCGTTTTGCCAGAAACCAGGAAGAAAGCATTGTTTATAAATCCATGCTCAGAAATAAGTGCCAGGTAGAAGTTATCAGTATATCGGAGCCTCTGATCGACGGCCCTTTTGGAAGCCTCATCGAGCGGATCATTGAATGGATGGATGAATTCTATTCTATACGCCTTTCCGGAGATGTAAAACGGGGAATGGTGGAAAAGGCTATGAGGGGAGGATGTCAATGCCGTCCCCCTTTAGGATATTCCATTCCCTATCACAATGCTCCATTGGCAATCGTCCCTGATGAGGCAAAGCTTATCCTGATGATATTTGAAAAATATGTCTATGGACACATGAGCCTCCTTGCCCTGACAAGACATCTAAATGACCTCGGGTTAAAAACTGCCAGGGGAAATCCCTTTGAAAAGCGCTCTCTGGAATATATTCTTTCTAATCCAATTTATGCAGGGGACATCCGTTGGAACCGGAAGGAAAGCGCTTCCAGCCGGCTCCGTCCTCCAGAGGAATGGATCATGGAAAAGGGGACACACCCAGCAATTATCCCTCAGACACTTTTTGACCTTGCACAGCTCCGCCTTTCAGAGGAAGGGGACTCTTCCAGGCGCTCTCGGCCTTCTGAGGCCGCTAAGCATTGGTTAAGCGGTCTTCTGAAATGTCCTTATTGCGGTTCTACCCTCTCCTCCTGTATCCGCCGCCGGAAAACCCTCCCTCCCTCTTTTACCTTTCAATGCTGCGGCTATCTGAAGGGCAAGTGTCCCCACAGCTCTTACGTCTCTGGAGAGGCTGTCACATCAGCCGTATTAAAAGCTATCCAGGATGCAGAAAAATATTATGACAGCCATCCTCTTTCTATTCGTGTCAGCCAGACTGGCAGACTGCCTTCTTCTGGAAACACTTATGAGCGTTCCCTTCTAACTAAACAGCTGGAACTGATTTCCCTGAAAATCCAGAGAGCTCAGGAAGCCTATCTGGACGGAATTGATACAAAAGAAGAATACAGCCAGAGCAAGGAAAGACTGGAAAAAAAGGCACAGTATCTAAAAAAACAGCTTCTCCTGGAGGAAAGTACTTTTTCTTCTAAGGCAGGAGAGGGGAAAAGGGAGTTGGAATCTGTCCCTGTTCCTACAGGCCTTTCCGATATCCTTATCTCTCCTGCCTTTACTGATTCCCAGAAAAATACAGCTTTAAAAAGTATAGTGGAAAAAATTATCTATGATAAGAAACAGAAGCACATCGATATCCTTTATAGGTTCTTTCCACCTGGATGACCCAATGGGGCTCCTGCTCACTTGGAGAGGAAGGCTACAGCCCTATAGAAATCCTCCGGCATTTCTATGGAGACAGCATTTATATCAATACAGCAGAAGAGATTACTGGTATTCCTATCTCCTGGCCCGGATATGATCTGACCCTGGGCTCCAGCGGAAGCAAGGTCCGTCATGTACAAGAGCAGCTTGACGCGATTGCTACCATCTATTCTGCAATTCCTCGTATCAAGCCTGATGGAATCTACGGCCCTGCTACGGAACAGGCCGTCCGGAAGTTCCAATCCATTTTCGGCCTTCCGCAGACAGGAGTAATCAACTTTGCCACATGGAATCGAATTTCCCATATCTATGTAGGGATTACAGGGATTGCAGAACTGGTATAGTTCTCTCAAATTTACTCTCTTTGTATCTGTTTTGGCTTCCATCTGCTACAGACAGATACTGCCTTTATGCTGCTGGCATATATCACTTTTATACTGTTGGCAAATCACTAGCCTTCCACTGCAGACACAGCCTTAAAACAGACCAGAGCAGATAGGATCCCTGCTGCAATTTCTACCCTTCCAAGGCTGGAAAAGGGGATTCCCCATAGAATTACAATGGGAGAGGACGCCACAAGCCCCAGAATGATACAGTAGGTCAGGCTTTCATAGTTTTTTAACAGGCTTTCCACCATATGGGCACAGAGAAAGATCCCTGCTACAAGTCCAATACAATAGGGAAGCAGGATTTTCTGTTCTTTTAAGACCGCAGGCAGATTCCACATAAGAATTCCTGCCTGCAGCCTGTTAAAGGAGGAAAGGATTGGCTCATAGTAGCCCATCATCATAAGCAGCATAGTTCCGCTGACTCCTGGAATTACCATTGTCGCCGCTGCTATCATCCCTGCACATACCAGGCAGATAAATGCTGACAAGCGGCTGGAAAAATCTCCTGTATACGCGCCTGCCAGATTTACATTTTCCATGCCTTGCTCTCCTTGGGCAATCACCATAATCACCATTAAGCAGAATACTACCAGAAAGGCTGTATAGCCCTTCAGTCCCTCCTTCCGGCTGACTTTCCTCCTAAGGGCCGGAATTCCTCCCAGAATCAACCCGATAAACGTCATCCTTGTGGCAAAGGGATAACGGACAAACATCACCTCTATGAGGAACGCCAGTCCGCTCATTCCCAAAGCTGCTCCTAGAGCATAGGGAAACAACGTTTTCAGGCTCTCTCTGGTATCTCTTGTCATATGAGTTAAGGCCCCAATAATACGGTCATATACCCCCATAGATACAGCAAGGGCGCCTCCGCTGACACCCGGCGCAATACCGGCTATGCCAATCAAAAGCCCCCTTAAAATTTCTGATACATATTTCATAGATACACCGCCTGCTTCAAGTATTCTTAATCTATATATATACAGTGTCCTCCTTCTTATTCTTTTTCTTACAGGATAATGTTAGGATCAAAACTCCTGCCTCAGAAAAAATGTCAGAATATTTTTTCAGTTTTGGAGCCCAGAAACTCTAAGTCTGCAAAAAAGTGCGAAAAATATTCACAAAAATCCAAACTCCCTGCCCTCAGACAAGCGAGTAAGAATTATACACTTTTTTGCAGGCTAAGAATTTGTCTCTGCTATGATCCTTACCAAATCCGCCACCTCCCCCACATCTCTGATATGATAATCAGCCAGATTCTGGTCAAAATGGAACCTGTCATCATATAAGGCTGCTATTTTCATTCCAGCTCGGTAAGCTGCCAGTATACCTACAGTAGAATCCTCTACTGCCAGACATTCCTCTTCCCTCACTCCCAGCCTTTTGGCCGTATTATGATAAATATCTGGATAAGGCTTGCTCATGGCAAAGGCCTCTCCGCTTACCAATACATCAAAGAATCCAGCAATTCCATTATCATGCATGACCCTTTCCACTACCTCAAGCTGGGTAGAGGAAGCCACTGCCAACTTATATCCTCTCTCCTTTAAAAACTCCAGCACTCTCCGCACCTGAGGGCGGAATATTTTAGTATAATCAGTATTAGTAAATAAATCAATCTTGCTTTTAAACTCTTCCCTCAGTTCCTGCCATGTCTGCCCGTTATGAATCGCCCTTGCCATAACTGACCAAGAGTCTTCTTTCGTGGCTCCCACCATAGGAAATAACTCCTCATAGGCTACATCCGGGTTTTTCTCCCTTGCAAATCCCCACTGAACCTTCAGATACATCGGCTCACTGTCAATGATTACACCATCCATATCAAAAATCACTGCCTTAATCATCTTCTGCTGCTCTCCTTCTGCCTCCTAAGGGGCACTGGTAAATCGATTCCTAATAAGCCTTCATGCGCAAGGCCAACGCTTCAACACGAATGGCAGCATCTATTGCATTGCATACCTAAATTCAGTTTTCCGCCATGTGCAAAAGGGTATTTTCATAGTAAATTCCGATGTCAATACTGCCAATCCAGGAAAAGTGTCAGAATATTTTTTCTCTTACAGAAACCTTAAACGTTCTTGGCTCCGAAGCCGGAAAAATATTCTGACACTTTTCTGTTCTTGACCCTTTTAACACCTGCATTCTAAAAAGCTGAAAAAGCCCTCCACAATATTAAACCTTCAGGCCTCTCAGCTCCAGATAATTCTGAATCGCCTGAACCGTTCCTTCTACTCCCAGCTTAGCTGTATTTAAAAGAATATCATAATTATCTATGGAGCTCCAGGACTTTCCAGTATAATAACGATAATAATCCCTTCTCTCCCTGTCCATCCGCTTAATCAGTCTGGGAGCTTCCTCTCTTGAGCAAATTCCCCTTCCTACAAGCCTTTCCATTCTGGATTCCATATCTGCATAGAGGAACACACGGGCAAGCCCCTTGTCACCCTCCAACACATAGTCCGCACATCTCCCAATAATAACAAAAGACTCCTCTGCTGCTAACTTACGGATTACCTCTGACTGGAAACGGAACAGATTATCTGCTGATACCAAATCCGCCCCAAAAGAGGGACCTTTTTTTTCCGGCACCATACTGCTTATTATCTTATACAGCAGTCTTCCGCCTGCCTTCTCATCTGCCAGATGGAAGTAACTCTCCTTAATGCCGCTCTCATCTGAATTCATCCTAAGAATATTTTTATCATAACAATCTACACCCAGCTCCTTAGCTAGCCTTGAGCCGATTTCCGCACCTCCGCTTCCATACTGCCGCCCAATTGAAATAATAACCTTCTTTCCTTCCATAACCCCGCCTCCTTTGTATTTCCTGTAATCCAGCCTTTTATATCCTTTTTTATTTTATCATATTTTTGTAAAATTTTTAAGCCGTTTTACACAATATTTTTTGATGACCTTTCTATAAAATCGCTTTTTCTCTAACGATCATTGTCCCATATCCATTTCTTCTCAGCTCTTGCTCCATGCGGACTGCATTATCCAGATTCAAGAAGGCTCCAGCTCGTACCTTATATAGACTATCCGGCCATGTATAGACGTAAAATGCTGGATATCCCTGAGCTTTCAGTTCCATCGTCAATGCCCTTGCCATTTCTGGACTTCCAAAGGCTCCCACTTGTACCTGATAATATTCTGGCACTGCTTCTTTTTCCTCATGGATGGTTTCCAGGATTCCATTTGCAATAGCAGCTGCAATTTCATTCAAATTATTGTCAAAGATCTGATTATCCCTTCTGTTGTCAATAAACCCAGCTTCTACCAATACAGCTGGCATGGCAGTCTTTCTAAGGACAAGGATTCCCGGCCTCTCGATCACGCCCAAATTTTCAAAACCTGTTTTTTCCAAAGCACTGTTTATATTCTTTGCCATTTCTTCTGATGTTGTGTCGCTGCTGTATACCAGACTCATAATTCCTGAAGCTGTGCCTGGAACTGGCATAGCATTCCTGTGTATGGAAATAAAATAGTCTGCATTAGATCGGTTAGCAATATCCGCCTTTTCTGCCGGAGACTGATATATATCATCTGTCCTTGTATACAATACATCAACCCCAGCTCGTTCCAGAGCCTGCCCTACTAAAAGGGCAAGGCGTAGATTATCATCCTTTTCCTTTCTTCCTTCAAATACGGCTCCAGGCTCTTCTCCCCCGTGGCCGGCATCTATGATTACCTGTCTTCTTTCTGCCAAAACAAAAACTCCTTCCGGTAAACTCTACTGATAATGTATGCTTACCGAAAGGAATTGTTTACTATGAAAATACCCTTTTCCGCCCAGCGGAAAACTAAGTTCAGGTATGCCAAATGCGCTGGTCACTTTTATTTATGGTAATGCGCAGGGCTTGCGCATGAAGGTTTACTATGAAAATACCCTTTTCCGCCCAGCGGAAAACTAAGTTCAGGTATGCCAAATGCGCTGGATACTTTTATTTATGGTAATGCGCAGGACTTGCGCATGAAGGTTTACTATGAAAGCACCCTTTTCTGCCCAGCGGAAAACTAAGTTCAGGTATGCCAAATGCGCTGGATATTTTTATTTATGGTAGTGCGTAGGGCTTGCGCATGAAGGTTCATAGAACCGTCCAGCTCTTTTACTTCTCCTTCCTTTAAATCTCTATTTCTCCGGAAAACACCTCTATGGCTTCTCCCGTCATATAGATGTGATTATCCTTGCTGCTCCATCGAATGCTCAGGCAACCCCCTAAAAGGGATACTTTGATATCTCTATCCTTTTCCCCATATCCATTCCATATGGCTGCTGCCGCGCTGGCACAAGCCCCTGTGCCGCAGGCCAGTGTCTCTCCAGAGCCTCTTTCCCATACGCGCATCAATAGATGTGCAGGATCAGCTATGGCAATAAATTCTGTGTTGGTACGGTCTGGGAACCTGCTATGGAACTCAAATTCCGGTCCTATGGTTTCCAGATTCAAACGGTCTAAGATTTTTTCCCCAGCGCCTTCTTTTATTCTGCCTATTTCTCCCCGGTCTTCTTTGAGAAAGCTTTTTTCTGCTCTTTTCACAGGAGTGGAACGGACAGGCCCTTTTTTTAAATTTTCCAGATTTTGTCCATCTAGGAACAGAACTGCATGAGGATTGCCCATAGACACCCCTGTAAATAAATATTCACTGCCAGCTGCTGCCAACTGTTCTCCAAGCTGTGAAGTCAATGCTGGCTCTCCCATATCCACAGTAAGATATTTTACCTTTCCATTTTCCGTATGAAGCTCCAAATATTTGATGCCAGAGGGTGTTTCTACGGAAATTCTCTTTTTATCTGGGGAAACAATCCTGTGGTCATAAACGTATTTGCCTACACAGCGGATGCCATTGCCACACATGGCGCCTCTGGAACCGTCTAGATTATACATATCCATCTGACAGTCTGCTACATCCGAAGGCTTAATTAGGATCAGTCCGTCTGAACCAATTCCAAAGTGACGGTCACTGACTAAGACAGCTGTCTTTTCCGGTTCCTCCACCCTTTCGGCAAAACAATTGACATAAACATAATCATTTCCAATTCCATGCATCTTTGTAAATTTCATCTTTTCCCCTTTTCCTGGCTTTGCAAAAACCTCTATCACATAGTGATTACTCTTCGGGCCGTCTCCGCCATAGTACAGCCTTGGTTCATGCTGCTTCTTTGTATGTATTGATGGGCCTCCTCTTCTGTCATATAGTTTTCCTCCATGAGCCGACGTTTTGCCTCCAGAATCAAGCATTTTTCTTCTTTCGTCCTCTGGCCGGGGCGGAATTTTCTTTTCTGCTTCTTCTTTTCCTGCTCCTGCTGTACCATTTCCATGGCATTCACCAGCTCATAAACTTTAAGAGGATGACTGAGGAGGATTGCCCGATCCGGCAATCCTCCCTGCACTCCCTTTGATGCTGCTACCAAAAGCACAGCAACCTCTCCAGGCAGATCTTCGCACATCTCTTGAATCGTCATGTCTTCAAAGCGGCCCCCGCATACAATAATGCCAAAATCCAGCTCTCCGGCAGCCGCTAGTACCTGAGCGCCTGAGGTACAGACAGAGACAACATGATAGCCGTTTTTAATCAATATGCTTTTTATACTCCTGCCGTTTTCCGGCCTGGAAAATGCTACAATTACATTCGCCACCTGTCCATCCCCTATCTGCTCCATAGGGCTATTGCAAAACTGATTTCTCATAGAGTATATAGCAGAAATGTTCTAATTTCCATACCCTATCCTCTATAAAAATTGTCTTCAATAGCCTTTTCTCTTTATCTCCCTCACATTTGTATACAGGATTCAGATATCAAAATTTCCTCAGATATTCTCTGATCTCCCAATCTGTTACATGAGAGCGAAATTCCTCCCATTCCTTTTCCTTTGCTGCCAGATACTTTGTATAAATATGCTCTCCTAAGATATGTTTTACAAAGCCGCTGCTTCGGAAGGCTTCTATCGCCTCTCCCATTGTTTCTGGAAGGCAGCATATTCCCTTCTCTTCCCGCTCTCGTCCAGTCATGGCATAGATATTCTCATTTACACTGTCTGGCGGAACCATTTCCTTCCTGATCCCATCCAATCCAGCAGCCAGACAGAGGGCAACTACCAGATAAGGGTTCACAGCAGAGTCTGGCCCTCTCAGTTCAATCCCAGCTTTCCCATTTTGAAAGGAGGGAATCCGTATTAATGCACTGCTGTTTGGGCCTTCAGACCAGGTGATATAATTAGGTGCATCATAACCTGGAATCAGCCTTTTATAGGAATTAATCAGGGGGCTAGTCAAAAGCATCATCTCCCTGGCATGGAAAAGGATCCCTGCAATAAACTGATAGGCCTTCCGGCTCATCCCCAGTTTATCTGATTCATCATAAAACACATTTTTTCCTTTCCCATCCTGAAGGGTCATGTTGATATGAAGCCCAGAGCCATTCACCCCTTCTTTTGGCTTTGGCATAAATGTGGCATATAGGCCATGGCGCTTTGCAATATTACGGATCGCCATCCTGGAAGTCATAATATTATCTGCCCCCTTCAGGCCCTCTGATTCTCCAAAATCAATCTCATGCTGGGCAGGAGAGATTTCATGGTAGGAGGCTTCGATTTCAAATCCCATCTCTTCTAAGGAAAGGACAATATCACGCCGTACATTTTCTGCCAGATCTATAGGCCCTACATCAAAATATCCCCCGTTTTCATGAGTATTCGTAGTAGGCCTTCCCTCTTCATCCATATGAAACAGGAAAAACTCACACTCTGGCTTTATGGTAAGGGAATACCCCATTTTCTCCCCTTCCTCCAATACCCTCTTTAATACAAACCTAGGATCTCCGGGAAAATGCTCTCCATCCGGACGGCATACATCACAGATAAAACGGGCGACTTTTCCCTGCTGAGGCCTCCATGGAAAAATCTCAAAGGTATCCAGATCCGGATACAGATACATATCTGACTGCTCAATCCTCATAAATCCCTCAATGCCAGAGCCGTCAAACATACATTGATTATCCAATGCCCTTTCCAACTGGCTTACTGTAATCGCCACATTTTTAAATATTCCAAAAATATCTGTAAACTGGAGGCGGATAAACTCCACATCCTCTTCTTCTACCATGCGGAAAATGTCTTCCCTGGTATATCTGCTCATTCCATTCTTCCTTTCTCCGAAAGACTATGCTGTATAATATAGCTTATCGGAAATCATATAGTGATTTCCGATAAAAGGCGCTGCTTTATGCGCCGTAAATCAGATTACAGGGTTCGCGGAAGCGGTTCCTGTAATATAACGTCCGGATTGCATTGAGAATTGCCAGAATCGACACACCTACATCAGCAAATACAGCTGCCCACATGGAAGCATAGCCCATAGCCGCTAAAATCAGTACAAGAACCTTGATTCCAATTGCAAACACAATATTCTGCTTCACGATGCCCATGGTTTTTCTGGCGATGGCAATGGCATCTCCGATTTTGGAAGGCTCATCCGTCATAATCACTATATCTGCAGCCTCTACTGCTGCATCTGAACCAATGCCGCCCATAGCAATGCCAATATCTGCCCTGGCAAGCACAGGGGCATCATTAATACCGTCTCCCACAAAAGCAAGGGTCTTTCCACTTTCCTTTTCCCTTAGAAGCGATTCCACCTTAGCCACCTTATCTCCTGGAAGAAGATTTCCAAAAACTCCATCCAGGCCCAGCTCTTGGGCTACAGCTTTTCCTGTTTCCTCCCTGTCCCCGGTAAGCATGATCATCCGGCGTACCCCCTCTTTCCGAAGCCTTTTAACAGATGAAGCTGCATCTTCTCTAATCGTATCCGAAATCACAATAGCTCCCAGGCAGGTATTGCCTTCTGCTGCATACAATATGGTTCCTGTCTTCTTTTCTTCTTCTGCTGCCAGCTGCTCAGCTCCCTCTGACATAGAAACGAGATTCCCATTCATCAGCTTCCGGTTGCCCAGCAGGATCTCATGAACCGCTCCTTCATCCATCACCTGTGCCCGGATGCCTTGTCCTGCAGTTTCCTTTACATCTATGACCTCTTCCGGCAGAATCTCATTTTTACAGCTTCTATTATAAGCCTCTTTTACTGACATGGCAATCGGATGATTGGAATGAAATTCAGAAAGTGCTGCTATACGCAAAAGCTTTTCCTTGCTAATTCCTATTGGATATACTCCAGTCACATGGAATTCTCCTGTTGTTAAAGTTCCAGTTTTATCAAAAACGACTGTATCTAATTGGGCGGCTGCCTCCAGATAGTTGCTTCCTTTTAAAAGAATCCCTTCCTTAGAAGCTGCTCCCAAACCTCCAAAGAAGCTTAATGGAACAGAAATTACCAAAGCGCATGGGCAGGAAACGACCAGAAAGCTGCAGGCTCGGTACAGCCATATCCCAAAAGGCTGGCCAAAGACCATAGGAGGAACCACTGCCAGAACCAAGGCCAGAATTACTACTACAGGTGTATAGATCCTGGCAAAACGCGTAATAAAATTCTCTGCCCTTGCCTTTCTTAGGCTGGCATTTTCTACTAAATCCAAGATTTTGGCTACTGTGGAATCGTCAAATAGCTTTGTAACTTGTATTTCCAGCACCCCATTCAGGTTGATGGTCCCGCTAGCAATCGGGCTTCCTTCCTCTATCTCCACTGGAAGAGATTCTCCAGTCAATGCTTTCGTATCCAATGACGATGAGCCTTTTACCACTACTCCATCCAATGGAACCTTTTCTCCTGCCTTTACCAGAATGATATCTCCGATTTCTACCTCATAAGGGTCTACTTGTTCTTCTCTGCCATCCTTTAAAAGATTGGCATATTCTGGGTTAATATCCATCAGCGCTGTAATAGATTTTCTTGATTTTCCTACTGCATAGCTGTTGAACAGCTCTCCTATCTGGTAAAACAGCATAACCGCCACAGCCTCTTCCAATTCTCCTATCCATGCCGCACCAAAGGTTGCCGCTGTCATAAGAAAATTTTCATCAAAGACCTGGCCATTTCGGATATTGCGCAGGGCCTTTAAAGGAATATCATAGCCTGCAGCCAGATAGGAAATTAGGTAAAGGGCTATAGCAAGTTCCCGTATCTGTTTCTCCAAAAATATACCGCCTGCAAAGCAGATTCCACTTAAAACAAGGCGCATTACCAGCTTTTTCTGATTTCTTTCCATTGCTGTTCCCCTCCTTAACGGATGACCTTAAATCCTGCCTCTGGCTCGATCTTATCTTTGATCTTTTTCGCCTCTTCTATAATCCGGTCTTCTGCTCCATCCTCTGTCTCAAGAACAAGCCTTTGGGTCATAAAGCTTAGGGATGCATTTATCACACCTGGAAGCTTTTTCACTCCCTCTTCAATCTTTGCCGCACAATTGGCACAGCATAATCCTTCCATTTTAATAATCTTCTTCATGATTTTCTTCCCCTTTCGTCGTTTCTCTTAGTTTTTACTCCCTTATTCCTCCACATGCTCCATGCCCTGTGCAAGGATTGTCTGGATATGGCTGTCAGACAGGGAATAAAACACCGTTTTTCCTTCTCTCCGATATTTTACCAGCCTCATCTGCTTCAGAAAACGGAGTTGATGGGAAATTGCTGACTGCCCCATATTTAAAAGGCTGGCAATATCACACACACACATCTCGGACTGACTTAACAGATACAGGATTTTAATCCTGGTAATATCTGCAAATACCCGGAAAAAATCTGCCAGATCCTCAAGTTCCTCTTCTGCTGGCATGACCTGATTCACCTGATCTATAATATTTTGATGGACAGAAATCAGGTCGCATTTTTCTATGATATCACTATCCTTTCTATATGCCATCTCCATGCCTCCTATTATTTTATTATATGAACAATCATTCATATGTTTATATTATCATATTTTATTTTTTTGTCAATCCCTTTTCTGTATCAATTTCCGTATAGCTGAGCGATAGAGCAATTACTGCTTTTACTCCCTGAAAAACTATATTATACTAAATCTATTCTTTGGATATCAAATATGGGAATGCTTATCACTTGCTGCTGATGAGGAAACAGACAGCACCACCAAAAGCCTGACGATAGCTAATATATGCTCCTGGCAATAACTATCAGATAAATGCTTACAGCAGTGCATGTCCTATGATATGGCGGAATTTCATTCTGCTGCAGGCAGGACTGAATGACAAAATATGGGGCAGGAATCTAAAAAACAGATTCCTGCCCCTATATATTATTCTACCTTTGGAAGCCTGCTCATGGACTTTGCCAGCTCTTCGTCAGTGGGAATATAATCTTCCATCTCACCATCATTGAATCTCTGGTACGCCACCATATCAAAATATCCAGTGCCAGTCAGACCGAAAACAATGTTTTTCGTCTCACCTGTTTCCTTGCACTTCAATGCCTCATCAATTGCTGCTCGGATTGCATGGCTGCTTTCTGGAGCCGGAAGGATGCCTTCTACACGAGCAAAAGTCTGTGCTGCTTTAAATACCTCTGTCTGCTCTACAGATCTTGCCGTAAGGATTCCCTGGTCATATAGCTCTGATACAGTAGAACTCATTCCGTGATAGCGCAGTCCTCCTGCATGGTTTGCCGACGGTATAAAACCGCTTCCCAAAGTGTACATCTTAGCTAGAGGACATACTTTTCCAGTATCACAGAAGTCGTATGCGTAAATACCTCTTGTAAGACTGGGACAGGAACCTGGCTCTACGGCAATCATCTCATATTCTGCCTCTCCCCTCAGTACTTCTCCTGCAAATGGCGAGATCAGTCCGCCTAGGTTGGAACCGCCGCCAGCACAACCGATGAGCATATCCGCTTTGATACCGTACTTATCCAGAGCCGCCTTTGTCTCCAATCCGATGACAGACTGATGAAGAAGTACCTGGGCCAATACAGAACCAAGAACATAGCGGTAGCCCTCCTGGCTAATAGCTGCCTCCACAGCCTCTGAAATTGCACAACCAAGGCTCCCTGTAGTGCCTGGAAATTCTGCATTGATCTTACGTCCCACTTCTGTATTCATGGATGGGGAAGGAGTAACTTTTGCTCCATAGGTGCGCATCACCTCACGGCGGAAGGGCTTCTGCTCATAGGAACATTTTACCATATAAACCTGACAATCCAGGTCAAAATAGGAGCATGCCATAGACAGAGCAGTTCCCCACTGGCCGGCGCCTGTTTCTGTAGTCACTCCCTTTAATCCCTGTTCCTTTGCATAATAGGCTTGGGCAATAGCAGAATTCAGCTTATGACTTCCTGACGTATTATTGCCCTCAAACTTGTAATAAATGTGAGCCGGAGTATCCAGCTTTTTCTCCAAACAGTAGGCTCTTACTAAAGGTGAGGGACGATACATCCTGTAAAAATCCCGGATTTCCTGGGGGATATCAAAATAGGGCGTCGTATCATCCAGTTCCTGCTTTGCCAGATCTGTACAAAAAATACTTGACAGTTCTTCCAGAGTAATTGGTTTTAAGGTTTGGGGATTCAGAATGGGGGCTGGCTTTTTCTTCATATCGGCCCTCACATTATACCACTGCTTTGGCATCTCTTGTTCTTCCAGGTAAATTTTATAGGGAATTGTCTGTCTCATTTCTGCTTCTTCCTCTCTTTCTATTACATTAAAATTATTTATAAACAATCCGTTGGAGGGACTATAGGAAAGTCAGGAGTTTTCCTACTCTATCATAGTAAGGCCTTTCCTATGAAATAAAAAAGTGTGCGTCAAGGCGCATACTCGCGCCGGAGCACAGCTGCGGCAGCAGCCATTTTCTTCTTACACCGAGTGCGAGAAAGGGGGTATCATATAGGAAAATCCAGAGGAATTTCCTAATATAACAAAAAAGCTCCTGATCCTATCATCTATTGATAGGACAGGAGCTGATTGCTTCTGCGGTGCCACCTAAATTCATTCTCTCTGAATGCGCTCATTACTGTATACTTCCATATACTCCCTGCTGTAACGTGCAGTCACGTCTTACCTACTCCTAAAGTTTCAGCTCGCCCTCATAGGTCCATTCCCTTTTCTTCCCATCACTGCAATTCCACCAGCTGCAGCTCTCTGTACATGTTTCAAAAAGGTACTCTTCCTCATCAACGGTTTGTCTAAATAAAATTAGTATTAGATTATACCAAATTATCCTAGCTGTCAAGGTGTAGAATGAAATTTTTCTATCTTTCTGCCATTTTTTCAAATACTGGCTTTAACGCAGGATAAACTGCTGCAAAAACCTGGTATTTCTTTTCATATTTTTCTACCAACTCTTGTTCTGGCTCTATTGTATCTGCAACCTGTACAATGGCTTCTGCCGCTTCCTCTACAGAACCATATTCTTTACACGCTACGGCTGCCAGCATGGCTCCTCCTAAAGCAGGCCCTTCCTCTGATCTAATGACATCCAGCTTCACGTCCAGGATATTGGCTATCATCCTTTTCCACAAAGCACTTTTCGCTCCGCCTCCGCAGATCGTACTCCTCTCTATTCTGATTCCCTGTGTTCTTGCAACCTCTAAAGAATCACGGATTGCAAACCCTACACCCTCCAATACGGCTTGGGTCATATCCTCTCTTGTACTGTCCATGCTAAGACCAGTAAATGTCCCTCTTGCATAAGGATTATTATGAGGAGAGCGCTCTCCCATCAGATATGGCAGGAAAAATACTTGATTTTCTCCCAACCTTTCAATCCTTTTCTGCTCCTGTTCATAATCACTTCTCTTAAGGATTTCATCCATCCACCATTTATTGCAGGACGCTGCACTCAGCATACAGCCCATAAGATGATACTTCCCGTCTGCATGGGCAAACGCGTGAAGAGCATTGGATGGATCTACACAGAATTGCGCGCTGGAAATGAAAATGGTTCCGCTCGTCCCTAATGAAATATTGCATTTTCCATTTCCAACGGTTCCTGTTCCTATAGCCGCAGCCGCATTGTCCCCTGCTCCAGCAGCTGCCTTACAGGTTTTTGGCAGGCCAAGCTCTCCTGCGATTTCCCCTTTTAAAGTCCCTGTCACTTCAAAGCTTTCGTACAATTTCGGAAGTTGTTCTTCCCTGATTCCGCATATCTCCATCATTTCTTTGGACCAGCAGCGCTTCTTTACATCCAGCAAAAGCATCCCTGACGCATCCGAATAATCAGACGAATGGACTCCTGTCAAGCAGTAAGCAATATAGTCCTTGGGAAGCATGATCTTAGCAATTCTCTCAAAACTAGCAGGCTCGTTTTTCTTTATCCAGAGAAGCTTAGGCGCCGTAAAGCCTGCAAATGCAATGTTGGCCGTATAGGCGGATAAACGCTCTTTTCCAATCACCTCATTGAGATAATCAGTCTCTTTCTGGGTCCTTCCGTCATTCCAGAGGATAGCCGGCCGGATCACCTTATCGTCCTTATCCAGGATTACTAATCCATGCATCTGGCCGCCAAAACTGATGCCCGCCACCTGGCTCCTGTCACACTCTGCCGTCAACTCCTGAATTCCCTTCTTTGTCTCCCTCCACCAGTCCTGTGGATTCTGCTCGGACCAGCCAGGGCGTGGAAAAGAGATGGGATATTCTCTGGAAACAATCTTTTCAATCCTTCCAGTTCCATCCATCAACAGAAGTTTTACCGATGAAGTCCCTAAATCTATGCCAATATAAAACATATTTCATCCCCCTTATTCCTCTTTATCTCTTTGAAACAGCATGTCTGTACCAGGCCGTTATGGCTTGGCAGCAGGCTAACTAATGCGCAGAATTACTATAAAAGCTGTCTGTTCTCTGCCTGCAGCGCCCTCACAATCCTAGCACAATTCCAAGCACTGCTGCACTGGCAATTACCTTAGGCACAGACCATTTTTTTCTCAGAACCAGCCAGGTACACATAATCCCAATCGCCACAGCGCTCCAGTCCATTCCACTGTCTGCCATGTAATTTTCGCCGCTTAGAGTCAGCATCACATCCAGAATCATGCCGATGCACACAGGTTTTACCACATTCATAATGGAAATAACCACTTCACTTTCCCGAAATTTTACAAAAAATACAGCTACAGCCATGGCAAGGGTATAGCTGGGTGCCAGTACTCCCAGTACTGCTGCCATTCCTCCTATTACCCCGGCTGTCTGCATCCCAGCAAAGGTAGCACAGTTGATTCCCAAAGGCCCTGGCGTCATTTCTGCAATAGCAATCAAATTGGATAAATCCTCTGCAGTCATCCAGCCGTGAGCCGTCATCTCATGGAGGATCAGAGGTACCATGGACATTCCCCCAAAGCTGGTAAACCCTATCTTCACAAAGGATAAGTACAGCTCAAGATATACCATGCTTTTTCACCCCTCTCCAAATAAGGGCTCCCAAAACAGCCCCAGCCACTAAAGTTATGTTGCCAATTTGTGTAAAGAAGCAGAGAAAAAAGGCGACTGCCGTGATTACCCTTCCAGGGATTGTGCGGAAAATATCCTTTCCCAAGGAAATAGCCGCGCTTGCGATAATGGGCACTACTGAACATCGGATTCCTTTCATCACACATCCAAACCAGTAATTATCTTTTACCTGATTATATCCTAGAGTTACAAGGGACAAAATCAAAATCGCCGGACAGGAAATCCCCAATACTGCACATATTCCGCCGAACCAGCCTCCCACCTCATATCCAAACAGCAGACTGATATTTGTAATCATAACTCCAGGAATTGATTTTCCCACAGCAGCCAGGTCAAGGAGGTTATCCTTGGTAATCAAATGTCTTTTCTCTACAAACTCCCGGTCAATCTGAGCTAGGATGCTCCATCCGCCTCCAAAAGTGAAGAAGCCTATTTGGAAAAAAAACACAAATAGCATAAGACCTGTCCTCCAAGGAGCTGCCCTCCAGCGGTCAATCTCGCTTTCTCTTTCCGCTGGCTCGGTCCCTTTTTCTCCACTGATTTCTTCCCCTCCCATCCATTCTCCCTCGGTTTTTTCTTCTACAGAGCCTTTTTTCCCTGTTCTTTCTTCTTCATACTTTTCCGTCCTGATCTTTTTCTCCTCAGTCCCCCCTTCCTTTGGACCTTCCCCCTCTATATTTCCTCTTTCGTTTCTTTTTTCATCAGCCTTTTTGCCTGCAACTGTCCTGTCTTCTTCTTTCATCCTATCTCCTCTGGGCCTTTTCCTCCCAATTCTTCCATCCCTTGAAAATAATAGAATACAATCCTGCAAAGGGGCAAACCAATATGCTAATCCGAGCAAAATCAAAATATGGAATCATCATTATTTAAAATTATAACAGCACATACCCTTTTTTGTAAATATGATGTTTTATAGATGGAATCTTGCAAATCTTAAATTAAATATTCCAAAAATAAAATGTTTTCTCTTACATTTTTTCCCAGATTTGTGGTAAAATAAAAGAAATATATCATTTATCATCAGCCTGACCTTAGGTGATATTAGTAAAATAGCAATGCAGCGTGTTATTCTGATGAATGGTAATCCAGTTATCAGCCACGCTGTTTTTTTATAATACTTTACACTCAGTGGACAAGAGTACCTCTTACCCATTAAGAGGATTCATTGTCGTTCTTATGATTTCAGGAGGGAATCTTATGTTTGAAAAAGGCAACTTGGTTGTTTATGGGACAAACGGTGTATACTGGATTAAAGATATTGGTGCTCCGCCAGACAGCACGATCTCTGATATGTCGAAGCAATATTATCATCTTGTCCCTATCCGCGGAAACGGAATTACCTATATCCCTATAGATACTAAAGTATTTATTCGCCCTGTTATGACAAAGGATGAGGCCTATCAGCTGATTGCCAGGATTCCCTTTGTCCAAGAGCAAGAAAATAACAGCAAGATCCAACGGCTTTTAGCAGAGCAGTATCGTTCTTCTCTGGAATCCCATAAAACAGAGGAATTGATTTGTCTGATTAAGACAATCTATATGAAGAACCGGAAGCTGCGCCAGGCTGGAAAACGCTTATGCCAGACAGATGAACGGTATAAAAAGAAGGCAGAAGAACTCCTATATGGAGAATTGTCTGCAGTTCTAGATATTCCCTACGACCATGTGGAAAGCTATATAGAGCAGGAACTGGGCCGTCAGGCTGGCTCTTCTGAAAACTGCTCTCCCTACACAGAAAGAGAGAAATAATCTTGGTTTACAGCAGAAAATCTCTTTCATTCATGGTTCGCCAATTGTGGGCAAAAAGGTTCATAGAAAAGTCGAAAGGCATTTCTTATGCGATAAAAAACCTGACAATGGCTAATATTATTTAGCCATTGTCAGGTTTTCTTCTATTCCCATAATTTTTATATAGTCCTCTGTCTTATCTCTCATGATTTGGAATCCCTTCTCCATCTCTTCTTTTAGCGAGAATCGATGGGAAATCAGCTGAGAAGGGCATATCTTTTTCTTAGAAAGCCTGTCTAGAGCATAATGCCAGTCATCCCCGGCCTCATGGGTAAAGGAAGAATTCCATGTTCCCAGTACAGTTAATTGATTGCGGAGAATTTTCCAATATACATTCCTGTTAAGCAGCATATCGGAATAAGGATTTCCTACCAAACAGACACGGCCTGCCGGCGCAGTGCTATTGATTGCCTGCATAAATGTCTCATTTTTCCCTACACATTCAAAAAATATATCTGCGCCCTGGCCATCTGTCTGTTTCATAAGCCATTGGTCCACATTCTGGCTTCTGCTGTCACAATAACAGTCCTCAGGCAGCCCCATGGTAAGGACTGTCTGCCTTTGAAATTCTTTATTACCAATCACAAGGAGGTCCTTTACTCCTGCTTCCTGAAGGAACATAACAAGGAGGAGTCCTATGGTACCCAGGCCGCACACCACAGCCGTGCCTTCTTCCAGCATCGCCTTTTTCATGGCATGCACTGCAACAGCCATGGGCTCTAACATAGCAGCTTCCTCAAAAGAAACAGAATCTGGCAGCTCAAGCAGATTATCTGCTGGAACGGCCACATATTCTGCAAAACCTCCATCTCTGCGAGAGCCTAAGTAGCTGTAATGCCTGCACATCTCATACTGCTTTTTCCTACATGGCAGACAGGTATTACAGGGAATCAGCGGAAAAATTCCAACTCTCTTTCCCAGCCATCTTTTCTCTGTTCCCATATCAGATCCTATACCTGCTTCTCCTGCTCTTACTGCCTTTTTCCCATCAACCACAATGCCAGAAAATTCATGTCCTGGTATCAATGGATAAGAATAGGCACCTGTCCGGTATATCCGAGGAATATCGGAGCCACAGATACCAGCTGCCTTTACAGCAACCAGAACTTCTCCTTCTTTCAAGGCTGGATCTTTCACTGATTCCAGCCGAATATCACCAATATCATGCAAAACCCATGCTTTCATCTGCTGCTCCCTTCTTACCTGTACATCTAGCAGTTTTGTCTAATTTATCCGAACCCTTTGGCAAATAATTTGGAAAGAAATTATCCTTTGTTCTCTTATTTATACGGTGCTAATACCATGTAGATCTCACATTCAAAGAGATAACAAGGACAGATTCCACCTGCCTCCGCCTTGCAGGTTTATCTTTATTCTTTAATTTTACCATAGTATTAACAATTTTTCTACAAAAATTAAGGACATGGCTTCTGCCATGCTCCTCATTTTTATCGCTTTAATGTTTTCTCTATTTTTTCTGCTCTTTCCAATCATTCTGCCTCTCATGCAGCTATGTCATTCCTTACAGAGCGGTTTCATTAAAAGCAGGATCTTTCTCCACAATGCTGCAGAATCTCTCCAAATCTGCTTTTGTTGTTATCTTGAAATTATTTTCATCTCCTGGAATCATGGCAATATCCATTCCAGCCATAATAGCCGGCTCTGTTGCTCCGTTAATCTTCAAAATTCTCTCCGGCAGCAGCCTTTTATTGGCTTCATAATAGGCTCCCAGGCAAAAAATTTCCGGCGCCTGCCCTGCATAAATCTCACTCCGGTCTAATAAAGCTTCCACTTTTTTTCCATTTTTACTAGAATAAACAGTATCCTTCATGGGAAGAACCGGCATTGCTCCGTCATGGCCTTTTGCCCCCTCAAGACAGCCTGTAATCAGCTCTTTAGAAAGCAGAGGCCTGGCGCCGTCATGGATTAATACATAGTCAGAATCTTTAGCATAAGCCCTTATATCCTTCAGGCCATTCCATATGGAAAACTGCCTGTTTTCTCCTGGAAGAGAAAAGCCCTTCCATTTTTTGCTTTCCCCTGCTGGGTTAAAGTTTTCCATCCATCCTAAAATCTGCTCCTGCCACAAAGGATCTGCTACAATCTGAATGGCATCGATTTCCTTATGGGCCCATAAAGTCTCTATACAATAGGAAATAATCGGCTTTCCTCCTGCCTTGATATACTGTTTTGGAACCCTGGAACCTAACCTTGTACCTGTCCCGCCGGATAAAATCAGTGCAATGTTCATACGAATCTCCGTTCTATTATCTTTGACTGATATAAAATAGAATTTTTCTTTGCGAAATTTCTTTCCACAGATGCATCGCATCAGCAATATCCTGTCTCTGCATCTATGTGTGCCTCTCTTGTCCTAAGGGGATCGGGCATCCTTTAGGGCTCTTACAGAGCTTTTGTCCTATAGAAAAATCTAGAAAGCCCATAGGAGAACAAAGAGTCCGGGAAGCTCAGACTTTCGCGCCAGACGATTTCCCCTATCATGAGCAATTAAAACCTCAGCTCCCGTATATTCTGCAAAGTTTCCCCATAGGGCTTTTCCCTGCCGAACAAAAGGGTTGTCCCCAGCACAAAGCCCTTCACTCCTTTGGGCGCATATTCCAGAATCTTATCCGCACTGCAGGCTCCATCCCAATAAATTTCAAAATCCATATCTTCTTTTATGGAAAGTAACTTTGTAATCTTTTTTCCCACATAGGGGAGGTACATCTGCCCTGCATTGCCAGGATTCACTGACATAACAAGAACCTTTTTTACAATGCGCAGCATCTCCATAACCGTTTCCACTGAAGTACCTGGATTGATCGCAATGCCAGGTATCATGCCAGCATTTATAATGCTCTGCAAGGTAGTGGATGGGTGGTATTCAGCTTCTGGATGGATATAGACTGTATCCTCCTTGCGCAGACTGTTTAAGAACAATCCAATATGGTTATTGGGATGCTCAATCATCAGATGCACATCCAATGGCTTCTTTGTGGCCTTTGCAATATAGCGCATGTCATTTAAAGACATAGCAAAATTAGGGACATAGCGCCCATCCATAATATCTATGTGGAAGGAGTCGATGCCCCCTTCCTCCAGTTCCCTTACCTCTTTCTCCAGATTGCCGTAGTTAGCGCACATCATGGAGGCCATTAAATCAAAGTTCATCTCTGGTTACTCCTCTTATACTCTCTTTTCTGCTCCCTGCTTTTTCAAAAAGAAGCAGCCTTCTCTAACCTTGCAGAAAAGCTCCTCTTCTCCCGCCTTTTAAGTCAGCATAAACCTTCCTGTGTGGCATATATTCAATCTTTTTTGATTATATAGAAAATATAATGTCAGCAGTGACTCACTCATATAAGCCGTATACCGGTCTGACCGTTCCCAGCCTCTGGGGCTGCTCAGTTCTTCTGTCCGCTCCAAAATGGGAAAAAGCCATGTGCAATAGTCAGCTAGAACCCTTTTTTTCGCGATAATTAGATTATAATTATAAAAATAAGTTTGAGAAAAAATTTCTGAATATGCCTTGGCATATTCTGGCCGCAGTTCTTCTAACGCCTGGAGCATGGCCTCCCAATCCTCTTCCCTTACATATCTGGCGTGATGTTCCCGGATATCTGGCTCATGGAGAGTGGGAAACTGTAAGATCACATCCACATTATTTGCCTTTATCCTTTTTAAATCCTCTGTTTTTATATCCAATATGCGCCGGTAATGGAAAAACCCATAATACTCCATCTCATCAGCCACATCCATCAGCCGGTTTTTCCAAAGCCAGTAAAATGCTGTCATTTCACAATAATTGCCATTCTTTTTTGAAATATTCTCTCCCGTATCATCTGTAATTTCTGCTGTTCTTACATCTGTCAGGGCAGCGCCCACTTGGATCGGATATACCCATTCTGGAAATTTCTCTACACTTTCCAAGGGACGGTCCTTATAAAATTGAATCATGAATACCTGGAGCTTTGGCATATCCTCTTCATTCAACTGCACATTTTTACTGCCTGGCAGACTATGAAGAGACGGAAAAACGCCTAGCTTGGTAAAATAAGTTTCCATCAGCTTTGCTTCCCTGTGGGAATCCATACAGATATAGTTTTTATAGCCATGTGTTTCAATCATCTTCACGATTTCTGGATGAATATCTTCAGGCGTTCCAATGAGAATGCAGATATTTTCCTTCTGTTCCTGATTAACCTGCCTGGAAAATTCCCCTATCTCCCAAACCGGCACTCCAGCCAGCATCGATGGATTATCTCTTCTGGAACTTACCAGAAAGCCCTTTATCGGATATTCCGGATATAATTCCCTCACTGCTTTATATGTACCAAGAGCAATTGATTTTGCCCCATATACCATAATTTCCATACTTATATTGATTCCTTTCACCAGGATATAATCTGTAAGCCCTTCTGCCCTGTTTAATCTCTGCCGCCCTACTATTTCATGCCTAGCAGCCTTTTATCTGACGCCGATCTGGTAGTATTCAATCCCTTTTTTCGCAAGCCGTTTTTTATCGTACTGATTGCGCCCATCAAAGATAACAGGCTGCTTTAACAGCTTTGCGATTTCTCCAAAATCCGGCTGTCTGAATTCCTTCCATTCAGTAATCAGAATCAGGGCATCCGCATTTTTGAGTGCCTCATATTTACTATCCACATAGGTGATTTTTCCATTATCCTTCAAATAACAGGACTTTGCCTCATCAATGGCTTTTGGGTCATAGGCAGCTATTTCTGCTCCCTTTCTTGTCAGCTCATTGATAATGGTAATGGCCGCTGACTCCCTCATGTCATCGGTATCCGGCTTAAAAGCAAGGCCCCATACAGCGAAACGCCTTCCCTGCAGGTCTTCCCCAAACTTCTTTACCACCTTTTCCGGTATGACTCTTTTCTGATGATAGTTCACTGTTTCCACGGCTTCCAGCATTTTAGGCTCATAATCATACTGATAACTTGTCTTGATTAAAGCCTTCACATCTTTAGGAAAACAGCTTCCCCCATACCCACAGCCTGGATAAATAAAGCTGTAGCCGATTCGTGTGTCACTTCCGATTCCTAAACGCACTTTATTTACATCAGCCCCTACCCGTTCACAGATATTGCTGATTTCATTCATAAAGCTGATTTTTGTTGCCAGCATGGCATTGGCCGTATACTTTGTCATCTCTGCGCTTGCAATATCCATGAGAATGAAATTCTCTGTATTTCTTACATAAGCGCCATATAATTCCCTCATCACATCTGCTGCCTCGCTGTTATCAGCGCCAATGACAACCCGATCTGGCTTCATACAGTCACTCACTGCTGTTCCTTCTTTTAAAAATTCTGGATTGGAAATCACATCAAAAGTCAGATCGGAACCTCTTTGATCCAACTCCTTCTGAATGGTTTCCCTTACAATTACTGCTGTTCCTACAGGAACCGTAGACTTGTCCACTACATACATATGGTGAGTCATTCCCTTTCCAATATTGGATGCCACTGCTGTAACATAATGCAGATCCGCGCTTCCATCCTCTCCCATGGGAGTTCCCACTGCAATAAAGCATATTTCTGTTTCCTGAAGCGCCTCATTGATATCGGTTGTAAAATGCAGATGTCCCATAGCATAATTGTTCTTTACCATTGGCTCCAAGCCTGGCTCATAAATAGGAATAATCCCATTTTTCAAACGTTCTATTTTCTCTTCATCCACATCCACACACCAGACATTATTTCCCATCTCTGCAAAGCAGGTCCCTGTCACCAGACCTACATATCCTGTTCCTATCACTGATATTTTCATCTGTTTCTACCTCATTTTCACGTTTTTTGTCGAATGCCTCATTATCAAACCACTGTTTTAAAATATTCAATTGTTTTCTTGAGACCTTCTTCCAGCATAATCTTTGGCTCCCATCCAAGCTTATCCTTTGCCAGATCAATCACCGGCCTCCGCTGTGTAGGATCGTCGCTTGGAAGAGGACGATGAACGATTTTTGAGGAAGAACCAGTCAGTTCAATCACCTTATCAGCCAGCTCCAGCATGGTAAACTCACCAGGATTTCCTAGATTAACCGGCCCGGTAAAATCCTCTGAGTTCATCATCCGATACATTCCTTCGATCAAATCGTCCACATAACAGAAGCTGCGCGTCTGGGTTCCATCCCCATAGATGGTGATGTCCTCACCCTTTAATGCCTGTACAATAAAGTTGGATACCACCCTTCCATCCTCTGGATTCATCCTAGGACCATATGTATTAAAAATGCGGATTACCTTAATATCCACTTGATGCTGCCTGTGGTAATCAAAAAATAAGGTTTCTGCCATTCTCTTCCCTTCATCATAACAGGAACGGATTCCAATGGGATTCACACAGCCCCGATAGGTTTCCGGCTGAGGATGGACTTCTGGATCCCCATATACCTCAGATGTACTCGCCTGAAGGATCCGGGCATTTACCCTTTTCGCAAGCCCTAGCATATTGATTGCCCCATATACGCTGGTCTTGGCTGTCTTAATCGGGTTATATTGATAATGAGGCGGGCTTGCCGGACAAGCAAGGTTGTAGATCTGATCCACCTCCACATAGAAAGGCTCTGTAATATCATGGCGGATAAATTCAAAATAAGGATTAGACAAGAGATGGCGGATATTGTCCTTGCTCCCTGTAAACAGGTTATCCATACAAATGACGTCATTGCCTTCCTTTATTAATCGATCACATAGGTGGGAACCTAAAAATCCGGCTCCGCCTGTTACTAAGATTCGGTTCATTTGATTGTCCTCCTGAAAATACTGTATTTATCAGTCTATTTTGACGATTCTTGTTAAACGTTCAAATAAATTATATCCATCCCAGATCAAATCAAAGTCCATTGTCTTTCCTACAGGGACGATCCGGTCTATTCCTCTTACTCCTGAATGAATCAATGGCATCAGCATTTCTCCTTCGCCAATATATGCCACTGTCTGACACTGTCTATCATCACATAGTTTTCTAAGTTCCAGGATGTTTTCACAGTCATACTCAAAAAAGTATCCGGAATTATCCATAAAGTCCATAATATCTTCCCTTATTTCAGAGACTTTCACTCTGACAATCAGATTATCTTCGCAGCATTCTATCTTTACTCCATCTTGAACTGCCCCCAGCAGATAGCTGCTAACCAGTTTATTAACAGCCTGAATCGGCTGAAAGCCATATTTCTTTTTTACCACTTCATGAAGATTATTCCAGAATTCCTTTTTTGCTTCTTCCTTTTTATTTCCTTTCCACACCACAATACGAGGGCTTGTACAAGCATTTTGGTCAGTCAAATAGGTGTCATTATAAAAATCCTCTGCGATTTTTCCTTTATCCTCTATAGCAAGATACCTGTCGCTGTCAATGACTGCCAGGGAATATCTGTTGGCAAAGGTAATCTCTCCAGCTCTTGGTTTGAGAGGAGACTTACGGATTTCACCAATTGTAGCATCACCGCCCCAGATAATTCTCATATCTGCTGTTAAAGAAAGCAGATCATTGATTTCCCGGCTTCTGTCATAGCGCGCCAAGCAGATATAGGGCCTTATTTCTTCATGATTTTTTAAAGCTTCATTGATAGCTCTATTGATTATTTCCACCTGCGGAAAATCTTTGGAAGGAATACGGACTATATTGGCATTTCCTGTAAGCAGACCCGTAAACAATGAGTAGGCATAATTAACTGGTACATTAGAGGGGGCAATATGAAAAACCATGCCGCGTCCTAAACAGATATACCTGTCTTGCTCATAGAATCTTTCTTTTAATCTCATGACTGAAGCTTTTCTAATCCAAAATGCCAGTGTAACGATATCTGAATACATTTTTGCTTCCCGCATTCCCATCAGCGTTCTGGATACATCATTCATGAACTCTATAATTCCATCATCAAACGGCTTTTTGGCAGGTATTGATGACATATTTCCAAGAATATCCGCATTTCCAACAAGATAAGTAATGCTGTTTAACACTGTCTGGCCTGAAAAATTATTTTTCACTAAACTCTGCTCCATATGTATCGCTGCACCCCCGGATTTCTGCATTCTTTAACCTGCCGATTATCTTGAAATATTTCCCTTTCCTGCCGCAAGGACAGTCATCTTCTCCTAGCAAAACGCCCTCGTCTTCTGTAAGCAGGGAATGTCCTGGATAGGATTCTGGTATTGTGGAAACCGTCTGTATCATTCCCCTTTCCCCGAATGTGCATTCCCTAAAATCTATCGGCCTTCTGATAATCACATCAGAAAAAATACTTGCATGTAAATGTCCATGCTCACATTGCATATAGATACAGCCTGTCTGCTCAGCCATACCATAGTAGTCATGGATATTATCAAGGCCGCAGACATCTTTCAACCTATTATGGAATGTTTCAGGGCTGACTGCTTCGCCGGCCAGTTTCTTCCAGCCGCCCCCATGGATCAGAATCCCATTAGATAAATCAAACGTAATTCCCGTCCCTTTCAGGCGGACTAGTTCCTTATAAAAATGCTGCCATACCATAAATGTAAAACCAAATAAGAGAATCTGCTGCCCTTGATATTTTTCCAGAAATTCTTTCAATCCATCTACATTCAATTCCATGTTATCATTCAGAGCATATATCTTCTTTGAGCCAAAAATAGAAAATCCTAAAACTCCAGCCCCTCGGGCGGAAAACATCATACGGTTCTTTGTAACAGATGGGCAGTCCAAAATAATCATCGGCATGCGTCCAGAACCTATGAAATCACACACAATTTTTACCATTACCCTCTGCTGGTTTGACGCGGTTTCCTTATCCAGATAAATTCTAGAAACAGCCTGTCCAGAAGTGCCGGAAGAGGTAATTGTCTTTACTATTTCTTTCTCCGATACACTCTTTAGTGAAAGTTCCTTAAATAAACGGACTGGAAGGAACGGAAGGTCCTTATAACTGCTCACCTTCTCTCTGTTATAAGAAATACTCTTCAGAATACGAGCATATTCTGGACAATTCGCCTTATGGAACTCTGTCAGCTCTATCAGGCGCTTGGTAAGCAGTGCTTCTTTTTCTTTTTTTCCTAAAGAATAGGGAGAGATTTGTAAAATTTCATTAAAGTCCATATCATGCTCCTTGATTTTCTCTGAATCTGGCTGTAATTCTATTCGGAAAATTTTTTATTATTCTTAAAATCCGTCAGATATTTCATCGATAATCTTTTATAGTGTCATATATGGCTCAAGTTCTTTATATTGTATTTTACCTGAGTCATTTCTTGGAATCTGGTTAAGTGTTTTAACGATAAATGCTGCAGAATTAAGTCCTGTTTTTTCAGATAGATATTTTCGTATTGTCTCTTTATACGCCTCTTCTGTTATAAACAAAAACATTTGATCGTCTCTTCCGGAGCTGACACATTCTATATTGCCAAACTTGTCCTTTACAATTTGATCAATTTCATCCAGATTGACCCTATTGCCAAATATTTTCAAAAACCTCTTTTTCCTTCCAACGATATAATAGTAACCATCTTTATCGAACTGAGCGATATCCCCTGTAAAGAGACAGCCGTTCCGTTCATCCCCTTTGCTCAGATCCTCGCCGCATTCTGCATAGCCCAATGTTACATTCGGACCTTGATATACCAACTCACCTGCTGTATCCGGAGTTTTAATCTCTTTTCCATCAAAATCAATAACAGAAAATCTGCCTCCTGGTATGGCAATTCCCATGCTTCCATACTTTTCAAGAGATTTCTCATATGGTAAATATGACATTCTAGCAGTCGCCTCAGCTTGTCCATACATTACAAAAAAACGCTTTCCGCTCTCAATTGCATACTTTGCGAATTTTTTATGCAGCTCTGGCGATAACTTTCCTCCTGCCTGGGTCATTGTGCGAAGAGACGGCAGATCCATTCTTGAGAATTTAAGTTTATCAAGCATTTCGTATGTATATGGTACTCCTCCAAAGGATGTTGCCTCTTTTTCTTTAAAAAAAGTCCAGAATTCTTTCTGCATTATTCCCTTATTCACCAAAAGTAAGGTTGCCCCTACAAGAAGATGACTATTAATGATAGAAAGGCCATAGGTGTAATTCATAGGTAATGTTGTGATAGGGCGTTCTGTAGAATCCAATTCCAGATATTCTGCTATAGCTTCCGCATTTGCCAATACATTTTTATAACTCTGCCTTACAAGTTTAGGGCTTCCGGTAGAACCGGATGTGGTAAGGAGAAGGCAAAGCTCATCATTAAGGGGATAACACTTTTCATATCCTGTATCTACAAGCTCATATTGATAAGCCGCATATTTGGTTGAATATTCAGAGAATCTTTCCCTCATATCCTGTGGTATCCATAAATAATCTGGCTTATAGGTTTCTATCAAATTTTCTAATAACTCTCTATCCATATCAGCAGGAATCAAAAGCGGGACAATCCCATGATTCAAAAAAGCCGTATACCCTTCTAATGCACCAATACTATTTGTACACAAAAGAAAGACAAGACAGCGGCCGCCAATTTCTGCAGCCAGCTTTCTATTTTCATCGATTAGTTCTCCGTAACTTAACTTCTCCCCACCCACACTTACAGCTGCTGTATTTGTTCCAAACTGACTAAAGTTCCACATGACTGCCAACTCCTTTATATCAATTTACCAATGCAAATGTCATCTCTGCACTAATACAAATGTTGCCAGAAACTTCTCCTCTTCCAGAAACCGTATAAATTCCCATTCGGCTTCTTTCTAAATAGCAATATAAAATCACTTCATCTCCAGGTTTCACTTCTTTTAAAAATCTTAATGACTTAGCGCCAGCAAATAAAAGATTTTTTCCAGATATATCAGGTCTGTTTTTTTGAAGTATCATAAATGTCCCAACCTGAGACAATGCTTCTAAAAGCAAACTTCCAGGCATGATTGGATTTTCCGGATAATGTCCCTTAAAATACCATTCATTCATACTGATCAGTTTTTTTCCAATTGCCCACTCTTCCTCATAATCCAAAATAGTATCAACAAGAAACATCGGATATCGGTGTGGCAGAATTTCCAGTAATTTTTCAGTAGAAAGAGGTCTTTTGTTTTTTCTATTCATACATTCTGTTGGAAAACCCATTCTCCTACCTCTCTTCCTCCCCACAAATGGAGGCAATAATATTGGAGGCAGGACAGATGCGATTTAACTGTCCACAGACAAGTCCTGCCATAACACTTCCCTCTTCAACGTCTCCCTTAATGGCTGCTCTCGCTAATCCCCCTTCTGCAAGTTGGCTAAGTTCTTCTTTTCCTGCCCCCTCTTTTTCCATCTTTAAATATCTTCGGGACATTTGATTGCTTATCACTCTGATTGGATCCCCTAGACTCATGCCGGTAATGATATTTGATGAGCTTTTAGACTTCAGCAGCATTTTTTTATAATTTTCATGTATAGGGCATTCCTCGCTGACTAACAGAGCCGTTCCAACCTGCACACCACAGGCCCCAAGTGCTTCTGCCGCTTTAAATTGTCGGTAGTCAGCAATTCCCCCTGCTGCAACCACAGGCAAAGAGGTATTATCACAGACCTGTGGAACCAGTGTCATCGTTGTCATCGGGCCAATATGCCCCCCACTCTCATTTCCTTCTGCAATGATGGCATCCGCTCCAGCCCTCTCCATAAACTTAGCGAATACAGGAGAACCTATCACAGGTATCACGGTGATACCTGCATTCTTCCACTTTCTTATATATTTTGAGGCATCTCCATTGCCGGTAATAACAACTGGCACTTTCTCGTCAATCACAAGTTGAGCAAACGCAGCAATATCCCTATGGTTCATAATAAGATTTACCCCATACGGCCTGTCCGTATGGTTCTTACATATCTGAATTTCTTTTTGCAATGTAAAATAATCCATTGCGCCTGAACCAATAACGCCTAATGCTCCAATATTTGAAATCGCCGCTGCAAAGCTGCCTGTCGCTGCTCTTGCCATTCCTCCCTGAATCAAAGGATACTTTATCCCTAACATCTCATTTAGCTTTTTCACCTGATATAATCTCCATGTCATACACCTGATTTCATTTAGATGGTACTCTTGGTCTATAGAGATCCAAAATATCCGGAATGGCAATTTTATATTTTGCAGAGCAAGCCGCCTCACCGTCCACAAAGCTTTCTACTCTTCCCTTTGCTACTCCTCTTCTAAATGATTCAAGAACAGCATAAATATCCAGCCTGTCTCCTGGTACTATCTTTCTCTTAAACACAACATCATTTTGACTTACAAATGCTGTTTTCTTTCCCTTATATTGATCCATACAAAGAAAGGTCATAATAAAGGTTTGTGCAAGGCATTCTGTTTGTACAAATCCAGGAACATTGGGCTCATCATCAAAATGAGCTGGAAAAAACCATTCATTATAAGAAAAATTTTTGATTGCATGAGCACTCTTCCCTGGAATAACTTCAACTACCTTGTCAATAAACAGTAGAGGATATCTGTTTCGCTGACACTCCTGAATTCCCATTGTATCAAAACTTAATATCTCTGACATTCAAGGCCTCCTCTATATTTAAAATAATAATTTTGCATCAGCAGGTTTTTGTGTAGATATATCTCCACTCATATATTTAGAAACAAAATCCCTGTCTTCTCCAGCCAGACATTTATCTGAGTAGCCTGAGAACTGCGGTATTGAAAAGGTATAATCCACAATTTCTTTTAGGCTCTGTGTGTATATATTGCCCATTTTAATGTGTATAAATGGGCAAGGGAGAACGTCTCCCCATGGAGTAATATACAAAATATTGCCTGCGTTACAGCCAAGAATTTTCTCCTGGTTTCTATCAAATGGATCCCACAAGTCTCTAATCAGATTAGGATATTTTTTTCTGAGCTTCTCTATATGCGCAGTGTCTTCAGAATCCAGCATCACATCGTAATTTCCCTTCCAACACCCCATGGGTACAGCAACATTCAATATAGCTTTAAACCCATTCTCATGACAAAAAGCCATCTGTTCTTCCAGCTCTTTAGAAAAGGCATTGTAGTGTCCCACTGTAATATTCATAACTGCCTCAATTTTCTCATCTCTCACATATTCCAGCGCTTTAATCGCCCTTTCAAATGCACCTTTTTTTCCTCGAAAAGAATCGTGCTCTTTTGGGCTCATCCCGTCGACGCTGACAGATACCCTGTCAATACCAGCCTGTGCAAGCCGATGTGCCATGTCTTTATCTACAAAATAACCGTTCGTAGTAAGATATATATAAAAACGATCTGCCCCCACTTGTTCTACCAGCTTAAAAAACATATCAGGATCTATTAAAAGCTCTCCTCCCTGAAGATCAAACTCATAAAATCCCAATTCATCTGCCTCATCAGCCACCTTTTTTATCAATTCCATCGGGATATGAGTATTTGTATTCACACCTTCTGGAGCTTTTGTAAAACAGTGTTTACAATTAAAATTGCACCTATTGTCATAGCTAAGATCTATAATTCTGGGACTTACACCAATTTTCCCTTCATTCTTTTTCACATTTTTATGAAAATCATGAAGTTTTTTAATCACTCGCTTCTTTTCAATATATCCCATATCTATTCTTTCATCTCCTTAAGGATTTCTACTAACATTTGACTAGGTAAAAGACCGCATTGTTCCAAGGCATCTTCATAATTCCCGGCATGGGGATAAAAATCATGGATTCCAAAGAGAAGCTGTCTCGGTCTTTTTCTCTTAGGTGCCAGATATTCTGCCACAGCTGAACCTAAACCGCCAATTATATTATGTTCTTCAATCGTAACGATTAGCTGATGCTCACACAAACGGTCAAGCATCTCTGTATCCAAAGGTTTCACTGTATGCATATCCACTATCTTTGAGGAAATACCATTCTTTTCAAGAAGCTTTGCAAGTTCTAGAGAAGCATGCACCATTGTACCGTTGGCTATAATTGCAATATCTCTGCCATCTCTTATTAGATTGGCCTTTCCAATAGCAAAATCAAAATCTTCCTCATAAACAATTGGAAGCCCTTTATTTTCTATAAGCCTGATATATACTGCACTTTTATATGTGAGCGCTGACTCTACAGCCTTTACAATTTCTGCGCCATCTGCTGGGGTGACTACTGCTATATTAGGGATGGAACGAAGAATTGCAACATCTTCAAAGCAGCAATGTGTATTTCCAAGATAGCTATGGTAAATACCGCTTGCCAATCCTACCATTACCACGGGAAGTTCCATATATCCATAATTTACCCTGATCTGTTCCAGACAGCGCATGGATTGAAACGGTGCAAATGATGTGGTAACCACACGAAACCCCTCTTTTGCAAGGCCAGCAGCAATAGACATCATATTTTGTTCTGCAATTCCTACATCAATGTACTGCTCTGGCAATGATTTCTTATATCTCTCTAAACCGGCTGATGTTGATACATCCGCTGTTATCACACAAATATTTTTATCCCTCTCAGCTGCTTCCTGCAATACTCTTCCTAAAGTCGGCCTCGCTCCTGTGACAGCAAACTTTTTAATATTCTTTTTATTTATTTCCACGATAGTTTTCCTCCAGCTCCCTACGTGCTTCTTCGTACTGCATTGCTGTCATAACGGCATGATGCCAGGAATTATTCTCTTCTGCAAAACGAAAGCCCTTTCCCTTTACCGTATTTGCAACGATTGCTGATGGTTTTCCATTTTTAGGAAGTCTATGGAATGTATCATATAACTCTCCAATATCATGACCATCCACCTCAAACACATTCCATCCAAAAGACTCTATTTTTATCTTTAAGTTTCCATGGGACAGAATCGACTCCGTATCGCCGCCCAGTTGAAGCCTATTTCTGTCAATAATAAGACAGAGATTCTCCAAGCCAAACTGCGATGCTGACATAATTCCTTCCCATACAGACCCTTCGTCAAGTTCTCCGTCACCTACCAGTACATAGGTACGATATTCCATTCCTTTTTTATTTCCAGCAAGTGCTGTTCCTATTGCAAGGCCCAGGCCCATTCCAAGACTTCCATTCGTAAACTCGATGCCATGCTCTAAGCAATAAACAGGGTGGCCCATTAATATGGAATCCTTTTGCTCAAAACGCTCCATATCCCTATCTGAGAGATATCCGCATTCCCGAAGTGCTGCATAATAACCAATCACCCCATGTCCCTTACTTAAGATAAATCGATCCCTCTTTTCCCATTTAGGATCGTTTCTATCGATATGCATCACCCCGTTATAAAGAACTGCAAGAATCTCTATCATGGACATACCGCCGCCGAAATGGACTGCATGGTTTCCTGCTGCAAGTGCCATCTTCAGAGCATGCTGCCGCATATGAAACGCAAATTCTTCTATCTCATAAAGGATTTTTTCATCTGCCACCCTTATACACCTCCATCTACTCTCCATACCTGCCCTGTGACAAAGGATGCTTGATCTGACGAGAGGAACGTGGCCACATGTGCGACCTCTTCAGGCTTTCCAATTCTTTTCAGGCATGACGACCCTATTTCCTCCTCCATTACATCGGCCGGCGTGTTTTCCCTTGCCATATCCGTATCAATCAAACCTGGAGCCACTGCATTTACTCTGATTCCAATTGAACCTAATTCCCTTGCTAGTGTCTGTGAAAAGGAAATTACGCCAGCCTTACTGGCATTATAAGCAGTGCGTCCTGCGTTCCCATCCATTCCGCCGCTTGAAGCGATATTCACAATACACCCTGAGCGCTGTCTCGTCATCAGCTTCAAAATATACTGTGTAAATTGTATCTGTGAGAATAAGTTTACATGAAACAGATCCTGCATCTTTTTTAAACTAGTCATCTGGAAATTTGCATTAAAAACAATGCCAGCAACATTCACTAAAATATCAACTTTTTTTGCTGAAGCCTTAATCTTTTTAAATGCCTCCTGCATTGCCGCACTATCACTCATATCAAAAAAAACAGGAATAACTTTCACTCCATTTTCTATACCTATTTTTTCACACCATAATAGGAAATCTTCGCTTTCAGAACGTGAGCAGGCAAATACATCAGCGCCATTTCTCACAAAATCTTTTACAATTGCATGGCCTATTCCTCTGTTTGCCCCAGTAACAACAGCAGTCTTTCCCTTCAATAACATGTTTATATCTCCATTTCGATTCCATACTTCTTTAATATTTCAATCCCTTTTTTATAAGAACTAAATTCAATAATGTCATCTGTTTCCATAGCGATATCAAATGTATCTTCCAGTTCTGACACTAACTCCATATGTCCTACGGAATCCCACGAATCCACACCCTGATATTCCAGGCTTTCATTGATCTTATCCTCATCGATTTCAAGCGCCTCTTTGAATGCCTCTCTGTACTTTTCTAAATTTTTCATAGTTATTCTCCTTCCATTTACAATCTGCATATTTTTTACCATTTATTAGGCCTGTCTTGATCCCCATCTGCTTTAAAAATCACAATATTCTCGTCACTTTTCTGATACCAGATTTCAACATTTTCCTGAACAAAGGGCTCAAAGTACATTGGTATAATATTAGAACCATCTCTGTTCAGCAGTAAAAATCCAGAATCCCTCATAATTTCTTCCGGCAGAGACCCTGCGACAAGATCAATATATTCATATCCTTGAAAATGCATCAATTCTTCCAAGGCCTGGCCTAACTTTCCCAAGTTCATAATATTTCCAAGATAATCTACTATTCTTAGAATTTTAGTATGATTTACTACAATCTCCCTTCCAATCACTACTCCCTGATACCTTTCGCTTTCAGGCTTTTCAATCGCCCAAACCTGATATCTGTAGATTGGATGCTCAAAATACCTGTGGCGTATAAAATCCGCTGATTTATATCCCTGATTTTCATATGTAGTCTGAAAATCAAATTTTCTTTCCAAATCACTAAATAACACAGATTTCAAAGTCAAATTATGAGTCAAAAAGTTATTCCTTTTCTTTTCTAAAACTTTTGCCACATGAAAGACCGATTTTTCTTTATTTAAAATATAGAACTGCTGCATAATGCCTGTTGAATATCCAAAGTACCTCTTGGCAAGGGGAATCATAGTTTTAAGATTTGTCCCTGAACTATAATATGCCTTTGCTCCTACTGCTTTCTTATAGCGCTTTATCAGCTCGACTCCTATTAATGGTATACCGATATCGGATTTTACTTTTGTAATAGCACTGGATACATAAAGATTATCCCTATTATTGGAATAGGGGATAAAGCCATTGATTCCAAGTATATTATCTCCTCTATCTGTCATTAAAAATACGTTTAAGGACTCTGTATCTCCATAGGCATCATTTCCATACTGCCACAAGAAAAACTCCTTATTATTGGCTAATATATGGTTTTCTCCCCACTCCTTTTTTAGGAAAGCCATGATAAGGTCTGTATCCCTTTTTGTCGCAAAACGAAAAATAAAGTCATCATAATATCCCATAATCTGCCCTCATGTAATGTATACTTTTTGGCGGGAAATCATTGGTATCTAATCTAGGGATTTCAAAGGGAGGATCTTGATCCAAATCGGCTGCCCTTACATCTGTAGTCAGGCCCATCCTGCATCCACATGAGCGGATGAACTCTATTGTTTCAGCATTATAAGAACCATAAGGATAATTGATTACCCAGGAATCCTTATTGATAAACTCTCCCATTACATCCAGCGCTTTCTCTATATCCTGCCTCATTTCGTTTTCACTCAGGTTTCCGAGCCAATAATGATCATAGCCATGAAGTCCGATAAACATCCCGCACTTTTTCATCATTCCTATCTGCTCTCTATTCATATACAATTCCCGGGCAAACGTTTTCTCATCAATTTTTACAAACTCTTGAAACAAATTTGCTGCTATTTTATTACGCAGAGATTCTGGTAACACTGTTTGAAGCATTCTCTTTATAAAAACAGTTTCCTTTGTGTCAAATCGGCTGGCGGATGCATATTTCTGAAACAATACATCATTCGCTGGATAACGATATTCATTTCCCCGATAATAATCCATTTGTCGGAATAAATGCATTAACAGGTTGTTCTCCTGTGCAGAAGCCAAAATAAAATGTATCTTATTCACATCTAACAAAACATCTTCTGTGAAGGTCTTTCCTGGAATAAAAAATGAGCCTTGCATATTATGTTCCATTAATACTGGCAATACAAACGTATAATGATCGATATATCCATCATCAAACGTTAAAAGCATCGCATTTTCAGGCAAGTCTCCTCCACTCATTGCCTCTAGAGCCATTTCCATAGTTATTACATGAAAATTCTGTTGAAAAAATTCTATTTGCTGTTTAAAGAGACAATAATCCAAACCTTTTATAGCCGGATAGCGGCTGTTAGCTAAGTCCCTGACATAATGATACATTGCTATATATAATCGTTTCATAACAATCCTCTCTTGCTGTCTGCTACAAGATCTCTTTGTTAATCAGTTCCGTAAATTCTACAGCGCCTGTCGTATTCAGATGGGTAAGATCTCGAAAAAACTCTGGCTGCCTGGAAAATCTATCCCCATAGTCAAACATCGTTATACTTCCTATTTTCTCTTCAATTTCCTGAACAATATTATAAAATTGTTCTCTTTTTTCATTAAATGCCTGTAAAGATGTCTGGCTCATCCCCCTTAAATAGGCTGGCGGAACCACTAAAACAGGATGTATTCCCACTTCCTTCAACCTCTGGCAAAACTCCAAAAATATCCTTTTATTTTCTATTACGGTTTCTTCATACTTAGCAAACCATGTCGGTTCCAGTTCCCATGCACCATCCTCTCTTTGATATGGCATTGGACTTTCAATATTGAACCACTGGGAACAATAAATCTCAGAAATTTTTCTGCCAAACATTCTATAGCTTTCTACATAGTTGATTGCCCCTGGTACCTGCTGATAATGATGCCAATCATCTAGCCGCCATATGGAAAATATCTGTCCGCTTTTATATTGAGCAGGGGATTTAGACATATCATAAACAAAATAGTGGTATGGAAATACAAGAAGTGCTATTTTTACATTTTCCAAAAGTCCCTGTCTTTCCATATACCTAGATATCTGAAAATTGTAATACAAGTCCAAGCCTGGAAGAGAGCAGTCATAAAAAGGAACTTTCAATATGTCTTTACAAATCCCTTTGCGAGAGTAGGATAGTCCAAAAATCAACCCTTTTTCCCCTTGATAATGGCTCCGCATATCTCCTATTAAATCAAATTGGCACTTTTCAGCATTCTTTTGCAGCAATATCATTGGATCAATTATTTTTTCCATTGGAATGCCATATGCCAGAAGGCTCTTTCGCATACTATTCCGGGTAGCTTCTTCATATGCCGCTAATAAAATATAATCAAATTCCTGGGAACTGATTTCATCCGGTTCAATAAACGGTCTGTCATATACTCCGCTGCTTTTAAAGTAACTGTCTGAATAACCAATAACTTTATAATCATCATCTAAAAAATGCTCAATATCCTGTCTCAGCTCAATACGGCTTACACCATAAACAATAATTCTTTTCATCTGAATCTTTCCTTATTGAATCCACTATAAGTCATAACTATAGTTTCTATCCCTCTACATCTTAATACCTCTCACCTAGTTAAGATAAAATCTCTTTTACCGTAGTTACAACATATTCCAAATCTTCCCCCGTAATATTAGTAGAACAGGGCAATGTCAAAATCCGTTCCCAAAGGCCAGTAGCTGTTTTCAGGGAAGCTGCTTTTACAGTGTTCTCATATGGCTTCTGTAAATGAACCGGTTTCCAGAAGGTTCTTCCCTCTATCCCTCTTTTCTTCAACTCCTGGCAGATACTTCTGACCTCGTGCTTCCCATCCTCATTAAGCACAATGCCTGAAAACCAGCATGAGCTTTTCACCCCATCTGGAATCGGAAATAGGGAGACTTGCTCCTGCCCGGCAAAAGCCTGATTATAGAATGCCCTGATTTCACGCTTTTTCTCAATAAATTCCTCGGCGCGCTCTAGCTGTGCACATCCTACAGCAGCCTGAATGTTTGTCATCCGGTAATTAAAACCTACCATATCATGGTCGTATTCTGCTGTAACTCTGGCAGTCGTGGACAGATGTTTTAATCTCTTCATAAGCATCTCATCATTCCCTACGATCATGCCGCCGCCGCCGGCTGTCACTGTCTTATTCCCATTAAATGAAATCACAGTCAAATCAGCCAGCTCTCCAATGCTTCTTCCTTTATATTCAGCTCCTAAAGCTGCAGCAGCATCCGCAGCCACTGGAAGATGATAGCGCTGAGCAATCTCTCTAATCCGATCCATATCTGGGACATTTCCTAATGTGTACACTGGCATAATCGCCGCAACCTGCCGTCCTGTTTCCTTATGGATTAATTTCTGGTTATCCCAGAAGGTATTTTCTTCCAGCTCTCTTTCCAGTTGTCCACTATCCATTGTCCATGAGTCTGGAGAAATATCCATCAGCCACGGAATAGCGCCGCAATGGGCTACAGCATTTGCTGTCGCAATAAATGTAAACGTGGGGATTATAACTAGATCATCCCTTTTTACTCCACAGCCGACCAAAGCCAGATGGAGCCCTGTGGTGCCGGATGAGACGGCCACTCCATACCTGGCCCCACATTTTTCCGCAGTCATTTCTTCAATACGATTTACAAATTCACCTACAGAAGAAACGAATGTCGTGTCAATACATTGGTTTAAATATTTACGCTCATTTCCTGTCAAATTTGGTACTGATAGCGGAATCATTTTGCATTTTCCTCACTTTCGATTTTAACTGCCTCGTTCATATCCTGGACAACTCTTACACATTGTAAATATCTACTTTGTATGAATCCATATGGTTTTGTATCCATTCTATAGTTGCAGAAATCCCCTCTTCAAAGGTATATTGCGGCTTCCAATCCGTAAGCCTTTTTATTTTTTCATTGGAACCTAACAGCCTGTTTACCTCGCTGTTTAAAGGGCGGAGCCGCTGTTCATCACAGATGATTTTAGCTTCTGGGTTTATCTGAGAAATAATTTCTTCAGCTAAAGCCCCTATCGAAATTTCTCTCTGAGTCGCAATATTGATTTCCTGCCCGATTGCACGATCTGACTCTGCAATCGCAATAAAACCAGAGGCTGTATCCCTTACATAATTAAAATCTCTGGTTGGAGTTAAAGAACCCAGTTTAATCTCTTTTTTTCCTGCTAAAAGCTGTGTAATAATGGTAGGGATCACAGCCCTTGCTGACTGCCTTGGACCAAATGTATTAAAAGGCCTTACAATCGAAACTGGAAGTCCAAAGCTCCTATAAAAGCTTTCTGCAAGCCTATCTGCGCCAATTTTCGTGGCGGAATATGGCGACTGCCCCTGAAATGGATGTTTTTCATCAATCGGAACATATTGGGCTGTTCCATATACCTCGGAAGTGGAGGTGATCATGACTCTCTCCAAATTCCATGTTCTGGCTGCCTGTAATACGTTAAGTGTGCCTTTAATATTAGTATCTACATAGGAATCTGGCGAATGATAGCTGAAGGGAATGGCAATCAAAGCGGCAAGATGGAATACTGCATCCATGCCCTTCATCGCTTCCCTTACCCCATTTGGATCCCGGATATCTCCTGCAAATATTTCAATCTGCTTTACTTTTTCCTGTGGCAGTGAATCCAGCCATCCCCAGGAATTAAAGGAATTATAGTAAACAAAAGCCTTTACCTCATATCCCTTTTCCAGCAAGCTCTCTGTTAAATGGCTGCCTATAAAGCCGTCTGCTCCGGTTACTAGTATCTTTTTCATCATCTTTTTCCCTTTACTAATCTGATATAAGCCTTATCGCTTCCCATATCCCATCTGCATCAGATCCATCTTTTTCTTGATATTATCCTGAATCAAGCCAAATTCTGGCTTTTGGCGAAAAATATATTCAGCGATTACCTGCATAAGTTCAAAATCGTTCTCATGGTCCAAGTCTAAAATTCCAGTATCAAACATATGGATACATTCGCAGTAACCGTCAAGAACACCTTTTCCTGTTTTTAAAAAATCAGGAGTATATGCATACATAGAAGCGTTCATATCAAATATTTCCGGCGCCTGCTGTCTTGTAGTAAAATTTGATTCTACTACCCTCTTGAACCCTTTTTCTGTCCTTTTAACCATATTGAAATAAGGATTACGCCTGGAATCTGTAACTGACGTAGTTACGTCTGCACCAGTTTTTACATGTGTATCAATCATGCATTCTATATCTGGCACTGTACGTATTGGAGAAGTAATGTCTAAATCCACTACCACATCATATTCCACCTTTTTCTGTCGCTGCATTTTATCCAGGCAATCATAAATAACTGCTGTCTTTGCTACCATATCCCCACTTAAAGCTGCTTCTCTGACGATCGTATCAATCTCAAAAAAAGGATTCTGCTGCATGATAGAGATAAGCTCTTCGCTGTCTGTATTAACAACAATATCTGTTTTCAGCTCTTCATGAATCCCTTTAAATAAATCAATTGCTGATAATGTATAATATGGTAACGGGTATCCTAAAAACTCACGAATATTTTTATTTTTTATCCCTTTTGAACCCTTTCGGCCGCAGACCGTAAACAGAATATTCATTTTATTTCTCCCTGTGCCAGCAATAGTGTTTGATATGCATCCATAATTCCATTATCACATACTGCTTTTCCCTCAATCATTGATAAAAAATGTTTTAATTCCCTTTTTTGATAATCATTTCTTTCTTCCTGAAAACGAATTTCCCTATTTTCTTTTAAATACTGTATTTTATTATTTACCAGGTCACCAATGATCGTATCACGGTTGGTAATCATCATAATTTCACGAATTGCCTTCCTTCCAAAATAATCCAAATGTAATTCAATTATTTTATCTTTATAATCTGCCACATATACTGCATAATCTTCACATTGTACCTCCAAAGGCGACTTCTTTCCAAAAGTACAGAATATGTTTTCCGGCTTTCCAAACAGAAACTTGATATAATCCCATTCATGAATCAAATCCATACGGACTCCGCCGCCAAGATCTTGGCTGGCACTATATGTCTGCCTGTAATCGATTCCCGGGCGCCAATCCGGCAGATAGCTGGAACAAATACATCTCACTGAAATCACAGAATCCACATCCAGGTTTTCTTTCAAATACTGTATCACCGACGTATATCGTAACGGACAGGCAATATAATAAACCGATGTATTTCGATATTTTATTTTAAAGGTTTCTTCCATTCTTTTATAAGATGTCAAAGGTTTCTCAATAAAAAAGTGTTGTGCATGATTATGTAGTTTTCTTAGCATCTCTAAATGGAATTCTGTAGGGTTCGTGATAAATATTACATCATAATTATCAGGCAATTTCTCTATATCCGTATATATCTGATTTATATATCTATTTATGTACTCTTTCCCATCTCCCTTATGCCTTCTTAACGCATCTACTGTCAGCGTAATTTTTTTATCTTGACATATGGAATAAAAATTCTCAATATGCCTTCTGGCAATTGACCCAACTCCGATAAAACATACTTTTAACTTATTCATGATCCAACCCTTCAATTTGGTCAATCAATTTCAATATTTCCAGATCCTCTTCAAACCCATATTCGGGCCTGTTTTTTCCCTTTATCAAAGCTAAAAATTCTTGTATTTCTGCTTGGTACGCGTTTTCAATAATAAAGTTACTGTACCCTTCCAGCTGTTCTATATCATCGTAGGGACATACCCTTTTCATCGTTTTATTCTCAAAATCAAAATATTCTAATCCAGCCGGGGAGCCATTCCATGAAAAATATAAATTTTCTCCATACACTTCTAGATTTCTAACTGCTTTGGGCGATACAACGTCAATTGCCAGGACTCCTTTATTGCCGGATTCATGTTCCAATTGTATAAAATAATTATCTTTATACGGAATATTTAATTCAGATATATTATTTGCAATTACATTATAATTTCTTACCATTCCAAAAGTTCCGATAATCCATGGAAATTCAATCGCCATAATTTCCCGGCAGCCGTTTGTTCTTTTATCTCCCACAAAAAATTCATTATAGTTTTCCCATGGATGCCAATCAGGAAGGTACTGCCCTATATGATACAGATAATTTAAATTTCCTTTCCCCTTTATCTTTTCCCGGATAAATCGGATTTCTTCCCGATAATAAAAAGTTGAAGATAGGAACAGCACTCTGCTTTTTTGTTTTGCTAAAGAAATATTCCGTTCATATCCATCTGATACAAGATTAATCTCTGTAAATACGTGTAGTCCATATTGCAATGCTTCTGTAATAAGTCCGCTATGAGATAGAGGAGACGTACAGACAAATGCGCATTTTATCTGAGGGTTCTCAGCCAGAGCGGCATGAATATCTGTATATGTTTTACAGGAAAACATATTTTCACTGTCTTTTCTTCTATTCTCTTTGAAATCCACACCGATAATATTACCAATTTGTTTAAAACGGCAAAGAAGCCTAATGCGGCGCTTTCCCATAGAACCAAGTCCGATTACTAAGATATCCATATTATCTTTCCTCTAAAATTTAACTTGTTATTCCATCTGCTTTACAGACTATTGTTTATAAATCATAAAATGGTTTCTTTAAATAAATGGTTTCATCCATCAGATATTTGGAGATCACCCTTACAATACTTGCCGATGTCCGTTTCCCTTCATATGGATTCTTCATCTTTAAAACCCTTGCCTGAAATTCTTCTGTCTCAACTCTTTTTATTGCTTCCATGATATCATCATAGATAGGCTGGCAGTTTACAACACTTTCAGAGTGCAGCCTTCCTGCCTGACGGCTCCCTATATTTACTGTTGGGACATGAAGCGAGGGAACTTCTATTATTCCGCTTGAAGAGTTGCCTAACACAAATTTGGAATATTTGACTGCACTTAAATATTTCTGCACGCCTAAAGAATCAAATATGACAGCCTGGCTTTTATGTTTCAGGACATATTCTTCCAGCATATGATTTATCATATAGCCTTCTGTATCCGCGTTTGCTTTTGTAATCACAAACCTCAAATCACTCCTGCTTTCAAAAACCTTTAATAATTCTTTACACTGCCGCTTGGAATCGTTATTTTCTAATGTCACTGGATGGAATGTTACAACCGCATATGGCTGACTCAAATCGAATCCGATACTCTCTTCCAATTCTCTCTTCGTAAGCAGTCCCATGGTTAAAACATTTTCTACACCGATAGAACCTACATTAAATACACGTTCCGGGGCCTCTCCCAATTGAATAACCCTTTTTCTATAGTTTTCTGCAGCAGTAAAATGCAGGTAACTCATCTTTGTAATGGAATGGCGAATCGCCTCATCAATTGCTCCTTCTGTAGTCTCTCCTCCATACAAATGGAAAATTGGAATCCGGGCGTTCATAGCCGCACAGCAGACCGCCAATGTTTCATAACGGTCTCCCAATACCAAGAGGGCATCCGGTTTTTTTTCATCAAAATATTCGGAAAAACTAATCATAGCCAGCCCCATCGCTTTAGAAACCGATACAGGGGTATCAGAGCCTAACAAAATTTCTATTTTCCTATCTATCTCAATGCCATCTGCTTCGATTTCCTTATATGTCAAACCAAATTCCGAAGATAGATGAGCTCCTGTTACTGCTATCATTACTTTCAAATTTTCACATTCATTCAACGCCCTAATAATCGGCCTTAATAATCCATATTCTGCACGAGTACCAGTCAAAATTACAATCTTTTTCGTCATAGCTCTATCAACTCATCTTCTTCGAAATCACGGCAGGCTGTTTTTCCTATTACCTCCAGCCATTTCATTGGCGAAATACCATTTCCCGGCCGTTTTGCTGTGATATTTTCTTCATTGAATTTTTCACCCTTGCTGATCTTTTTTAAGGCCGTAATACTTTTTCTTGCAATCACAATGTTAGGAGTTTCTGAAACAGAGGGCTTTTTTACTCCACTTCCCATTGCCATTTCTACATTCCGTATTGCTTTAACCATTGCAGTAAATTCCCGCGGCTCCAGGCTGGCTCTGTGATCCGGACCTTTCATTGTCCGATCCATAGTAAAGTGCTTCTCTATCATCTGCGCTCCTATTGCTGCAGCAGCAACAGAAATCTCTATGCCTAAGGTGTGATCGGAATATCCTGCCGCCATGTGGAACCTGTCTTTTAATGTACATATTGCTTTTAAATTTACATCCTCTACTGGTGTGGGATATTGAGTATTACAATGCAGTAATGTTATGTCTGAAGTTCCATGCTTTTTCAAAACCTCCAATGCATCCTCCACCTCTTCTAATGTACACATTCCGGTTGAAAGGATCACTGGCTTACGGGTTTTGGCAATAAGTACAAGATATGGATAGTTGGTTATCTCTCCAGAAGGAATTTTGTAACGGGTAACTCCCAGTCTCTCCAGCAGCTCAATACTTGCTAAATCAAAGGGTGTTGACAGGAAATCGATCTCTACTGATTCACATAAGGCTTTTAATTCGTAATAATCATCATAGGATAATTCCAGCTTTTTAAGCATCTGATACTGTGTCTCTGAAGCATCTGTAATTTCTCTTTGATATTGAGCCTTTTGTGCATATTTCGTTACTAGATTTTCAGCAGCAAATGTCTGAAATTTTACTGCGTCTGCTCCTGTTTTTTTAGCTTCCAGCACCATTTGTTTTGCTAGATCAAGGCTGCCGTTATGATTCACACCTGCTTCTGCAATAATATATACCTTATCCATTTGTTTTGCCTCATTATTTCCAGGATAGAACATAAATTTTATTATCCTTCTTTCGACTTTCTTATAATGCCACACACGGTTTCATCAGGTAATATATCTCTGAGGATTACACTTCCTGCGCCGATTATACTTTCTGTGCCAACGGTAATATTTTGAATAATCGTTGTATTTGCCCCAATAAAGCAGTGGGAGGCGACAGAAACATTCCCACACAAAACAGCGCTCACAGAAATATGGGTAAAATCATCAATCTGGTTTTCATGTTCTATCACTGCACCAGTATTTATAATACACATCTTTCCTATCTTAGCTTCTGAATTGACAGTACAATTCTTTCCAATAAATGTCCCCTCGCCAATAACCACATCTTTCGCTAAAACTGCAGCAGGATCAATAATAACAGGAAGTTTGAATCCAATTCGTTTTAGCCTTTCATATAATGAATCCCTTATCCTTTGCTTTCCCAGATACCCCAGGGTAACAAAAGCAGATCTTACTCCCTTATCATAATATTCTTGTAAAACATCATCGCTGCCCAGATATTTATAACCTCTATATTCTTTCCTAACATCAATATCTGTATAGCCAACAATACGATAATCATTACTCTGTTCTATACTATCGATTACGCTTTTGGCGTGTCCGCCAAAACCTGCTAAAATAATATCATCCATATATTATCAATTTCTTTCCAACCGATCCAATATTAAAAATTCATGATTTGATTATAACAGCCCATATGCATTTCCTGTTCTTCAGAGGATAGGAGTCTTGGATTGGACATATCATACAAAAATGTTTTTACTTCTTTATACAATCCAGGTTTAAATAAAATATCATCCTGATCTGCAATCTCCCATTCATAAATTCTAAAAGAATTCAACTCTTGAATGTGCAGCTTCTCCATCGGCCTGAAAATCAACCGATGCTTTGGCGTCATAACTTCCACACCCCATCTTCCAGGAGCACAATAATTCGCCATGTAAGAAAAAAGAATTCCCTTTTCTGTTATGCCAGCACCTGTAAAAATAAGATCCTTATCATCAATCTTAGTAAATCCAGAAATATCTTTTGGCATTCCGCCAAAATAAAATGCCAGATCCATAACATGGGTCGAATTTCCCATAAAATATTCTTGGAGATCTTCTTTTTTCTTACAATACAATTCTGTAAACTCAAAAAAAATCGATGAGATACCGCCATCCTCATTTATAAGTTTTTCTGCCTCTAAAACTGAATTATAAAATCTTCTATTATATGCAATCTTTATATCTGCATTATTTTCTTTTGCTATCTGATTCATTTCCTGCAGATCATGAATATAAAAGGAGCCTGGTTTCTCAAGAAGTATTTTTCTGATTCCACTTTTTATTAAAAGCAGAACACATTCCTTCTGCAATGGTACTGGCAGAGCAACTATGGCCGCATTATAATTTCTTTCATGATTTAATATAAATTTTTCTATACCGCCTGTAACCGCTCTATGTCCTGTCTTCTGTTCAAAGGTTATCGCTTTTTCTTCTCCTCTAGTCACAGCTGTATAGGAAACATTCAGGGCATCTAGCACTCTGGCATATTCCATTCCCATATTTCCAGCGCCTGCCAATAGGACTTGCGATTCCCTTTCTTTCACATCCATCTTTCATTTTCCTCCACATAAATTGACGTTAATCAGGTGATTAGGCATATATCTGTATTCCTTCCATTTTGCTCGTTCATAAACTTTAGCAATTCCTGCAAAAATGGCACATGTATTTTCATAGAGGTCTCATAATCTGGCAGTCTGCAGTTTCCTGTTTCTATTATTTTTTCAAACAATTGAGCTGTAGCCTCACTTTGAAGTTTTATTGGAAATGATACTTCTCTGCTTTCCCAATTTGTCTCGCTTTCAAAATAAACTGCCCTTTTATCAAATTCTTTCACAATGCATAGTTTATTTCTGGAAGATATCGAGTATATAATTGGCACATTTTCTCCTTTGTTTGATGTAATTGAAAATCTGCAGCATTTTCCCATGCTTCCTGTCAATGTACCAGTAAACTCAATATAACCAGGCCTTTTGCTCTTAATAATTTCAGGGTCCAATTGTTCCGTATTAATACAAATTTTTTCTGTATCTCCCGTAATATAACTAATTAAGTCCAGAAAATGAATGGTATTGCACCCCAGTCCCCATGCATTTCCTGTTAATGAAAAGTCAATCCGTTCTCCTCCAAATTCTTCTTTTAATTGGCTGAAAAAGTCCTGCTCTCTTCTTCCACAATTAACCCATGCCTTACAGCCATGCGCTTCTATTTTTTGTTTTATTACCACATAATCCTCAATTTGAGGAAATAATACCTTTTCTAAAATTAGATATTTTACATGTTTTGTATCCAGAAGATATTCTGTCAGTTTTCTCCGCGGCATCGATCCTGTTGCTATTGCTGCGATATCCAACTGTTCCTCCAACCCCTCAATTGTATGGAAGCTTTCAAGCGTCAAATGTGCTTCTGGTTTCATTGAGTAAAACAATTCTTTCGTTTTCTCCAATGCCTGATCTGAAATATCTACAATTTGTATCTTTGCCTCATACTTAAACCGAGCTAATGATTGGACATATCTCATTCCCAGACCGCCTACGCCAATAATTGCTATATGTAACATCTTTTTCCTTTCTTCTATATGATTCCCAATCTTTGTTTCATCTTTTCCAACTGATTCGGCTGCCCCATATCATACCACTCTGACTCATCAATCTGGAATTGCCCAACTCTTTCTCCAGCTTCTATGCATCTTCGGATAAGATCCGGCATATCTATTTTTTCTTCTTTCATATAATCGAATATTCTTGCATTACAGATATACATGCCCGTATTAACGTTATAGTGCCACCTTGGCTTTTCCTCTAACGATACCACTTGATCTTCTTTATCTGCTTTTACTGTCCCGTATGGAATACTCATATGTATCTTTGCACATACCATTGTAATCAGATTATTCTTATTGACATGTTCTTCCCATATCTGATAGTAATCGCTGTCAATAAGAATATCGCAATTTACCAAAAAGAAATTGTCTCTCAATTCCTTTTGCAATAATTTTATTCCTCCTGCTGTTCCCATAAAGAACGGTTCTTCTACAAAATGAATCTCTTGATATTGTTCACTATCATTAAAATATGTCTCTATTAATTTCTTTTTATAGTTAACAATCATATAAGACTGTTTACATCCATATGATTCAAATCGCTCCAGAATATGTTCTGTAATCGTTTTATCCCCAATTGGTATCAAAGGTTTAGGTATAATATCGGTATAAGGCTTCAAACGCGATCCCAAACCGCCTGCCATGATAATCAATGGCACATTAGCATTGATTGTATGCAGAATTTTACCTGTGGAATTTAATGTTTCAACTCGCACAAGAACATTATCTCGATCCACCACTGGCAAAGCATTCAGGAACCTCTTCATCATATATTGTTTATAATCTATTGGCTCATCATCCTTATAGACATATTGAGGATTACAATTAACAATATTTACAACCAGATCGTTAATGCTTCCGCCTTGCAGCAGATGACGTCTGATATCCCCGTCAGTAAGTGACCCTGCTAATTTTCCATCTGTAACAAGAAATGCTGCTTTCTGCCCATTTTTATCTATGATTCTCATAGCTTCACAAACCGTCATATCCGAACGAAGCAGATATTGTTCCAATTCTCTACCCATATTTATCCACGTATTCCTCTGTCTGATTTTTTATGGAAACTATGCCCTTATTGTGTCTTTCTACCTTTTTAACTCGACACCTTTTGAAAAATAGTCTCTCCAATTTTTGAAAGATTCTGGCTGCTCTGCTCAGATTTTGGTTCCATATATATAATTGCACTCAGGAAATCTGTCAAAAGAGTACCTGTATTTTCTCCTCTAGCCATACCGCCTGAAAAGTAATCTTGATATGCCCGAACCACTCGCTCCCTTTCATGCGGATTCATGGGAAGATTCACCGGAATGTCAATGAAATTTTTGTCTATAAGATTAAGCATCTTATATTTAAAATCCATAATGCTGCACATGGTTGTAGTCGGACAATCTCCCTTTTTGTTCCATTCTATGCATATATAATAGGGATTCTTCCCATCATCTCCAGCAAGCCAGCAGATATCAGATTCTATTGACTTGCATTGGTGCATTATAATTTCATCATTCTTTATACTGAAATAGCAATCTTGCTTATTGGGAAACAAATATAGATTTCCATCAATCATCCTGAATACCATATGCAGGCCATTTCCATCCATGTCATGCTCTAACTGCCATCTGCGCAGTACTTTTCCTGACATATCGCATTTGTATACCATATTATTTTTAAAATGATACAGCCATATAAATTCCCCATCAAAAAATGGTCTTGCAAAACCAGCGCATTCCTTTGGCAGCATTATCTGTCTGAAACTTTCCTTTTCTGCATCAAATAGCAATAGTTCCTCTTTATCCATATCAAAACATGCTGCATATTTTCCAACTTGATTATATAAGCTCAAAAAATGTTTTCCTGTATTAGTGTCCTTACTTACTACTGTATGCTCAAAAGTTTCTAGATTTAGCTTGCTGATTATGATGGGATCTCTATGAATTAAATATAGGAATTTGTCATAAATGCAGAAAAAGAACCCAGCAAAATTGTAATAATTTCCTCCCAGAATGTCATTTATATTAAAATGATATCGCTTGCCTGTTTGAGAGTCATAAATATGCAAATGTTCTGCCAATCTTGGTATAAAAATAACCATTCCATTATGGCAGGCCATGAGGAATATCAATTCTGCACTATCCTTTTCTCCATTTAACTGCCCCAGAGAATGTGCTGTATGGCTTAACAGGTTTATTTCGAAAAATTCATTATAATATTTTGCAAAACCATACATCGTCTTTCCATCATCGGAAAAACAAAGAATATTGATTGGAATTTGTTTTTCTGCACTTAAATCAAAGTTCATTTTCTCGTTTCCTGTCTTTCAAAAAATTTTCAGTGTATTCATCTCTGAATAAGCCTTTTAGACCCACTGGATTTATTGATATGATTTCTGTATTGGGATAATAAAAATCTGCAAATTTTTTTACACATGCATAGCCATACTTCCATCTATTTAGATCTGCATAAAATCTCGAATTACAATTCTTTCCATCTTCATAAAAATGTCCAGTAAATCCGTTAGTATCACAACCTACTAAATAAATTCTTTTTGGATATGTCCATAATGCAAAATGTAATGCTGAAAAAATAACGCTCGTAAAATCCATCAAAGGATGGCAGCAAATATTCTGATATATCTCAGATGGAAATTCTAATCCTCCGTACCCAGCTCCTTCAATCCAATATCGCCGCAAATCTCGCCCCTTTGAATCAGCTTGAACTGGATACTCCACTTCATTCATAAGTTCTCTTTTTAAATAGCGAGCTAAAAATATTGTCCCCTCTACCTTTTCTAAGGCTCCTGACAACATTTCTTGATAGTCCTTGATTTCCCTGTTTCCATCCTGAATAAACAAATAATCAATTGGTATATCCTGCATTCTCCATGCATAGTTTACCCCAATATGTACTGCATTCTCCATCGGCTTATAATATTTCGCTGTTGGTCCAGTCGCCGCCACTATAACGTCTTTTCCATAATTACAGTTTTCAAATTCTTTGAATGCTTCTGTATTTGTTATACACACTTCATTTTGTTCCTCAACGCGGTACTGAAGAAACTTTAATTGACGCTCTAACTTTGCAAACTTCTCTTCCATGAGTATTTCCATACTCTTTTTCTTCTCTTCATTTTCTTTCCAGCGTTCCATTTCCAATAAGTAAACATGATCGATTACTTTGATTTTTTTACAGCCAAATCTCACTAAATCTTGATAAATTTCTTCCTGGTATTGCTCTGCTGCTCCTATCAGGAAAAGAGCGCTTTCTCGTAAATGGGGTAACTCTTTATACTGTAGAACAGGAACTGTAAGGATATCACGTAAATTAGAAGCCCTATCTCTTACAGCACAGCAGCATATACTTCCTCTCCATCCATGAACATTAAAAAAATGAACAAGGGTCTTTCCTGCCCTACCTGCTCCATATATAACAATTTCCGGGTAATTCTGAACTAAATCTATTAATTCCTCTTCACTTTTAAGCTTTTCAATCATCAATTCCATACCCTATGCCTTTTCCTCTAAATTATGCCGCAGCCTGCAACACCTATCACATTCTTTATTTTCTCTCAGCTTCTAAGCCAATACTCTCATTCCTGTTCCAGCTTCAGCCACAACCTGCGAGATACTATTTTCATAATTTCTTTATTTTCAATCACATCTGTAACTCCATTTTCTGCAAAGGAGCATTTGACCGCATCCGAAATAGAACTGCTTTCAATCGTAATGACGCAAAAGATATCATCCCTGCCTTTCAAAGATGGAAAATCTGGCTGAAGTACAGGAACTCCAAACAGCCTTTGACCTTTTCCAGCAGATCTATCCCAAATTTCTGCTGGATAATCCAATCCGATCTGGTCAAAGTAAAGCAATATTTTCTTACAGCAGTTACCTGCTCCATAAAAAATAACTTTTTTACCGCTTGTCATCCCTATATAGTCATCATCTTCACTTTTAATTGTTTTTAGCAGTGCTTCCGACAGGCCAAGAGCAGATAATTCCGAATATGCTTTCATAATTGGAACTACCATTTTGGTAATTTCATTAGGCCATATTGACAGTCGACTAAGGGCAGGATCATTTTTTCCTGCAATCCCTCGTTGGAAAAACACGGATGACCCAATCAAATCCTCCAAAATAATCTCATACCAAGAAGTCTTACGTGCAGCTTTCCAAAAGATATCCGCTTTATCAAGACCAGGATTATTCCAAGGCTTTTCTGCACCAGCAAAATGATAGATATGTGCATGTTCTCGATTTTCCCTATACTCTTTCCACATGGCTGCCGGTGCATAAGGAACCACTTCCATCGCAATGCTATTCACATCTACATTCCATTTATTGTCAATGTACTTTACTCTTCCCTGGCAGAACAAATTCAGTACGTCCTGATCTACCAAGTCACAATCATGTGTGCTGGCATACTCAATCATCTGCTCACACAAATCGTTTTCCGATATCTTTTTTAAGTCAATCAGCAAGACTCCTGCTTGAAAATAATCATAGATATTTTTTATTCCAAGTTTTTTCATATCGTCATGTTTATTATATATTGGCGATTTATTTGACCCAGAAATAATTGGATCGCGAACAGCCCCAAGCAGTGCGCCGTTCAAATCCGTATGATAAAGTTCAGCTACATCATGGCAGACCACCATATCAGCATCCAGATAGAGCACCTTTTCGTAATGGTTCAAAATCTGCGGGAGGAACAGTCTAAAATAGGTTTCCGGCGTAAAATTGCCGCGCACAAAAAATTTCCTCCTGCCTATCAGACCTGAAATATCTACAAATCTGATGCTTGCATTAGGATATTGTTTTACCATCTCGCTGAGCATCTTAATATACCGAATCGCATTATCGCTGTCTTTTTTGGCCTTACTGCGCATCACAAGAATATCATAATTATTTTCGGATGAGCTATTTGCAAGCAGTGAACTCAGCATGACACCGAGTATCGGCATGTAATACTCATTGCAGGATACTGCAATTGCCACATTATTTTGTTGAAAAGCAGGATGTATATCAGGCAATTTATCCGTATTCTCCAAAAAAACCACTTTTAAATGTTTCACTTTTAATTCTGGCTTATCCTTTAAAAGCTTTATCAGATATATGCTTAACAGTCGCTCTGACATAAAAGCAAGCGTCCGCATCTCCTGTTCGCTGAAATATGTAAAGTCTATTTTTGTTTCTGTTTTTTTAAGGATAGGAAATAGCCATTCACAGTAATCTTGGAATAGCTTTTTCCTCATAATAAACATATTATACCAATAAGCGTACTTACCATTCCTAAACTCGTCAACAGCTTCTGCATATTCAGGATATAACTCTAAAACAGTCTGACAGGTCAAATCAAAGTCTATGGCATGGAGATTATCAAGATAACTAAATTGCACTTCATTTGATAATGTTCCCCAAATTGAAGCATCTACTGGCGTAGGCAGTATCATATCATAATCCTTAATACATCCGTATATTTCGTTATCGCTAAGTCCGATCTTTCTTTTGTATGCTTCGCTAAATCTTTGATACTCTACTACACCTCCTGGTTCCACAGGATCTAGAATATCGCGAAAGGCAAAGTGCCTGCGATAATGCATAAAGCCGTAATAATCTGCTTCCACATTTTTCCATGCCCAATATTGTGCCGTCAGCTCACAATATTTATCATTTTGAGCAGAAATATTATCGCCCTCATCATCCCTCTGCATATTAAGTTTTGCTTTACTTAATGCTGCACCAACGTGAATCGGTGTTAGTACTTCACTCCTAAGAACCTCTCCGTCTTTATGGTAGGATACAAAGATTTTGACTTTTCCTACCTCTTCTTTTATCTTGGGATTAACTCCATCTTTACGCTTAGCATATACACCACCGCCTAAAATCTGCTGTGCTGTTGATCTATCTTTTTTTCTATTAATCACATTTTGGAGCTGTCCCTTAAAAGATGCGGAATAAACCCTTTCTCCCCATTTCTTTTCAATATTCTCTAATTGATGCATGACATTCTCTAACTGTTCCAGTGTAAGCATATCCAAGCTTTCACGCTCACAAAAATCCGGAGAAAAATTTGCTTTGAAAAGAATATTCAAGGATAAATCAAACCCCTCTTTCAGATAAAAATCAACCGTTTCTTCTAAATGCATGGCAGTCGATTTTAACACAGCACATAATATCCTGATATGCGGCAGCGTTTTTCCCTGCATATTACGTTTGTTCAACAGCCTTTTAGCATTTCCAAACACCTGCTCAAATGTAGATCCCCGGCGAATAAAGTTGAACAGCTCCGGTCGGGCTGTATCCATAGAAATACCCACAAAGCGAACAGGCGCTGCCAGGATTGCATCACAGGTATCCTCATCAAGAAGTGTGGCATTTGTAAAGACCTCTATTTCCCCCTTGTTGTCGCCTAATGCGGCAAGCTCCTTCAATTTTTTTACAAATCCCCATTTAGGTAAAAAGGTCTCTCCGCCTGTAAGAAGCAGAGATCCGCCATTATGAACAAAAGGTACAATAAAATCTGCAAACTCAGGCTTACAGGATCCGAAATCAACCTCAAAGTTATCGGTATCGAGACAATAGCGGCAGCGAATGTTACAGTCCGGCCCTAAACTGAGGTTCGCTTTATTAAAGACAAACCTGCCATCATCATCCTGGAAATCCTCTGCCCTGCTGCCTGCCATTCCTACATGAAACGCTCCCATACACTCACAGCTATCCGGGCAGCCAGCCCCCTTAAAATCACCACTCAAAAACTTCTGGCGAATCTCAATTGCTTTTTCATTGTTGCTAAAGATATCACATAATTCTTCATATCCGATATTTTCATAGTCTTCTATTGCAGCCATTGTTGAATGAAACGGGCAGAACCGGATGTATAGCTTATCTCTTGGAATCAAATACAGCTGTGAAAATGGATTTGCACATGGATACACTCTTTTTTCTTCAATACCTGACATGATTTTCCCCTTTCATAGCATAAATCTTTTTATATGCTCTTGTTCTCATTTGACTTAAAAGCAAAGTACTCTTTTAATCCGTGAAAAAGAATATATCCCAATGAACTAAACTGTTCACGAACCTCTTCAAAGATCTCTTTACTTTCAATCATAACGATCATAGTCTGATTTATTTTCTCAGTTTTCTCTAAAATAGGTGTTTTCACCGTATGTTTCTCAATTTTTTGTATCTTATCAGCATTTCTATCCCATATATCAAATTTAAATTCTAAATTTACAAGATCTAGCATTGTTAACAATTTCCTCATTTGGAAGCCAGCTCCGTAAAAAATAGTGTCTTCTCTCAAAGTCTTGTATGCCTCTTCACAATCAAAAACCCCAAATTGCCTCACAGAAATCATAGATGCATTAACCCTTACAGCATCAGCATAGTATTCTGACATTTTAGAAGGATAGTGCTTCTTAACTAACTCATTTATACTTTGGCAGGTCCCTTTTAATATAGGCGTTTCCCATGGTACATACAGAATATCAAAAAGACCCTGGCAGTATTTCCTGGTATCAGCGCTTACCTGCCATGCAGCGATATTTGATGTTGTCATGTTTCCGCTTGGCAAATCAGGGATATATTTTTCTGCACATACAGCTGACAGCAGTAGTCTTGGTGCTAACATTTGAAGAAATGTTTCCTTCAAACGCCATTCAAATACTGTTGTATCATGCATAATAACAATTGCACCATCATTCAGCCAAGGCAGTATACTTATAAAGTTTAGAACCTCCACCGGATGGTGGTGATATGTATCTATCACACAAAAATCAAATTTTTCGTCCAATTTTTCCATTATCTCTGCTGGGTCGTATCCTCCTAGCAAATGCCACTTTTTATTCATCAAATCAGCATATTTTTCCATCGCACAATACCCTACAGGCAGATCTGGATTTCTATAAAACTGGCTTGCACTATCAATAGAATAAAGTTCTGCATTTTCGTTCTCTTTCAGTGCATTGAGCAAAACAGTTGTTCCGCCTCCTGCCGATACTCCCAATTCTAAGACTCTTTCCGGACAATAATATTGGATTAACCCATTAATAAATCTTCGTTGTCCATCCGTCATTTCTGAATCAACAACAGTCCAGTCAATTCTTTCATAAATTTCTTTTCCATACTCTTCCGGTACAATTGGCAAATCCGATATACTTACTGCTTTCATAACTAACTTTTTTCTCCTCTTTTATTCTTTAAAGGAAATTCTTGAGTATCTCATCAAGCATTAGATGTTAATCCTGACTATCTGAAATCGTTTTAGCAAAATTACTAAGAATTAAAACTATAATCTGTCACTGCAATAAAATATTCATCCTTATGCCTTGCAAAATAATAGGATGTCAAAATCTCCGCCGCATAGGCAATATGTCTGTCTCCTTTATGTCCATACCCCTTTTCCTCATCCATTTCCTCCATCCGAAACAAAATCGGAAAAATCCACTCACAATAGGCATCGTAAATCTCACTTTTTGCTATTACCATATTGTTAGGACAATACAGACACTGTTCCATATACTGTTCCAATAAATCCCTATCTTCTGGATGGCATGCTGCCACTGCCTGGAGCATTGTCTCATAGACCGGCTTTTTCACTGGTGTCTCTTCCACAAACATCTGTCCTATTCCTCCTGGCGTATAACGAGGAGTTGTAAGTATGACATCAATGTTATTTGTGACGAAATTCATCACCTCATATTTATCCAATAAAAAATGTCTGCGGTAATGACACAATCCCTTGTATTTTACAGGCCCTGCATTTTTCCATATCCAATATGCCGCCGTCATTTCTGCAAACATCCTGTTTTTTTTGGAGATGTTGTCTCCTGATTCGTCTAAAATCCCATCTGATTTTAAATCAGTCAGGATACTTCCAGCCTGGATTGGCACGATCCAGGAAGGCAGTTCTCTATTTTTCATGCTTCCATTATCCCATTGGCTGAATACCATATATAATTGCAGGATTTCTGTCATATTGATATCCTCATATGAACTTAATTTCTCTTTCTCTGCTTTATGAAGGTTACAATATGTGCCAAAGGTTTTCTCATATTCCTTCAAATAATCAAAGCTGCCTGCTTCTTTCCAAACCTGCTCCATTTTTAAGTAATATAAGGTTGGGAATTTATAATGCCTCTGGGATCTATCAGCCTTTTTATGGTCTTCTCTATTTTCTTTTAATCCTATATTCAACCAGCTTTTGTCATACAAATCTTCGTATAACTCATATTTATTTTTGAATTCGGCATCACAGTTTTTAAGAATCCAGCCACTTTTTATGGCTTCCATCCTGCTTTGCCCGATACATGCGAAAGCGATAAATCCTCTTGCTTTGGCATACTCGATCACTTCTTCATGATACTTTTCCGGCATGGCGACAAGAATGATTACATTTTTATCTGCCTGATATTCTTTCAGTTCCCTGACTTTTTGATTTTCTAATTCTTCTGGATTATCCTCTTTATGGGTAACAGCAAAACCTGAAAAATCCCACACCTTTACTGTGTTATTTATATATCTGTACAGTTCAACAGCAATCAAATGAGCACCATAAATAATTACTTTTTTATCTTTTATCAAAATAGGCAGGTTTGTTTCATCTATAGAAACCATATCATCACTCTCAATTATTAATATTCTTTATGGCAGTACCACTTCCATGCATGTTCCAAAATCACCTTAATGTCTCCATACTCCGGCTTCCATCCAAGCAATGTTTCGGCTCTTTTAGCACTCCCTACTAAGGTCGGCGGATCCCCTGGCCTGCGTTCATCCAGAACTATCGGAATGTCCCGGCCTGTAACCACTTTGGCCGCTTCAATGACTTCCAGCACAGAATTTCCAATGCAGTTGCCAAGATTCATACAGGTGCTCTCTCCACCTTTTCTTAGATATTCCATTGCCTTTAAATGGGCATCTGCCAAATCAGTCACATGGATGTAGTCTCTGATGCAGCTTCCATCCCTAGTTGGGTAGTCTGTTCCGAATACCTTGATAGAATCCCTTTCCCCTGCTGCAGCGGCGAGAATTAAAGGAATCAGATGCGTTTCCGGATCATGGCTTTCACCGATTTCTCCCTCTGGGTCAGCTCCTGCCGCATTAAAATAGCGCAGACAGCAGTAATTTAACCCATAAGCCTTATAATAATCTTCCAGAATCCGCTCAATCATCAGTTTAGAAGCCCCATATGGGTTAATCGGCCTCTGATCCATTTCCTCTGTAATCGGCATGGACTCTGGAACGCCATAAGTAGCGCATGTGGAGGAAAAGACAATATGCTTCACCTGATGCTCCAGCATGGTATCCAGAAGATGAAGGGTATTTGCAACATTATTGTTATAATATTTAGATGGATTTGTGACAGATTCGCCTACATAAGCATAGGCGGCAAAATGAATTACCCCCTCGATTTCATAGGTTTCAAAAATTTCATCCAGCCGCTTTTTATCAGCCAAATCTCCAACCTCTAAGATTCCCCATTTGACCGCTTCACGGTGTCCATAAACAAGATTGTCAAAAACAACTGTCTCATACCCCTTTTGGCAGAGCAGCTTATTAATATGGCTTCCAATGTATCCAGCGCCGCCTACGACTAATATCATGTTTCCATCCTTTCCTATATCAGGAAGGCCCCAGCATTTTTCGTCTATGGGATTGGTATATTCTAACCCCACAAAGCGAAAATTCCGGGTATCTTATCCTTCTCTTCCATCTCACTTATTTTCAGTCTCTTCTGTGTTTTACTCATTCATCTGTTAACTTCAAAATACTATCAATCACCTTGTCCATGTCAAAATACTGGTATTGTCCTAACCTTCCAGCAAAGATGACCTGCTTTTCTCGTTCTGCTCTTGTTCTGTATTTTTCATAAAGAGCATTATTTTTTTCATTATTAATTGGATAATAGGCCTCATCCCCTGGCTTCCATGCAGCAGAATATTCCCGCGTAATCACTGTTTTTTCCTGGCTGCCTCTTCCAAAGTGAAAATGTTTGTGCTCTATGATTCTTGTATAGGGTGTCTCTGCATCTGTAAAGTTCATTCCTGCTATACCCTGATAATTGTCTATATTCTTTACCTCTGTCTCAAATCGGAGACTGCGATACTCCAACGCACCATAGCAATAATCATAATAGGCATCAATTGGACCGGTAAATAGAATGCGTTTTGCCATTTTTTCATATTCATTTCTATGCTGTAAATAATCTGTATTTAAACGGACTTCAATTCCTGACAGCATCTTCTCCACCATAGCTGTATAGCCAGACTCCGGAATTCCTTGGTAAGGATGGTTAAAATAGTTGTTATCATAAGTAAACCGGACAGGAAGTCTCTTGATAATAAAAGCAGGCAATTCTTTACAATCCATCCCCCACTGTTTGGAAGTATAGCCCTTTATGAGCTTTTCATAGATATCCCTTCCCACAAGCTTAATCGCCTGCTCCTCAAGATTGGAAGGATTTATAATTCCTGCTTCTTCTGCCTGTCTGGCAATCATTTCTTTTGCCTCTTTTGGTGTTTTAGTTCCCCAAAGCTGATAGAATGTGTTCATATTGAAGGGCAGACTGTAAAACTCTCCATGATAATTGGCAATGGGAGAATAAATGAAATGATTGAATTTAGTAAAACGATTTACAAACTCCCATACTCGTTCATTATCTGTATGGAAAATATGAGGGCCATATTGATGCACCTCAATCCCTTCAATTTCCTTACTGTAAATATTTCCTGCGATATGATCCCTTTTATCAATAACAGCACACTGGCAGCCCTTATCAGTCATAATTCTTGCAAAAGCAGCACCAGCAAGGCCTGCTCCTACAACCAAATAATCTAGCATTCTCTATCTCCCTCTGGCTGGTTTTGGATTATATCTACATTCTGTACCAACACCGGTATCCCTGCTGCCTGACACAGCTGTACCATGCTGCTCCAGTCTCCATAATAAGCATCTGATAACGCGATGGCTCGGTCCATATCCGGCGAATCATCATAGATTCCCCAGCCTTCTTCTTTATAGTGATTTACCAGCAGACAATATTCCTGCCACAGCTCTGGCCTCATAGCTTCGATGGTTGTCTGAATTAGAGGATGAGGCCTCCATAAAAGTGTAACTTCCCCTTTGACTTCCCGGAATACCTGAAATACTTCTCTCATCTTATCCAGATACTTTTCACTGTTCTGAAGCAATGCCGTAACTCCTGTATTATAGAAAATAATCTTTTTCCAGCTTCCATCTGGCTTTTGGATAATTGGGAGCCATTCCTTTGGAAGCTGCAGCTCTTCCTTTTTCGTGCTCAGGACTTTCTCCACCTTCGGCGAACCCAGTCCCAATATTTTCTCCTGCCAGTACTTCCTATTCCCTGATGAATTTTTATCTGTGTTCTTCGCGGTAAAGTCTGTCATCACATTGATATAGACCTGCCGCATGGCTTCTGACTGGACAATGACCTTATCTGCATAAATTACTCCGGGAACAGTGCAGAAATGCTCAATCCTTTCAACCGCCTTAGGATCATCTGGGTTTGGCTCCTCCAATATGAAATACGGTATATAAACTAATTGATCTGTATACTTTTTCAAGTTTTTGGAATAAAAAAACGGATGTACGCTGGTCACGTAATTGCATTCATCATAAGGATTATGGATGAAAATCATATCCGGATAATGCTCTTCAAAATCAAAGGCCTCATACCCCGTAATAGGAACATAATCCGGATACAGGCCACCTTCATAATGCATCTCGCCAAAGCTCCCGTCCGGATTCTTGTCATAATATGGAATTGGTATTACGTAAGCCTCCCAGTCTGGATCCTGGTCAGCTGCTTTCCAGATGCTTTCCAGAGAATCCCACATAGATGCTTTATATGGCAGAAAGACTGCCTCTTTATGTACTTTAATATCATTTTTTACGCTATTTTCTATCCGTATCAGAGATTTTCGCAGCCCCTTATAGGCCTTATCCCCGCTTACGTACTGATTTTTCCAGAGTTCTTCATGAATCTGATAGACGAGTTCACAATATTGCTCTAATAAAGGGATGGTAATAAAGCCTTCCCCTTCCTCTGCTTCTATCATATTGCCTAATTCAATCGCCCCATCCTGGCACTGTTCCAGTAAATCCATAGCTACGGCATTTTGCCTTTTCTCTATCGCTTTTCTTACTTCTACATGTGCCTGTCCAAGGAGCTTAATAAAGTCCTCTGACTGCTTTTTCTGTGCTTTCCTCATATATCTTGATTCCTTTGCCTGATTATCTTTGTAAAATAAGGCATATTGGTCATCAGAAAAAACGAAATAAAAGACCATCCTTCTGACGATGCAGGTTCCTGTATCTCCCATGCTTTCTCAGTTTTTCAACCAAAATCACACACAGCATTCCCCTGCTTCGCTCCCTGCTACATCAGGAATCATTTTCAGCATTTGCAAGGTACTGTAATCCCTGCACTGCTTTCTGTACATCCTGTTCCCAGGGTCTTGGCATACCCAATACGCAGATCTTCTCTGCCTTCTAATGCCGTTTCTTGTTTTTATATATCAGGAACACGCTTTCCAGTCCCTTCGGTAAAACCTCAGCTTAATGCTGAAATTTATCTGAATCGCTGTTCGTATGACCCAATTCAATCGTTTAATATCTTTCCTTCTATCCCCCGCTTTAACACGTTTCCTGCAGTATTTTCCTTTTCTCCAGCCTCATAGCCACAAATCTTACAGATAAAAATCCCATTTTTTCTGCTTCCCTCTGCCCCGCATTGGCTGCACTCACTGCTGATATTTTTTCCTAGAACCTCTATCAGCTCTATGGATTGTTCTTTGCACTTTTGTTCCAGACGTTTTCGTATATAGCCTCGCTGCCACAAAGCAACTCCATGATTGATCCTTTTACTATTTCCGCTTGTCTGCGGTTTTGGCAGCTTTACAACATAAACAACTTGAGGCTTCTCTGTCTGAAGGAAACGATTCAGCTCATGGTTAATATAAGTATGCAGGCCTTCTGTCAAACGTTTCTTTTTTGCCTTGTACTTTTTACGGCCTGGATTGCTGTCCCGGTTACAGTTGTAAATTCTTGTCTGTCTCTGTATCCACTCTGCATATTCCATCTGGCGTTTTCCCAGTTCTTCTCCATAACAGCATCCCTTGTCTGTAGTCAGCATCGTATGGATTCCCATAGCTGCTCCTACTTCATTGGTATAACCCATATGGCATCTTACTGATACATGGACAGGAACATGAATTTCAATCCTGCCTGTCTCTGGAAACAGTCGAATATAAACCTGGCATTTATAACGGTTATTATCAGTCAGGGGTATAAAAATGCGCTTTCGCTTTTCCTTTGTGGCAATATAAATGCCATGATCCCCATAGCGATATGCCCTTTCTGAAACTGAAAATCCATCTGCCCGGTCCGTATGCTGCTTGACATGGTATTTTCTCACCTGCCTGCAAAGATAGCGATGCATTTTTTCCATATCTATCTGGGCTGCTAGACTATCATGAGTTCGCTGTATCTCCACTGGCAGCTCTACTAGCTTTTGATTTAACACAGCTTCAAAGGCATTGTTGATTTTTATCAGGAAACGAAGATAATGTTTCTCCTCTGGAGAGAGTCCTTCATTCCTTCCAATCAACTCTAATATCTTTTCTTTTGTCTTTGCCCACTGGCCCTTTATATCTCCCAATGCATCAAACACAGCCAGATAAAAATACACTGATGGCAATCCCAGTTCCTCTCTGAGGCCGCTCTTTGTCATTTCGTTCTGAACTGTATATCCTGGATAAAGCTTTGCCAGGCTTCCTATCCCGCCAAATCTCGCATAGACATAATTTTTTACCTGCCTGTAGTTCTCCGCAATCTCCTGGAGCTTTCTCATATCCTCTACAGAAACCGGCTCTTTATTATACTGACGAGTAACCTTATATATCTTTTCCGGCGGCATATTTTTTCCCTTTAGGATAGTCATATTTACTAAAAAGTGTACTTTTTGAGAATTATGCTTTGCGCACAAATCCAGCTATATTCTAATATAATATCGTCAAAATTTCAATAATCTTAATTATTTTTCCTATGGATTTTTACCCAGTATCTGCCATTCTTATAAAGTACACTTTTTAAAAGTTTCCTATTATTAAAGACTTTTTTTATGTAAAAGAATCGCTCCGGATTTAATTCTGGAGTTTTTTATTATATGGGATTGATAGTTTTTGCATCTGAATTCCTATAGAAAATTTCTTTGGATTTTCCTATAGAACAAAAAAGAGCAGCTCCCGACAAGCTTGCCCGTCAGGTCTGCCCTTTTATCGCATATATATTTTTTCAATCTGTTCTTCTTATGGAATTCTCCTTAATTATTGTATCTTTTTACTTCCGTCCTGTCCATCTCTTTGTATCTTACAAAGGCAGCAAGTCAAAACCAATCCAGCTTAGCCTTTTCAGCTGCCAAACGAAATAAATTCCCCACCTGCTATATCGCAAACTTCATGCCCCCTCAGCTTGTTGACAGGTATTTAACTTCTGCTTTCCCGCCTTTCGATAAAAGGAGGATATGGGCATCTCGCATAATTCTGCTGCTTCTATTCCATTAATCTCCCCCAGCTTCCAGCGGCTGTGGACCTGTCTAAAATTCTTCGGCAAAGGCTTTGAAGGTCTGCCAAATTTTACCCCTCTCAGCTTTGCTGCCTCAATTCCCTCCTTCTGTCTCTGACGGATATTTTTTCTCTCGTTTTCCGCCACAAAGGACAGGACTTGCAATACAATATCGCTGAGAAATGTCCCCATCAAATCCTTCCCCTTTCTAGTGTCCAGAAGGGGCATATCCAGGACAACAATATCTGCCTTTCTGCACTTTGTAATCAACCGCCACTGCTCCAAGATCTCTTCATAATTCCTCCCCAGGCGGTCAATGCTTTTTATATAGAGTAAATCGTTCTTTTTTAGTCGTGTTAACAATTTCTGATACATAGGGCGGTCAAAATTTTTACCAGACTGCCTATCCATGTAGATGTTTTCACCTGGTATCTCCATTTCATTCAAGGCAAGAAGCTGCCTGTCCTCATTCTGCTCCCTGGTGCTGACACGCACATATCCGTATATTCTTCCCATCTTGTCCTCCTCTGTCTCTTTCTGAATTGTTTTGCCAATTACATAATAAAACAGAGGCAGCTGCGAGGGAATCCTGGTTATTGTGGAAAAGCAGCTGGTAAAGCCTATCTGGAAATTTAGGGGAAAGGACAATCAGCTCTCTCCAATAACTGGCATATAAAGTTCCAGACAATATTTAGGGGTATCCCATGAAAAAGAAGTCATATGGTTCACATACATTTTATTGCCTGTCGCCAGCCCTTTCTCCCTTCCCCAGGCAGTCATGGATTGGATTACATGCTCTTCTGGCAGAATGCTTTCTGACTCTACTATGGTATAGATACATTCCCCAACTCTTAATTCCTGGAAATCAGATAATTCCACCATCTTACTGACAATCGGCTCTAATTCCTTATAAAAAAGGAGCCTTGTCTTCTCTATTGCTGGACGATTCCCTATTAAACCTATTTCTGTATAAAAATAGGAAATATCCATTCCATCTGCCATAGCAGAAAGCTGAAACCATTCCTTTACGCCTTCTTCAAATCCACCACATTCTTTTACAATATAAGCCTCTGGAAATCTTTTCAAAGTATAGCTCCCCATACATTCTTCAATATTTCTCATATCCCTCTCCACCATCTGGAGCCTTGCTACTGTCCTTCTATGCCTTTCCATGCTTTCCTTCTCTTTTGCTATTGAAGCAGCAACATGTTTTCTCATAAAACAAACGGTATCCTCTCGGTCCATTTTCATAATCTCTTCAATTTCTCTCAAGCTGGAATTCATTTTCCTATGATATAAAATATGTACCAGTTTATAAATATCATTTTTCGAGTAGAACCGATATCCATTTTCTTTTTTTCTTGCCTGCACAATCCCTTTTTTCTCATAGAAGCGTAACGTATCCCTGCTGATTCCTGCAATCTCTGCCATATCGCCAATCAAAAACTCTTGTTGACTCTCCATAATCTCTTCCTGCCTGTCCATGATATTCTGCTTCCTGCCCATGCAGACAAAAGGATAGGCCTTGGAGCTGCTATGGGCAATGATTCAATGTTTTCTTACATTCCTATTTCACAATTTTTCCCAATAATGTAAAATATTTTAGTGCTTTCCTGCTCTGGAATCAATCCTTTCCCTGAAATTGAAAAGAAACTGTAATGAAAATGTCTTTTTTATCCTTTATTCGGACCAAATTTTACACCTCTTCGTATGCTTCCATCGCTATTCCACTCCGTATAGATATAAGGGCCGCCGTCAGTTGTTCCATTTTCTGTAAATTCATGAGATACTCCATTATATGTAATATTGCCTGTTTTCATTTTACAATCTCCGGAGCCGAAATAATAAACATTTCCATTAATCTTCATGATTCCTCCTTGCAGTTCTCCGCTGTCTGCTGCAAAATACCAGGTATTATCCCTACGGATCCATCCGGTTCTCATCATACTGTCTCCTCCAAAATAATACCAGTGGTCCTTATAATGTACCCAGCCATCATGACAATAACTTCCGTCTCCCCATTGATACTGCCACCCCTTTGCAGAATGAGTCCATCCTGCAGCAAAGGCTGTTGGCGCATTCAGTCCCATAATCAACATAGCAAAAATAATACCTGTCATACATTTTCTCTTTCTCATAGTTTAAGACCTCCTTATAGTCAAATTTCTTTAAACCTTACTTTAAACCATGGAGCTGCTCCATAGACAAGCATTGAAATCAATTCGTAAGAATGCGAAAGAGATATGTAAGATGAGGCCCTGTTTTCTGAGATAAAATAAGGCACAGCCCTCGTGGGAGCTGTGCCTTTTAATTAATTTTCTATTGAACTTTTTTATTAAACTCTTTTTGTGAAACTTTCTTTCCCTAACTATGTTATCCTTCGTCTCTATCTGCCTGATCCTCTTCTTCTGATTCCTGTTCCACAGGAGAAGAAATCGGCTCCTCTTCTTCATCCCCATCATCAGGGACTGCTCCAAAGGGAATATACTGCCCTGTAATCAGCTTTTTTACGCACCAGGCAGTTAAACCGCCTCCTACTGCTGCAAAAAGCACTGCTGCTGCAATTACCAGAAGCTTTCTTTCGCTGTCAGGCTTCATCAATTCCTGAATCAGCCCATAGGTCAAATAGAGCAGATATCCTCCGGCTATCAGGCGAAAAACAATTGTCATCTGCAATGGCCTGGAAGGACCTGGCTTCTTATTCATTCTCTTTCTACCGCCTTTCCGCCTGTGGTTGATAAAGGAGCTATTTGCTCTGTCAGGAATCTTACAGAATCTCTCTCAATCACCTGAGAATCAAAGAGATAAGAACCATCATAATATGGATTATCAATCATCTTTACCATATTTTCTGCTGTTTTACGTCCCAGGTCCTCTAGAGGATGGGGAAACGATGTAATCTGCACATCTGACAATACAGCCAAATTAGAATTATCTATGCTGATCACAGAAAGCTGTCCAGGAATCTCTATTCCCCTTTTCTGACAGATCTGCAGAAAGGTATAAGCAACTTCATCATTATAACATACTAGAGCTGTGCAATCCTCCAACCGGTTCATAAGATAGTCCATCCAGTTTTCCATATCTATAGTGGATTCTGTCTCTGTCCATATGATATTCCGGCTCTTCAGCTTCAGACCGGCCTCTTCCATTCCCTTTACAAAGCCAGCATAGCGGAGAGGTCCCTGTCCGTCATCGCATTTAAAAAGCCCTCCTATCTTTTTGTGTCCAGCCTTTACCAAGTATTCCACAGCCTTCCTGCCAGCGCTAAAATCGTCCAGAGCTACACGGGGAAGCCCTAATTCCTGGTAGCTGCTGTTAAAGAAAAGGATGGGAATCCGCCGTTTCATCAGTTCCCGATAAAAATGCAGGTTTGGATTAGGCAGCGCGCTTTTGGTTGCCTCTACAATAAGGCCATCAATATTATCCTTTTCCAAGAGCTGCTGAAGAATCTGCTTTTCTCTAAAAATTTCATTGCCTGTAAAGGCAATCTGCATCATATATCCATTCTTGGACAGGACATTCTCAATTCCTCTTAGTATGGGGGGGAATATATAGCTATCTGTATAAGTACTGATAACAGCTATATTAAAATACCGCCTGCTCCGTCCGCTTTTTGCACCCTCGCCGATATACGTGCCGCTCCCTTTCATCCTTGTTATCAGATTTTCCTGCTCAAGTATATCAATGGCATGACGGATTGTCTGCCTGCTCAGGCCAAACTGTTCGCTGAGTACATTTTCGGACGGAAGCTTAGATCCTCTCTGAAATCGTCCATTACTGATATTTTCCTTGACCCAGTTGGCAACCACCTCATATTTGTGTTCCTGAGCTTCCATCCCTACTCCTTATTATTTTTTCCTCTTAGATACTAGGTCTACAGTAACTGCACCAAGAAGCACAGCGCCCTTAACAATCTTCTGAATATCTGTAGACCAACCGTAAAGGGACATACCATTATTTAAGATACCCATAACAAACGCGCCTACGACTGCTCCAATAATGGTACCAACACCACCACTTGTGGCAGCGCCGCCAATATAACAGGAAGCGATAGCATCCATTTCGAACTGGTCGCCTGCCTTTGGCGTAGCAGAAGCGTTACGTGCAGAGAGGACGATACCAGCAACTGCACAGAGAATTCCCATGTTAGTATATACCCAGAAAAATACCTTTTCTGTATTAATACCAGAGAGCTTTGCTGCCTTTGCATTGCCGCCTAACGCATAAATCTGACGTCCTGCAACTGTCCTGCTGGTAATAAAGTGATAAGCGGCAACCAGAAGTCCCATAATAACCAGTACAAACGGGATTCCATTATAGCGAGCCAGCTTATAGAAAAAGAACCATACAATCAGAAGGATCACTCCCTCTTTAATTGCAATCTGCCACATAGGATTTGTTGCAAAGCCATATTTCTTTTTTGTGTTAATATTTTTAAGCTCAGAGGCAACGATTAATACTGAGGCAATAGCTGCTACAATAATTGCAATCAGATCCAGAGTGCCTCCTCCAAAGGGAATCTTCATTGTAGGAAGGAAGCCTGCACCAATAAAGGTATAGTTACCAGGAAGCGGGCCCTTTGTCTGCGCTTTCAAAAAGGTATAAGTAAGTCCTCGTCCCATCAGCATGGTAGCCAATGTAACGATAAAGGGTGGAATTCCCAGCTTGGAAACGAAAAATCCTACAAACATACCAGCAAGGAGGCCAACAATCAATGCTGCAAGAATAGCCAGCCACATATTTGCTTTATAATCTACAATAATAATACCTACAACCGCACCACAGAGAGCTACGATAGAGCCAACGCCCAGATCGACATTACCAGTCAATACACAGAGCAGCATACCTACTGCCAGGATAACAACGTAGCTATTCTGCATAATCAGGTTATTAATGTTAGCCGGGGACATATTTTTTCCGCCGGTCATAGCGGCAAAGATCAGGAACACCGCTACCAGAGCAATCATCATACCATATTGCTTAATATCAATATTAACTGTATTCTTCTTATCCATTTTTACGCTTCCTTTCCATTATCAGCCATAATGCACTTCATAATACGTTCCTGGCTTACTTCTTCTTTACTCAGCTCGCCTGCAATATGTCCTTCATTAATAACATATACACGGTCACATGTACCAATAACCTCTCCCATTTCAGAGGAAATGACAATGACTGCCTTGCCGGCTTTTGCCAGCTCATTGATAACACAGTAAATTTCATATTTAGCGCCTACGTCAATACCTCTTGTAGGCTCATCCAATATCAGTACATCCGGCCTTGTGAGCATCCATTTTGCAAGTACAACCTTCTGCTGGTTGCCGCCGGAAAGAGAGCCTACCGTCTGGTTAATGGAATTGGCTTTTACATTAATCCTCTTTTTATATTCCTCTGCGGAAACGATCTCGTCATTGCTGTTCACAACGCCGTTTTTTGAAAAGAAATTACGCAATGCTGCCATTGTCATATTGCGCTTAATATCGTCAATCAAAACAAGCCCAAAATTCTTTCTATCCTCAGATACATAAGCCAGCTTATTGTCAATGGCATCTCTTACGCTCTTTAAATGGACTTCCTTACCATTCATTTTAACAGTTCCAGTGATTTTCTGTCCATAGGACCTTCCAAACACGCTCATAGCCAGCTCTGTGCGGCCTGCGCCCATAAGTCCTGCCAAGCCTACTACTTCTCCTGCCCGTACATGAAGAGAGACATCCTTAATCATCTGGCGGTTTGGATCATCCGGATGATATACATTCCAGTTTTCCACTTCAAAAATGATATCCCCGATCTCACAATCCCTGGCCGGATAACGATTTGTCAGCTCTCGTCCAACCATGCCTTTAATAATTCTGTCCTCAGAGAAATCATCCTTTCCCTTTTCCAGTGTCTCAATTGTATGTCCGTCGCGGATAACCGTAATAGAATCAGCTACATAACTAATCTCATTCAGCTTGTGGGAAATAATAATACTCGTAATTCCCTGCTTCTTAAGGTCTAGCATAATCTCCAGAAGACGGGCGCTTTCCTCATCATTCAGGGCTGCTGTAGGCTCATCCAGTATCAGAAGTTCAACCTTTTTTGCCATGGCCTTGGCAATTTCAATCAGCTGCTGCTTGCCTACTCCAAGGCTGTTAATCGGCGCATTGAGATTTTCATCCCCCAGCCCAACCTTCTCCAACATTTCTTTGGCTTTTCTATGGGTTTCCGTCCAATCAATCACGCCTTTGGCAACAGTCTGCTCATTGCCTAGGAATACATTTTCAGCCACAGACAGATAAGGACTTAATGCCAGCTCCTGATGGATGATTACAACTCCCTTGGCTTCCGACTGCTTGATACTGTGAAACTGGCATACATTCCCGTTGTAAACAATATCTCCACTGTAAGTCCCATAGGGATATACACCGGAAAGAACATTCATCAACGTGGACTTGCCCGCGCCATTTTCACCGCAAAGTGCATGGATTTCGCCCCGCTTTACCTTGACATTGACATCATCCAACGCCTTTACGCCCGAAAATTCCTTCGTGATGTGGTTCATCTCCAATATGTACTCGGACATCTTCTCAACTCCTTTTCTTTATATTATGATAGCCCTTAAGAATCAGGGAATCCAAATTCAGGCGGCGGAACCATCCGCCGCCTGAATCTCTTATTCCTTTATAAATATGGTAAAAATTACTGTGCCAGCTGTTCCTCTGTATAGTAACCGCCGTCTACAATGATTTCCTTGTAGTTATTCACATCAACTGCAACTGGTGTACACAGATAAGAAGGAACTACGATCTTGCCATTGTTGTACTGCTCTGTATCATTAACTTCCGGCTCAGCACCTTCCAAAACTGCCTGTACCATGGTTACACACTTGTCTGCAAGAAGACGTGTATCCTTGTAGATACTTGCTGTCTGAGAACCAGAAATAATGTTCTTAACTGCCATAAGCTCTGCATCCTGTCCTGTTACGATCGGCCAGTCCTCGCCAACCTTGTAACCTGCGCCTTCCAAAGCTGCCTTACAGCCATATGCAAAACCATCAAACGCTGTTGCACAGATATCCAGCTTTTCATCAGCATAGAAGCCTGTCAGATAATTCTCACAGTTCTGCTGAGCTGTTTCCTGAGACCATCTTAAGATACAAGTATCTTCAAAAGAAGTACGTCCTGACTTACAAACCAGAGTACCATCATCCAGATATGGCTGAAGTACTTCCATAAGTCCATTGTACAGGAACAAAGCATTGTTATCATCTGGGGAACCCATAAAGAACTCAATTGTATAGGACTCGTTTGCTGCCTTAGCTCCTTCCAGATCCTTAGCTTCCTTAATGTATTCGCCGATTGCAGTACCAACACCCTTATTATCAAAGGTTGCATAGTAAGAAACTGCGTCGGTATCCATCAGAAGGCGGTCATAAGCGATAACAGGAATCCCTGCTGCCTTAGCCTGCTCCTCTACGTTAACCAGTGCGGAAGAGTCGATTGCTGCGATAACCAGACAGTCAGCGCCTGCTGCGATCATGTTCTCAATCTGAGAAACCTGCATCTGAACATCATCCTCTGCATACTGAAGATCCACTTCATATCCAAGCGCTTCCAGTTTTGCCTTCATATTAGCACCATCGTTAATCCAGCGCTCGGAAGACTGTGTAGGCATAGCCACACCAACCTTTTTGCCCTCGCCTGTAGGCTGTGCTGCTTCTTCAGAACCCTCTGCTGGTGCTTCGCTTGCTGGTGCTCCTGCCTCAGTTGCCGGCGCTGCTGGATCTGCGGAACCGCCGCCGCAGCCTGCCAGCAAAGATGCTGTCAAAGAAGCTCCAAGGATAATGCTGAAAATTTTACGTTTCATATTAAATTCCTCCCTTAAATAATATATACAACTTGTACGTACATGTATGTACATCTACAAGCTTGTACCTTAACTTATCCTCAAAGATATTTTTTCTTTTCTTATCTTTTCTCACTCATTTTTTGTATATATTGTTCATTTTTACTATGTTTAGTATAGATGGTAATAGATTTTTTGTCAATACTTATTTAAAACTTTTTCTTGCATTTTGTGTCTTTCCAAGTTGTATGTACATCTTTTTTCTAATTCAACAGCTATTCCTGTAAAAATCCTCCCTCCAAATATCTATTCCATGTCCAATTGTCTTTATCAGATTTCAGGATAATCGCTCCCTGATCTGCTGTATGGAATATCTGGATTTTCCGCTTTTCCAGCCGTCTGAGAACTTCTTTTCCCGGATGTCCATACTTGTTGTCTTTTCCGTAGGAAAGGACTGCCCATTTCAGATTTTTTTCCATCGCTGACAAAAGCTCTTCTCCAGTAGAGGTATCAGAACCATGATGGCCAGCCTTTAGGACTTTAACCTTTGCCAGACCGGCCTTTGCCTCCTTTCTTTCCGTCATAGTTCTTTCACAGACCTGGTCTGTATCTCCTGTCAGCAGAATTTCCATATCACGGCAGCTTGCCAAAAGTACCAGGGACTGTTGGTTTCGGTCAGAAGCGCTGTCTCGCTCTCCCGGATAAAGGCAATGGATTTCCATCTCTCCTACTCTCAATATGTCTCCTGCTTTTATTTCTCTTACTCCCTTTTCTCCTTTTTTCTTCATCCCCCTTTCCATAGCTTCAGCCAGCTTTATCTGAACTTCTTCTTTCTTCCCTAGAGCTGGAAGGCCTAGATGTCTGATTTTTATATCTTTCCCCTCTTGTAAGAGAAAACGGATTCCACTTATATGGTCCTCATCACAGTGACTTATGATCACATAATCCAAAGCCTGAATCCCCTTAGATTTTAGACAGGGCTCCAATACCTGTTCTCCCAGATTTTTTCTATCACTGCTACCTCCATCAAATAGAATTGCACTTCTTCCAATTTCGATTAATATCCCATCTCCCTGTCCCACATCTAAAAAAGTAACCCTTATCCTGTTTTTTTCCCAAAATTTCATTTCTGGCTGCACGGATAAAAACAGAATAAGACATAAGAGAGGACACAGGAAGAATCGTTGCTGCTCTTTCCACCTTTCTAGCAGCCAGAGTCCGCCTGCAAGCACAGATAAATATATCAAAATCTGATATATATCAGGCTTTCCTGTTACCACATTTGATATAGGAAGTCCTTCTGTCCATTGACATAACTCCCTGTAAAGAGCCAGAATGTAATGGCTTGTCCCTAATGCTGCTCTCCCAGCAGATAAAGAAATGCTTCCAAGACAGATTCCCGCAATTCCGGAAACTATCCCATATGCCATAAGAGGAATGACAGCCAGATTAAGAAAAAATCCATAGATTGGATATTGATAAAAGTGGTATAGTACGATCGGACAAGTCCCCATCTGTATGGCCATGCCCATCAGGGCCTGCTTTCCTATTCCTGTTTTAGGCTGAACGGTATGCTCCAGAAAAGCTCCCAGCCCTCCGATTGATAGAACAGCTCCAAAAGACAGCTGAAAACCGCTCTGAAGAATCAGAAATGGAGACTTGACCAGAAGGATTATAGCTGCCAGACCTGCTGCTGACATCATATCATAGGTCCGTCCTCTATATTCTCCGATAAAAAATACAGTCATCATAATCACAGCCCTAAAGGAAGAGGGAGATAGGCCAGTCATCATGCTATAAAGCCAGAGTATGCCTCCTCCAACAGCGGCTGCCCTTCCGAATCCGACTCCTGCTCTTCGTAAGAAACGGTAAAATCCAGCTCCTAAAAGGGATATATGAAGTCCACTGATAGCCAGAATATGAGCAATCCCATTTCTCTGGTATAATTGCCGGATTTCCCCATCCATGGAGGTTTTCTCTCCCAGAAGCATAGCCTTCATAATTCCGCTGTCTTCTTCCTCCATCAAAGCATCTAACATCCTTCCACAATGCCTGCGGACATGAGAAAGATGATTTCTTATAGGCCATTTTCGTTTTCCTCTCTCCAGCCTTTTCCCATACATCTGATAACAGGAGTGCTTTCCCAAAGCATAAATTTGATAGTCAAACTCTCCTGGATTTCTGGCAGCTTTACAAACTTTCATCTCCCCATATACCTTTATTTCATACCCAATTTCTGGCCTTTCTTCCACGGTTTCATCCAGAAATACCTCTATCCGTCCCAGCTTCTCTCCTTCTGTCTGACAGCTGGAAAGGGTAAAGGAAAATCCCTTCTCCCTCTCTTTTACTTCCTCTATAGTCCCATTTATCCATATTTTTTCTCCATCCAGCCCAAGGCCAATACAATGGACAGCCCATGTCCGCTCCATTTCCATTCTTCCAAAGCCTGCAAGCACAGAAAAAAGCAGGGCCATCTGATACATAGCTCTGCCATCCAATCTGCCTTTTTTATCCACTACAAGAAAAGCTGCCCCTATACACAGGGCTGCCAGTCCCCAGTCCGCTTTATACAGAGCTAATACCTCTCCAAGCATCAGTCCCCCTGCAAGAAAAATCAGCGGTCTGTTAATCCTTTTTTCCTCCTAATTATAATATATTTCTGTCTGTTATTCCTAACAAACACTTAGAACCTTATCCATGTTAAAGGTTATGTCATGCTGAGCTGCTTTTCAGCTGCTTTGTTCTTTCATAGGAAAGAGCTTATTACTGTATCACCGGCCTTCCTATGAACCTTCTATGCGCACAGTTAGCATACTGCCATGAATGAAGGGACTCGGCGCGTTTGGAATACATGAACTCAGTTTTCCACTGTAGGGAAAAGAGTACTTTCACAGCAAGCCTTCATGCGCAAGGCTAGCGCACCACCATGAGTGAAGGGATCCAGCGCATTTGGGATACATGAACTCAAGGATCTTACTGCCCGACTCTTTAAATTTTGTCAGTTTCCCTCCTCTTCTATACAATCCAGATTTCTTTCAAATGTACTGTCCAATGACAAGGTATCCCGAAATTTCACATCAGTAGAGCCATTGATGCTGAACTGTACACGGCTTACAGAGCTAAGCTCTGCCAGAGAGTTCACTACGGAATAAATAGGAATATAATCCTTAACCTCCAGGCTCCCTCCCAAAAAACTGCTAGCGAAGTTCAAATAACACACATTGTCATTTACTGACACATTCAATATTTTTGTATCTCTTGGCACTGTAGGGCAGAGATGAAAGGCCTGTGGTCCAGAAATCAGCTCTTCTACTACAAGCTGTTCCATGGATGTATTGACATTGTGGACCACCTCTCTCTTTTCCCGATACAGCTTTTCTCCCTTTTCATCTGTGAAATAAAGAACTAGTTCTACTTTTGCATATGCATTTACATCACTGATATTATCAATAAAATCCGTATCTGCAATCATTCCTGCCATAGCTCCTTTCTGATCCAAAAGGGGCTGTCCGCCAGCGTAAATATTAATAAAGTCCACTCCATCAATTTGGGTTAGTGTTTTTGCCAAAGCTGCCCGGCATAAAATCTCACGCTCTGGTTTCATTCCAGTATAGGCAGCATCAAAATAAAGGTATACCACCCGGTCTTCCCTGTTAAATTCCTGATATGCCGCCTTATCTGACAAGGCCGGCTGACAGTCTAGATCCTGAGGCACAGAAAGAAACTGTATCATCAGCTCCTCTACCAACTGGTCAATGTCCTTTGTAGTCGTTTCATATCTCTGAGGGACTAGCTTTGTAGCCGAGCCATTCAAATAGTAAATATTGTACTCTCCCTGCTTCCGTTCTCTTGTGGAATCCGTCTCCTGTGTCCTCCCGCAACCTGCAAAAAAGAGGCAGAAAATGCCCATTCCTGCTAGGAGAAGGCGCATTTTTTTAATATTGCGTTCAATATCCATTCCTGCTTTTCCACTCCTCCTTTCCGCGGTTCTCTGCCAAATTCCCTCTTTTCATAAGATTTTTCCATATGCCAGCTTAAGGAATATAGGTCAAAGGAATCCGTACCGTAAAGGTAGTGCCCTCTCCCTCTGTACTGCTCACCTTAATGGCACCCTGATGCATCTGGATCACATTTTTAGTAATGGACAGGCCCAGCCCTGTTCCGCCAGTTTCCCTGGAGCGTGCCTTATCTACTCGGTAAAATCTTTCAAATATCTTATTCTGGAACTCTTCTGGTATTCCTACCCCGGAATCGGATATCTTCACATAGAAGAATTTGTGATCCGCATCCAGATTTACATGAACCCATCCGTCTTCCTTGTTATATTTTATGGCATTTTCCACCAGATTACTTAACGCAAGGGAAAACTTCATCTCATCTACATCAGCTCCTACTTCTCTCATGCTTTCTAAGGTGACCTCAATATTCCTTTTTTTTGCAATCGGCTGAAGCCGTTTTAGAATCTGTTCCAAAAGACTGTTAATATTCATCTGGCTGATATTGATCTCTGTCGCTGATTTATCCATTTTCACCAGGGAAAGGAGGTCATCAATAATCTTACTCTCTCGGTCAATCTCATCTGAAATATCATTCATAAACTCCCGGTACAGTTCGGCCGGTACATCTCCCATAGACATCAGAGAATCTGCCAGAACACGGATAGAAGTAATGGGAGTCTTCAGCTCATGGGAAACATTAGAAACAAATTCCTCTCTCGATTTATCCACATCTCTCAGCTTTTTCAATGTCTGCTGAATCGACTCTGACATTTCCTGTGTCTCTAGATAAGTATCCTCCCTAATATCTGTGTCTAATGCCCCGGCTGCTACCTGAGCCAAAACACGGCGCAGGTCGTAAAATGGCTTCATGAAAAATGCAATCATGGCAGCTGCAGCCGCTATGATAATCAGAAGCGTCAGAAGCTGAAACAGCTCTGCCTTTTCCCCCACCCTGTCTGTAAGGCTTAAAATGTTCTCCGCAGAAGAAGTGGCTACAAGGACCCCTCTTATTTTCTGTTCCTGCCCATTATCATAGACAGGAACGGTATGGATATAATAATGCTTATCCCGGTTATACCAGCTTCCGGCCTCTCCCTGAAAACAGCGCAGCACCTCCTCTGAAATATGGATTTTTCCCTCAGACAAACGAAAGGTATCACAGACAATCTTAAAATCTCTGTCCACCACCACGATTCTGCCGTTGTAAATATCTGCCAGCACATCCATCTCATTGTCCAGAATCGTATCCTTTACATCAGCATCCAAATAGCCAGCTCGGCCCAATTTATTGCTTAAAATCAGCAAACGATTTTGAAGCTCCAGACTTCTTGTTTCAATCTGGTTTTGCTCAAAGGATCTTACTGTCATTTTTTCCTGAAAAAACATGGGAAGCAACGCCATAAGCAGCAGCATCGCAGCCAGCGGAAGCTTCATACTGATCGCTCTTTTTTTTCTCCCTATCATTCCATCACATCTCAATTTTCTTTGTACATGCCACAGCCAGAGCTCCCTGACCGATATGGCAGGCAATACTTAAAGAAAGGGGAGCCGCATAAATCTCCGCATTAGGAAATGCCTCTTCCAGCTCCTTAATCCACTCTTTTACTGCCTCCTCACTGCTTGTATGGGCTACATGGATCCACGTGTGCTCCTGGCTTTTGTCCTGAAATCTCTGTTCCAGATCCTTCTGGACTGCAGCAATCATCATGGACTTTGCCTGTTTCATCGTTCTGGCCTTTGCAAAGGCATCCAGCTTTTCCCCTTGAATGGTAAGTACAGGCTTCAAACGCAAAAGCGTACCCAAAGCTGCTGCTGCAGGCGTGATCCTTCCCCCTTTTTTCAGATATTTTAGAGTATCTACAGTAATATAAATGCTAGAGTCAAATTTTGTATCCTCAAGCAGCTTCTTTATAGCAGCTCCGTCCATTCCACGGTCTGCCAGCATTTTTGCATCCAATGCAGACTGCCTTTGAGTAATGGAAATTCTCTGATTGTTTACTACAAAGACCTGATCTTCATAATCTTGAGCCAGCATCAAAGCTGTCTGACAGGAGCTGCTCAGCCCACTTGACATGGGGATGTGGACAATCTGGTCATATTCTTCTAAAAGTTCTTCCCATGTGTTCAGAATAGCCTCTGGAGATGGCTGGGAAGTGGTAATATCCCTTCCCTCCTCCTGCATGGCATAAAATTCCTCATGAGTCAAATCTATTCCTTCATGATAAGTCGTCCCATCAATCATAAACGGCATTGGTAAGATGCAGATTCCTGAAGCTTTTCCCTCTTCCTGCGTCATCCCACTGTTACTGTCTGTTACAATTGCTGTTTTCATTTTCATTTCTCCTTCTCTCTTCCCCCCTGCTCTCCCAAATCTTCATGCCCACCAGCAGCGCGCCGCCATAGATGAAAGAAAGGTTCCTGCGAGTCTTAGGCCATCATATCCTATGAGAGCCAGCAGCTCTTATCCTGCTTTTCCCTCTTCCAGGCGGTCTGCCGTCATATACAGCTCATAATACATGCCCTTTTTCTCAAGCAGCTCACTATGGCTTCCCTCCTCAGCGATCCGGCTGTCTGACAGCACCAAAATCCTGTCTGAATCTCGAATTGTGCTGAGACGGTGGGCAATTGTCAGAGTAGTTCTTCCAGCAGCCAGAGCTGATAAGGACTGGGAAATATAATATTCACTCTCATTATCCAAAGCAGAGGTTGCCTCATCTAGAATCAGAATCGGAGGATTCTTTAAAAATACCCTGGCAATGCTGATACGCTGCTTCTGCCCTCCAGAGAGCTTCACGCCCCTTTCGCCGATATAGGTATCATAACCATCCTTCAGTCCTTCTATGAATTCATGAGCGCCAGCCAGCTTGGCTGCCTTGATAACTTCCTCACGGCCTGCTTCTGGTCTTCCATAAGCGATATTTTCATAGACACTGCCAGAAAAGAGATACACATCCTGCTGTACCACGCCTACACTGCTCCTCAAGCTCTCCAAGGTAACGTTCTTAATATTCTGTCCATCCAGGAGAATTTCCCCTTCTGTAGGATTATAGAAACGGGGAATCAGATTACACATGGTCGTCTTTCCACCTCCTGAGGGGCCGACCAGCGCCACCCTTTCCCCAGGCCGGATGGTTAAGTCAATGTCAGAGAGAACTGGCGTGTGGTCATCTGGATATTCAAAGGATACATGGCGAAAGGTGATCTCTCCCTCTACTTTCTGTAAAGGAACAGCACCTTCTTCATCAAAAATATCAATGTTGGCATCCATAAGCTCCATAAAGCGTTCAATTCCTGTCATTCCCTTTTGAAACTGCTCTGCAAATTCAATGATACGACGGATAGTGGCCAAAAGGGTTGTCACATAGAGGGTATAGGCCACCAGATCTGCCGGAGCGATCAAGCCCTTTATCATAAAAATACCGCCAGCTACGATCACCACCACATACATCAGGCCGTCAAACATACGGATTGTATTCTGAAAAGCTGCCATATATTTGTAAGTATAGCGTTTAATTTTCAGGAACTCCTGGTTATCATGGTTGAATTTTTCTATTTCCACTCTCTCATTAGCAAAAGCGCGGACTACCCTATTTCCTAAAAGGCTATCCTCAATCCGGGCATTCAATTCACCGATATGGTTTCTCTGGCGCTTAAAGGCCTTTCTCACCTGCAGATTAAAATAGGTACAGGAAACCGCCATCACGGGAATCAAGACAAAAATGATAACCGTCAGCAGCAGATTCACCCTGGCTAAAATGATAAAAGAAACAACACCCTTTAAAAACGCAATAAAAAATTCCTCCGGACAGTGATGGGCAAATTCAGTTACATCAAACAAATCGCTAGTGATTCTTGCCATAATCTGGCCGATTTTCGTATTGTTAAAATAATTATCCGACAGCTTCTGCAAATGTTCAAAGGCATTTTCCCGCATATCGGTCTCAATCGCTGCTCCCATTACATGCCCTGTATAGGCCATATAATAGCTCGCCACTCCATCAATGATACGGAGCACAAAATATATTGCCCCTATTCTTACAACAATACCCACTGTAAGAGAGGAAAGGTCATTCATCCCCACATTAGTGATATAACGTAAGATCAGAGGCAGCACCATCTCGCAGATCGTAGTAAGCGCAGCACAGAATAGATCCATGAACATAATCCCAGCATATTTTTTGTAATATGGTACAAACCGCTTTAACAATCGGCTTGTTTTCATTGCTTTTGGTTCCATGTTTTTTTCTCCTAAATCATGATGTTTATTAGTGTATCATAAAAGAGATTTTTTTTCCATACAAATGAACGTTATATCTGGAAATCCAAAATTGCAGGTTACTATCAGCCACACGTTATTTATATAAAAAGTATGGCGCTGACTGGTCTTCATAAATATTTTTCTGTACAATATCCATATGCGTTATAGCCAAACGATCCTCTTATCCACTGAAGGAATAATTTTAGAAGGAGATCACATGTGGCAGTTTTGGAAAAGTTATGCTATGATATGACATGATAGGATTATGATGCGATATGGAAAGGAGAGATTTACTATGCCTTATTGTCCAAAATGTGATATGGAATTTGTCGATGGCATTACAGTGTGTACTGACTGCGGAGGGCCCCTTATGCCGTCAAAGGAGGCCGCGGATGCCTTGAAAAGAGAAGAATTGGAAATGGAGCAGGCCCAGCGCTTTGCCGCTATGAGAGAGGCTGGTATTACTCCAGAGATGCTTACTTCGGCGGAAAGAGGAAGAAAGGTCCGGGAAGCCGGCCGGCAGCCTAATGTATATGTAAATACAGCAGAAAAATATAAAAACATGAAATCCTCTGCCGCTGCCTTTTATGGAGTTAGCTTTATCCTGATTGCTGCCAGCATCCTTGCCTGGAGCGGCATAATTCCTGTTCCCATCGCTGGATTTTCCCGCATTCTCACCCTGGGCGTCTTCACTGCCATGGGAATCTGTTCCCTGCTTGTGGCTGTATCCTCTTCCAAAACAGCCAAGGAGCTTTCCTCTCAGGTTCAGAAGGAAGAAACGCGGACTGCTGATATATTAAATGAATTTTTAAAATCCTATACAGCAGATTCTCTTGACCAGATACTGGGAGAAGAATTAAACGGTCTCACACCAGAAGAAATCACCTTGAAGCGTTTGGAACTGATCCAGGATATCCTGGTTACCACTCAGGATATTTCTGACCAGACTTACGCAGATTCTCTTGCGGACGAATTATATGGGGAAATTTTTGATGATTGACTTTTTTCCGGCCAGTTTCAGTGCTAAGGCTGTCTGACTTATCAGCCATGCGCTGACTGGCCATGTTTCATCATTCCTTCTTTTCCAGGATTTCTGCCTTCAGGCAGCTGATTCCTCGGAGCAGCCGATCAGCCCTAGCAGAAAATTATCCTGTTATGAGCCTGCATCCCTTCTCCAGCTTATATTGTCATGGTCTAAGTCTGCTATCATCTTTTCTAATAAAAGAAAGTATTTACTATCAGGTTCTGTCCTTTCCCACAGATGGTAGCTTTTGCTGTTCTTTATTTCTGCCCTATCAATTTCCTTTCCCACACAATAGTCATAGTTTACCTGGCCGTACAAATCTGACATCTGCCGCTTCATATCATCTGGAAGAGAGGAAAATCTTTTATAAATCTGGTCTGATACTACCTGCTTCACCAATGTCTCACTATAAGCTTCAAAGTCCAAAAGATTTTCATCATCTATCCTGTTTTCCCAGGCCCATTTAGACACATCCACGGTCCGCAGGCCATAGGACAGACTGCCATCCTCCTCCCATTCGATCACCCCATACTGGCAGGGAGCGATCGAAAGGCTTCCTGTTACTGCCTCAGTAACATGCTCCTCTTCCTTTGGAGTCCCCGGCTCCTCCTGATATTTCTTAATTCGCTGAAGGTGAAGATGGCCGCTTAAATAAAGAGGCACCTCATATTCTCCCAAAATAGAAATCATCTCCTCTCCCCCCTCAATCGCGCACTCAGTCGGATAAACACGGCTTTCTCCCATCAGGTTATGGTGAGACACAGGGATCATAACTGCACCTGCTTTTTTGGCCTCTTCATATTGGCTGCGTATCCATACATATGTATCCTCTTTTATCTTTCCTCCCACCTTATTATATGGTTCATACTGGCAGGAATCCAGCATAAGAAGCCAATGGGAGGAATCCAGAACATAGCGATAGCTGAGGGAGGCTTCATCTCTAGACGCTGCCTGATCATACCCAAAGCTGTGATAGATCTGATAAAACTCCTCTGGCGTAACAGATTCTGTCTCTTCCCTTTCTTCACCAATATAAGAGGCGGCGTTGGGATTATTAATGTCATGATTTCCCGGAATCACAAGAACTTGAATCCCTTTTTTCTGAAGGCCTGACAGTTTCCCAGCCAGCTCCTGATGATTCACTTTCTCTCCGTTAACAGTCAAATCTCCGCTTAAAATAACTGCATCTGGTTTATATTCCTCTACTTCATGGAGAAAGGCATCCGTCAGCTCCTGAGAATACCGCACTACCTTTCCATCATCTCCCGCAACAAATTTATCAAACGCAGACAGGGAGGTATCGCCCCCCTGTCCATCCTTTGACGTAGAAAAGGTCGCTCCATAATCGGTCAGCTTTGACGACATATAATGGATATCTGTCGCCAGAATCAGTCTGGGAGGTCCTTTCGGCTCTTCCTCAGGCTGGATAATCTCCTGAGGGATAGCCTTTTGTCCAGCTGTATACCACTTTCTCCTTCCTCCGCTCTTGTGTCCCTGCTCTTCCTTCTCTGTCTCCTGGGGGACTTTCCCTTTTTCCTGTTCCTGCGTATCCAGTACTTTTTTGTTTTCCGGCCCAGGCAGAGAAGCCTCCGGCTCTGTCCCTAAGCTGCCTGGCTCCTGAAACGAAGGAAATTCCACTGCCCTGTCTATTAAGAAAACAATTCCCATACAGCCTGCTATTAAAAACAAGTAGGCAGCAATCGCAATCAGCCTGTTCCGTCCCATCTCAAATGTCCCTTCCTTAACAAACAGGTTTTTCTTATCTGTTTCTTCTGCCCTTACAACAGGTTATTCACGCATATGGAACCATACGGCCGAATGCTCATACGGTATGTATTCCCCTTTCCAGTGGCCTTCTCTATCAGTTCAACATATTCGTCCACCAAATCATTGGGAAGCATCGCCATAATCACTCCAGCAAAGCCGCCTCCATGAACCCGGCATGCTCCGTGGCCTTTTTCTGCAATAAAGAGCTCTGTCAAAGCCAGGGTAACTGTAATCCCCTGTTCCTGAACATCGCTGTTAGTATAACAATTTTGAAGCCATTTCCAGGAGGAATTGCCGGAAGCTGTAATATTGTCTAGAAAATCCTGGAATCGGTTTTCCTTCAATGCTTGAACCTCTGCATCCACCCTTTTATTTTCCTCAAAGAAATGGAGGGCTCTTAAAACAGAGCGGTCTCCCGCAGCCTTCCTGATTTCTGGAAGATGCTGGATCACAGAGTCTTCCGTTATCTGGGAGCATACCTCCTTCCCAAAATATCCAGCCACCTTTTTCATTTCAATGGGAACAGAGGAATAATCCGCACTTAAATCTGCATGGCCCTTGCCTGTCTGAACAATGATCAGGCTGTGGTTTTGGGAACTGAAGTCGAAATCAATTTTTTCTACCTTGGGCTTTGAAGGCTCTGCAAAATCTATGGTAATCAATCCGCCTACCGCACATGCCATCTGATCCAATAGGCCAGAAGCTTTATCCCAATAATGGTTTTCTGCATATTTGCCAATATGGGCATATGTGACTGTATCCATCCGTCCATCATTAAACAGAGTATTAATCATAGAGCAGAGCAGCATTTCAAAGGCAGCTGATGAACTTACGCCTGCAGAGCTGATTACATTGCTGGTAATATATGCATCAAAGCCGCCTATTTCATAGCCAGCCTTGAGAAATCCCTTCAGAAGACCTTTAACCAGATCTGTGGTACCCGCCTTCTTAGGGCTGGGCTCTAAAGCATTTAAATCAATGGTAAATTTCTGGTCAAAGGTTACGCTGACAATACGCACTTTATTGGACATATTGGGCGAAGCCACGCCTACACAATCCAGATTAATGCTGCCTGCCAGAACCTTTCCATGATTATGGTCCGTATGATTACCGCTGATTTCAGTACGGCCCGGAGAGCTGAATAATAGGATATCCTTATCGCCAAACTCCTTCTGGAAGCCTGCAACTGCCTCTTTATAGCGTTCCTTCTGAACAGCTATGTCAGAAGCTCCATATAACTGGGTGAAAAGGGCATCCGCTCTATTGCCATCAAGCATCTGCAAAGTCTCTTTTACTTCCATAATCTGTTTCTCCTTTTTGTTGAAATAGTTTTTATAACATTTCTTCAACGTTTCCTTATTATGCCATGTCACCAACCGCTAGGTTGATGATAAGGGATGCGTTTCCTTATTATACCACGTTCCCCCCAAACATCACAATACAATTTTTTCCGCCTGAAAAGTCCTGATTCGTTTACCATCAGATGGACAAAGGTTTGTTTTCATCATGTACACAGCTATAGGAGAACATAGCAAAAAAACCACATGGCAGTTTTGACAATATGCCTTCTCCCCTGTATAATAAAAATAGCTGAATCATCAGGCAAGCTATTTGCTGTGGTATCCTTTATAAAACAGATCGCGAAGGTTTTTATCCCTTCGAAATAAAGCCCCTTGAGAAGGAGGTCTGCAGATGGATTGGAATGGGAAACCCTATTATTCTCTGGATTATTATTTACGGGAAACCTTTGGACAAAAGGTTTATAAACTGGCTTTGGACGGAGGACAGACCTGCCCAGGCAGGTCTGGAAGGGATAGGAGAGGCGGCTGTATTTTCTGCAGTGAAGGCGGCTCTGGAGAATTTGCTTCTCCTCTGTTTTCCGACCCTTCTATTTTTTCCTGCCTTCCCATGTCCCCTTCTTCTAACTGCCCCTCTTCTCTTCTTTCCCAGCTTCCCACCGCTGTCTTTCAGCAGATTGAACAGGCCAAGGAACGAGTTCAAAGAAAGCTGCCTGACAAAAAGGGAAAATACGTTGCCTATTTTCAGTCTTATACCAATACTTATGCCCCTATTCCCTATCTGGAGCTGCTTTTTTCTTCTGCCCTGGACCATCCAGATATTGCGGCCCTTTCTATTGGAACCAGACCGGATTGCCTTCCTGACGAAGTCCTGTCACTTCTCTTACGTCTAAACAGGAGAAAACCTGTATGGATAGAGCTCGGTCTTCAGACAATCCATGAGACTACGGCCCGTTTCATCCGCAGAGGATATTCTCTGGAATGTTTTTTGAAAGCCTTCCAAGCTCTGAAAAGTGCAGGACTCACGGTCATTGTCCATGTGATTTTAGGACTTCCAGGAGAGACTTATGATATGTCCCTTCAGACCGTACGTTTTCTGGGACAGCGTGGAATTGACGGAATCAAACTCCAGCTTCTTCATATTCTTTCTGGTACAGAACTGGCCTCCATATATGAAAAAGAACCCTTTCCTATCATGGAGCTTTCCCAATACCTAGATCTGGTGGTTGATTGTATAGGCAGTCTTCCCCCTTCAGTCGTGATTCATCGTATAAGCGGAGATGGCCCGAAAAGGCTTCTCATCGCCCCTTTATGGAGCGCAAATAAGCGTCTGGTTTTAAACTCTTTAACCAGACGCTTTCAGGAACGAGGGATCTATCAAGGAAAGAGCCTATCTGACTACTGAACTGCCCCATCGCTCCCAAAAGTATAGGCAGTACCGTCAATCTCCAGCGTGTTCCCAGCAGCCATAATGCCATCATTAGCAGGATTCAGATAATACCTTTTCCCATCAAGCTCCTGCCATCCCATATATTTTTGATAATCCTTAAAATAATACCAATTTCCGTCCACACATTTCCAGCCCTCTGATGGAATCACCTGGCTGTAATCCTTAAAAGCCATTTCAATACATACATTACCATTAATTCCATCTACTCGGCCTTCCTCCGTACACTGCCAGATGGTACGGTTGGGATATTCATGGATTGTTCCATACCTGGCATACCAGATGTCGTAAGGAATCTGAGCAGTGTCCATACGGTTTACCAGCCATTGATTATAGCTGAAAACAATCGGATGAAAACCAGAATCCTGGACGATTTTACAGAAAGCATTAATAATATCTGTCAATTCCTGTTTTGATATATCTCCAATGCTATTTGACTCTACATCCATGGCAATCGGATAGGAAATCTTATAATCCTTTGCAAGTCTCACTGCATACCTGGCTTCTGCTTCTGCCTTTTCCACTGTATTTGCCTGGGAATAAAGATATACCCCTGTTTTCAGCCCTGCCTCTGCCGCTCCTTTCATATATCTGTCAAAATAAGGATCTGGGGAATCCAAATATCCGATTCTTGCTATGGCAAATGTAATATCATCTGCTGCCGCCCTATGCCAGTCAATCTCCCCCTGATATTTCGAGACACTGACTCCCCGATACAGAGCACCTGGAATAGTATCCCCATACATGTTTAGATATTGGCCATTCACCTTTTTAAAGGCATTCGGAGAAATCTGCCTCTCCGCGGTCTGGGAGTCTGAGGAATGAGCTGGACCGGATTCCTTTTCCTGAGATATCCCATTGCCGGGCAGACCTTCACCTGGCCCTATTCCCTCTGCGTAGCTGCATACAGGAATAGCTATTGCAAGTAAGACTGCCACTGCTGCTGCAGTGCTGCCATATCGTTTTCTAATCCATTCCCTCTCTATTTTCTCTCTTCTCTGACTTCTCTCCTCTACATCCTGTTTTCCAGTGTCCTCTATTTTTATATCCTTCGCTTCTACAGCGTTTATTCCTATGTGCGCCATTTCTTTGTTCTTCGTTTTTATACCTTTCATTTTTAAAGGCTTTATTTCTAATCCCATTCTCATTCGTATTCTTCCTTTTCCAGCATTTTCTTTTCTGCTTATTATAAAGGACTCTCCCTTCTCATTCAATATAAGAAAGAAAATTGTAATGATTCTTAAGTTATATGTCAGACAGTAACTGGCGTTCTGTTCCAAAATATATGGATAGACAAAGGGAGGCAGCCAGACTTTCAGCCCCTCCCTTCCAAAGATATGCTAATAGACTTGAAAAGCCTCCCAAATAATTTGGAAAAGCTTCTATAATTATATATACGTAAAAAAAGAAGAACTGTTGCACAAATTCTCCTTTTTTCGACAATTTTTTCGATTTTCTATTTACTATGAAAGTACCCCTTTTCTGCACAGCAGAAAACTGAGTTCAGGTATGCCAAATGCGCTGGATGCTTTTATTCATAGTGGTATCCTGATTATGCCCATGAAGGTTTATAGGAAATTCAAAGAATAATCCCTTCCGTTTTTCTTATCCCGCTGAATCTGAGCACGCAGTTCATCCAAACTGTCAAACCGTTTTTCTGGTCTGAGAAAATGATATAGCTGCACCTCTATGGTTTGCCCATACAGATTTCCTTCAAAATCTACAAGATAGGTTTCCACGCCCACTGGATTTTTCCCCTCTATCGTAGGCTTTCTTCCAATATTGGTAATCCCTCTGTATTCCTTATCTTCTGTAAGCACTCTGGAAACATATACGCCGAATCTAGGGAGATGCTTTTCCGGCTGAGGCTGGATATTAGCTGTGGGAAAGCCTAATATGCTGCTGCCAATATGGTTTCCATGGATTACCCTTCCATGAATGGAATAGGGCGCACCTAGAAGCTCATTCGCTTTCTCCATATTTCCCTTATCCAATTCCTCCCTCACATAGGTGCTGCTGATATCCCTATGATCCTCTTGTGCCTTTTCCACCACAGTAAGTTCATATCCTAATCTAGAAGAAAGTGTCTGGAGGAGGGCTGCATTTCCAGCCCTTTGATATCCAAATCCACAGTCTGTACCTACTACAATTGCCCTGGCATTCATCTGTTCTACAAGGATTTTCTCCACAAATTCTTCTGGAGACATATGGGATACCATCTCATTAAAAGGATATTCCACCAAGTAATCCACCCCTGCCTGCTCCATAATATGCCGCCGCTCTTCATTCGTGGTAATAACCGTCTGATCCTTCCCATCCACCACATTGCCAGGAGTTTTGCTAAAGGTGAATACGGCCACTGCAAAGCCGCAAGATTGTTTCCAATCCAGCATAGCAGTCAGAAGCTTCTGATGTCCTCTGTGGCGGCCGTCAAATTTTCCTATGGTTACTACTGCAGGAACCGAAATCCGGAATTTATCATTTTGTATATATTCCATCCTATCATCCTCCTGCAAATATTTTCTGAGGCTGAAACCAGTGTTTTTCTTCACGGTATCTGTAAATGCCGATAAACTGACCAGAGCTGTCGTAGACGCGGACAGGCATTCCCTTTGTCTCTAACATCTGGGACTTCCGGCCTTTTTCAGACTCCTGGTTTTTCTGAAAGGGAAGGCTCTCCCAAGCTGTCTGATTTTTTGAAGCTGTTTTGTCCTCATAAGCCGTCTGATTCTCTGAAACTATCTCGTGCTCTGAAGCTGCCTTATTTTCTAGAACTGTTTTATCTTGTGGAAAAATTGTATACTCTGCCATGTCTCTGTAAAAGGGATTGCCATTGTGCAGAAGCTTGTCCCCTTCCTTGCCCTTCATCTGAAGGGCTGGATAAGTTCCCAGGACCTCATCCACCGGAATAACAACCTCTGAAATCCTATTTTCCCTCTCAAGAGCCTCTATTTGGGCAAGGGTTCTGCTTTCCTCCAACCGAAAGCCTCCTGTCGCTGTACGGAGAAGGCTTTCCATACAGCCTCCGCAGCCAAGCTTCTCTCCAATATCGCAGCATAAGGTTCTGATATAGGTTCCCTTAGAGCAGGAAACTGTCATCCCCACTCTGGGCAGTTTCATCCACTCTATTTCAATGCTGTGAATCCTTACAGGTCTTGCCTTTCTTTCCACCACCTGTCCTTGTCTTGCCAGGTCACAAAGCTTTCTGCCATTAACCTTAAGAGCTGAATACATCGGCGGGATCTGATTATAGGGACCTTCAAAGCTCAAAATTGCCTTCCGGATCTCTTCCTCACTCAAAGGGACCTCTCTTTCCTCCAAAATCTGTCCGCTGGTATCCTGTGTATCCGTTTTCCTGCCTAACAAAAGAACTGTGCGGTATGTCTTATCCTTATCTGTCAGCATATCGCACAGCTTTGTTCCCTGGCCCAGGCAGACAGGGAGAACCCCTTCTGCATCTGGATCCAGGGTTCCTGTATGGCCTGCCTTTTTCTGTTTGAGAATCCCTCTCATTCTGGCAACTACATCATGGGAGGTATATCCTTTTTCCTTATAAACATTGATTACACCATTATACATTCCTTACCTCCCAGCTCCCTCCAGCTGCTTTTCAATGTGAAGGGATAGGTTGTTAATGACATCGTGGATCCGCCCTGACATCGTACAGCCTGCTGCCCTGATATGACCGCCGCCGCCGAAATAGGCTGCAACTTTACTCACGTCCACAATGTGATTGGAACGCATACTGACCTTAAATTCCTGAGAGGCCGTTTCATACATAAATATGGCACATTCTACTCCGTCTGTAACCCTTAGCTGGTCTATGATTCCATCCATATCTTTGCTATCCACATGATAGAAATCCATATCCCTTTTCCGCACTACACTGAAAATACAGCGGCCCCCTAAAAATGTAATGCTCTCTAAAAGAGCCCGGCCCAGAATCTGATTCTGAACATATGTCTTTTTATAAAAGCTATTAGTAATAATATCAGAGAATCCAATTCCTTTTTCTATCAGCTTTCCAGCAATCTCCATGGTCTTTGCCGATGTATTGCTGTGCTGAAAGACTCCTGTATCATGGATGATTCCTGTATAAAGACATTCTGCTGTTTCCTTGCTGACAGCCTCTTCCTCCATGATCCTGTCAAACAATACCTCGCAGGTGGAACTGGCAGAAGGAACGATTATATTATCTCTTCCATACCCCATATTGGTAATATGGTGGTCAATTACCAGGCTGTTTTCTGCTTCCTCCAGAAGCGGAAGGAAGCTTCCCAGCCTTTCCCTATCCCCACTGTCCAGGCAAAAGCACAGATCTGCCTTTGTTCTTTCCGAAGGAAGCTCTGTCCGGATTTCATCAAAATACCTCATATATCCGAACTTTTCAGCCGGAGGCTCCAGATAAACTGCGATGTCAACCTCCGGACATGTATCTTTGATATAATTGTAAAGGCCCAGGCATGAGCCTATGCAGTCGCCATCAGGATGGATATGTCCCAGGATTACTGCCGTCTTCACGCCCTGAAGCATCTCTTGTAACAAGCTCATTTTTCTTTTCCTCCTGTTCCTGTTTTTGCAGCCGGACTTCACTTCTAACCGGCTGATTTTGGATTCCTTTATGAATCCAGATGTTCCTTTTGAACTTTCCTAACTTTATAATTTAACTATCTATTCCAGATCCTCCTGTAGTTCGGTCTGATCCTCTTCTCTGTCTTTTAAGTCCTTTGTTACCTCATCAATCAGCCTTGACATATTAACGCCGTACTCAATGGACTGATCCAGGACAAAGGTGATTTCCGGAGTATTCCGTAAATTCACCCTTTTAGCCAGTTCCCGGCGTACATAGCCTACCGCGCTTTTCAAGCCTTGAACAGTAGCCTTTGCTGCCTCTTCATTTCCCAGCACACTGACATAGGCCTTACAGTACTTTAAATCCGGCGTTACATCCACTGCCACTACTGTTGTCATAGGATGGATTCGCGGATCCTTGATCTCACTACGGATAATTTCACTTAAAGTTCTCTGGACTTCCATATTAATTCGTGTATTTTTTATACTATTTTTACGCATGTCGCCCTTTCTACCTTCTTCAGGGAAACGACAGATTACCTCGGGACCTCTACCATGATATAAGCCTCTATTGTATCGTCCTCCTGAATGTCATTAAATTTCTCAAATACAAGACCGCACTCATAGCCAGCTGCCACTTCCTTTACATCGTCCTTAAAACGCTTCAGGGAAGCAAGGGCACCCTCAAAAAGCTGTTCTCCATCTCTTGAAAGCCTGCAGGAACAGTTTCTCTGGAACTTGCCATCCAAAATATAGGATCCAGCAATGGTACCTACGCCAGAAGCCTTAAAGGTCTGACGTACCACTGCATGGCCGATTACCTTTTCTTCAAATACAGGATCCAGCATTCCCTTCATAGCAGCCTCCACGTCCTCAATCGCCTGATAAATGACGCGGTACAGTCTGACATCAACCTTTTCTCTTTCAGCAATTGATTTTGCTGTAACATCCGGCCTTACGTTAAAGCCTATGATAATTGCATTGGATGCAGATGCAAGAGTAACGTCTGATTCATTGATCGCACCTACGCCTCCGTGGATTACCTTAACCATAACTTCTTCGTTAGAAAGTCTGGTAAGGCTCTGTTTTACAGCTTCTACGGAGCCTTGTACGTCTGCCTTTACAATGATCGGAAGCTCCTTCACATTGCCGGCCTTAATCTGGGTAAAGAGATCATCCAGGGACAGTTTCGTCTTTGTCTCCTCCAGAAGCTTATTCTTTCCTTCGGAAATAAAGGTTTCTGCAAAATGCCTTGCCTCTTTATCGCTGTCCATTGCCATAAATATTTCACCAGCCCCTGGAACATCATTTAATCCCAATATTTCCACTGGAGTGGACGGCAGGGCCTCTTTTACCCGGCGTCCCTTGTCATCCATCATAGCGCGCACCTTGCCATAGCAGGCGCCTACGGTAATGTTATCGCCTACATGGAGGGTTCCCTTTTGAACCAGGACTGTAGCAACCGGCCCTTTTCCCTTATCCAGCTCTGCTTCTATTACGAGACCTCTGGCATTTCTATCAGGATTTGCCTTCAGTTCCTGAACTTCCGCAGTCAGAAGTACCATTTCTAAGAGCTCCTTAATTCCCTCCTGTGTATGGGCAGATACGGGGACAAAGATCGTACTGCCGCCCCAATCTTCAGGAATCAGCTCGTATTCTGACATTTCCTGCTTTACACGGTCAACATTGGCGCTTGGCTTATCAATCTTATTCACAGCCACTATAATTTCCACACCAGCTGCCTTTGCGTGGTTGATTGCCTCAATCGTCTGAGGCATAACTCCATCGTCCGCTGCAACTACCAGAATTGCAATGTCCGTTGCCTGAGCCCCACGCATACGCATAGCAGTAAATGCTTCATGGCCTGGAGTATCGAGGAAGGTGATTTTCTGACCGTTGATTTCCACCACATATGCGCCAATATGCTGAGTAATTCCACCAGCCTCTTTCTCTGTTACATTGGTCTTACGGATTGCATCCAGAAGGGAGGTTTTACCATGGTCAACATGGCCCATAACACACACAACTGGAGGCCTTCCTACCATATCCTCCTCTGATTCCTCCTCTTCCTTGAGGAGCTCCTCAATTACATCTATTTTTTCTTCCTTCTCACAGAGAATATCATATTCTAATGCAATTTCTTCTGCTTGTTCATAGTCTATTTCCTGATTGAGAGTAACCACTTTCCCCTGAAGGAACAGTTTCTTTACAATAGCTGAAGGCTGAAGCTTCATCTTATCTGCCAGCTCTTTGATAGTAAGAACTTCTGGAATTACAATGGATTTTACTGTCTCTTCTTCCTTCTTCTCAATAGGCTTTTGAGGCATCTGGAATGGATGCTTGGAAGTCTTGCCTGATTTCATCGGCATATCTTCCTCTCTGTCCCTTTTATCATATTTGTCGTTTTTATAATTATTCTTATTTTGTTGACGTGTGCTCTGAGGTTTTGCCTGGATCGGGCTGTCAAAAGAACCGCCGCTGCGGCTTCCATCCCGTTTGGCACCTCCCTGGGGACGGCTTCCATCACGGTTATCGCGATTTCCTCCAAAGCCTCCTTGGGGACGGCTCCCGTCACGGGTATCACGATTTCCCCCAAAACCTCCTTGAGGGCGGCCCCCTCCACGATTATCACGGTTTCCTCCAAAACCTCCCTGGGGACGGCTTCCATCACGGCTGTCGCGATTTCCTCCAAAACCTCCCTGAGGGCGGTTCCCGTCACGGCTATCGCGATTTCCTCCAAAGCCTCCCTGAAAACGGCCTCCATCGCGGTTTCCTCCGAAACCTCCCTGGGGACGGCTTCCATCACGGTTATCGCGGTTTCCTCCAAAGCCTCCCTGAGGACGGCCTCCTCCACGATTATCACGATTTCCTCCAAAGCCTCCTTGAGAGCGGTTTCCTACTGGTCTTTCTTGACCAGGCATGGCCGGGCGGCTTCCCATCGGACGTTCCTGGCCTGCTGAAGCAAAGCGGTTTCCTGCTGTCCTTTCCTGGCTAGACGCAGTAGGACGGCCTCCTGCCACTCTGCCTTCCTGAGCAGATGAAGCAAAATGGCTTCCCGCCCCTCTATTATCCTGGCTAGACGCAGCAGAATAGCCTCCTGTCGGACGTTCCTGACTGGACGCAGCAGGGCGGTTTCCTGTCGGTCTTTCCTGGCCGGGCATAGCAGAACGGTTTACGCCTGGGCGTTCCTGCGGCACAGCGCTCGGACGCTTTGGCTCAAGGGCTCCGATCTGCCGCGGTTCCTGTCCTCCTCTCTGTCCAGTAGGTAAAGTTCCCTGTTGAACAGCTCCTCCTCTTCTCTGGCCTGCAGGTAATGGCTGACGGCCCTGGCCGCTCCCCTGCTGCTGGGGACGGGACGAACGCATATTTTTCATCTGCTGAGAATTCTGAGGACGAAAAACAGCTGCTATTTTTTTCTTTGGAGCTTCGCCCTCTGCCTTCTTCCCATCATTTTTTGTTATTTCTGTCTTGGAAACCTCTGCTGTTGATACTTCTGCTTTTGGTCCCTCTGCTTGACGGGGCAGCTCTGCCGCCTTTTCCCTTCCTTGGGACGTCAGCTCTTTCTTTACTATTGAAATCTGCTCATCATTGATATTAGACATGTGGCTTTTCACCTCCGCATGATTCTTTTGTAATACCTCAAGTATCTCTTTATTGGTTCTTCCTAATTCTTTTGCCAGATCATTTACTCTCATACTTACTACCTCCCTTGCTATTCATCTGCTTTACCATTGCTTTCGAGAACCCCTCGTCCATAATCGCCACCGAAGCCCGTATTTCCTTTCCCATAGCACGGCCCAGTTCTTCTTTCTTACCAAAAATACAAATAGGGACTTTATAGTAAGTACACATATTGGTAAACATCTTTTTTGTATTGTCTGAAGCTTCTTCCGAAACAATCACGAGAAAAGCCCTGCCATTCTTTACTGCTTTTTCCGTGGAAAACTCACCGCTCGCCGTTTTGCCAGCCTTTGTTGCCAAGCTTATGAGGCCCAGCACCTTTCTGTTATTTTCCAAGCTGTCCCATCTCCCTTTCCAGTGTCTCATATACTTCTTTCGGAATCGCCATCTTAAATGAACGCTCCAGGCCTTTACTCTTTACCGCCTTTTGAAAGCACTCTATTGCCGGACATATATAGGCGCCTCTCCCGTTCTTTCTTCCAGTGGCATCCAGGATAAACCCTTCCGCTGTTTTTAGGACACGAATCATTTCTTTTTTATTTTTCATCTCTCCGCACCCAACACACTGCCTCAGCGGAATCTTTTTTACACTCATGATCAATCACTTCCTGTTTCTGCTATTTCTGATCTCATTCCTGGTAATCCTTTGACTGATAATCCCCGTCTTCCTGGTAATTATCATCTTCCTGAATGCCTTCTCCCTCCCCGTTTTCATCCGGATGTCTTTCCGATTCATACGCTTCTTCCTCATAGGGGGCCTCATCATAGAAATCTTCCGTATAAGCTCCCTCGTCATGGCCGGCTTCTTCCTCGTAATAAGCCTCTTCCTCATAGCTGCCTTCTCCATAGGAGTTCTCTGCATATGCCTCTTCCATATCATTCTGGCTTTCCAGACCCAGCTCTTCAAAGAGTCCCATTTCTCTTGCCTGTGTTTCGCTCTTAATATCTATTTTATAGCCGGTCAAACGGGCGGCAAGCCTGGCATTCTGTCCCTCCTTGCCGATTGCCAGAGAGAGCTGGTAATCCGGCACAATCACCTGGGCTTCCTTTTCATCCTCATCAGCCACTACACAGATAACCTTAGCAGGGCTTAATGCATTTTCGATCAGATATGCTGGATTGTCATCCCAGTTAATAATATCAATCTTTTCACCTCTTAATTCATTGACAATCGAATTTACCCTTGCACCATTCAAGCCTACACACGCTCCTACTGGATCTACATTAGGGTCATTGGAACTAACGGCAATCTTGGTTCTGGAACCAGCTTCTCTGGCAATTGCGCGGATTTCCACGGTTCCGTCCTCCACCTCTGCGACTTCAGCCTCAAATAATCGTTTTACAAGCTCCGGGTGAGTCCTGGAAACAGAAATCCTCGGCCCTTTAGGAGTATCCTTTACCTCCAGAATGTACAGTTTAATTCTCTCTGTAGGCTTAAACACTTCTCCCTTTACTTGCTCAGACTCATTTAAAATTGCATCTACTTTACCCAGATTAATGCTTAAGTTCCTGCCCAGGTATCTCTGTACAATTCCTGTCACCACATCCTTTTCCATATTGTAGTATGCATTATAAAGAACCTTTCTCTCTTCCTCACGTATCTTCTGCAGAATCACATTTTTAGCATTTTGTGTGGCAATACGTCCGAATTCTTTTGACTTAATCGGAATCTGTACAATATCGCCCAGTTCATAATTAGGGCCTATCATCTTTGCTTCTGCCAGGCTGATTTGAAGCATCGGATCCTCTACCTCTTCCACCACTTCTTTTTCCGCTATCACAGAAAAGTCTCCGGTATTAGGGTTAATATTTACCTTCACATTATCTGCCTTACCGAAATGGTTTTTACAGGCTGTCAGCAGGGAATTTTCTATTGCTTCCAGAAGGGTTTCCTTACTGATGTTTTTTTCCTTTTCCAATAAATCAAGCGCCTCAATCAGTTCCTTATTCATTTTTTTATCCTCCTACCTGTTTCAAAAATCAAATGCTAATCGGATTAATCCAATCTCCTGGCGTTGGAATATGATTTCTGTCCCGTCTTCTTCCAGCGTTACCGTAGCCTTATCAAATGCCTTCAGAACTCCGTTAAACTCCTTGCGTCCCTTTTGCCCTTCTATTTCCTTTGGGCGGTACAGCCGGATCTCTACATCCTTTCCAATACTTCTGACAAAATCCTTTTCTTTTTTCAAAGGCCTTCCAAGTCCTGGAGAGCTGACCTCTAAAATATAGCTTTCTTCAATAAAGTCCTCTTTATCAAGCCAGTCACTTACATCTCTGCTGATTATCTCACAGTCATCTACGGAAATTCCGCCTTCTTTATCAATATAAGCTCTCAGATACCAGGTACCTGCTTCCTTTACATATTCCACGTCCACCAGCTCAAATCCTTGTTTTTCCATGAGCGGCAGAAGGTATTTCTCAACTCTAGACTCATAATTTTCTCTTTTTGTCATCATACCACCTCTTTTCTCCCTGTTCCCCTTGCTACGAAAAAGAGTGGACGCCTCTGTCCACTCTTTCTAGTAATCTATCATGTTATCGTATGTAGTATAGCACTGTAATATGTGAAATGCAAGACTTTTTTGATTTCATAGGAAAAAGATGCCGCTGAATCAACGGGTTTACAACGCATACTTTCCCAAAGGGAGATTCTTTTTAAATCTAACTCTTGATATTTCCTCTATTCTGAAATATAATAAGGCCGTTCCCTGGTTCTGGGAAGAATGGGGATCTGGTATCCAATCGGATGTCTATAGCCGGTGTCTAAGCTCACTTTCAGAATATCCCTTAGAAACACGCGGCTGCCAGGGAATCTTGAGATGCAGGAAGGAACAGCCAGTCTTTCCTTTTGCTTTCTCAGCATCCTTACCTTATGGAAGGGGATATTAAAATGATTGTAAATACTGGTATCCGCCCTATTGTCATCGAAGAACTCTGTGCCTTGGCAAAAAAATATGATATAGTAAGGCTCATTCTTTTCGGTTCCCGGGCAAGGGGTGATTATAAACGGACCAGCGATATTGACCTGGCTGTAACAGGGGGGGCTTTTGTGCCTTTTGCCCTGGATGTGGAAGAAGAAACTTCCACACTGCTAAAATTTGATGTGGTTAATCTGGATGGGGCTGTCCAGCCGGAATTACGGAATTCCATTTTAAAGGAAGGAAAAATTTTATATGAAAAAGTATGATAATTTCTGTGCTGCTTTAAATAACCTCCATGATATCTTTGTTTATGAAGAACCTTATACAAATGTTATTTTAACTGGTCTGGTCGCTCTCTATGAAATATGCTTTGAACAGTCTTGGAAGGCAATAAAGGAGTTTTTAGAAGAACAAGGGCTTCCTGAGGGAAAAACCGGCTCTCCTAAACAAGTTTTAAAAACTGCTTATCAGATGAATCTCATCCATGACGAAGAAATCTGGCTTAAAGCTCTTATTGCCAGAAATAATGTAGCCCATGCCTATAACCAGGCGATTGCTTTGGATATTGTAAGGCAGACAAAGGAACACTATTATCCAATGTTTTGTGAATTAAAAGAAGAAATCCTTAAGAATCTCCATTCTTGAGGGTTTCTTTTTTCTCTCATCCTCCTTCAAAGCCTGAGTGATCTCCTACCTGTTCTCTTTTCCGCTTTCTTTTCTTTCTGACACATCTGTCCTCTTTCCACATATGATAAGATATACAAAACAATCCTTGCAGGGAGGCAGCCTATGACCTTTCATATTTTGCCAAATGCAGATGGGGGAGAACCGGTCAAGGCACTGCCTGGCCTTTCTGAAACCGGCACTGGTGAAGGCGCCTCTGCCGCAGACAGCGGCGAAAAGACTCCCCTCCTTGATGTCTGCAATATTAATTACTCATACCATACCTTGGATGGGGAGACTCTTGCCCTCTCCAATATATCTTTTAACGTCAAACAGGGCGAATTTATTGCGATTGTCGGCCCTTCCGGATGTGGCAAATCTACTCTTTTGTCCCTAATCAGCAATCTCCTTACGCCAGATGAAGGCGTCATTCTTTTAAATGGCAGACCTGTTTCCCGTTCAGAAAGCTTTGTAGGCTATATGCCTCAAAGAGACCAGCTTTTTGAATGGCGTTCTATCCTCTCTAATGTAGGCCTAGGGCTGGAAATACAAAAACGGATAAATCCAGAAACAACCAAAAGGCTGAATACTCTTTTGGAGACTTACGGACTGGGAGATTTTAAAAAATCCAAGCCTTCCCAACTTTCTGGCGGCATGCGCCAACGGGCAGCCTTTATCCGGACCCTGGTATTAGAACCAGAACTTTTACTCCTTGACGAGCCTTTTTCTGCCCTTGATTATCAGACAAGACTTTCTGTCTGTGATGATATCAGTTTCATGATCCGGCATACAGGAAAAACTGCGATTCTCATCACCCATGATTTATCTGAGGCCATCAGCATGGCTGATCGGATTATCATATTATCCGCCCGGCCCGGCATGATTAAAAAGATTATGCCTCTTAGCTTTGAACAGGCAAAAACCCCTCTTGAAAGAAGGAATGCTCCGGAGTTTCCTTCTTATTTTAATCAGCTTTGGAAGGAGTTAAAACAATCATGAGTCCAGCCCAGAAAGACTTTCTTATGAAAGAACGTTTTTACAGGCAGAAAATAACTATCCTACGCTCCATGCTCCTCCTCCTTTTTCTTTCTCTCTGGCAGTTAGGAGCACAGACAGGGACCATCAATGACTTTATCTTCAGCTCTCCTTTACGGATTATTACCTGTTTTTTATCCATGGCTTCTGATAAGACCATATTTGTTCATATTGGAATTACCCTTTTCGAAACCCTCCTCAGCTTTTTGCTGGTGGTATCCTTAAGCCTTTTATCGGCCCTAGCTCTTTGGGCTTCAAAAAGCCTCTCCGATGTGGCAGAGCCTTACCTGGTAGCCTTAAACAGCCTTCCGAAATCCGCCTTGGCTCCCCTTCTCATTGTCTGGCTGGGAAACAATATGAAAACGATTATTGTAGCTGCAGTATCCGTGGCTTTATTCGGTTCTATTATGACTCTATTTACCAGCTTCCGTCAGACAGACCAGGAAAAAATCAAACTGATCTATTCCCTTGGGGGAACCAGAAAGGATGTCCTTATGAAAGTCCTACTCCCTTCTTCCATACCGATCATTATCAGCAGCATGAAGGTCAATGTAGGGCTCTGTCTTGTAGGGGTGATCATTGGTGAATTTCTGGCTGCTAATGCTGGGCTTGGATATTTAATTATTTACGGCCAGCAGACTTTTCGCATGGATCAGGTGGTTATGTCCATTGTCATTTTATGTATGGTATCAGCCCTGCTCTACCAAGGAATTGCTTTTCTGGAAAAGCGTATTTTATAAGTTACACATATGATTTCCTCTTATCTCTGTAAATTTTGTGAAATTTCCTAATTGTAAAATGGATGGGTTTTCTATAAAATACTATGAAAGTCTAAAGCCTTTCATGGTATAGACGGCCTATCGAAATTTACATCAGGAGGATATGATTATGAGCGCAAAAGCATCACCTATAAGGGATATGACTGCCGGAAATCCGGCAAAGCTGATTCTTGGATTTGCTCTCCCTATGCTTATGGGCCTTTTGTTCCAACAGTTTTATAGCATGATGGATACGATTATCGTAGGAAAATTTTTAGGGGTAGACGATCTAGCAGCCGTAGGCTCTACGGCTGCTGTTAATTTCATGATTAATGGCTTTGTCATCGGCCTCTGCTCTGGCTTCTCTATTCCTGTTGCACAGCGTTTCGGCGCCCGTGACTACAAGGATATGCGCCGATTTGTGGCAAATGCCGCGTGGCTTTCTATCCTGTTTGCCATTGTGGTTACGGTTTCTGTCAGCATTCTCACCCAGAGTATCCTGATCTGGATGCAGACTCCGGACAATATTATTAACGGAGCCTACCAGTATATCTTTTTCATCTTCCTTGGGATTCCTACCACCTTCCTTTATAACATCCTGGCAGGATTTATCCGTTCTCTTGGAGACTCTAAAACGCCGGTATATTTTCTGGTTCTCTCCAGCATACTGAACATTTTTCTCGATCTATTCTTTATTGTATCGCTGAAAACAGGTGTTGCCGGAGCTGCCTATGCAACTGTAATCTCCCAGGGAGTATCAGGAGTTCTCTGCCTTTTATATATGAAAAGGAAGTTTCCTATCCTTAAAATGGAACCGGGCGAAGCAAGTCTTAGCGGACGCCATATTTACATCCTATGTAAAATGGGTGTCCCTATGGGGCTGCAATATTCAATTACTGCTATCGGCTCTGTGGTGATACAGACATCCATCAACACCTTAGGCTCTATTGCTGTTGCTTCTGTTACGGCTGGACAGAAAATCGCCATGTTTTTCTGTTGTCCCTTTGATGCTCTGGGGGGTACTATGGCAACCTATTCTGGACAAAATGCTGGGGCTGGAAAGATCGACCGAATCGGCCAGGGAGTAAAGGCAGCAACTTTAATCGGATTCGCCTACTCTGCCCTTGCTTTTATTCTGCTGTTTTTCCTGGGCAGTCAAATTCCTCTCTTATTTGTCAGCCCAGAAGAAACCACAGTAATCCACCAGGCTCACCAGTTTCTTATCTACAACTCCATGTTTTACTGCCTTCTTACAATTGTCAATGTATGGCGGTTTACGATCCAGGGCATGGGCTACAGCCTTTTGGCGATTGTAGCTGGAATCTGCGAAATGGTGGGAAGGGCCTTTGTAGGTTTTATGCTTGCTCCTGTTTTCGGATATGTAGTGATCTGTTTTGCCTCTCCTCTGGCCTGGCTTCTAGCTGATGCATTCTTGATTCCTGCATTCGGATTTTGCGTATGCAGAATGAAACAAATGATTGAGCCAGGACAGGCAAAATGGGAAACGCAGTTTCACAAGGCAAGAATCCTCCCATATTGGCTGAAAAAACGGCTGCATAAAATTCGCTGATATTCCCCTGCTTTCACTTTTTCATTGGTATATTTAACGCTTGGAATGCCAGGAATATGGGCTGTAAAGTCTATTTTATCTGTAATTCTGATTTTATGGCTAAATGGAGATTATGATGGATGAACGTTTAAAAAAGCAGTTAGAATTTATATTGGAAATTGATAAGGAAAAAAATATCTTCCGCCAGACTCATTTATCAGGCTATGGAAGAAATGAGAATGATGCGGAGCATGCATGGCACATGGCAGTAATGGCATATCTTTTGCGAGAATATTCTAATGAAACCGTTGATATCAGCAAGGTAATGCTCATGTGCCTGATCCATGATGTAGTGGAAATCGATGCAGGGGATACCTATGCTTACGATACTGAGGGCCTGAAATCCCAGAAGGCTCGTGAAAATGCTGCAAAAGAGCGGATCTATTCTCTTTTGCCTGATGACCAGAAAGCAGAGCTCCAAGCACTTTTTGATGAATTCGAAGAAAATAAAACAGCAGAAGCGAAGTTTGCCCATGTAATGGACAACCTTCAGCCTCTGCTGCTGAACCATAGCAACAATGGCGGTGACTGGAAGGAACATCAGGTAACTGCAGCACAAGTATATGGAAGACAGTCTAAAACAAAAGAGGGTTCTCTGCAGCTATTTGAACTGACAGAAGCGCTGATCCAGGAAAATATAGAAAAAGGAAATATCTCTATTTCAACACCTCTTTGATTAATATAGCTCCTATTTTTCCGTTCCCAGCAACAACTGAGGATGGTTTTCCGGTTTTTATAGGATGCCCTTTGTAATCGGTAACTGTGCCGCCAGCTTCTTCTATCAGCACCAGGCCGGCAGAATAATCCCAGGGCTTCAAAGTCAATTCATAAAAAGCATCGATCCGGCCGCAGGCCACATAGGCCATATCCATAGCAGCAGAGCCGCTCCTTCTAATATCCTGACACCTGAGGAACGTTTCCTTTATATGTCTAAAATTAATATCAGCCAGCTCCTTTTGATAAGGACTTGTTCCAAAGGCAATCAAGCTTTCCTCTAACGCTGCTGCATGGCTTACATGAATTGGCCTTCCGTTTAAAAACGCTCCTTTTCCTCTTACAGCACAGTACATTTCATCCCCATAAGGGTGATAGATAAAGCCAGCTGTCAAATAATCGTTCTCACACAGGGCTAGAGAAATAGCGCTATGACGATAATCATGTATTAGATTCGTTGTCCCGTCTACTGGATCCAGAATCCATACAGCTTTAGAAAAGTCAATGTCTGAATTATCCTTTTCCTCTCCCATAAACTGTACTTGGGGATACTCCTCCTTCAACCTTTTTTGCAAAAATTCCTCTACTGTTTTATCTACCTCTGTTACATAATCAGCAAGCCCCTTTACCGTTATTCTGTGAGCATTTGCCTCGTCCAGAAAATAGGTCTTAGCTTCACGAAGAATTCCCATAATTCTATCCATATGTATTTCCATACCCTGCCCCTCTAATCAACATATAAATTTAAGATATCAAAACTACTTATCTAGGAAACGTGTCAGAATATTTTTGCTTTTGCAGGAGCCTTAGAAATTCTTAGCCTGGGAAAAAGCGCATTATTCATAAAAATCCACGTGTTTGAGCGCAGCGAGTTTGGATTTTATGAATGTTTTTTGCGGTTTTTCCCAGACTTAGAATTTCTTGGCTTCGAAACTGTAAAAATATTCTGACACGTTTCCCTCCCAAACCTCATACGGTGAAAAAACAGGGTCTGTAGTAAAACAGTCTATCCTGCAAGACATGGCATAGAAATCCAAACGCTTCTCCATATCTTGTATTAAGAAATCATTTTTCCACAGCCCTGTATCCGATTATTCTTTCACGATCAAGGATTTTCCTGTCATCTCTGCAGGCTGGGTAAGGCCCATCAGTTCAATTAATGTAGGAGCAATATCAGCTAAACAGCCTCCCTCTCTCAGTTTCATAGACGGGTCTGCATTTACCAGGATAAAAGGAACTGGATTAGTCGTATGAGCCGTAAATGGTTCACCTGTCTCATAATCAACCAACTGTTCAGCATTTCCATGATCTGCACAGATAAACATAACCCCATTCATCTCTTTCACAGCATCCACAGCTCTTCCCACGCAATGATCCACAGCTTCAATGGCTTTTACTGCTGCTTCCTCCACTCCAGTATGGCCTACCATATCTGGATTGGCAAAATTAATAATGATTACATCATACTTCTCGGACTTAATGGCTTCCACCAGCTTATCGCATACGCCTGGAGCGCTCATTTCCGGCTGCAGATCATAAGTAGCCACTTTAGGAGATTTCACTAAAATCCTGTCCTCACCTTCATTTGGCTCCTCTACACCTCCGTTAAAGAAAAAGGTGACATGAGCATACTTTTCTGTCTCTGCAATTCTTGCCTGCGTTTTTCCATTGGCAGCCAGAAATTCTCCAAAGGTATTTGTAATGCTTTCCTTTTTAAATGCAACCAGCTTATTGCTGATTGTTTCGTCATAGTCTGTAAAACACACATAGACCAGCTCCAGCCGCTTCTCTCTTGAAAAGCCCTGGAAGTCTTCGTCACAGAAAGCCCTTGTAATTTCCCTTGCTCTGTCAGGGCGGAAGTTATAGAAAATAATGGAATCATGGTCTTTTATAACAGCTACAGGTTTTTCATTCTTCATTACCACAAAAGGAATCACAAATTCATCTGTCTTTTCGTCGTCATAGGAAGCCTGAATCCCCTCTACCGCACTCTTTGCCTGATTTCCTTCTCCCATTGTCAGTGCCTTATATGCCATTTCCACCCTATCCCAGCGGTTATCCCTATCCATAGCATAATAGCGGCCCATAACGGAAGCAACCTGGCCCACACCGATTTCCTTCATTTTATCTTCCAGCTCTGCTACAAAATCCTTTCCTGAAGCCGGAGGTGTATCCCGCCCATCCAAGAAACAGTGCACATATACCTTTTTCAGACCATTTCTCTTTGCCAGCTCCAAAAGACCATAAATATGCGTATTATGGCTGTGAACGCCGCCATCTGAAACAAGTCCATATAGATGAAGGGCAGAATCATACTTTTTACAATTCTCCACAGCAGCCAGAAAAGCCTCATTATCAAAGAAATCCCCATCTGCAATAGACTTTGTAATCCTTGTCAATTCCTGATATACAATCCTTCCAGCACCCATATTTAAATGGCCTACCTCAGAATTTCCCATCTGTCCATCTGGCAGGCCTACTGCCAGCCCACTGGCATTTCCCCTTACAAAAGGACACTGACTCATCAGCTGGTCCATAACGGGTGTCTTTCCCTCACACACTGCATTATGCTCGCAGTTATCATTTAATCCATATCCGTCAAGGATCATTAATACAACTGGTTTTCTACTCATGGTAATTCTCCTTTCATTCTTCCCTGATTGCTTTCAATTCTTCCTTAGTTATATCGTTCATAATATAATTTCCTTCTTATTTCATATTATCTATATGTTACCCTCTTACTTCTCTTCTTAATTTTCCTTCCTTATTTTACACGATTTATAAAATACTTGCAATGGGGTGAATGATATTTTTTTGACAAAATGCAGACTATCTAAAGTTTACATTTTATACTAAATTATAACAAAACCCAGATAAAAAGTTTAAATTTAATATTTTTATATGAAAATCTTACCACTAATCCCATTAGAAAGTTTAATTTTTATATATTTATTCCTCTTATTCCATTTTTGATATGCTTTTTAACATATTAAAGCCCTTACTTTTTAACACATGTAGTTTAGTCAATCCCAAAGATGCCAAACAGGGATATTAAAGGAACTGCATTCCCCTAATACCCCTGTTTATTACCTACTTATCTTATTATTTATAATTCACAATCTTCCCAAATTCAGCCTTCAAAGAAGCTCCGCCTACAAGGCCTCCATCAATATCAGCCTGTGCAAAGAGCTCTGCTGCATTGCCTGCATTCACAGAGCCGCCATACTGAATACGAATAGCCTCTGCAGTTGCTTCATCATAGATTTCACGGATGCACTGACGAATTCCAGCACATACCTCCTCAGCCTGCTCAGTTGTAGCTGTCTTTCCTGTTCCAATTGCCCAGATTGGCTCATATGCAATCACAGCTTCTTTTGCCTGGTCTGCTGTTACTCCCATAAATCCAACTTTAACCTGCTGACGAATGAAATCCATAGTTACGCCCTGTTCTCTCTGTTCCAGGGATTCACCGCAACACATAATCGGAGTGATTCCATGTTCAAATGCCTTTAACATCTTCTTATTTACGGTCTCATTGGTTTCTGCAAAGTATTCCCTTCTCTCAGAGTGTCCCAGAACTACATATTTTACTCCTGCATCTACTAACATAGCCGGAGAAATTTCGCCAGTATAAGCTCCCTTTTCTTCATAGTACATGTTTTCTGCCCCAATGCAGATATTAGTTCCCTCTGCTGCCTTCATAGCAGGAATAATGTCAATTGCAGGTACGCAGAATACTACATCAGCTTCATCTGTCACTACTAATGGCTTCAATGTATTCACTAACTCCACAGCCTCTGTAGGAGTCATATTCATTTTCCAGTTTCCAGCAATGATTTTTCTTCTTGCCATTTTCTTATCCTTCCTTTCTTGCCTTCTATCTTTTTGCTTTAAAGCCTATCTATTATCTGCGGCTGCTACGCCTGGAAGCTCCTTACCTTCTAAGAATTCCAGAGAAGCGCCGCCGCCAGTGGAAATATGGGACATCTTATCTGCAAATCCAAGACGCTTTACAGCATTTACAGAATCGCCGCCGCCGATAACAGTGGTAGCATCCTCAAGATCTGCAACAGCACGGCAGATTTCCAGTGTACCATTTGCAAAGTTTTCAAATTCGAACACACCCATTGGTCCATTCCATACTACTGTTTTAGCACCCTTTAACGCCTCTTTAAAAGCAGCAATCGACTTAGGTCCAATGTCAAGTCCCTGCCATCCTTCATCAATGCCTTCTACCACTTTTCTTTCTGTCTCATTGGAAAACTCTTTTCCTTCCAGATTATCTGTGGGAAGAAGAAGATTTACTCCCTTATCCTTAGCTTTCTGCACCATCTCCAGAGCATAATCCAATCTGTCTTCTTCACAGATAGACTGGCCGATAGGTTTTCCCTGTGCTTTCATAAAGGTATAAGCCATACCACCGCCAATAATCAAAGTATCGACCTTATCAAGCAGATTATTGATAACATTAATCTTATCAGAAACCTTGGCGCCTCCGAGAATCGCCACGAAAGGACGAACTGGGTTTTCCACTGCCTGGCCCAGGAATTTAATTTCTTTTTCCATTAAGTACCCAACCACATTTTCCTGTGTATATTTCGTAACACCTACATTGGAACAGTGAGCCCTGTGAGCTGTTCCAAAGGCATCATTTACAAATACGCCGTTATCACAAAGAGCCGCCAGCTCCTTTGCATAGCCTTCTGCATTGTCATCTTTGCCGTACTTTGTCTCTTCCACTCTATAACGGGTATTTTGAAGTAAAAGAACCTCACCATCCTTAAGATCTGCGGCAGCCTTCTTTGTCTCTTCTCCTGTTACCTTAGGATCATCTGCAAATTTCACCTCCACACCAAGTCTCTCACTCAAAGCCGGTGCAACCGGTGCAAGGGACATCTCCGGTACTGGTTCTCCCTTCGGCTTACCTAAATGAGAACAAAGAATCACTCTCGCTCCCTGGTCTAGAAGCTTCTTAATGGTAGGAATCGCACCATCAATACGGTTATAATTCTGAATGACACCATCTTTCAGCGGTACATTGAAATCACAGCGAACAAGTACCTTCTTTCCCTTTAAATCCTTTAAATCATCAACTGTCTTTTTATTTAACATGAGAAAATCTCCTTCCCTATTCCTAATGATATAAATGAGAATCGCATGAGCAGCATATCCACCGCAATGCGATAAAAGTGTGAATTCTGACATCCTTCCTATGAAGTGAAAAAAGGGGACCGGCCCCACGACCGGACCCCATATGAATCGAATCCACTTGCTGTTATTTTATTGATTAGTTTAATTCAGCGAAGTACTTAATTGTCCTTACCATCTGGCTTGTATAGGAGTTTTCATTATCATACCATGAAACTACCTGTACTTCATATAAATCATCACATACATGATTTACCATAGTCTGGGTTGCATCAAACAGAGAACCAAAGGTCATGCCTACTACATCAGAAGATACCAGCTCTTCTTCTGTATAGCCAAAAGATGCAGACTGAGCTGCCTTCATAGCTGCATTAATACCTTCCTTTGTCAGGTCAGCTTTCTTAACAACTGCTGTTAAGATAGTAGTAGAACCTGTCGGAACCGGAACACGCTGTGCAGAACCGATCAGCTTACCATTTAATTCTGGAATAACAAGGCCAATTGCCTTAGCTGCACCAGTGGAGTTAGGAACAATATTAACTGCTGCTGCACGTGCACGTCTGAAATCACCCTTTCTGTGTGGTCCATCAAGTACCATCTGATCGCCTGTGTAAGCATGGATAGTAGCCATGATACCAGACTGAATCGGTGCATAGTCATTCAATGTCTTTGCCATAGGAGCAAGGCAGTTTGTGGTACAGGAAGCTGCAGAAATAATGGTATCACCCTTTGTCAATGTCTGCTCATTTACGCTGTAAACAACTGTTGGAAGATCATTTCCAGCCGGAGCGGAAATAACAACCTTCTTAGCGCCTGCATCAATATGAGCCTGGGCCTTAGCCTTAGATGTATAGAAGCCTGTACACTCCAGAACTACATCTACGCCTACTTCCTTCCATGGAAGATTAGCAGCATCTTTCTCAGCATAAATCTTGATTGTATGGCCATCTACAGTAATAGAATCCTCACCAGCAACTACCTTATCAGCTAAAGCATATTTGCCCTGAGAAGAGTCATACTTCAACAAATGAGCCAGCATTGCCGGATTGGTTAAATCGTTGATTGCCACTACCTCGTATCCCTCTGCCTGGAACATCTGTCTGAAAGCCAGACGGCCGATACGTCCAAAACCATTAATCGCTACTCTTACTGCCATAATTGTATTCCTCCTAAAAAATATTGATATGATTGTTAAATAATAATCAACTAACCCTTATTGTACCTAATTATTCCAGAAATAGCAAGAGGTTTTCCCATATTTTTCCTCATAAATTTCACCTCTCAACTAGGAATCTACATCTCATCCTTTATATAGCCTGCCAGATTGTAGGCATGGTCAGAAATACGTTCCAGATTACTAATAATATCAAGGAATATAATGCCTGCGGATGCTGTACACTGTCCGGCGGAAAGGCGCTCAATATGTTTTTCTCGCAGCTCTTCTTCCAGATTATCCACCTCATCCTCTAGCTGGCTGACCTTCCTTACATCATCCATGTTGCCATTCTGCCTTGCCATAATTGCATGCTCAAAAGATTCCTGTACTGCATCACTGACAGAATGCATATCCTCCAGGGCTGTTTCAGAAAAATGATAATTTTTCTCTGCCATGGATTGGGCGAGTTCTGCCAAATTTTCCGCATGGTCTCCCACCCTCTCAATATCGCTGACACTGTAAAACAGGTTTGCAACTACCAGTTTCTGATGCTCTGTAAGAGAAAGGTTGTCCACCTTAATCAGATATTCTGTCAGCATCTTTTCCATATTATTAATCGTTTTTTCCGTTTTATACACTTCATTGATATCATCCCAATCCTCCTGTTCCAGAGCTTTAATGGCACGCTTCAGATTTCCAAGAGTAATCTGCCCCATATGGACAATTTCAAGGGCTGCTGTCTCAAGGGCAAATGCTGGGGATTCAAAAATTCTTTCATCCAAATGCTTTAATGCAACCTCTTCTTCGCTCAGCTCTACATCGTCGCCTGGCTTCTCCTTTACCACAATACCGGAAAGCTTTACCAGCTGATTGGCAAAGGGAAATAGAAGTGCTGTATTTGTCAAGTTGAATATGGTATGGAACATGGATATTTCCACTGCATTAATGTTGCTGGAAGCAATAGCTGGACTTACCATAAATACTACAAACCCAATAATGCCAAACAGGATGGAACCAATCACATTAAAGCACAGATGGATCGCAGCCGCACGCTTTGCTGTCCTGGAGCCTCCCATACTGGAGATAAGGGCAGTCACACAGGAACCAATATTCTGCCCCAGAGTGATATAGATTGCAGCATTGGTAGTAACAACGCCGTTCATAGCAAGTGTCTGGAGAATGCCGACAGAGGCAGATGAGCTTTGCAGCAAGGCTGTAACTGCAAGTCCAATCAGCATTCCAAGAATAGGATTTCCTCCCAAAAGAGCAAAGGCTTTTGCAAAAATAGGAGCATCTGTATATGGAGAAATCGAACCTGACATAAAGTCCAGGCCTATGAATAAAAGGCCAAGCCCTACAAAAATCTCTCCCAGCAGCTTTCGGCTCTGCTTTTTAGAAAATACCATCAATAGAGCACCAATTCCAATAATGAGAGGAGCATAAAATGCCGGCTTCATGATTTCAAAGGCATCTCCCAACTGGCTCATGGATACAATCCACGCAGTAATGGTTGTACCTATGTTTGCACCCATAATAACCCCTACTGCCTGGGTCAAGTTCAGTATACCAGCACTTACAAAGCCAACTACCATAACCGTAGTGGCACCGCTGCTTTGGATGATTGCAGTAATCAGCGCGCCAAGCGCCACAGCCATCACCCTGTTATTTGTCAGCATGCCTAAAAACTGTTTCATCTTTCCTCCAGCAGTTTTCTGCATACCATCTGCCATGATATTCATGCCATAGAGAAACATGCCTAAGCCGCCTAAGAATCCAAACAAGTTGGAAATGTCACCTACAGACATAACATCCTCCTTAACCATCCTTCGTATTTTTTTGCAAACAATTTCATCATATCATATAATGATAATTTATTTCAATCACTTTCCTGAGTATTCTTCCAATTTTCTACAAAATCCCCGAAGCAGCATTGATTTTCCTTATCATTTTAGCTATAATACATACATTATTTTTGTGCAGACAAAGGAGTTAACCCATGTTAGCCGATTTTCACATCCATACCTTATTCTCCGGAGATTCCCAGGTTCCTGTGAGGGAGCAATTAGACAGGGCTTTGCAGATGGGCATGAGGGAGCTTTGCATTACCGATCACAATGACTATTGCGTTGATTCTGGAGAAATTGATTTCAACCTGGATTTTGAAGCCTATGTCTCCTCCCTCCAAAGGCTGAAAAAAGAATATGAAGGGCAGCTTCGCCTGAATGTGGGCTTGGAAATGGGCCTTCAACCCTTCCTCTCCCAATACTGTCATGAAATTGCCCTTCGTTATCCTTTTGATTTTATTATTGGTTCTGTTCATTTCATTAACGGAAAGGATCCCTATTATCCGGAATATTTTCAGGAACGCAGCACCGAGGACGCATATATGGAATATTTCCAGGCGGTTCTTTCCTGTGTGGAATGCTGCGATGCTTTTGATGTCCTGGGACATCTGGATTATGTGATCCGTTATGGACCCCAGCGCATTTTTCATCCGGAACAGGAGCCGTTTTCTTCTATCATCCGCCAGATTCTTACTATTCTTATCCAAAAAGGAAAGGGACTGGAATGCAATACCTGCGGCTTCCGCTATGGTATGGAACAGCCCAATCCCTCTGCTTATATTTTAAAGGAATATAGAAAAATGGGGGGGGAAATCATCACGATTGGTTCTGATGCCCATGAAAGCGGCCAAATCGGCAGCTATTTTTCTGAAACCGCCAAGCTTTTAAAGGAATGCGGTTTTTCCTCCTATACGGTTTTCCATAACAGAACGCCCATATTCACAGCACTATAATCCTTGTTTTAGTGCCCATTCATGTTAAGGAATAACGCATATATACAAGATATCGTTACAATGTCAGAGAAACAATAACTCCATCTTATATATATGCTATATTCTGCAGCATTCCCCTTCTGCTTTGGTTTGTCAGCAAATCCAAAGCCTTAAACGGTAAATCACTCAAGTGAAAGTGTATAAGAATTGCCATCAAAGCTTACATTCTGGCCATATTCATCCAGCATGGCCAGAATATACCCTAGCATTTCTTCTGATATTTTTAATTCAGCGGCGCATTCTGATAAATTTGAAATATAAAAGGAGTATTTTCTGCCTGCATGGTTAAAAGATCCCTCAACGCTGGCCAATGATTCAAATTTACGCATCACATACTCTAACGGATTTTCATCCATTACTATAAATTCCATAGCATTTTGTACATATGGTTCAAATTCTTCTTTACTACCAGGTATAAAACCGATCACATGTTCCGCATAACCTTCCCAATTATTTCCCATGGAAAATCCAACTAATATTTTTGCGAAAGAGCGGTATAAAGTTCCCTGATCTGCGATACCATCCGTATTTAGTGTACTGTCGATCCATTCCCTGTCTTCATTGAGTATAGTTATGTCTTTATATTTGTAATGTCCAAATGGTGATTCTGTTAATTTGTTCTTTTTAATAGTAATCGCTTCACTATAATATTTATATGTTTCACCTTCTTGTTCATTCCTTATCATTAATGGATCATTTGTCTGACTCATTATATGTCTATATGGCTCGGAAAAATCCATCTCTGCCATTTTACCATCTTCATTTTTATATATATTTTTTTCATTTTCAATATAACTTATATTATCCTCTTTGGACAATTTCACTTTAAATTTAAATATTTTTCCCGGCTCAATATCCACATCATTATTTACATTTTTATGGGAATCTGCAATATTCCCATTATGATCCACTTTTTTTACAGAAATACCCTTAAAGTGAATTACATTATTTGATATATTTTTAATTTCATATATAATATTGAAATGGGAATCTGATGAATCTTCCGTTGTGCTGTTTACTATTTGCAACCTATCGCCTTTGTCTCCATAGCCTAAAGCGATTGGTTTAAATGGTGTTAATAAGTTTCCCTGATAAGATTCATCAGATGGTGTATTATATAAGAATTCTGTTACTGAAATGTATTCGGCATTTTCATTGTTTGTTAATGCTTCTACATAAGCAGACTGTCCTATTTGAATAGCTGTCGAAGAATAAGCAAATCCTGAATCAATAATTGTTCCTTCTCTATCTATCCATGCAATAGCTAAGCCAATCGTTGATATCACATTGCTTGTATCGTTAGTAACCTTTATTGTGCTGATTTTATAACCATTTTCTTCTCTATATTTTTCAGGAAGAACTTCTGCCTTTACATTCAACAACTTTACCGCTTCAGCAGTATTAACCATCTCCTGTAGAGTGTCTTGGTAGCTTTCACTCACATTTAAATCATATTCCGAAACAAAGATATCTAATAGAAGTATACGCTCAATATATATTTTGTCCCATAAAGATATATATGTATCAAAGTCTGTTTCATAATAACTCACTGCTTCTATAGATTTTTTTAATAAGTCCATATACGTCCTAGCATAACCTTTTAAATCCGTATCTGAGAAATTCAGATCGTAAAATGGTTGTAAGTTATCAAGCTCACAATTGACGACTTTTATTCCATATTCAGCGAATTTTGATGGTTCGAGTTCGTTCTCATCTTCGGTATTCATATAATCCCATCTATCCATCAGACCTTGAGATAAAACCTTTATAAATTCTTCATCTACATCTGCTTTTTCATCAAATACTATCTCTTGCTTTTCTCCCCCTATATCACTATCTGCCTCTTTTGAACATCCTGTAAGGCCTGCCAATAACATGATCAAACAAAATACTGATATTTTTTTCTTTTCTCCTATTCTCCTAAAAACTGTAATGGCAGATTAAAAAGGAATCTTCCCTGCACACAAGACATTGATTCGCCACTTTCCCATATTCATCTTTCCCCCTCTCATTCGAATATCCCGTATAACTCTTCCACCCCTATTATGGAATTCTAACGATCATAGTTAATATGTTTAAAATCAGGCCAGCTCTCATATGCGTCAAAGAATCCTTGGCACCTTTCTGCTTCCTTTTGTTTGATATCTGCTTATAACTTAAAAATTCAGCAATAGAAAGCCAAAACTTCAAGAGGCAGTATGGAAAGAGAACACCGTAATTCCGGACAGGGAAAAGGTCTGCTCTTTTTTAGAAAGCTGATGCTCTCCTGAATATAAAAAAGGACTGCAGAAAATATGGCTTCTTTTACGCCATTTTCACAGTCCCTGTTATGGAGATAATGGGACTCGAACCCACGGCCTCTTGAATGCCATTCAAGCGCTCTCCCAGCTGAGCTATATCCCCTTAAACCTTTCTCATCATATCATAAAACCCTTCGGATTGCAACGATTTTTAGAAATTCCCATGTACCAGCTCTTTGTATTTCAATCTCTTTATATTTTAATTTTTTGCGGAAAATTATGGGTAACTTTAGATTATCTCTTTAGAAATTCTTATATGTCGGAATAGCCTGTATTTCCGGGCTTTTCCGGCAGTTTAGATATGGGGAGAAGTTCACATATACCCTCATAAACCTTTAGGTTTTCCCTCTGAGCAGTAGTAAAAAAGTAGTAAATTCCGTCCGCACCTATGCGGCAATCAGCCTTTCCATTTCAGCCTTTGCGGAAGCAAATGCTGCGTGTGCGTAATAGTTCAGCGTCATGGTAATGTTGGAATGTCCCATGATGTACTGTAACGCTTTTGGGTTCATGCCCGCATTGGCTAAGTTGGTGCAGAATGTATGGCGCAGGGTGTGGGGTGTCATTACTTTGGGTAAGGTTTCCTCATGGCACTTGTTATATTTCTTCGCAAGCCCCCGGAACATGGTAGCATAGTTCACATTCGTTTTTGGGCAACCGTCCCGGTTAAGGAAAAGGAAATTGCTGTAACCGTCAATGGTGGTCGCTTTCGTTCCCCTGCGGTTCTCCAACACGCGCCCCAACGCTTCATACACTTTTTCACTCATTGGAATTTGTCTGATACCGCTCTGCGTTTTGGGCTTCTCTATGTAGTAGCCTGTTTCCGCGCTCCGTAAAAGCTGGTGGTCTACATTGATTATCCTGTTTTCAAAATCAAGGCCGGTTTCAGTCAGTCCGCAGAGTTCGGAAATCCTAAGCCCCGTCCCCAGCAGTATGATAACCTCGTCATGGTATTTCTGATAGACGCTATCACCTTGCATAAAGGATAAAAGGCTTTCTTCCTGTTCCGCTGTGAGAGGTACTTTCGGATCTGTGTCGTCCTCGATCACGGTGTTTAGCTGGAAGTCAAAGGGGTTCTTCCTTATACAGTCGTCCTGTATCGCTGTGTAAAAGGCAGCTTTCAGAGAAAGCCTGTCATTGCTTATGGTCTTGCAGGATATTCCCTTTTCTTTCATGCGCAACGCCCATTCTTTTGCGTCGGACAGCTTCACGCTGTCAATGGGGCAGGAACCAAGTTTATCCGCTTCCAGCAGCTTCATCAGCCGTTTGCGCCCCTGTGTGGTGTTGTACCGAACATTCCCCCGGTGGCGGGTCTGCTTTGCGTAAAGCTCGCAGACAGTCATTTTCTTTCCGATTGTGTCTATCCCGTCGTCAAGGTCTTTCTGTATCTCTTTTTCCTTTTCTCTAAGGGATATATCGTCGCGCTTCCCGGCTGGGGTTTTGTCCGTAGGCACTAACTTCCACGCATAGACAAATTGCACTTTACCAAAAGTATCGGTATATTTGTAAGCATATCTCCCGTCTTTTCTCTGGCTCTCTCCCGAACGCAAAATGCGGTTTCTGTTATCACGTCTTTTCTCCGACATTGTTTCTGCTCCTTTCCGTGTCGGAAAGAGCCTTGATATGCCTGTATCTATTGCAGCAGATTCATGGCGGTTTTTCACTACCTTTTTTGATAAATCAGCAATTTACCCCGGTATATCAATTTTCATTTCTGTTACGCTTTAGAACGCTATTTGGGGGAGTGGGAATATAAAACCCTATCCCTTATCAATTCCATGTCTGCAAGCCGCCAAAATCAAACTGAAAAAGCTTCCTACCGCGTAACAAGCCCCATAATAAATTGAGGGCGAAATCAGTAAACTGCTTTCGCCCTCTTGACTGCCCAACAGCAAAGGCGGGAAAAGCTGTCAAGGGCGCGTAGCGCGAAGTTTACCCTTGACAGCTTTTCCTGTCTTTGCTACTTCCTATCGGTCGAAGCGGAATTTCAATATGGCTGCAACCAGTTTTGCTTTTAATCTGTCTTGTGTATCGTCATTGATATATCCCTTATACATAGACAGATATTTGATGTGTGCAGTATAGTGCCGCAATACTGCGTCTACTGCTTCCGGCTCTCCGGCAAGGGCTTTTTCGATTACTTCAAAAGGTATCAGCTTTTTGTTCCTCATGTTCCAATTTCTCCCATTCTTTCCGTAATTGTTTCAGCGCAACATTTCTCCTGCGGTTTATCGAACTCCTGCAACGCCCGTACAGTCTGCCGATTGCTTCATCACGATAGCCAATGAAGTAATAAAGCAACAGGACTTCCCGGCGTAATTTCGGCAATCTTGATAATGCCGTAGCTAACGGTTCGCTATCAACCACAACTTCTTTTCCCAACACAAGAAATACAGTCGGCTTGTCCCGCTTTTCAAAGCAGATGTCCATAGCAGACGGTTCAAAATATTTCTCTGACATCAGATAGTCAAGGGATATTTCCCGTTCCTCTTTCCGTTTCAAATCCCGTCAAGCGCCTACTGCTTCATGGCGCAGGACAATCTTACAGAACGTATTGAACGCATACTCGATATGTTCCATGAACCTTTCAGAATATCTCATTTTCTCTCACCCCCTTTCTTCCCAGCAGGGGGCTATTACAGCAAACGCCTATACCGCATAAAGCGGCACAAATATCGACGTAATATGAGTCATTAAGACATAACTAAATGATATGTGTATTCATATTCATAGGCAGAATTTCCCGTTACATAAAACAGGATTTTTTTAATCGTTCATTACATGAGGGAACAGTTTTGTAATGATAAAGGGACATGGCAGCACCTTTCCGATACTGCCATATCCTTGAAAATAATCTTACCCTTTGAAAACATTTGTAATTATTTTTACACATACTTCTTCACCCAATGCGTCACTGTTAAGGCATAAATCGTAATTCTGCGGTATGCCCCACGGACGGTCTGTGTAGTGTGAATAGTAGATTTTTCTCCGTTCATCTTTATCTGTGATTCGCTTCTGAATAGGCTTGTCGCTTTCTCCGTAGCGTTCAAGAATACGGTTCGCCCGGTTCTCCCTGTCTGAATAAATAAAAACGTGTATGCAGTCGCTGTTATCCCGAAGAATATAGTCACTACACCGCCCGACAATTACGCAGCTTTCCTTTTCCGCAAGGCTTTTAATAATCTTTGTCTGTGCAAAGTAAATTGTATCAGAAGGAGACGGTTCCATACGTCCATGCAAAGAACGGTTCATAACAAGGTTAAATAGAAGGCTGTTTTTTGCAGTAGAATATTCTGCGGCTTCTACGATAAATTCTTTTGAAAACCCTGTTTCCTCTGCAATTTTTTCCAATAGTTCCTGATCGTAAAATCTAATCCCCAGCGTTTCGGCAACAATTTTTCCTATGCTGTGTCCTCCGCTTCCAAACTCACGGCTAATGGTGATAATTCTTTTTTCCATGGTACTGTTCCTCCAATCTTTTTCGTGCGTCCCTATATGTCAAGCAAAATTCAATGGATAAAGCTGCGCTGTTATTGGGGTATATCCCCTCAGACAAATCAGGACGCATTTTCGCTTATCTGCTCCATTTTCTTAATTTCCTTAAAACAAAAAGCACCCGAAAGGACAAAAGCCAAAGCGTCTGCGGCAGGTCCTGCCATTAGAATACCTGTCAAACCAAAAAAGCGTGATAAAATCAGCATAGCGGGAATGTAGAAAATTACCTGCTTTGACAGGGAAGTAATCGCTGCTTTCATGGGCTGACCGATTGCCTGGAACAACACCCCGGCACACATCTGTAAACCGTTCAAGAATGTAAGCAGTAAATAAATGTGGAAGCACTTAACGGCAAATTCTTCATACAGACTGGATTCCGTACCGAATATCCGAATAAGCTGCAACGGGAAGCACTGAAAAACAATCCATGAAACAAATGTAATGATTGTAGCAACTCCGGCACTAAGCAGGAAAGTTTTTTTCACACGGTCATATTTCTTTGCGCCGTAATTAAACCCGATAATCGGCTGGCTTCCGCTTGCAACACCAATACCAATGGAAAATGCAAGCATACTCACTTTCATACACAAGCCAAAGGTGGTGAGGGGAATATCTGCTCCATAGGGAGAGAGTGCGCCGTATTTTGTCATCAGATTGTTTGATACGAACGCCACTACCGTTGAAGTCAAGTTATTTGCTCCGCTCGCAAATCCAAGGCTTGCGATTCTTCCCGCAGTCCGAATATCCAAAGTAAAAGACTGTCTGGAAAGTCTGATTGTTTTCATTCGGAACAGATAAGCGATATTGAACAAAAGCCCAAATAACTGGCTTATAACAGTGGCAGTCGCGGCGCCCTCAACACCCCAGTGAAATACGAATATGAAAACCGGGTCAAGAATGATGTTTAAAACCGCGCCAATCATCATGGACAGCATGGCATAACGCGGGCTTCCGTCTGTTCGGATTGCGCTGTTAATGGTATTCCCGACAATCTGAAAGGTAAATCCAATGACGATAATACGCCCATAATCAAGTGCATAGGGCAGTATATTTTCCGTTGCCCCGAATATCAGACATAGCGGTTTCAAAAAAACAAAGGCAAGAACAGTCCAGATAATGCCGAAAATGCTCCCAAACATAATCGAAGCCCCTAAACCTTTTGCGGCTTTCTCTCCCTCGCCTTTCCCAAGGTTAAGGCTGAAAAAGGCGGCAAGACCGTCACCAAAAAGTGTGGCAATGGCAATCGTAATCGTAGCGATTGGGGCGATAATGTTCGTGGCTCCGTTCCCCAAAAAGCCTACGCCCTGACCGATAAAAATCTGGTCTACCATGTTGTAAAGGGAATTGATAATCAAAGCTATGATACTGGGAACGGCATAGCTTGTAAGTAGTTTTCCGATTTTTTCATAACCAAGTGGATTGGCTGTCGTCTGTGTGTCATTCATCATCGTGTCCTCCTTTAATTAGAATTCTAAATATAAAGGCAAAAAATAGATTCAGATAATTATCGAAATAATTGCCGTGGGTGGTAATCTCATATGAAAACCTCCTTTCCATTTGATTAGAATTCTAAGTATATGAGCAAAAGAATACCTATTTTGTATTCTCCGTCATTTGCAGAATGACCTTTTCAAAGACTTCCAAATCATTTTCGGATATACCGGCAAACATACTGTGCATATATTCATTGACACGGCTTGTAATATCGTCCTTTATCGCAAGTGTCTGTTCCGTCAATACAAGTTTTTTATAACGTCTGTCGCTGTCCAAACTTTCCCGGCGCAAATAGCCATTGCGCTCCAGATTGCTGATAAGGCTTGTGACAGAAGAACCCTTAATCTCTAAAAATTCTTCTATATCTTTCGGGAATATGTCCCTTGCTTCAGATTCAACGATAATATAGTGCAGGATAAGACCTTGAATACTGGTTATCTGCGTACCTGTGAAAAAACTTGAAAAGTATCTTAACATTCGCCGATTCAACTTGTCATATTTTTCCATTAGCTTTTTTTCGTCCCTCATGCTATCGCCCTGTCCTTACTTAGAATTCTAATTACAAGAACTCATTTTACTGCTACACATTTCAGTTGTCAAGTGGGTGAGAAAAGTTTATACCATTTTCATAAATGATTATTATCAAGCTTGGGAGCCGCTATTCTTAAGCTTGAGAGCCATTGGAATCTACTGTATTATCAAGCTTGAGA
>JBCLQJ010000006.1:0-217155 GCA_041223545.1 Lachnospiraceae bacterium 62-35 | reverse complement strand
GGTTCTATGTATTCGTCCCCGGCAAGCTCCATATCCCCGGCGGCTCTGTCTATGGCCGCACGGACTTCTGCGGTAATTGAAATGTTTGTGGGTCTTGAAATTGATGGTGTGTCCTAAATACTCACGCTTTTTCAGGATATTGATGATAGTGGAAGAACCCCAGCCATAAGGGTCTTTAAACGTTTTGGACTGATTCACGCCTTCCTCATAATGGGAGAGGTGCAGGGAAGGTATCTCAATCTTTTCCTGTGACAGCCGGTTCGCAATCTGGTAGGGGCCGTATCCTTCCAAAGTCATAGCGAATATCCGGCGCACCACGTCAGCGGCTTCTTCGTCCACAATCCAGTGTTCCCGCTTTTCGTCCCACAAGTAACCGTATATGACCGTGCCGGTCAGGTGTTTGCCGCTCATGCCCTTTGCCTTGAATACGGATTTAATCTTGCGGCTGGTATCTCTGGCATAAAATTCATACATGATGTTCAAGAACGGGGTAAAATCATTCTCTCCGTTGGCGCTGTCCACTCCGTCATTGATGGCGATCAGCCGGACGCCTCTCTGACGCAGGATTTCCATGACCTGGCCGACTTTGAGATAATCACGCCCCAGGCGGCTCATGTCTTTGATGATGATTGCCTCCACGTTCCCGGCCTCCACTTCCTCCATCATGGCGGTGAATCCGGGTCGGTCAAACCGGGTTCTGGAGATTCCATCGTCCGTGAAATGGGTCGGGTTGGGAAAACCGTTGCGGCGGGCGTAATCTTCCAGCATGGATTTCTGAGAGTTACTATGTAGAGGGTGGTTTCTGCCACTAAATACATATGACTGCGGCTCATTTGTGGTGAATAGAACTTGCGGTTGTAGGAAAGGAGATACAGACCCGTATCGCATTATCGGCAGCCGCTACCGAAAACATCTGAAATGACGGAGGAAAACACTATGAGCGAATTAAAACCGAGCATCCATAACGAGGCGAACGGCCTTGATTATGTCCTTGCCGGGGACTACTACATCCCGGCTATCGGACTGCCGGAGGGCAATGACCGCCCCATCGGGAAATGGGGGCGAATGCACCGGGCATATCTGGAGGAAACAAACCCGCTTCTGCTCAACCACCTGATTTTGACGGGCAGCCTGCACACCTACCTTGCTGATTTGGACGAGCAGGCAAAGGAACGCTGCCGGGTACTCATTCAGCAGATGGCCGCGTCCGAGGGCGTGACTGAGGACTTGAAGCGCCGGTCACAGTGGGAATGGGTCAAGGCCATGAACAGCATCGTGGATCGCGCCGAGGAAAGCATCAAGGGTGAACTGATCTATACATGACCGGCATCCCGGCATTTGCACCGACAAGAGGGCGCGAAAACTCCTGAGAGGTCCCCCATATAGGCGGGCCTTTCAGGGGCTGTTTGCTCTGCCTTTGCGCCGTCACGGACTATATGATTTACAGCCCCTCAAAAATTTGCGAAACAGGGCTTGACAAGAACGGGTGTTCCGGCTATAATGGAGTTCATAATTGAACTGATATATCATATAAACATACTTAGCCAACTGGCAGATACATAACCGACTGCGGAGAAAATCCGTGGGCGGTTTTTTGTATCTGCTTTTTCCTTTTTCATACATAACCCAAAATCCAGAAACAGAAAGGTGGCGAAAATGACAACTGAATGACCGCCCGAACAGTTAAACCGCCATGACCTCCCTCAAGGGAGCGAGCACCCCATAAGGGGACGGCACAGCGCCGGGCAGGGTTGCCTGCCAGGAACTGCTTCGGGGAAAACGGCTTCCCATATCGGAAATTTCTGTTTTTGAATTTCAATGATATGAGAAAGGACACCATGACAAAAAACAACGAAAACCAGAACTGCCAGTATATGACCCGGCGTATCGGCTCCACCACCTATAAGGTAAAGGTGGTCTTTTCCGAAAACGGCAGCGAAACGATGGAAGAAAAAATTTTGCGGATGATCCGAAATGAGGGGCTGCAAAACGGTAAAGAACGTGGTATGATGGATGCACCACAAATGAGCCGTCAGTCTGAAAGGAGCGCGTCATGAGCGCAAGACAGGCTGAAGAAAAAATCACGGCTTTATACGAGAGACTCTCTCGTGACGATGAATCCGCTAGGGACAGTAATTCAATCGTAAATCAGAAAAAATACCTGGAGGGCTACGCCGCCCAGCATAGCTTCTCCAATATCGTCCACTACACCGAAATGTAAACCGCTTAATTGATACAAAGGGAATGAACAGAATATAGGAAAAACCACTGAAAACAAGGGATTCCGGCATATTGAACGTTACTGGAATCCCTTGTTTGATTTTGGGGCTGTGCCAAGGCAGCATGAGAGCGGCGGTAACGTGCGGCTACAGTGGTCACAAATCTGACCCCTATGGCTGTGAATGTGACCCCTGCGGCTAAAGGTCTGACCCCTATGGCTGTGAATATGACCCCTGTGGTCACGGTTTTGACCCCTCCCCTTGTCCAGTGTGACCCCTCTGCGTCTTAGAGAATTTATGTGAATGAAAAATGTGCAGTATCCCTGAACAATATTTAACAGCCGCCCAGGCGGCTATTTCCAATTGATGCCATAGGAATTTGGGTACTAACAGGCGAAAGTATTGAGGAATGGCTTAAAATCAAGGGTTTTAAGGCTTGGTGGGGTTCATCACGGTGGGTGGTGGGCCCCAATTTTTTGGTTTTTGGATGCCGCTGATAGGATGGCGATAGGGGCAAAAATCGTACTATCAGGCAAAAGTATACTTTCACGCAAAAGTCAGGGGTTTCCGTGATAGTATAAAGCGGAAAGGTAAAAAAGTGTAGGATATTGTTGGTTTTGGCTGAAAGATATATTAGTCTGGCTGAAAATGCTGTTGAAAAACGGGGGATATGATACGAACACGGAAACTGCCCGGAGTTTTCGTGATAGTTTGAAGTTTCGCTTGTTTGTTTAAAGAATTTGAAATTTTTTCGTCCAACAAATTGAATTTTCGTCCAAAAAGATTTATAATTGGATGAAAAAGAATGCCGTTGGACGAAAGGAGATAACATGAGAATGTTTGATTATATCCGTCTTGCAGACCAAACGTGGGATATGGATATACTTAATCTTGTTGCAAAGATACATGAATATAAGGGGCGTCAGGACTTATATATCAGGCAGAAGCCTGTTGAACTTGAACGTTTGGTTGAGATTGCAAAAATCCAGAGCACAGAGGCATCAAATAAAATAGAAGGGATTGTTACGACAAGTACCCGGATGAAGCAGTTGTTTGAAGAAAAGACGACGCCCCGCAATAGGGAAGAAGATGAGATTATGGGGTATAGAGATGTACTTAATACAATTCACGAAAGCAATGAGTACATTCCGATCAGACCATCATATATACTACAGTTACACAGAGACCTTTTGAAAAGAGCGGGATTTTCGTACGGCGGGAGTTTTAAGAGTGTACAGAACTATATTAATGAAACAAAGCCGGATGGAACAGTAGTCACAAGGTTTACGCCAATCGCCCCATACGATACACCAGATGCAGTGGAGCGGTTATGTACGGCTTATGAGCAGGCAATTGCGAGTGAGAAGGTGGATTCCCTCATATTGATTCCTGTTTTTATATGTGATTTTTTGTGCATTCACCCTTTTAATGACGGAAATGGAAGAATGAGCCGCTTGCTTACTCTGCTCCTTTTATATAAGAATGGGTATAGTGTTGGTAAATATATAAGTATTGAGAGGCAAATTGAGAAAACAAAAGACAGGTATTATGATGTCCTTGAAACTTCGGATATAGGATGGCATGAGGGAAAAAACGACCCGACACCATTTATACGTTATATGCTTACGGTCATTTTGGCTTGTTACACCAGATTTGAAGAACGTGTAGGAATCATAGCGGGAAAGGGAAATACCAGTAATGCTTATGATATTGTAAAAAAATATGCAGAAGAAAAAGTCGGGAAATTTACAGGTGCAGAAGTTGTTGCACACTGTCCAAGCATAGGGAGATCATCAACTCTAGCGGCGTTAAAGAAACTGGTGGATGAAGGAAGTATTATTCGATATGGGAGTGGCAGAAGCACCTATTATGTAAAGACTGACAGACAGTAAGTTAAATTGAGGAAGGGAATGCGCAGAGTGATTCAAGTAGATTTAGTAGATTATAGCAGGCTAACAGACCTTGGAATGCAAATAACAAAATACGTCAATAGAAATTTGAAGGATATAATACGTGTATTAATTGATGTATTGGAAACAGATCCGGAATTTGAGTCAGATGGATTTTTCCCAAGAGATTACTTGGAAAGAAAACCGCAAGAATGTAAAAATGCTGTGTATGAGTTATATGAATTAATATGTTCTGCAAATATTAGAGATTATATGAAGCCTAAATACGAATATTTGTTATATGCGATATTAGGGTGGTGGGAAGATTGTGCTGACAGTGAAGAAGATTTGATAATCAATTTGGTAGATGATGAACTTAGGGATGCTTTGGACGATGAGAAAGGTCGAACTATTTTAAGACGTATAACGGATTATGAAGAATATTATTATTTTTGTTTTGAGGATCATGATTTTTTGCCGTCTCAGTTAAGCAATATGGTTATGATGTATTTACGGAATCCGGAGTTAGTAGAGATGTTTTTAAAATATGATAATCTTGATGATTATCTCGATCTGATGGAGTGTGATTTAAGAGAACGATATCTGGAAGTTCGACATATGAGTGAAAATAGAAATCATACTTCATTATCTCAAAATATTATTATGGAGTTATGTTCCGCAATTCGGCGTTTTCAAAAGAGAATCCCACATTTTGAAAGGAGGGGTGAGGTGCAGATTACTGCGGATTTGCATGATTCTGTAGAAGGGATTTTGAATAGTAAATATGGACTAAGTGTTGCAAGAGAATTTACAATGGGAAGGGCAACTAAAGAATTGGGTGAAACGGATTTATACATATACAAAGAATCAGATGGAATAATTACAGATTACGCAATACTTGAAAATAAATATATTGAGAACTTTACGGAACAATATAATCAGCTAATGGGATATTTAAATCCTTATTTTAAATTTGGAATTACCCTTTCTTTAAATAGAAAGATGTCCCTGAAACAAGGATTTGATGAAATTGAAAATGAATTAAAAACAATTGATGGAGATTTTGCGCCAATAAATATAAGAAGAATCGGTGAAAGTGAAACATTAATGATTTTTAGTGAACATATTGTACCGGAAACTGGTAATAAAATGAAAGTGTATCATTTAATTTTCCAATTGAATGACAAGGAAAGAAAAGAAGTGGCAGCATTGGCAAGAAAAAATCGAGCTAATCATGCGTAGACCCAATAATATCAAGACTGTTAAATCGCTTGGAGTTTCGCCTGTTTGTATGTAAATGTTGTTGAAATATGGGAGATATTGTCATAATTTGTCAAGGTGTCTTAGTTTCCGGCAGATACGGACAGGAAAGCCGAGAAAGCCCGTAAATCCGCCACTTTCGGCACTACATAGCTTTGAAAGTTACATTATTTCTGTGTGCTTTTAGGGGCATTTTTACATTGGCGAGAGTGCGAACGGTTGTTCTGGGGTTCTTTTGCCTGATAGTTTATACTCGTAGGCAAAAGTCAGATATTATCACGGAAACTCCGATACTCGCATGGAAACTGCTGTACTATCACGCAAAACTCAATACTATCAGGCAAAACCCTTATACGAACACGGAAACCTGCTGGGAGTTTTCGTGATAATATAAGGGTTTCCGTGTTTGTATAAGCAGTTTTCGTGTTCGCATATGAGTAAAACGGTAAAAACTTAATAAAATAGTGAAAAGGGCTGTTTAATGGCTCTTTTTTGCTTTCCATGCCCGGAAAATAGTCGTTTCGTGCCATCGGGTGAAAAACAGAAAATTTTTATGGTATAATTCAGTGGGTGCTTTTGCTTTAGCGGGAATGGTATTCTGCCGAAGTAATAGGAAAAAGCAGAATCCATCAATGGCTTGTGAGGCATATCGGCAAAGCACGGAAAATCTGAAATCCTATATGCAGCGCCAGTGGAGCTTTGTGGGTGGAATGGCTGGCACGTTCAGGGAGATGGAATAATAAAGTCAGCAGGAAAGCCTGTCACGGTTCTCCTGCTGACTTTTTTGTACAGCACGGTGGCTGGATGTCCAGCCCGTCCAAAAAGCCTGCGCCCCAATCGCACATGGCATCCAGTACGGGAATGATGCTGCGTCCAAATGGGGTGAGGGAGTACAGTGTCCTGGGCGGCTTGTCCGGGATGACCTCCCGGTGCAGCATCCCGCATTCTTCCAAATCATGTAACTGCTGCGATAGCATTTTGGGTGTCGCTTTCGGGATCATACGTTGCAGCTCCATGTAGTGGAGCGGTTTTTCTATCAGATACCAGAGGATGAGAGGCTTGTATTTCCCGCCGATCAAAAACAGCGTGGCCTCCACCGGGCAGTTGAACTGGTCTTTTGAATATTCCATTGTATACCTCCAACTTTTAATGACTACCCTTTTGGGAAGTATCTACCCAAAAAGTGCATTCTTGCGGAATTTCTGTATCCTGCTAAAATTTAGGTCAACGGTTAACTAACACGTTCAGTATACAATAGAAAGAGAGGATTTGCCACTATGGATTTTATCGAAATTGCAAAGAAGCGTTATTCCGTCCGGAGCTATAAGGACAAGAAAGTGGAGGAGGAAAAGCTGCAAAAGATTCTGGAGGCTGCCCATGTTGCGCCGACAGCGGCCAACCTCCAGCCCGTCCGCCTGATCGTCGTCCAGAGCAGTGAGGGGCTTGCGAAGATTGGGAAAGGGGCGAACCTTTACGGAGCGCCGCTGGCGGTCATTGTCTGCGCCGACCACGGAAAGGCATGGGTGCGCCCGTTTGATAAGAAGCAGACCGCCGATATAGACGCCTCCATACTGACAGACCACATGATGCTGCAGGCAACGGAATTAGGTCTTGGCTCCGTGTGGATATGCTATTTCAAGCCGGATGTGATACGCAGGGAGTTCGGGCTGCCGGATAATCTGGAGCCGGTCAATATCCTTACAGTCGGGTATTCGGACGAGGAAGCGGCTGACCCGGAGCGCCATTTACAGACACGCATCCCGGTGGAAGAACTGGTTTCCTACGAAACGGTATAGACAGGCTTATGCCGTGACAAATTAAATGACAAGAGATGCACAAAAGACAAACCGCCGCACTATGGAGTTCATCCGCCATATGTGGCGGTCTGCTTTTTTCCCAGGCAGGCCGGGCGGACTAATAACGGAAATTACTTGGAAAGCGGGGGAATAAGAGGTAATATGCTTACACGGTCAGTATCGGCTGTGCGCTTATAGTCATTTCGTGCAATTTATGGGAGTTTCGTGTAATAGGATTTGATAGGATACCCCATAATCCGATATAATTTATGGTGGAAATAAACACAGAATTGAGGGAAATGCAATGAAGATAGCGGTCTGTGATGACAGCAGGGAGGACAGGGGCGCACTGCGGGCGCTGCTGGAAGCCTGCGGCCATGATTTTGAAATAAGGGAATACGGCTCCGGCGCGGAGCTTTATGCGGATATAGGGTATGTACGGGAATGCGGCATCGTGTTTCTGGACATCAACATGGATGGCTTGGAAGCGGTGGGGAAGATAAAGGCGGAATGCCCGAAGGTACATATCGTGCTGGTGACCGCCTATGTGAACTATGCTCTGGACGGGTACAAGGTGAAGGCCAGCCGGTTCCTCTTAAAGGATGACCTGGAGCAGACGCTGCAGGAGTGCGTGGATGACATCCTGCGGGAGGAGCGGGTGGTGGAGTTCGGCTTCGTGGAGGGGAACGTGCGTCTGTGGGTGGATGACATCATTTATATTGAGACGAGCAGGCACAAGAACGTGTTCTACACGGTGGGGGAAACGTACAGCATCTATAAGAAGATGGATGAGCTGGAGGCGGAACTGGCGGGAATGGGCTTCGTGCGGATACACCAGAGTTTCCTTATCAACATGAGGTACATTGGGAAACTCAGCAGCTATGTCATGGTCCTGACCACGGGGAAGGAGATATCCGTGCCGAAGTCCAGGTACCCGGAAGTGAAGCGGCAGTACACATTGTTTAAGGGGGCTGAGTGATCATGGCATTGTGGATACTTTCATTCTGTATCATGGCGATAGAGGCATGGGGGAGCATATATTTCTTTGATACCTTTTTGAAGAAAAAGGATGTGGTGCGGCTGGGAAAGTGCAGATATGTTGTTTTGTATTTTGCTGACATGGTAGTGGCGCTATTAGGAGGATAGCGAGGAAGTTATCACAATTAATACGGTTCTTCGCGAAGAATGGCTCCCCAAACTATACCTTCATTTGAAAGACGGCAAATGGGTAATTGAAGAACTTGGGCTTATAACATCATGCGTATTAAAGATACCATATTCCAAAGAGGACGGCATTCCGAAGCAAATTCTGAACAGTGAAAAGACTGCTTTTAGCAAAATTGACGTGGCAACGCAAGAAAGGGTCAAGCAAAAAATAAGCGAAGCACTTTCTATTCCAATAGATAAGGTTGATTTATCCAAGTTTGTTCACATGCGAACAATGCTTTCTATAGCAAAGCATAGGGATATAGCGGAGCAACATCTAAGCGAATTTTTGCTAAAGTCATATCCCAACATAACTTTAAATATGGCAAAACCCATTTTTAATACGCTGGTGGAACTTATGTCCGAGCGGCAGTCCTATGAAGCATTGAGCGATGATGCGGACTTTGGGAGCGTCCGAAAATATAAAGGAGTTTCTAAAAATGATTTTACCAGAATTATAGATGCCGCAATGCTGGTGTGTATTCCCCCCCTAGAAGACATAGTTTTCGTTTTTGCCATACTATATCGACCAGGACGATGGCTGGAATAATCTGTATGGGAGTTTCCAAAATCAGGAGCAGTATAGAAAAGAAGACAGAATGAAGTCCTTGTACTATCATCTTAGTATATATACAAAAAAATCTGTTGAATTAATGGCTCAAAGAGATCATTTGAAGGATGAACTTACCACACTAAAAAAGAGCGCAGATCGACTTATGGATGTTATTGATGCGCTATCAGAAGAAATGCAAGAGCTTGTCCCGGCGGATGATATTGCGCAGTTAGACCGAAATATTAAAGTTCCAAAAGATAAAATAAAGAGTCTTATAGACAATATAGGTAAAAAACGGAATCGGATTCAAGAACTGCAAATATCACTTGAACAGCATCAACATCAACTACAGGTTATTACAGAATATCACACGATTACCCATACAGCCAGGGAAAGGAATCCGGAATTATCAAAGAGTTGTCCACGATGTGGATATTTGTTTGACGATGAAATATACAACAGAGTACATTCCAACTTCATGAATGTAAATGATTCCTATGTTACGCAGTATATTTCTCAGATTATCGCCTCAATTGAGGAAAATATGCTAAGAGAAAAGGAACAATATGTTTCTTTGATGGCAGAACTCAAGAAGCTGGAAGTTACATTCGTAGATGATATGGACGGCTTCGAGATGTATACCCGTCAACGTGGGATAAGCGAATCACTAGATAGATTTAATCAGAAGTAAAAAAACAATGGAATCCGTCAATCTGAAATACAAATGGAACTAAACCAAATAAGGAAAGAACTACGATCACTTCCAAATAGGAAAGAGATTGAGGAGCAGTATATTGATTTCACCCGACAAAATATCATAAAGTTAGGAGCTTGGAATCCAGCCTATGATGGAAATATAAAGCTCCTTGCTCCAATTAAGGCACAAGGAACTCTTGAAAATAAGATTATTCTGGCTCAGTTTGTTGGCTTATTTCAAACGATGGATCACTTTAAAATCCAAATTATCCGCTTTCCGCTTGTTGTGGATTCCCCAAGAGGAAAGGAGGCAAGCCAGGAGAGCAGCAAAGAGATTCTTTCCATGATTACTGATATAAAAATGCTACCACAAGTAATTTTAGCTACAATTGATTTTGATGAATATAAGAGCAGTCTGAGTAATGCAGTCTAAAACGCAAATATTATTACACTAGAAAAACGTAATGCCCTGCTTGCAGACGAGGATTATAAAACATATGAAGCCGAAATTATGGAAATGGTTGACCTGTTCAAAGCATTTGCTGAATAATCTCTGTAAGTAGTATTGGAGATGACAACTGTTTTGAACAGTACATAAATGTCTCACCGAGTATATAGCTTAGGCCATTCGTTTGTAGAGGTCTTCATAGCCTTACGTTATAATGCTTTAGTGAAATCAAAGGGAACAGCATATTCCCTGAGCAACTTGATTTAGAACAAGTTGCATAGGGAGAAATTATCCTTGACAAATCCCATCTTGGTTGCTGATGGAATTACTCTCACCTTGGAGTTCATCGTCACGGGAGAGCCTCTCGTACAGCGGGGTAATCTTGGTTTTGTCATAGCGTCTGCCTCCTTACATGAAATATGCTCTAAATGGGTTCTTCACTAACCATGAGAAAATCTCGTGATTAACAAGTCACTTAGAGCATATATCACCTGGTGGCAAATGGAACTTATGAGATTTCGTATCATACGGTTGGCACCAATTCGGCCACTGCTAATCCGCCGGTTCCGGTCGGTGTGCATCTTACCGCTAATCATGATGTAATTCCTGGAACAACTTCCTTAGCGACCGTCAGTGGGGCGGATCATAAGGTGGATCTTTCCGGGACCGCATTTATAACGGTAACTGCCGTACCGGTTGAGATTGGACTGTTGACGGAGACTATGTATGGACAGTTTACCAACACATCCATAACCATCCGCAAGCTGGATTAAGGATAACGAAACAGAAGAATCGATGAATGAATCGATTTACGAAAGGCCGACCGAAAGCTTTACAGGTCGGCCAAATCGGTTCGATTCTGGAGCTTGAATACATCTACTATGAGAATGTGGCATATTTGCTGCTGTTCACAGGTAGTATCTCGCGAGAAAAGTGATAAGGAGGTTTCGCTATGAAAGAATTTTGGAACACGATCCAGCTCATTTTTGTAGCCATCGGAGGGTGGCTCGGCTACTTCTTGGGAGGCTGTGACGGTCTGCTGTATGCGCTGATCGCATTTGCTGTGGTGGATTATGTTACAGGCGTGATGTGCGCGGTGGCGGACAAGAGGTTGTCCAGCGAGGTAGGATTTAAAGGCATCTGCCAGAAGGTGCTGATTTTCCTGCTTGTGGGGATTGCCAACATCCTCGAAGTGCAGGTTATCGGGACAGGGAGCGTGCTGCGTACTGCAGTGATTTTCTTCTATATCTCCAATGAGGGCGTGAGCCTTTTGGAGAATGCGGCGCACTTGGGACTTCCCATCCCGGAGAAGATGAAGGCGGTGCTGGAGCAGCTTCATGACCGGGAGGAGAAATGAAAAGGGAAACGATTGATTATGAAGCTGGTGCAGTCATTTTTGGCAGGAAATTCCTGCTATACGGCAGGGAGGAAGATTACGGTAAAGGGGCGGATGCTTCATTCCGTGGGATGCCCATAGCCAAGGGCATCTGCATTTCTCAGCAGTTGGAACAGAACGGACTATACGAGCGCCTGCGTGCATGGCTTCATTAAGATGGAAACGATGGCACGGCGTACTAGACGCTCTCGTGGGTGGCACTGCGGAGGAGGGGCGAATGATACCCACGTCGGCATAGAAATGTGCGAGCCTGCCTGTATCCAATATACCGTCCTTTACCTGTACGGATACCGCTGCGGCAAAGTGGATGTATGAAACAGCGGTGGAGCTTGCCATGTTCTGCAAAAAGTTTCATCTTGATCCGCTGGTGGACAGGGTAATCATTTCTCATCGGGAAGGACACAGCCGGGGCGTAGCGAGCAACCATGGAGATCCGGAGCATTTGCGGAGTCAGCTTCGCATGGAATACACGATGGACGGATTCCGCAGAGCGGTCAAGGCAGCGATGGACGGTGCGGATACATTTACAGGCATTCGGGCTTTTGTATTTGCAAATGTTTCTGAAAAGGAGGGGATTGCAAAGACAGGAGCCTTATTTATTGCGAATATGAAGCAGAGCGTCATCCTTGCCAGTATATCATTTGCACAGTTTATTTTGGAATCCGGCTATGGCAAAAGTGAACTGGCGCAGAATGCCAATAATGTGTTCGACATGAAGAAATCCCTTTCCGGCAACACACAATGTATATTGATAAATCATTGTCCAATGGTTACATAATTCTGAAAAGGGAGATTTTTTATCGTTATAACAACAGAGAAAATGATTGTAAACATATTTTTTCAGCCCATGTTTTGCTGTTTTGACACATTCTCAGATAAATAAAGGGAGCTGTTGCAAAAAGGATCTTTTATACAGTATATGGTAAGAATGTCAGGATTTTCAAACTATATCTTGCACAAATTGATTATTTTGCAACAGCCCCTATAGATTTGCTGCAATAGATATCCGCAAATCAAAAATACAATGGCACAGATTATTAGCCGGATCAGGCGGTAAAGAGTTAGCATTTTAGAAGTTTCTACAGGACAAATTTCCCAAAAAAGTATACTGGATCATGGATAGGACAACTATAAAATAATATAAATAAATGTATTATTTTTAAGTCATAACAGGAGCTTTATGTTCTGAAAATAGAACAGTATACCAGAATTTTGCTTTAAAAGAAACACAGAGAGAAGAATTCTGTTAGATTAAGGATACAGATTCCGACAGGTACTGGATTCGTGGAAAAAGAGAAATGACAAAATTCAAGAAAAAAGAAAGGAGAATTTATATGAGTAAACACACAGGGGTGATTCGCCATTCCGGCCAAATGCCAACAAAACATTATGACCATAACTGTGGTGGAAAGCTATATGTAGACGCGGAGCGTTTTTTGGAACCAGAAGATGTATTGCATGCAGGGTCCTTCTTTGGAAGGGTTACTATGCCTCCAGGATCCAGCATTGGGTACCATGAGCAGAATTGTACGCCAGCCGGCGATTTTGAGATCTATTATATTATTTCTGGCAAGTATCTGGCCACCTTTAATGATAAGGAAGAAGTCTTGGGACCTGGAGATGTTATGGTATGCATGAACGGCGACTGGAACGGGATGGAAAATATAGGGGAAGAGGATGGTGTATGCCTCGCTATGATCCTTACAGGGCAAAAACAGGATTGAGCAATAGAGGAGAAGAAAACTTCGAAAGGCTTTGAACAAGCAGACTGTATTTAAATAATTTTTCTACCTAAGCAGTCTGAATATCAGATATAGCAGAAAAAATAAAGGAAAGAGGAAAGGCAGATATTATGAAAACTTTAATTAATTCTGATAAAGCGCCTGCAGCAGCAGGACCATATTCACAGGCAATTAGGGCAGGAGAGTTTGTATTCGTATCCGGCCAGCTTCCAGTAAATCCGGCAGATAATACCATGCCTGAAGGGATTGAAGATCAGGCAAAGATGTCTCTGGCTAATGTAAAAGCAGTTCTGGAAGCAGCTGGCTGCACTTTAAACGATGTTGTAAAAACAACTGTATTTTTAAGTGATATGGGAAACTTTAGTGTTGTAAATGAGATTTACGCAGAACATTTCGGCTCTCCATTTCCGGCTCGTTCCTGCTTTCAGGTAGGAAAGCTCCCTAAGGATGCACTGGTGGAAGTGGAAGCGATAGCAGTCCTTTCTTCCCAGAATTGAGAGGAGAGCTTTAAAACTTTATACGCGTGAATCTGCATATCACCAGGAATGAAAGTAAGCGAGAAAAGGCGATTAAGGAGGTATGGAAAAGGAAAGCAGAATTTTTTCCTGTTAGAAATACGTCCAATATATACGGGAGTTCCAACCAATATCAAATCATTTATTCTAAATGTTTGTATAACTTATACGACAAGGCCGTTCCTGATGGAATAGGCCTTTTTTCACTATATAGGTTTGGGCATCAAAAGGGGTGTGAACGGAAAAGCGGCAGTTTTGCTTCTCCAAAACCTGGACCGCTTATATTGCATAGTCTGTTAGAACCTGTTACAATCCTTATGTACCATATAGTCTGAAAATGAGTAAAAATAGATGGGGACAGTTTACTGAAAGTGGAATAGAGGAAGAACAGGATATTACATCATTAAAAATATGGAGGGATGAGAAATGAATCATGATTTGAAGGTGTATTTTGACTATACCTGCCCGTACTGTTATAGGGGAATGCTGGATTTATTGGATTTGCTGCCGCGGTTTCCAGAACTAGGGATTGAGTGGAGGCCATGTGAGGCTCACCCATTTCCAGAGCCATGGATGCACAGTGATGTGGCGAGTCAGGCTATGATGTTTGTGAGGGATTATGGCGGCAATGTATTACAGTTTCATGAGAAAGTCTTTGAAGCCTGCTTTAAAAAGAAAAAGCGGATTGACGATAGAAAGCTTATGGCAGAAATTGGATCTGAATGCGGAATCGATAAACAGGAATTGCTCCTTGCCCTTGAGGAAGAAAGATATGCTGGCGCTGTAAAGGGGAATAATGCCCAGGCCTGGAATACTCTTGGGTTTGAAGCTGTGCCGTCCTATCAATATGGAAAAAGCTTTTTGCTCTCCCATGAGGATGTGATGATATCAAAAGCCAGGCTGGAGGAGTTCCTTTTGAAGGCAAAGAAAGAGGCGTAAGCATAGTAAACCTTCATATGCAAGGCCAGCGCACCACCATGGATGGGGGATACTATGAACCCTCCGGGGGATGCACACAAAATGCCAAGAGCAGGCATTTTGGCGCGTTGTACGGTCAGCGCAGCGGAGTGCGCAGGCCTACAGCGAGAAGTCAGAACTTTCATAGTAAGTAGAAATTATTTGATTTGTGGGAGGTATGGTATGATAACAATTGCTATTTGCGATGATGAGCCTTATTTTGTATCCAATCTAAGTAAGCTGATAGAGGAGTATGGGGCTGCAAGAGGGATTGGCGTATCCATATTAACATTTCCCACAGGAGAAGATCTTTTATCTTCAGGCAAAAGGGCGGATATTATTTTGATGGATATCAGGCTGCCGGGACAGGATGGAATGAAAATCATGGGACAGCTGCGGGAACATGGAAATCATAGCCAGGTGATTTTTATCACTTCTTATCCCCAATATGTATTCCAGGCATTTGACTTCGATGCAATCCACTACATTTTGAAACCAGCAACCGCTGAAAAGCTGTTTCCGGCAATGGATAAGGCTGTAAAACGAGCTGGTTCCGATCGCGGAAAGACAATTCTGATTACAAACGGCAGTGCAGCATCCAATATCCTGATTAAAGACATAGTTTACTGTGAAGCGTTCAATCATCAAATTACAATTCATACCCTGACAGAACAATTTCAGTTTTTTGGAACGCTGGATTCAGTCCAGGGAAGTTTGGATGAGCGCTTTTTCCGCTGCCACAGAAGTTACATTGTTAATATGAATTATGTAGCTGACAAAGAACCTGGCGCAGCGACTATGGCAGATGGAGGCAGGATTTTGATTTCAAGGCGGAAACAGCAGGATTTTACACAGAAACTTCTGGATGTCTGTAGGAAAGGACTGATGTAATGCAGGTACGGCCTTTTTATCTTTGGTGGATATTGGAAAACAGCCTTGTGAGTTATGTTATCTTTGATTTTTTGCTTTATATTACACAGAAAAAGGGGAGAAAATATATTCCTCTTTGGCTGGCAGTGAATGGATTTGTGACATGGATCGTTACTTGTTATCAGCTCCAGGGCACCTTCCTTTTCAGCATCCTGTTTCTGATCTTTTTTGCAAAAGTTATTTTGGGAATCCAGGGCCTGAAAATGATAACTCCAGTTACCATTATTTTTACCCTCTATACATTGACAGAAGGCTTTTCTGTGTTTGCCATGTCCTGGATTTCTGTTAATCTTAAATCGCCAGCTGTTGGAAGATGGCTGCAAATATTGGTACCTTTCTTATTGAATATGCTGTTCTTTTGCGCTTTATGGCTGATTCAAAGGAGGTATTTCCATACGCTGCAAAAGCCAATCTCCTCATATCTATATATTCTCCTATTGCCTTGTACCCTTATTGTCTTAGGAATCCGATATGGTCTGAAACTGGATCGCTCTGATTTTGAACCATATTTGTCATCCTTTGGTGTTAATACGAGGCTTTTAATCCTTTTTATCATGCTTGGCGCAGCAGTGATTGTTTTTATTACGATTGAGGTTTTTTGCAAGATTATAGATTTGACCGGACAGGAAAAAGCCTTGGTCCTTTTAGAGAGCCAGTTAGACAGCCAGAGAATTTACATCGAAGAGGCCAAAAAGCGTAATGAGCAATATTCCGCTTTTCAACACGATATTGATAACCATCTGCTGGTGCTGTCAGGGTTACTCCATGAGGGACTATTGGAACAGGCAAAACTGTATACAGAAAAATTGCATATTAGCAGCAAATCATTATTCTCGCCTGTATCTACAGGAAATGCGGTTTTGGATGTTCTGTTAAGGGAGAAATTCAGCTATGCAAGGCAGAATCAAATCGAAGTAATTTTTGACATTCATATCCCTCGAAATTTTCACATGGAGGACATGGACCTATGTGTTCTCTTTTCCAACATCCTAGATAATGGGATAACGGCTTGTACAAAGGAGACTTGTGAGAACCGGTTTCTAACACTGTCTGGAAGAGTGAGGTCAAAGTTTCTGATTGTGGAAGCAGTCAACACAGCCTCTGAACAGCATAAAATCAGAACTGGAACAGGATTAACAAATATTCAGCAGATAGCAGAAAAATATCAGGGGACAGTGGAAATGGAATTGAGCAATGGGAGATTTCGGATCAGTGTGCTGATCTGCTCCTCTTAAAACCCAGCAAAACCATTCCATACCATTCACGAACCAGAAGCAGCCATTCGTGTAATAAGGCTTTTTCTTCCATGGACGATTGGATATAATGGTGTAGATACTTTGGAAGATTTCTTAAAATCATTTGAGCCTATTACTTGAAATGGAGGTTGAAACAATGTCAATGCAAGTGCGCCCTAATTATGTAAATCCGCTGACTATGATGTCAGGAAGGGAAACCAAATGGAAACTTGGACAGTCCACTACAAAACAGGAGGGAAAAATCAATAAGGTAAAGGAACTTCAGACTAAACAACAGCAGCTGCAAAGCCAGATACTCCTGATGAAAACAGTAGGCACTGACAGCGCAGGGGCAACAGCAAAGAGCCGGAAAATGCTGGAGGAAAAACTGGAGAACATTTCAGTAGAGCTGCGAGCCGCAAAAGCTGATAATGCGAAATATGGGGGCCAAGGAAAATCCTCTCAGCCCGCTATAGAGTCAGCTTCTATGAGGCCGGATAAGGATGTATATGAATCAGGAGTTAACCCCCCGTCCCCTGGCATTTATCGGATGGAAAAGGATGGAGAAGAGAAGTATACAGCTGCCTTTACACCGTATTCGGAAGATTAAAATACAAAGTTGATATACACCCTTTAAAACAGGCAGCAGAAAAGTGCCATATTCGCAAAAATCCACTTACTCTAGCATAGCGAGATTGAACTTTTTATAAATTTTTTAACAAGTTCTTAATGTTATTGCAAGAATTGCATATAATATACTTAGCTAGGCTGGCTAAAGAAAACCACTATAAGAAGGTGGTTGTATGACTCAAGTAAAAATGCTGGAAGCAAAAACGGATTTATCAAAGTTGGTAAAAATGCTGGAAACAAAGCAAGAGGAGATTATTTATCTTGCGAGAAATGGCAAGCCGATTGCGCGGATGACATTGATTCCGAAAAAATCAATCAGCAAACGCATTGGCATACCGGAATTCAGTTTTCTGCTGCGCAGAAAAGGGTACTTTCATAGTAATAATCAAGAGGCTGCTGCAAAATCGATTTCTCATACAGGATATGGTGAAAATATTTGAATATTCGCCCTATATCCTGTATGAATCCATTATTTTGCAACAGCCTCTTTTTCTTTTGGAAAAGAAAGAGTAAATCATATGATTGAATCGCCTTTATTTTATGGCTGCCCCCTATGATTTTCCAGAAAATCCATTTGTTCCTGACGATTCATCTGAGAATCAATCACCTCTCCGTCCATAGTAATAAAGGTATTTTCTGCGTGGCTCTCTAACTGATACTTTCCTTCTGCTGATACATAAAAAATTCCTGCAAAAAAGTACTTATCCAAGTCATCATGGCGGTCATTTTCCTGTTTAGGATACATATAATTGACCTCAATATAGTCATAATCCTTAAACGTATTAACAGCTGGAGTCTCAATCTCTGTATCAAATTCTTTCAATGCAATTTTAATGCGTCTATTGCCGTTTTCCTTTTTTTCAGAGTAAGGCAGTTCTGATTCCTGAATAAAGGAAATGGCCTCCTGATAGTTTGCTGTCTGGGGAAAGTCAATATATAGTCTGCCCAGAACCTCAAGCTCATTTGTACTTGTTATGTTTTTAGATAATGGGGCAATTACAAATTCTGCTCCATCCTTAATTTCCTCTCCCATGATTTTATGAATATCCGATGAATTTTTCTGATTAAATTTCAATGTATTCTCATCTACTATGTCAAATATGTAACGATATTTTCCATCATCTGTTTTTAATTCTAACTGCCCCTGACTTTCTGTGTAAGTACCAGCAGCTAAATAAGATGACAGAACATCATAGGAAAATAGAAAAGTCTTATCCTTCTCATCAATCGTAATATATGGAATAAATTCTTCTCCATCAGCCTTTTGTATATATGTTTTTGTATTATTCTGCGTATGCTCAACAGATTCATTTGTCTCTACTGCCATTATAACATGACTTTCCTTTGTAGTGTCTGCATTGTCTGTTTTCCCAACACATCCTGCCAAAAGAACAACTGCCATTATAGATAGAACTAATTTCCCAATTTTCTTCATTGATTGCCCTCCATAAATAATCATCAAGTGAAATCTGCCCTCTGGTTATTTGAATTAATTATATCATGCTGTCTGCTTTTTTCTAGCTGTTTTTGTTTTTAAATTATTGAGAATCTGCTGAGTTTTCTCTAAATTTATGGTAAAATATGAGTGGTAATTCTCGGAGATACTCTTTTCAAAAAAATGGGGGCATTATGACTGAAATGGAAAAAAGAACTGCCGCTACAAAGTTTTGCAATGACTGGCGTGGTATAGGTGACGAGAAAAGTGATAGCCAAAGATTCTGGATTGAATTTCTTAGTAATGTTTTAGGTATTGAAAATGTTACACAGAAGATTGTTTTTGAAAAGCGTGTGGTAGTGGATAATCAAACGAAATTTATTGATGTTTATATACCGGAAACGCGGGTTTTAATAGAACAAAAAAGTATAGATAAGGACTTGGGCAGGAAAATGCCGCAGTCAGATGGAAACTTGCGTACTCCTTTTGAGCAGGCCCGCAATTATGCTCAATGGATGATACCAAATGAAACGCCGTTATGGATTGTGACCTGTAATTTTAAGTCTTTTGAAATTCATGATATGAATAAACCAAATGAACTGCCTTTGGTAGTCCTGCTTGAGGAAGTGCGCAATAAACTTCCTTTATTTGATTTTATGTTTAAAAAGGATGTCAGGGAACTATCTTATGAGATGGAACTATCTGTTAAGGCTGGCGAAATCGTAGGTATACTTTATGATAAATTACTCGCACAGTACAAAGAGCCGGATGCGCAGTCCTATAAGAGCCTGAACGAATTATGTGTACGGCTGGTATTTTGCTTATATGCAGAGGATGCGGGCATTTTCGGTTCCTATATGATGTTCCATGATTATTTGAAGGAGATTCCTGTTAGTGGCTTCAGGAAGGCACTTGTGGAACTGTTTAAGGTTCTTGACACGAAAATAGAGGATAGAGATAAGTATTTGGCAGAAGACAATCCAATGCTTGCTGTTTTCCCATATGTCAACGGGGGATTATTTGCAGATGAAACGATAGAGATACCTCCTTTTACAGAAGAAATAAAAAGCCTGCTTTTGAATCAGGCAAGCGCAGATTTTGATTGGTCAGATATCAGTCCGACTATTTTCGGTGCAGTATTTGAAAGCACCTTAAATCCTGAAACGCGCAGAAACGGTGGAATGCACTATACTTCTATTGAAAATATCCATAAGGTCATAGATCCGCTGTTTCTGGACGAACTCAAAAATGAGTTAAACGAAATGAAAAAGATTACTGTAGAACGTTCAAAAAAGGCAAAGTTAAATACCTTTCAAGTGAAAATTGCCGGATTAAAGTTTCTTGATCCAGCATGTGGCTCAGGAAATTTTCTGACGGAAACATATATTTCACTGCGTAGGTTGGAAAATGAAGTTCTTAATGAGTTGCAGGGTGGACAGATTATATTGGGAGAAGCTTTCAATCCAATACAGGTGTCCATTGGTCAGTTTTATGGAATTGAAATTAATGATTTTGCCGTAACTGTTGCCAAGACGGCATTGTGGATTGCAGAAAGTCAGATGATGAAGGAAACAGAAGATATTGTCCATATGAACCTTGACTTTCTTCCATTGAAATCTTATGCAAATATTATAGAAGAGAATGCATTAAGGGTTGATTGGGAAGACATAGTTTCGAAAAATGAATTGAATTATATTATGGGGAATCCACCGTTTCTAGGCTATTCCATGCAGAATGATAATCAAAAGAAAGATATATTATCTATCTATGTTGACGAAAAAGGAAAACCTTATAAAACTGCTGGCAAAATAGATTATGTATCAGCATGGTATTTTAAAGCTTCACAACTAATACAGGGGACAAAAATAAAAGCAGCTTTTGTTTCCACAAATTCCATTACGCAAGGTGAGCAAGCTGCCAATGTATGGGGGCCGTTGTTTACAAGGTTTAAAATTCATATTGATTTTGCGCACAGAACATTTGTATGGGATAGTGAGGCGAATTTGAAAGCTCATGTACACTGTGTTATTATTGGATTCAGTGCTGTTTCTAATTCACATGATAAAAAGATATTTTATGGAAATGATGTGAAAATAGTAAAAAATATATCCCCATATCTAATGGATGCGCCGACTGTATTTATAAACAGCCGTTCAAAGCCCTTGTGCCTTGTGGCGGAAATGACAACGGGAAACAGGCCAGCGGATGGCGGACATTTAATTATTGAAGCTGAAGACTATGAAGATTTTATAAAAAAAGAACCTAATGCATCTGCTTATATCAAAAAACTTACAGGGGCGGTTGAATATATTAACAATAAAAAAAGGTATTGTTTATGGCTTGCAGGTGTTAGTCCAGCAGAGATTAGAAAGATGCCGGAAGTGATGAAACGGGTTGAATTGTGCTGTATGGACCGGCTGAATGGCGCTCCCGACAGGCAGAAACTGGCAGATACGCCAACGCTTTTCAGGGAAACTAAAAACCCACAAAGATATATTATTGTTCCAAGAGTCTCGTCTCAAAACAGAAGATATATTCCGCTAGGTTTTTTAGATGGAGATGTTATTCCAACTGATTCAGCAACGATTATTCCCGATGCTGGTCTATATGAATTTGGCGTACTTACATCAAATGTTCATATGGCTTGGATGCGTGCTGTCTGTGGAAGGTTAAAAAGCGATTACCGATACTCAAAAGATGTTGTTTACAATAATTTTCCCTGGCCGGAATCAGCCAAAGACCAAGTCGCTAAAATAAAACAAACCGCACAGACAATATTAGATGCGAGAAACTTATACCCCGACAGCAGCCTTGCTGATCTATACGATGAACTTACCATGCCGCCAGAACTCCGAAAAGCGCATATGCAGAACGATAAGGCAGTCATGCAGGCATATGGGTTTTCCATCAGGGACACGACAGAGGAAAGCTGTGTGGCGGAATTGATGAAACAATATCTGCAATTGACAATGAAGTAAATTCATTAAGAGAGTTTTTTGCGCAATGTTATATATAGATGAAAATATACAAGCCAATATAATATTGGAGGAAGGAGTCCCTATATAGGAAAAAAGATTAATGGATAAGGACGTATGTGTAATGTTAAATAAAACTACTGCCAAGAAACACACTGCTGGGAAATTATTTGAATTATCCCCATCTACTAAAAACAAATTATATGGTGCGATTACACGCGCCAGAGGTAATGTTTATCTTATAAATGACTTTTAAATTAAACGTAAGAGTGTCACTCGCTTTTGTTGATTCTGTGATATCCATAATAAGATTGTGCTGGAATTTCTATTTCTTAAATTAAAAGAACGCTGGTTTTTATACTTTTCTTTTTTAATAAAGCATTGCGAAGAGTCAGGCGGTTAGACAAATAAACGACAAATCATAAAACGTTTGAAAAATAGAATACAAACAAATGTTCGAATATATATTGATATTTACAGTTGCTTATGCTATAATAAAAATATGCATAACAGATATTGGCGTACATTGTGCTTTGTTTGTTCATGAGGCGAGTCTATTTGTAAACAGAGAAGGTTATTGACAGCAGAAAACTATAAAAAGGAGATGTGCGAAATGGCAATTGAACAATATACAGAAAGCCTGACGCTAAAAGAAATGAAATGTATGATCGGGAAGAACTCATTTGGTTATGTTCTTCCGCAGGGTGATGTCTCTGACATAGATAAAATCGAAAAGATATTGAAACGGGCAGGTGGGAAACCAAAAGAATGTGAGCTGGAAGATTATTCTCAGGGCGGAAAAGGCAAGGCAAAGCCAGAATATATCATAACCTTTCACGACGATATTCATACATTAATTGTTGTCGAGTGTAAAAACAGCACTAAAAAACATTGTAGCGAAAAGCTAAACAGACCGAATTCTTTTGCGGTAGATGGTGTTTTATACTATGCAAAATTTTTAAAGGATGAATATAATATCATTGCAATTGCTGTGAGTGGGACAACAACGCAAAACATGAAGGTAGATACTTTTTATTGGATGAGGGGACAGGATAAATATACAGTGTTGGAGAAAGCAAAAGATATTATTTTAGAGCCTAAAAATTATGTGGAATTGATAAAGGGGAACAGACTAAAAAAGGCATACTCCTTGGATGAGATTAGAAATACTGCTATTGACATGCATAATGCCTTGAGAGAAATCAAGGTGACTGAATCACATAAGCCAATTTTTATTGCAGGAATATTGATTGCTTCAGTGTACAAAAGATTACAATAAAAATGGACTGCCAACCTACAACTTCTACCGCTCTTCCAAAGAGCGGTATTTCATTTTTCTGAAATGTAATGATTACATGCTCCAGCTTCGAGCCAAGTTGGCTCGAAGGTCGATAAGCTGAATATGACACTGACGTATTTGAATTATCAACCAAATATTCTTTTCCAGCTGGTAAAAATGATTAAAAAGGGAGTATGGCTGTTACGATTTGGCCGTATAGAAGCCGTTTAGTTTCAAGCATTATCTGCGTGGTTTCCAAAGGCTGAGTATTTTTATACCTTTGCCTCTTGTTTTATGTAGTATTTCGTAACACTAAGGTATTAAAATTTAAACTAAGCTGGTATAACATATTTTCTAAATGGAAAAATATATCTTCATCCTGAGCATATTCCATGATATAATTATCCCAACAGACTATCGGAACGAGGGAAATGTATGGACGATTTAGCATTAAACTATCAAAGTGATTTTCATGCCATTCTGCAAATGATAGCAGATGCCCGCCGGAAAGCTACCTATCAAGTGAATGCCACAATGATTGACCTTTAATTGGGGAATTGGAGAATTTGTTTCCAATAAGGCCGTACAGGATGGCTGGGGACGTTCTACTGTAAAGGCACTTTCTGAATACATTCTGACGCAGGAACCAGGGATTAGAGGCTATTCCCCACAGAATATCTGGCGCATGAAGCAGTTCTTTGAAACTTATTGTGACAAGCCAGAGTTAGGAACTCTGCTAAGAGAAAATACATGGTCAAATAATTTGCATATCATGTCAAAGACAAAATCGGATGCAGAGAGATTATTCTATTTGAAGCTGGCCTCTCGGGAAAAGTATAAAGCAAAAGAACTGGAACGGCAGATTGACAGCGGATATTATGAGCGTTTAATGCTATCAGACGGTAAAGCGCCTTCCGCCATATCCCAGGCTGCGCCTGCGAACATAATCAGGGACATGTATATGTTGGAGTTTTTAGATCTGCCCGATCCTTATAGGGAATATGATTTGAAAAAGGCCATTTTGAAGAACATGAAAAAATTTTTACTGGAAATTGGCAGGGATTTTATTTTTATGGGAGAAGAATATCATCTTCAAGTAGGAAAGAACGACTATTATACGGATTTAATCTTTTTTCATAGGGAGCTACAATGCCTTGTTGCAATTGAGTTGAAAATTGATGATTTCAAACCGGAATACTTGGGAAAAATGCAGTTTTATCTTGAAGCGTTAGACCGGGATGTAAAGAAGCCCCACGAAAATCCCAGCGTTGGCATTATTCTTTGCAAGAGTAAGGACGAGGACGTTGTTGAATATGCCCTGAGCCGGAATATGAGTCCAACCATGATTTCCGAATATCGGACGAAACTAATCAGCAAGGAAATCTTACAAAAGAAACTTGAGGAATTAACGGAAATGGTGGATGAGGATAAAAACTCTCAATGACGTTGAGAGTTTTTCAAAAAATCAATTTATTATGTTAGTACAGAAATAGCAGGGGATTATAATGAGCCTCTGCTATTTTTATAACCTCAAGCTAATATAAGGAGCAAAGCGACGCTGACATTTCGGGCCAAGTTGGCCCGAAGCCGGGTTTGGGGGTGCTGTGCGCCGGTGGCGCACGTCCAGCACCGACCGGAGCGGCAGCGGAGACCTCCCCAACAAGCAGATTTTTGCGTTCTGGCCGGAAGGCTGGGACGTCAAAAATAGCAACTGTGGCCACAGTTGCCCTGCTTGCCATTTAGCGGAATCTGCGATAAACGCCGCAAAAACGGAGGCCCCTACTCGGAAACCTCCGTTTCTCTGGCTTTTTTCAAGTCTTCGGCTGTTGCCTCCATGACAACAAGCTCCTTCTCATTCATGGTGTTAAGCAGCACATCAATATGCTTGCGGCAAAGGCTTTCTTTATTCTCGCTGTCACTGTGTATGAACTGGTCCACGGAAATATCAAACATGCTGACGAGTTTGACGAAAACACCAAAACTCGGATACTGCCCTTTGTTCTCGATATTCATAATCGTGTGGGACGTACGCCCCACAAGCTCTGCAAGGTATTCCTGCGTCCAGCCTCTTTTCTCGCGGGCGTCTTTTATCGCCAGCCCGAGACCATGAAAATCAAATCTATCTTCATAATGTTCCATACAATATCACTCAAACTTATTTTATATTTAAGGTGTTAGTATGTGAATTAAATACAATTTTATGTTTAGTATTACCTTAATTGCATGTTCTCTAAAAATACCCAATTGACATATGTATGACATCGTGTTATTCTTAAGACATAACACGATGTCATACTTAAAGGAGGAAATCAAAATGGTACAGCAAATATCAGATGCAGAATTTGAAATTATGAAAGTGGTATGGGCTAACGGAGAAAAACCGACGCTTTTTGCCAGTCTTACAGCAGATTTAGCGGCCAAAGGGAAACCCTGGCAAAAAAACACCCTTATCACGCTTTTAAACCGGCTCGTCAATAAGGGATTTTTGAAAGCGAAAAAAATCGGCCGTTGTAATGAATACACCCCTCTTGTGTCGGAAAGCGACTACCACAAAACCCAGACTAAAAACTTTCTGGATAAAATTTATGAGGGGGACGCAAAATGGCTTGTTTCCGATTTGATTTCTGGCGACCTGCTGACAGACGAGGAATATGAGGAATTGAAAAAGCTCCTGGAGAAAGGAAGAACAAAAAAATGAACATTTTATTGAAAATATTTTTGTCTATGTCTTTTTCCGGAGCATTGCTTATACTACTGTTATTTGTGGGAAAAAGATTCTTCAAAGACAAAATCAGCAGACAATGGCAGTATTATATCTGGCTCATTGTTATTGTACGGCTATTACTGCCGTTAGGACCAGAAACAAACTTGATGGGAAAAACCTATCAGACAATCGATCAGGCGATAACTCAATCTGTTTCCCTGCCGCAACAGCCGTTACCCTCTGGTAATTCAAATGCTTTCAATGTTCCTGCTTCTGGTATGGAACACGGAGGCCAGAATACTGTCGAACCTAAAGACAATTCCATATCCTATCACCCGGTTAGAGATATTCTGTCTTTATTTGCCAATCATGTTTGGCTTATCTGGCTCATGGTTGCATTGATTCTTTTGGTACAAAAAATAACGGCATATCATAGCTTTCTCCGATATGTCAATGCCGGGTTACATCCGGTTTCCAATATTGAGCAATTAGACCGGCTTTCTGCTATCGCGGAACAGACTGGCAGAAAAAGACCAGTAGAGCTTTGTGTCAATCCATTGGTTTCGTCCCCTTTGCTGATTGGGTTCTTCCGGCCATGCATTGTTTTGCCAAGCGCAGATATTCCGGAGAAGGACTTTCAATATATCGTATTGCATGAATTAACGCATTACAAACGGCGGGATATGTTCTATAAATGGCTGGTACAAATTACTGTCTGTCTGCACTGGTTCAATCCGCTTGTTTATTTAATGAGGCGTGAAATTACAAAAGCATGTGAATTTTCTTGTGATGAAGCGGTCCTCTCAAAAATGGGATATGATAACGCACAGGATTATGGCGAAACTCTGCTTGACGCAATGGCAGCAGTTGGAAAGTATAAGGAATCTCTTGCCGCCGTTACGCTTAGTGAAAACAAGCAATTATTAAAAGAAAGGTTAGGTGCGATTATGAATTTAAAAAAACAAACTAAAGCAGCTAAAGTTTTAACTGTTATGTTGACCTTATGTGCAATTATAGGAGCGTCCTTTATTGGAATTTATACAATAAGTACAGCCACAGATCAGGCACATGCAGCAGCCCCTTCCGGGGTGCAAACAAACCTGACAGATAATCCCTCCTTATCACTGGATATAAGTAGTTGTGCTGTGAATGTTTTACCGGCAGCTGATGGCAAAATTTCCGCTGAATATAACAGTGAGGTTTATGATGTAAAAATTGATGAACAGGAAGATAGCCGGAAGGTATCCATTTCATGTAAAACGAGGACGAACACAAATGATGAAACCATAAAATTATATATTCCTGCCATTGCTTATGGAAATATTGATTTGAGTATTGACAGTGCGCATTTTACTTGTGACCTTATAAAATCAGGGAATATTACTGGTGAGTTCAATATGGCTTCTGTCTTTTTGGTCTTACCGGAAGGTTTCTCCGGTTCTTTAGACGCAGTTGCAAATAGTGGATATTTTCAGCTGATTTCTAAAGATGATTTTAAAAATACCAATACAACAATTACTGACAATGGAGAATGGGGAGAAATATATACTCCTAAAGATTTCAAGGAAAATGGCGACACTTATTCGTATACAAATGGTACTGAAAATAATATCATCAAAGTAACTCGAAAAGGTTCTGGTGTTATGGGGATTTATTCTTCAAACTCTATGGATGTTTTCAATATGGAAGCATTTGATTCATCAGATTTTCCAGAGGAATGGAAGAATTTATGGTCAGACACATGGCAAGGTACACCCTGGGATGAGGACTGGTGGCAGAATAGCTGGAAAGAAGATGATGAAAACTAAAATCAAGTCTAGTTGATTTTTCTGTAAAGATTTGTGTATGGGCTGACAAATGCAGGTGTTAATCGACTGCTACCCAACGGGGAAATAAAAAAAACCGTTGTTTTGGTAGCTGAATAAATGTGCGCCCAAACAAAATACAGTAGCCTTGAATATTTCACGTTCTGAGAGCCATTGGTACGCTTTTGAGATCCATTTACATTTTGCCAAGCATGAGGATACTCAACTGGTGCTTCTGTATCAATGACAAGGGCTAACGCCTGCGCTAAGGCGCATCATTGACACAAAATCCCCATTTGAGTAAGGGCAGCTAAGCAAAAGTAAGGGTGGATCTGTTCTGTGAACCATTGGAGCTATTCGAAAATATCGCTGGCTCCATTCGGGCATATGTATGGAGCTCTTGGCGTGAAATAATCAAGCCTTTCGGCGGTTTGGAAATAAAAATTTCAAGCCGCCGTTTTCTTTTTCAAAAATGAGAATATGGAGGGTGTGTTAATGTCGCCCTTTTTCAAGGATATGGCGGTATCAAATGCTTAAAAGCATTGGGAGGTATCGCTGTGTCCTTATTTCTTTTTCAACTGTCTGAACCATCAAAAAAGGCCCGCCCCCTTGGAAGGGTAATTGTGGCAATAGACATGAAATAATTCAGTCCAAAAACGATAATATACTTTCATGCGCCCGAATGGCTTTATGCTGTCCGGGCGTTTTTCTGTTCTCATGGGACAGCCTTGGGCCAACCTGGCCCGAAGCCCGGCCCCGGTGCCGTTCCCCACCGCCTCCGTTCCGGTAACTCATTCATCAAACACCGAAACGGAGGTAAACATGGCTATCATCAATCTTCGGGATTTTTACCCACATTATACAATGGATTCTTTCATCGAAGTGCCTGACGAGGTAGCGGAGGCAATGGCAGAGTTTGACCGCAAGGAGGCGGCCTACCGTCTGCGTACATACCGCCATAAGGCCTATTATTCCCTTGACCGGGAGGACGGCATTGAGCACTCGGCTTTGTTCATCGCCCTCTCCCCATGTGAGATTTACGAGCGCAAAGTCACCATGCAGGAACTCCATGCGGCCATTTCCAGCCTGCCCGACAAACAGGCCAAACGTATCTACGCCCATTTTGTCCTCGGCATGAGCAAGACCGACATTGCCAGAGCCGAAGGCGTGGACGAGAAGGTGGTGCGCCTGGCAATCGAGCGTGGGCTTCGGAACATGGAAAAATTTTTAAAAAATAATTTCTAAGGTGTACCGAAAAAGCCTGAAAAATGAAATGGTATATGAAAGGCGGAGGCGCCCCGGGACAAACTGGCCCGAAGCGCGGAGAAAGACGAAGGGGCAGCGCTCTTTACGGGGCGCTGCCTTTTCGTGTTTCCCCATAGGACAAGAGGGAAATGGCCGGATTCAACCCTGATTTGGAAAGGAGGTCCAGATGGTGCAGTCCGTAACCTACCAGAGAGAAACGAGAACCGTCCCCTTCCAGGGAAAGAACATTGTGCTGGAAAGCCTTACCCCAGTGCTTTCCCCAAAAGAGAAGGAGAAACGAAAAAAAAGATTGAGCGCTGTCTGTATGATGTGTTCAGCAAGTACCGCCAGGACCGGCGCTGACCCCCGGCAACATTGCCCTACGGGGCTATCAATGGTATAATATACTTGTAAGGTTGGTAGCTCCATTCCCATAGGAAAGGAGCCTACAATGAACATTAGAGAAGATTATATTTATGCCAGACAGTCCGTTGACCGCAAGGACAGTATCAGTATTGAGAGCCAGATTGACTTCTGCAAGTATGAGCTGAAAGGCGGCAGCTGCAAGATTTTCAAGGATAAAGGCTATTCGGGGAAGAACACCGACCGGCCCGAGTTCCAGAAACTTCTTGACGAGATCCGCAAAGGGAAGGTACGGTGAGTAATCGTCTACAAGCTGGACCGGATCAGCCGCTCTATTCTGGATTTTGCGAACATGATGGAGCTGTTCCAGGAGTATGACGTGGAATTTGTTTCCTCCACGGAAAAGTTTGACACCTCAACCCCAATGGGGCGGGCCATGCTGAACATCTGCATTGTGTTCGCCCAGCTGGAACGGGAGACCATCCAGAAGCGCGTCACGGACGCCTGCTATTCCCGGTGCCTGAAAGGCTTCCACATGAGCGGCCAGGCCCCCTACGGTTTCCAGATGGAGCCGACCACGGTTGAAGGCATCCGCACAAAAATGATGGTGCCGGACCCGGCAGTCGTCAATGACGCCGCCGACTTCGCCGGGACAAACGGCTGCTATCTCTACCAGGGGCGGGACGTGAAGGAGGACAAGGACAGGAGCCTGAAAGACCAGATACTTGTTATCGCTCCCCATGAAGGGATTGTCTCCTCTGACACCTGGCTGAAATGCCGGAAAAAGCTCATGGCGAACACCACCTTCCAGAACGGGAGGAAAGCCCGGAATACCTGGCTGGCCGGAAAGGTCAAATGCGGAAAATGCGGTTACGCTTTAAAAGTTACCCGCAACCCTTCCGGTTATGAATACCTCCGGTGCAATAAACGGTCCGACCACAAGGGCTGTCCGGGATGCGGCACTCTCCGCAAAGTGGAATTTGAGCAGTTCATTTTTACCGCTATGGGAGAGAAATTCCGGGATTTCAAACACCTTCGGGGCGGTGAGGAAAAGGCCAACCCGAAATTGACCGCCTATCAAGTGGAGCTGGCACAGGTAGAGGCGGAAATTGAAAAGCTCCTTGATACGCTGACCGGGGCAAATGCTACCCTGCTTGCCTACGCCAACAAGAAAATCGAGGAACTGGACATGCGCCGCCAGAAAATTGCAAAAGCGATTGCCGACTTATCCGTGGAGACCATTTCCCAGCAGCAGATTGATTTGCTGTCCGGCTATCTGGACGACTGGGAGAATATCAGTTTTGAGGATAAGAGGAAAGCCACGGACGGCCTGATTTCATCAATCAGCGCAACCAGCGAGTATGTAAAAATAGAGTGGAAAATCTGACTTTTCCACTCTGCATATCTGAAACATTTCTTTATATCGTTTGTAGCCCCTTGTACACTGATGTTTGCGTTAAATGATAAAGATTTTTCAAAAAGTTATTCCTCACTAACATCCTATAAATTAGTAATGCAGAATATTCAAAATGCCATAGAAAATGTTCTCAAAGACAGTGATATCAAGAGTAATAGGGTAAGTTATATAAAACAGGTTTTTAGTACTCTTCAGGATAATACAAAATTTGCAGAAATCCCATTAGGATATTCCAAGTCTATTACCTGGTATATTGAACAGTTGGAAATGAAAATTAAGCCAATGATGGATTATGCGGACAACGCGGTTGACGCTTTAGGAGTATTTTATCATGAATTTATTAAATACTCAGGCGGAGACGGCAGCGGATTAGGCATTGTTTTGACGCCGCAGCATTTAACGGAATTCATGTGTGATTTAGCAGGAGTAAATAAGAACAGCCGAGTGGTTGACATATGTTGTGGTTCCGGTTCTTTTCTGGTGACTGCTATGAGCAAAATGTTTAGAAATGCAAATCCGGCAGAAATTGAGAATATCCGCAAAAGCGGATTATATGGCATTGAATTTGACGATGGACTCTATACATTGGCTATTGCAAATATGATTATCCGTAAAGACGGAAAGTCGAATATTTATAAAGGCGATTGTTTCAATAAGAATATTACAGATGAGCTCAAAAGCAAAAATATAAACATAGGATTAATCAACCCGCCATATTCACAGAAAGATGTTGCTGAACTGGAATTTGTTGAACATTTGCTAGACATTCTCGCAGTGGGAGGAACGGGGGTTGTTGTTGTCCCGATGAGCTGCGCGATCGGTACAAAGTTCAGAGATATCAGGGAGCGTCTGATGAAGAAAAACACATTGCAGGCTGTATTTTCCATGCCTGATGATATTTTCTATCCCACAGGGACAAATGTATGCGTCATGGTCTGGACGGCGCATACGCCCCATGACAGTACACAAGAAACCTTTTTTGGTTATTGCAAAGATGACGGTTTTGTAAAACGCAAAAAATTAGGAAGAATCGATGCTTTTGGAAAGTGGGAAAGTATCGAAAAGGAATGGTTGAAGTTATACAGGAACAAAGATGTTGTTGTTGGTTTATCTGCAAGGCACTGTGTTGGATATGAGGACGAATGGCTGTGTGAAGCATATATGCAGACTGATTATTCCAAACTAACACAGGACGATTTTCAGCAGACTGTAAATGATTATTTGGCGTATTTGATAAAGAGTGGTGAATTTTATGAAGGTCAGTGATCTGTTTGATGTGAAATATGGCGTAAATCTTGAATTGTCCAGTTGTGAAAAAATGGATTGGAAAGATGATAAGGGAATTAATTTCGTGGCCAGAACTTCAATAAACAATGGCGTCGTGGCTAAAGTTGCAAAAATAGAGGGTATAGAGCCACAGGAAGCGGGAACATTGAGCTGCGCAGCAGGCGGAAGCGTCTTGTCTACATTTTTGCAAACACGGCCTTATTATAGCGGACGAGATTTGTACGTCTTAACACCTAAAAAAGAAATGTCCCTGAATGAAAAACTTTATTGGTGCATGACAATAAAAGCTAATGCATACAGATTTAATTATGGAAGACAGGCAAATAAAACGTTGAAGAGTATCATACTCCCAGATATAGTGCCCGACTGGGTTAAAGAAGCTAAAATAAAACCTGTCTCAACAACAATCATAGGTTCCGGCATGTTGGATACTACAGATTGGAAAGGCTACCCAATGGCTTCTCTGTTCCAGTTTGTAAAGGGAAAAAGATTAACGAAAGCGGATATGATCCCAGGGGATTTGAATTATCTGGGAGCAGTCAGCGAGAATAATGGCGTTAGAGAAAAAATAGAGGTCAATTATAGTTGGGAGCCAAATTGTATTACAATTAATTATAACGGAAGCGTTGGAGAAGCTTTTTATCAATCAAAGCCATTTTGGGCATCTGATGATGTAAATGTTTTATATGCAAAAGATTTCTGGAAAATGAACAAGTATATTGCAATGTTTCTCATAACTGTGATTAAAGCCAATAAATATCGTTTTGGTTATGGAAGAAAATGGACTATAGAGAAAATGAAGGAGACAGTAATAAAGTTACCGAGCCAAGAAGATGGAACGCCAGATTTTATCTATATGGAAAAGTATATAAAATCCTTACCTTACAGTGACAGAATTTAAAATGTTTTGTAAAGAGCGTATGTTTGTGGTGCGAAGTGGGTGTATCGTGTAAAATCACGCTCTAAATACTAATATCCTCATAGCATATTTTTCCCTCAAATCCATATCCATTTATCTTCAATCACCACCAAATAAGACGTTCATCCCTATAAATCGGGGCAGACGCCTTATTATTTTCCATCAAACGTGACGCATAAACTTGCTTGTTGGGACAGCGTCCGATGATAAGTGCATCGTCTACATGGCAACAGATCCAGCATGGGTTTGGGAAATTTTCTGACGGAAACAGGAAATTTTGCGATGTGAGTGTTTTAGATTGTATTTTAAGAATTTATAGGGTAAAATAAGGGCGGAAGAGAAAGAAAGGGCAGAAAATTATGCAGTCGCATTCTATATAGAATGCGTGAGTAGAAATTGTTTCATTGGGTGATAAAATTCCCAAAGGGAAGAGACAGCTATTTGCTTATAGGAAAATGAGCAGATAGCTGTTTTGATTTTTTAAAAAATATATAATCCAATTAAACAAAGAAAAATATTGAAAATATAATATCTTTATGTTAGAATATAAACAAATATAGCAATATTTGGAAAAAATACTCGCTTTTGGGAACTAGCAGAGGTGATATAAATGAAAAGAATATTAACTATTATTGTTTTAGCAGCAGTGCTTATTGTTTTGTCTGTTTGGATAACTGCACCAATTGTAAATGATAATATTTCAAAGAAAATAGCAAATGAACTTGCAGATCTGCCTCCTCCAAATAATACTGAATTTGTTGAAGAAGTATATCAAGCAGGAAAATTGGTTGGAAATGGCAATGGAATGCAGTATTTTGGAGCAATATTAATTAAAAGTGAGCTTTCTTTGGAGAAATTAAAAGAATATTATCTGAATTTTGCAGAAAACGAATGGGAATGTATAGTTGAAAATCAGATAGGTGCAGAGGTAAAGGCCATAGAACATAGAGAATTAAAATTTAAGACGATTGTGGAAGAGGGTACTTATTATATTGTTTATTCATGGGGAGATAACGACACTATTTTTCATGAATTTGATATAAGAGGTCACTGAGGCAGCCTTTGATTTGTCCGGTAAATTTTTTGGAGGCAGTGGAGAATTGCATATGAGCTTTAAAAGAAAAGAACGCTAAACATCAATCAAAAACGAGGGGAGATAGTAAAGGTGGAAAAGATGAAAAGGCAATATAAGGCACATATTAACGAAGACACACAGGAAGTTCAGACTATAAAGGAACATAGTGAGAGTACTGCTGAACAGTGTAGTGAGTTTGCAATCCCTATATTAAAGGAAGCAGTATCCATTATGGGACTGCTCCATGACAGTGGAAAGTATCAGGATTCCTTCCAGAAAAGGATAGATGGTGGAAAGCTTCACGTAGAGCATTCTATCTGCGGCGCTCTGGAGGCTAGAAAAAAATATCCGAACGCTCTGGGCCTTATGATGGAATACTGTATTGCAGGACATCATTCGGGGATTCCGGATGGGGGAAGTCCAAATGATACGGAAGATATGCCCACTCTATATGGAAGAATGAACCGAAAATTTGAAGATTTCAGTGCATATAAAGCAGATTTGACGATTCCTGAGATAGATGAGCAGAAGGTTATCGAATTTCTTATGAAGGATTGCAAAAACCGCGAAATGGCTGTAAATAAGTTTGCCTTTTTAACCAGATACTGTTTTTCCTGTCTGACTGATGCGGATTCTCTGGATACGGCAGAGTTCTGCGGTAATGCGGCAGAACGACCTCTGAAGGCGGACTTTTTTGCCTGTCTGGAAAGGGTGAATAACAAACTGGGCCATTTCGTATGTGAAACAGACCTGCAAAGGGCCAGGACCCTTCTGCAGCAGCAGGCTTTTCAAAGGTCTGAAATAGATGGTGAAATTTATTTGATGAATATGCCTACGGGAAGCGGAAAAACCCTGTGCAGTGTTAAGCTGGCACTGGAATGGGCTTTGAGAAAGGATAAAAAACGTATTATTTATATCATTCCATATAACAGCATCATCGATCAGACGGCTGACGTATTTGGAGAACTGTTTGAGGGAGACGCAGAAATTCTGCGCCATCAGTCAACCTTTTCTTATGAAAATGAAGAAAATGGCAGTGAAGATTACCGTAAGGCGGCAAAAAGCGCAGTGGAAAATTGGGATGCCCCATTTATCATTACTACGGCAGTTCAGTTTTTTGAATCCATCTATGCCAATAAACGGGGGAAGCTGCGCAAACTGCATAACATGGCAGATGCTGTCCTCATTTTTGATGAGGCCCATATGATGCCTCAGGATTATCTTCAGCCCTGTCTTCAAGCGGTTGCTTATATCACAAAATATCTGAACAGCCAGGCTGTGTTCCTTACTGCTACTATGCCGGATTTTTCAGAATTAATCAGCAGATATGCCTTGCCAAACAGTAAGATTGTTAATCTAATCGAGGATACCTCTTTGTTTGAGCGGTTCCAAACATGCAGTTATGAATATTTGGGAGAAATCGGGCAGGAACGATTGGCGGAGCAGGCAGCAGCATATCCGTCAAGCCTGGTGATCGTAAACAGCCGGAAGGCGGCCAGAGCTCTTTATCAGGAGTGTAGAGGCAGAAAATATCATCTTTCCACCTATATGACGCCTCTTGACAGAAAACGAGTGATTGATGACATAAAGGCAGAGCTGCTTCGGCTGGAAAAGGATTTTCCTGATTGTACGGATATTCCAGAGGACAGGAGGATTACGATTGTATCCACTTCATTGATTGAGGCAGGGGTAGATCTGGATGTCCATGGAGTATTTCGGGAACTGAGCGGACTTGATAGTATCCTGCAGGCTGGAGGAAGATGCAACCGGGAAGGGAAAAGAGCAGAAGGCAAAGTATACATTTTTGAGTTTAAGCATATCCAAAAAAGGCCGGCCAAGGACGAGCGTTCCAGCCTTGCCAGGGGTATGATGGAAAAATATGAGGATATCTCTTCTCCAGAATGTATCAGGGAATATTACAGACGTTTATTTGATATGAACAGGGAGTCGATTCAAAGCCATACCATTACAAACCAGTGTAAATCTTTGGATTCCATTCCTTTTAAAACATATGCAGAAGCGTTTGATATCATTGATTCCAGAATGGTATCTCTTGTCGTGCCGCAGGATGAAGACAGCAGAAAGCTGGTGGAAACCCTTCAATATACAGGTGTGGGAGCAGTCAGGAAGCTGCAGCCTTATGCATGTTCCCTATATCAGAGAGAATTGGAGGATCTATGCCGCCAGCATGCAGCAGATGATTTTGGAACTGGTATTTTCTGCCTTACGAATATGGATTATTATAATCCAGAAATAGGGGTTACGTTTGAAGCAAAGGATTATATGGTTGAATGAAAGAATGAGAGGAGGGAAAAGCCTGTGGGATATGGGTTTAAAATCATGGTAGAAGGGGATTATGCCTGCTTCACCAGACCAGAACTAAAGGTAGAACGGGTGAGTTATGATGTGCCGCCGCCTGGGGCCTTGGAAGGGATGTTAAAGAGTATATACTGGAAGCCGGCTATCCGTTACATAATCGATAAAATTATTGTATTTCATCCCATTGATTTTGTTAATATCCGGCGCAATGAAGTAAAGGATAAGATTCTTTATAGTTCGGTGAAAAGCCAGATGAATGGGAAAGGAGGAGATCCCTGTATTTATGCTTCAGAATCCAGAAATCAACGAGCTTCTCTGGTCTTAAAAAATGTAAAATACGGTGTGGAATTTCATTTTGAGCTGACCGGTTTGAAGGATGAGGATGAGAAGGACGGAGAAAACAAACATTTTAATATTATAAAAAGGCGGCTGGAAAAGGGGCAGTATTTCCGCACTCCCTGCCTGGGATGCAGTGAATTTCCGGCAGGAAGGATAGAGCTGACAGAAGAAATTCATATGGATGAAATCAGCAGTGAGATCTTGGAGATGGGAGATGTGGACCTGGGATTTATGAACTACAGGGTTGTATTTTTGGATGAAGGAAGGCCGATAAACGGAGATTGGGAGAATCCTAGATTTTCAGACAAAGCATCGACAGTCTATTACCGCCCTCATATGATAAACGGAGTCATCGATGTGAAAAAGTACAGGGAGGAGTTAAAATGCTGATAAAAGCACTGTGTGACTATTATGATATGCTTGCTGAAACAGGAAGCAGCATCATCCTTCCTGATGGCTATTCAAATGTAAAAATACATTATAAGATCGGCCTGACTGCCGATGGAAAAATGGATGGGATCATAGACTGTCAGAAGAAAAAGACAACGACTTCTCCTTCAGGCAAGGAAAAGGAAACCTGGATTCCCCGTAATGAAATCATGCCCCAGAGGACGGAAAAGCCGGGAATTGATGGGAATGTGATTGAGCATAGGCCTTTATATATTTTCGGATTGAATTTTGACAATGGGGCATTGACGCCGAGAGATAGGACAAACAAAGCAGAAAAATCCCACCAGGCATTTGTTTCCGCCAATCTGGATTTTCTGGAAGGGCTGGATTCGCCCTTAATCCGCGCATACCGCAGCTTTCTGCTTCAGTGGAATCCAGAAGAGGAGACAGAAAATGCTTCCTTACTGGGGCTGGGAAAGGCATATAGCAAATCCGGCTTTGCTTTCTGTCTTTCAGGAGAACCAGACCGGCTTCTTCATCAGGAGCCGGAGATCAAAATGAGATGGGAACAGAGACGCAGGGAAAGGGAATCAGAAGATGAGGGGGAGGCAGTTTCCCAATGCGCAGTGAGCGGAGAAAGAGCAGCAATTTCTAGAGTCCATAATAAGATCAAGGGAGTTTACGGGGGGCTTGCTACAGGAAGCGTTTTAGTTGGATTTAATAACAAAGCAGAAGAATCCTATGGAAAGGAACAGTCCTATAACAGCAATATTTCAGAACTGGTAATGAAAAAGTATACGGAAACGCTGAACTACTTCCTGGGGAGTGAAAAACACAGGATTCTTATGGACGATATGACGATAGTCTTTTGGGCCATAGATACCAATGAAATATATGGAGATTTTATGAGGGATATGTTCTATGGACAGTCTGATAAAATGGATGGGGAACAGACAGAAAGTATGCTGAAAAAGCTGTTGGAAGACAGCCAGACAGGGAAAGTCGTGGAAGGAAGGCTGGACTCTCTGGATATGATAGATCCAAATGTGGACTTTTATATGGCAGGTTTTAAGCCTAATTCCTCCAGGCTGGCACTGAAATTTATCTACCGGAAAAAGTATGGGGATATGTTAAGAAATATTGCAAAATTTCAAAAGGACCTGCAGATTTCCCAGAACATGCGTCCCATATCCTTTGCAAAAATAAGAAGAGAACTGACTTCACCGAAAAATAAAAATGAAACCGTACCTGCAGCTTTGATGACAAAATTGTTTGAAGCTGTCATATACGGAGGAGCTTATCCAGGATTCCTTCTCCAGACAGCAGTGCGGAGGGTGAAGACAGATGGAGACAGTAAGGTAAGCCGGGTTCGGGCAGGAATTATTAAAGCTTGCATTAACAGGAATGGTAAAAAGGAGGAATTAAAGATGGCATTGGACAAAGAAAATCAAACACCGGCATATCTATGCGGCAGGTTGTTTGCGGTTTTGGAAAAGCTTCAGCAGGAAGCATCAGGAAACTCTCTGAATCGGACGATTAAAGACGGATATTTTGCTTCTGCCTCATCAAAACCGTCCATGGTATTTCCAAAGTTGATAAGGCTGGCGCAGAATCATTTGAATAAAGTGAAATATGCCATAACGTATCAGAAATTAATGGGGGAAATTATTAATCCTTTGGAGGGGGCATTCCCGGATACTCTTTCCATTGCGGATCAGGGAAGATTTATCGTGGGATATTATCAGCAATACCAGAGCTTCTTTGAAAAGAAAGATTCTGCACAGAATTTAGAAATGGAGGAAAAAGAGAATGGCAATTAAAAATAGATATGAGTTTGTAATGCTTTTTGACGTGGAGAACGGAAATCCAAATGGAGACCCAGATGCAGGAAACGCGCCCCGTGTGGATGTGGAAACGGGATTTGGCTATATTACGGATGTGTGCTTGAAAAGAAAAATACGAAACTACGTGGAGCTTTGTAAAGAAGGGGAAGAAGGCTACAATATCCTGGTAAAGCCAGACAGATCTTTAAATGCAAAATTTACAGAAGCCTATGAAAAAAAAGAATTAAAGACAAAGGAAAAGGGAAAAAATCAGGACTCTGTAAGGATTGCCCGTGATTATATGTGCGAGAATTACTATGATGTCCGCATGTTCGGCGCTGTCATGTCAACAGGAGATGACCCTTGCGGAATTGTCCGGGGACCAGTCCAAATTAACTTTGCCAGAAGCTTATCGCCAGTGAATACTCAGGATGTAACGATTACCCGTCAGGCCCGTACTACAGAGGAGCGGAAAGAAACAGGAGAAACAGAGATGGGAAGGAAAAGCATTATCCCCTATGCGCTTTATAGAGCAGAGGGTTATGTGTCTGCGGCTTTGGCAAATAAACTGGCAGGCTTTACAGAGGAAGATATCGAGGTGTTATGGGAAGCTATCATTAATATGTTTGAACATGACCACAGCGCTGCCAGAGGCAAAATGTGTATGCGCAAGTTATATGTGTTTAAACATAACAGTGAGCTGGGAAACTGTCCCTCACACGTATTATTTGAAAAGATTAAGGTTGATTTAAAAGAAGATATTCCGCCTCGTGCATTTACCGATTATAGAATTACTGTAGATGAGCTGATGCCAGAAGGGGTTGAATTGATTGAAAAGTTATGAGCACGCCGGAAATAGCAATCAGGTCGATTCAGCATTATATGTATTGTCCCCATCGGTGGGGACTTTTGGAGATTGGCAGGGTGTGGGAAGAAAATGGATTCGTAACAAAGGCTAATTTAATGCATGCTCGTGTTCATGATCCGGACAATCACTATACTTCCAGAGGCAAGAAAATATTTACATCTGTCCCCGTATATCATGACGGGGAAGGCTATAATTTATATGGCGTAATCGACTGCCTGGAGCTGACAGAGGATAAACAGGGAATTATAATTTCGGGAAGTGAAAAGAAATATAAGCTCTGTGTTGTAGAATATAAGCCTACAAAGCCAAAGGGAGAGGAGTATCATGAGGATGACTTCATGCAGGTTTTCGCACAAAAACTATGTGCGGATTATGTATTCGAATGTGATTGCACGTGCGCCCTGTATTATGGAGATGTGAAAAAGAAAGTGTCTCTCCCCGTAAAGGAGCGGTTTGCAGAATATGACAATAGGCTTAAAAGTCTGCTGAAGGAAATGCGGATGTATCTGCAACAGGGAAGGATTCCGGCAATACGTAAAGGGCAGAAGTGCAGCGGCTGTTCTATGAAAGATTTATGTATGCCTGCAGTAAAAAAGATAAGAGATTTGCGGAAAGAAATTGAAACGCTTGAAGAATAAGCAGCAGGGGAAAATGGCATGAGAAGACTATTAAATACGATTTATGTTACGAATGAACAAGCATATCTGACTCTGGATGGAGAGAATCTCGTCTGTAAAATTGACGGCGAAGTAAAATTGAGAATTCCCTTTGAAAATATTGAGAATATTGTATGCTTTAATTATGTTGGCTGCTCGCCAGCTTTGATGGGAAAATGCGTTGATAAGATTATTCCTATTAATTTTATTTCCCCCCAGGGAAGGTTTCTTGCAAAGGTCTGTGGAGAGACAAAGGGAAATGTCTTTTTAAGAATTGCTCAGATTGAAAAGTTCCGGGATGAGGGACTGACACTTACCCGGAATACGATGGCAGCGAAATTTAGCAATACAAGGCAGTTGATACGAAGGAGTCTTCACGATAATGCACAGCTAAGGGAAGATGAAAAGATAAAAAATGTTGTGGATATTTTAACAGGAGGTATTGATAAAATATTTGAGGCTCAGAGTGTGGAAGAAGCGGTAGGAATAGAGGGGAATTGCGCAAAAGCTTACTTTTCAATCTTTGATAGACTGATTACCAATCAAAAAGTATCTATGACTTTTGAACTACGTACAAAAAGGCCGCCCTTAGATCCTGTGAATGCGGTTTTGTCATTTGTATATACATTGGCAACCTCAGAATTTGCCGCCGCTCTTGAGACCGTTGGTTTGGATAGCTGCATAGGATTCTGCCATGCCTTAAGAAGTGGAAGAAGTTCGCTGGCCTGTGACCTGGTAGAAGAGGTTCGTTGTATTGTAGAGCGTTTTGTGCTTACCCTTTTAAATCTTCAAATTATTAGTGAGGAAGATTTTGAGAGACAGATTTCAGGAGCTGTATGGCTGAACAGTGAAGGAAGAAAAAAAGTGCTGTCACGGTGGCAGGAAAAGAAGCGTTCAGATATGGTTCATCCCTATTTGAAACAAAAGATTCCTCTCGGCCTTCTTCCATATATACAGAGTAACCTGCTGGCAAAATATGTAAGAGGCGATATAGAAAGCTATCCTCCATTTCTGCAGAAATAGGTGATTAAAATGATGGTATTGATAAGCTATGATGTGAGCACAATGGACTCCGCAGGCAGAACCAGGCTGCGTAAGGTGGCAAAGGAGTGTCAAAATCACGCACAGCGGGTTCAGAATTCTGTGTTTGAAGCTGATTTGGATTATTCTGCTTTTTTAAAGCTGAAAGACCGTTTGATCCGGCTGATTAATACGGAACAGGATAGCCTGCGTTTCTATTATCTTGGCAATCATTGGGAAAAACGCATAGAACACATTGGTGCTAAAAAAACATACAATCCAGAAGGCGTTATTATTATCTGATCCTGGTATACTGCAGAAAGGAGATGTTAGATGTTCTGCTTGTGTTAAAACAGGGAAACTTTAATATGTCTGTCAAGACAGCGGTTTTAAAAATAGAGCTTTGCTTGAGATGAAAATAGGCGAAGTACAGATGATTCAAAAACATGGATAGGTTCGCCTGAAAAAAGCAGTATTTTGGAAGCATAAGAAAGAAAAAATAAAAAAGTAACAGAGTCCGCCCCAGATATTTAGAGGGGTGGCTGCTAAAAGATACAAGATATAGCGGTCACGCCTCGCATGAGGCGTGTGAGTAGAAATTCAAGTGCCGCAACTGACATATGCAGTATTTCCAGTCACGCCTCGCATGAGGCGTGTGAGTAGAAATCAAAGAGAAATTATCAAAGATTGAGATACAGTCGTCACGCCTCGCATGAGGCGTGTGAGTAGAAATTGAAGAGCGTGTAAAGGCTGTTGCGAAGCTAAGGTCACGCCTCGCATGAGGCGTGTGAGTAGAAATACAAAATGTATATTGATGGATACTCCTGCGATAAGTCACGCCTCGCATGAGGCGTGTGAGTAGAAATACACGCACAACTATGAATCAAAGCCAGATTGACCGTCACGCCTCGCATGAGGCGTGTGAGTAGAAATAAAGAATATAGGAAAGGAGGGGCGTTAGAATTAGTCACGCCTCGCATGAGGCGTGTGAGTAGAAATCCAAAAATAAATAACACTCTTCCCGGACGAATCCCGTCACGCCTCGCATGAGGCGTGTGAGTAGAAATATCAGCCTTGCGGAAATCTGCCCTTAAGGCACCGGTCACGCCTCGCATGAGGCGTGTGAGTAGAAATCATAAATCTGTTTACATACTTCAACGGACATTTCGTCACGCCTCGCATGAGGCGTGTGAGTAGAAATATGCACTATTCCCCCTTCTTAACGCCATAGGACTGTCACGCCTCGCATGAGGCGTGTGAGTAGAAATCTTCCTGCTGCTATAGATCGCATAAACAATCAGCGTCACGCCTCGCATGAGGCGTGTGAGTAGAAATTATCGTCTGGTAGCGTCCAGTCCGGCTTGCCCTGGTCACGCCTCGCATGAGGCGTGTGAGTAGAAATCTGAAGGACTGGTAAAGCTGGAGGGATGGGCGAGGGTCACGCCTCGCATGAGGCGTGTGAGTAGAAATTTCCTGATGCTTGGCGGTATATTATACCATTATTGTCACGCCTCGCATGAGGCGTGTGAGTAGAAATCTTTGTTCCCATCGTCCTCCGGTTTATCCCTCCGTCACGCCTCGCATGAGGCGTGTGAGTAGAAATTTTACAGATACATTGCTGTGCTTCTCTGTTTTTCCGTCACGCCTCGCATGAGGCGTGTGAGTAGAAATTTAGGGCATTCCCTGACAATGCGTCAGATAATTCAGTCACGCCTCGCATGAGGCGTGTGAGTAGAAATTTAAAACGGGCATTGGGATATACAGTCAAAGAGGTCACGCCTCGCATGAGGCGTGTGAGTAGAAATAATTGGGATATTTGGGCCATAGACCTGGCCTACGTAGGTCACGCCTCGCATGAGGCGTGTGAGTAGAAATTGTGAGCTGTCTGTATCGTTCTTTGTTGATTCCGGTCACGCCTCGCATGAGGCGTGTGAGTAGAAATTCGCTGGTAAGGAAAAGAAAGAAAAGCCAACTGGGTCACGCCTCGCATGAGGCGTGTGAGTAGAAATCAACACGATATACCCAAACGCACACGCTTTCTCGTCACGCCTCGCATGAGGCGTGTGAGTAGAAATTTAAAACGGGCATTGGGATATACAGTCAAAGAGGTCACGCCTCGCATGAGGCGTGTGAGTAGAAATAATATTTTGTACCATCTTTGTAAAAAATAAAAAACGTCACGCCTCGCATGAGGCGTGTGAGTAGAAATCGAATCCGCCGCCAAAGCCGCCGAATCCCCCATTTGTCACGCCTCGCATGAGGCGTGTGAGTAGAAATCATGGGATACCAGATTTTTACCTTGACAAACAGATGTCACGCCTCGCATGAGGCGTGTGAGTAGAAATCCATGACAGACAGGATTTTTTCCAGATTCGCGTTGTCACGCCTCGCATGAGGCGTGTGAGTAGAAATTCTAAGCAGTATTCTTGACAGGCTGGATGATATCGTCACGCCTCGCATGAGGCGTGTGAGTAGAAATTTCCCGTATCTGCCATACCGGAATCGTAACAAAGTCACGCCTCGCATGAGGCGTGTGAGTAGAAATCATTCCATGTGCAGCCGGTAGCCTTGCAACACGCGTCACGCCTCGCATGAGGCGTGTGAGTAGAAATGTGTGAGTGTCGGCAGTTGTACCCATGCAATCCGTCACGCCTCGCATGAGGCGTGTGAGTAGAAATTTTAAGTTCCATGAACAATGAGATTGTTGTAACTGTCACGCCTCGCATGAGGCGTGTGAGTAGAAATGCTTTTGCGCAGGTTTTCCATTTTTGATATTAAAGTCACGCCTCGCATGAGGCGTGTGAGTAGAAATTGCATCGCCCAGATACTCGTAAACGTCAAGAACAGTCACGCCTCGCATGAGGCGTGTGAGTAGAAATATAATGTCGGCTGGAACCATGATAGTAACGGCTGGGTCACGCCTCGCATGAGGCGTGTGAGTAGAAATCATATATTCCTTTCCTGTTTTGTATTGCGAATAGCGTCACGCCTCGCATGAGGCGTGTGAGTAGAAATGTTCTGGATGAGGATGCAATATTCCATCATTCCGGTCACGCCTCGCATGAGGCGTGTGAGTAGAAATCGATTCATTTCGGCTAGTCTTGCTTCCTCATGCGTCACGCCTCGCATGAGGCGTGTGAGTAGAAATGGCCCAGGTGCCGGAAAATACTGCAGTACAGGGTCACGCCTCGCATGAGGCGTGTGAGTAGAAATCGAATCGTCAAACCGTGTGAAATTGATAGTTCCGTCACGCCTCGCATGAGGCGTGTGAGTAGAAATTTTCGTTCGTCTATAAGCCTACCGGGCAGAAAATGTCACGCCTCGCATGAGGCGTGTGAGTAGAAATTATGTGGTCGATTCCACTCCCAGGGAAAATGATAGTCACGCCTCGCATGAGGCGTGTGAGTAGAAATATGGTGCATATCATGGAAAATACCGCCATCAATCGTCACGCCTCGCATGAGGCGTGTGAGTAGAAATCGGACGGTCAAGCTTACTTCCACTATACCCGCCGTCACGCCTCGCATGAGGCGTGTGAGTAGAAATATGCCGCAATGCATCCGCTCTCGGTTCGTTGACAGTCACGCCTCGCATGAGGCGTGTGAGTAGAAATTGTTTTCTTCCAGGCTTTTCCGGCACTGGCAGAGTCACGCCTCGCATGAGGCGTGTGAGTAGAAATTATGTGGTCGATTCCACTCCCAGGGAAAATGATAGTCACGCCTCGCATGAGGCGTGTGAGTAGAAATATGGTGCATATCATGGAAAATACCGCCATCAATCGTCACGCCTCGCATGAGGCGTGTGAGTAGAAATCGGACGGTCAAGCTTACTTCCACTATACCCGCCGTCACGCCTCGCATGAGGCGTGTGAGTAGAAATATGCCGCAATGCATCCGCTCTCGGTTCGTTGACAGTCACGCCTCGCATGAGGCGTGTGAGTAGAAATTGTTTTCTTCCAGGCTTTTCCGGCACTGGCAGAGTCACGCCTCGCATGAGGCGTGTGAGTAGAAATATGCCGGATATGATGAATACATGGAAAAGGGTGCGTCACGCCTCGCATGAGGCGTGTGAGTAGAAATGAAGAAATTAATAAAATCATCTATTCCCTCGCTGTCACGCCTCGCATGAGGCGTGTGAGTAGAAATATATTTGAAAGTTTTCCCATTAATCGAAAAAAGTCACGCCTCGCATGAGGCGTGTGAGTAGAAATGGAAGCTGACGCGGACAGTCTCTCCCTTCCCCGGTCACGCCTCGCATGAGGCGTGTGAGTAGAAATATAGAAGGATATTGTGAAATGGTGCGGCGATTAAAGTCACGCCTCGCATGAGGCGTGTGAGTAGAAATAATCGGCATTTCTATCCACCCAAAATCAGAATTAGTCACGCCTCGCATGAGGCGTGTGAGTAGAAATGCCAAGGTGTGACGGTGATGGTTTTGAAATTCCGTCACGCCTCGCATGAGGCGTGTGAGTAGAAATCATATATGATTCTTTGTGGTGTTTCCATCTTCCGTCACGCCTCGCATGAGGCGTGTGAGTAGAAATTTTATCCTTGCCGGCAAAAGCGTCCTCCGCTTCTTGTCACGCCTCGCATGAGGCGTGTGAGTAGAAATCCATCAGTCCACAAAGACCTATATTTGTCCTGGGTCACGCCTCGCATGAGGCGTGTGAGTAGAAATCAGTATATCCCAGTGGACGGAATAGAAGGACGGGGGTCACGCCTCGCATGAGGCGTGTGAGTAGAAATTGTTTGTGAAATAATCTGGTGATAGCATTACAACGTCACGCCTCGCATGAGGCGTGTGAGTAGAAATTCTGCCACAAACTGTCCCACCACCTTTTTATTGGTCACGCCTCGCATGAGGCGTGTGAGTAGAAATTTAATGCAATCCACACCACCACATCTAGCCCCTCAGTCACGCCTCGCATGAGGCGTGTGAGTAGAAATCCTTGCTATGGTTATACTATATCACACAAATATGTCACGCCTCGCATGAGGCGTGTGAGTAGAAATCCTGGAAAACTGCACCAGGCTGTCAGGATCCAGGTCACGCCTCGCATGAGGCGTGTGAGTAGAAATGACAGGCTGGAAGACGAGACGGAAACCCTGATAGGTCACGCCTCGCATGAGGCGTGTGAGTAGAAATCAATCTGCCTAAAAATAAAAATAACCCGGAAAGCGTCACGCCTCGCATGAGGCGTGTGAGTAGAAATTCCAGATCCTTTGCCCTTCTTCGCGTAAATCGTGTCACGCCTCGCATGAGGCGTGTGAGTAGAAATACCATCAATTATTCCGTTTTGCGCAAGACAAACGGTCACGCCTCGCATGAGGCGTGTGAGTAGAAATGGTTGTATTCGTTTTTGTTGAAACTGTTCATAGGTCACGCCTCGCATGAGGCGTGTGAGTAGAAATTCTAGGCAGTATTCTTGACAGGCTGGATGATATCGTCACGCCTCGCATGAGGCGTGTGAGTAGAAATCGAAGAATCCGGCCCTCTTCCGCCGGAACGTCCCGTCACGCCTCGCATGAGGCGTGTGAGTAGAAATCCCATGCCTGCATAAATCTTTCCCGCATTTCATGTCACGCCTCGCATGAGGCGTGTGAGTAGAAATAGTTCCGCAAAAATCATCTAAAACATTTTCTCCGTCACGCCTCGCATGAGGCGTGTGAGTAGAAATTACAATTCCATCCTAAAAAGTTAAGTAAATCTGTGTCACGCCTCGCATGAGGCGTGTGAGTAGAAATTCTTTTGTCCAGGATCCTCCCTCACGCCTGGCATGTCACGCCTCGCATGAGGCGTGTGAGTAGAAATTTGTAGACGAAAGAGGAGACGGAGGAGGATATCGTCACGCCTCGCATGAGGCGTGTGAGTAGAAATTATTATTGCTAAAGTAGGACAGCGGCCAGAATTGGTCACGCCTCGCATGAGGCGTGTGAGTAGAAATTACGATTCCATCTCAAAAGTTGTAAATCTGTTAAGTCACGCCTCGCATGAGGCGTGTGAGTAGAAATATTCAAGGCGTTAAAATCCATCTGCGGTATATTGTCACGCCTCGCATGAGGCGTGTGAGTAGAAATATTCTTCATCCGGGCAATATATGATTCCATAAAGGTCACGCCTCGCATGAGGCGTGTGAGTAGAAATTTTCATCCCGTGCAGCGGATACTGCTGTCCTGACGTCACGCCTCGCATGAGGCGTGTGAGTAGAAATCGGGTTCCAAGTTTCCCTCTACAATTCCATCTCGTCACGCCTCGCATGAGGCGTGTGAGTAGAAATTATATCCGTCAATAACAGTTGGTTGTTGCCCTTGTCACGCCTCGCATGAGGCGTGTGAGTAGAAATATAGGATGCCTTTCGTGTCTTCCCAGCCTTGCAGTCACGCCTCGCATGAGGCATGTGAGCAAAGAGACTTTATTATGGAATGTTTAAAAGATAGAATTAAGAGCTGCTTTTTGTTCAGGAAAGCCACTGATTTTGTTCACGATCCTTTTTCAGCGTTCTCCAGACACGTTTTGTAAAGGACTTTTTGCATTTTTCCAAAGTTAGTTGAAAACAATACTTTTCCGAATTATATATAGAGAGTAAAACTGCGGAAAAGAGGCTCCTTATGGATGAATTTATAAAGCTGCTTGATCGTGGCCTGCATTACCTCAGACATGTAATTACTGACAAAGAACTGCTCATATATGTAGAATCGGAGCGCGTGGAGGTAAAATGCCCTTATTGTAACCAGTTGTCTTCCAAGCGCCATAGTGTGTACGAGCGAAGCTTTCAGGATCTTCCAATGATGGGAAAGAAAACAAAGATTATCCTTAGGAACAGAAAAATGTTCTGCCGGAACCTGGATTGCAGCCATACTACTTTTGCGGAATCTTTTGGCTTTCTGGCGCCAAAAGGGAAAAAGACGAAGCGCCTGATTGATAAAATCTTGGATATCTCTTTAAATACAAGTTCTGTATCCGCCAGAAAGGATATGATGGAACTGACGCAACGATCAGGATGTTTGCCACAGGGGAGGGGAAACTGAGGAAAGAAGCGTCCATGAATGGGGAAAAGGGCGAGAAGCTGAAGAGGAAGTGGCTGATCCGTCTGCTTTACCGGCCTGTTGACGAGGTAAAGACCATCAGCCGGGAACAGTTGGATAAAGTAATTGGTACCTATCCGATGATAGGAAAGATTTATGATATAGTAAAAGGGTTTAAAGAAGTTCTATTTTCTCATAAAGAATCCGAACGGGATAAATGGCTTGGGGAAGCCTCTCTTCTGGAAGTAGACGAAGTGGACAGCTTTATCAATGGAGTCCGCAGGGATATGGCGGCGGTAAGAAATGCCATACGTTTCGAATATAACAACGGATTGGCAGAGGGAAGTGTCAACAAACTAAAAGCAATCAAGCAAATCATGTATGGCCGCAACAGTTTTGAAATGTTGAGAAGCAAACTGCTGCGGCTTGAATTAAAACGACAAATCAACTAACTTTGGAAAGATTCGGATGGGCTGTATGTTGTATATAGAAAACGACATACAGCTTTTTCTTATTTTATGTACCCTTCGGAACATAAGAAATAAGAATTCTATGATATCCTAAAGTATCAAGAAAAAGGAGAAGGATATATACAAAAGTAAAATTAAAAAAAGAAGGGGTGGTGTTGTACATGCAGGTATTTAATAGGATAATTGACGCATGCCTTAATATACTTGCAATGGTTGCAGGTATTGCATTAGGCTTTTTGCTGATAGCAATCTGCTATTCTACATTTTCCAGAGTGGTATTTCATGATCCTATGTCCAATCTAATTGAATATTCGGCATATAGTCTGATCTATATTACATTTCTGGGTGCGCCGTGGATTTTGAAGCAAAGGGGGCATATTACTGTAGATATTATTTTAGAGGCTATGAGTAAAAAGAAAAAGCTATTTATGAATATGCTTACAGATATAGCAGGAGGGATTATCTGTATAGTAATATTCTGGCAGGGATGTATTGTTACGTTGTCAAATATCCAGGATAAAATTAAAGTAATGGATTCTATGGGAACTCCTCAATTTCTTCTAATTATTGTAATTCCAATAGGAAGCTTTTTTATGGCGATTCAGTTTTTACGCAATAGTGCAGAGGATTTCAAATTATGGAAGGCAGGTGAAACATAAATGGAGTGGCACGTTATTTTACTGCTGGTATTTATAGGATTGATTTTGATTATGTTTACAGGCCTTCCGATTGCATTTAGTTTTATCGTAGTTGCAGCCGGAGTGATTTATGCTCTTATGGGGGAATTTGGTCTAAGGCAGCTTATTCTTGGAATGTATGACCAGGTATGCCAGTTCAGCTTGACGCCAATTCCTTTCTTTATGATAATGGGAGAAGTCTTTTATCAATCGGGCCTTGTTTCCAGAACCCTGGATACCCTTTCAAAATTTGTTAAAAAAGTACCAGGGCGTCTTTCTGTCATTACACTGATTGGAGGAGGAATTTTTGCTGCCCTCAGTGGATCAGTAGTAGCAAATACAGCTATGTTCGGGTCCTTGATGTTACCTGAAATGACAAAAAGAGGATATAATAAATCCCTTACGGCAGGTTCTATTATGGCTTCCGGCGCACTTGCTATGGTAATACCGCCCAGCTCACTGGCAGTCTTGTTAGGCAGTATTGCCGGAATATCAGTAGGACAGATTTTGATTGGTGCAATTCTTCCAGGAATATTGCTTATGTTATTATATATTGGCTATGTGGTTGGCTCCTGCGTATTAAAACCAGAGCTGGCGCCTCCATATGAGGCAGAGGAAACAACGGCCAGTGAAAAATGGAAAGCAATCCTTCAGGATTTACTGCCTTTGGCATTTATTTTTTTATTGGTTATGGGATTAATATTCCTAGGGGTGGCGACTCCTACAGAGGCGGCAGCACTAGGCGCTCTCGGCTCTTATATCCTGACTATTTTCTACAAAAAATTCAGTTGGAAAATGGTGCTGTCTACCCTGGTAAGTTCTTTGAGAGTAACAGCAATGATTCTTATGATTATCGCCGGTTCAGCAGGGTTTAGCCAGATTCTTGCCTTGACTGGAGCGAGCAGAGAAGCTGTAGTGGCAGTTCTCCAGATTTCCAGTTCAGCGGTTATCATTTTGATAATTATGCTTGCTATTATTGTTCTTCTGGGATTTTTTATGGAACAGACAGCAATTATGATGATAACACTTCCAATTTTTATGCCAATTGTTAATACATTGAAGATTAACAGTGTGTGGTTTGCAGTGTTGTATTTGATCTGTCTTCAGATTGGGCAGCTTACTCCTCCAGTGGGCCTGGCATTATTTACTATGAAAGGGGTATCGCCGCCAGAGGTTACAATGAAAGATATTTATGCTGGCGCTGTTCCGTTTTTGATTCTGGATATACTGGCATTGGCCATTATTATGATACTGCCGGGAATCGTAACATGGCTTCCGGGATTAAGTTAAAGATAGGGAGGAAAAAAGAATGAAGATAAGGAAGAGAATGATTGGTTTCTTATGTTGTTTCTTATGTATGGGATTCTTAACAGCTTGCGGTGGAAAGAATGAGCCTGTATCAGGGAATGAAGGAAATGCAGGGAAGGAAACAAAAGAGGTTACCTTGAAATTATTTGCTGCATGGCCGGAAAATAACAGCAACCTGGTAGATATGGATAAATTTATTTCTAAAGTAGATGAAAAGTCGAATCATACCATAAAAATCCAGTGGGGAGGCGGACCAGAAGCGATTCCAGCAAATCAGTTAGCTGAGGCCATTAAAAATGGGGTGGTAGATATTGCCTGGACTGCACATACATATAATGTATCTCATATCCCTGTGATGGAAGGAATGAAATTGACAGATGCGGATTTAATGAGGACAAATGGAGGATTTGAATTTATAGATTCTCTGTATGTTCAAAATTTGAATGCACATTATCTTGGAGTTGTGACAAATGGATTGACCTACAATCTTTACACAAAGAATGAAATAAAATCTTTGGATGATTTTAAAGGCCTTACAATCAGAGCTACACCTGCTTATCAGGCATTTGTAGAAGGATTGGGGGCAGGAGCAGTTAATACCAGCGCAGGAGAAGCTTACCAGGCGTTGGAGAGAAATGTAATTCAAGGCTATGGCTGGCCCAGTTTCGGTATCATGGATTATGGCTGGCAGGAAGTGTCAGAATACATTATTGAGCCTGCGTTTTATACGGTAGATGTAGCAGTCTTTGCCAGTGATAAAGTATGGAAAACATTAAGTGAAGAACAACAAAATGCTCTTGTGGAAGCTGGAAAAGAGGTAGAAGAAGAAGCGAGAGAATATTATGCAAAGGCGATTCAGGAGGATCAAAGTAAATTAATGGAAGCAGGTATGAAGGTAATAACTCTTCCTGACGATATGGCAAAGACATATTTGGAGTTAGCCAATGATGAGGCGTGGAAAAATGTATTGAAGGCAGATCCTGAAAATGGAGAAAAATTAAAAGGCTATACGGAATAGCGCTGGCAATCCAGAAAGAATAGGGGTTACAGAACAGAGAAGAGGTAAGAGCCGGAAAGGGTATAAGGGGCAGTACAATGAAAATAGCGATTATTGGAGCAGGGGCAATGGGAAGCCTTTTTGGCGGAATATTGGCAGGCAGCGCGGATGTGTGTCTGTATGACGTAAATGAGGCCCATATCAGTGAAATTAATAAAAATGGTTTATTAATGAGCCGCGGAGAAGAAAAAAGATATGTAAAGGTAAGAGCTACAACTAATCCAGAAGAAATAGGAACAGTAGATGCAGCGATTTTTTTCACTAAATATACATTTATGGATTCTGCACTTAAAGATGCGTTAGCATGTATCAAAGAACACACAGTGGTCCTTACTCTTCAAAATGGTTTGGGATGTATGGATATTTTGAAAAAGGAGATTCCAGAAAATCAGATTTATTATGGCCTCACTGCATATACCAGTGACATGAAGGGACCAGGGCATATCGAGCTGACAACGAAGGAAAATGTGGGAACCTATTTTTGGGCGGCTGATGATCAAGTCAGTGAAGAAGCCAGAGAACTGGAGAAAGTTATGCAGAAGGCTGGCTTTAATATCCAGATTACCAAAGATGTAAATGAGAAAATATGGCGTAAGCTGATGGTTAACTGTTCAGAAAATACATTGTGTGCCATTCTCCGCCTGCGGGTGGGACAGCTGGTCAATACACAGGAATCCTTTGAAATATTGAAACGGATTATCAATGAAATCAGCGATGTCGCATTAGCGAAAGGAATCATGATATCCAGAGAAGAGGGGCTGAAATATGTGATGGAGGTCAGTCAGGCTGTAGAACACCATTTGCCATCTATGGCATTAGATGTAATGAAAAAAAGGAAAACGGAAATTATGTGTCTGAACGAAGCGGTAATAGAAGAAGCAAAAAAATATGGAATTGAGACCCCGGCTTTAGAGATTACTGCTCAGATGATTCGTGCAATCGAAAAAAATTATGAAGGACAGGCTTTTTAGCATTTAGAATGTACTAATGAGAGACGATTGTCAGATTTTAAAATAGAAAACATAGAACTCTGTCGAAATATGAAAAAATATTGAAAACTTTTTGGGAAGAGGTATAATAAAAAGAAAAGTTTTTGGTAAGAAATGGGTTTTTTGGAGGGGTTTATGTTTTCTAATAAAACAGAGCAATATAAAGCAGAATGGCAGCAGCTGATTCAGGCGGGAATGAAGCGGAAATACAAAGCTGGGGATGTGATTTATATCCAGGGAGGTAAGGAGGCAGGCCTGGTATGTATCACAAAAGGAAGGGTAAAAAACTGCATATATTTTAGCAATGGTTCAGAAAAACTGATATGTATTTTAGAGGCCCCATCAATTACAGGAGAAACCTCAATCATTGATGATAAAGGGAGCATTGTATCAACAGAAGCGCTGACCGATACGGAAGTATTTGTTGTTTCTACCTCTACTATAAAGAAAATGCTGGAACAGAATCCAAGGCTGATGATGTTTTTGCTTGAGTGTAATGCAGAAAAAATGCGTGCACTTCAGTTTCAGGCTGAGAATATCCGGTTGAATACCAGGCAGAAACTGGCCCGGCTGCTGATTAATTTCCAGGTTTCCGGTGTACATACAAAAGGAACAGAAACAAATGTAATTACCATGACCCATGAACAGCTTGCGGATTTTCTCGGAACCACACGCCCTAAAATTACAGAGGCATTAAATGAGTTTGAAAAGGAAGGATATATTAAAAAGAACAGAGGAAGTATTAAGATTCTTAAATATGACGGCCTTGCTGCGATTTGCAGATAGGGTTTTATAGGCCATTTGAAAGAGAGGGCTGTTGCAGAATAGATTTCTTATACAGTATATGGTAGAAAAGTTAGTATTTTTTACCACATCATGTATAAAATGGTTATTCTGCAACAGCTCCTTTTTGTCATATAGGATTCAGATATCAGAATTCTCAGCTTGGGAAAACTATTAGAATATTTATTTGTGTACCTTATGGGACAGATAGAATGCTGCCTTATTAGTATAATGAATTTATCACACTGATGTTGATTGGTATCCCATGGCATCAGAAGCAGAATATTTTTTTAAAGGAGGTAAAAGATGGCAGAAAAATATCATGAAAGGCTGAAATCGCCAATTCCCAGAGGGGAACTGGAGCGGCGGTCCCGTGAGCTCCAGAAAAAGATGAAAGAAGCTGGATTAGATTGTATTGTGGCACAGAACATCACACAGTACTTAGGAGGATGCAATCGGTGGCTGACGGATACGATAGCAGAAAATAATTATCCTCAGTCTACCATCCTTCCGGCAGAAGGAGAAGTACAGTATATTGCGTGCAGCGGTCCGCCTCTTGATCTGTATCCGCCGTCACATCTGTTAAGAATTGGACGGCCATATGCAGCGGCGCCCTATTTCTCACCATTTAACTTTACCCATACATGGGAAGGGCGTTTTGTGGTTCAGTGGGCAAAGGAAAACAATGCGAAAAAAATCGGTATTGCAGGCATGGAGATGTTCTTTTGGAATTATTACAGCTATATTGCTGAAAATATTCCTGGTGTTGAAATTGTAGATGCTTCTTCCATGTTTGATGAATTGCGGGCAGTAAAAAGTGCAGATGAAATTGAATTTATTCATAAGTCAGCAGCCCTCCAAGATAAGGTTATGGGGTATATTCCGGCAATTGCGCAGCCCGGTGTACGCTGCTATGAAATCCGTTCGAAGATCATGCAGCTTATTACAGATCATGGCGGAGAAGAAATGATCGTTATGATCGGACATGCTCCGGCTGGTGAAAAGTTTATCCCTGTATCTTCTTTCTTCCAGAATGATAAATTGGAAAAGGGAGAACAGATGTATGTGCGTATCTCATCCAGCGGCCCAGGAGGTTTATATACTACAATCGGAAGAATGTTTTCAATTGGCTGTGAACCGACAACACAGATGAAGCAGAATTGGGAAAAAGCCTGTGAGGCAGAGAGATTCCTGGCAGAGAGGCTGGCACCTGGAATGGATACGGCATTGATTTATTCAGAATATAATCAGTATTTGGAACGTAAAGGATATGAAAAGGAGCAGGGACTTTTTACGTATGGACAGGGATACGACCATATGGAAAGGCCAAGTATACAGCCAGGAGAGACTATGAAGCTTGAAAAAGATATGTGTATGGCTGTTAATGTGAAGATAAGCGATGCGTGTATTTCCTGCTTCTGCGCAGAGAGTTATTTGATAAAGCCAGAGGGAGCACAGCGACTGCATAAAACAGAGCAGATTATCTTTAGAACCTGATAGGAAAGGAAGTGAAACATAAATGAATGATAAAATTCGGAAAGCAATATCAGACAGAGAGCTGGAAAGAAGATGGGCTGAAATGAAGGATCTCCTTGCCAGATATGATTTAGATTTTGCCTTTACACAGGGAAGCAATATGCATTTAGGCGGTTATGTCAGATGGTTTACAGATATACCGGCAGAATACAACTTCCATACTACAGTCTTATTCCCGATTGATGAGGAAATGACGCTGATTAGAAGCAGTGCATGCCTTATACCGGAATGGGCCTTGAGGGGCGTAAAAGAAGTATTATATGCACCTTTTGCACCTACCTTAAATTATACCAGCCGCCTGGAGAGCGGATTAATTGAAGATTATATTCGGAAAAGGAACCCAAAGAGGATAGGCTATATTGGCAGCGCTATGATTACTGCTGATCTGATGAAAACATTATTGGATGCATTTCCTCAGGTAGAATTTGTGGATATTACAGATGACTTTGATTTGATAAAAGCATTGAAGAGCGACGAGGAGATGGATTTTATCCGTGAGACTGCAAGAATCCATGATGAGGTCTGGGCTGCTCTTCCAGCTATCGTAAAACCTGGCATGATGGAATATCAGATCCGAGCTGAAGTAATCCAGCTTTTGATGAATTTAGGAAGTGAAGAACATCTGGTTTTCATGGGAACAGCAGAACAGGGAAAATCCTGTGGAATGTCCACCTTCCAATATGCAAACCGAAGGATGAAGGAAGGGGATTATGGCACGCTCCTTATGGAAGTGTCAGGTCCAGGAGGATATTATTGTGAATCTGCAAGAAACTTTTCTTTCGGAGAGCCATGTAAAGTCCTTCAAGATGCCTGGGATGTGGCAGTAGAAGGGCAGCAGCTGACTGCAGATATGCTTACCCCGGGACGTGATTCTACAGAAATCGTTGCCAAATATAATAAATTTGTAGCAGAAAGGGGCTATAGCCAGGAGGGACGTCTGTTCGGGCATTCTCAAGGATATGATTTAATTGAACGGCCTGCATTTATGGCATATAATGAAAATGGAAATGAAACGATGAAAGTTCGGGCAGGTATGAACTGCTCCCTCCATCCTTATTTAATTGATGATAATCAGACCGTATATATTAATGATAATTATTATGTAACTGAACATGGAGCAGAAAAAATACATAAGACTCCGCCGGTTATTATACTTCTGTAACTAAACCTTCATGGGCAGGAAAAATGCACAACCATGAACAAAAGCATTTCAGCCCATAGCCATAAGTAAAAGTTAGAAAAGAATCTCTCGATGAAGAGTGTTTTAAAAAACAGCATTCATACCGAGGGATTCTTTCTTGCTTTATAGGATGCAATTTCTTATAAAGGAAAAAACTCCAGGGGATGCGCACTCCTTTGGTTTTCCTATATGACAAAAAGCTCTCTGAGGCATATGCACGCTAATGCAGATGTAAAATATCGTTTAGGCGATGTATTTATGGCGTGGAATTTCGTTTTGCGAAATTCTTTTTTATAAAAGAGGCTGTGATAGGAACAATGGTTAAATTCATTCTATGAAAAGAATGGTTTACACCTGTCTTTAAGCCGGTTGTTAATCCTTAATATGAGGAAAATATGAAATGTTTTTGTGTGTTTGAAACAAACAAAAAGAATAAAGAATGATGTGAAAGAGAAAATAAAATTGTAAAAATGCATAAAAAATAAGAATAAATAAAGGAAAAAGTTAACGAAATAACAAAAGACACTTGACAAAACAGATAAAAAAGATTAATATAAACATAAAATGATTGATATTTAAAACAAAATCAAAAATCCAAAGCAGCAAACATAAAAAAGGAAGATATAAAAGGACATTTAAAAAAGATATCTGATACATATTCAGAAGAAGTGTCTGGTCCAGACTAGGTATGCTGCTTTAGAAATTACAGAAAGGGGAAATAATATTATGAAAATGGTAAAGATGACATCAGGAAGATTTACCTTTACTGCCAGGCTTGAGGAAGAAAAAAGTCCAGAAACCTGTAAGTGGCTGCTAAAGCAGCTGCCATGGGATGTTGGAATGATACAGGTGATCTGGAGTGGCAAAGCCTGTTTTATGCCATTGGGGGATATGGCATTTGGCTTACCGGATGAACACATGACAAGGATTCCTTCCAAAGGGGAAATCATTGTATATCCAGGTAATGTTCCTCACCTGCAATGGGATGGAGAATTTTTCATGTCATGCGGTCCTTGCAGCATAGCTACTCAGATGGGCCATCTGTATGGCAATCTGGTGCTGACGATTGTAGAGGGAATAGAGGATCTGGAAGAGTTCAGCAATGAAGTACAGTATAAAGGAGAGCAGATAGTTCATCTGGAATTGATGGGGGATTAAGCAGGAAAAGAAAAGAGAAAATAAAGAAGGGAGATGTTACTATGGCAGGTACTACAGAGAAGAAAAAAATATCTATGACAACACAGATTCTGGCAGCAACCATAGGAGGCGTAATATTTGGAGGGCTCGTGGGGCCATGGGCAGGAAATCTAAAATTTATTGGTGATATTTTCATCAGGCTCATTCAAATGTCAGTAGTTATCCTGGTTATGACTGCTGTCGCTGGTTCCGTGGGAAATCAGCAGGGAAAAGGTCTGGGAAAGATGGGCTTTAATACATTTAAATGGTTTATTATATTTACCGTATTTGCAGCGGCTTTGGGCTATATGCTGTGCGCGATTATTCAGCCAGGCTTAGGAATTGTAATTGCCGATCCGACGGAGATTACAGAAGCTGCAGAGGCAGGGAGCATACAGGATACCCTTCTGGGATTCTTCTCCACAAATATCATTTCTTCCATGTCTTCAGGGAGTATGATACCATGTATTATTTTCTCATTGTTTTTTGGAGCAGCATGCAGCGCCTATACGGCAGCCTCAGGAGATGACGTTGTAATCCGCTGGTTAAATGGTATAAACGGAGTTGTTTTGAACATCATCCAGACTGTTATGAAGCTGGCTCCTATCGGTGTATTCTGCCTGTTGGCAAATGTAGCTGGAGCGATTGGATTTAAGGTAATCCTTCCGATGATTAAGTTCCTGGCCTGCCTGGCAATCGGAGATGTAATTATGCTGGCATTGTACATTCCTCTGGCAGCTATCCGCTGTGGGGTGAATCCTTTATTAATGCCGAAAAAATTTATGAAGATGTCTATGATAGCTTTAACCACTACATCTTCAGCCATTACTCTTCCTACCAAGATGGAGGACAGTGTAACAAAGTTCGGAATCAGCCGCAGAGTATCTGATTTTGTCGGGCCTCTGGCCATGTCTATGAACAGCAACGGAGCTGCTATGTGTAATGTATGCTATATCATGTTTATGAGCCAGGCATGTAATGTTCCTCTGGAAGCTTCTCAGATTATTATGGGAATTATTTTATCCTGTATGCTTTGTATGGGAACTATTACAGTACCAGGTGGAGCAATCGTAAGCATGACATTCCTTGCAACCAGCCTTGGCCTGCCTGTAGATGCCATTGCCCTGCTTCTTGGTATTGACTGGTTTTCAGGAATGTTCCGTACTCTCTTGAATGTGGATGCGGATGTAATCGTAGCAATGCTGGTAGCAAATGCAGAGGGAGAGTTCGACAAGGAAGTATATAACGGTACAAAGACAGTAGAGTATACGGCTTAAACAGCCAAAGAAAGAGAAAAAACAGAAAAGTGCCAGAATCTTTTTGCGGTTGCTGAGCCAGGAAGTTCTAAGGTTCCTCCGCACAATCACTTTATGCATAAGTGGTTATGTTTCATGTAAAAAGATTTTGGCGCTTTTCCTAGGTTAATAGGCTTAACATCTAATGCATAGAAATCTATAGAAGCGGAAAATAAAACACAGGGCAAGAACAAGGAATGATAAAATGAAAGGTAATACAGCAGTAGAAAAGGGTGCAGGAATGGGAAAAGAATTTGCTGTCATGGAGGAAAACTGGAAGAAAATCATTGATTTTGGTCCTAGGCTTATGGGCTCTTCTGCTTCAAAGGCATGCAGCTCTTATCTTGAAGAGGAAATGAAAAGGGCAGCAGAAGAAGCTGTTACAGAAAAATTTCCTGTAACAGCATGGGAAAATGATGGGTGGAAGCTGGAGATAGAAGGGGAAGAAGCCATTCCCTCCTGTCTATTTCTGGAAAGCGGGGCAAGCGAAGGCTTTGAAGGAACTCTGGAGTGGCTTGGGAAGAACAGGCTCTGGAATATGTATTCCTGGGATAGATATGGGATTATAGATAGCCATGGAAATACAGTCGCTTATGTTACTGTTCGTGGAAATGGAGAAGCAATTCCCCAAATGCTCTTTACTGGAGGCAGCCTCCCTCATTTTTTAGTGGGAAGAGAGGATAAGGAACGAATTAAGAGGGCAGAGGAGAGAAAAGCGAGAATCACAGGCTTCGCCCATACAAAGCGCCAGGAAAGTACAGGTAGGAACGTGATAGGAACAATCGGTACAGATAAGCCTGGAAAAAAAGTAGTCATTTGTGCTCATTATGATACGGTCTATGATACAGCAGGAGCTTATGATAATGCCTCTGGGGCTGCTGTGGTTCTAGAGCTGGGAAGGCGCCTGAAGGCTATGGGAACATCATGTCCTGTGGAGCTGCTTCTGACCGATGGCGAGGAATTTGATTTGACAGGGGCCCGGCACAGGGCAAGAATCTGTTCCCCAGAGGATACTGCCATGGTTCTTTGTATTGACGGTGTGGGGAGAGACCGGGTGCTAGAGGTATGGAGCGGTCCAGAGCCATTTGAGAGAAGGGTCAGGGGGATATTAAAAGGAGTCAGAGAAGATTTTTCCCCAGTTTACCACTGCCCGCCCCCTCCTGGAAGTGATCAGGAGGCTTTTTATGCAAAAGGGATTCCAGCTTGTATGCTTACCTTTAATGACCAGGGAATCCTCCATTCCCCAAAGGATATTTATGAAGAAAATAAGCTTCATAATATGAAAGTGATGGTCAGGATAGGAACAGAGCTGCTGGAAGGACTGGGCATTATAACAGAAAAAGGAGAAGGATGATGGAGAAAATAAAAGTATTATTTGCAGGAGAATCCTGGTTTTTTACGACTACAGAGACAAAGGGTTTTGACCAGTTTACCATAGGAGGTTACGAAACAGAAATCGGGCGTGTCAGGGAATATATGAAGGAATACGCGGAAATTACCCATATACCAGCTCATCTTGTCCTTCAGGAATTCCCCCAGACAAAGGAAGGGCTTAAAGAGTACGATATAGTTTTGATAAGCGATGTAGGGGCCAATACCTTTTGGCTCCATCCAGATACTTTTTTTAGGGGCAAGACAACACCAGACAGGCTGGAGGCAATTAAGGAATATGTAAACGAGGGCGGGGCCTTTGGAATGATAGGAGGATATATGACATTTATGGGAATTGAGGGAAAGGGAAAATGGCATAATACGGTCATTGAAGAGATTCTCCCAGTTACCATGATGGAGCATGATGACAGGGTGGAGTGCCCATCAGGCATGGAGATTAAAGTAAACCCTGACAGCCATCCTCTGCTTCAGGGACTTCCAGAAAAGTGGCCGCCTCTCTTGGGCTATAACCGTCTGAAGGCAAAGGAATGGGGGCAGGTTGTGGCAGCATATGGAGAGGATCCGATTCTGACAGTAGGCACCTATGGAAAGGGCAAGACATTTGCATGGGCAAGTGACTGTGCACCCCATTGGATGCCTGGAGAATTCTGTGATTCACCATGTAACAGGCAGATGTGGAAAAACCTTCTGCGCTGGGCAGTTGGAAAATAAAAAATTAAAGGGAGCGCTGTTTGTGCGCAGGAAGGCTTAGAAAAAGGAAAGGAAAGAAAAAGGGAGCGGTAAGCTGCCCGAGGAGTTCCTTTCTTTTTTTGCGTGTAGGGCCTTTGGATTATGCAGAATTCAGATGTAAAAACGATGAGCCTAAAAAATAGTTAGAGCCTTTATCATAAAAAAACATAAAAGGTGATGTAAGAAAAAAGTAAGTATTATTCATACCATAGTACTTGACATTACATAGTACCTGTTATATCATAATACTAATCATCAGGCTGGTGGTCTGAGTGTACGTGGCGTAGAGGAATTATGCTGCTAATCCATCCTGCTGCAAGGAAAATCCTGTAAGCCATACAACAAAAATATTTTCCATGGTCCTAAAGTATCTGCTAAGTTTGGCCTGGTACCTTTTAGGACAAGGGATATACATTTTTTATATTATAGCAGGAAGAAGAAAAGAGGGATAAGGATGAATGCACAATTTAAAAAGGGGGTTTTGGAGCTGATCGTACTGCTTTCCGTGACAAAAAGGGATATGTATGGCTATGAACTTGTCAGTGAGGTATCGAAAGCAGTAGATGTGAATGAAGGTACCATATATCCGCTTCTGAAGCGGCTGACAAATGAACACTATTTTGAAACCTATCTGCGGGAATCCTCGGAAGGGCCGCCAAGGAAGTATTATCACCTAACGGCTGCTGGAGTCCTGTATAAGGATAGGTTGAAATCAGAGTGGGACGAATTCAGAAAACAGGTCGATTCATTTATGGAGGAGTATGAATAGTATGAACAAGACAGAATTTTTACAATGTCTGGAGTACAGGCTGAAAATATTAAATGAAAAGGAACGGGAGGATATTTTAAACGAATATGAGCAGCATATTCAAATGCGCATGAAGGGAGGGCTGACAGAGGAAGAGGCAATTAAAGACTTCGGAGACTTGGAGGAGCTGCTTGCAGAAATATTGGATGCCTATAATGTAAATCCAGAATATGGAAGGCAGAAAGGCTTTCCAATAGGAAAACTGAGGGGAAAGCTGGCCGGAGGATCTGCCAGCCTGGGAAACGGGATCAGGGCATTATGCAGCGGTATCATCTGCCTTGTGGCGGCAGCAGGAAGAAAAATGTACTTTGGAGTTAGAGCTGTCCTGCTCTGGTGTATCACTCTGGTTTTCTGGCCTTTTCAGTGGAAAAAGAGGAAGAGAGAGGAAGAAGAGCTGGAGAGTGGAGCAGCCATGGATGGAGAATCAGCAGAAATAGGACAAGAGGAGAAGAACCTCCTGAAAGAGGAAAGGAAGGCAGAGGAAAAGTACTTGCCAGCAGTAAAAGAAGCGGAGGAAGAAAAATCAGGAGAGAAAAAAGAAAACAGAACAGCAGCGGAAAGACGCAGCAAAAGAGCAGAAATAAGGAAAAGGAGAGACCGGGCAAAAGAAAGCAGGCCGGCCGGCTGGAAAAAAGCAATTCAGGCCTTATGGGGCAGCTTCTGGTATGCTTGTTTGTGGAGCGGCCTGTTGTTTATAAAGGGTATGATTCTTGTAATGATATCTCCGATTATTCTTGCAGAGCTTATGGCAGTAGCGGGCCTGGGCCTGCTTCTTGTACTGATGTTTATGGGATATCCAGTAATCGGCCTGATTATGATAGTCATAGGCTGTTTGATATGTGGATTTATCCTGCTGTGGCTTACAAAGGAAATCCTTTTTCTGAAAGTAGGAAAAAGAGAAGACAGGAAAGAGAAAATGCCGCAAGGCATTCCTGAGAAAGGGGTATATGAAACATGAAGAAACATACGATTATGGCAGCTGCTTTTGCGGCAGGGCTTTTTTGTATTGGAATAGGGACAGGCATTGCTTTCGCAGAATATTCCTCCTTTTCTTATGGCGGCAGAAAAAGGTTAGGAAATGCAGAAATGATAACAGAACGTTTTGAAGAGGAGAGAACAGAAGGGATACCATTTCTGCTTCGGACCTATAGGGAAATAGAAATCATTGTGGATGAAAAACTTCCAGATAATAAACTGGTGTTTGAATTTGAGTATGCTCCGGAATATATGAAAACAGAAATTTATCGGGATATAGAAGAAATCCAAAAGGAAGAATGGATATCCAGGTTTGGGGACATAGAGAGTATGGCAGGAACCGAAACAGAGGAAGGGAGTGGAAAGGCGGAAGATGAGACAGAAGTCCTAGAACAGGAGGAATCAGCGAATTTAGCAGAAGGAGAGGGCCCTTTAGAACTGGAGGTTTTTTACATAGAAAGCCAGACGAACGAAATGGAGCTTATGTGGCGGGCAAAGGATGAAGTGCTCCAGGCAATAAAGGAAAGAAAGGTATACGATTTCGACACCCAGTATTGGGGGAAGACAGTTGTCTATATGTCGCCTGAGGCAAGGAAAGAGATGATATGGGATTAGACAGGGGCTGTTTATAAAAAGTTCAGTGGAAAATCTGTGGGAATGGTGATATGATGGAAACCAGTAAAAATGATTGTGGGAAAAGGAACAAAAGTGGACAAATACAGCATTTTAAAAAAATATTTCGGATATGACAGCTTCCGTCATGCACAGGAAACGTTGATTGACAGCATCTTACAGGGAAGGGATACCTTAGGCATTATGCCTACAGGCGCAGGAAAATCTTTGTGCTATCAAATACCAGCACTTATGATGGAAGGCATCACTTTGGTGATTTCGCCGCTGATCTCATTAATGAAGGATCAGGTAGGAAGTCTGAACCAGGCAGGAGTACATGCAGCATTTTTAAACAGTTCTCTGACAACAGCACAATATTATAAAGCTCTTGGCTTTGCAAAGCAGGGATGTTATCCCATTATTTATGTAGCGCCAGAGCGGTTAGTCACAGAAGAATTCCTGGATTTCGCTTTACATACTAAGATTGCCATGGTTGCAGTAGATGAGGCGCACTGTGTTTCCCAGTGGGGGCAGGACTTTCGGCCCAGCTATCTGAAAATTATAGAGTTTATCCGCCGGCTTCCCAGGAGGCCGGTTATCAGTGCATTTACGGCGACTGCCACAAAGGAAGTACGGGATGATATCATTGATATCCTTCAATTACAGGAACCTACGGTGGTAACCACAGGCTTTGACCGCAGCAATCTGTATTTTGGCGTGATGACAGTGAAGGACAGATACGGGGCGATCCGTAATTATCTGGAAACCCACTCAAGTGACAGCGGCATCATTTACTGCCTGACCCGGAAGCATGTGGAAGAGATTTGCGAGCGTTTGATAAAAGATGGTTTTGCAGTGACAAGGTATCATGCTGGTCTAAACGATGAGGAGCGGAGAAGGAACCAGGATGATTTTATTTATGACCGGATTTCAGTTATTGTGGCGACCAATGCATTTGGAATGGGCATAGATAAGTCCAATGTGCGGTTCGTGCTTCATTATGGCATGCCCAAAAATCTGGAATCCTATTATCAAGAGGCAGGAAGAGCAGGACGGGATGGAGAGCCAGCAGAATGCCTTTTGTATTACAGTGGACAAGATGTAATCACCAATCAGTTTTTTATCGATCACAATCAGGATAATGAGGAACTGGATGGAGTGACACAGGCTATTGTACAGGAAAGGGACAGGGAACGGCTGCGGCAGATGACCTTTTACTGCTTTACCCATGAATGTTTAAGGGATTATGTTCTGAAATATTTTGGGGAATATGGCAGCAATTATTGTGGAAACTGTTCCAACTGTATGACTCAGTTTGAAGAAGCGGATGTGACTGATATTGCCCGCACTCTGGTGGAATGTGTAAAGACATGCCGTCAAAGGTATGGCACAACGGTGATTCTGGACACTGTCCATGGGGCAGAAACCGCTAAGATCAGAAACTATCAGATGAATGAAAATCCTTGCTATGGCAGGCTTTCCAAGGTTCCTATGTATCGGCTGCGGCAGGTGCTGAATCATCTTCAGCTCCAGGAATATCTCTTTGTAACCACTGATGATTATTCCATCGTAAAGCTTACAGAGAAGTCTCAAGTTCTTTTGGAAGGTCAGGAGCAAGTTATAATGAAAATGGCAAGGGAGCAAGAGAAAACAGAAAAAATTAAGGGAAATAGGAAGGAAAAGGAAAAAAGAAAGGGCGTGCCATCAGGAGTGGAATTTACCAGAAGGCAGGAAGCCCTGTTTGAAAGGCTGCGCAGCCTGCGCCTGGAGCTTGCCAAGGAGGCCAAAGTGCCGCCCTATATTGTATTTTCTGATAAGACTTTGACCCATATGTGCATTGTCAGGCCAGGAACAAGGGAAGAGATGATGACGGTTTCCGGCGTCGGCGAGTTTAAATATGAAAAATATGGAGAAAGGTTTCTGCAATGTATTGCGGAATATGGCCGGGAGCCTGGTGTATGACAAGACGAGACACATCGGCAAAAAGAGGAGGAAAACGAACCGCCCAAAAGGCAGAACATATGGGGAAACGGGGTATGCTGGTTGCTCTTGCCTTTATTTTCAGCTATATAGAGGCTTTGATCCCCATTCCCATGCCAGCCCCAGGTATGAAGCTAGGGCTGGCAAATCTAGTAACAATCGTGGGACTATATACAGTAGGGCTTAAGGATACCTGCATCATTACCCTGATTCGGATTCTTCTTGCAGGCTTTACTTTTGGCAATGCCTTTAGCATGTGGTACAGCTTTTCGGGGGCAGTCCTAAGCCTTGGCATTATGATCGGGTTGAAGGCAGTAAAATGGTTCAGCCCTATGGGAGTGAGTGCAGCAGGCGGCGTAGGACATAACATCGGACAGCTTCTGGCTGCTGCTGTAGTAGTGGAAAACGCTGGAGTCCTTTATTATCTGCCCATTCTTATGGCTGGAGGCGTGATCGCTGGAGGCGCAATCGGTTTGCTGGGAGGGATGGTAATCCGGCGGACAGAGAGACTTTTCAGGCTGTAAACTTTTTGTGCAATAGGATTCCTGTTCACTTTTCCGGCTCTATAAGGCGTAAAAGTTTGTGGAGCAGGCCCCTTTTCCTATCATAGCTTCCCAAAGTGATACAATGTCCTGGCCGGATTTGCTAAAAAATGAAGATATTTTACAAGACTTTTTAATATTTTGGCAGTACAATAGTGTCGAAAAGAGGTAAATCCCCCTTGCTGTGGGCATTCACTGGAAGCTGACAGTAACCTTTCTTTCATTCATGGTGATGTATTGGCCATGTGCTTGAAGGTTTACTGTGAAATGTTTCTGGATAAAAAGAAGGATGGTGAGTGAAGTATGGAAAATAGAAAGACTGCTGGATCCAGCACGTCTCGCATGCTCGGGCGCTTAGCAGCCCTATTAACGATTGTGATATGGGGAACTACTTTCATTTCTACCAAAATCCTGTTAGTGGATTTTCAACCTGTTGAAATTCTCTTCTTCCGCTTTCTTATAGGATTTTTGGCTTTATTAGCAGCCTATCCCCGAAGATTAAAGACTGCAGATTACAAGCAGGAATTAACCTTTGCTGCGGCAGGATTGTGTGGAGTATGCTTGTATTATCTGTTGGAAAATATTGCTCTGACTTTTACAATGGCTTCCAATGTCGGGGTGATTGTATCGATCGCTCCATTTTTTACGGCAATACTGGCCTATCTGTTTCTGTCCGGTAAAGGGGGACATGACGTAGGGGGAGAAGAAAAACTGGGGATGCAGTTTTTTGCTGGATTTATCGTTGCAATGATTGGGATCATCTTAATCAGCTTTAATGGCGTAGAATTGCAGCTGAACCCTATGGGAGACTTACTTGCTGTCGCTGCTGCCTTCATATGGGCCTGCTATTCTATCATAACGAGGAAAATCAGCAGATTTGGTTATCCGATTATTTTTTCTACACGCAAGACGTTTTTCTATGGGATTCTGTTTATGATACCAACATTGTTCTTGTTTGATTTTCAGCTGGAATTATCCAGATTTGCAAATATGACATATCTGTTTAATATTATGTATCTGGGATTAGGAGCTTCCGCACTCTGTTTTGTAACATGGAATTTTGCTGTGAAAGAGTTAGGCCCAGTTAAGACAAGCGTGTATATTTATATGGTTCCTGTAATAACTATCGTCATGTCTGTTCTGCTTTTGCAAGAACCGTTAACACTATTAACAGGAATTGGAATGGTTCTGACCTTGGTTGGCTTGTTCCTATCAGAATATAGGGCGGAAAAGAAAGGTGAAAAAAGTGGAGTTGGAGAATAGAAAAGGGACTGTTACACAATAACTATTTTATACATGATATGGTAAAAAATACTAACATTTTATCGTATGATGTATAAAAGTCCATTGTGCGACAGCCCTTTTTTCTGAGGATTTTTGCAAATACAGTGGCAATTATGGGAATTACCTATATGTAAAAGGAAAAGCACGTTTGCGTTTTTGGTAAAAAGAAAATTGCAGATATTGCAAACGATTTTACACTGATAAAAATGGAGTTACAAATGAAAATTTCCTATAGAATATGATCTGTCTCATGGCTTCTCTGTAAATCGGTACTTTATTATATTATCAAAATCATTGTTTAAAACATAGTAAACCTGATTTTCTTTAACAGAATATACGAAAGAAACCCGTGTTGCCCAAATCCCTTCTTGCCGTACTGATTTCAATAGATGAAATGCATTAGTGACTGAAAAATTCTTATCCTGTTTTTCAAGCTGTTTTTTCGCGCGTTCAAATCTGTCATCTCCAGATACAATATATGGTCTGGTTACTTCAGGGCTTAATACGGAATAATTAGTAATCAGAGAATATCTCGCCTGCTCCAAGCGATATCCTATCCCTGGTTCAATAATGAGTACACGCCCATTTTTATCAGAAAACATAGCCTGCATAGCAGCGTCTTTTGCATAGACAATTTTTTGATTCTGTACAATATCAAGGGCATCATTAAATGAGAGTTTTCCTTGGATATAGTTTTCTGTCAAATCTGCAATGGTAATGTGTCCTTTATCAGCAGAATATTTTCCCTTCTCATTTCCATTATAGACAAATCTCGTACACATAATTAAACCTCCATAAGCTGCAAGACATATCCTGATTGTATGGCCTTTATATTTTGAGCAATTTTTTCCTTTGGCCAGTTCCACCACTTAATGTTCAGCAAGTGAGAGATCGTCTCGTGGTCGAAACGTTTTCTGATTGGCCTTGCAGGAACGCCGCCTACAATGGTATAAGGAGGTACATCACCGGTAACAACAGCACGAGTACCGATAATTGCTCCATCTCCAATGGTAACGCCTGCAAGGATCGTGGCTTCAAACCCAATCCACACATCGCTGCCAATGATAATGTCCCCCTTATTATCCCAGCTTTCCGTGACATTCTTTTTCTCAAGCTCCCATTCTTCAAAAAACAATGGGAATGGATATGTACTTAATGAAGTCATAGTATGATTTGCACTATTGAAAAGAAATTTTGCACCGCAGGCAATGGAGCAGAATTTTCCAATGACAAGCTTATCATGGTTGATGGGATAATGGTATAATACATTATTCTTTTCAAACTTTACAGGATCATTTACAAAATCATGGTACATTGTGTAATCACCAACTTTAATATTGGGGTTAGTAATCACATGTTTCAGATACACGGTCTGCCTATCTCCTGTCCGTGGATATATTTTTTTTGAATCAGACATTTTATAATCCTCCAGTTCGCAATGATATATAAGATTTTATCCATTTACGCCTTTGCGCTCAATACACCAAATAATACAGACATGATGAGTAGAAAAAGAGAGCTGCCTTTTGAGAACAGCTCCCCCCATAGTTATTTCTGATAGATTATTTTTCTTATGGCAGATACGGAAAGGTGGTAATGGTCTGCAAGCTGCTCAATAGACAGGCCTTGCCTGTAGCTCGCAGCAATCTTTTCATTACGCCTTTTAAGTTCCTTTCGATAGCCTGACAATTCTCCCCAAGATTTATGCTGTCCGCCCTTAGCAGGAATGTAAATATATCCTGCTTGAACATACTTTTGAAGCTCTTCAACTAACGTGTCAGGGAGAATGGCAGTTGCATTGACATATTTCATATGCAAGCTTCCTCCTTGATTTTCTAAAGGATTGCTGTGGACATACAGGTTCCTTTAGAGCTGATAAAGTCAAGCAGCAAAGCCAGCAATGTAAAGGAGCGACGAATGGATACTCCATGCAAGTGTCGCTTATACTGGCCTTGCATGGAGATAAGCTTTGTTTTTCTTTTTTTTGTTTTTACACATGATTTTCACCACCAGAGTATTTGAATATGGAAAGTATACCATGATATTTTGAATCATTCAAGCAGACTGGCCCTTGTATCAAGGGAGTTTAAGAACAAGCATTTATAATAAATGATAAACTAGAATGAATTATTTTAAAAAAATATTTTTTGTGGAAAAGAGAAGAGGTATGAGTTATAATCACTAGTAAATCCCTATCATGCAATGCCTTTCTGGGTGACAAACTACATGGTTATCTATGTTATAAAAGGCTTTAGCCTTTCATAGTATGGATGGACAGGCAGACTAAAATAGAAAGAGGTAGAAACAAATGAGTGAAGCTGTCATAATGGAATTGACATGTCTTGGAAGGATTATTCTAGCTGGAGTTTGCGGAGGAGTGATTGGATATGAGCGTCAGAGCAAGAGAAAAATGGCAGGCATTAGGACCCATGTAATCGTAGCTATATCTTCAGCGCTCATGGTGGTTCTGTCTAAATATGGCTTTCGGGATGTAGCGAGCGAATACATTCGGGTGGATCCATCCCGAATTGCAGCGGCTGTTGTGACAGCCATCGGATTTCTTGGATCCGGAATGATTATTTTCAGGAATAACAATGTGAGAGGCCTTACCACCTCAGCTGGAATATGGGCTACTGTAGGCGTGGGGATGGCAGTGGGAGCTGGTATGTATATTGCCGGAATTGCTGTAACGCTTATGGTTTTGCTGGTAGAGCTCTTTTTGGGAAGAAAGGCAATCCTGGCAAGAAGAAAGAAGAAGATGGGACAAGGGATAAAAAGGCTTACTATAGAATACTTAAAAGACCTGGGAGCGCTAGGGGGAAAAGAAAGGAAAACAGAATATTCGGAAAGTACAGAGAACGGGACGGATATAGAGAATAGAGAAGGTACAGAGAAAAAATACACAGGGAATGTGGAGCATACGGATCAGCTATTGGCAGAGATCAGGCAGGAGATCCTGGCAGGCGGGGGAAAAATTACTGCGATTACTGTAGGAAAGGCAGAGGAAGGAGTACTGAGAGTCTGTGTTCAGGCAAAGGCAGGAGAGGGATGGGATGCAGCTTCCTTTGCAGAGAAAATTGCTTTAAGGCATGCAGTATTAGAGGTAACCTTATTTTAAGCAGATTGGGATATCGTTATTTTTTTCAGACAGAATATACGTCTGGATGAATATAGGAAATGGAGGAAATGGATATGGTATACGAAGCTGTGAGAAAATTAGTGCAGTATGGCCTGGATACGGGACTTATGAAGGAAAGGGACAGGATTTATGTTAGAAATATGATTCTGGAAGTCCTTGGACTGGATGAATATGAGGAGATGGAGGCAGGTCTGGAAAAAGAGGGAGAATCTAGCCAGAAGGAAACAGAAGGGGTTGATTTGGAAGAAATATTAAAGGAGCTTATGGATTATGCCTGTGAGGCAGGAATTTTGAAGGAAAACAGCGTGGTCTATCGAGACCTGTTCGATACCAGGCTTATGAATTGCCTCATGCCTCGCCCAAGCCAGGTGGCGGAGACCTTCTGGGAAATCTATCATAGCCAGTCGCCTAGGGAGGCTACGGATTATTATTATAAGCTGAGCCAGGATTCAGACTATATCCGGCGCTATCGGATTAAAAAGGATATAAAATGGGTTGCAAGGACAAAATACGGAGATCTGGATATCACCATTAACTTATCAAAGCCAGAAAAGGATCCAAAGGCGATTGCAGCGGCCAAGCTGATGAAACAGAGTGGATATCCAAAATGTCTTCTGTGCATGGAAAATGAAGGGTATGCGGGAAGAGCCAATCATCCGGCTAGAAACAATCACAGAATTATTCCTATTACTGTAAATAACAGCGAATGGGGCTTTCAGTATTCTCCTTATGTATATTATAACGAGCACTGTATTGTGTTTAATGGGCAGCATGTCCCTATGAAGGTGGAGAAGGCGGCTTTTGTGAAGCTCTTTGACTTTATAAAGCTGTTCCCCCATTATTTTCTTGGTTCTAATGCGGATCTCCCAATTGTGGGCGGCTCTATTTTAACCCATGACCATTTCCAAGGAGGCCATTACACATTCGCTATGGCAAAGGCGCCGATGGAGGAAATGATTTCGTTCCCGGAATTTCCTCAGGTGGAGGCAGGTATTGTAAAATGGCCCATGTCCGTAATTCGCACAAGGTGTAGAGAAATAGAACCGCTGATTGAGCTGGGTGATAAAATCCTGAAAAAATGGAGGGACTATACAGATGAAGCGGCGTTTATCTTTGCTGAGACAGATGGAGAGCCGCACAATACGATTACTCCAATTGCAAGAAAGAACGGGGATATGTATGAGCTGGATCTGGTCCTCCGCAATAATATTACCACAGAGGAATTCCCTTTGGGCGTATATCATCCCCATCAGGAACTCCATCATATTAAAAAAGAAAATATCGGATTGATCGAGGTAATGGGACTGGCTGTACTTCCCTCCAGGCTGAAAGATGAGCTGGCCGGGCTGGGAGAATATATCGTAGGAAAAAAGGACATTAGAAGCAACCCAGAGCTGGAAAAGCATGCAGACTGGGTGGAAGATTTTCTCCCTAAATATGATCTGATTACAAAGGAAAATGTGGATGAAATCCTGAAAAATGAGGTCGGGCTTGTATTTGAGCGAGTGCTGGAAGATGCTGGGGTCTATAAATATACCCAGGAGGGAAGGGAAGCATTTAGACGCTTTATTGAAGCTGTAAAACAGGGATAAATGTCAATTTTCTTAATAATATGTAATAAAATTGTTATTGATTGCCAGGTCCTGGTGGTGTAACATATTCACATACCCTCAAATAAGCCAGAGGAATTTATGGAGGTAAATGAATGGTAAGACAAAGACTAATCAGAAAGGCAGCAGTGGCATTGGCAGCCTGCCTCATCAGCCTGGGAGCAGCGTCTCTTTGTCAGGCAGAGACTAACGAGCAGGCAGTGGATGCCCAGACAGAAGAACAGCCAGCTATTCAGGCAAAGGCAGCTATAACATCCTGTACCATCGGAAGTGATAAAAATACCATAACCATTACGGCAGAGTCCAGCGGAGATATGACAGGGACTGATGGGAAGTTTTATCTGTTTGAGCTGAAGCCCTATGAGGATGAAGTGGGAGATAGACGGGATTTCCTGGCTTCCGGGACAGGGGAAAACTTAAAATGGACGGCTTCTCTGGATTATGGACAAGAAAGTGATAAGCTGTACAGTAAATTTATCATAGCAGTACATAATGGCACTGACTTTGTAGAAATAAGTGAGCCCTATTTCATTACAAATCCAGAAGCAGTGGCAGGAAATACAGCACCTTTTACCTCACCTGGGACGAAGAAAGGGCTGAACATTGAACTATCCATGTTAGATGATGCCTTTGACCTGGGTGTTAAGCATGTAGGAACCAATATTGCGTTCCATCAGATCCTAGGCAGCGGCATTGATTATACATATGATGGGAAGACATATCATTTTAACAAAGAGCTGATCGCACAATATGACAATATTATCAGTGCCTTGTCTGGCAAAGGCATGACTGTTACGGCGATTATTCTAAATGGATGGAACAGCGCTACACCGGATTTGATCTATCCAGGTACGAAACAGTCCTCCAATGCTTTTTATTATCTGTTTAATGTAACAACGCCAAAAGGATTTGAGCAGACAAGGGCTATTATGGCTTTCCTGGCAGAACGGTATGACGGTTCTAACCCGGACCATGGAAAGATTTCCAATTGGATTTTGGGAAATGAGATTAATAACCAGCAGTGGAATTACACAGGAGAATGGGATATCGATAGCTATGTAAAGGCTTATCAGAAGGCATTTCGGGTGTTCTATACAGCAATTAAGAGCACTAGCGCCAATGACAGGGTATATTTTTCTTTGGATTATAATTGGAATAATCCTAAAGAGTGGGATGGAAAGCTAAAATATGGCGGAAAAGAAATCGTGGACACCTTTAATTCTGTTGCAAACCAGTGGGGGCAGATTGACTGGGGATTGGCATATCATCCCTACCCTTGTCCTATGACAGAGCCAGAATTCTGGGATGATGAAAAGACAGGACTCTTTACCAATGATTTTCAGTCGCCAGTCATTAATTTTAAAAATCTGAACCTTCTGACTCAGTATTTTGAGCAGGATTCCCTCAAAGCGCCTTCTGGAGAAGTGAGGAATATTATTCTGACAGAGCAAGGCTTTACTGGAGTGGATGGAACCAGAGGCGATGTCCAGCAGATTCAGGCCGCCGCTTTTGCCTATTCCTACTATCTGGTAGACAGCAATCCTCATATTGATGCTTATATTTTAAGCCGGCAGGTGGATGCACCGTCAGAAAGAAAGGATGGCCTTGGGTTTGGATTGTGGGAATGTGACATGAATCAGCCCAATAAGATTGTTCCTACAAGGCGCAGGAAGATATGGGAAGTATTCCGGGATATTGATAAAAAGAAAAATACTCTGGAAGCTACAGAATTTGCAAAAGAGATTATTGGCATTCAGAATTGGAAAGATGTGGTACCTAATTTCCGATGGAGATCTTTGGAAAAATAGGAATCAAGGCTGGAGCAGGAGAGGTTAAAAAGAAACAGGGACTGGCAGATTGCCGGTCCCTGTGCTGCTATGAAAGTCTCGAATCCTCCCAGTAGAACTGTGCCTCCCCTGCGCTGTCCATACAGCGCCAAAATGCCGTTTTTTCATTCTATGTGATCCCCCGGAGGCTCACAGGCTTCCTTCATTCATGGTGATGCCTGCATGGCAGGCATGGAAGCTTTTTCCTGAAAGATAGAGGATACATTTAATGGAACTCTACCACCTCTGCTGGTGAATCCCCAGGAGAAAAGGAGAAATTCACAGAATCTCCAGGCTTTAAAAACGGCAGTTTTTCCTTTATAGTGATAGGAGCCATGTATACCGTTTCATCACCAGTAAGAGTGAAATAATAGCAGGTATTGCCGGAAATCACCACATCTTTAATCTCATGAATTGTCCCGGATGTTTCCTGAAGGCTGGAAGGAGTCTCAGGCTCTGTATCCTCTAGATTTAAGGCAGTGCGGTAAGCCCGTTTGGCCTCGTCAATGGTCTGGCCTGTACCTACGATCTGGTATTGTTCCACGTCCACAAAGGCGTACATTTTTACAAGTCCGGCATCATCTTTTAGGGATATGAAATAGGTGGGGCGGCCGGAAATATTCAGGAGAAGAGGAAAGGTAGCATTGTATTTTAAATGTTGTACCTGTCCTTGGGCAGATTCCATAGCAGAGTATTCCGTAGCGCCTGGAACCGTATAAAAACGGGTGTCCTTGGTACGCAGGTTTACAAGGACAAAACCGATATTAGATTGATCCGCCGTTACAGAGGACATACCAGTATAGAGGTAAACATCGTCATCAATTGCAAGATAATTGTAACCATAGGTAGTACGGCGTACATTCCTTTGACCGAACATGGAGTTAAAATAGCCGTTTTGGAATTTCCCGTTATCATCCAGCTGGGAAATAATTAAACCAGAGGTATAGAGCTGGTCGATCCACTGCGGCACTTCATCTTTGGGATAATAATGGCTTTCACCGGTTACTGCATTTACCAGCACAGCTCCATTAATATCCTTGCCATCCCACCAGCCGATCCGGTAGGTGATGACAGGGGCCACCCAGTAGGGTACGCCGTTATCATCAATTTCAAAGGAAACTGTATCAAACATTTTCGTGGGATAGGAAAAACGGAGATAGCGGTAAATGTTACGGAAAAAATATTCTCCCGGAGAATATTTGATTCCTGATTCCAGCCACACAAGATTCGTTTCCTGAGTTACCATATCAACAGTAATATAAGCCGGAAGCCCATCCTTCATATTAAACAGCCATTTAATCGGGTCAGCATAGGCCAAAGGCGTGACACGGTAAGGCGATCCCTTATAATTAATCTGGGTATAATCGTTTTCAATTTCAAACTGGGAGACCAGTTCTGTCATTTCTCCCAGCTTTCGGTTGCCCAGACGGGAAGCAGTATCCCGGTCTACCACAGGAATTTGAGACATGCTCAGCTCTGAAATATCTGCAGAAAAATCTCCGTCTGCAATGGTGATTAAATCCCGGTAACGGGAGGCATTAAAAAGCTGCAGCCCTAAAAGGGAGGCGACCCCATAGAAGATAACCAGAATCGCTATCAGGATAAGACCGTATTTGACCGGTCCGGCTGTATCTGCTTTGGCAGAATCCTGGGATGATTTTTTAAAGGTAAACCGCCCGGTGGCCGGGTCACGGAAGCTTTTCATACCGCCCCGATTAAGCCCTTCCAGAAAGTTTTTCACATAGCTAAGAAAATTGACTACTAGAATAATGAGTATGCTGATAATCAGGAAGGTAATAAAGGTCTTGTCCTTTAAATTTATTGCCGGCAGAGTGGTATAAAACATCAGGAAGATGAGAACTGCAGACACAAGGATACGGAGAAGGACAGAAGAAACTTTTTTATTTTTCATATAAGTGCCTCCTAATGGGATATTATTTATTTCTATAACCAAACGTTTTCACATATCGCTATTATCTCCAAAATGAGACAGGATATAAGAAAAAGGAAAGCTAGTTATGTATTATTATAATATAGGAAGAGAAAGAGTACAATAGAGTTTAAAGATTGTCTGGAACTGGACCTTAAAAGGGCTATAGGTGGAAGCTTTCGTGTCGAAAGTGATGTACGAAAAATGTAAGAAAGTTAAGACTTGCCCTGTTAGGAAATTATGGTATAATCAAAGAAACGTATCACTTATCATCAACCTGCCGGTTGGCGAAATGGATAATCAAGGAAACGTATCACTTATCATCAACCTGTCGGTTGATGAAATGGATAATCAAAGAAATGCGTTTTGCATTATTGGCTCGCAGTTGATGGCATGGATAGTCAGGAAACTTACTGATGTGCATATGGGCTGGTATGAGCTTGATAGTTATGAAAGGAATAAGCAGGAATATAGGGATATCAGGAGAGAGAGGATGAGAAAATACAGGATTATTGCGGCAGCATTATGTGTATCTTTAGCCTTTGGACAGACTACATATGCTTTGCCGTCTGGCGGAGAAAACCAGACTCAGGTTGATTCCATAGGGCCGTCAGAGAAGGAAAAGGGAAGTGGAGAAAACCAGGGAGAGACAGGACAATCCCCTTCTCAAGAGGGAATCGGAGGGATAAAGGACCAGGAACAGCCGGAAATTCAGTCAGAAGGAGCTGTGCTGTTGGATGCTGCCACAGGAACTGTTTTATATGGAAAGAATGCATATACACAGTTTTATCCGGCCAGCATAACGAAGTTGATGACAGGACTTCTGGCAGTTGAAAACTGCAATCTGGATGATACAGTGACATTTTCCAAAAAAGCAACAACAAATCTGGAGTCAGGAAGTGTTACGTTAAATTTAACAGAAGGGGATGTACTGACTGTCAATGATTGTCTCCATGGCCTCCTTCTGAAATCAGCCAATGAGGTGGCTAACGGGCTGGCTGAAAAAATATCAGGAAGTGTAGAAGCCTTTGCTAATAAGATGAATACCAGAGCAAAAGAGCTGGGCTGCCAGAATACCCATTTTGTCAATCCTAACGGATTGAATAGCACACAGCATTATACAACTCCGTATGATATGGCATTAATCGCCAGGGCAGCATTTTCTAATGAGACTTTGAGGAAAATCAATTCTACTTTGAGTTACAAAATACCGGCTACCAAAAAAGAAAGTAAAGAGCGGACTATCACCATGGGTCATAAGATGTTTGATACCAAAGATTCCAGATATTATCCGGGAATCATTGGAGGAAAGACAGGCTATACCTCTAAGGCGGGCAATACACTGGTGACAGGAGTAGATAAGGATGGAATTCGTCTTATTACAGTGATCATGAAAAGCACAGGCACCCATTATCAGGATACAAAGGCTTTGCTGGATTATGGATTTAAGAACCGTGACAGGCTGCTGGCAGAAGCCAAGCAAAGGGAATCTGGAAATTCTGCTGGCGGAGGCAGCCAATTCAGTGGAAATTCTACTCCTTCAGGGGGCGCTTCTAAAGGGAATTCGACTGCACCTTCAGGCCCTTCATCTGCCGGAGACGCAGATTTTCCAGAAGGGATACGGCCTCAGACAAATGGATGGCTCAGAGAAGGCAGCACCTGGTATTATGTAAAGCCTGATGGCAGCAGGGCGGCTGGAGAATGGCTGGAGCTTGACGGAAGTGAGTACTGGTTTGATACCAATGGAGCCAGGGCAACAGGCTGGCGGCAGTTTACGAACGGAGATTGGTATTATTTTGATGAAAATGGCATTATGGTAAAAGGCCGCTGGGTTCAGAATGCTGGAAAATGGTTTTACCTTGGAAAGAACGGGACGATGCTTAAAAATACTACGACACCCGACGGATATGAGGTGGATGGAAGCGGAGCAAGAAAATAGCAGAATTCTGGTATAAAACACCTGTATTGTGACATAATAAGGAAACGTAATACTTATCATCAGCCTGGCGGCTGGTGAAAGGGTATATGAAAGATAGAATCGAAAACACAATGCAGGAGGAATTGATACATGGTTGATTTTAAGAACAGCGAGACAGCGAAAAATCTGATGCGTGCCTTTGCCGGAGAAAGCCAGGCTAGGAACCGTTATACATTTGCAGCTGCCATGGCACAAAAAGAAAAGCTTCCAGTCATACAGGCTGTATTTGCATTTACAGCAGGGCAGGAAAAGGAGCATGCAGAGATTTTCTACAATTATCTTTCTACCATGTCAGGAGAAACCATTCATATTGATGGCGGATATCCAGTGGATATTTATTCAAAGACCATAGATTTATTGAAGTCTGCAAGACATAATGAATATGAGGAGCATGATAAGGTTTACAGCAACTTTTCTGAAATAGCCAAAGAAGAAGGCTTTGCACAGATCAGCAATACCTTTCAGATGATTGGAAAGATAGAAAAGGTACATGGCGACAGATTCCAGATGTTTGCAGACTTTATGGAAAGGAATCAGCTATTTGTTGCTGATGTTGAAACCAAGTGGATGTGTCTAAACTGTGGTCATGTTCATACAGGTCTGAATGCGCCGGAATTATGCCCGGTATGCCATCATGAGCAGGGATACTTTATCCGTCTCGAACTGGCACCCTATACAAACAATTAAAATTTTTTAAATTTAAAGGGCTTTCTGGAGTTTATCTGGGGAGCTCTTTTTTATATCATAGGATTCGGGGGAGGGCAAAAGGGCCGCCAGCGGAAACGTGCCAGAATATTTTTGACACCTTAATCATCATAGGAAAGTGCGTCCTATGATATAGAAGCCCTCCGGGAGATGAGCATTCTGTGCAATAGGAAAATGACTGCAGCCGCTCATGAGGTTCGCCGCAGGCGGAGAATCCCGCGAAAGCAGGATTCTGCTTCATACTATGAACCAGAGTCCAAAAAAGTACTTGCCCCTTTAAATGGAATCGTGTTATCATAGACCATAACGCTGATTGCAGGAATAGAGAAAGGATATCAGATGGCTGCAAAGATAATGGTAGATGTTATAATCATACTTATAGGGATAGTGCTGGCCTTTGGCTCATATGATAAGATAAAAGCAGTTTTTCCTAGGGCTAGATCAGAGAGGCAGATAAAAGCCCTTGGTCTTCTGATCGCATCAGGAGGCCTTATTGGCACGATTATGGAAATCCTTTAAGAAAGGTATGCATGAATGTGGAAATGGATTGGAGGAGCAGCGGTATGCTGCGGATTAGCAGGTTTAATACGTTCTGAATATGAAAAATGTCATTTTTCTATAGAGCATTTTCAGATTGCTTCAGAAAAGATAAAAACAGAAAAAAAGATTGTATTTCTTTCTGACCTTCATAGTCAGGAATTCGGAAAAGATAATGTAGAGCTTTTGTCTGCCATTGACCGCATCAGGCCAGATATGATCTTTATTGGCGGAGATATGATGGTGACAAGGCGTGGAAAAGAGGGAGAAGCCAGGCAGTCTGATATAGAAGCTAGGAAACAGATTAGGGTTGCTGTCAGGCTAATGCTGCGGCTTGCCAGGAATTATCCGGTCTATTATGGAAATGGAAATCATGAGCAGCGGCTGGAATGGGAAAGAGAGAGATATGGCAGGCAATATCAGACCTACTATGAGACATTAAAGGACGGAGGAGTCATCTGGCTGTCCAATCAGAATATAGCTATCGATGAAGAGCTGGCAGTTGGAGGTTTCAACATTCCGAAAAAATATTACCAAAGATTTGTTTCTGAAGGCTTAACAGGGAGGGAAATTGAAAAAAGGCTTGGCAGAGCAGATAGGAATAGATATCAGATTCTCTTGGCCCATTCGCCCTTATATATGGATGCCTACAGGGAGTGGGGCGCTGACCTCACACTGGCTGGCCATTTCCATGGCGGAACCATCCGCCTTCCTTTGCTGGGAGGAGTGATGACGCCCCAGTATCAGTTTTTTTATCCTAGATGTGCCGGCAATTTTGAAGAAAAAGGAAAACGGATGATTGTGAGCCGTGGGCTTGGAACCCACTCCATCCGCATAAGGTTTAACAATAAACCGCAGGTAGCAGTGGTTTGTCTGAAAAAGAAAGTATAACCTGATATGTGATTCAGAGGATTGAAGAATAGAATGGGTATTTCTTATAAGCTGGAGAAGTTTGAGGGTCCGTTGGATCTCCTTCTTCATTTGATTGAAAAGAATAAGGTGGATATTTATGATATCCCTATTGTGGAAATTACGGAGCAGTATCTGGATTATGTCAGCCATATGGAGACAGAGGATCTGAATGTTGTCAGTGAGTTTTTAGTGATGGCTGCTACTTTAGTTGACATAAAGTCGAGACTGCTCCTTCCGGTTGAGGTAAATGAAGAGGGAGAGGAAGAAGATCCCAGAGCAGAACTGGTAGCGCGGCTGTTGGAATATAAGATGTATAAATATATGGCTTTGGAATTAAAAGACAGAGAGTTTGATGCAGACAGAGTATTTTATAAGCCCTCTACAGTACCCAAGGAGGTATCCAGATATGAACCGCCAGTTGATTTGGACGAGCTTCTTTCCGATCTGACCCTGGCAAAGCTGCAGGAGGTTTTTCAGTCTGTTATCAAACGGCAGGAGGAGAAGATCGATCCGGTACGCAGCACTTTTGGAACCATAAAAAAGGAGCCGGTAAGCTTGAGGGAGAAAATCACTTCTGTTATGTCTTATGCTAGAAAAAATCGGACCTTCAGTTTCCGTGGGCTTTTGGAAAAACAGGCGGACAAGCTAGAGGTCGTGGTGACCTTTCTGGCAGTGCTGGAGCTTATGAAAATCGGAAAAATTCATCTGACCCAGGAAAAAATATTTGATGATATGTATATGGAAACTTTGGAACCAGAGGGAGAGCAGGAAGAATTGGATTTTGAGGAGATGGGTGATTTTGCACTTTAACAAGGCTGCAGCCAGAAACAGGCAGGCAGAAAAGCAGGGGAGAGGGCAGAATGGAAGACAGGTTTGAGGATAATGAAACATTCAATATGGATGACATCATGGCTCGCCATGAGTCCATGGAAGAAGAATTGGAAAGAGAGGAACTGGAAAGGCTGAAGGAGAGTATATGCGGTAAGAAGACAGATACTCTGAATATGAGGGAAGCTTCAGACGCTGGAGATGTTCAGGATCTTTCCGGCTCCCAGGCTCCTTCTGGAGGAGAATATCCTAGAGAGGATTGGGAGGCAATTCTTGAGGCCGTTCTTTTTACCATGGGAAGTTCAGTATCCATAAAACAGCTTGCGGCAGCCATCGGGCAGGATATGAAAACAGCCTGGCTTGTAGTACAGGAATTAAAGAAGCATTATGACGAGGAAAAACGGGGAATGCAGATCATTGAGCTGGAGGACAGTGTACAGATGTGCACTAGAACCCGTTTTTATGAGAACTTGATTCGGGTAGCTGCCACACCCAAAAAACAGGTGCTGACAGATGTAGCTCTTGAAACTCTGTCTATTATTGCCTATAAACAGCCAGTAACAAAGGCAGAGATCGAAAAGATCCGTGGTGTGAAATCAGATCATGCAGTAAACAAGCTGATTGAATATAATCTGGTCTATGAGGTGGGAAGAATGGATGCACCAGGCCGCCCAGCATTGTTTGCAACAACAGAAGAGTTCCTGCGCCGTTTTGGAGTGGGTTCGGTAGCAGAGCTGCCAGAACTGAATCCAGAGCAGGTGGAGGAGTTCCGGCTGGAGGCAGAGGAGGAGCTGCAGTATACCTCAGAGGAGAAGGAAAACCAGGCGTTAAAGGAAGCTGCTGCTGCAAAGCAGCCGTGACAGAATCACAGGAGGGACAGAAATTGAGGTACACAGAGATTAAGGTAGTAAAAAAGGACGGTACAAGGGAAGAGTTTAACATAAGCAAGGTGGTTGTGGCGGTAAACAAATCAGCAGAACGGGCTATGATTACCTTTTCCCAGGCAGAACTTAATTTTATCTGCCAGTTTGTAGAAGAAAAAGCAGAGGAATTAGATGCAGCGGAAATCCCTATTGCCAGAATGCATAATCTGGTAGAGGGAGCTCTGGAACGGGTAAACCCGCTGGTTGCCAAGAGTTACCGGGATTACCGGAATTACAAGCAGGACTTTGTACGCATGCTGGATGATGTTTACAAGAAAAGCCAGTCCATCATGTACATTGGAGATAAGGAGAACAGCAATACAGATAGTGCCCTGGTTTCTACAAAGCGCAGCCTGATCTTTAATGAATTGAATAAATCCCTGTATCAGAAATTTTTTATGACTGTAGAGGAGCTGCAGGCATGCAGGGACGGCTATCTTTATATCCATGACATGTCAGCAAGGCGGGATACCATGAACTGCTGCCTCTTTGATGTAAAAAATGTGCTCACAGGCGGATTTGAAATGGGGAATTTGTGGTATAATGAGCCCAAGACATTGGACGTGGCCTTTGATGTAATCGGGGATATTGTGCTGAGTGCTGCCAGCCAGCAGTATGGCGGTTTTACAGTTCCAAGTGTGGAGGAAATTTTGTCTCCTTATGCAGAGAAATCCTATGAAAGATATACGAATAAATATAAAAGTCTGGGACTTTCTGAAGAAATAGCCCAGGAGGTTGCCCTGGCAGATGTGCAAAGGGATATGGAGCAAGGCTTCCAGGGGTGGGAGTATAAATTTAACTCTGTATCCTCCAGTCGGGGGGATTATCCCTTTATCACCATGACAGCGGGGACAGGAAGAAGCCGTTTTGCAAAAATGGCTACCATTACCATGCTGAATGTACGCAAGGGAGGAGAGGGGAAAAAGGGCCATAAAAAGCCGGTTCTTTTCCCAAAAATCGTATTCCTTTATGATGAAAAGCTTCACGGGCCAGGTGGAGAGCTGGAGGATGTATTTGATGCTGGCATTGAATGCTCTAGAAAAACCATGTACCCAGACTGGCTGTCCCTGACTGGAGAAGGGTATATTTCAAGCATGTACAAAAAATATGGAAAGATTATTTCCCCTATGGGCTGCCGGGCATTTCTGTCTCCCTGGTATGTACGAGGAGGGATGTCTCCGGCGGACGAGAAGGATGAGCCGGTATTTGTAGGAAGATTCAATATTGGTGTAGTAAGCCTTCATCTGCCTATGATTCTTGCTAGAGCGAGGCAGGAGAGCAGAGACTTCTATGAGGTCTTGGATTATTATCTGGAGTTGATACGGAGAATCCATATCAGGACTTATGCCTATCTGGGAGAAATGCGTGCCTCTACGAATCCTTTGGCCTACTGTGAGGGAGGTTTTTACGGCGGCCATCTAGGACTTCATGACAAGATTAAGCCCTTATTGAAGGCAGCTACTGCTTCCTTTGGAATCACTGCATTTAATGAACTGCAGCGGCTTTATAACGGAAAATCTCTGGTAGAGGATGGGACCTTTGCTCTGGAAGTACTTACTCATATTAATGAAAAGGTAGAGGAGTTTAAAAAGGCTGACGGTAACCTTTATGCCATCTATGCTACCCCTGCGGAAAATTTATGCGGCCTTCAGGTAAAGCAATTCCGGAAGAAATATGGCATTATAGAAAATGTATCTGACAGAGAGTATGTAAGCAATGGCTTCCATTGCCATGTAACAGAGGATATTACGCCGATTGAGAAGCAGAATCTGGAATACCGCTTCTGGGAACTGTCTAATGGAGGTAAGATCCAGTATGTAAAATACCCGATTGACTATAATAAAGAAGCTATCAAAACTTTAGTGCGCCGGGCTATGGACATGGGCTTTTATGAAGGAGTGAACTTGTCCTTGGCTTACTGCGATGACTGCGGCCATCAGGAGCTGGAAATGGATGTATGTCCAAAATGCGGCAGTAAAAACTTGACGAAGATTGACCGGATGAACGGATATTTAAGCTATTCGCGGGTAAAAGGCGATACAAGATTAAATGATGCCAAAATGGCGGAAATCGCTGAACGAAAGAGCATGTAGGAAGGATCAAAACATCATGCATTATCACAATATAACCAAAGATGATATGCTCAACGGAGATGGTTTAAGGGTTGTCCTGTGGACAGCAGGCTGTTCTCATGGCTGTAAGGGCTGCCATAATATGGTTACGTGGGATGTAGACGGAGGCCTGCCATTTGATGAAGCAGCGAGGGAAGAGATATTTGATGAGCTTAAAAGGCCCTATATATCAGGAATCACCTTCAGCGGCGGCGACCCTCTCCATCCAGCAAACCGAGAAGAAACTGGCAGGCTGATTGAAGAGATAAGGAAAAGCTTTCCTGGTAAGACCATCTGGGTCTATACAGGATATCTTTGGGAAGAGATCAGAGATCTGGACTATATCCAAAAAGCAGATATCGTGGTGGATGGAAAATTTGTGGAGGAACAAAAAGATACGAAGCTTCACTGGAAGGGGAGCGCCAATCAGAGGGTGATTGATGTAAAGAGGACTTTGGAAGAAGGAGAGGTTATTCTTCATGAGCCAGATATGATTGGGGAGGAAGAGAAAGAATAAAAATCAGAAACATAAAAGACAGACTTTTCCAGGATATGTCATGTCTTGAGAAAAACGGAAGGAATGGGACAAACGATGAAACGAATTGCAAAATTTGAAAAAGTGAGCTTTGAACAGTTTGAAAAGGATTGGGCAGATACTTTCCCAGAGATATCTCAAGAGGAAATCCACAATATTTATGAAGGAATCCAGCTGCCGGCAAGGGCTACTTCTGGTTCCGCAGGCTATGATTTTTATACACCTGCCCCCATTTTCCTGAAGCCAGGAGAGGGAATGAAGATTCCTACAGGAATCCGGGCAAAAATGGAAGAAGGATGGGTTCTTAAACTTTATCCTAGAAGCGGGCTGGGCTTTAAGTTCCGCCTCCAATTGAATAATACGGTAGGAATTATTGACAGCGATTATTATGATTCTGACAATGAGGGCCACATCCAGATAAAAATAACCAATGACAGCAGAGAGGGAAAGGAGATGGAGCTTTCTGCCGGAACCGGCTTTGCTCAGGGGATTTTCCTGGAATATGGGATTACGGTAGACGATGAAGCAGCCGGAGTCCGAAACGGAGGCTTTGGCAGCACGACCAGATAAGGAGGCTGCAGATTAGTGAAACAGAGAAAAAAGATGTTAGCAGCCGTTTTGGCAGCATTGACTTTGGCCCTTTCTGCCTGTGCGGATAGGAAGGAAGAGGAAGAATACCGGATGACGGCAATCCATCAGCTGGAAGCCGGCAACTATGAGGGAGCGATTTCTACCTTTGACCTGGCTTTAAAGGAAGCGGACGGAAGGGTAGGAGCAATGGAGCTGGATATTTTGAAATATCGGGGAGAGGCAGAGTATAAGGCTGGGGATTATGCTGCTGCTGCCCATACATGGGATGTGCTGCTCCAGGTAGATAAGAAGCAGCCCGAGTATCTATATGCCAGAAGCATGGCAAAGGCAGGGGAAGGGAAGACGGCAGAGGCTCTGGCAGACTATCAGGCTGCATCGGATATGGATGTTCAGATGGACAGAGAGGCAGCATGGCGTAAAGAGGCCTTGATCGCTGTAGGACGGGCCTGCCAGGCAGCAGGAGAAGAGGAGATGGCTTCCCGTCTGTACGAAAACGCCTTAAAACAGGGGATAGGACAGGAGTCAGCAGAGATTTGGAATACCCTTGCATTGGCTTGTATGGCCGATGGAAACTATGAAGAGGCCCTGCCTTTTCTGGAACAGGGAATTGCTGTGGGAGATGACGCTCAGATGGCAGACCTTTTGTATAACCAGGCAGTGGCATATGAATATACTGGAGAATTTGAGAAGGCCCTTCAATCTTTTGAGATTTATCAGGCTTCCTATGGGCCGGATGAAGGAGTAGAAAAGGAAATCGCTTTCCTGCGGACCCGGTAAACATAAGGGATTCAGAGGCAAAAACGGCATTCTGATGTCGTACGGTCAGCGCAGCAAGTGCGCAGTCCTACTGTGAGGATTCGATACTTTTACAGCAAACCTTCATGCGCATTGCTAAGAACATCACTATGGAAAGTATTCAGCGCATTTCTTATCCCTGAATTCAGTTTTCCGCGTAACAGAAAAGGGTACTTTTATAGTAATAGAAATAGATTAGGCAGAGAAAAAGGAGGTTCCATGGCAGAGCCGATTGAAATCAAAGAACTAGAAGAGCGCGTAATCTTAATAGGCATAAGCACCGGGGAGGGGGACGATGCAGAAGCTTCCTTAAAGGAGCTGGAGGAACTGGCAGATACAGCAGGAGCAGTGACCTTGGAAAAAATTATCCAAAACCGGGAACGGGTTCATCCAGGAACCTACCTGGGAAAGGGAAAAATAGAAGAAGTGCGCTTGAGAGCCGAGGAACTGGGAGCAACAGGTGTGATCTGCGACGATGAGCTTTCTCCAGTTCAGCTGCGCAATCTGGAAGAAGCATTGGATACGAAGGTTATGGACCGGACTATGGTAATCCTGGACATCTTTGCAAAAAGAGCAGCCACAAAGGAGGGAAAGATCCAGGTAGAGCTTGCCCAGCTGAAATACCGGGCAGCCAGGTTGGTAGGACTGCGCAATTCCCTTTCCCGCCTAGGCGGAGGTATTGGAACCAGAGGTCCAGGAGAAACCAAGCTGGAGGTGGACAGAAGGCGGATCCATGAAAGGATTAGCCAGCTGAAGGCAGAGCTGGAGGATGTAAAACGCCACAGGGAGACTCAGCGTCAAAGAAGGAGCCGAAACCATGTGATAACAGCAGCCATTGTAGGCTATACGAATGCAGGGAAATCTACCCTCTTAAACCGTCTGACAAATGCTGGAATCCTAGCAGAGGATAAGCTTTTTGCAACTCTGGATCCTACTACCAGGAATCTCAAGCTTCCTGATGGCCAGGAAATCCTTCTTACTGATACAGTAGGTTTTATCCGCAAGCTGCCCCACCATCTGGTGGAAGCCTTTAAAAGTACTTTGGAAGAGGCTAAATATGCTGATTTTATCCTTCATGTGGTAGACTGTTCGAATCCTCATATGGATATGCAGATGTATGTGGTTTATGATACGTTAAAGCAGCTCAAGGTGGGGGACAAGGAGATTGTGACAGTCTTCAACAAGATTGATGCAGCTGGAGAAGAGGAGATATTGCGAGATTTTTCCTCAGACTATCAGGTGAAAATCTCAGCGAAAACAGGACAGGGCTTAGATAGTTTGACAGAACTTCTTCAGACGCTTTTAAGGAATCGGAAGGTATACCTGGAATGTGTCTATTCTTATCAGGAGGCAGGTAAGCTGCAAAAGATTCGAAAATGCGGAGAGCTTCTGGAGGAAGAATATACAGAAACAGGAATTGCAGTAAAGGCTTATGTTCCGGCAGAGGAGTATACGGGGGTATTGCCTTCCTAAGGATATTTCTATTTGACTGTTCATAAAAAGCGATACCTGCTTAAATATTAGGCTTATGTTATCGTTCTATAGCTGATTTTTATTCTATAGGATATGGACCTGAAAAGGGTCACGAACGGAAAATGTCAAAATATTTTTTTCGATTTTGGAGCTAAGAAATTCCAAGATTCCTGTACACAAACACTTGTATGTACAAGTGTTTACATTCAATGAAAAAAATATTCTGACATTTTTTCTGAGCTGATCGTTCTGATATCTGAATATTATAAAGTAGGATAGATAATTATGATATGATGCAGTGGAATTTGTATGAAATAAATTTATGAGACAAGATTATTTTTTAAAAAATTATATAATTCCATAAATTCAGGTAATTTCATATATAAGTCAAAATATTCAGGTCTGATTAATTTATCCTTAATAGCAAAACGAACTGGCTTATCTGGTTTCAGAACCGTAGAAACAGCCCCAAATTGTACTTTATCAGAATAGAACTCTTGTATTCGGCTATTTTTTACCCAACATTTTTTTCTAAGTTCTTCATATTCTGTCGACATTATTTTATTTCGATAGTCGTATGCATCCTGATACAAACTACTATAGGAAACATTAGTACATTCAAGCAATAGTTTTTCAATCGTTCCAAGTCCTGCTGTGGGAAAAAGGTATAATTTGCAGTTCATTTGATAGTTATAAATTTTTATATGATCATTTTCGAAATATATATCGTTTTCTCGAAATTGTTTGACAAAATTTTTTTTAATTTCCTCTTTTGTATTTAAATCAGTATCACAGAAAATGAGGAAACCGCCAAAATCATCATATTATTTTCCGATCATTTGTTCAAAGAATAAAGGCAGTTCTTTTGCATTTTGATATTGGATAAATCCCAAATATTTTTCCAGAACAGCCTCCAGAAAAGAACAATCTGTAATACCTTCTGCAGCTTCAATTTCGTCAACTAATAAAATTCCGTCTTTAGACAATAAAGCTGAAGCAGCAATAAAAAACGCTTTATACATTCCATTTCCATAATCATATAAGGTTAGGGGTACAGCTTGATTCTCTTTAAACAATTTGATCGTTCTGTCTTTTCCAACAATTTCAAAATTATTAATTTTATCATCAAATATTTTCAAAATATTTATTAATTCCTGGCGTAGATTCCGATCCAGAATTTTATCGATATCATTGATGAGACGAGCTGAACTATCAAATCTGGAAAAGGATACAAATTTGCATGGGATGTGCAAATCTAAGATATTATTGGGGGATTTCCCCATTCCTGCTTTGAAACCATCTTCTCCTTCTTCAAAGCGAACAAAAAATTTGTCCTGTTTCTCTTCATTTATGCCATCATAACCATATAAAAATCGTAATTCAAAAACGGTTGATCTGCTGGCTGTTTCATCTTTGCTAATAATCTGCTCTTTTTTATACATTAAATGTGTATGGAGCACTTTGTCAGTATTACTCATTCTGGATTTGAGGCAGATTACTGGTTCATGTCCAACAGAAAAAAGAGACTCAAAGTGTTCGGGAGAAAAACCATGATACCTTGATATGAGAGTATCTACCAACAGATCTACATCATCAAAGAGACCAGACAGAATAACTGCCTCTAATATTGAGGTTTTTCCACAATTATTGGGCCCGACAAAAATATTAATTTTATTTAAATGTTCCAAAGCCAGGTTTTGAAGACCACGATAATTGCCAATTATAAAATCTTTAATCATATTGTTATAAAACCTCCTGCTATTCCAAATTATAGCCAAGATTTCACCAACATACAATCTTTTTATGATATTTTCAACATTATATAGCTGTTTTTTCAGATATAAAGCATTATTATATTTATTTCCAACAATATAACGCTATTTTGCTATTTGAAGATAGCATAAACATAGTTTGAGATTCCCATAATTTTTTATAGGGCGGAAAAATAAACGGAATAAAAAATCTGTCTTGCATAGAGCACCAGACTGTGATAAGCTGGTAACAGACATTAAAAAAGGTTATAAGAAAATTTAATGAAACACAATATCTGGTATGAAAAATAAAAACTAACTAGATATTGTGTTTTTGTTCTGTATCTGTTATAATGAATATCGCGGTGTTGCAGTCTTATACAGGCTGTTCCGAAGAAAGGGGTTCTATCTATGATATATGTGATGAAACGCGACGGTGAGATCGCAGATTTCAGCTTACACAAAATAACAGAAGCGATTAAAAAAGCGTTTAGGGCAACTGGAAAGGAATATAACAATGAGATTCTGGAGCTCCTGTCCCTGAGAGTGACAGCAGATTTCCAAAAGAAGATGAAAGAGGGCCGTGTTTCAGTAGAAGAGATTCAGGATAGTGTAGAGCATGTTCTGGAGCAGGCGGGCTATACAGAGGTGGCTAAGGCATACATCCTTTACCGTAAGCAGAGGGAACGGATCCGTAATATGAAAAATACCATCCTGGACTATAAGGATGTAGTGAACAGCTATGTAAAGGTAGAAGATTGGAGAGTAAAGGAAAACTCCACAGTTACTTATTCCGTCGGAGGTCTGATCCTAAGCAACTCTGGTGCGGTTACTGCCAACTACTGGCTGTCAGAGATTTATGACACTGAGATTGCAGAGGCTCATAGAAACGCAGATATTCATCTGCACGATCTGTCCATGCTTACCGGATATTGTGCCGGCTGGTCATTAAAGCAGCTTCTTATGGAAGGCCTTGGAGGAATTCCGGGAAAGATTACGTCATCTCCAGCAAAGCACCTTTCTGTTCTGTGCAACCAGATGGTGAATTTTCTTGGGATTATGCAGAATGAATGGGCAGGAGCTCAGGCCTTTTCCTCCTTTGATACCTATCTGGCCCCCTTTGTGAAGGCAGATAACCTGTCGTATCAGGAGGTAAAGAAATGTATTGAATCCTTTATTTACGGAGTCAATACTCCTAGCCGCTGGGGTACACAGGCGCCTTTTTCCAATATCACCTTGGATTGGACCGTACCAGAGGATATGGCTGAGATGAACGCCATCGTAGGCGGCAAGGAGATGGACTTTAAGTATAAGGACTGTAAAAAAGAAATGGATATGGTGAACAAGGCCTTTATTGAGACCATGATTGAAGGAGATGCGAATGGCAGAGGATTCCAGTATCCTATTCCCACCTATTCCATCACCAGAGAGTTTGATTGGTCCGACACAGAAAATAACCGTCTTCTCTTTGAAATGACATCCAAATATGGAACTCCCTATTTTTCCAATTATATTAACAGCGATATGAAACCTAGCGATGTAAGGAGTATGTGCTGCCGCCTTCGTCTGGATCTTAGAGAGCTGAGAAAGAAAACTGGAGGATTTTTCGGTTCTGGCGAAAGCACAGGTTCTGTAGGAGTTGTTACAATCAACATGCCAAGAATTGCCTATCTTTCCAGAAATGAAAAGGAATTCTACAGCCGTCTGGATCACATGATGGATCTTGCGGCCCGCTCTCTAAAGGTGAAAAGGGAGGTAATTACAAAGCTTCTGGACGGAGGGCTTTATCCATATACAAAGCGCTATCTGGGAACCTTTGAAAATCACTTTTCTACCATCGGCCTGGTGGGAATGAACGAGGCTGGTTTGAACGCAAGATGGATTGGAAAGGATATGACCCATAAAGAGACGCAGGAATTCAGTAAAAATGTGCTGAACCATATGAGAGAGCGTTTGTCCGATTATCAGGAGGAATATGGGGATCTATATAACCTGGAGGCCACGCCGGCAGAGTCTACTGCCTACCGCTTAGCAAAGCACGATGTGGAGCAGTATCCAAATATCAGAACAGCTTCTGATGGAGATACGCCCTATTATACGAATAGCTCTCACCTTCCGGTAGGATATACAACTGATATTTTTGATGCTTTGGATGTACAGGATGAATTGCAGACCTTGTATACATCAGGAACCGTCTTCCATGCATTCCTGGGAGAGAAGCTTCCTGATTGGAAGGCAGCAGCTAAGCTGGTACGGGCGATTGCCAATAACTATAAACTTCCCTATTATACCATGTCTCCTACCTATTCTATCTGTAAGGAGCATGGATATTTGACAGGAGAACATTTCATATGTCCAGTATGTGGAAAAGAGGCAGAGGTCTACAGCAGAATTACTGGCTACTACCGTCCAGTGAAAAACTGGAATGCAGGAAAGACAGCAGAATACAGGAATAGGATGACCTATGACGTTGCTCGTTCCAGCTGGAAGGAGGAAAGTATACAGGAACAGGTAAGGAAGGCTGTAGAAGCAGCTGCACCAGCAGAGAAAAAGGAGGCAGGGACTGCTCAAGGAGCTTACTTGTTTACGACGAAAACCTGTCCTAACTGTAAGATTGCAAAAGGATTTTTAAAGGGCGTGGATTATGAAGTGATTGATGCAGAAGAAAATCCGGAGCTTTCCAATAAATTCGGCATTATGCAGGCGCCTACTCTGGTGTTGGTAAAGGATGGAGAGATTAGAAAATTTGTCAATGCTTCCAATATTAGAAAATTTACAGAAGACATGAAAAAATAAAAAAAGAAGCCCCCTTTCCAAAAGGGGGGTTTTTTGATATACTTCAAGTAGATTACATTTTAAATAGATTACTAATTTCAGACCGGTCAGGAGGAGATTACAGTGGCAGAGGCAGAGAAACAGAATACTTATCAGGCATATACAAAAGAAAAGATAGGTGAGGTTCAAATTGCAGACGAGGTGGTTGCGATCATTGCCGGGCTGGCAGCCACAGAGGTAGATGGAGTGGCATCCATGGCAGGCAATATTACCAACGAGCTGGTAAGCCGGCTAGGAATGAAAAACTTGTCTAAGGGTGTTAAGGTAGATGTGACAGAGGAGCATGTTTCCGTGGAATTGTCATTAAATATTAAGTTTGGCTATAATATTCCTTCTGTCAGTGAAAAGGTACAGGAGAGAGTAAAGGCAGCCATTGAAAATATGACAGGACTGAGGGTGCTGGACGTGAACTTGAGAGTAGCTGGAGTGGACCTGGGAGGGGGAGAGGAATAAAGGTGTTTGGCCTATAGAGACAGCCCTTTTATGGCCTGGGAGGAAAAGTGTCAGAATTTTTTGCGGTTTCGAAGCTGGGAACTTCTAAGCCGGCAAAAGATTCTGGCACTTTTTCCATCTGGATTCAGGCATCAAAAGGGTGGCGAGAGGAGAAGACTCTGACAATTTACCTAAGGTGGGAATTTTGATATCCTGAACCTATATGAGAAAGCAGAGAGGAAATATGGAATATCCATGCCCTCTGTTAAACAACGGACATTTGTAATAAGACCAAATGGCGCACGTTCAAAGGCTCTGAAAACTTCTGTTCTTTCAGCAGCAGAGAAACTCCCATTCACATGAGCTGCATATCTTTTGTCTGGCAGCTGATTCATCGCTTCAATCATGCAGTCAACAGACTGATTAGGTAGAGAATACCACCTTTTTGGCAGTGGTTTCATATTTTAAGAAACTACAGATAGTGTCTGCATCAGTGGTAACTGCAATATCAAGTTCCTCGGTGCTGATTGTGAATGTATCCGTATCTCTGCTGACGGTATTGTCACTGCATACGGCTAAATAAACGAAGGGAATATTGCAATGTTCGGTCCAGTTCCCTATTGTCTGTCTGACTAGTGCGAGATTGGGAGTAAAAAAATGACATTATTACTTTGCATTTTTTCGGATACCCAGAGAGATCAGCGTCTTCCCAGCAGCGCAGGCAGCGATCACTTTACCTCGGTCACTTTCCTTAAAACCATTGATACAAGCATCTATGATTAACTTCTGATAGTCCCTTGGCTTATATTTTGTCTTTCCAAACTCCCTGCTTGTCCGATTATGAATTGCCAATGCGCTGTCATACAAATAATCAAAAAATTCTATAGGAAGTTGGTCAAACATGTGACCCAGCACAAAAATGGCATTGCTCCGCCGCTTTACATCATTTGGAAGAGTCATGGAATTTGCAATCACCATTCTCTGGTCTGCATACTCAGCTTCAGACCAGAAATTGTTTAGTTCATTACTTGTTGGCGATCTTCGTAAAGAGCGGAACTTCGCCTGATACGCTGTATATTTACCGTCATACATTATATATACTCCGTCCACACCATCATCAATAGACGGATTTAAATGCAGGTCAGACACCACACTAGGCGGAATCTCTCTCCTGTGAATTTTGTTGGTATATATTCTGCAATTTGATAAAGGTTTTTATAATTTCAAATAAAAATAGCAGAACTGTTCAAATGAATCTCCCTTAACCGTAGTGGCATCGATGCGTTGGATTTCAAATTCAAGCTCTCCCCATGATGCGTATTTTTTCCTATTATAATACTTCACATATATCCACATTTACTCCTCACTAAAATCTTTAGAATCTGAACCCATACTGTCTATGTCTCCCTGCTGTCAGACTAATAATGAAGAGATACATTTCCCTAATTACAATTCAGATACCAAAACCACCAGCCCAGGAAAAGTGTGAGAGAATTTCTTGTCTCTGAAACCGAAAAAATACTCTGACGCTTTTTTATTATCCATGTCTCAAATCACTCACCTGATAATAAAAGATACGTCCCTTTATTATACCGCAGAATTTCTCAAAGGCCAAGGAAAAACATAAAAACTAAAATTCTTTAGTATTGTAGAAATCACTGGTTTACGATATAATTAAAAATTAGTGTAGTATGTCTTTGGTAAGGTTTGGAATGTCTTCAGGGACATATGGACTTTGCAGGAGATGATAGAATTGCCAGGAGGAAAAAATATGACGAGACGAGAGCTGCGGGAACATTGTTTTAAAATGCTGTTCCGCGCGGATTTTTATAAAAACGAAGAGATGGCAGGCCAGCTGGAGGAATATTTTGAATCTCTCCAGGAGGATGAAGTGGATGAAAACGGAAAAATAAAGATTCTTCATGTGGTGGATTTGAAAGAAAAAGACAGAGAAGAGCTGAGAAGCAGGACAGAAGCCATGCTCAGCAGGATTGCTGAGATTGACGGGAAGCTGGAAGCGGCGGCAAAGGGATGGAGTTTAAAGCGTATGGGAAGGGTAGAACTGGCGATCCTTAGGCTTGCAGTGTATGAGATGAAATATGATGAGAGCATACCAGAAAAGGTAGCAATCAATGAGGCAGTAGAGCTGGCAAAGAAATTTGCAGGAAAGGATTCTCCGTCATTTATTAATGGCGTTCTGGCAAAGCTGGTGTAATATGGCGAGCATATATTCTGTAACGCAGATCAATTCTTATATCCGCAATATGTTTCAACAGGACTTTGCATTAAACAGAATTTCAGTCAGGGGAGAGGTGTCCAATTGTAAATATCATTCTTCGGGCCATCTCTATTTTACCTTGAAGGATAAGGGAGGCGTCTTATCCTGTATCCTGTTTGCAGGACAGAGGAAAGGGCTGGATTTTACCTTGAGAGAAGGGCAGCAGGTGGTAGTGTCTGGCTCTGTGGATGTATATGAACGGGATGGGAAATATCAGCTTTATGCTAGGAAGATAGTCCTGGACGGTACAGGAGATCTGTTTCGCAAGTTTGAAATGCTTCGGAATGAGCTGGAAGAGATGGGGATGTTTTGTTCCGAATATAAGCAGCCGATCCCTAAGTATGCCAGAACCATCGGCGTGGTGACAGCAGCTACAGGGGCAGCAGTGAGGGATATTATGAACATTGCTGCAAGAAGGAATCCCTATGTACAGCTAATACTCTGCCCAGCCCTTGTTCAGGGAGAAGAGGCCAAATACAGCATTGTAAAGGGAATCCATACATTGGACGCCATGGGATTAGACGTGTTAATTGTAGGCAGAGGCGGCGGCTCTATCGAAGATTTATGGGCATTTAATGAGAAAATGGTGGCAGAAGCTATTTTCCATTGCAAAACTCCAGTGATTTCTGCTGTAGGCCATGAAACGGATGTGACCATTGCAGATTATGTGGCTGATATGAGAGCGCCTACGCCGTCTGCTGCTGCTGAGCTGGCTGTATTTGACTATAGGGCTTATGAGGAAGAGCTGGAGATGTATAGACGGCGTTTCCTTCGAGGTATGGGAAGAGTGGTAGAACGGAGGGACTATCAGGTGCGCCAGTTTCAACTCCGTTTGGAAATGAATCATCCAGGACACAGGTTGAATGAAAGCCGGCAGAGGCTGGCAGATTTGGAGGAAAACCTTCAAGAAGTGATGGAGGAGAAGCTGGCTGCAGGGAGGAGAAGGCTGGAACGAACATCAGGCAGGCTTTTTTCCATAATGGAAAAAAAGACAGAAAAAAATAGATATTTTTTGGGAATCCTTTCAGAAAGGCTGGAGGGAATGTCTCCTTTGAAAAAAATATCCGCAGGCTATGGACTTGTGACTGGAAAGGATGGAAGGCGTCTGGATTCGGCAGCTAAGCTTCAAAAAGGCGACAGCTTCCAGGTTCAGCTAAGGGATGGCAGGATCATGGGCCGGGCAGAGGAAATTATCATCAGAAAGGAACCGTTAGGATGGCAGGAAGGAAAAGCAGGAGCAAAGAAATAGGAAGGGAAACACAGAAGGAAACGGATGTAGGAGAAACTGATGGAAAAGAAATGGAGATAAAAGAAGCAGATACAGAAGAAACAGATGTAAGTGAAGAGGATAGAAAAGAGATAGGGATAGAAAAACTAAGCATAAAAAAAGAAGAGATGAGAGAAGCAGGGATAGAAAAAATAGAGATAAGAAAAGTCGATATGGAAGAGCCGGCGGAAAAGGAAAGCGGAAGAAAAGGAGTGCAGAAGGATGGAATCGGAAAAAGGAAGACAGGAAAGAGAAAGGCAGCAGAGGAGGAAAGCAGAGAAGATCTGACAATTGAAGAGTCCTTTGTCCGTTTGGAGGAGCTTCTTGCAAAGATGGAAGAAGGAGACTGCTCCCTGGAGCAGTCATTTCAATATTATGAAGCAGGAATGAAGCTGGTAAAGGCTTGTCATGAAAGAATAGATTACGTAGAAAAGCAGATTATCGTGTTAAGCGGGGAGGGACAGGAGGAATGAAGGGTACAAAAGAAGGAAGGAGAGCAGAAGGAGCAGGATATATGACGGAAACAAAAGAAGTGGAAAATAAAAGGCTTTTGGAGTTATATACCAAAGAAGTAGAAGCTGTGATAGAAAAATATCTTCCAGCAGAAGAAGGACATCAGAAAACCGTACTTTCTGCTATGGATTACAGCGTCAGAGCAGGAGGAAAGAGGCTTCGTCCTCTGCTTATGAGAGAAACCTATCGTCTGTTTGGGGGAACAGGAGAGGAGATCGAGCCTTTTATGGCTGCTATTGAGATGATCCATACCTCTTCCCTCATCCATGATGACCTGCCCTGTATGGACAATGATACTTTAAGAAGAGGCATGCCTACGGCCTGGGTAAAATATGGCTATGATATGGCAGTCCTTGCAGGAGATGGCTTGATGATCTATGCCTTTGAGACAGCGGCAAAGGCCTTGGCTATGACAGTGGATAAAGGGTTAGTAGGAACCTGTATGGGGCTTTTAGCAGAGAAGACAGGTATCTATGGCATGATCGGAGGGCAGACCGTGGATGTGGAGCTGACGAATCAGCCCATACCGGAGGAAAAGCTGGACTTTATATATCGTCTGAAAACAGGAGCCCTTCTGGAAGCTTCTATGATGATAGGGGCAGTTCTTGGCGGGGCTTCCTGGGAAGAGGTGAAAACCATTGAGACTGTAGCTTCCCTGGTAGGGCTGGCCTTCCAGATTCAGGATGATATTCTAGATGTAACCAGTGACAGTGAAACCCTTGGAAAACCTGTGCTCAGCGATGAGAAGAATAATAAGACCACATATGTGACGTTAAAGGGTCTAAAACAGGCAAAGAAGGAGGTGGCGGAAGTTTCCGACAGAGCAGCCGCTAAGCTCCATTCTCTTGGAAGAACCAATGAATTTCTGGAGGCATTGATCCATATGCTGATTACACGGGATAGGTAACAGAAAGGGATGGAGGCGGGAAGAAAGATATCATGATACTGGAAAAACTTGAGAATCCGGATGACATAAGAAAATTAAACCAAGGGGAGCTGGAGGAGCTGGCCCAGGAGATCAGGGATTTTTTGATTGAAAAGATCAGCGTGACCGGAGGGCATCTGGCCTCTAATCTGGGAGTGGTGGAGCTGACGATCGCCATGTTTTTAAGCTTCCATCTGCCCAAGGATAAGATTATCTGGGATGTAGGCCATCAGGCCTATACTCATAAAATATTAAGCGGCAGAAGAGAGCTGTTTGATGAGCTGCGCCAGTATGGAGGAATCTCCGGGTTTCCAAAAAGAAAGGAAAGCCCGTATGATGCCTTTGATACAGGTCACAGTTCCACTTCCATTTCCGCAGGCCTGGGAATGGCCCAGGGAAGGGATATTCTGGGAGAAGATCACTTTATTGTCTCTGTGATTGGGGATGGCGCCTTGACTGGCGGAATGGCCTATGAAGCATTGAACAATGGGGCGCAGATGAAGAAAAATTTTATTATTGTATTAAATGACAACAACATGTCGATTTCAGAAAATGTAGGAGGCATGTCCAATTATCTTAATGGAATCCGGACCGGCACAGGGTATAACCAGTTGAAACGGTATGTCAATGAAGCGCTGGAAAGGGTGCCAGTGGTAGGCTCCCCTTTGATTGAAAAGATCAGCAGGGCAAAAAGCAGTTTAAAGCAGTTGATTATTCCTGGAATGCTTTTTGAAAATATGGGAATCACCTATCTGGGTCCAGTGGACGGGCACAATATCAAAGCTCTGTGCAAGGTCTTTAAGGAAGCAAAGAAGCTGAATCATACAGTGCTGGTTCATGTAAGTACAGTAAAGGGAAAGGGCTATGCTCCGGCAGAGAAGAACCCTTCCAGATTTCATGGTATTGCCCCTTTCCATATCAATACAGGCATGCCTAAGGAGGAAAAACATTATCCAGATTATACAGATGTGTTTTCGCGGACAATCTGCCGGGAGGCGGAGAACAATAAAGGGATTGTGGCGGTCACAGCCGCCATGCCTGATGGAACCGGCCTAAAGCAGTTTGCAAAAAAATTTCCAGAACGTTTTTTTGATGTGGGAATTGCAGAGGAGCACGCTATTACCAGCGCGGCAGGAATGGCAGCAGCAGGCTTAAAGCCAGTAGTGGCTATCTATTCTTCCTTCCTTCAAAGGGGGTATGACCAGGTAATCCATGATGTATGTATCCAGAATCTTCCAGTACTGTTCTGCATTGACAGGGCCGGACTAGTAGGAAGCGACGGAGAAACCCATCAGGGAATTTTTGATTACTCCCTTCTTACCTCTATTCCTAATATGAGTGTATGCGCTCCAAAGAATCTGTGGGAATTAAGGGATATGCTAAAGTTTGGCTTTCACTATGATGCACCTCTTGCGATCCGCTATCCAAGAGGACAGGCATACCGAGGGCTGAAGGAATTTCAGGCTCCAATCGAATATGGAAAGGGAGAGATGCTCTATGAGGAGTCAGAGCTTGCCCTTCTGGCTGTAGGCAGCATGGTAAGCACAGCAAAACATATCCGGGAAAAGTGGAAGGCAGAAGGCCATCCATGTTCCCTTGCGAATGGCCGGTTCATTAAGCCCTTTGACCGGGAGCTGGTGGATAGGCTGGCAGAAAGGCATGAAAAAATCGTGACCCTGGAGGAAAATGTTCTTCAGGGAGGCTTTGGCCTTCCGATTACTGCCTATATCCATCAGCATTACCCCCGTGTGAAGGTATTAAATATTGCTCTTCCAGATGCTTATGTGGAGCATGGAAATGTGTCAAAGCTCAGGGAGGCGCTGGGGATTGACAGTGATTCAATCGTAAAGAAAATGAGGGAAATGGGATGAAGGAACGTCTTGACGTACTTTTGGTAAAGCGCAATCTGGCAGAATCCAGAGAAAAGGCAAAAGCAGTTATTATGTCCGGAATCGTGTATGTGGAGGGCCAGAAGGAGGACAAGGCGGGGACTGCTTTTGAGGAATCTGTACAGATTGAAGTGAGGGGAAATACCCTTCCTTATGTAAGCAGGGGAGGGCTGAAACTGGAGAAAGCAGTTCACAGCTTTGGCGTGGTCTTGGATGGAAAAGTCTGTATGGACGTAGGTGCCTCTACAGGAGGATTTACAGATTGTATGCTAAAAAACGGTGCGAAAAAGGTATACTCTGTGGATGTGGGCCGCGGCCAGCTTGACTGGAGGCTGAGGAATGACAGCCGGGTAGTCTGTATGGAAAAGACGAATATCCGTTATGTAAAGCCAGAGGATATTGAGGAAAGCCTGGACTTTGCCTCTATCGATGTATCCTTTATCTCTCTGACAAAGGTTTTAGGGCCAGTGAAAGCCCTTCTGAAAGCGGATGGACAGGTGGTGTGCCTGATTAAACCACAGTTTGAGGCAGGAAGGGAAAAGGTAGGGAAAAAGGGAGTTGTAAGGGAAAGGACAGTTCATTTGGAGGTAATCCAAATGGTAATCCACTTTGCTCTGAGCCTGGGATTTGAAGTGCTTGCCTTGAGCTTTTCTCCGATTAAAGGGCCGGAGGGAAATATTGAATACCTGCTGTATCTCCAGAATCAGCCAACAGAAAGGGGCGATTCTGAAATCGCAGTAAATCCAGAAAAGGTTGTAGAAGAGGCACATAAGAGCCTGTAAGGAGAGGGCTGGATGAAAAATTTTTATGTGATTGTAAATCGGGAAAAGCAATATGCCCCAGAAACAGCTGCCAGTGTAAGAGATTATCTTCACTCTAGAGGAGCGTCCTGTATAGTGAGGATGGAAAAAAAGCGCAGGGCTTCTGGGAAATATACGGAGATTGCAGATGTTCCCTCTGAAGTGGAATGTGTCATCACCATTGGAGGGGATGGAACCTTGATTCAGGCTTCCAGAGACTTGGCAGCTTTGGAAATCCCTTTTATTGGAATCAATAGAGGCCATCTGGGCTATCTGACCCAGGTCAGCCGGAAAGAAGACATTGAGGATATGCTGTCTTCCCTTCTTATGGATGAATTTCAGATAGAAAAACGGATGATGTTAAAGGGGACTGTGTTTGAGGAAGAAACAGTTGTATTTGAGGACATTGCGTTAAATGAAATCCTCCTCACCAGAACAGGAGTCCCTAGGGTGCTCCACTTTCTGGTTTCCATTAATGAAGAATTTTTAAATGAATATGCAGCAGATGGGATTATTCTCGCCACACCCACTGGCTCTACTGCCTATAATCTTTCTGCCGGCGGTCCAATTGTGGTGCCTCATTCAGAGATGATGGTGATGACTCCCATCTGCTCCCATGCGTTAAATACTAGGAGTATTGTATTTCCAGCCCATGACAGGCTTCAAATTGATATTATGGGAGAGGATCAATGCCTGGCATTTGACGGGGATACGATAAGGCATCTAAAGGGGGGAAACAGGATTGTGATTGAAAAGGCAGATTGTGTCACCAGGCTGATTAAACTGGGTCATGTTTCCTTTTTGGAAAATATACGGAATAAAATGACAGGCATTTAAAGGAGAAGGCGGAAAGGGAAATACTTCCCCATACCTGTTTCTATCCCAAAGGTATGATATGCTGTGAAACGTGTACAGAATGGAGGAAAAGATGAAACTGGAACGACACAGTAAAATTGTAGAATTGATTGGAAAATATGAGGTGGGCACCCAAGAGGAACTGGCAGAATATCTGAACCAGGAGGGTTATAATGTGACCCAGGCAACAGTTTCCAGGGACATCCGAGAGCTGCGTTTAGGCAAGGTGCCTACAGAACATGGAAAGCAAAGGTATGTTGTCCTTCAGGGCCAAGAAAACTTTAATGATAAGTATATCCGCATTTTAAGGGATGGATTTATGAGCATGGATATGGCTCAAAATATTCTGGTGATTAAAACAGTATCTGGGATGGCGATGGCTGTTGCAGCGGCTCTGGACGATCTCCATCTTCATGAGATTGTGGGATGTGTGGCAGGAGATAATACGATCATGTGTGCAGTAAGGAGTGTAGATGATACCATTATCGTTATGGACAAGCTGAAAAAACTGGTTATGAACGAAAGAGGGTGAGAATCATATATGCTGGTGGAACTTCATGTAAGGAATCTGGCGCTAGTGGAAAAGGCAGATGTTGAATTTGAGGACGGACTGAATATCCTGACAGGAGAGACAGGAGCGGGCAAATCCATTATTTTAGGTTCTGTAAACCTGGCGCTGGGAGGCAAAGCGTCTAAGGATATGATACGGAAGGGAGAAGGCTTTGCTTATGTGGAGCTGATCTTTTCTGTCACAGATCCAGGCAAGGCTGCAGCCCTTCTGGAAAAGGAAATCCAGCTTCCAGAAGATGGGACCCTGATTATTTCCAGAAAGATCATGCCTTCCCGCAGCGTAAGCAAAATCAACGATGAGACAGTAACCTCAGCAAGGCTGAAAGAGATTACAAGCCTTCTGTTGGATATTCATGGACAGCATGAGCATCAGTCCCTTCTCTATAAATCTAGGCACTTGGAGATTTTAGATGATTATAATAGAGCCAAAACAGAAAGGTTAAAATCTCAGGTCAGGGAAGCCTGCCATACCTATTCTGCTCTGAAAAAGAAGTTTTCCGGCTATTCCTCTGACGAGGAAGGCCGTATTCGGGAGGCAGATTTCCTTCGATTTGAAATAGAGGAAATCGAAAATGCAGCATTAAAAGAAGGAGAAGAAGAGGAGCTGTCCAAGGCTTACCGCCGTTTTCTTAATGGGAAAAGGATCGTAGAGGCATTGTCTGCGGCTTATGAGGTTGTGGAAGAAACAGACCTTGGCCAGGCGCTGAAGGGAGTAAGTGAAGCGGCAGAGTATGATGGAGGGTTACAGGATATCCGGGACCAGTTATATGATGCGGAGGCTATTTTAAATGACGTGTCCCATAGCATTTCTGCTTATATGGATGATCTGACCTTTGATGAAGAAGAATTTATCCGGATAGAGGAACGTCTGGATCTGATCCATAACATTCAAGCAAAATATGGGAACCGTGTGGAAGAGATTTTAAAAAGCCTGGAGGAAAAGCATCAGAGGCTTCATGAGCTGGAAAATTATGACATGTTAAGAAAAAAAACAGAACAAGAGCTGTCTGCTGCTGAGAATAGGCTGGAAGATTTATGTGTACAATTGTCTGAAAAGCGGAAGGAAGCTTCCAAAGGGCTGGTGGAAAAAATTAAAAAGGGATTGGATGACTTGAACTTTATTGGCGTGGAGTTTGGGATCTCCTTTACTCGGCTTAACCATTATACACCGGATGGCTTTGACGAAGCGGAATTTATGATTTCCACCAATCCAGGAGAGCCAGTAAGGCCTTTAAGCATGGTGGCTTCTGGAGGAGAGCTGTCTAGGATTATGCTGGCAATCAAAACGGTTCTGGCGGATTCTGACGATATTCCCACTTTGATTTTTGATGAGATTGATACAGGAATCAGCGGCCGTACGGCCCAGAAAGTATCGGAAAAGCTTCATTATATTGCAGAGCGCCATCAGGTACTCTGTATTACCCATCTTCCCCAGATTGCAGCTATGGCAGACTGTCATTTTGAAATTGCCAAGGAGGCAAAAGACGGAAGGACAGCCACGGAGATTCGCAAGCTGTCAGAGAAAGAAATGGTGAGAGAGCTGGCAAGGCTTTTAGGAGGAGTGGAAATTACAGATGCTGTTTTGAAAAATGCCAGAGAGATGAAAAGGCTGGCGACGCAGGGGAAGCAGCCGTAAAAAATAGATAGAAAACTTGAGAGTTAAAAAAATAAGAAAAGAAAGCAAACATCTAAAAAATAACAGATTGAATTTCAGGAAATATCACATACTAGAAGAGGAGCAGAAAAATGCTCCTCTTAATTATTCAATAAGAAAATCCACATTCAGTAAGAAATATGAGGAGGTATGTGATGTGACGGGAAGAGAAAAATTCCGCAGAAAAATCATTTTGTTATTTTGGGTCAGCTTGATTTTCTGTATTGGATTTACGTGGTATTATACGGAACGTATGGTGCCGGATCGTTTAAGTGTTGTAGAAAATGAGGAGGAAATTTTCCATTTTCCCTCACTATTTGAAACGACTATTTATAGTGAAAGCGAAGAGGTAGTTCTGGGAAACGGCTCAGACATACCGGCTAACGAAATTCATATTACGTCAGGAGATTCCTTTTCCATATGGGGGAAAAACCAGGGAAGTTATAAGCTGGCGCTTCGGCTGTTCGGCCTGATTAAATATAAGGATATTCAGGTAGATGTGGTAAATGAACGATATGCCATTCCCTGTGGCCTTCCGGTAGGCATTTATTTAAAATCTAAAGGAGTAATGGTCATTGGTACAGGAGCAGTGACAAAAAAAGGGGGAGAGGCCGCAGAGCCAGCGGCAGGAATCCTTCGCTCTGGGGATTATATTCAGGCCATTAACGGCCAGCCCCTGCCTAATAAGGAGGCTTTGATTGCAGAGGTAAACCAGAATCAAGATAGGGATGCGGTTCTGACTGTGCGGAGAGAAGGGGAGGAAATACAGGTAAAAGTAAATCCAGTATATACAGAAGAAGGAGATTATAAGCTGGGAGCCTGGGTAAGGGATGACACCCAGGGCATTGGAACCATGACATATGTAGACTTGAACGGCCATTTTGGCGCATTGGGGCATGGAATCAGTGACAGTGATACTGGGGAGGTAGTGGAAATTGAAAAAGGTACTCTTTATGATACGGAAATACTGGGAATCAGTAAAGGGAATCCAGGCAATCCAGGGATTATGTCTGGAGTAATCTACTATGGACCGGGCTCTCTTCTAGGGGAGATTGAGGCCAATACAGAGGAAGGCATTTTTGGAACAGCCAATCAGAGATTTATGAAAGGCCTGACAGGAGAACCTTTGGAAATCGGCTATCGGCAGGATGTGAAAAAGGGAAAAGCCATAGTCCGCAGCAGTGTGTCAGGAGAACTGAAGGACTATGAAATCGAAATACAAAAGGTAGATTACAGCAGTGCACATAAGGGAAAAGGAATGGTGGTAAAGGTGACAGATAAGGAGCTTCTGGCACTGACAGGAGGGATTGTACAGGGCATGTCAGGAAGCCCGATTCTACAGGATGGAAAGCTGATTGGCGCGGTGACCCATGTGTTTGTCCAGGATTCTACCAGGGGGTATGGGATATTTGTGGAAGATATGCTTTGCCATTAAGTGAGGCAGGACAGGAAGAAAAAGAAGGTGACGCAAGTCTGCTTGTGGGAGCCTTCTTTTTGTGAGAGTCCTATGGAGGTGTGAGCTGGAAATATGCTGCATTCCATATATTGTTACAATAAAATATCTGTTAAAAACAGCTCTAACTGATAAAACAAGGGATCGAGAAGTATATATAAAGGGGATAGATTATAGTTATTATTTATGAAGGATATACAACATATAAAGCAGAAGAGCTTTGAATAATAGGAAGGGTATTGGAATTTAGATTTGCAAGGATGAATAGATAAAAGTAAAATTAACAGATGCTACAGAAAGTATTATGACAAAAAATACTTTGATTTTCAAACTTTCCTTGATTCTCCAGCTTGACTGTGATATATTGGTACAAAATGGAATATATGGAAGCCATTACATATCAATCCAAGCTTGGAAATTGGGAGGTAAGGAAAAAAAGAAGTTATGATTACATATCAGAATACTAAAACAGTATATGACCTGGTACAGAATGCAGGACAGGACCATGGAGATCGTATTTTTTTACGTTACGAAGAAAATGACGTAATATTTGATGTGACTTACAGGGAGTTTGCAGCTGACTGCAGCGCAGTGGCTGCCTGGACAAAGGAGCTGGCAGAAAGGGCTGGACATAGGGTGAATATAGGGATTCTTGGAAGCAGCAGCCATCAGTATCTGGCTGTTCTTCTAGGGGTTATGAGCAGCGGCAATGTGGCAGTCCCTTTGGATATCCAGATGAATCTGGAAACCCTTGCAGACTGTTTGAAACGGTCAGATGTAGATGCTCTCTTTTATGACTGGGATCATCATGCCCTTGCAGAAGGAGTAAGGGATGAGTGCCCGGCTATCATGGAATATATTTCTTTGCAGCATGGCAGACATGTCCCTTGTTCAGAAGATATTTTAAAAGAATATGCAGGCAAACCAGCTGCTTCAACTGCTTCCTCACAGGACTGCGCTATGATTCTTTTTACATCAGGAACAACAGGAAGGGGAAAAGGAGTCATGCTTTCCAATGGAAACCTGATGGACAACACCTTCTGCACCACAGATACGGAAAGCCCAGAAAATGAGGTCTATCTGAATGTGCTTCCAATCCATCATGTATTCTGCATCAATGGAGATGTATTTCTTGTTATGCGCTATGGAGGAATGTTGTGCCTGAACCGGGATATGTCCAAGCTGGCAGCTCATATCCAGTTATTCCAGCCTTCGGTAATCCGCATGGTGCCGATGATTGCAAAAGCCCTTTATAACCGAATCGCCCTGTTATCCAGGCAGGAGCCAGATCGTCCTATGGATCTAATCCGGCAGGAGGTTTTAGGAAAGCGCCTTCATAAGATCATCAGTGGAGGAGGCTATCTGGCGCCAGAGCTGGCAGCTGACTTTAATCAGATTGGGATTTCCATTGCTCAGGGCTATGGCATGTCAGAATGCTCTCCTAAGATTTCATCTCCGGACTGGAGCCGTCCAGATAAGGTCGCATCCGTAGGAAAAATCGTGGACCGTTGTCAGGTCCGGATTGTAGATGGGGAGATTCAGGTAAAAAGCCCTTCTGTCATGATGGGCTATTATGGAGAGCCGGATAAGACGGCCGAGGTTATGACAGAGGATGGCTGGCTGTGCACTGGAGATATGGGATATGTGGACGAAGAAAATTTTCTTCACCTTACAGGAAGAAAGAAAAACCTCATTATTTTAAGCAATGGAGAAAATGTGGCGCCGGAACAGTTGGAAAATCTGTTTGTGGATGAAAGGCTGATCGAGGATATCCTGGTATTTGGAGAAGATGATATGGTCTGTGCGGAGGTCTATCCCAATTTCCAGTACGGCGAAGCAGCCGGAATTCGAGAAATGGGAGATGAGATTTCCAAAATCATCAAAAAGCACAATGAGGGGCTTCCAACCTATAAAAGGATTATGAAATTCAGGCTGAGAGATACTCCTTTTCCGAAAACATCATCCAAAAAGATTATCCGTACCCAGTATTTTAACCGCCGAAAGGAAGAGGAGGAGAATATTTCCAATGCCATAAGGCCTAAAAATGTACTTCAAGCCAAGCTTTATGAGAGCATTGCTGCTGTATTAGGACATCATCGGTTTGGTATTGACACAGATATCTATGAGGCTGGCCTGGATTCCCTGGGAAGCGTTATGCTTCTGACAGAACTTCATGACAGGCTGAATATGAACATGACTTTGAATGATCTGATGGCTCATACAACAGTAGAAAGTCTGGAAAATCTTTATAAGGAGCTGAAAAAACGAAAGGCCGTGGATTTTACTGTAAGGCAGGTATATCCCCTTACAAACCTTCAGCTTTATTTTGCCTATGTTATGAAAGGAAATACTACAGCTAATCTGCCATTCCTCTTTAAGTTGGATCGAAGCGTGGATCTAGATCGGCTGAAACAGGCAGTAGAGGAGATGTTTGACATTCATCCTGGTTTAAAGAATGTCGTACAGCAGGAACAGGGAATATATAAAAACTTCCGTCATGACGACAGAAAAGTGGAAATTCCTCTAACAAGGCTTACAGACCAGGAGTGGGAGGAAACAAGAAAGGGATTGTTAAAGCCCTATATGTATGGAGAAAATGAGCCGCTTTATCATGCAGGTATTTATGAGACAGATACAGCTTCCTATTTTTTCCTGGATATTGCCCACATCATGGGAGATGGAGTGACCATGAATGTGCTTTTTGAAGACATTAACAATCTTTATGCTGGAAAGCCGGTAGAAAAGGAAAGCTATACGTTCTTTGAATATATCCTGGATGAAAAAGATAGGGATGAAAGGGGACTGAGGACGGAAAATGAAAGATATTTCCAGAATCTGATGAAGGATTTTCGTGTACGCAAAAGCATTTTGACCAGAAGGGATTTCCATGATCTGGATCATGGAGAGGATTCTGTAATCAAAGAGCGCTTTTCAAGGCTTGGCAGAAAGAAACTTACCGCTTTCTGCCGCAAGTACGGAGTATCGGAAAATGTCATGTTCCTCACAGCTTATAATTATTGTATCGGCATTTTCAGCAATGAGAAAGATACGGTATGCTCCAGCATCCACAGCGGCAGGACAGATAGCCGATGGAACCGTCTGGCAGGCCCCCTGTTTCTGACCTATTATTTCCGCTATACCAATACCCCTCACGAAACGGTGCCTCAGCTTTTGAAAAAGTCAGGAAAGCAGATCATGGACAGCATGCGCTGCTATATTTCCAACCTCCATGCAGATGAAATGTTTTTCCAGTATCAGGGCGATATCCTGAATATTAATGAAATAGGAGGAGCGCCGGCAGAACGGCTGAGGATACAGCTGGATTCCCTCCCCTTCCATCTTCAGGTCATGTGCGACGAAAAAGGATATTATTATGAACTGCGCTATTGGGAAAACAGATTTGACAGGGAACAGCTTCTCATTTTCATGACATGCATGGAAATAATCTTGGAAGCTATGTTAGAGGAGCCGTCTGTCCGGAGGCTGAAAAAGCATCTGCCAGCCAGCCTGTTTCCCCTCCACTATTTGATAAAGGCAGGAGATATCAACCAGGCAGCTGGCTGCAATCTGATTCCAGATGCTGCAAGCCATACACAGGTGAAGGCTTATGTTATGGATGATACCTGCCGTAAACAGCCCTTTGGCGCATGGGGAAATCTTTACATTATGGATTACCAGACAGAAGGCTGTATAGATAGCATTACAAATCCTTATGGAAAGGGAACCCTCTATCAGACTGGGCGGACTGCAAGGATTCTGCCTGATGGTACCATGGATATGCTGGAAACAGGAGGAAGGACCATTTTGTCCGAAGGGATTACAGGCCGTCATTTCTTGGATCTTTATAGGTTGGAAACAATCCTTACTGGTTACGAGGGGATCGAGAAGGCCGAAGCATACATCCGATATGGAGAAAACAACAAGCTGATCCTGACTGCGGATATTTATGCTTCCCAGAAGCCGGATATGGAAAAGCTAAATGAGTATCTATCCCGAAACTGTGAAAAGCCTTTGATTCCTGAAGAGATATTCTTTAAAACAATATAAAAGCTTTTCAGGGCATGGGCAGTCTATTTTAAAAGACTGAAAGAAAAACAAAAAGAAGCTGCTGCAAAATAGAACTTCTATACAATATCCTGCGGTTTTTATAAAAAACAGTACAATTATTGTATGAATACTCTATTTTGCAACGGCTTCTTTTGATATAGGGAATACAGGTATCAAAACTATCGGCCTAAGAAAATGTCAGAATATTTTTGCATTTATTCCTATTTTGACACTCAAATCCTGTATGGAAAAAAATATAGTATTTTCCTAAAAAAACACTTGGAAACAACTGCAATATCTGTGTATAATAGAAGCAGTTCGCAATGTAAGGAACAATTTTACATACAGAAGAAGATTAATAAAAAGGGGATACAATTTCATGGTCTTTTCCAGCCTATTTTTTATATTGTTTTTTTTACCGTTAAACCTGTTTTTTTACTGCTTTATGCCAAATATAAAGGCAAAAAATATAGAGATGCTTATTTTTTCTTTAATCTTTTATTCTTGGGGAGGTCCTAAATACCTGCTTCTGCTTATGGGGATGGTATTTATTGCCTGGTATTGTGCCATTATGATAGATAGATATAAGAATAATGGGAAAAAGCGGCAGAGGTGGCTTACAGCAGGCTGCGCCGGGCTTGTGATAATTCTGGGAGTTTTTAAATACCTGACGTTCCTTCTCACCAATGTCCAGACAGTTTTTCATGTGCCGTTTGCAGTGCCTCAGATTGTGCTTCCTATCGGCATTTCTTTCTATACTTTTCAGCTCCTTTCCTATGTAGTGGATGTGTACAGAGGGGAAGTGAGGGCACAGCAGAAATATTGGATGCTTCTGCTTTATGCAGGGCTCTTTCATCAATGTATTGCCGGCCCTATTGTCCGGTATGAATATGTGGCAAATGAGCTGGAGGACCGTTCAGCTAGACTTCCCATGATAGGAGGAGGGATACGGCGTTTTTTTGTGGGGCTGGCTAAAAAGGCTATCCTTGCAAACAGCTGTGCTTCTATTGCAGATTCGCTTCTTCCTGCTGCTGCAGAAGAGCTGGCTGGGATTCCAGCAGTGGGGCTGTGGACAGGCATGTTGATGTACATGCTTCAGATCTATCTGGACTTTTCTGCTTATTCTGATATGGCAATTGGTATGGGACAGATGATAGGCCTTCATTACGAAGAAAATTTTAATTATCCTTATATTGCAGTGTCTATTAAGGACTTTTGGAGAAGGTGGCATATAACTTTAAGCACCTTTTTCCGGGATTATGTATATATACCTTTAGGAGGAAGCCGCTGCAGCAGGCTTAAAAACATAAGAAATCTCTTTGTAGTCTGGCTGCTCACTGGCTTTTGGCATGGAGCAAGTTGGAATTATGTACTGTGGGGCCTGTATTTCTTTGTATTTCTCCTGCTGGAAAGGGCTTTTTTAGGAAAAATATTGGAGAAAATCCCATCTGTGTTCGGGCATATTTATGCCTTAGCGGCCATTTATTTTGGGTGGATTTTGTTCCGATCAGAAAATATGGGCAATATTGCAATAATCTTGAAAGGGATGTTTGGAAAGAACGGCAATGGAATCATAGACATCCAGACAGAAATTATTTTGAAAAACAATATGTTTTTTATGATTTTTGCCATTCTTGCCTGTACGCCATTGTTTAAGTCCGGTAAGGAGCAGCTGCTTCAATGGTATTCTGGCCGTGGCCGCATGGCTTATCCAATATATGTGGGACAGGTTATGCTGATGGTGTTTTTATGGGGTTTGTCTGTCCTGGCATTGGTAGGAAACAGCTATAATCCGTTTTTATATTTCCAGTTTTAGAAGAGGGTTGAAAAAACATATGAAAAAATATCAGATGAAGTTACATAAGCGGAGGCTTATGAGGCGCCGGGATACGGCTACAGTATACCTGTTCGGCTTTGGCCTTCTGTTCCTATTCATACTAGGCCTGTCCATGCCTTTAAGGCCTAAAGTGTCAGAGGTAGAAAAAAGGGAGCTGGAAAAGTTTCCAGAATTCCATTTGGAAACTTTTTTAAACGGGAATTATTTTAGCCAGATTACTACATGGTATGCGGATACCTTTCCTTTCCGTGAAACACTCCTTTCTGCCAATTCCAGAGTTAAGGAGTTTTATGGGATTAAGGCACAGCAGCTATATGGCTCTACTTTTGAAGGAGATGAGATACCGGAGGCAGGTTCTCCAGTTGAGCTCCAGGATCTCACATCCCAAGAGGGGAATGAAGAGAGCCTTGACAAAACGCAGACAGAACCTGTTTATGGAGAAGGCATGGAAGGAGAGGGCAAGGCTGGGGAACAATTCGATGCTAATGCGGTTGCCAATGCAGCGGCAGAGGCTGTCCTAGCAGCTGGTCAAGAGGAGGAAACGCTTCCGGATGCCACGATCCATACAGAACCAGAGGTGGCAGGAACCGTATATATTGCAGAGGGAAGGGGATTTGAGCTTTATTATTTCAGCCGGGAAGGAGCTGATCTGTATGCTGCTGTAATTAATGAGGCAGCACAGAAATTCCAGGGGATAGCCCAGGTATATGATATGCTTGTTCCTACAGCGGTCAGCGTATGTCTGGATGAGAAAGTCCAGGCATCTTTAAAAAGCTCTCCTCAGAATAAGGCGTTTGATTATGTATACAGCCAGATCAGCGACAGTGTAAAAAAAGTGTCTGTTTTTGATACTTTGAAAAAACATAATGCAGAATATATTTACTTTAATACGGATCACCATTGGACAGCCTTAGGGGCCTATTATGCATACAAAGAGTTTGCAAAAGCAAAGGGTTTCCAGCCAAAGGCCTTGGAAGATTATGAGACTAGAGAATTTGACCATTTTGTAGGAAGTTTCTATTCCTTCAGCAATCAGGCAGAGGTGTTAAAAAACAACCCGGATACCATCACTGCCTATGTGCCTCAGGGCACCAACATTATACGATTTATAGAGAAAAGCGGCGAAGAAAAGAAATGGAATATTATTAACGATGTAAGCGCTTATGCGCCTGGCGTTAAGTACAGCTGTTTTATCGGAGGGGATAATCCCTATTCTTGGATTGACAATCCTACAATCACTGATGGCTCTTCCTGTGTGATAATCAAGGAATCATATGGCAATGCATTTGTACCATTTCTAGTAGACCATTACCAGACGGTTTATGTGGTGGATTACCGCTATTATCAGAACAATCTGGTTGATTTTGTGAAAGAACATAATGTGCAGGACGTGATTTTTCTTAATAATGCAGATGCACTTAATACAAAACGGCCTCAGCAGATTCGGGAAATTTTGAATAAGTGATCTATCTTTTTTCAAGCAAAGGAGTCTGTTTTTCAGGCTCCTAAATTGCTTTTTTATCATATAGGAAATTGTGTCCTATAAAGCAAAAAAGCTTCGCTTAGGATGTACACTCCCCGCTAAGGAAACATGGCTGTTGCTGCATCCGCGCTTCGGCTGGCCAGACTCTTTGTTCTTCTATAGGATCCGTATGTAAAAAGGGGTGGGAATGAAAAAGACTTAGAATCCTATTGGTGTCTGAACGTGATAGAAAATAGTGCTCTTTAAAAGTTTCGATTTGAAAATTTTGTGGAATCAGGGAGGCCCTGGTTATAGAAATTGTGGAGATATATCACCTTCTATACAATATATGGGATAGATGGAAAAAATAGCAGGAATTTGTCGAAACTTGCGGTTGAATATCGTTGCAAGATAAGAAAAATCAAGTCTATAATACAGATACGAAAAAGAAAAAAGAGGAGGAAAGAAAAATGGGAGAACTGAATATTGCGATTGCTGATGATAATCCACAGACTTTGCGTCTGCTTGGCGATATACTTGAAGGGGAAGAGGGCTTTAACGTAGTTGGAAGGGCGGAAAATGGGGAAGATGCGTATAACATGATCATGAAAACAAAACCGGATGTAGTGCTCCTTGATATCATTATGCCTCGTCTAGATGGAATTTCGGTTATGGAACGGGTAAAGAAGAATAAGGAGCTGCCGAAGGTTCCTTCATTTATTATGGTAACAGCAGCAGGAAGTGAAAATATTACAGAAGAGGCTTTTAGCAAAGGAGCCAATTATTATATCATGAAGCCTTTTGACAAAGAGGTGATTGTTGATAAGGTGAGGCGTGTGGGCATGAGCCGGCAGAAATCAGTGCCTGCAGGAGGAGTGAGGAAGGTAAAGCCTTATTTGAACAAAGAGGAGTACATGGAACAGAATCTAGAGCACGATGTAACCCAAATGCTTCATGAAATAGGAATTCCAGCACACATTAAGGGATATCAATATCTGAGGGATGCGATCGGAATTTCTGTAGAAGAGCAGGATATGCTCACATCTGTGACAAAGATCCTGTACCCTACCATTGCCAAACGGCATCAGACAACGCCCAGCCGGGTAGAACGGGCGATCCGCCATGCAATCGAAGTGGCATGGAGCAGGGGAAAGATGGACACGATTAATGAAATCTTTGGGTATACGGTGAGCAATGGAAAGGGAAAACCGACAAATTCTGAATTCATTGCTTTGATTGCGGATAAAATAAGGTTGGATTATAAAAGGATGTAAAATCTAGATAAAAAGTTGGAAAAAAAGATGAATAAGACTTCCTAAATTTTTTGAAGTATTGTATACTATATGAAAGAAGACGTCTGTTGGGGATGCAGACGGCCAGAGCTTATAAAGCGGTTATTAAGGAGGGTTTTTATTCATGAAGAAAGTATTATTCGTAGCGTCCGAGGCTGTTCCGTTTATTAAGACAGGTGGTCTGGCTGACGTAGTCGGTTCTCTGCCGAAATGCTTTGATAAGGAATATTTCGACGTGCGTGTTATGATTCCAAAATATCTGTGCATTAAAGAAGAATGGCGCAATCAGATGACCTATGTGAATCATTTTTATATGGATTATCTGGGACAGAGCCGTTATGTGGGAATTCTTCAATATGTTTATGAGGGAGTTACTTTTTATTTCATTGATAATGAAAGTTATTTCTGTGGAGCTAAGCCTTACGGAGATTGGTATTTTGATTTGGAGAAGTTTTCCTTCTTCTGTCAAGCCGCTCTTTCATCCCTTCCAGTAATCGGATTCCAGCCGGATGTAGTGCATTGTCATGATTGGCAGACCGGCCTGATTCCTGTATACTTGAAGGATCGGTTCCGTGGCGGCGAATTCTTTTGCAATATGAAGTCGGTTATTACCATCCATAACCTGAAATTCCAGGGGGTATGGGATGTAAAAACGATTCAGCGTTTTTCTGGCCTTCCAGATTATTACTTTACTCCAGATAAGCTGGAAGCTTACAAGGATGGAAATATGCTTAAGGGTGGTATCGTGTATGCGGATGCGATTACTACAGTAAGCGATACCTATGCGGAAGAGATTAAAATGCCGTTTTATGGAGAGGGACTAGACGGACTTATGCGGGCTCGTGCTGGAAGCTTGAGAGGTATTGTCAATGGCATTGATTATGATGAATTCAATCCGGAGACAGATAGCTTTATCGCTCAGCCCTATACGGCGAAGAATTTCCGCAAGGAAAAGGGAAAGAATAAAAAGGCTCTTCAAGAAGAGCTTGGTCTTCCAGTAGATGAGAAAAAGTTTATGGTGGGAGTGGTATCTCGCCTGACAGACCAAAAGGGTTTTGACCTAATCCAATGTGTGATGGATGAAATCTGCAGCGATGATATGCAATTGGTAGTTCTGGGAACAGGTGACGAAAAATATGAAAACATGTTCCGTCATTACGACTGGAAGTATCATGATAGAGTTTCGGCAAATATCTATTATTCAGAGCCTATGTCTCACAAGATTTATGCAGGCTGCGATGCGTTTCTTATGCCGTCTCTTTTTGAGCCCTGCGGTTTAAGCCAGCTGATGGCTCTCCGCTATGGTACGGTACCGATCGTCCGTGAGACAGGGGGGTTAAAGGATACGGTTGAGCCTTATAATGAATATGAGAGCAGGGGTACAGGATTTTCTTTTGCAAATTATAATGCTCATGAAATGCTGGGAAGCCTTCAGTATGCAAAATATGTATATTACAACAAAAAGCGAGAATGGAATAAAATTATTGACAGAGCTATGTCGATAGATTATTCTTGGAATACATCAGCGATGAAGTATCAGGAGCTGTATGATTGGCTGATTGGATATTAATGGCTGAATATGAAATGCAGTTGAGATAATGATAAAAAAGCAGCAGGTGACATAATATGGAACAGTCAGGATTATCCTGCATGAGACAGGAGAATGCCTTGGAAGAGGAAAAGGAGAGTATGCCAGAGGCACAGATATGCTATGGAAAGGATGAGGAATACCTGGCCTGTGTCAGAGATATTCTGGAACATCCGGTATTTCAGTCCATGGATCATTTTATTCAGCATGGGCATACCACATGTAAAACCCACTGTATCCAGGTATCCTACTTAAGCTATAAAATATGTAGAAAACACGGATGGGATTTCGTGGCAGCAGCCCGAGCAGGGCTGCTCCACGATTTATTCTTGTATGACTGGCATACCCATGCTAGGGAGACAGGAAATTATTTTCACGGCTATACCCATCCTAGGGTAGCCATGGAAAATGCAGTAAAATATTTTGGAATATCAAAAAAAGAACAGAGGATCATCCTGTGCCACATGTGGCCTCTTACGCCGGTTCCGCCCATGTCTATGGCAGGAATGGCGATTGTCTGGGCAGATAAATTCTGCAGCTTGGCAGAGGTAGGAGGCCATGTAAAACGGTGGTGTACAGGAGTTCTGGAACGGAAAAGGATTGCTTAGGAGAAAAAGATGACATTTTGGGAAGAACTGGGAAGCAATCAGGTGCTGATAAGTTCAGTGATTGGCTGGACGGCAGCTCAGCTTCTGAAGACAATCATTGATATGAGACTGAATAAAAGTTTTAAGGCAGAGAGGCTCGTAGGCTCTGGAGGAATGCCTAGCTCCCATTCCTCTACAGTCTGTGCTTTGACTACCTCAGCAGCCCTTGTTTATGGCGTCAGCTCTTTTGAGTTTGCCATCTGCTTTATATTGGCAGCAGTGGTGATGTATGATGCCATGGGGGTGCGCCGTGAGGCGGGAAAGCAGGCAAGGCTTTTGAATCTGATTCTAGAACAGGATTTTTTAAAACTGGATAACGGAGTGTTTCAGCAGAATTTAAAAGAGCTGATCGGACATACGCCGCTTCAAGTACTGGCAGGTGCTATCCTTGGCATTATCCTGGCTTTTGTTGTCGATGGGTATTATGCGTAGAGATAATTTGGATCATCCTTTTAGGGTAGGTCCAGAGAATGAGGGGCCTAAGGAATCCGCCAGACTACGTGTGATATTCCCTTGGGACAAATCTTATTTATAAAATTGTAAGAAAATAGGGTTTGTGTTTAGAGGAGTTTCGTATTATACTATATTAAGTTAACATCAGGTTGATAAAAAAGGGGACGGAGGTATCATATGATGATTTATCACATGATAATCTGGTTTTTTATATTAAGCTTTCTAGGATATTTATTGGAATGTGCAGTGCTAAGTTGTGAAAACAGAACAGCAGTATTGAACAGGGGATTCGTACATGGCCCGTTTTGTATTATTTATGGCTTTGGGGGGTTGGGAGCTTATACACTTTTGGCGCCTGTAGCCCACGAGCCAATCCGGCTGTTTGCGGCTTCTATGGTGATGGCAACCAGTATGGAGGTGGTGACTGCTTGGCTGATGATTCGCCTTTTTGGTTCTTTCTGGTGGGACTACAGTCAGAAGGCCTTTAATTATAAGGGAATGATCTGTTTGGAAAGCAGCATTGCATGGGGATTTCTTGGGATATTTTTCTTTAAATTCCTGGATGGATTTGTACATAGCCTGGTATATCTGATTCCTGATGGATTGGAGAAATGGCTGGCTTCAGGCTTGCTGCTCTATTATACAATGGATTTTGTTTATACGCTTTGGATGGAAAGAAATAGCAGCGAAGATGATGATACGCCGATGATCGGCAGGCTGAAAATATATTGAATCAGATATGAGAGTGGCTGTATATCCCTGTTAGACGGGAGGCAGCCTTTTTTCAACTTATAGGATTTAAGTGTGAAAGGAAAGAGCTGCTTTATCCATTGTATCCAGGAAGGTGGGATGGCAGGATATGGTATAAGATAAAAAAAGGGTGAGAAAATAAATATGAGGATAATATTAGGATCAGCATCTCCTAGGAGGAAAATGCTTTTGGAGCAGGTCGGATTAACGCCGGAGATCATACCCAGCAGGGCAGAAGAATCCCCCTTAGCTGTGGACCCGGAAGGAGTAGTTTTGGAACTTTCCGAAAAAAAGGCAGAGGATGTGGCCGCCTTTTGTAAAAGAGACGGAGATGATATGGTAGTTTTAGGAGCTGATACATTAGTAGCTGTGGAAGGCAAAATACTGGGGAAGCCGGAAAGCAGGCAGGAGGCAGAAGAGATGATAAGCCTGTTAGCCGGAAAGGTTCATCAGGTTTATACAGGAGTATCATTGATTTTAATAGAACAGGGAAAAATAGCAGGCCGGCAGTCCTTTGCAGAAAAGACAGATGTTTCGGTCTATCCCATGGAGCCTGAAGAGATCAGGGCCTATGTAGATAGTGGAGAGCCCATGGATAAGGCTGGAGCCTATGGGATTCAGGGATTTTTTGCCGCGTATATCAAGGGAATCAACGGAGATTACAGCAATGTGGTAGGACTCCCTTTAGGAAGGACCTGCCAGGCACTGAAGCAGTGGAGGAAAGGCTGAGAATATATGATTAAATTATTTGTTTCTGATATTGATGGAACTCTTGTACCAGAGGGAGGCCATGAGATTAATCCTGAGCTTTTATCAGTTATTTTAAAGCTGAAGGAGAAGGGAATCCAGTTTGCAGCTGCCAGCGGCCGTCATGTAAGCAGTATAGACAGGATATTTCGACCGATTCGAGAGAGGATTTTTTATATTGCAGATAATGGAGGCTTTATCGGTCTGTATAACCGCCCTTTGTTTTTAGAGGCTTTTCCAAAAGACGTGGCGAGGGCTTTTATCAGGGATATGAAACAGGTTTCAGAAGTGGAATTGGTAGTCAGCTCTCCTGAAGTGGCTTATATGGAGCCTCATAATGAGGACTTCAGAGATTGGATTGTAAATGGCTATGGCTATCAGGTAAAGATAGTCAATGATATGGCTGAAATTGACGATACGATTCTTAAGATTTCCTGTTACTGTGAAAAAGGGCCGGAGGGGATTTATAAAAAGGCTGTTTCCCGCTATGGTACTTATGGAAATGCTGCGATTTCTGGTAAAGGCTGGATGGATTTTACACCTTTAAATATTAATAAAGGATGGGCGGTAAAAGTATTGCAAGAGAGCCTGAATATTAAACCAGAGGAAACCTTTGTATTTGGAGACCAGTTGAATGATCTGGAAATGATGGAGAGAGCATATTACAGCTTTGCAGTTGGCAGCGCAAGGGAAGAGGTGCGGCAGAGAGCCAGGTTCCAGGCAGATAGAAGCGACAGAGACGGAGTTCTTAAGGTGCTGAAATGTTTTTTGTAGGATCATGTTTTAGATGGTGTTAAGGATGAAATCTTGGAAAATTTGGAAAAAATGGATAGCAGTAGTTGTTCCTGCAGTCATGGCATGTATTCTTACCGGATGTGGAGAAGCTGCTCTGAAAACAGAAGCCAGGGAAGTTGAGGGCTATACAATACCTCAGGCCATGATTATTGTAGCAACAGAGAGAAATCGGTATGAGGCGGTTTACACAGATAGGATATGGAATGTAAAAATGAATGAGGAAGGGACGACCTTTGAAACCTACCTGCTGGAGCAGATAAAAAGCTTTTTGGAGGAAATGCGGACAGTTACCATGATGGCAAAGGAAAGAGGAATCCGCCTGAATGGAGCAGAAATGGAGACTATCAGCCGCCTTACAGATGATTACTATAAAAGGTTGACTCGGGAAGATATTGATTATATGGGAATCCGCAGGGAAGATGTACAACGGATGTATGAGGAATACTGCCTGGCAAATAAGATGGTGACAGAGACAACAAAGGATATGGATCTGGAAGTAAGCGACAATGAAGCTAAAGTAATCGGCTTGGAGCAGATCGAGGTCTGGAATGAGGAAACAGCAGAGCTTGTCTGTCAGAAAATCCAAGAAGAAGGTGCAGATTTTGCAGCAATTGCTGCGGAATATTCCCTAAATCCAGAGCTGAAAAGAAACCTGGGAAGAGGTGAGGAGGATGAAGCTCTGGAGAATGCTGCATTTGCCCTGAAAGAAGGAGAAATCAGCGAAGTGATTCAGGTAGGTCCAGCCTATTATATTGTAAAATGCACGAACGAATATGATGTGGACGCAACTCGGGAAAGAAAAAAAGTGCTTGAAATAGAAAAAAAGGATCAAGTATTCCGGCAGATTTATAATGAATATACAGCAGAAAATCCGGTGGATTTTGGGGAAGGAATGTGGAAAAAACTGGAATTTTCTGGAGGCGGCGGATGTACAACTACGAATTTCTTCCAGCTGTATCAAGAGTATTTTAAGGAATGAGGGAAAAAATTCGAATGTTTTTTGGCTATGGAAGGGGCTGCTGCAGAATGAATTTTTATACAACATATGGTAGAAGAGTTAGCATTTTTTTCCGAATATTGTATAAAAGGATTGTTCTGCAATAGCCCCTTGAGTTTCTATCAGCAAAGCCGGTGGAAGCTGCCTTTGCTATTTACCATTTCTGCATCTTTTTCTTTCATTTCCTTCTTTCCCTCTATGCCCGCTGCTCAATCCACGGTGTCTATATCCCCTATTATCATCTAACAATGTTTCATTTTCCTTACCATTCGACAGATTATGAATTAGATTGTGAATTTCTCTCATAGTCATGTCCTGTATGATCTCAGGAGTAATACTAGGATCGAGAATTTGTACCTCTAAAAAAGCTCTATATTTTCCATAGGAAAGTCCCATTTCATGTGCTGCTGCAACTTCTTCTGACGATGCAAAATAACAGTAAGTATTTCTTTGTTCTGCTGTACAGGCTTCAATTCCAGAAAGTATTTTAGAGGATCGCGTTCTATTTGGTCCTGTGACCGTGATTGTCATAATCTCATTATTGGATAATAAAGCCGCAATATTTTTATTGCTCAATATCTGTTCAATCGCATCAGTATAATTGATGAATTTTACATCAAGTGCATGTGCTAGTTCTAGCCCGTCATCGTTATAACCGTTCGCAGAAATTACCTGGTCAAACCGATTGATACTTAATTCAATCGATGGGTTTATGTCCATACTGATTTCTGCTGTTGGGGTAAAGTAAAGCCAGTGTGCTCCAATCAATATGAACAATATACATATGCACGCAGTGGTATAAATACGATATTGATGTTTTGCAGATATAGTTCTTGTATATCCCTGGGTTTTTTGTGCAAGAAACGCTCTAGTACTGTTCTTTAATTCTTCCTCTGCCTGTATTTGATTAAAAATTTCCTTTAGCTTATCATTCATATCCATCACCTCCCAGCTTTTCCCGAAGCATTTGCTTAGAACGAGTCAGGAGCGTATAAATTGTATTTACATTCTTACCTAAAATGCGGCTGATTTGTGGAGCCGTATAATCTTCAAAGTAATGCAGATAGACAACATCTCTATATTTCTGAGGAAGTGAAAACACAGCTTCTAAAACATCTCTGTAATCAGGGGATAACTCTGCTGGCTGTTCCATAATTTCATCTAGCGATATAGTGCGGCGGCGAAAAAAATTTTTGAGTAAATCTTTACACGCATTAATGGTAACACGAATAAACCATGCTTTCTCATGCTCTTCACTTTCAAATGAAATGGAACTAAGGACATACTTCAAAAACACTGTTTGAAATATGTCCTCAGTATCAACATAATTTTTCAAATATATCATGCAAAGCCGTCGAATTGTATTTGAATATCGTTCGATTGCCCTGTTTACCTCTTGCTCGCTTCGCATAGTAGTTTCCCTTATTATCTGTTACATTTACCTCGCAATCCGTTTCCTCTTGCGCAGCCATTTGCGAAGTAGTCACAGACGCCGTCTCCATCTGCATCAACAAAATACCTGCCATGCCCAGCTTGGGCCATACTGTTCCTATGATATACATTGCAATTGTCGCAAATACCATCACTATCCATATCAACATAGGAGCAGACACTTCCAAAATAGTCGCAGACACCATCGCCATCTGCATCGACAAAATTTCTTCCAGCCCCTGGGACTGCTGCAAATGCGTGTGCTGTTCCGATTGTTAATACCATTGCTGCTGTTAAAATGCCAACTAATTTTTTGTTCATGATAATTCCTCCGTCATTTTTAATAGCCATTTTTGACTTCATCTTTAATACGATTGTGGAGAAATAATCCATTCAAACTTTCGAAAATTTTCTGCATTTTCCTCTGTTCTTTCCAGACTCAGGATTTTAAAGAATCCGCTAAACTGTGCTCTGATAAAACTGTGCGGTTTATCGCACTGATATTGAGAGGAATTATGCTGTTCATGTGACTAGAGGCAGGCAGAGAGGCAGTTGCAAAAAAGACTGTTTTATACAGTATATAGTAGAACAGCTAGGATGTTCACGCCACATCCTGCATAAATCGATGATTCTGCAACAACCTCTATTTTCTATTGAAAGAAGGCGCGGCATAGATTGGTGAGAGATTTCTGGTCTTTACTGCCCATGAGTTCTCTGGCAGAGTGCATGGCAAGCATAGGGACACCTACATCTACTGCAGGCATATTCAGCCAGCCAGAAGCAATAGCGCCTAAAGTGGAGCCGCCAGGAATATCGGAACGATTGGAAAACTTTTTATAGGGGATTTCATATTCACGGCACAGACCTTCTATTACACTGACGAACCGGGAATCTGTAGTGTAGGACTGTCTGGCTGCCATTTTAATGGCGATTCCGTCATTAGGCATGATTTTGGATTTGATATCATTTTTTTCCATGTGGTTAGGATGGGCCGCGTGGGCAACGTCCATGGACATAAGAAAGCCATGAAAGAGAGCTTCATCTAAATGGCCCCCATAACCAAAACAGGAGAAGATTTTACGGAGAATCCGCTCCGTAAGAGGTGTTCCAGCTCCCTGTTTGGTGAAGCTTCCGATTTCCTCATTATCAAATAAAGCGATCATATTCAGCCCGTTTCCACGCTGCGTATCAATCAGTCCGCTTAAAGCTGCCTGTACGGATGTAATATTGTCCAAACGAGGGGCAGAGTAAAATTCATTAGAAAGCCCCAGAGTGGTTCCAGGCTCTTGGTTATAAATCCAGAGTTCATAGTCCAGAATATCTTCCGCTTTTTCCTGTATCTGAGAGGCGAGCAGGGTAAGAAAATAATGTTCCTTATCTAAAACATCTGTGACCAACGTTAGAATGGGAAGCATATCTGTCTGAGGGTTTAAAGCAGTTCCCTCATTAATTTTTCGATTCATATGGATTGCAAGATTAGGGATTGTAAGCAGAGGCCTGCCAAAATCAACGAAAGTTGTTCTGGGAGAAAATGGCGTATCTCCTTTTAAGCATACCTTACCAGCAATGGAAAGGGGACGGTCCAGCCATGTGTTTAAGATAGCTCCTCCATAGACTTCTGCATTCAGCCGGCCATATTGTTCGCAGACAGTTTCAGGAGAGGGCTTTAACTTCAGGCAGGGCCAGTCTGTATGGGCAGATGCAATGCGGACGGTAGAATTTGCCGCAAAATCCTCTCCAATCCGAAAGGCAAATAAAGTAGAGTCAAAAACTTTTACAAAATAGGAACCGCCTCTTTGCAAATCCATCCATTCCTGGCCAAGCTCCAGAGGAAGAAAGCCAGCGTTTTGAAGCTGTCTCTCGCTCTCCAGGATGCAGTGGCAAGGAGAGACGGAGGTAAGGATGGTGTGTTCCAGCTGTTTTAAGTCATTATCGTAATACAAATCCATGAGAATATCCTCCTTTTTGGACAAACGCATTAGGTATGTTCTGTCCAGGTTTTTTGAATACAGCTGCTTATGCTCTGTATATCATATCACAGTCCTTTGAGGTTATACAAGCAATACAAGGATTTGCAAGAGATATTCTATGAAATAAGGGATGAGTTACTTTTAACTCTTTTATTCTGTAAGATTTATCACATAGGGGTGAAGTGTCAAAAGGGTTACGAACGGAAAAGTGTTTTGGTACCCTAATCCGGAAAGGGAATGGTGGGAAGGATATGGGGAGATAGATGAATTTTCGGACACACTCTAGCACAAATAGGAAGGGTATGGTATAATAAGGAAACGTAACTCTTATCATCAACCAAGGGTTGATGACATGGTATTATAAAGGATAACTTCTAGAATGTATTTCAGTACTGTGTAGCTGGGAAAGGGGAATCTATTTATGAACAGGAAGAAATATTTTTATATAGCTGCCTTGCTTTTTACTTTCATATCTTTAAGCGGCTGTTCCATCCAAGAGGCCATATCAGAGAAACTAGAAGGGTCATCCCAGGAACAACGTGAACAGGACGATGACGAAGATGATGAGGACAGGCCGCACCGAAAAGAGGAAAATAGACGAAGCCAGGAGGAAGAGGATTTTGACAGCAAGAATGGAGGAATCTTTGCTCACATGAATGCAGAGGAGGAATCTGACGCTTCTTCCCCAAAAAGTTCTCAAGCTAGGACAATAAATAATGGAGGTACTGTAGTTCGTTATAAAGGGAACGACTATTATTGGAAATATTCTTCGGACAGCGTGGAGCCAGATGGATTGTTTAACTGGTTTTATCCAAAAGAGAATGTGGAGAATCAGCTGGCCTGCCGTTATCCAGATGGGACAGAGGAGATATTATTTACAGCCATAGGAAAGGGGGACATTTATATCGTTGAGGACAGAATCTATATGAGCCCCCGATATGACCTATTACAGTCTGTGGATCTGTCAGGAGGCAGTCCTCTTACATATGAAAATATGGAGCTCTGTACGGCAAATGACGAAGCGGGCACTGTGATTGTAAAGACCTTTGCACCTCCCCACCAGATTCATGTAATTGATGGCAGGGATGGAAGTGTCCGGCAGATCTATGAAGGAGAGGCAGAGTTTGTAGATACAGCTGGAGAATATGCCTACTTTTCCCTTAATGATACAAATGCAAACCAGCTGGCACTTCTCCAGCTTAGGACAGATGGCAGTGGAGAAATGAAGGAGATAGACAGATTTTCCTATCCGCCAGATTATGGTTCTCGATATTCAGTTCTGGAAATCAGCCTTTTAGGCGATATTCTGTATTATTCCTATGGATTTTATGATGGAACAGGGGGATATTTCCAGATTGGAGGTATCAACAGCGTAAAGACAGATGGGAGTGATGCAAGAGTATGCATAGAGCCAGAAATTATCCATGCAGAGGAATTTTTGGCAGAGGAGACAGGAGAAGGGGTCCTTATTTACTATGTTGAGGATGAAGAAGGCTCTTACATTAGCGATTGGAGCGATTATGCCTATTCCGGCTGTACTGTAAAAAACCTGAAAACGGGTCTCACAGAAAAGTCCTCGTTCCCTCTTAGCCGGCAGAAATCTTATGTTTATCTAAATGGAGCTGTCTCAGGAATTATGGAAAACAAGGCTGTTTATGAAACTCTGATTCCACAAGACCTTGCTTCGTCCCTTGGCTGTACAACCGTTTACAGAGAAGACGCAGATACAGTTATTATACGAAATCTAGAGCGTATTGGAGGAGAAATCTACTTTGTTGCTGAAAAAAGCCGGCGCTACCCAGAAGGGGATGTGGGTTGGCGGCCTGCCTATCAAAGGATCCGTTCAGATTTCTACCATATGAATTTGGGAGACAGCCAGGCAGAACTTATTTATTCCTACTGATTATTAGGAGAGGGAAATATGATTGCATTGGAAATCGATGATATCCGTACATTTACATCACAGCTTTTTGTAAAGGACACCTTTGATTTTTTTCTTTTGAAGAGTGCCAGAATCGTTACGTTTAATACGTTTTCTATTGATGGGCGGATTCGCCTTGGCTATTATACAGAGGAGGAAGCAGAAGAAAACAGAATGGAGGAGTTTTCTTTCTGGAGCTCAATTCGGCCTGTCTGTTATTCCCTCATCAGAGGAAAACGGCTTCCAGAGAGTTTCCACATTGTGCTAAAGCTGGATTCAGGGCATACAGAAGCTGTTGTAAAGCGTCTAGGCGGAACAATCAGAGGGGAGGAGATAGAAGGGCTGTATTTGAACATTAAGTATGAAAACAGAGCCTTGACTTGTGTCACAGGTTTATCCTTGAATTTTTTTACTATGGATAAAACTCTGGATGAGGAATGGGATAAGATGGTCAGACAATTTTTTAAATCAAAATCAATTGAATATACGGAGGGGTAAAGATGAAGGTATTGAATTTTGGATCATTAAATATTGACAATGTATACAGTGTGGAACATTTTGTAAGAGGCGGAGAGACGCTGTCTTCAGAAAAAATGGAGGTATTTAGCGGAGGAAAAGGGCTGAATCAGTCGATTGCCTTAAGTAAGGCACTGGAAGGAAGCGGCATACCAGTATATCACGCAGGCGCTATTGGAAAGAGCGATGGTGAGTTTCTGCTGAAACAGATGGAAGATGCTGGAGTTTGTGTAGAATTGACAGAGTGTCTTGACTGTAAAACAGGCCATGCCATTATCCAGCGGGATAAGGAAGGCCAGAACTGTATCCTCCTCTATGGGGGGGCAAATCAGGCTATTACAAGGGAAATGGTTGACCGGGCTATGGATTCCTTTGAAGAAGGGGACTTTCTGATCCTGCAAAATGAGATCAGTCAGATTGGACATATTATGGAAAAGGCTCACGAGAAGGGAATGAAAATTGTTTTAAATCCATCGCCGATGAATGAGAAGATTTTAGGGTATCCCTTGGAGCATGTGGATTATTTCCTATTAAATGAGATTGAAGCAGCAGATATCTGCGGCATGGAAGGCGATGGAGAAAAGACAAAAGAAGAACTTTTGACAGCCTTGTCAGAGCGTTTTCCAGGAGCAAAAATTCTTCTGACCCTGGGAGGAGATGGCTCTATGTATAAGGATGGGGATCTGGTTCTGGAGCAGGGGATTTATAAGGTACCAGTAGTCGATACGACGGCAGCAGGCGATACCTTTACTGGCTATTTTATCGGAGGCCTAGTAAGGGGAGAGACCGCGAAAGAGGCTTTGGATCATGGAGCCAAAGCTGCTTCGATAGCAGTCTCTCGTCCTGGAGCAGCTCCTTCTATTCCTTGCAGAAGAGAAATATAAAAATAGCCATCATACCTGGAGACAGGAAGTGATAAAAAAGGAGAAAGAATAGGGAAAATAGAAAGAAAAGAGAGCAGCATGTGGGAAAGAGAAAAGGGGAGAATATAAAAAGGAGAAAAATATGGATATATATGAATACATCGTGGTAAGCATTGATGGAGACTATGCTGATTTAAAGAGGACAGATGTAGAGAGCGATGAAATTAAGCTGGTAGCCCGTGCCCTTCTCCCAGAGGAAACTGACGAGGGAACAAGGCTTAGATACGAGATGTTGGAATATTCTTTAATATAAATAGAATGTCCTTGCCCAGGAGGTATGTCAAAATATTTTTGGCATTGGGATCTCCCATATAATAAAAAACCGGCCCCAATACATTCTTGTATTGAAGCCGGTCAAAAAGGGGAGGATAAGTATTCTGTTATCTTTTGTAGCTGTTAATAGTATTGGCAGAAGTTTTAAGTTTATACATAATTCATAAAAAATATTTTGCAAAATTTCATATTCTGTTGTATACTGGATTTCTAGGCATTACAGGAAGAATATGAACAAAAGGATGGAATTATAAAATGGCTATTTTAGAGACATGGAGAAATCTGGCTTATGGTGACGGCCTGGATGAAAAAAAGCGGGAAGAATTATGGACAGGGTATTTTCAGATTGAAAAAGGGATTTATGAACAGATCTTGTCTGATCCGACTCAGGTAATTGAAGGCACAGTAAAAGAGCTGGCAGAGCGGTATGAGACAGAAGTACTGATCATGACAGGCTTTCTGGATGGTATCAATGAGAGCTTAAAGGGCTATGAAAACCCGATTGACACCATGGAAGAAGATACCCAGGTAAAAATAGAGATTGACCCAGAGAAGCTGTATTATAATATGGTTGAAGCAAAGGCTTCCTGGTTGTATAATCTCCCCCAGTGGGACAGCCTCTTGACAGAGGAGAGAAGGAAGGAGCTGTACAAAGAGCAGAAGGCTTCTGGCACTGTTCGTCGTGAAACAAGAAAGGTTTATCCTAATGATCCTTGTCCTTGCGGCAGCGGTAAGAAATACAAAAAATGCTGTGGAAAAAATCTGTAACCATATTTTTTAGATAATGCAGAGATAAGAGGAATAACAAAAGCAATGAGAAACCAGGATAGAATCCGCCATATACTTTCAAGTATGCATGGAGGCGATTCCATCCTGGTTTTTGTTATAATGGCAGCTTGAAAATTTAAAGGACAAAACAGCTGGCTTTGATATTCTGTCCTATTTAAAGACTGTGACTGCTAATATATGATTTGTCTAATGCCATGTGTAACTTTTCAATTCATATGACGGATGATATAAACCGGTTGGAGCATAAAATTCATCTCCTATATAGGTAAATCCTAATTTATTCAACAACTTTTGAGAGGCTGTATTGCTGGGATTATGACCTGCAAACAATCCATCTGCCCTAAGAACAGTAAATGCATAATCTATCACAGCCATTGCTGCCTCCCTTGCATAACCCTGACGCCAAAACTCTGGCCTCAAATGGACCCCTATTTCATACCTGCTTTCATCATGGGGTCTCAGTCCGCAACAGCCAATTAACACGTCAGCTCCAAGTTTCCAAATAGGCCAATATTGGATGTGATATTCTAAATCGTTTAACACTTCTTTTTCCAACTTCTTGGCAATCTCTTCCATGCTAAATCGGCCATCGGCACAAATAAATTTTGTGACCTGAGGATTGCCCCACAATAATTCGGCAAGCTTGATATCGTTCTGACTCCATTTAGAAAAGCCTATTCTGTGCGTTGTTAAGAAAAAAGTTCTTGTCATTTTTGGCTCTCCCTATGAATCTTAACATATTACCTTTGATGTTCCTATCTTATATCACCAACCGATAGGTTGATGATAAGGGATACGTTTCCTTAGTTATCCTATATCACCAACTGATAAGCTGATGATAAGAGCTATGTTTCCTTAACCATAAAGCCTATAATTAGGAAATAATGATAGAATTTTCATTGAATGGAAATATCTACATCAGCGGTCTTCCATGGATATGTATTCTGTTTCAGGCATAACACTGATATAGGCAGGACGTATGATCTTATCCATATTGATCAGCTCTTCTATGCGGTGAGCACTCCAGCCTACGATTCTGGAAATGGCAAAAATCGGAGTGAAAAGTTCCAGCGGGATATCCAGCATACTGTAAACGAATCCGCTAAAAAAGTCTACATTAGCGCTTACACCTTTATACATACGGCGTTCACTGGAAATGACTTCAGGGGCCAGCCGTTCAATCATGGAATAGAGATTATAGTCATCATGACGGCCCTTAGCTTCTGAAAGCTTTTCTACGAAGCTCTTTAATATCTCAGCTCTTGGGTCAGACTTGGAATAAACAGCATGTCCCATACCATAGATCAGTCCCTTTTGGTCAAAAGCTTCCTTGTGAAGCAGTTTGGTTAGATAATGGCGGACCTCGTCTTCGTCAGCAATATCCTTTACCTGTTCGCGGAGATCATTCATCATTTCTACGACTTTAATATTGGCGCCGCCATGGCGGGGACCCTTTAAAGAGGAAAGTGCTGCTGTAATTGCTGCATAGGTATCAGTACCAGAAGAGGTTACTACATGGGTGGTAAAAGTAGAGTTATTACCTCCACCATGTTCCATGTGAAGAATCAAAGCTAAATCCAAAACATGAGCCTCCAAGGACGTATACTGTTTATCTGCTCTGAGAAGGCGGAGAAGATTTTCCGATGTAGAAAGCTGGGAATCCGGATGATGGATATACATACTTTCTTCCTTTTCATAATGATTGTATGCATGATAGCCGTAAACAGCCAGAACAGGGAAAAGACTGATTAACATCAGACATTGACGGAGAACATTAGGAACAGAAATATCAGATGCTGCATTATCATAAGATGCAAGGGTGAGAACACTTCGTGAAAGGGAGTTCATCATGTCACTGCTGGGTGCTTTCATAATAACATCCCGGACAAAATTAGTAGGAAGTGTCCGGCTTCTGGCAAGAAGTTCTGTAAAATCTGTTAGCTGGTTTTGGGTAGGGAGTGTTCCAAAGAGAAGAAGATAAGAGATTTCTTCAAATCCAAAACCATTGTTTTTCATGGCACCAGCCACAAGCTGCTTGATATCATATCCTCGGTAATATAGGTGGCCTTCGCAAGGGACTTTTTTTCCGTCAACCATTTTACTGGCCTGAATGGTTGATATTTTTGTCAATCCCGAAACAACACCATTTCCATTTTTATCACGAAGGCCTCGCTGGACTTCATATTTTTCATATAAATTGGTATCAATCTTTCCATTCTGCATACAGATACCAGCGAAAGAGTCGATCGCGTCCATAAAGTCGGTTTTGTTCATCATAAACCACCCCTTTTCATAAAATTATAATTTCCAAAAGGAAATCTCTCTTATTATATTATAAATTTAAAAAAAAATCTATTAAAAAAGGATTAAATCCAGATTTAGGGAGAAAAGATAGTTTCTTCACTTCATTTTTCCTCCATATATCCGCATAAATATCAAAGCTATCTGGGGAAAGAGAGGGATTGGATCCAAAGCAATCTATCAGGATTGAACAGGTCTCTCTTTGAGGAAATCAAATCCATTGAACTTTCAAAAAAGATAATTTTATTCCATACAAAAGTAGAGTTTACCATTTCTTTATGGTATAATAAAAAAACCTATGGCTTGTCATTAACGTGACAGTTGATGACATGGTATCATTAAGGAAACATAACCTATATCATCAACCTACCGGTTTTGATACCGTTCAGGTAATTGATAAGATTGCAGACGGGTATCTTCCAGGAGAAACTTATCCTGAAAAAACAGAAGAAATAAGTACAATTATTTGCCAGGATGGTGCTGCAGCGATGCTTCAGACACTGTATGGTGAAATTGATTAAGAATGGCAGGAGTAGAAAATGGAACAGTCACAGCATAACAGTATCAATGAAAAGCAGAAGAAACAGACAGTTGCTTACGCTATATTGGGTGGAGTTGTAATTGCAGCAATTCTTCTCATTACAACAATCTGGGTGTCAAACAGTGCAAGAACTGGCACAAACCAGGCAGTTACTAAAGTCAGCAAATTTTATTTGGAGGAGCTGGCTGGACGAAGAGCTCTGGTTGTTTCCGAGGAACTGAAAAGCAATTTTGCCTATATGGATAATGCACTTAGCATATTGGAAGCTTCTGATTTAGAGTCCCAGGAGACATTACGCCGCTTTCTTGGCAAGGTCAAGAGGCTTTATGGTGTGGATAAATTTGCGCTGGTAAATGAAAACGGAATTGTTTATACGGAAGAGAGCACAGCCTCAGGCCTTAGCAGGTATAGTTTCTTTTCTGAGGAATTGACAGAGCCTGTTATCAGTATATCCAATCTTTATGGAGCGAAGAAACAGGTAATCCTTGCTATTCCCATAAAGGATATTTCTTTTCGGGGATCGGAGATGAAAGTATGCTTTATCCAGATTAATATTGATGAAATGCTAAGTTCCTTGACTCTGCAGGCCAGTGACAATGAAACCTATTGTAATCTGTACTATTGCAATGGAGAAAGCCTGACGAATGATGATTTTGGAAACTTTAGAGCAGGAATTAATCTCCTTTCTGCACTGAAAGAAGCAGATGGCGATAATCAATTCAACTATGAACAGGTGGAAACTGATTTTGCAAATGGAAGATCAGGGCAGATCTCCTTTAATTATCATGGCTCCCAAGAGGATCTGTGCTATGTTCCAGTAGAAGGCACAAAATGGATGCTGACAATTTTGGTCCGAGATAATGTCATCAGTGATCAGATTAATTCTATCAGTGCTGCAATGATGAGCCGCGGCACCATTCAGATCGTCATTACAGTGATTGTGATGTTTGCAGTATTTTTAATACTGATCCATCAGTCCAGAAAGAATGCAAGATTTCTGTTAGAACAGGAAAAGGAAGATGGAAACAGGATAAGAGCTGCTTTTGCGCAAATCGAGAGGCAGCAGATAGCTATGGAAAACATTCATACCGCAATGGGCTCTGGACTATGGAGCATGGAGTTTAATGAGAATGCAGAGATGATCTCCTGTACATGGACTGACGTTTTCCGAAACATGCTTGGATATGAGAGTGAAAAGGATTTTCCAAATAAGCTGGAGTCCTGGTCTGATCTGCTTCATACAGAGGATAAAGAACGGATTATAAAGGAGTACTGGGATACGGTAAGAGATTATACAGGTGAAAAAACCTATAATGTAATCTACCGTCTTTTAACCAAACACGCTGGATGGAGATGGTTCCATGCGGCTGGCAGGCTGTCCAGGCGTGAGGATGGCTCTCCCATCACCTTTGTAGGACTTTTTGTTGATATTGATGATGAGAAGAAAATGGAGGAAAAATTAGAGCAGCAGAAAATCGATCTTCAGGATGCTCTGGCTGCAGCACAGCATGCGAATAAAGCGAAAACCACGTTTCTTAACAATATGTCTCATGATATCAGGACGCCTATGAATGCGATCATAGGATTTACTTCTCTTGCAGCAGCTCATATTGACAATATGGAACAGGTTGAGGACTATCTGGCAAAGATTACCACGTCCAGCAATCATCTGCTCAGTTTGATCAATGATGTCCTTGACATGAGCCGCATTGAAAGCGGAAAGGTAAAGATTGAAGAAAAGGAAACTTCTCTTCCTGAAATTATGCATGATCTGAAGACGATTGTGCAGGCAGATCTCACATCTAAGCAGCTGGAATTCTATATTGATACTGCAGATGTGGTAAATGAAAATGTTTTTTGCGATAAGCTTAGGCTGAATCAGATTCTGCTGAATCTCTTGAGCAATGCCATGAAATTTACAAAGCCTGGCGGCATTGTCAGTGTCCGCATTGTACAGAAGGGAAATGCGCCAGAAGGCTGGGCTTCCTATGAATTCCAGGTAAAGGATACTGGAATCGGGATGAGCAAGGAATTCCAGAAGCATGTATTTGAGCCGTTTGAGCGTGAGAGAACAAGTACAATCAGCGGGATTCAGGGTACAGGCCTTGGAATGGCGATTACTAAGAATATCGTAGATATGATGGGAGGTACGATTTCCGTTACCAGTGAAGAAGGAAAGGGAACCACCTTTACTGTAGCTTTGAAACTTAAGACCTGCTCTGGCAAAGTAAAACAGGAGGTGATTCCAGAGCTGAAAGGGCTGAGAGCTCTTGTGGCTGATGATGATTTCAATACTTGCTCTAGCGTTACTAAAATGCTTTCTATCATTGGTATGCGGCCAGATTGGACGACTTCGGGCAAAGAAGCAGTGCTTCGTGCTAAGCTTGCAGGAGAGCAGAATGATGAGTATGCTGTATATATCATAGACTGGTTGATGCCAGATATGAATGGAATTGAGGTTGTGCGGCGTATCCGTGGAATCATCGGAGAGGATAAGCCTATTATCATCCTGACGGCCTATGATTGGTCAGATATTGAAGAAGAGGCAAGAAAAGCAGGTGTCACAGCCTTTTGTTCCAAACCGATCTTTCTGTCAGAGCTTAGAGGAATCTTGGAGGCCCCATTTGCGGTTCAGGCTGCAGAGGTTTCTGCTTCAGAACAACCGATTTCTTTTGAAGGAAAGAGAATATTCCTGGTGGAAGACAATGAGCTGAATCAGGAGATTGCTGTGGAGATTCTTCAGGAAGCTGGCTTTACTGTGGATGTAGCTGATGATGGTGCAGTTGCAGTAGAAAAAATGAAAATGGCGGAACCCGGCCAATATGATCTGATTTTGATGGATATACAGATGCCGATTATGAATGGCTATGAGGCGACAGAGCAGATAAGGGCATTGGATAATCCTGAACTTGCAAATATCCCTATTGTTGCAATGACTGCCAATGCTTTTGATGAAGATAGAAAGGCAGCCCTTGATGCAGGAATGAATGGACATATACCAAAGCCCATTGATATACCAAAACTGATGGAACTTTTGAGGAAAATATTGAACTAGAAGGCATAAAAATAAAAGAAGCAAGATGGAGGGATTGTTGTAATGGTTGGCAGAACGCATGGGGAATACCAGTATAAAGACAGAAAATCATCTCCAGTCAGCGATTTAAAAAAGATACCAGGTGTAGGAGCAAATATGGAACAGCATCTACAGAACATTGGAATCCGATGTATTGCGGATTTAAAGGGAAAGAGCCCTGAGGAATTATATCACATGGACTGTCTGAAAAAGGGATTTCAGGATGACAGATGTGTATTATATGTATTCCGCTGTGCTGTGTATTTTGCAGACCATGAACGGCATGAACCAGAAAAGCTAAAATGGTGGTATTGGAAAGACAAAGAATATCCGGAACAACAGCCTAGATAGCGGAAGGGGGAGAGAAGAATGTATGAGTTAGTGCAGCTCAGCAGCCAGTGCTATTACATAAACTGTCCGGCGAAGATAGGCGTTTACCTTGCGGATGAGAGTAATGTTTACTTAATTGACAGTGGAAATGATAAAGATGCAGGGCGTAAGGTCAGACAGATTTTGGAGAAAAACAGCTGGCATCTTCAGGGAATATTGAATACCCATTCCAATGCTGATCATATTGGAGGCAACCACTATCTCCAGGGGCAGACAGGATGCAAGATATATTCTTGCGGCATAGAGGCTGCGTTTACGAAATACCCTGTATTGGAACCGTCCTTCCTTTATGGCGGCTATCCATGTAAAGATTTGAGGAATAAGTTTTTAATGGCACAAAAAAGTGAAGTCTCTGATTTCTCTGATAGGGAGTTTCCCAAGGAGATTGAAGTGATACCTCTTCCAGGACATTTTTTTGGTATGGCAGGCTTTAGGACTCCGGATCAGACCGTGTTCCTTGCAGACTGTATCAGCAGCAGAGAAACTCTGAAAAAGTATGGTATTTCCTTTATCTATGATGTGGAAGCATACTTGAAAACGCTGGATATGGCAGAGGGGATGGAGGCAGCGGTGTTTGTTCCTGCCCATGCAGAAGTGACATCTGATATACGGGAGCTGGTCCAACATAACAGGGACAAGGTAAGGGAAGTGGCAGAGAGGATCTTATCCATCTGCCAGAAGGCTTTGAACTTTGAAGAGATTTTACAGCAGGTATTCAGAGAATATGGACTTGTTATGAATTTTGAACAATATGTATTAGTCGGCAGCACAGTGCGTTCCTATCTCTCATGGCTGAAGGATAGGGGAAAATTGTCGGCTGAATTTAAAGATAGTATGTTGTTGTGGCAGAGCATATAAAGGGGGGAATATCCAAATAAAATAAGGGTGCTTAGAAGACTCTGCCGAAAGTTAGAAAGAAAAAAGAGGCTGTTGTAAAACCATAGATTGATACAGGATATCGTGTCAGAATCCCAATACTTCCACCATATGCTGTATAACAAATGCATTTTACAACAGCTCCTTAAAATGTCAAAGATACTTTGTTCTATATTTTATATATTTGTGAACTTTTTGATTTTACTCGTGGGTGACGCAGAAAATGCGGCATCCATTTTTACTTCCAAAAGTAAAAAATATCCTTTCTATCTGTAAAATTAATGGAACCACAAAAATATGGTTTCCGATGAATGGTAATATGGAACGAAAATAAGAGAGAAAGTACGCGCTTCCCATCACTGCTTAAAGTCCCTGTCCGAAATTTACCTGATGTATGTTTCCGGGCTTTTTTTGATCCATCATGTAAGGACAGTTTAAGCTTAACACATTTCACACAGGGGTGTAAAGCATCCGTTTTTTTCCTTTCCTGCAGCTGAAAAGATGCAGAAGAATCCTCGCCATTGGGCTGCTAATCTCTACATCAGTTCAATAAAACATTTCTGCCAGGCTGGCAGATTTTTTTTATTACGGCACACTAGAACGAAATCAAACCAAAGAGCTGCACTCTGGATAGATCACTGGAAAATACTACTGCATCTGGTTGTCAGAGATCATAAGAAAAAGCTGCTCCTTCATCAGCGGTACGACCATCAAAAATGAAATTTAAAAATGTTCTGACACATTTCCATCAAAATCCCCTTTCAAAAGAAAAAATCCGTCCATCTGTCCCTGAATAGAGGGAATCGTGGCAGATTTAGGCGATAAAAAATTGGAATATAGGACATCTGTTTGACAAAATATGTGAAGGCATCCAGGTATAATCATAATGTGGCAGTGAGGACTGCCCTTTACAGCCGGAAAAGGGGGGAAGGATAGGGACATTGACTTACGATTTATACATAGACGTTTTGTTTCTGATTAACTTTTTGCTGGATTTTCTGTTATTGAATATTCTAAAAAAGGTGATGCATATCAGGACATCATTCTGGAAACTGGCGGCAGCAGGAGTATTTGGGGCCGTATGGGTTTGTGTATTGAGTGTATGGCCCTGGCTTCCATGGTGGGTGGAGCGCTTTCTAACCTGGGCAGTAGTGGGATGCCTGATGGTAAAAATCGCTTTTCCAGTAAAGGGAATGAAAGAGCTTGTGAAGACCGCTGCAGCTCTGTATCTGACCGCAACAGCTTTGGGAGGTTTTCTCTATGCCTTGGATTGCCGTACTAATGCGGTATTTTATATCAGACGGCTTCTCGCCGGCGATAGTACAGAGGCGATGCCGTTATTTTTATGGACATTTTTCATTGCCGGAGCATATTTCGCAGTAAGATATATGATGATGTCTGCCTGGAAAATGAAAAGGGAAAAAAATCATTTTTATGAGGTAACACTTTGCTATAGAGGAAAAGAGGCAAAAGTGACTGCCTTTTTGGATACTGGAAACCGTCTGAAGGAACCAGCCACAAAAAATCCGGTCCATATTCTTACATATGAAGAGGGGATAAAAATATGCGAAAAAGTCCCTTCTTTTATTTATATTCCATTTTCCTCCATCGGAACAAAGATGGGAATGCTTCCTGGAATTTTTATGGATTCTATGGTAGTAGAGAAAGATGGGAAGGCTGTAATTGTCGAAAAACCTTTGGTAGCAATCGTGCGGCAGCAATTGTCTCCCGACGGGTCCTACCAGATGCTTTTAAATGAGACAATGAAGGAGAAGACTATGTAAGGATAACCGGTATTGGCAGGAATGCACAAGGGTACCCCGTGGATTGCTGGGACTATGGAATAATAAGACCTATGCAATGACAAGATTATACAATGACAAGACCAGGAGGATATTAAATATGCTGATTAAAGTTTCTATGCCGAATCATTTTAAGTTTAAGGCTTCACCAGGTTTTAAAACCTTGCTGATGAAAAAGCAGGGAGAGGTGCACTACATCGGAGGCGCTGACATTCTTCCTCCCCCGCTGGATGGAGAAAATGAGGCGAAAATGATACAGCTTCTTGGAACCGAACAGGATAAAGAGGCCAAATCCGCTTTGATTGAGCATAATCTCCGACTTGTCGTATACATAGCAAAAAAGTTTGATAATACCAGTGTAGGAGTAGAAGACTTGATTTCTATTGGCACCATCGGGCTGATTAAGGCTATCAATACCTTTAATCCGGAAAAAAACATCAAGCTTGCAACTTATGCTTCCCGGTGCATTGAGAATGAGATTCTTATGTATTTAAGAAGGAATAATAAAACAAAGCTGGAGGTATCTATTGATGAGCCATTAAATGTAGACTGGGACGGAAATGAACTCCTCCTGTCAGACATTTTAGGCACAGATGAGGATGTAATTTATAAGGATCTAGAGAATGAAATTGAAAAAAACCTGCTGAACTGTGCCATCAGCCGACTCAGCCCTAGGGAAAGGAAGATTGTAGAGCTTCGCTTCGGACTGACAGACGAGGACGGCAATGAAATGACACAGAAGGAAGTGGCAGACCTGCTAGGCATCTCCCAATCCTATATATCACGGTTGGAGAAAAAGATCATGAAACGGCTGAAAAAAGAGATTGTACGGTTCGAATGAAGAAAAAGTGAGAGGACTCTTATCGCAGCTGCTTTTCAAAACTGTCGCGGAGGAAAGAGCTGTTGCAAAATAGATTTTTCATACAATATATTTAGAAATGCTGGGATTTTAATACCGTATATTGTATAGAGCTATTCCTGTGAAAGTGTCTTTTTTCTGCGAAGCAGAAAAACTGAGTTCAGGTATATCCAATGCGCTGGATATGTTCATTCATGGTAGAGAGTCGGCATTGCGCATGAAGGTTTATTTCGCAACAGTTCTTTCCTTGGCAGGATCAGCTGAGATAATTTCGCATGGCTTTTAACGCATTTTTTTCCAGGCGGCTTACCTGTGCCTGGCTGATGTGAATTTCTTCGGCAACCTCAGTCTGAGTCTTGCCTTCAAAAAAACGCATGTCTATAATATGGCGCTCCCGTTCCGGAAGGCGCTTCATAGCTTCATTTAGGGAAATATCTTCTACCCAGTTTTCCTCCAGATTTTTTTTGTCGCTGATTTGGTCCATCACATAGAGGGGATCGCCCCCATCTGTATAGACAGGCTCATAGAGACTCACTGGGCTTTGGATGGCATCCAATGCATAGGTGATTTCCTCCTTGCTGATGCCTACCTCTTCAGCAATCTCCATAATCGTAGGTTCCTTTAAGTTTTTTTTCATAAGCCCTTCTCTGGCATAGATTGCTTTGTAGGCAGTGTCCCTAAGAGAGCGGCTGACCCGTATAGAATTATTATCCCTAAGATACCGCCTTACTTCGCCCAGGATCATAGGTACAGCATAAGTGGAAAATTTTACATTTTGTGTAATATCAAAGTTGTCGATTGCTTTGATCAGGCCGATGCAGCCGATTTGAAACAGATCGTCTACGTTTTCATTACTGCTGGAAAAACGCTGGATTACGCTGAGAACAAGGCGCAGATTGCCTTTAATATATTGTTCTCTGGCTTCCTTATCCCCATTGAGAATCCTTCTGAAAAGCGCTTCCTTTTCCTCGTTGCTTAAAAGCGGCAGCTTCGAAGTGTTGACACCGCAGATTTCTACTTTATATCCCGACATGGTCTTACCTCCGCAACATTCATTTTCTTATAAGTCAATCATGGACGATTTTAAATTGATTTATACGGAAAAGGATTTGAAAATAATTTCCTGTACAGAACCATTTTTAAGGCCTTGACAGAAAATCTGGTCTGTGTCTTTACAAAATCCGCTGTGTGTGCTAAAATCATAGTCATAAGAAAAAACAGGGGAGCTGTTATGGCTGAGAGGAAAGGAATTTTCGACCCTTAACCTGATTTGGGTAATGCCAACGTAGGGAGGATATGAAAGGGATTAGACTGTCTTTGGCGTTACGGCGCAAGAGGCAGTTTTTTTATCGCACTCCGCGCAAGAGGAAAATGGCTGCTGCCGCAGCCGCGGTTTGGCGCGAGCGTGCCTCTTGACGAACACTTTTTTATCATATAAGATTCAGGGGTCAAAATATTCTGACATTTTTCCTAGGCTGGTAGTTTTGACTACTGAGTCCATATAGGAAATTCCTTTTTCTATGAAGCAGAAAAGGGAATTCAAGTATGCTGAATGCGCCGAATATTTTCATTCATGGTGGTATGTTAAGTGTGCGCATAATGGTTCATAGGAAAGGAGAGAGATTTCATGGAAAGATATGGAACACATGCCCTTCCTGTGGGGATTTTTGCAGGGCTTATTATAATATGGGAGTCCGTGGTGAGGCTTGCGCATATTCCCTTGTATGTGCTCCCTTCCCCTACAGAGATGCTGAAGGCATTGTATGAAGAGGCAGGAACACTGGCAGTCCATAGCTGTGTGACAGTCTTTGAAGCATTGGCAGGTATGGGGATTGCATTGATTATGGCAGTGCTTTTAGGAATTGCCATGGATGGTTTTGGAGCTGTTAAAAGGGGGCTTTATCCTCTTCTGGTAGTGACGCAGACAGTTCCGATGATTGTGCTGGCTCCTATTCTGATTATTTATCTGGGCTTTGGGATGACGCCCAAGATACTGACTGTGGTTCTCATGTGTTTTTTTCCGATCGTAGTCAGTTTTACAGATGGTATGGCGCATTTGGATCAGGATTATATAAACTTGGTACGTTCCTATGGAGCCGGGAGGTGGAAGGTCTATCGTTTGGTAAAAATACCTGCAGCCTTGCCAGCCTTAATTTCCGGTCTGAAGGTATCGGCTACCTACAGCATCAGCGGTGCTGTGGTAGGAGAATGGATTGGTTCCCAAAGTGGATTAGGGTATTACCTTCTGCGGGTGAAAAATGGGTATATGCTGGATAGAGTATTTGCCTGTGTGTTTGTGATTATTCTACTGAGTTTGATGATGAATGGATTGATACGGGTGATTCAGTCTGTATCTATGCCTTATAATAGGGCAGGAAAGGGAGGAAAGTAAGATGAGGAAAGGAATTGCAGCATTAACGCTGGCAGCAATTGTAATGGCTGTGTCTGGCTGTCAGGGAAAGGCGGAAAGCGGAACGCAGAAAGACGGACAGCCTGTCAGCGGAGAACAGGGAAGCATGGATCAGAGCGGATCCCAAGAGCAGAGCAATACAGATGGGGAAATTTTAAAGCAGGCCGGAGAGAGAGGCAGCAAAGAGAATGGAGATAGTCTTGAAAAAGTAACGGTGATTCTGGATTATGTCGCCAATACGAATCATACGGGAATGTATGTGGCAAAGGAGTTAGGCTGGTACGCAGAGGCTGGTTTGGATGTGGAGATTATAGAGCCTACAGAAGGGGCTACAGCAACGCTTGTATCCGTAGGAAAAGGCGATTTCGGGATCAGCTATCAGGAGGATGTGACAATTGCCTTAGCTTCTAAGGATCCCCTTCCAGTGAAAGCGATTGCCACAGTGCTTCCCCATAATACGTCAGGCTTTGCTGTTTATGAGGAGAAAGAGATCCAGTCTCCAAAGGATTTTGAAGGGAAGACCTATGCCGGGTGGGGAGGCCCTGGAGAAGAAGCTGTTTTAAAGGCAGTAATGGCAAAGGAAGGCGCTGATTTTTCTAAACTGAATATGGTGATTTCTGATGGATCAGGCTTTGCGGCGTTAAAAGACCAGGCGGATATCATGTGGTTTTTTGAAGGCTGGGATTGTATCAAATGTAAGCTGGCTGGCTTTCCGATCCGCTATATGGAGCTGCGCCAGTTAGATGAGCGTCTAGATTATTATACGCCAGTGATTATTACCAGCAATCAGGTCATATCGGAAAAGCCGGATATGGTAAGAAGCTTCCTTGCGGCCACAGAAAAAGGCTACCGCTATGCAGCAGAAAATCCAGAGGAAAGTGCAGAGATTCTGAATCAATATGCACCGGATTATTCGATGGATATGTTGAAGATGTCCCAGGAATACCTGTCAGGAAAGTATGTGGAGGATAATGAAGATTGGGGAATCATGAAAGACAGTGTATGGGACAATTATACAGAATTCCTGAAAGAGTATGGGGTGATTGACAAGACAATCCCCGCCTCTCAGTGCTATACCAATGAATTTCTGCCTGGTTCAGCAGATTGTCAGTAGGCCCTTACAAGTTCAGGTGTCAGGGGAGGAAGGAAAAGAGTCAGAATATTTTGCAGTTTCGGCTTCCAGAACTTTTGACACTTTTCTGGAGCTGGCAGTTTTGCCATCTAAGTCTTATATCAGTTTAAATGGAGATAGGAGAAGGAGAGGATGAAATTAAAGGTTACAGGGCTTGGCTTTTCCTATGAAGGCAGGAAGGTCCTTGAAAATCTGGATTTTGAAATAAAGGAAGGTGAGTTTGTCAGCCTTCTTGGAACCTCTGGCAGCGGCAAATCTACAATCTTAAAGCTTTTGACAGGAGTCTTAAAGCCAGAGGAGGGAAAGATGATTGCAGATGAGGAGGAAATCAATGGAATTTCGGGCCGTTTCGCATATATGCCCCAGAATGACCTTTTGTTTCCTTGGAAGGATATTCTGGATAATGTGTGCCTTTATGGAAGGATTCATAAAAAAGAAGAGGAGATGAAAAAAGAGGCTATGGAGGCTATGGAAGCCTTTGGCCTTGCTGGCTACGAGCATGCCTATCCTTCCGCTCTTTCTGGGGGAATGCGGCAAAGGGCGGCATTTTTAAGGACTATGCTCTGTCAGGCGGAAATCCTCCTATTAGATGAACCCTTTGGAGCGTTGGATGTGATTACTAGAGGAGAAATGCAGGAGTGGCTTCTGTCCATGAGAGATAGGATGAAGAAGACGGTTCTTTTGGTGACTCACGATATGGATGAAGCAATTTATCTTTCAGACAGAATCCTTATTTTAGGAGGAAATCCTGCCAGTATCAAGACAGAGCTTCCTGTACCAGAGGGAAAAAGGGACAGGCATTGGCTTTATGAGCAGGGAGAGCTGAGAAGACGGATTTATGATGAAATTAGATAAAGGAGCTCAAGGATATGAAGCAGATTTATGATGCCCATGCTCATCTGGGCACAGAAAAGGAAAGAAAGATAAGAGCAGAGCAGGGAATTACTACCTTGTTCTGCGCTTCTGATAAGAAAGAGGCAGAGTTTCTTCTGGATATGAAAAAAAGAGAGGAAGCTTATGCCTCTTTTGGCATCCATCCTTGGAACGTAATGACAACTGCATTTAAAGATATGGAGTCCTTTCTGAGAGCAGGAGAGGTGGTAGGGGAAATCGGTTTGGACAGCGTATGGTGCACTGCCTCTCTATTCCTTCAAGAGGAGGTATTTATCAAACAGCTTGCCCTTGCTTTTGATGAAAAAAAGCCGGTTATCCTTCATACCAAGGGGCAGGAGAAGCGAATTGGGGAAATCATCAAGGATTATCCAAACCGCTATTTAATACACTGGTATTCAGATGAAAGGGAAGAGGGATTGGATAGGTATCTTTCCTTGGGATGTTATTTTACCATAGGACCAGATGGAAAGAAGAATCTGGCTGCAAAAAGGCTGATTAAGGAAGCGCCTCTTAACAGACTTCTGGTGGAAACGGATGGATGGTCTGCTGTCTGCTGGGCCTTGGGGGAGATGAGCATGAATAAAATGAGAAAGGTTCTGGAAAGAAACATTGATGTGATTGCAGAAGAAAAGGGAGTTGACAGAAGCAGGGTGGAGGAACAGATGGAAGAGAATTTTCTGACATTTATTGGGAAAAGGAACTGTTTGAAATAGGATATGGCAATTCTGGGAAAAGCAGTTTATAATAGATTCAGAAGATAGGAACAGATTGTAAGAATTCTGTGTAAAAATTTGAAAAATAACAGGGATAGGGGGCGTATAGGATGCTGTGGCTGATCATATTATGGGTGTTTGCTCCGGCAGCGCTGATTCCAACGGTTATTGTGCTGGCTGTCCAGAATAGCAGCTTAAGACAGGAGTTAAGGGAACTGAAAATAGGAAGGAATATGTCTTTGGCAGAGAAGGATGCCAGGCATGCAAAGCCTGCTCAACAGCCAGATGAGCTAGAGAGTGAGGTTGTACCTGGCGCTGAAATGCCGCCCAGTACTGCTGCCGGGATACCGGCTTCTGTTATGGCTGGAACGTCTCCTGCTATGGCCGCAGAGGCAGCATCTCCTGCCAACGCCTCTGGAATGCCTTTTCCCACTGCCTCCATACCAGGACGGCTGCCTGCTCCTGGAACAGGGACAGGCCCTTATAGGGCTATGCCAGTAAGAAGGCCTCTTCCTTCTCCTCAGAAACATAAGGAGGATAAAAGGGGATTAGAGCAGGCCGCCCTGACAGTGGGAGTTATCTTGATTCTTATGGCGGCCTTAATCTTTGTTACCACTACTTGGAACATAATGCCAGGCTGGATTAAAGCGTTTTCCCTTCTGTCAGTGGGGGGGATTTTTTTCCTGGCTTCTTTTCTGGCAGGAAGGATATTAAAGCTTTTTAATACCAGCATTGCTTTTTATATGCTGGGCTGTTTTTCCCTGCCTGCTGTTCTGGGGGCAGTCAGCTTTTTCCAACTGTGGGGCAGGTGGTTTTGTGCCAGTGGAGAGGGCAGATACGCCCTGTATCTTTCTATGTCTGGAGGCTTTACGGCTCTCATGGCCTTAGGCAATAAGCTTTTTGGGCGAGGATTTTTTTCCATGGCCAGCTGGCTGTGCTCCATACCAGCAGCATATTGTCTCAGCCGTTTTCTCTTCCCCAGTGACGAGATAGCCCAGTTCCTTACGGCAGCATATTGCTTAGGGCTTTGTACATGGAAATGGGAAAGAAATGGAAATAAATGTCTGCAGATGCTTCATCCTTTTTTATGGTGTATTTTAATAAACAGATGTTGCAGTATTTTGCTAAATGCCGGATTTTTTCAAAAAATGTCGGAAAGTGTCTGGAGAAATATTCCAGAAATACTGGCAGTTCTCGCTTCCTTTTTCCTCTACTGGCTGGGAAAGATTCAATACAGAGGGAAAACTTTAAGGAGCATTGCATCGGATATTTTATTTCCAGCACTTTTATTTTGGTGGGCTGTATTGGAAATGTACGTGGGACGTTTTGGAGCAGCCAGCCTGGCTGCCGGCGGAAGTACGGCCTGCTTGACCTTCCAGTCATGGGCATGGAAAGGGAGGGGAAAGAGAGACTCCCTTCTTCCAGAGACTGAAGGGGAAGGCAGAAAATGGGGAGAAGAGCATATGATCGCTGGAACAGGGGCCATAGCGCTGCTATGGTTTTGTTTCTATCCCTTGTACCTTTGGGCAGAGGAAGCAGGACTTCCTCTGGCTGGGAAAGGTTTCCTCATCTATTTTACAGTTCTTACAGCAGCAGGTATTTTATGTATTAAAAAGAGAAGCTTCTTTTTCTTTGTAAAGCCAATGGAGTTTCCGGCTGTCATTACCTGGGGGATTGCTGCTGTGTGTGGGCTCATATATAGCTTTTGGTACTATAGGAGGGCAGATGGATGGACTTCTGCTTTGTGGGGAATCTATGTATGGCTGGCTGCTTTGGCAATATGGTTTTTTCGCTATAAAAAGCCTTATTGCATCCTTATATATGTCATGTCCTGGCTTCTTCCCCCCTTTACTGGAGCTGCTTTAGGCTGTTGGCAGGACTGGCCTTCTGCTGGCTGTATCTGGCTGGTGCTGGTTCTTTCATCAGCCGTATGCTATGGCAATTGGAGCTGGTCCAACAGGCAGGCAGAAAGACAGGCGGACAAAGGTCAAGAAAGTGATGTACCAGTATGCTGCCTTTATATGGGCCTTGTAGGTCTGTGCCTGGGAACGACAGTGATTGGCAGCCTTCTCATTGACAAAGAAGATTCTATGTTGTGGGGGTTAATCTTTCTGTTATGCATGGGGTTGTCTCTCTATATAACTGGAAAGGAAAAGATGTCTGTTCTGACAGCATTTCCAGCAATTCTTATCCTGCCTGCTGTGGGTGAAATGGCTTTTCGATCAGGAAAAGGGGATAGGACTCAGATCTGTCTATGGGCCATATTGGCAACTGGAATCGCTATGGCTGCAATAGGACGGATACAGTATCCCATGTTAGCAGACTTTAGAGAGGCAGGTCCAGGAGAGGGAAGGTTTAGACGGCAGAATTGGCAGGTGGACTGCTTAAGCATATATGCCTTTGGTGCGCCTTTCACAATGCTGGTCCAGGAAAGTCCCTATTGGAGCTTCTGGGGAATTCCCCTATTCGCCCTTTTCCTGGTAAATTGTTATGGAAGGATTGGAAAAAAGGGGGACCAGATTCTTCTTACGGTTATGGCTGGTCTGATTCCCTGGGCTTTTCAAAAAGTGCCCTACTGGGAGATACCAGCTGCCTGGAAAACAGAGTATAGAATAGTTGGATTTTTAGTATTTGGTTATCTGCTGCGGTACGTATGGGATGGCAGAGACCGTAAATATGCAGAGTGGATATTTTTTGCTCAGACGGTGTTAGCTGTTCTTGCCCAGGGAATAGAATGCCTGTGGACAGAAGATCTGTGGGATGTAATCGCCCTGGCCGGAGCTATGACAGCAGTCATGGTTTTATCCTATTATCTGAAGCGGAAACGATGGCTTCTTCTGTCCTTTGTAACGCTGATAACTCTTGTGCTCTACCAGTCCAGATATTTCTGGCTTCGCATTCAATGGTGGGTATATTTGATGGCTGCAGGTCTTTGGCTGATTTCCACAGCCGCTGGATATGAATATAAAAGGCGTTCTGCAAAGGAATGGGAAGAACATCGGGGAGGAAGAGAAGGCCGAAAGCCTGGGAAAAAAGGAAAGAATAGAAAAAAATGGCTGGAGGACTGGGAATGGTAGGAAAGATAGACATATGATGAAAAATGTTGTATTGCCTATAAAGAGCTGACAGAACTGGTAAGGGAAGTTTCAAAATACTATGAGGACAAGGAAATAGAAGTTCGTATCATAGAAAGCCTGGGAAATGAAATCTTAGAAGAGGAAAACAGAGAGCTGCCCTCTTAAAGGGCTTGTGATGGAGCTGGCTGAGGCTGCAATAGAGAAAGAACTGCTTTGATGGACGGAAAGGGAACAGCCCCTCCAGAGAGAGTGGGATTTTAGGCAAAGAGAAATTTTTAGCCTGTCAAAAAGTGTCTCATTCTTAAAAATCTACTTGTTTGAACACAACGAGTTTGAATTTTTGTGAATGTTTTTTGCACTTTTTGGCAGGCTTAGAATTTCTTGGCCCAAAACTGAAAAAGATTCTGACACGTTTCCGTTTTCAATCTACTTCTTATTCTTTTCATAAAGGATCAACAGTCCCTTTAAAAGCAGAGCGTCATCATAGATAATCTTATGGCGGCACAAGGGGGTAAGAAAACGGGCCAGACCGCCAGTAGCAATTACAGTGGTTTTTTCCTGCAGCTCTTCTTCCATCCGATCAATGATGCCATCCAGCATGGCAGCATTGCCGTACATAATGCCAGAGCGCATACAGTCAATGGTATTCTTCCCAATGATTTTAGACGGGATTTCCAGGCTGATAAAGGGAAGCTGGGCGGCATTGCTGCTTAGGGAGTCAAGGGAAACCCGAAGGCCTGGGAGGATAACGCCGCCGATATAATTGCCAGCATTATCTACTACAGACATGGTAGTGGCAGTGCCCATGTCAATGATAATCAACGGGCAGGGATATTCCCGTATGGCAGCTATGGCATCCACAATCATGTCGCTGCCAGTAGTCTTTGGATTATCCATAATAATATTTAAGCCTGTCTTCATGCCAGATCCTACTAAAAAAGGCTTTTTTCCAGTGGCTTTCTTTACTGCATGTGCAAGGACACTGTTCAATGGCGGAACCACGGAGGAAATAATGGCTCCCTCTATCTCATCTGTTAATATCTGATGTATTTCCAGAATGTTTTTAATGGTAACTGCGTATTCCAGATCTGTTTTTCTATGATCTGTTGTGATCCTTTCTACAAAGTGGGTTTTAGAATTGTCAATTCCGCCTACAACAATATTTGTATTTCCCATATCAATTGCTAAAATCATAAGGGGACTCCTTTCCATTGACAGCAGATTATGATATACTGTTTCGTGCCGATATATTACCATATTTTTCAATAAAACACAACGGGAGGGAAACATGTTAAAAGGAAAAACAATCTTGCTGGCTGTTACAGGAAGCATTGCTGCCTATAAGATTGCTGGTCTTGCCAGCAGTTTGGTAAAGCTTCATGGGGATGTCCATGTACTTATGACAGAAAATGCTGTAAATTTTATAAATCCCATAACCTTTGAAAGTCTGACCTCAAATAAGTGTCTGATTGATACCTTTGATAGAAATTTTCAATTTAATGTAGAGCACGTGGCCCTGGCCAAGAGAGCAGATGTGCTCATGGTTGCTCCGGCTTCTGCTAATGTCATCGCAAAGCTGGCCCATGGCATAGCTGATGATATGCTTACAACCACAGCGTTGGCTTGCCGCTGTCCGAAGATTCTTTCGCCTGCTATGAATACCAATATGTTTGAAAATCCGGTAGTTCAGGATAATCTTAATATATGTAGAAAATATGGTATGGAGGTGATCGAGCCAGCAAGAGGCTATCTGGCCTGTGGAGACACAGGGGCTGGAAAGATGCCAGAGGCTGAAGAGCTTCTGGATTATATTATAAAAGCTGTTGGTTATCCTAAGGATATGAGAGGAAAAAAAGTCCTGGTAACAGCTGGTCCTACCTGTGAAGCCATTGATCCAGTGCGATATATCACTAACCATTCTACAGGAAAAATGGGCTATGCCATAGCAAAGGCTGCTGCATACCGTGGTGCAGAGGTAACTTTAGTCAGTGGTCCCACAGCCCTTCCAAAGCCTCGCTTTGTAAAAACTGTGGATGTTGTCAGTGCCAGGGATATGTTTGAAGCTGTAACCATTGCCAGTCCGGATCAGGACATTATTATAAAAGCCGCTGCAGTGGCAGATTATCGCCCTGTAGAGACAGCTGAAGAAAAGATAAAGAAAAAGGAAGGAGATATGAAGATTCCCCTTACCCGTACGGATGACATCCTGTCCTGGCTGGGAAGCCATAGGAGAGAGGGACAGTTTTTGTGCGGTTTTTCTATGGAAACCAGGGACTTGATAGAGAATTCCAGGACAAAGCTTGAGAAAAAGAACATTGATATGATTGCTGCTAACAGCCTGAAGGTGGAGGGGGCTGGCTTTGGCACAGATACAAATGTAATCACCATCATTACCAGGACAAAAGAGGAAGCCTTGGCGAAGATGACAAAGGAGGAGGCGGCAAACTGTCTTCTGGATAGGATTTTAGAGACACTGGGAGAAAAGGACGGTTGAAAAAAGCAACTTTCATAGTCCCCCTTCATGCCTGCTTGCAGACATCACCATAAACTGAGAAGGGTGGCTATGAGCCGCCGGCGGCTGCACACAGAATGCAAAGGAGCATTCTGGCTCTGTACAGCCAGCGCAGGGAGTGCGCAGTCCTATAGCAAAGATACGAGACTTTCACAGGAAACCTTCATGCTCCTAAACAGCGCGCCATCATGAATGCAAGTATCCAGCCCATTTGGCATCCCTGAATTCCGTTTTCTGCTGCGCAGAAAATGGTGTTTTGCCAGTAAAACTTAGAAGCTTTGTCAAGGCTGTAGAGAAGAAAAAGGGTCTTCACATTTGAAGATGGAATAAGAAAACCAGAGAGAGGAAACAGGGGGAAAGATATGATGAAGGTAACGACGATTCCAATCCAAACCGTAGGAGGGCAGGCAGAGCTGACCTGCTGCATCAGGAGGGAAATAAAGGCCAGAGAGGGACGGCTCCGTCCAGCAGTGATCATTTGTCCAGGCGGCGCTTATGAATTTTGCTCTGACAGGGAGTCAGAGCCAGGAGCAGTACAATTCCTGGCCATGGGATATCATGCCTTTGTGTTGAATTACAGTACGGCGCCTTCCTGCTTCCCTACAGCACTGGTAGAGCTGGCAAAAGCAGTTGCCCTTATCCGAAAACATGGAAGAGAATGGGAAATAGATAGGGACAGGATCGCTGTCTGCGGTTTTTCCGCAGGAGGCCATCTGGCAGCAAGCCTTGGAACCTTCTGGAATCAGAAGGAAATCTATCAGGCAGCGGGAGCAGAGCCAGAGGATATTCGCCCTGACAGGCTGATTCTATGTTATCCGGTTATCAGCTCAGGCCCATACGGCCATCAGCCCTCTTTTCAAAACCTTTTGGGAAAGAAGTATGAGAATGGACCGGCTATGGACCAGGTTTCTTTAGAGAAAAAAGCTGGATCTCAAATTCCGCCAGTTTTTATGTGGCACACGGATGAAGATAAGACAGTGCCTGCAGAAAACACTCTGCTTTATGCCCTGGCCTTAAGAAAAGCCGGGGTGAGCGTAGAATACCACCTCTTTCCTCGCGGTCGCCATGGCCTTGCTTTGGCTACAGCAGATTCGGCAAAGGGCGGAGAAGAGGAAAGGGATTATATTGTACCTTCCTGCCAGCAATGGATTCCTCTGGTAAGGGAATGGCTGAGGGAGTGGAGCTGATTGGAACTGAGGAAGAATGGGGTTATATATAGACACAGGAAACTCCCATGTCTGCCATGCAGATGCCGCCATAAATGAAAGGGAGTTTCCTGTGGGTCTCCAGCGGCTGCGCAGAAAATAGGGATGGAAGGGGATCTGCGTTTGAAAGACTATGGTGCAAAATGAAAAGTCAGGAAGGTGATACAGATGGAGATAATAGTGAGGCCTTATAAGGCAGAGGATATTTCCAGGATGATGGAAATCTGGAATCAGGTAGTGGAGGATGGCATTGCATTTCCTCAGACAGACCTGCTGGAAGGGGAAGCGGGAAAGGAATTTTTTGATTCTCAGACCTGCTGTGGGGTAGCGGAGGATGAGATGGGAAAGATTCAGGGATTTTATACCCTTCATCCAAATAATATAGGCCGTTGCGGCCATATCTGCAATGCTAGTTATGCGGTAACATCTGCTTTGAGGGGGCAGAGGATAGGAGAGAAACTAGTTCTGGACTGCCTGGCTCGTGCCAAAGATTATGGCTTTCGGATCCTCCAATTCAATGCAGTAGTAAGGACTAACCGGCAGGCCAGATACCTTTATGAGAAGCTGGGGTTTATCCAGCTTGGAGTGATTCCCGGCGGTTTTTTGATGAAGGACGGGAGCTATGAGGACATCTGCCTTTATTACCATCTTTTGTAAATCTCTATTATGGGATATCCTTTTAGGAGGCCAGCCCTATGGCAGAAGGATTGTTGTATTGACTTTCCTATTATTTCATAATAGAATGAATAATTGTGGATTAATTGACATGTCCTACGACTAAAGTATAAAATATCCAGGTTTTTGTGATATGAAATGATATAAATACAGAAACTGTTAAGAATGATAGAATGGAGGACCCCCTGTGGCTAATATAACAGAAGAGATAAAAAAAAGACGGACATTCGCCATAATTTCCCATCCGGATGCAGGAAAGACTACCCTAACTGAAAAATTCCTTTTATATGGAGGAGCGATTAACCTGGCCGGGACAGTAAAGGGAAGAAAGGCTGCGAAACACGCAGTATCAGACTGGATGGAAATAGAGAAGGAAAGAGGAATTTCCGTTACCTCCTCTGTGCTTCAGTTTAACTATGATGGCTACTGTATCAATATCCTGGACACGCCAGGCCACCAGGATTTTTCCGAGGATACCTATCGTACTTTGATGGCAGCGGATTCTGCTGTTATGGTAATCGATGCTTCAAAAGGTGTGGAGGCTCAGACGATAAAATTATTTAAGGTATGTCTGCTTCGCAATATTCCCATTTTTACATTTATTAATAAAATGGACCGTGAAGCAAGGGACCCTTTTGAATTAATGGATGAGATTGAAAGCGTGTTGGGGATTCGTACCTGCCCCATAAACTGGCCAATTGGATGTGGAAAGGAATTTAAGGGCGTATATGACAGGAATACGAGGAAGATTACTACTTTTACAGCGGCCATGGGCGGCCAAAGGGAAGTTGCTTCCAGGGAATTTGAACTGGAGGGTGCGGATGCAGATGCTATAATTGGAAGGGATTATCATGAAAAGCTTCTGGAAGATATTGAGCTTTTGGACGGGGCCAGCGATGAGTTTGATATGGAGCTGGTAAGCCAGGGAAAGCTTTCACCTGCATTTTTTGGCTCTGCCCTGACCAACTTTGGGGTGGAAACTTTTCTGGAGCATTTCCTTCAGATGACGACCTCGCCCCTTCCAAGAAATACTACCACAGGAGTGGTGGATCCCTTTCAGGAGAGCTTTTCTGCCTTTGTATTTAAGATCCAGGCTAATATGAATAAAGCCCACCGTGATAGAATTGCGTTTATGCGAATCTGCTCTGGCAGGTTTGAGGCAGGCATGGAGGTGAACCATGTCCAGGGAGGACGGAAAATCCGCCTTTCCCAGCCCCAGCAGATGATGGCTCAGGACAGAAAGATCGTGGAAGAAGCCTATGCTGGCGATATTATCGGCGTGTTCGATCCAGGCATCTTTTCCATCGGGGACACTCTGTGCCTGTCTAATGAAAAGTTTGAATTTGAGGGAATCCCTACCTTTGCTCCAGAGCATTTTGCAAGAGTCCGTCAGGTAGACACGATGAAAAGAAAACAGTTTATTAAAGGTGTGAACCAGATCGCCCAGGAAGGGGCAATCCAGATTTTTCAGGAATTCAATACTGGAATGGAGGAAATTATTGTAGGGGTAGTGGGTGAACTGCAGTTTGAGGTTTTGACCTATCGTCTGGAAAATGAGTATAATGTAGAAGTAAAGCTGGATAAGCTTCCTTATGAGTACATCCGATGGGTAGAAAATGGGGATGAGATAGATGTATCAAAGCTTCAGGGAACGTCTGACATGAAACGAATTAAGGATCTGAAAGACAATCCGCTCCTTCTTTTCATTAATAGCTGGAGTGTAGGAATGGTGCTTGAACGGAATCCTGGCCTGAAACTGAGTGAGTTCGGACGGAACTGACAAAAAGAGGATTGACAGAAGCTGCGGAACAGTTAGAAATCAGTAAGGAGGAACCATAGAATGAGCAAAATCGATGTGGTACGGGCAGCCATGGTAGAGGCTATGAAAGCAAAGGATAAGGAGAGGAAGGATTCTCTCTCCATGCTATTGTCTGCTTTAAAAAATGCCCAGATTGACAAAAGGGAGCCTTTAACAGAAGAAGAGGAAAATGCAGTTGTAAAGAAGGAGATCAAACAGACGAAGGAAACCTATGAGCTGGCGCCTGCAGACAGGGAAGACATCAAAGAAGAGGCAGCCAAAAGGATCGCTGTTTATCAGGAATTTGCACCAGAGGATATGAATGAGGAGCAGATTCAGGAGGTGATTAAAGAGGTATTGAGGGAATTAGAAATCGCAAAGCCTTCTGGAAAGGATAAGGGAAGGATTATGAAGGTCCTTATGCCAAGGGTAAAGGGAAAGGCAGACGGAAAGCTGGTGAATCAGGTTCTAGCTTCTATGCTGGCTTAAAGGCGGACAGGATTTGCAACAATGGAAAATGAACGGAAACGAAAAAAGAGCTGCGGATGATTGCAGCAGTCATGAGAGAAGGGAGATATGGGATGATGGATTACAGAAAAGAAATAGAAAACTATATAGAGGGACATAAGCAGGAAATGGTAGAGGATGTCTGTGCATTATGCAGGATTAACAGTGAGAAACAGCCATACGAGGAAGGGAAGCCCTACGGGAGAGGGGTATATCAGGCTTTGGAGACAGCGTTATCAATGGCGGAAAAGTATGGGTTTTCTATCAGGAACTATGATGCTTATGTAGGAACCGCTGATTTGAACGATGGGGAGAAATGCCTGGATATCCTGGCTCACCTGGATGTAGTTCCAGCCGGAGAGGGATGGAAGGAGACAGAAGCCTTTGAGCCAATAGCAAAGAACGGAAGAATTTATGGGAGGGGAACAGCAGATGATAAAGGACCGGCAGTGGCAGCCCTTTATGCCATGAGAGCAGTGAAGGAGCTGGGGATTCCGGTGACAAAAAACGTGCGTCTGATCCTGGGAACGGATGAAGAGTGCGGAAGCTCAGATATTGTCCATTATTATGAAGTAGAAGAAGAAGCGCCTATGACTTTTTCCCCAGATGCAGAATTTCCAGTAGTAAATACAGAAAAGGGAAGATTGGAAGGACATTTTACAGCAGAATGGAAAGAAGATCAGACGCTTCCCAGGCTGTGTTCTGTCCATGCAGGGACAAAGATCAATGTGCTTCCTGGAAAGGCAGAGGCAGTAATACAGGGCTTAAGCAAAGAGGTTTTGGAGCAGGCGGCAAAGGCAGCAGAAGAAAAGACAGGAATCCGGCTGGAAATGGAATACAGGGATTTTACTGCAGCAGCAGATGATACAATGGTTACGATCACAGCAATCGGAAAGGGCGCCCATGCTGCAAGCCCAGAGGAGGGCAACAATGCTCTTACAGGTCTGGTAACATTTATCAACAGTCTGCCTCTTCATGAAAGCGGGGCTGTAAAGGCATTAAAGGCCCTGGGTGAGCTGATGCCCCATGGAGATCTGTATGGAAAGAACCTGGGCGTTGCCATGGAGGATGAGATTTCCGGAAAGCTGACTCTTGTTTTCAGCATGCTGGAGGTTACGGAGAAGGGCCTGGAGGGCTGGTTTGACAGCCGATGCTCTGTATGTGCTACAGATGAAAATATGCGCCAGAAGGTGAAAGCTAATATGGAGGCAAAGGGAATCCATTTCCTATCCCAGTCCATGCTTCCGCCTCATCATGTGGATGAGGATTCCCGCTTTATCAAGACTCTTCTTTGTGTTTATGAGGAATACACAGGGAGGAAGGGAGAGTGCCAGTCCATTGGCGGCGGAACTTATGTCCATAAGCTGAAAAATGGAGTTGCTTTTGGGGCTGCTATGCCAGGGACAGAAAACTGTATGCATGGTGCAGATGAGTTTGCAGTGATTGATGAACTGGCACTGAGCGCGAAAATATTTGCCCAAGTTATTGTGGAGCTGTGCAGATAACAGAAAAAACATTAGAAAAAATAGACTTGACAACAGAAGCATTTTGACATACAATCAACCATAACATGAATGACATCACTTTTCATACGGAGTTTTATGAAGTGAAAAAGAGGAATGGATACAGGAGGAGCCTTATGTTTGCAGCAGGAACCATGAATAACTGCATGATGATGTGCAGCGGCATGATGATGGTCATGTGCCGTCGTTTTTTGTGCGTCAACAATTGAATGCAGTCAGTTGTATGGTTTTTGTGAGGATACTTTTGTATTGTAATAAGGTAGTGATTGCGTATATCCGCAGGCCCATGCAAAGAAGATGAGCCTGCGGTTTTTTATCATATAGGAAATTCCTCTGGATTTTCCTATATGATAAAAACCTTTATCGCACTCCGCGCAAGAGGAAAATGGCTGCTGCCGCAGCTGCGCTCCGGCGCGAGTGTGCGGTTCGCCGCACACTTTTTTATCCTATAGGATTTCGATGTTAAGGGCCGCGAATAGAAAAGGGTTAGAATATTTTTGAAGTTTTGGACCTAAGAAAGATTAATACTTTTTCTGAACAGATAGTTTTGAGATCTGAATCTACATAGGAAATCTTCGGTTTTTCCATGTGGAAAAAAGCCTGGCGAAGCCCTAGGGAATCTGCCAGACCCTTTAAGACAAGGGCTGACTTGGGTGAAAGAAAATTATGCTGCTTTTGCTGCCTGCTGCAGGCAGAGAAGATTATGACTGTGATATGAATAGGAAACAAAGGAGAATGAATATGGAAGAGAGAGTTCAGGAGATATCCCCGGATATCAAGGATAAAAAGCCGATTATCCATCTGGAGAGGCTGGGAAAAGAATTCCAGACTGCGAACGGGCCGATTAGGGCATTGGACGATATTACACTGGATATCTTCCATGGAGAGATTTTCGGGATTATCGGTTTAAGCGGCGCTGGAAAAAGCACTTTGGTGCGCTGTATCAATTATCTGGAGGTCCCTACAGCAGGGGATGTGTTTTTTGAGGGCAAGCCTCTTTCCGGAATGAAAGAACAGGGCATCCGGGAGGCGCGCCGTTCCATGGGGATGATTTTCCAACAGTTTAACCTTCTGGCACAGAGGAGTGTTCTTCAGAATATCTGCTTTCCCTTGGAGTTAATTGGAACTCCTAAGGACAAGGCTAGGGCTAGGGCAAGAGAACTTCTGGATCTGGTAGGTCTGTCTGATAGGGAAGGTGCGTATCCGGCCCAGCTTTCCGGCGGACAAAAACAAAGGGTAGCCATTGCCAGAGCCCTGGCTACGAATCCCAAAATCCTGCTCTGTGATGAGGCTACAAGCGCTTTGGATCCCAATACTACAAAGGCAATCCTAGAGCTTCTAAAGGAAATCAACAGAAAAATGGGTGTTACAGTAATTGTGATTACCCATGAGATGACAGTGATTGAGGCAATTTGTGACAGAGTGGCAATCATTGACCAAAGCCATATTGCAGAGTCAGGCACAGTGGGAGAGATTTTTTCCAATCCTAAATCCAGGATTGGCCGGCAGCTCATTATGGGAGATCGAGTTCCTGCTCAGAACTTTGGTTCCTCCCGAATGGTTCGCATCATATTTGACGGCCGCGCATCCAGTGAACCGGTCCTTGCCAATATGATTCTTGCTTGTAAGGCTCCTGTCAATATTATGTATGCAGCTACAAAGGATCTAAATGGAACGGCTATGGGGCAGATGATCATTCAGCTTCCAGAGGAAGAGACAGAGGTGAACCGGATGATAAGCTATTTAAATAGTACAGAAGTTCCTTATGAGGAGGTGACAGAACATGACCTTTGATTCAACTACGATTCATATGCTTTTGGAGGGAATATGGGATACTCTGTATATGGTGCTCATATCCTCTGGAATTTCCTATATTCTTGGAATTCCCTTGGGAATCCTTCTTGTAGTGACGGATAAAGACGGAATCAAGCCCTTTCCTGTATTTCAGAAAATTTTGGGCCTTGTGATTAATCTGCTCCGTTCCGTACCGTTTATTATTCTGCTTATCATGATGCTGCCTGCTACCAGGTTTCTGGTAGGAACCCTTATTGGCTCTAGGGCAGTGATCCCGCCTCTGGTAGTGTCAGCCACGCCATACATTGCCAGGATGGTGGAATCCTCTTTCCGGGAGGTGGATGCAGGAGTGATTGAAGCGGCCAAATCCATGGGAGCAACCACAGGCCAGATCGTATGGAAGGTGCTTCTTCCTGAAGCAAAACCCTCTCTTTTGATCGGCGCTGCGATTTCGATCACTACGATTCTGGGGTATACCACCATGGCAGGCTTTGTTGGCGGCGGCGGCTTGGGAGCGATTGCGATTAATCATGGCTATTACCGTTATGAATTTGGAATTATGCTGGTAACAGTTGTCCTTTTGGTAGTCATTGTTCAGATTATCCAGGAGCTGTTTATGAGAATTGCCAAGGCTACGGATAGACGTATCCGATAGGGCAGAGAATCGGTTTATGGAATACAGCCGCCCATATGTAGATATGTATGGGTGATTGTATAGATACTTATCTAAAAAGAGGAGGAATGAATTATGAAGAAATTTGTCACAGTATTTGCAGCAGCAGCCCTTACAGCAGCAGCCCTTACAGCCTGCGGTGGAAGCAAAGCAGAGGAGACAACAGCAGCTCCCACAGGAGAGGCAGCAGAAAGTAAGGTAGAAGAGACAGAAGGCGGACAGGAGTCGGCAGAGGAAACGGAAGCTGCCAGCGGAGAGCTGAAGACCTTGACCGTAGGAGCCAGCCCTGCGCCTCATGCAGAAATCCTGGATGCAGCAAAGGAGATTTTAAAAGAAAAAGGCTATGAGCTGAAGATTGTAGAGTATACGGATTATGTACAGCCCAATATGGCATTAGATGCAGGAGATCTGGATGCAAATTATTTCCAGCATCTGCCATATCTGGAGCAGTTTTGTGAGGAAAGAGGAACCAAGCTGGTTTCTGCTGCTTCTATCCACTATGAGCCATTCGGCATCTATGCAGGAAAAGCAGACAGCCTGGATGCAGTAGCGGATAAAGCTAAGGTAGCAGTTCCCAATGATGCGACCAATGAAGCAAGGGCCCTTCTTCTTCTGGAATCCCAGGGCCTGATTAAGCTGAAGGAAGAGGCCGGTTTAAAGGCAACCAAGAATGATATTGTAGAGAATCCTAAAAATCTGGATATCTATGAGCTGGAAGCTGCACAGATTCCCCGTTCTTTAAGCGATGTGGATATTGCAGTTATCAATGGAAACTATGCAATCGACGCTGGATTAAAGGTATCGGATGCGTTAGCCATCGAGGATTCAGAATCCATCGGCGCAACTACCTATGGCAATGTGATCGCAGTGCAGGAGGGCCATGAAAACGACGAAGGAATCCAGGCTCTTGTAGAGGCTCTGGAAAGCGATGAGGTAAAGAAGTTCATTGAGGATACCTATGCAGGAGCCGTAGTTCCCTTGTTCTAAATAATATTATATTTTTTCATTTTCCGCCAGAGCGTGCTTGGATCCATATCCAAGTGCTCGGCGGTTTTTTTTCGGCTGTTGCGGAACTGGGCGAGAGCCTCCAGAATGGCCTGGCGTTCATCATAAGGAAGAGAAGACGAAAAAGAGACAGAAGGCTCAACCTCGTTTTTCAGCAGTTTTTTAGACTGAGAAGGAAAATTTCCGGAAGCCTCAGGAGAAAAACGGGAAGCCCCGGCCTCAGATCCTGCATCCGGAAGGGCCCGGAGCACATCATCTGCATCGGCCAGAGGGGTGTGGCAGAGAATGGATAGGCGTTCACAGAAATTCTTCATCTCCCGTATATTTCCAGGCCAAGGATAGGTATGGAGGATGTCCCTGGCAGCTGGGCCTAAGCCCTCCAGGACACAGCCAGTACGTTCATGATTAAAGAAAATGAAACGGTCCAGAAGCAGATCCCCATCTTCGTTCCGTTCCCGTAAAGGGGGCAGATTCAGCTCCAGGACATCAAGGCGGTAAAGGAGATCCTGGCGGAAGCGTCCCTTGGCAACCTCCTCTTTGAGGCTTCGATTTGTAGCGGAAATGACTCGCACATCGATGGGAATTACCGTGTCATTTCCTAAACGGACGATCTCCCGTTCCTGGAGGACGCGGAGAAGCCGGCTCTGAAGCTTGGAGGAAATATCTCCGATTTCATCCAGAAAAATAGTACCTTTATGGGCAATTTCAAAAAACCCCATCTTTCCTCCCTTGGCAGCTCCTGTAAAGGCGCCCTCCACATAACCGAACAGTTCGCTTTCCAGCAGATTTTCCGGCAGGGCGGAGCAGTTGATTGCCACAAAGGGATTATTTCTTCTGGGGCTTATGTTATGGATGCTTTGAGCAAACAGCTCTTTTCCAGTTCCTGTTTCTCCATGGATCAAAATGTTAGAATCAGAGTAGCTGAAATCCATAGCATCTGAGATGACAGAATCCATAATCTGGCTTTTATGAAGAATATCAGGAAAACGGTATTTGGCGCGGAAACCAGAACGATGGAGTTTTTTTCGGATCTGCCCTTCAGCAGCCTGAATCTGGCTTACATTTTGAAAGGTGAGCACACATCCGGCATTTTTGGATTCCCCGGAAATAGGTACACAGTTCACCATCAATTGAAGCTCCTCATATGGCTGAAGTTCAGAGAGGATTTTTTCTCCCCGTTCCAGGACACCTTCTACTGGGAGATGGGGAAAAAGCTCTTTAATGTGATGTCCGGTCAGGCTTTCCCGATTGTTTTTTAAAATAGAGTAGCAGTAGGTATTGGCAAAGGTGATAATACCCTGTTTATCAGCAGAAATGATGCCCTGGAAAGAGTAGTTCATAATATTGGCAATTTCATTGCCCCGTTCCTTTTCACGAAAGGCAATTTCAGCGGCTGCCTTGGCTTCAGCAATAGCGCTGTTAACCGATTCCCTTCCAGATTCGATCATGATTGCAGGAATCTTATATTTCTTGGCTATTACCACAGTGGTATATCCTCCCACAATAGCAGTATTGCCCTCCTTGATGGCTTGTTGGATGGTATATTCAAGCTGTGTTTCGTCTTCAATAGGATAAACCGTAATATGAACCGAAGGAAAGGCAGGATTGACAGCTTCAGCCCCGTATACCATGTTAAAGGCGCCTACTACGGCAATTTTTTTGGCGGGTGTAAGCTGCAGGCATTTGCTGATTGCAGAAATAACATCATAGCCAGATACTTTAAGCTCTGCACAGATAAAGCCTCGTTTCTGCATGGTATGGGCAGTGAACCCCCTGGCAACAATTACGTCAGCCGTCACATCCTGAAGAGGATTGTTGAAAAAATCCTGGATCACCTCATAATCCAGCTCATTATGATCCGGCCGTTCCCGGAACACCTGCTGGATGGTGGGGAGAATCTCAGGATAAGGGGCATAGAAAACCATATGGATCATAGGGAACCTCCTGTCGATATGCAGTCAATCTTTTATCTCACAAATGATATCTGAAATAATTATATCCGAAATCGGAAAAAATTGCAAAAGAAATATTGCAAGAAATGCAATAAAATGCAATGAAATAAACAAAAAAGCAATAGAATACAATGAGTTAATATGGAATAAAAAATTCAAACCAGTAAAAACAAAAAAATTTTTTGGAAACAAATGGAAAACTTGGACATAGTGCATAAAAAAGAAAGATAAAATTAGGAATTATGTACAAAAAAATGCTTTAAAAGCCGAAAAAAGGGAGGTTGGCATTCGCATTGCTCTATAAAGAGATATCAATATCTGAATGGAGGAAAGTAGATATGAAGAAGAGAAGTGCAGCATTATTGGCAGCATTAGTAATGGCAGGCTCCTTAGCTGGATGCGGTGCCCTTTCTGTAGGAGGCTCTGACAGCGGCACTACAGCAACTGAAGCGCCAGCAGCAGGAGGAGAGAGCCAGGCAGCAGGAAGCGAGGCAGCCCAGCCGTCTGGAGGGGGTTATCCGTCTAAGACTATTGAAGTAATCGTTCCTTTTGGAGCAGGCGGCGGCGCAGATGTAGCAACCCGTTTGATTGCATCCTATATGGAAAAGGAACTGGGACAGACTCTGGTAATCAACAATGTAACAGGCGGCGGCGGTTCCATCGGCTTGACTCAGCTCACTAACGCAAATCCAGATGGCTATACAATTGCTTACTTTGCATCCACGAATTCTAACGATGATTCTTTGTTTGAGGGAATTACCTATAATAAAGATTCCTTTGCTCCGATTGCTCAGTTTACTGCAGATCCTCACATGATCATTGCCAGCAAGAAGTCAGGGATTACAGATGTGCAGGGCCTGGTAGATGCTGGTGCAGACGGAAGTGTTTTATGGGGAATCGGCGGTGCATGGACAAACTGGGATTTCTTAAAAATGTCCTTTGAAAAGGCGACAGGCGCAAAGTACAAACGTCTTGTATTTGATGGCGGCGCTACAGCAGTTAATAATGTGGCAAGCGGTGACTGTGCAGTTGCAACCCCATTTGTCAGTGAAGCCCTGGCTCAGGTAGAAGCAGGCAATATCATTCCGATTGCCGTAACAAGCTCTGAGAGAAACCCAATGGCTCCTGATGTTCCTACTTTAGGTGAATCTGGTGTGGCTGGCCTGGATGGTTTTGAGTCCATTATGTGGAGAGCTTTTGTAGCTCCAGCTGGAACTCCTGATGATGTAATCAAAACTCTGTCTGATGCAATCGGCAAGGTATGTGCGAATGAGGAATTCATTCAGAAGGCAACAGAAGCAGGCCTTACCATTGAATACAGAGGCGGAGATGACTTCAAGTCATATTATGAAGAGAACCATGTAAAGATAAAAGAAATGATTGATAATGCTGACTTTGAGGATTAATGAAGCATTTGCCTGACAGACAGGAGACAGGCAACAGCCGCCGTTTCCTGTCTGGGAACGGCGGCTGTTTTTATCTATCAGGAAAGTTCTTCAAAGTTCCTATAGCATAAAAAACACTTACTGCACTTGTTTTTTCACATTTTATGTCAAAGGAGTGAGATGTATGAAGAGTATGAAAAAATGCACACCGGATATTATCATCGGTATTGTGCTTTTAGGCTTTCTGGCAACATTGAGCTTTCAGATGCCTCAGATACCCAAGGACTCCAAAACTTACCCTATGATACTTCTGGTTCTCAGTTATATCATGGCTGGTGTCCTGCTTATCCGTAATGTTCTGATTTATAAAAAATCAGAGATTGTCCAAAGCCAGGTCAAGGAACAGGTGAAAATCATATTTCCCTATGCAGTAATCATCGTTGCATATCTGGCTCTTCTTGGCAAAATAGGATATATCTTTGATACAATCTTATTCAGCATTGTTTCCCTGGTGTATCTGAAGCTGAAGAGCAAGATTGTCATGATTATTCTGTCTCTTGTTATGACCTTGCTTTTATACTTTGTATTTACAAGATTCTTATCTGTGATCCTTCCGAGAGGAAGCTGGATTTCATTGAATTTATAGGGAAAGGAGGAAATCATATGTCAAATGTACTGATCGGTCTTTCAAATGTTTTACAGCCTATGAACCTCCTTATCTGCCTTGCAGGTCTTGCAGTAGGAGTATTGTTCGGCGCTCTGCCTGGGTTTTCGGCGACCATGGCAGTTGCAGTATTTGTTCCCTTTACATATACCATGGAGCCTGGTGCAGCTCTCCTTCTTTTAAGCGGCCTATACTGCGGCGGCGTATATGGCGGTTCCATTCCAGCCGTACTAGTAGGAATTCCTGGAACGCCGGCCTCTGCTCCTACGGCTTTGGAGGGAAAGGCTCTTGTAAAAAAAGGCGAAGCGGGCCGGGCACTGAATCTGGTTACGATAGCAAGCGCCTTTGGCGGATTTTTTTCCAGCTTTGCTTTATTGATCTGCGCTCCCCTTCTGGCTAAGATTGCCATGATGGTAGGAGCTCCAGAACAGATTTTCGTAGCTATTTTCGGACTTTCCGTTGTAGTTATGCTTTCTCAGGATAACCTGTATAAGGGCTGTCTGGTAGCGATTGTAAGCCTTCTGATCGCCTGCTTCGGGCAGGATCCAGTTATGGGCTTTCCACGCTTTACCTACGGAAGGCCGGAGCTGACAGGCGGCTTTGACGTAGTTGTTATCCTGATCGGCTTGTTCTCTCTTCCCGAGGTATTTAAAATGCTGGAAGATCCTCTGGGAAAAATGGCAGAAACAGGCAAGGTAGGCTCTATGAAGCTGAAGGTCACGGATATTACGGAAAACATCATCAATGCCTTCCGTTCCACCATATGGGGTGTTGTAATCGGCATCATCCCGGCAGCAGGTCCTGATATTGCAGCTTTCTTAGCATATAATGAGGCAAAAAAAGCATCCAAACATCCGGAGGAATTTGGCAATGGTGCGGCTGCAGGGATTGTAGCGGCAGAGGCAGGCAATAACGGTGTAACTGGAGGCTCCCTTATCCCTCTGCTTACTCTGGGAATTCCAGGCAGTGCCCCGGCAGCTATTTTCCTAGGTGCCATGATCATCCACGGTGTAAGGCCTGGCCCTACCCTGTTTACGGAACATGCGGACACTGTATATACGCTGATTATCGGATTTGCAATCATCAACCTGCTTCTTTACTTTGTAGGTATTGCCTATTGTAAATGTGGAAGCCTGATCCTTTTGATTCCAAAGGCAATCTTGGCAACTGTGATTGTAGTCCTGGCAACTGTAGGTACCTTTTCTATCAATAAAAATCTCTTTGATGTATTTGTTATGTTTGGTGCAGGCGTTCTTGGTTATGTTATGCTGCGGAATGATTTCCCCACCTCGCCCATTGCTCTTGCCCTGCTTCTCGGGCCCATGCTGGAAAAAGCAGTTTCTATCACTGCAACCATGTATGAGGGACGGATTATGGAAATGTTCCAGAGACCTTTAACCACCATCCTTATGTTATTTACCATTTTCTCCTTTGCATTCCCATTTGTTAAGAGTGCAATGGAAAAGAAGAAAAAGGCAAAACAACAGGCTTCGGAGGGATAATATATGGCATATAAAGCGCTTTTGGCAAAACAGGGATTAGTTGGAGAAGATTTACATACAAAAGAAAGAATCGCTGTCCTGATTAAGGATGGGATGATTGAAGACATTCTGGAACAGGAAGTATATGAAAGGCAAAAGCCGGAAGGCTGTGAGGAAATCCGTCTGGATGGCCTAACCATAATGCCAGGACTATTTGAGTGCCATGCCCATCTGGCATTGGATGCAAGGATTCCAGGCCATCTGGGAATGATGGAGCAAAGCGAGTGTGAGCATACCCTTCTGGCCCTGAATGGCCTGAAAGATGATCTGATGTCAGGAGTCACCACGGCCCGCTGCCTTGGAGACAGATATTATCTTGATGTAACCCTTAGGAATAAAATCCGGGAGGGAGCAGTGGATGGACCAGATCTTCTGGTATGCGGCATCGGCATGAAGGGACGCCATGGACATGGGTTTGTAGGCATTCCTCATTCTGGAGTGGAGGAATTCAGGAGAACCTGCCGGGAAAATATGTTCCATGGGGTGGATATTTTAAAAATCTTTATTACTCCAGGAGGAATTGTAGCAGAGGGCGAGTTTATTCCCTACTTTATCTCCTATGATGAAATAAAGACAGTAGTAGAGGAAGCCCACCAGCTTAATATCAAGACAGCAGCCCATTGTATTGGAGGAGAGGGACTGAACTTGTGCCTGAAAGCAGGTGTGGATGTATTGGAGCATCTGTATAATGTGACGCCAGAGCAGGTAAAGATGGTGGAAGACAGCGGTACATGGGTTGATTTGACCTCAGGAATTGTCTTGGACGAAGAGAGAGAGCCTATGGTACCTTCATCCCACAGTGCAAATACAAGGAAAAACAGAGCCTATTCCAGAAAATGTCTGGAACAGGTGGTAAGAAGCGATAAAATTTCCTATACATTGGGAACAGATGCCTATCATGGCATGCTGTATAAAGAGCTGGAATTTACTGTGGACATGGGCGGAAAAGCCATTGATGCAGTAAAAGGCGTTACAGTCAACGCAGCAAAGATGTGCGGCCTGGAAAAGAAAAAGGGCTCTCTTGCAAAAGGCATGCAGGCAGATATTATTGCAGTAAAAGAAAATCCTGTGGAAAATGTATCCACATTAAAGGATGTAATCTTCGTGATGAAGAATGGATGTGTTTATAAGGACGAAAGCAAGAAAGAGAGAAATTGATTCTGCCTTCCCTTTTGGAGGCCTTCAGGGCAGGGGATTATCCCCTGGGAGTCCCTGGGGCCTCTTTTTTACTTTATAGGATTTCCTGTATGATAAAAGCTTTTACCGCACTGAGGCGGAAAGGAATAATGCCGCTCATGCGGCTTGCCGCAGTTGGAGAATCATGCAAAGTAAGATTCTTTTTTATTCCCACAGTCTTGTGCATTTAGAAAAGTAGTGTTAAAATATGAACAAAATGAAGCAGCTTTTTAATCGGCAGCTTCCATTTATAAAAGCTGGTCCAGCGGCAGGAAGGAGATTTTATATGGGAAACGAAAGAAATGATATGGCGCTGGCATCTATGGTTCTGGGAATCATGTCACTGGTGGGAATATGCTGCTGTTATGGCGGCTTGATCCTGGGAAGTCTTGCCATTATTCTGGGCCTGCTGTCTAGAACGGACAGAGAATTGTCCAGCAATGCAAAGGCAGGAATTATTACAGGAAGTATAAGCCTGGCAGTAAGCCTGATTGCTGTTTTGGTACTCCTCGGTATAGGCAATGCTGCCTGGGAGGGGATGGAAACTTATACAGGAGGAATACATGTATGAGAGAGAAGAAGACACCTGCCCAGTTAAAGTTTCAGGCAAGGCAGGCCTTACGAGGAAATTACGGAATCTGCGTAGGAATGCTGTTATTGATAGGAGCCATATTTCTGGCCCTCTATATTGCTATCCTCTTTCCAATTGTAATCGGCATGGTTTTTTCAGGGGGGATGAATAGCATAGGGCCCTTTGTCGCCTTTTTTGGAGGGTTTTTCTTGCTTATTATCATTATAGTAATTGGAGCTTATATGATGATGCTGGGCTATGTGCGCCTCTGCTATAATATTTGTGCAGGAAGGGAGAGGAAAATAGGAGATCTGTTTTTTGCCTTCACGCACCATATCTGGAAATTTTTGGGGTTAACATTATTTTTTATACTCATTCCTCAGGTGCTTAATATCCCTATCTATATTGTTCAGATGGGAAGCCAGGTTTCCCATCAGTCCCCAGCGTTTATGATTGCTTTTTCTACATTCATGGGTATTCTGGAGATGATCCTGGTATTTTTCCTGTTTCTAAATTATTCCATGGCTCCGGTGATTCTTGTGGAGGATCCAGAAAGAGGGCTCCTGGAGGCCTTGAGGGAGAGCCGGCATATTATGAGGGGAAATAAGGGGCGGCTGTTTTGGCTCAGCCTTACCTTTTTCGGCATGTTCCTGCTGTCGTATTGTTCTCTGGGTATTGGCTTTTTGTGGGTGCTTCCTTATATGGTATGTACCAATATCCAGTTTTATTTTGATATCACAGAGGTAAGGGAAGCTGGGCCAGAAGCTGAAAGCAGCTATTTTACTTCATAGGAAGTTACGTTCTGTGTACTAAGGAACAGCCATAGGGTAAGAATAGAAGAGAATGCGCATAGAATACACTAAAGAGGAAATGGATGTATTCTATGCGCATTTGTGAATTAAAAAGAAAAGAGGTCATTAATATTAATGACTGTAAGCGTTTAGGGTTTACTGGAGATATTGAATTTGATATAAAGACAGGTTGCATTGAGGCATTAATCGTGTCAGGACCAGGATGCTTCTGCGGCTTTCTGGGCCATGACAAGGAATACATCATCCCCTTCTGCGATATCTGCCAGATTGGAGAGGATATTATTTTGGTAGATGTAAAAAGAAAGGATGTAGAGGAAAAATGCAAGGTTTAGCTTGCGATTCCTGGTTTCCTAGGTTAAAATGGTAAATAATACCATCAGTGGATAAGGAAGCATAAAAGGAATAAAAATAACTTCAGGAGGACTAGGACATGAAATGCCCATATTGTAATGCAGCAGATACTAAGGTAATTGATTCCAGACCGGCTGATGATAACAGCTCCATACGCCGCCGCAGGCAGTGTGAATCCTGCGGAAAAAGATTTACCACCTATGAAAAGCTGGAAACCATGCCTCTTATGGTGATCAAAAAGGACAATTCCAGGGAGGTATATGACCGCTCAAAGATAGAAGCTGGAATTCTCCACTCCTGTCATAAAAGACCAGTATCTAGTCAGCAGATTAATGCCCTGATCGATGAGATAGAAAATGAGATTTTCAATATGGAAGAAAAGGAAGTGGAGACGACGATTATTGGAGAGCTTGTTATGAGTAAGCTGCAGGGTCTGGATGAAGTGGCTTATGTCCGCTTTGCTTCTGTATACCGGGAATTTAAGGATGTGAACACTTTCATGGAAGAGCTGGGAAAGCTGCTTCAGAAAAAGGAATAAGGGAGAAAAGGGAAATGCTGAAACGATTTTATCCCTGGAGATATATAGATTCACCCTACAGAATTTCATATGAGGCTTTAAGGGACAAGGGTATCAGGGGAATCATTTTTGATATTGACAATACCCTTGTTCCTCACGGAGCGCCAGCAGATGAAAGAGCTGTAGAGCTGTTTGACCATCTTAGATGCCTTGGAATCAATACCTGTCTCCTTTCTAATAATAAAGAACCTAGGGTGAAAAGCTTTGGGGATGCTATAGGAAGCCCATATATCTATAAAGGTGGAAAGCCGTCTAAAAAGGGCTATAGGAAGGCAATGGAACTTATGGACAGTGATGTGGATTCCACGATCCTGGTGGGAGACCAGCTTTTTACAGATGTGTGGGGAGCCAACAGAAGCGGAATCAGGAGTATTTTGGTAAAGCCTTTGGATCCGAGGGAGGAAATTCAGATTGTGCTAAAGCGGATCCCAGAAAAACTGGTACTTTGGCATTATAAGAGGAGCCGCTTTCATGACAGATTAACAGACAGGGAGCACATGGGTAAGAAATAGGGTGAAAAAGGCAGATATTCACGGATGTCCATGGCATGCAATGGAAGCACAAGAATAAGATTGACATAAAATGAGGAAGATGACTAACTATGATAACAGGTACAACAAGAATATGCGGAATTATGGCAGATCCAGTAGAGCATTCCATGTCTCCGGTTATGCAGAATTTTTATGGAAAGGTTACAGGAAAGGATTTTGCCTATATTCCTATGAAGGTAAAAGAAGAGCAGGTAGAGGCTGCCATAAAGGGAGCTTATGCTATGAATTTTCTGGGGATGAATGTAACAGTGCCTCATAAGCAGCATGTGATAAAGTATTTAAAAGAGATTGACAAAACCGCAGAGATGATTGGAGCAGTCAATACTCTTGTAAGGACAGATGGAGGCTTTAAGGGCTATAATGCGGATGCTGCTGGCCTGTACCGTTCCATGGAGGAAAAGGGATTTCCACTGGAAGGAGCATCCTGCATTCTCCTGGGGGCTGGAGGGGCAGCAAGAGCTGCTGCCTGTGTATTTATGGAGCATGGGGCTGGAGAGGTATTTATACTGAACCGAAATCGGACCAGAGGGGAAGAGCTGGCGGCTGATATGAACAGACTGGCTGGCCGAAAGGTATTTACAGCCATGGGCCTTTCTGATTATGGAAAAATACCAGAGGGAAAATATATCTGTATCCAGTCAACCAGTGTAGGCATGCATCCTCATGATGAAGAGGCATTGATTGAGGATAAGTCTTTTTATGATAAGATTTCCTATGGGATGGATGTGGTGTATACTCCGCTGGAAACAAGGTTTATGAAGCTGGTAAGGCATGGAGGGGGACAAGCTTATAACGGCTTAGATATGCTGGTTTACCAGGGCATTATTGCCTATGAGCTGTGGAATCCAGATGTAAAGATAGGGCCAGAGGCAGTGAATGAGGCCAGAAGGCTGCTGATTTGCCAGCTGGAGGGAAACAGGCCATGAAAGAAAATATTATCCTGATCGGCTTTATGGGCGCTGGAAAGACCAGCGTAGGACAGCAGTTAGCCAGACAGCAGAATTGTTCTTTTTTAGATATAGACGAGTATATTGAGAAAAGGGCAGGCATGGCGGTTTCTCAGATTTTTGAAATCCAAGGGGAGGAAGCTTTCCGAAGGATGGAGACAGAAAGCCTCAGGGAGCTGGCAGGAAACTGCAGGGGCTGTGTGATTTCTGTAGGAGGAGGCCTTCCAGTAAGGGAGGAGAACCGAAAGCTTTTAAAGCAGCTGGGAACTGTGATTTATCTGAGGGTAATGCCAAAAACCGTGGAGGAACGGCTGAAAGGGGATAAGACCCGGCCTATGCTTCAAGGAGGAGATTCGGGTGAAAGGATCCGAACGCTTCTTGCGTTCCGCAACCCTCTTTATGAAGAGGCGGCTGATCATATTCTTGATGCTGACGGAAAGACAGTGAAGAAAATCTTGGAGGAGATCAGAGCTCTTTAAGCAAAACAGGGAAAGAGCAGGAAGAGGAAAATAAAATGAAGATTCTTGTATTGAATGGCCCCAATATTAATTTTGTGGGAATCCGGGAAAAGGGAATTTATGGCACAAAGGATTATGCCTGGTTAAAGCATATGCTTGAGGAAAAAGCAGCAGAGGAAGGCCACGAGATTGAAGTATTTCAAAGCAACTATGAGGGCGGATTGATTGACCGGATTCAGGCAGCCTACAAGGATGGTACAGAAGGAATTATCATTAATCCAGGCGCCTTTACCCATTACAGCATTGCGCTAAGGGATGCTCTGGCTTCTGTGGAAATGCCAAAAATAGAGGTGCATATTTCCAATGTTCATAAGAGAGAGGAATTTCGTCATGTGTCAGTTACAGCGCCGGTCTGCACAGGTCAGATAGCGGGCCTTGGGCTTCGCGGATATGAGCTGGCAATGGATTATCTCACAGGAGAGGTTTAGAGCGTTGTTTTTCTTTACTGTGAAAGTACCCTTTCTGCGCAGCAGAAAACGAAATTCAGGGATGCCAAATGGGCTGAATACTTTTTCCATAGCGGCGTTCTAATTGTGCCCATGAGGTTTATAGGATGGCTGAGATGCCAGGCGAAGGAAGTTGCTGTGGGGCAATTTGCGAGGCAGATGGCAGTGGTTTGTGTCTTTTTTATGGGAAGAGGAACGAACAAAATAAAAAATAGTTGAAAAGACAGTGGTTTTAGTATAGAATATAGAAGATTAATCCAAGATATGCGACAAATAAGATAAGATGGACAAGGAGGAGTATCATTTATGATATCAGCTGGTGATTTTAGGAATGGCCTTACGATCGAGATTGAGGGAAATGTTTATCAGATTATGGAATTCCAGCATGTAAAGCCGGGAAAAGGTGCGGCATTTGTAAGAACAAAGATTAAGAATGTGATCAGCGGAGGCGTTGTGGAAAGAACCTTTCGCCCTACAGAGAAATTCCCCGCAGCTAGGATTGACCGCGTTGATATGCAGTACCTGTATGCGGATGGCGATTTGTTCCATTTTATGAATGCAGAAACCTATGACCAGATTGCCTTGAATGCAGAAACCATCGGGGATGCCTTGAAGTTTGTAAAGGAAAATGAGACATGCAAGGTATGTTCTTATAATGGCAATGTATTTTCCGTAGAGCCGCCTCTATTTGTAGAGCTTGAAATCACAGATACAGAACCGGGATTTAAGGGAGATACAGCTACAGGCGCTTCCAAGCCTGCCACTGTAGAAACTGGCGCACAGGTTATGGTTCCGCTGTTTGTAAACCAGGGCGATAAGATTAAGATCGATACACGTACAGGGGAATACTTATCCCGTGTATAATCCCTTCTGACATACAGACAGAATACAGGGGGAGCTTTTGCAGAAGGCGTGCAGAAGCTCCCTTTTCACGCTGACTGCCAATTGAAGAAGAGCATAAGCTGCTGAACCCATCCAGGCTCAGCGGGCTTCATTTTGATACAATGAATAGTAGGAAGATAGAGAAAGGAATGTCGGAAAGATGAAGAAGATTCTTGATTTAATCGCAGCAGAGCTAAAGCCTGGTTTTGAGGAAAGCGGTTATGATGCTTCTTATGCGAAGGTAGTGCTGTCTAATCGTCCTGATTTGTGTGAATACCAATGTAATGGGGCTATGGCGGCTGCTAAGGCATATCGGAAGAAACCGATTGATATTGCAAACGATGTGGCAGATAAGGCCTCTGAAAGCAAGATATTTTCAGAGGTTAAGGCAGTGATGCCAGGATTCATTAATATCAGGATAAGGGAAGAGTGGCTGGCAGATTATATGAACAAAATGGCAGCCTCAGATAAGCTGGGATTGGAAAAGCCGGAAAAGGCAGAAACCGTGATGGTGGATTATGGCGGAGCCAATGTAGCAAAGCCTCTTCATGTAGGCCATTTACGGGCAGCGATTATCGGAGAAAGTGTAAAGAGAATGGGACGTTTTCTGGGCCATCACATGATTGGCGATGTCCATTTGGGAGATTGGGGGCTTCAAATGGGTTTGATTATTGAAGAGCTTCGCGACAGAAAGCCAGAGCTTCCCTATTTTGACAAAAATTTTAAGGGAGAATATCCAGAAGAGGCTCCCTTTACCATAGGAGAACTGGAGGAAATCTATCCAGCGGCCAGCGGTAAATCCAAGGAGAATGAAGCTTTTAAGGAAAGAGCACAGACAGCTACTTTGAAGCTTCAGAGCGGCTATGCTCCTTATCATGCCATATGGAGGCATATTATGAATGTCTCTCTGGCTGACTTAAAAAAGAACTACAGCAGGCTGAATGTGGAATTTGACTTATGGAAGGGAGAAAGCGATGCCCAGCCTTATATCCCGGATTTGCTTCAGAATCTGATTGACAAGGGGTTGGCATATGAGAGCCAGGGCGCTCTGGTAGTAGATATCAGGGAAGAAACAGACACCAAAGAGCTACCCCCTTGTATTGTAAGGAAATCTGACGGAGCTGCATTATATGCTACCTCAGATTTGGCTACTCTTGTAGAGAGGGAGAAGGATTTCCACCCGGACAAGTATATCTATGTGGTGGACAAGAGGCAGGAGCTTCACTTTATTCAGGTATTCCGTACAGCTAAGAAGGCTGGGATCGTGGCACCGGACAGGGAGATGGTATTTTTAGGCTTTGGCACTATGAACGGAAAGGATGGAAAACCCTTTAAGACTAGGGAAGGCGGGGTTATGCGCCTGGAGCATCTGATCAGAGAAATCAATGAGGCTGTGTTTCAGCGCATTATGGAGAATCGGACTGTATCTGAGGAAGAAGCAAGAAAAACAGCAGAGATTGTAGGCCTGTCTGCCCTGAAATATGGCGATCTGTCCAACCAGGCGGCTAAGGATTATATTTTTGATATGGAACGCTTTATCTCCTTTGAGGGGAATACAGGTCCCTATATTCTCTATACGATTGTAAGGATTAAATCTATCCTTGGAAAATACGGAGAGCTATCTAGAGATGTAAGGGTCCTTCCGGCAAAGACAGAGGCAGAAAAGGCTTTGCAGCTTGAGATTTCCAAATACAATGAGGTATTGGAAAGCAGCTTTGCGGAAACAGCCCCTCACAAGATTTGCCAGTATATTTATGACCTGTCCAATGCATGTAACCGTTTTTATCATGATACAAAGATTCTTACAGAAGAGGACAGAGAGCAAAGAGAAGGCTGGCTGGCTTTGATTAGACTGGCAAAAGAGGTGCTGGAGGTATGTATCAGCCTGTTGGGGATAGAGGCGCCGGATCGGATGTAGAAAATAGTTACCACCAGGCTTTGCCTGGTACCCCTTAGGACAAAAGTTGGGATTTCGGGAGGAGTCCATGGAAATATCAGAAATTACCTCCAATACCTTCTGGAAGGGAGAAGTTGGAGTTAAGGGCTTGGCAGAGGATCAAGGAGAGAGATATAAAGTTTCCTTATATGTAAAGGGAAAGCAGGTATTTGACTATTCCTGTACCTGCAAAGAAGGGAATTCCTATAAGGGTATGTGCAGGCACTGTACTGCCCTTTTTGAAAAATGGAAAAAAGAAGAGGAAGAGAAAAACGGGAGGATCGTGTATACCTCGCAAGAGGTGCGGACTCTGATCCGCCAATATACCAATTGGGAGGTTGCTAGGATCATGGCAGAGGGTGAGGAGGAAAAGGTACGTTTGATTCCTCAGCTTCGTTTTGGAAAAAACAGCCTTATGGCAGAATTCCGCGTAGGGAGGGGAAGGACTTATATTGTTAAAAATTTGATAGAATTTGTATCAGCCCTGGAGACTGGAAGCATAGCAGAATATGGAAAAAATTTTTCCTTTCATCATAATCCTGAGATCTTTACAGAAGACAGCAAGCCTTTAGTAGAGTTGGTAATGGAGCTGGTAAATACCTATCAGGAATATTATTCCAGATTTCAGAAAAGCCCCCTCCTTTCTCCATCAGCCCCTGTGATACGAGAGCTCCAGATCGGACGAACAGAAATGGATCGTTTTTTTTCCATTGTCATGGGAAGTACATTGGAAGCCAGGGACAGGACAGGAGAGGTACGAAAGGTAACGGTAGTTGACCGAAATCCTCATTTTACCATAAAAATTGCTAGAGCTGGGAAGGACGGGATTCGTCTGTCCATTGATAGAAACCTGGCGTGCTTGGAAGGAGAACGATGTCTGTATCTCATGGATAAGGAGCATATTTATCGCTGCGACAGGGCGTGTAGCAGTACCCTGGGATTTTTTGTCAGGGAAATGCTGGGAAGCCAGGGAATGAGACATGAGATTGAGATTAATGAAAGAGATATCCCTTTATTTTATGAAAGGGTGCTTTTAAAGGTAGGCCAGTATTGGAGTATTTCCGCAGACGATGTCAAGCTGGAGGATTACAGGCCAGAGGAACTGAAGGCTCGTTTTGAATTCAGCAGTCCGAGAAAAAATGTGATTGTGATGGAGCCCACCCTTTTTTATGGGGATTATTCCTTTCATCCAATAGAGGATGAAAAGGTGCCTCGGACAATCTGTCGTGATGTGCCAGGAGAGTTTCGTATCAGCCAGCTTATCTCCAGGTATTTCCGATTCCAGGAGAATGACAGTCATAATCTCATTATAAAGGATGACGAAGAGGGGATGTATCGTCTGCTGACCCAAGGAATAGCAGAATTCATGGCTCTGGGGGAAGTCTGCATTTCAGAGGATCTAAGCAGAATAAGGGTTCTTCCACCCCCTAAGATGGCAGTGGGAATTCGAAGCGCTGGGAACTGGCTGGAGCTTACGATCGATGCTCCTGGTATGAGCCGTCAAGACCTGGTCCATCTTTTATCAGAATATCAGCAGAAGAAAAAATATTATCGGTTAAAGAATGGAGAATTCCTTCAGCTGGAGGGAGGCGGCCTTCTGACCGTGGCCCATCTGGTAGAGGGCCTGGCTGTGTCTAAGACTGATCTTCAGAAAGACAGGATGAAACTGCCCCGTTACAGGGCTGTTTATCTGGATAGCATACTAAAGGAGGAAAGCAGCCTTTCTCTTTACCGCGACCAGATGTACAAGTCCATTGTACGGGGAATGAGATCCGTGGAGGATAGTGACTATGAAATCCCCATATCCATGAGGCAGGTATTAAGAGGCTATCAGAAAGTGGGCTTTCGATGGCTGAAGACTCTGGACAGTTACGGATTTGGCGGAATCCTTGCAGATGACATGGGACTGGGGAAGACTATACAGGTAATTGCTCTTTTGCTGGATGAGGCAGAAAAATATAAGATAAGGGAAAAAGAAGCAGAGAAAAAAGAGAAAGAAAAAAAGGCAGAAGAGGAACTAGAGAGAATCATCCTGGGAAATGACGAGGGGGAAAAAATAGGGAAGACATCTCTTATCATATGCCCGGCCTCCCTTGTGTATAATTGGGAAAATGAGATCTTCCGTTTTGCTCCAGCTTTAAAGGTTCTTACGGTAACTGGTACAGCCGGAGAGAGAAAAGAGCTTTTAGAGAAAACAGCAGACTATGATGTTGTGATTACCTCCTATGATCTGCTGCGCCGCGATATCACATTATATGAAGAAAAAAGTTTCTGCTTTCAGGTCATTGACGAAGCTCAGTATATTAAAAACGCAGGGACCCAGAGTGCGAAGGCAGTAAAATCAGTGAGTGCTAGGACAAAGATTGCTCTGACAGGAACGCCGATTGAAAACCGTTTAAGCGAACTATGGAGTATTTTTGATTATCTTATGCCTGGTTTCCTTTTCAGCTATCAGAAATTTAAAAGAGAATTTGAAGCACCTGTAGTCAGAGGAGAAGACAGGGAAGTGTTGTTAAGACTGCGGAAAATGACAGGGCCTTTTATCCTCCGCAGGCTGAAAGCAGAGGTTCTTAAGGAGCTTCCTGAGAAGCTGGAAACTGTGGTTTATTCTCTCTTTGAAAAGGAGCAGAGAGAACTTTATGCAGCAAATGCCAGCCTGCTTAAGAAACAGTTAGAGGAAGGAGGAACAGCCGGTAAAGACAAGATGCAGATACTATCAGGCCTTACAAGGCTGCGCCAGATCTGTTGTGATCCAGCACTGTGCTACCAGAATTACCATGGAGAGTCAGCAAAGCTGGAAACTTGTGTTGATCTGATAAAGAACGGGGTATCAGGAGGCCATAAAATCCTTTTGTTTTCCCAGTTTACCTCTATGCTGGAAATCATAGGGAGACGCCTCCGAAAGGAAGAAATTGATTATCATGTTCTGACTGGTGAGACGCCAAAGGAAGAGAGGCTTAAGGTGGTGGATTCCTTCCATCGAGATGATGTTCCTGTATTTTTGATTTCCTTGAAGGCAGGCGGGACTGGCTTAAACCTTACAGCAGCAGATGTGGTAATCCATTATGATCCCTGGTGGAATGTGGCGGCTCAGAACCAGGCTACTGACCGGGTCTATCGGATCGGCCAGGAGAAAAAGGTATCTGTTTTTAAGCTGATCACAAAAAATACCATAGAAGAAAATATCCTTTTCCTCCAGGAGTCAAAAAAGGAGCTGGCAGAGCAGATTATCACAGAAGGGACCATTTCCCTGGCAAGCCTGGGGAAGGAAGAGCTGATGGAGCTTTTGGAAGAGTGAGAAAATAAAGTCTGCTTGAAAACTTTCTATCAAGCTTTAGGTGTGAAACCTGCCAATATATGGGACTGTTGCAAAAATGATTTTTGCTGCAGTCCCTGTTCTTATTTTCTGTGAAGGTGTTCGAATCCTCACAGTAGGACTGCGCACTTGCTGCATAGTCCGTACAGCGCCAGAATGCTGAGTTCAGATATGCCAAATGCGCTGAATATCTACGATTACATATCTAAATTTATAAATCCCACCAAAAATAACTGACAATAACTAGAAATAAAAGATAGAAATGTAAATTTTCTCACGAAAGTATGAACTGAGACACGATTGTCTTTAAAATATTGAAAAAAATAGATGATATCTCTATAATTGCGTTATGGAAATCAGGAATAATTTGGGACAGAAGATTCTGCTTTAGCAGCAGATTTTATTGTTAGGCATGTGATGGAGAAAAGAAAAGGCTTTTTTGCATACAGAGGCCGGCTCCTGGATGAAGAAGGAAGGGCAGTTTTTGACTCTCCAGAGGCTGTAAAAGCATTCCATTTGATTAAAGATATGGTCTTTGAGAAAAAGATCGTGCCTAGCAACGTAGCAGGACTGAAATATGACGAATGCTCAGATGTGTTTACAGCAGGGAGAGCGGCAATGTACTGGGACGGAAGCCGCAGGGCATCAAAATATATTGAAGGGCTGGGACAGGAAAATCTAAGGCTGATTCCCATGCCCAGTGAATCAGGAGACGTGCCAGGACCTTCCTATATCGGCTGCTGGGCTCTTGGAATTCCGAAAAACAGCAAAAATCCAGAGCTGGCATGGGAGTATATAAAGAACTTTACGGAAGCAGAAAGTCAGGCAATCTATGCAAAGGTGTCAGGAGAAGTTCCGATACGAAAATCTGCCATGGAGGATGGGTTTTTCCAGACAGATGAAAATGGAAAACGGATTAAGTGGATACAACCTATAATAGTGCTAAAGTCAAGGCAGCTTGGCCTTAGCCTGCTGCGTTCAGATATGCCAAATACGCCGGATACTTCCTTCATGGCAGTGCGCTTTATGCGCGTGAAGGTTTCTTGCGAGCCTCTGGCGAATGTACATATAAAAAGGAAAGGGGATAGAACATATGGCCGATATTTCGCTGAAACATATCTATAAGGTATATGGCAACGGCGTGGAGGCAGTCAGGGATTTTAATCTGGAGGTACAGGATCAGGAATTTATTATTTTTGCAGGGCCCTCTGGCTGTGGAAAATCTACCACATTGCGGATGGTGGCTGGACTGGAAACCATTACTTCTGGTGAACTTTGGATTGATGGCAAGGTGGTAAATGATATGGAGCCAAAGGACAGAGACATTGCTATGGTATTTCAGAATTATGCCCTATATCCCCATATGACTGTATATGAAAATATGGCCTTTGGGCTTAAAATGAGAAAGATTCCCAAAGGAGAGATTGACAAAGCGGTCAGAGAAGCGGCGGGGATTCTAGACTTAGAAAGCCTTCTTGAGAGAAAGCCCAAAAATCTTTCGGGAGGGCAGAGACAAAGGGTGGCTATGGGAAGGGCAATTGTAAGAAACCCTAAGGTGTTTTTAATGGATGAGCCCTTATCAAATCTGGATGCAAAGCTAAGGGTCCGGATGCGGACAGAAATATCCAGGCTTCATAAGCGGCTGAAAGCTGCCATCATTTATGTAACCCATGATCAGACGGAAGCAATGACTCTTGGTTCCAGGATTGTGGTAATGAAGGACGGCGTAATCCAGCAGATTGACTCGCCTCAAAGACTTTATAACTATCCGGCGAATCAGTTTGCAGCTGGCTTTATCGGTTCTCCCCAGATGAATTTTGTAGATGCCATATGCAGAAGGCAGGGAGAATCTGCCGCCCTTGTGGCAGTAGGAAGTGAGATTATTCTTTCAAGGGAAAAGTCGGAAAAACTGCTGGACAATGGTTATGCTGGAAAAGAAGTTATTTTGGGAATACGTCCAGAGGCTGTTGCAAAATAAAGGATTGATACAGGATATAGTGGGAGAATCCAAATAGTTCCGCTATATGCTATATGAGAAATCTATTCTGCAACAGCCCTTTTATTTGCGTGGCAAGTTCGAGTTTAAGGAGTATGAGATTCAGATCTCAACTGCCAAGACAGGAAAAGCGTCAGAATATTTTTTCATTGAATGTAAACACTTATGCGCACAAGTGTTTGCATGCAGGAGCCTTAGAATTTCTTGGCTCTGAGGCCGAAAAAACATTTTGACGCGTTTTCATTCACATTTACCCTTGGCACTCACTGCTGACATGTTTAACATTCATTGTCTATAAAAAATCTCCTTGCATTTTTTTCCATATGGAGATATACTATAAAAGTTAGCTAATTAATAATAAGAAAATTAATTGTTTAAAGACTAACTAATTACGGGATTTCACAGACAAAGGAGAGTCATATGGAAAAGAAAAGGGCCTGCTGGGACGGAGAAAAGGGGAATTTTTCAGGAGCAGAGGAGATGAGAAAATGTGACAACAGCCAGTCTGTGCACAGAACCATGGAACAGGCAGTTTATGTGGTACGTCTGCATCGTATGCTGTTGGAGCGGCTGGTAAAGAAGACAGGAGTTTACAGGAGCCAGCATCAGATCCTTATGGACATTGCCAGTTTTCCGAAAGGCTCACAGAAGGATATTGCCTGTCGTCACCATGTTTCCACAGCCACTATTGCAGTTTCTTTAAAAAAATTGGAAAAAGGCGGGTATATTATAAGAGAGGCGGATAAGGAAGATAACCGCTATAATCATATTTCTATTACGCCCAAAGGGGGGGCAGTGATAGAAGAGAGCCGCCATATCTTTTTAGAGGTGGAAAATACCATTTTTGCAGGTTTCAGCCTGGATGAGGTATCCCAGTTTGAAGGATACCTGGAGCGAATGAAGAAAAACCTTTTAAATGCAGTTTCTATAACAGACAAAAAGGAGTGACAGAATGAAACAGTATGGAAAATATGTGAAACCTTATTTAAGTGCATTTATTCTAGGGCCGATTCTTATGCTTACAGAGGTTTTCGGCGAGATCATGCTGCCCAAGCTCATGTCTATGATTATTAACACTGGAGTTGCAGAAAGGAACATGGGATATATTATACAGATGGGCCTTATTATGGTTTTGATTGTGGGCATAATGGCAGTGGGAGGAATCGGAGGAGCCTATTATTCTGCCAAGGCATCCATATGCTTTACCACTGATTTAAGAAATGACTTGTTTGCAAAGGTACAGGAGTTTTCCTTTAAAAATATCGATGATTTCAGCACAGGTTCTCTGATTACCCGTCTTACCAATGATATCCAGCAGGTGCAGAATGTACTGATGATGGCTCTAAGGCTTATGATGAGAGCTCCTGGTATGCTGTTAGGGGCATTGTTTATGGCATTTTTGATGAATGCACAGCTGGCCTGGGTGATCCTGATTGTAATTCCTCTGCTCAGCCTGGCTATCGGGTTGATTTTAAAGACAGCATTTCCACGATTCGAGATCATGCAGAAGCAATTGGATAAGCTGAACTCTGGAATTCAGGAGGCATTTACCAATGTAAGGGTAATCAAATCCTTTGTAAGAGAGGAATATGAAGAGGAAAAATTTAAGGGAAATAACAGAGATTTAAAGGAAACAGGGCTGAAGGCCATGAGGATTGTCATTATTACTATGCCTGTTATGATGGTTGCTATGAATGTAACAACCTTAGCTGTCGTATGGTATGGGGGCAATATCATTATTGCCGGCAATATGCAGGTGGGGGATTTGACCGCATTTACCACCTATATTGTCCAGATTTTGATGTCCCTTATGATGCTTTCTATGGTGCTTCTCCAAAGCTCTCGCGCTATGGCATCAGAAAAGCGCATTAGGGAAGTGATGAATACGGAGATTGATCTGACAGATGAACAGGCTGTCTGCCAGGAGAAAGAGGTTACAGAAGGTAAGGTAGAATTTATCGATGTAAGCTTTTCTTATGAAAAGGATGGGGAGAAGAAGACCTTAGAGCATATCAGCTTTACCGCAGAGCCGGGGCAGACTGTAGGGATTATTGGCGCTACAGGAAGCGGAAAAACCAGTTTGGTTCAGCTCATTCCAAGGCTTTATGATGCGACGGAAGGGCAGGTTCTGGTGGATGGAATTGACGTAAAGGATTATTCTCTGGAAAAGCTGCGCAGCGGAGTAGGAATGGTTCTTCAAAAAAATGTCCTTTTTTCAGGGACAATTGAAGAAAATTTGAAATGGGGCGATGAAAACGCTTCTTTGGAAGAAGTGAGGAAGGCAGCGCAAAGCGCTCAGGCAGACTATTTCACATCCACTTTCCCTGACGGATATCATACGGAAATGGGGCAGGGAGGAGTGAATGTTTCCGGCGGACAGAAGCAGAGGCTCTGTATTGCAAGGGCATTGCTGAAGAAACCGAAGATTTTGATTCTGGATGACAGCACCAGTGCGGTAGATACGGCAACAGAAGCAGGAATCCGCAAAAGTTTTGATACAGAGCTAAAGGGTACGACAAAATTCATCATTGCCCAGCGGATTGGTTCTGTGGAAGGTGCAGACAAGATTATCCTTCTGGAGGATGGAAAGATAGGAGCAGAAGGAACTCATAAAGAGCTTTTAGAGTCCTGTAAAGCATATCAGGAGATCTGCCTTTCCAATCGATAAGAAAGGCTGAACTTTTACAGTCCCCCTAAGTCTGCCTGCGGACATGATCAAAAAGGAGGGGGATTGTAAGCCTCCGGCGGATGGGCAGAAAACGCAAAAACGCATTCTGGCGCCGTAGGGATAGGGCAGCGGCCGCGCAGTCCTGCCGTGAGGATTCGATACTTTCATAATGACAGAGAAGAAAGAGGAGGCAGGTGCATGAAAATATCAGACAGACGTGAGTTTATGAAAGGAGCTGGGGACCGGACAGCGCTTTTAAGGCGGCGTTATGGAGGACGGACATTAGAAGCGGGAAAGAGCAGCTCTCCCCATGGCCCTGGACACGGACCGAGAAGAAGGATGGCTATGGGAAAGAAAAAACCAAAGGATATGGGAAAGACAATCAAACGTCTTCTTTCCTATATGGAGGCTTATCATTTTCAAATGGTTCTAGCTTTTTTGTTTGTAATTGTCAATACAGGAGCAATGCTTGCTGGTTCCTATATGCTGCGGCCTATTATTAACCGCTACATCGCTCCGATAGATGGAAGCCGTGGAAGCGTGTCAGGACTTGCCAGTGCCCTGATAGTTCTTGCTGCTGTATATGGAGCAGGGGTGGCAGCCAATTATCTTCAGGCTAGAATTATGTTGACGATTGCGCAGAATGCACTTCAGAAGATCCGGGAGGATTTATTTGTAAAAATGGAAAGCCTTCCCGTAAGATTTTATGATACAAACAGCAATGGCGATCTGATGAGCCGTTTTACCAATGACGTGGATACCATAGGCCAAATGCTGAGCAATACGCTGGTTCAGCTCTTTTCTGGAGCCCTAAGTATTATAGGGACATTACTTTTGATGATTTATACCAATATATGGCTCACATTAGTTACATTGATTATGATTCCCGTCATGATGAAAGCAGGAGGCTTTGTGGCAGGAAGAAGCCAGAAATATTTTAGCGCCCAGCAAAGCTCCTTAGGCGCAGTCAATGGTTACATTGAAGAGATGGTGGCAGGCCAGAAGGTGATTAAAGTATTCTGCCATGAAAAGCAGGCGAAAGAAGACTTTGCCCTTTTAAACGAGGATTTGAAGCACAATCAGATTCGGGCACAGTTTTTTGGCGGGATTATGGGGCCGGTAATGGGAAATTTAAGCCAGGTCAATTATGCCTTGACTGCCTGTATTGGAGGTGTGCTTTGTGTAGCAAGAGGTTTTGACGTAGGAGGGCTTACAGTATTTCTGAATTTTTCCAGACAGTTTTCCAGGCCAATCAATGAGATATCCATGCAGATAAGCAATGTATTTTCTGCTCTGGCTGGAGCAGAAAGGGTGTTTTCCGTGATGGATGAGAAGCCGGAACCAGAGGATGAGCCGGATTCTATAAAGCTTGAACCTATGGCTGGACATGTGGTTTTGGATGAGGTTACGTTTGGCTATGTGCCGGAAAAGACGATTCTGAAGGGAATCAGCTTGTATGCAAAGCCAGGTCAGAAGATTGCCTTTGTAGGCTCTACAGGAGCTGGAAAGACCACTATTACCAACCTGATTAACCGTTTCTATGATATTTGGTCAGGAACTATAAGCATTGACGGCGTGGATATCCGGAAGATAAAGAGGAAAAACTTGAGGCAGAATATTGCCATGGTCCTTCAGGATACTCATCTTTTTACTGGAACAGTCATGGAAAATATTCGCTATGGAAGGCTGGATGCCACAGATGAGGAAGTAGTCCAGGCGGCGAAAACAGCTTCTGCTCACTCTTTTATCATGCGCCTGCCGAAAGGGTATGGTACCATGCTGGAGGGCGACGGGGCCAATTTGAGCCAAGGCCAAAGGCAGCTTCTCAATATTGCAAGGGCAGCTATTTCCAAGGCCCCTATACTGATTCTGGATGAAGCGACTAGCTCAGTAGATACCAGAACGGAAAAACATATAGAGCGAGGAATGGACCGGCTGATGGCAGACCGTACCACCTTTGTAATTGCCCACCGCCTGTCAACGGTGCGGAATGCAAATGCAATCATGGTTCTGGAAAACGGGGAGATTATAGAACGAGGCAGCCATGATGAATTGATTGAGGCAAAGGGAAAGTATTATCAGCTCTATACAGGGATGAGCGAGCTGGAGTAGAAAAGAGTAAAAGGGAAAGTAGTAGAAAAAGTTTTTGAAGCCTTATAGTCTGTTGGCCTAAGGCAAAGCTGCTGCAAGAGGGGTCAGAATGCTTTTGGCAGAGGAATAGCCTAGGGCAGCAGAATGAGAATTGATGTAACAGACTGTGAAACGCGTATAAAATGGAGGAAAAAAGATGAGCTATGATCTAATGGTATATGACAAAAGAAAAGCTCCTGAGACGAAAGAGGAGTTTATGAAATGGTATGAGAAGCAGACGGAGTGGGAAGAAGATCATGATTACTCTGATATCCATGTGGCTTCTTCAGAGCTTCAGGGCTGGTTTATGGAAATGATTAAGAATTTTCCGCCTATGAATGGAATGTTTGCTCCCGATGATAGGGAATTGGAGGAGAATGAAGAGCTGGAGGAACATCTGACGGATTATTCCATAGGCAGGGAGATGATATATGCTGCCTTCTCTTGGAGCGTATCCAAACAGGCATGTGATGTGGCAAAGAAGCTGGCAGTTGTATACGATGTGGGCTTTTTCCTTCCTGAGGAATAGGAGTTTTTCTTACTTTCTTTGCTGGAAGTTCTTGCGGCGCTTCTTTTTCTATGATATGATATGGCCGTTAACCTACATAGGAAAAGAGAGTGTTAGAAATATGGAACAGTATCTGATTGTATGTCCGCTGATCTTTTTGGCAGGACTTATAGATTCGATTGGAGGAGGGGGAGGGCTTATCTCCCTTCCGGCTTACCTGATTGCCGGGGTGCCTCCCCATGCTGCTCTGGCAACGAATAAATTAGGCTCTACTATGGGAACTGTGGTTTCTACTGGCCGTTTTATAAAAAACGGATATGTGGATTTTAAGACGGCTGCGCCGGCAGCTGTGGCTTCTGTTGCGGGGGCGTTTTTGGGAGCCAGGCTCAGCCTTCATGTAGATGAAAGTGTAATCCGCCATATGATGCTGGTTATTCTTCCAGTCGTAGCTTTTTATGTTCTAAAAAATAAGAACCTGGGAGATGAGGAAAGGACAAAGTCAATTTCTTATAGAAGGCAAAGAATCACTACTGTGGCAATTGCCCTGGCCTTGGGGCTTTATGATGGATTTTACGGCCCTGGTACGGGCACCTTTCTTCTGCTCCTTCTTACAGGAGCAGCCTCCATGGATATGAAAAGAGCAGCGGGAATTACCAAGGTGCTGAATTTGTCCTCTAATATATCAGCCTTAATTACCTTTGTCTTTAGCGGAAAGGTATACTATAGCTTAGGGCTGGCAGCTGGTCTGTTTTGCATTGCTGGGCATTATATTGGTTCTGGAATGGTGATGTCAGGCGGGAAGAGAGTGGTAAGACCGCTGATTCTGGTTGTGCTTGGTCTTTTGTTTGGAAAGGTAATCAGTGAAGTGGTATAAGGGAAAAAACATATTCTGATATAGGAATATTAATTCAGGAAAGCAGGAAAGGCAGGGCTCCATATGAAATGGAAAAAGCTTACATTACATACGACTACAGCGGCTGTGGATTATATCAGCAGCCTGTTTGATGAAATCGGAATCCAGGGGATTGAGATTGAGGATAATATCCCTTTGACGGAGTCAGAGACTAAGGGGATGTTTATTGACATCCTTCCAGAGCTTCCGCCGGATGAGGGAAAGGCTAAGGTGAGCTTTTATCTGGAGGATGAGTCAGATCTGGACCAGATATTAAAGGAAATAGAGGAAGGTCTGGATGAGATCAGCCAGTTTGTAGATGTAGGGGAGAGAACGATTACCAAAGCTGAAACAGAGGATAAGGACTGGATCAATAACTGGAAGCAGTATTTTAAACCCTTTACTGTAGATGATATTTTGATTAAGCCCACCTGGGAGGAGATTCCTGAAGGAGATCAGGATAAGCTTTTAATTCAGATTGACCCAGGCACAGCCTTTGGCACTGGGCAGCATGAGACAACGCAGCTTTGCATCCGCCAGTTAAAAAAACATGTAACTCCTGGCTGCCGTATATTGGATGTAGGGACAGGGAGCGGAATCCTGGGAATTACAGCTTTAAAGCTGGGGGCAGGTTTCGTATTCGGAACAGATCTGGATGAAAATGCGATTTCAGCAGTAAAGGAGAACATGGATTCCAACTGTATAGATAGAAAGCATTTTCAAGTGGTTCAGGGAAATATTATTGATGATAAACAGGTTCAGGCTTTGGCAGGGTATGAATGCTATGACATTGTCTGTGCCAATATTCTGGCAGATGTTATTATCATGCTCCAGAAGGAAATCCCAGTACACATAAAAAAAGGAGGAATTTTTATCACCTCTGGTATTATTGATAGGAAGGAAGAGGCAGTAAGGGCAGCGTTTGCTAAGAACGATGCCTTTGAGGTAATGGAGATCAATTATCAAGGAGAATGGGTATCTATTACTGCTAGGAAGAGATAAAACGGAGGAAAGAAGCGTGTTCCATTTTTTTGCAGCGCCTGGCCAGATCGGAGAAGAAAGGGTTACAATTACCGGACCAGATGTAAACCATATGAAAAATGTTCTCCGCATGAAGGAAGGGGAGCAGATCCGGGTAAGCGACGGAGAGGAAAGGGAATACCTTTGTGAGATCAGCGAGCTTGCCAGAGATTATATCATAGCCAAGATTCTGGAGTCTGACAGAGGCAATACGGAGCTTAAGACCAAGCTTTATCTATTTCAGGGACTTCCTAAGGGAGATAAGATGGAATGGATTATCCAGAAAGCAGTGGAACTGGGAGTATGGGAGATCATTCCAGTAATTACAAAAAGGACGATAGTAAAGCTGGATAAAAAGAAGGAAGAGGCAAAGGTGAAAAGGTGGAATGCCATAGCAGAGAGTGCGGCCAAGCAGTCAGGGCGCCTGGCAGTTCCTGTGGTCCGGCCTGTTATGGGCCTTACGGATGCCTTTGCTTTTACTAAGAATCTGGACAAGAGTTTGATCCCTTATGAACAGGCAGACAATATGGAAGAAACGAGGAAAAAAATCCATGAGATTCTTCCGGGAATGAAGGTGGGAATCTTTATCGGCCCAGAGGGAGGGTTTGAGGAAAGTGAAATCCAGACGGCTGTCAGTGCAGGAATCAGTCCTATTACCCTGGGAAAAAGGATATTGAGGACAGAAACAGCAGGAATGGCAGTGTTGTCTATCCTGATGTTTTCGTTAGAGGAGTAGGATGAGGCGCCTAATTATTCTGGCATGGCCTGCCTGAATTAGGAATAGGAAAGAGAGAATAGGATGGAAGTATATTTGGATAATGCGGCTACGACCAGAACATTAGAGGAAGCAGCTCAGCTGGTAGTAAAGATGATGACAGAGGAATATGGCAATCCTTCAGCCAGGCATGTGATGGGAATGAAAGCAGAGCAGGCAGTAAAGGCTGCAGCAGAGGAAATCGGAAAAACCCTTAAAGTAAAGGGAAAGGAAATTCTTTTTACTTCAGGCGGTTCTGAGTCTAACAATATGGCTTTAATCGGCACAGCCCTGGCAAACCGGAGGGCAGGAAATCATATCATTGCCTCCAGCATAGAGCACCCTTCTGTTTATAATACATTAAGCTATCTGGAAGAGCTGGGATTTGAGGTCACTTATCTGAAGGTAGATGGAAAAGGCCATGTGGATATGGATATGCTGAAAGGCTCTATCCGGCCGGAAACCATCCTGGTATCAGTCATGTATGTAAATAATGAGGTTGGAGCAGTAGAGCCAGTAGAAGAAATTGGAAGGGCAGTACATGAAATCAATCCCCATACTATTTTTCATGTGGATGCCATCCAGGCCTATGGAAAATTTCTGCTCCGGCCGAAAAAACAGGGAATCCAGCTCCTTTCTGCCAGCAGTCATAAGTTCCATGGGCCTAAGGGAGTGGGATTTCTTTACATCGATGAAAAAGTCAAAATCAAACCTCTGATTTACGGAGGCGGACAGCAGAAAAACCTCCGTTCCGGTACAGAAAATGTGCCTGGGATTGCAGGAATGGCCTTGGCTGCTCGGGAAGCCTATCAGAACTTTGAGGAAAAGATGGAACGGCTTTATGAATTGAAGGATTATATGCTTGACCGGATGGAAGAGGTGCCGGGAACCTGCGCTAACAGCCTGAGGGGAAGGGAAGGTGCTCCTCAGATTGTGAGCATAAGCTTTGAAGGAATAAGGAGCGAGGTGCTTCTCCATGCTCTGGAGGAAAAGGGAATTTACGTTTCTTCAGGTTCTGCTTGTTCGTCCAATCATCCTGAGGTAAGCGGCACTCTAAAGAATATGGGCGTGCCATCTTCTCTTCTGGACGGCACCTTGCGGTTCAGCTTCGGAAGGTTCAATACAAAAGAGGAAATCGATTATTGTATTGATACCTTGAAAGAGATTCTGCCAGTATTGCGCCGCTATCAGAGAGGTTAAGAGTTGCCTATAGGAAAGAGAAAGGACAGGGGAGAGAATGGCGATGATATATAAATCATTTTTAATCAAATATGCGGAAATCGGAACAAAGGGAAAGAATCGATATCTGTTTGAAGATGCCCTGGTAAAGCAGATCCGCTTTGCCTTAAAAGAGCTGGACGGAGCATTTAGCGTGTCTAAGGAATCTGGCCGCATCTATGTAGAAGCAGAAGGTTATGATTATGACGATGTCATTGATACCTTAAAGCGTGTATTCGGAATTGTGTGGATCTGCCCTATGGTACAGATTGACAATAAGGACTATGAAAACCTGAAAAAAGAAGTAGTTTCCTATATGGACCAGGTATATCCGGACAAAGATCTCACCTTTAAGGTAGATGCAAGAAGAGGAGATAAACAGTATCCCCATACGTCAGAAGAAATTAATAGGGATATGGGAGAAATCATTCTGAAATCATTTCCAGAAATGAAGGTGGATGTGCATCATCCGGATGTGATGCTCCATGTAGAAATCCGTCAGAAAGTGAACCTTTATTCTTTGGCCATTCCTGGCGCTGGAGGAATGCCTGTAGGAACCAATGGAAAGGCCATGCTGCTTCTTTCTGGCGGAATTGACAGTCCAGTGGCTGGTTACATGATTGCCAAAAGAGGGGTCAGAATTGAGGCTGTTTATTTTCATGCGCCGCCTTATACCAGCGAGAGGGCAAAGCAGAAAGTGGTGGATTTGGCAAAGCTGGTTGCAAAATACGCAGGACCTATGAATCTCCATATCGTAAATTTCACAGATATCCAGCTTTATATCTATGACAAATGCCCCCATGAGGAGCTGACAATTATTATGCGCCGTTATATGATGAAGATTGCAGAAGAGCTTGCAAAAGCAAATGGATGCATTGGGCTGATTACTGGTGAAAGCATCGGCCAGGTGGCTTCCCAGACCCTTCAGTCTCTTGCGGTTACTAATGAGGTATGCACCCTTCCAGTATATCGGCCTTTAATCGGATTTGACAAGCAGGAGATCGTAGATGTTTCTGAAAAAATCAATACCTATGAAACATCAGTACTTCCCTATGAGGACTGCTGTACGATTTTTGTGGCAAAGCATCCGGTGACAAAGCCTAATATTAATATTATCCGGAAGTCAGAAACAAATCTGGCAGAGAAGATCGATCAGTTGATGGAAATAGCTGTAAAGACAGTGGAGACAGTGAGGTGCGGGTGAAGTTCCTATAAAGCAAAAAAAGAAGCGCCTTAGGCGCTTCCAGAAATTAGGAATGATCGAAAATTATTCGTTGATAATGTATGGAGACAGAATATTAAGGATTTCATCAATGTTATTTTCAGCATGGATATTCAGGTCAATCGGTTTGGAAAGATCCAGGCTGAAGATACCCATGATGGACTTGGCATCAATAACGTATCTGCCGGATACTAAATCAAAATCAGCATCGAACTTGGTTAAATCGTTTACAAAGGATTTAACTTTATCAATGGAATTTAAAGAAATGTGAACTGTTTTCATGAAACATAACCTCCTTATGTACGGCCTCGTTTTTGAGCCGCTTTCATAAGTAAATACTATAAAAATATGCAGAAAAAGTCAATAGAGAAATAGAAAAATAGAAAGAATATGGCTCAATTGCAAAAAAAGGATGGAAGAGAAAAAATGAGAAAAGCAGCCTTTCATAACCTTGGGTGTAAGGTGAATTCCTATGAGGCAGAAGCTATGGAAGAGATGCTGAGGGAGGCAGGATATGAGATTGTCCCTTTTGCGCCAGGAGCAGATGTTTACATCATCAATACCTGCTCTGTAACTAACATAGCAGATAGAAAATCCAGACAGATGCTCCACCGAGCCAAGAAGATGAATCCAGCTGCTGTGGTGGTTGCTGTGGGCTGCTACGTACAGGCTGCTGGTGAAGAGCTGGCAAGGGATAGGGCGGTTGATCTTGTAATCGGTAATAATAAAAAGTCAGAACTTCCTGGCATTCTGGAGGAGTATTTTACAGGAAAACAATCCCGGCTTCATATGGTTGATATTGGCAGTGCTCATAACTATGAGGAGATGTATCTTAATAAAGCAGGAGAGCATACAAGAGCCTTTATTAAAATTCAGGATGGGTGCAATCAGTTCTGCAGCTATTGTATTATCCCCTATACAAGAGGGAGAGTAAGAAGCCGCAGGCCTGAAGCTGTCATAGAGGAAGTGGAGCGGTTGGCAGGGCAGGGATATAAGGAAATTGTTTTGACTGGGATCCATTTAAGTTCTTATGGGACTGATTTTGGAGAAGAAGATTCCTGCCTGTTAAAGCTGATTTCCCGTCTGGATGGGATAGAGGGATTGGTACGGATCCGTCTAGGTTCCCTGGAGCCAAGGATTGTGACAGAGGAGTTTGCACAAGCTCTGGCAGGATTTGAAAAGATCTGTCCTCATTTTCATTTATCCCTGCAAAGCGGCTGTGATGAAACTTTAAAAAGAATGAACCGCCATTACACGACTAGGGAATATCAGAAGGGCTGTGAGATTTTACGGAAGTATTTCATCAATCCAGCCATTACCACAGATGTTATTGTAGGATTTCCTGGAGAGACAGAGGAAGAATTTCAGATTACAGAGGAGTTTTTAAGAAAAACTGCTTTTTATGAAATGCATGTGTTCAAATACAGCCGCCGTAAGGGCACCAGGGCAGACCGGATGGAAGGCCAGATTCCTGAGAGCATAAAGGCAGAAAGAAGCGATAGGCTTTTAAAACTGGAAAAAGAGATGTCAAAATCCTACAGGGAAAGTTTTCTTGGAAAAAAACTGGAAATACTATTGGAAGAAAAGATAGAGATCGGCGGCAAGTTCTATATGGAGGGGCATACAAAGGAATACGTAAAGGCAGCAGTTCCCTATGAGGAAGGGAAAAAAGGCGCCTTTGCCAGAGGAATAGCTATGGCTTTTGCAGGAGAGGAGCTTTTGCTTTTGTCCAAAAAGAACAGAAATGAACGATAGAAATAGAAAGATTTCTCTTTACGAAAAGATAGTTTTGGTTTAGAATGATATAGAATAGTTAAAGGACGTGAGAAAAATGGGCGAAATTCATGATACACAATTTTTTAAGACAGTACAGGAGAATAAGCCGGATGTAAGTCAGATCCTGGAACAGGTTTACCGCGCATTGACGGAAAAGGGATATAACCCGGTTAACCAGATTGTAGGATACATCATGTCAGGTGATCCGACCTATATCACAAGCCATAAAAATGCAAGAAGCCTGATTATGAAGGCAGAACGTGATGAAATTTTGGAAGAACTGATGGCTGTATATATTGATGCCAGATTGAAAAAATAGGTATACCATATATGCCTATACTATGGTGACCGCCTGCTGTCTGTGATAGATAACGGGCGGTCTATGTTGGTTGCATTCGTACAGATATTTATCTGGATAGAGCTGTTTATGCCTGCTGAAGCAGACATAAGCCATGGAAATTTTAATTGAAGAGAGCGGCATAACATGAGAATTATGGGACTGGATTACGGTTCGAAGACAGTAGGTGTCTCCATGAGTGATGAGCTGAGAATTACAGCTCAGGCTCTGGAAACAGTTACCAGAGAAGAAGAAAATAAATTGAGAAAAACACTGCGCAGGCTGGAAGAACTGGCTGGGGAATATCAGGTGGAGAAAATTGTTCTAGGACTTCCCAAAAATATGAATAATTCTATTGGAGAACGGGCGGAAAAGTGCAGCGCATTTAAAGAAATGTTGGAAAGAAGGCTGAAGCTTCCTGTCATATTCTGGGACGAGCGTCTTACGACAGTTGCTGCAGAAAGGATACTGATGGAAAGTGGTGTGCGCCGGGAAAATCGAAAAGAAGTGATTGACAAAGTGGCTGCTGCCCTGATCCTTCAAAGCTATTTGGATTCCTTATAGGAGAAATAAATTACTATGAAACCGCCCTTTACGCTAAGCGGAAAACTAAGTTTCGGTATGCCCAATGCGCTGAGATGACTTCATTTATAACGGTATAATAATTGTGCGCATAAAGGTTTAGGAAGAATCTGCAGGTTGTTCTAAGCTGCCTGATACCTGCAGGACAGGATATGCTGTGAAGCATGTGCAGAATGGAGAAAAGGATGTCAGAAGAAAAAAAGATTATTATGACTGCTGACGATGGAGAGCAGGTTGACTTTTATGTTTTGGAAGAGACAAGGATTAACGGGATGAATTACCTGCTTGTTACAGATGACAGCGAAGGGGACGGGGACTGCTATATCCTGAAGGATTTATCAGGAGAACAGGAGACAGAGGCCCTTTATGAATTTGTAGAAAATGATGATGAATTAGACTATTTATATCGGATATTTACAGAACTTCTGGGAGATGCCGGTGTGGAAATAGAAAAATAACAGCAGGCTTTGAGAGAGAATACCACCGTCACCATGCTGTCTGTCTGGAATGCAGAGAGGTAAATTCCATTGAGGACGATTGTGATGAAAGTTTCATGGGGCTGCATGTGGCAAAACATGAGCGCGTGAGGGTTCACCGAAGCAGCCAAAAGAAATGCAGAGAGACAGGCTTGGCTTTGCCGTGGCGGATCGTGAGAAATAATCATACAGGTATTGCAAAGAATGCGGAAGAACAAATGAACGAGAAGAACAGAAGAAAGAACAAAATCAATAATTGGAGGTATTAGTTTGAAAAAACAGAAAACAGAAAACAGTGATGCAAAGGTGAAGATTATTCCCTTAGGCGGTTTAGAACAGATAGGGATGAATATCACTGCATTCGAGTATGAGGACAGCATTATTGTGGTAGACTGCGGCATTGCATTCCCTACAGATGATATGCTGGGAATCGATCTGGTGATTCCAGATGTTACCTATCTGAAGCAGAACATCAGCAAGGTGAAAGGCTTTGTAATCACCCATGGGCATGAAGACCATATCGGCGCCCTTCCTTATGTGCTTCAGCAGATAAACGTGCCTGTCTATGGGACAAAGCTTACCATTGGCTTAATCAATAATAAGCTGAAAGAGCATAATCTGCTCAAGAATACCAGGCGGAAGGTGGTAAAGCATGGGCAGTCCATCAATCTTGGGTGCTTTCGCATTGAGTTTGTAAAAACCAACCACAGCATAGCAGATGCCTCTGCATTGGCAATCTTTACTCCAGCAGGGATTATTCTTCATACTGGGGACTTTAAGATTGATTATACTCCAGTATTCGGCGAGCCAGCAGACCTTCAGCGTTTTGCAGAGCTGGGAAAAAAGGGTGTGCTGGCACTGATGTGCGACAGCACGAATGCAACCCGTCCTGGCTTTACCATGTCTGAAAGAACAGTGGGGAGAACCTTTGATACGATCTTTAATGATCATCAGGACAAGCGTATTATTGTGGCAACCTTTGCTTCTAATGTTGACCGTGTCCAGCAGATTATTAATTCTGCTTATAAATATGGAAGGAAGGTTGTGGTAGAAGGGCGGAGTATGGTCAATGTCATTGGAACGGCCAGCGAGCTGGGCTACATCAACATTCCGGACAAGACATTGATTGACATTGAGCAGCTTAAAAATTATAAGGATGAACAGACGGTTCTGATTACGACAGGGAGCCAGGGAGAGACGATGGCAGCTTTATCCCGTATGGCAGCTTCCCTTCATAAAAAGGTAACAATTAAGCCAGGTGATGTGGTAGTATTAAGCTCTAACCCGATTCCAGGAAATGAAAAGGCAGTGTCCAAGGTAATTAACGAGCTGTCTATGAAAGGGGCAGAGGTGATTTCTCAGGATACCCATGTATCCGGCCATGCATGCCAGGAAGAAATCAAGCTTCTTTATTCCTTAATCCATCCTAAATATGCCCTTCCGATTCATGGAGAGTACCGCCATCTTATAGCGCAGAAGAACCTGGCAGAGTCCATGGGGATTCCCAAGGAAAATATCGTAATTATGTCTTCTGGCGATGTAGTGGAGATCGGACAGGATTCCTGTGAAGCAGTAGGACGGGTACAAGCTGGCGGAATTCTGGTAGACGGCCTGGGTGTAGGCGATGTGGGAAATATCGTTTTAAGAGACAGACAAAATCTGGCTCAAAACGGCATTATCATTATTGTCCTGACTCTAGAACGATACAGCGGACAGCTTCTGGCAGGTCCGGATATTGTGTCTAGGGGATTTGTATACGTAAGAGAATCAGAGGATCTGATGGAGGAGGCAAGGCATGTGGTGGTAAATGCCGTAGAAGACTGCCTTCAGCATCATATCAATGATTGGGGCAAAATTAAAAATATTATCCGGGATAGTTTAAGTGATTATCTTTGGAAGAAGATGAAAAGGAACCCTATGATTTTGCCTATTATTATGGAAGTGTAAATATACAAAAAACAGGGATTTGGCCTTGCAGTGGAAGAGAATTACATCGTTAAGGCAGTACGCGCAGGCAGAGGGGCGGCAGCAAAAGAATCTTTTTATACAAAATACAGTAGGAAAATCTGAAGCTTTCTGCTATATGTTGTATAAAAAAATATTTTGCTGCCGCCCCTTTGATGATTGCGGATTTTGAAGCCTGGCTGGCAAGTAGTACCATCCAAAGGTAAGGCAGGCTCTATTCCATATCATATATAAATTCAAAAGGCATATGACATCGGTGCTTCTGTCACAGCTTTGTGTTTCGATGCCATTGCTCAGGGTAATGAATGGGCAGTTCTGGATATACGTGGCAGGATTTCTGCATAGCATAGATTGTGTAGATATTTTCAAATATTATGGATCGTTACATGAATTAGCATATTTGGTATCCTGGGACTTGATTTTATCACGATCCTGTTTTAAAATAATCTTTGTAGAGAATTGGAAAATCTCGACAGTAAATAAGGGAGGCAGCAGTTATGCGAAAACGTATTTTGGTAGTGGATGATGATGCAATGAATCTGAAGAGGACTCAGAGGATTTTGGAGAAGCATTACAATGTACTTCTTGCAGAATCCGGAAGAGAAGCTCTTGAGAAGATTAAATATGAGAAGATCGACCTGATCCTTCTTGATATAGCGATGCCGATCATGGACGGATTAGAGACCTTTAAACATATGAAGGAGAATTCGGTGGAAATCCCTGTTATTTTTTTGACCGCTTCAGGATATGAGGATGATGTGCGGACAGCGATCAATTTGGGAGCTATCAATTACTTAAAAAAGCCGTTTTTTCCCCAGGAACTGCTTAAACGAGTTGCATCGGCATTAGAATTGGAGGAGCAATGAGAACAAAAGGACAGACAAGTATCCATCTGCTCCTGGCCAGTATTGTCACCATGTTTGGTGTGATGCTGATTCTGATCGCAATGGCCTTGTCATGGGAATTATGGATGGTCCCAGTGATCCTGATCGGCAATACTCTTGTATGGTGCCTTCACATTGGAAGGGTTGGATCGGGAACATTCTACGAAAATTTATGTTTTGGGTTGCTGATGGTCGGGTTTTTCTTTTTCGGAGTACATGAGGCTACACTTTTTGACATTCCCGCTGTGGCCTGTATGATTGTACTTGTTTTTTCCATGTTTGATAAGAAGCGGCTGTTATATATGACGGCCGCCTTATATGTGCTGGAGCTAATGTATCATTGTTTTATCTTACATACACTTACCCACGATATGGATATGCAGAATATCATACGCCTGATACTTGGCCTTACAGTGTTTACGGGTGCAATGGCAATTGCGATATACCGGATTAAGAGAAGGCGGGAAGCAAGACAAAAATATGATAGCACAGTTGCAGAGCTGGAAACCGCTGGACGGCAGAATGCCGAATTTTTGTCCAATGTATCTCATGAGCTTCGGACTCCGATCAACATGGTGCTCGGCATCAGCGAGGTCATACTGGAAAAGGACATCTCTCCGGAGATCCGGGAAGATATGCAGTCCATAAAACTGGCCGGCAAACGTTTGTCCAACCAGATCAACAATATGCTCGACTATACAGAGATCGTGGAGGAAACTCTGACCCCGGCAAAGGAACCTTATAGGATCATTTCAGTTCTCAATGATATTATCACCATGACCGCCATGCAGAGCAGCAAGCATCAGTTGGAGATGGTGTTTGATCTGGATCCCAAAATGCCTTCAGTCCTAATCGGGGATGTAGAAAAGATCTCTCATGTTCTTAAAATCCTTCTGGAAAATTCTATTAAGTTTACGGAAGAAGGAGGGCTTAATGTCTGTATTGAATACCGCCCGGAGAGTTATGGGATCAATCTGGTTATAGACATCCGTGATACAGGCATCGGCATGACAGATTCTCAACTAGACCAGATATGCGATGATTTTTATCAAGCGGATTCCGGAAGCAGCCGGCTTGCAGGAGGGCTTGGGCTTGGACTTCCCATTGCTCGGGGCCTGCTCCATGCGATGGGTGGATTTATGCACTTTAATAGCAATGCTCAGCAGGGGTTGCAGGTCCAGATCACCATTCCCCAGGGAGTGGCAGATTATACGCCGTCGATGATACTTTCTCATCCAGAAAGCCTTTGTATTGCATGTTATTTCCGGCCGGAGAAATACAACAGCGACGAGGTCAGAAGGTATTATGACAAAATGATCTTCCATATGGTAAAAGGGCTTAACGTTGAGGGATATCAGGCCCATAATTTTGAAGGCCTGTTAAAACTTCTGCGCGATCATGCCCTGACCCACGTGTTTATCACACAGGCTGAATACGAAGAGGATATCTCTTATTATGAAGATCTAGCTGGCACGCTCCAGGTGATTATGATCGCTGAACGTGGGTTTATGCTGAACAAGGATAGCCGGCTTTTTGTGATCCACAAACCATTTTCTGCACTTTCTGTGGTGAACCTGCTGAATGGCGAGATGAAGGCCAATGGCTTTGAAGAGGCGCAGGCCGCAGGCCGTAAGCCATTTTCCTTTGAGGGAGTCCGGGTTCTGGCTGTTGATGATGAAGAAATGAATCTTGTGGTGGCAAAGGGCGTTTTAGGAAGTTATGGAATACAGGTGGATACTTGTCTCAGTGGAAGAGAGGCTGTGGAGCGGTGCGCCGACACTGCTTATGATATTGTTTTCCTGGATCATATGATGCCGGGCTTTGATGGTGTAGAAACCTTGAAGCAGATTCGTGAGATCAAAAACGGGATCTATAAGGAGTTGCCGATCATTGCTCTAACCGCTAATACCCTTAGCGGTGCAAGAGAGATGTTCCGAAATGAGGGATTCACAGAATTTATACCAAAGCCTATCGAACGGGCCGTCCTTGAGCGCGTGCTGCGCAAGGTGCTGCCTATGCACCAAATCCAATATGACGAAGCTCCTGTGATCCCAGAGGAGATTCCAAAGGAGGCTGTCCAGCCTTCTGACACTCAGGCTTCAAGCAGTAAAAAGAACCGGAAGAGGAAAAGAAAAAAGAATCTTCGCAAAGAGAATATTTCCAGAAACGCTATGCCAGAAAAAAAAGATCAGAAAAAGGCTCCTTTGAAAGATTCCTGGCCGGATGAGGAGGATACGAAGGAAAAGGCTTCTGATGATCCTATGTTGGAACAAAGGTCTCAGGGAGAGGAGCTTTTAGACCGCTCTTTACCGGATGAAAGACAGCAGGGTGAACGCAATCAGGAAGAGGAACCTTTGGACGATTCCTGGGCAGAGGAAGCGGCAGACGACTCCCTTATTCCCTACTCTACGCTTATGCGCCTTGGCATCAATGTACAGCTAGGACTGGATTACTGCTGTGGTGAAGAAGACTTTTATCTGGAAATGCTGCGGATGTTCTATTCTCAGGCTGAGGAAAAGAAGGCGGAGATCATTTCCCTGTATGAAACTGCCAACTGGGCGGACTACGTAGTTAAGGTCCATGCATTAAAGAGCACATCACTGACCATCGGCGCAGAGCGGCTGACAGAACAGGCAAAGCTGTTGGAGGAGGCCGGAAAATCAAGAAATACAGAATATATCCGGCACAGCCATCCTATACTGCTGCGCCTGTATGATGAAATTTGCGATACAATTGCCGGATTATAATGAAAACAGGAGGAATCACCGGGGTGTTGAACAAGTGGTTTAAAATGAGCTTTGACCATAAGATCAGTCTTAGGGAGCGCATGTTTCGGGTTATCACAAAGACCTGCATGCTCGCATTGACGATCTTACTGCTTATGGGAGGGAATCTCGTAAATCTGCTGATCCTGGCAGCCAGCCTTGTCTGTATAGCAGGGATCATGAGGATCAGTATCAAAAAGGAATGTATCAATGCGGGAGCCACAGCTATCGCTGTATTGCTTCTTTTGCTTTTCCCTGTAAGCTTTTTGACGGCAGGGGGATTTTACAGCGGGGTGCCTGAATGGTTCGTGCTCTGCTTCCTTTATATCAGCATTACCCTAGAGGGAAGGCGTAAGGCTGCTTTTTTCCTGCTTTGCGTGACAGAAGTTCTGTTCTGTTATTACTTTTCTTTTCAGTTTCCGGAATTTCTCAGGCAGAACACAGAAGGGCATTATTTCTTTTGTTCTGCAGTTTCCATTATCCTGGTTGGTACGCTGACCAGTGCACTGCTTCTGTTTGTGAACAGACTTTATGAAGAGGAAAACGAGCTTTCCAGACGGCAGAAAAAGGAGATCGAGGAATTAAACAAGGCAGAGAATAATTTCTTTTCCAGTATGAGCCACGAGATCCGTACCCCTATTAACACCATTATTGGGTTAAACGAGATCATCCTGCGGGGAGATATTTCGGAGGAAGTTGCTGAAAACGCAAGGAGTATCCAGGGGGCCAGCAAAATGCTGTTGACCCTTATCAATGATATCCTGGACTTGTCCAAAATTAAATCAAAAAAAATGGAGATTGTCAATGTTTCCTATGAGACAGGGGCACTTTTGTCGGAGATCGTCAATATGATCTGGATCAAGGCAAGGGAGAAGGGGCTGGAGTTCCAGCTGCATGTGGATTCTTCGATCCCTAGTATGCTTTATGGCGATGAGGTACGTATCAAACAGATCCTTATTAATCTGCTGAATAATGCTGTAAAATATACGAGCAAGGGTTCTGTTACTCTCTCCATCTGGTGCGAACGTCTGACACTGAACAAAGTGCGCGTGTGGTATTCTGTGGAGGATACTGGGCAAGGCGTAAAAAAGGAAAATATCCCTTATATCTTCAATGCCTTTAAACGGGTGGAAGAAGATAAAAACCGTCATATTGAAGGTACCGGACTGGGGCTTAGCATTGTTCATCAGCTAGTGGAACTGATGGGTGGAGAGATCAGTGTTAACTCTGTCTATACTAAGGGTTCAACCTTTCTTGTTATATTAGATCAGGATATTATAGATGATAAGGCTTTAGGAACATTTACTCTGGCATCTCGCGTAAAAACCAATGGGGGAGAGCAATACAGACAGAGTTTTGAGGCACCAGAGGCACACATATTGGTTGTAGATGATAATGAGATGAATCTGATGGTGGTTCGGAAGCTGCTTTCAGCTACAAAGATCCATCTGGACACAGCCTTAAGCGCTGCTGACTGTCTGAGGCTGACACGAATCCAGCATTATGATGCGATTTTGATGGATCACCTGATGCCAGAGATGGATGGGATACAATGTCTCCACGCATTGCGCACCCAGGCAGGGGGAATGTGCCAGGATGTGCCTGTGATCGCCCTGACTGCCAATGCGGGAAGTGACAATCAGCTTCTCTACCGGAAGGAAGGCTTCAGCGGCTATCTGGCAAAGCCGGTTAGCGGCGCTCTTTTGGAAGCAGCTGTCTTAAGTATCCTGCCTAAGGGACTGGCAAAACTTAGTGATCAGACCATTCAGGCGGAGATCGGCAAGGATGTGCTGATTTTTGAACAGGCACAGAGACGCCCTCTTATGATCACAACAGACAGCGTATGCGATCTTCCAGAATCTTTGAAAAAAGAGTTTAGTATTTCCGTATGTCCTTACTATGTCTGTACGGATGAGGGACGGTTTCTGGATGATATAGAGCTGCAGGCAGACGAAGTATTGTCCTACATAATTATGGGAAAGAACGCATTCTCTCTGCCGCCAAGTGTAGAGGACTATGAAACATTTTTTGCAGAAAAGCTTACAGAGGCCCAGAAGGTAATCCATATCACTATGGCAAAGCATGTCAGCCAGGGATACTCGAATGCTCTTGAAGCGGCAAAATCCTTTGAAAATGTCACTGTTGTGGACTCCGGCCATCTGTCCAGCAGCATGGGGCTGTTGGTCCTGTATGCTGCCTGGCAGGCAGAAAAGCATATAGCAAAGGATGAGATCGTAAAAAATATTAAGAAAATGAGGCGGAATATCTCCTCCGCATTTATCATTGACAATACCCATATGATGTGCCAGAATGGGAAAATATCCAGACGGGTGCAGGTCATCTGTGATGCGCTGCTGTTGCATCCAGTCATCATACTTTGGAATAGTAAGATGGTTGTAGGTGGTATGGAGATGGGCAGTTTTACACATGTTGCCAGGCGTTATGTGCGAAAGGTATTTGCGAATACGAGAAATATTGATCGGCGTATCCTTTTCATCACATATGTGGGGTTGGATACCAAAAGTGTCCAGTACATTCAGACTCTGGTACAGCAGTATTGCTCTTTTGAGCATATCTACCTGCAGAAGGCATCCTCTGCCATCGCCAGCAACTGCGGTCCAGGCTCCTTTGGCCTGTTGTTTATGAAAAAAAATTCTGGCTCTTCCTTTTTATAGGCGATGAGTGAAAGAAATCGAATAGGAGGGAGTGACTTGTACACACCGGAAACCTGCGTTGCTAGACGCTCCACTATAAGCTGTCAGGGCGAATTGTTTGCCCCTGACAGCTCTTTCTTTTTCTGGTCTTCTTGGGTAATCAGTGTTCAAGAATACGGATTTGCTCCATCTTTACTTTCCTATAGGGCAAAAGCCGTTCAGAGAAGCCCTCAGGAATCCGCTAAGCTTTGTTTGGGATCCCTTAAGAAAAAGGATGGGCATGTAATACAGATGTAAGATATCACTGATGGGACGCATTTGCAGCATAGAATTCCACAAAGCAGATATAGGGTTCAGACGTCAAAAGGACTGTGGATGGATATTAGAATATGTTTGCTTTCCAGCCTATGATATAAAAAAGTTGATTAAATGGGAGAAAACCGCTATAATCTATAGAGTATTCCTGAATTTTCCAAAAAAGTTCAGGGAATACTGACACTGTAGCGATGGAGAAAAAATAGTGAGCGCTGCAGAATATGTGATAGAAGGAATGAATATGAGCTATCAGAGAGAAGAGAGCACTGCAGTACAGGTCCTGGAATTTCTGGGGAAAATCGTGGTATACGCGATTGTGGGCGTTTTGTTGTTTGAAGGAATGACAAAGGGCTATGCCTTTGGCCATGAGGTATTTTGCCCTTCTGCTATGGAGGCTCCTCCTGGCAGAGATAAGTATGTGACGATGGAAGAGGGGACTTCGGCTGCACAAGCAGCTAAAATTCTGAGGAGAAGCGGGCTCATCGGCAACGAGGCTTCCTTTCTGATCCAGGCAAAATTTTATGAATATACCATTAACTCAGGAACCTATTGTCTGAATACATCCATGACTTCCAGAGATATTTTAGAAGTACTGAATGCAGGACCAGAAACAGAGGAGGAAGAAGGTTCATGATTGTAAATGACAGGATCCAGGATTATATCCTGTCTCTGGAAATGGGGAATGGGGAATTGGCAGATTCCATTGAAGCAGAGGCTCTAAAGGATGGGATTCCTATTATCCGAAGGGAGACAGCTGCCCTTTTAAAGACGATTATCACGGCAAAGGCGCCGGAAAATATCCTGGAAGTAGGGACAGCCGTAGGATATTCGGCCCTGCTTATGAGCCATGTCATGCCAAAGAGGTGCCATATTACGACCATTGAAAAATACGAACCACGTATAAAAGCTGCTAAAGAAAATTTTAGACGGGCTGGAGAGGAAGAGAGGATTACGCTTCTGGAAGGAGACGCTTGGGAGCATTTGGAAAAGCTTTCTCAGGAAAGAAAGAAATTTGATTTCGTTTTTATGGATGCAGCAAAGGGACAGTATCTCTATTGGCTTCCTGTGATTCTATCCATGCTTCCAGAAGGGGGAATTTTGTTTTCCGATAATGTGTTCCAGGGGGGAGATATTGTACAATCCCGTTATGCGGTAGAGAGGAGAGACAGAACCATACATAAAAGGATGAGAGAATACTTGTATGAGCTGACTCGCCACAAGGAGCTTCAGACCGCCCTTATTCCTGTGGGAGATGGTGCGGCTTTCAGTGTGAAAACAGGGAAAGGAATGAAAAAATACCTATGAAAAATACAGAGCTACTGATTCCAGCAGGAAGCCTGGAGGTACTGAAGGTGGCAGTCCTTTATGGGGCCGATGCCGTGTATCTGGGCGGTGAGGCCTTTGGACTAAGGGCAAAAGCCAGGAATTTTACCAGCGAAGAGATGAAGGAAGGCCTCGCTTTTGCCCATGACAGAGGGGTCAGGGTATATATTACAGCTAATATTTTAGCCCATAATCAGGATTTGGAAGGGGTCAGGGAATATTTTAAGGAGTTGAAGGACATAGGGCCGGATGCTCTGATTATTTCTGATCCAGGTGTATTTGATATTGCAAAAGAGATTGTGCCTGAAATAGACATACACATCAGCACTCAGGCTAATAATACGAATTATGGCACGTACCTGTTCTGGCACAGGCTTGGGGCAAAACGGGTGGTTTCCGCAAGAGAGCTTTCTCTGGAGGAAATCAGGGAAATCCGCTCCCAGATTCCAGAAGACATGGAAATTGAAAGCTTTATTCATGGAGCTATGTGCATTTCCTATTCTGGCAGGTGCCTTTTAAGCAATTTCTTTACAGCCCGTGATGCCAACAGGGGTTCTTGTACCCATCCCTGCAGGTGGAAATATGCTTTGGTGGAAGAAACAAGGCCAGGGGAGTATATGCCAGTCTATGAAAATGAAAGAGGAACCTATATCTTTAACTCCAAGGATTTGTGCATGATTGAGCATGTGCCGGAAATGATAGAGGCTGGAATCGACAGCTTTAAGATTGAAGGCAGGATGAAGACAGCCCTTTACGCTGCCACAGTAACCAGGGCTTACCGCATGGCAATAGATGCTTATAAAAGGGACCCAGAGGAGTATAAGAGAAATCTGGAGTGGTATAAGGAAGAAATCGGAAAATGTACCAACAGGGAATTTACCACAGGCTTTTATTTTGGAAAGCCTCTGGAGGATTCTCAGATTTACAACCACAGCACCTATGTGACAAACTACACTTATCTAGGCACCATAGCTTCTGTAGATGGAAGAGGTTTATGCCGTCTGGAGCAGAAAAATAAATTTTCTCTAGGAGAAACCATAGAGATCATGAAGCCGTCAGGGGAAAACCTGTACGCAGAGATAAAAGCCATCTATGATGAAGAGGGGATTCTTCAGGAAAGCGCCCCTCATGCGAGACAGATCGTTGATGTGGAGCTGAGCACAGTTCCAGAGCCTTATGATATTCTTAGAAGAAGGGAAAATCTTTCTTGGTCAGGAATATGATAGGGAATTGTACAAGAAAAGAGAAAGCGGAGGACAGGATTGGATGAGCTTGTTTTTAACCGTTTGTGCAGTACTTTGCCTGCTTTATTTTATAGCAATTGTGGTATGTATGGGGATCGGGACATCCTTTGTATTTATTTGGCTGTTTTTTTCCGCAGTGTTTTTTATCTGGGCAGGTGGATGGAGATACAGACAGCTTTTGCCAGGAAAGCTTCCTGTGTGGATGAATGTGGCATGGCTTACCTTATGCGGAACAGGAATCCTTGTCTTTGCTGTTGTGGAATTCCTTGTTTTTACTGGAATTACGACTCATGGAGAGCCAGGGCTTGATTATGTAATCGTTTTGGGAGCAAAGGTGAGAAAAAATGGAGTCAGTAAGGCGCTGGCACTCCGTCTGGACAGAGCAATTGAATATGCAGAAAACAATCCGGACACGATTCTGGTCGTATCAGGAGGGAAAGGATTAGATGAGCCGGTTGCAGAAGCAGAAGCTATGAGGGATTATCTGGTGTATAACGGCATAAAAAAAGAACAGATTATATTAGAGGATAAATCCTTTAGTACAGTAGAGAATATTGCATACAGCAAGATTTTGATTAATCAGGATGCAAAGCAGAGAAGAGAAGCCGGGCAGCATGAGATGGAGAAACAAAAGTATGGGCAGAAAGAAACAGAAGGAAAGGAATATGGACGGATAGGAGCCGTACAAAGCGGATCTGGAGAAAAGGAAGATAGGTCAAAGGAGAGGGAAAGAGAGGGAAGCAGCCTAGAAGAGCAGCAGCCTGTCTCTGTGCAGACAGAGGGCAATGGAGAAACTTTGGCAGAAGAACCCTTGCATATAGGGATTGTAACCAGTGATTTCCATGTATTTCGAGCAAAACAGATTGCAAGGAAATGGGGAATTCCTAATATTTCCGGAATTGCCGCCCCTTCTGACCTATGGCTTATGCCTCACTATTGTGTCAGGGAGTGTGCGGCTATTTTAAAAGATAAGCTTATGGGAAATATGTAGGTAGGAAATAAAAGAAAGGTGAATGATTATGATAAGAGATTTGGAAGAGGTAAGGAAGCTTCAAGCTTATGAAGTGAAGGAGGAAAAGAGGATCCAGGAGCTGGATTCTCTGGGAATGGTTCTAGAGCACAGGAAAACAGGAGCCAAAATTTTCCTTTTATCCAATGAAGATAATAATAAGGTGTTCTACATTGGATTCCGCACGCCTCCATCAGACTCCACAGGTGTACCTCATATCCTGGAGCACAGTGTCTTATGCGGTTCAGAGAAATTTCCGGTGAAGGACCCTTTTGTAGAACTGGTGAAGGGCTCTTTAAACACATTTCTCAATGCCATGACCTATCCAGATAAGACCGTGTATCCCTTGGCAAGCTGTAATGACAAGGATTTCCAGAATCTGATGGATGTATATATGGATGCAGTGCTTCATCCAAACATTTACAGGGAAGAAAAGATATTTAAGCAAGAGGGCTGGCACTATGAATTAGAGACAGCAGACCAGCCTTTGATCTATAATGGTGTGGTATATAATGAGATGAAAGGAGTGTTTTCCTCTCCGGAAAGCGTGCTGGAGCGGTATATACAGAAACTTCTGTACCCGGATAACTGCTATACCTATGAATCCGGCGGAGACCCGGCAGTAATACCGGAGCTGACTTATGAGGATTTTCTGAATTTCCATAAGACCTATTATCATCCTTCCAACAGCTATATCTATTTATATGGTGATATGGATATGGCGGAAAAGCTGGATTGGCTGGACCGGGAATATTTATCCAAATACGAGAAGAAGGAGATCCATTCAGAGATTCCTACGCAAAAGGCGTTTACCCAGCCAGTAGAGGAAGAAATCTTCTATTCTATTACAGAAGAAGAGAGGGAAGAGCAGGCCGTATATCTGTCTGTTAATACCGTTGTAGGTACTGACTTGGATCCCAAGCTCTATGTAGCCTTTCAGATTTTGGAATATACTCTGCTGGATGCACCAGGAGCGCCATTAAAGCAGGCATTATTGGATGCAGGGATCGGGCAGGATATCCTGGGCGGATATGAAAGCGGCATCCTCCAGCCCTATTTTTCTGTGATTGCCAAAAATGCGGAAAGGGACCAGAAGGGAGAGTTTCTGGCTGTGCTAAAAGGCACTTTGCGTAAGCTGGCAGATCAGGGACTGAATAAAAAAAGCCTTCTGGCAGGAATCAATTACTATGAATTCCGCTATCGAGAGGCTGATTATGGCTCTGCGCCAAAGGGGCTGATGTACGGCCTCCAGTCCATGGACAGCTGGCTTTACGGCGGGGATCCGACTATGCATCTGGAATATCAGGCAACCTTTGACTTCTTAAAGAAAGGAGTGGAAGAGGGATATTTTGAAAAGCTGATTCTAGAATATCTGCTGGATAATCCATTTGAGGCTGTTATTATAGTAAGCCCCAGGAAAAATATGACTGCAGAGAAAGAAGAAGAGCTGGCAAAAAAGCTGGCGGCTTATAAGGCTTCTTTAAGTGATATGGAAATTGAAAGGCTGATCCGTGAAACTAGAGAGCTGAAGGAATATCAGGATGAGCCTTCCCAAAAAGAGGAACTGGAAAAAATTCCCATGCTGAAGCGTTCAGATATTAAAAAGGAAGCAGAAAAGCTGATCTGGGAAGAGACGAGGGTGAATGGTGTTAAGGTAATCCGCCATGAGATGTTTACTTCAGGAATCGGATATCTGAGGCTTCTTTTTGGAACTGATAAAGTGGTATCAGAGGATCTGCCCTATGTAGGGCTGTTGAAAGCTGTCCTTGGCTATATGGATACGGAACACTATAGTTACAGTGAGCTGACAAGTGAAATCCATTTAAACAGCGGCGGCGTGAATTTAGGCGTTACTTCTTATGTAAATCTGGATGAGCCGGAGAATTTTACAGGAGTATTTGCAGCTGATATCCGCGTATTATATGACAAGTTGGAATTCGGCTTCTCCATTTTATCTGAAATCTTGACAAAAACTGTGCTGGACGATGAAAAGCGTCTGAAAGAGATTCTGAATGAAGCGCGTTCCAGAGGAAGGATGAAAATAGAAAATGCTGGCCATTCGGCAGCTGTTTCCAGGGCAACCTCCTATTTTTCTCCCACTTCTGCCTTTAATGAGATGACAGGAGGAATTACCTATTATCATTTCCTAGAGGATGTGACAAAGAATTTTGATGAGAAAAAGGGAAAAGTCATTAGCAAGCTGAAGGAGGTATGCAGGAAACTATTTACCAGAGATAATCTTCTGATCAGCTATACAGCCAATGAAGAGGGCTTCCGGGATTTAGATAGACAGACAGCTGGTTTTCTGGAGACTCTCTATGAAGGAGGAGGAGAAAAGTATCCTTTTGTCCGTATAAGCGGAAATAAAAATGAAGGATTTAAGACAGCTTCCCAGGTGAATTATGTAGCTCGCTGCGGCAATTTCCGCAATCAGGGATACCAATACACAGGAGCCCTGAAGATTCTAAAAGTGATGATGAGCTATGATTATCTGTGGCTCAATGTAAGGGTAAAGGGAGGGGCCTATGGCTGCATGAGCGGCTTCGGCCGTTCTGGCGAGGCCTATCTGGTATCCTATCGGGATCCGAATTTAAAGGAAACCAATCAAATATATGAAGGGATTATCGGTTATCTGGAAAATTTCCATACGGATGAGAGGGATATGACAAAGTATGTGATTGGTGCAGTAAGCGATTTGGATATGCCGCTTCCACCTTCTATCAAAGGTGCAAGAGGGCTGTCAGCCTATCTTTCCGGGGTAACCCAGGAGATGATGGAGCAGGAAAGAAGAGAGATTTTACAGGCAGAGCCAAAGGACATCCAGGCCCTGGCAGGTCTTGTGAAGGCAGTTCTGGATACTGGCAGTCTATGTGTCATTGGCAATGAAGAAAAGATTCAGGCAAATCGGGAAATGTTCGGGGAAATTAAGAACTTGTACCATGCATAAGAGGAGAATTCTATGGAACAGCAGAAAAAATCTGGCTTTGTTACATTAGTAGGCAGGCCAAATGTAGGGAAGTCCACATTAATGAATCATCTAATCGGGCAGAAAATTGCAATTACCTCCAATAAGCCTCAGACTACCAGAAATCGGATACAGACGGTATATACGGATGAACGAGGGCAGATTGTTTTTCTGGACACTCCGGGGATCCATAAGGCGAAGAATAAGCTGGGAGAATATATGGTGAGCACTGCCGAGCATACGTTGAAGGAAGTGGATGTAATCCTGTGGCTGGTAGAGCCGACTACCTTTATCGGGGCTGGAGAACGGCATATTGCTGAGGAGCTTTCCAAGGTAAAAACGCCAGTATTTCTAGTAATTAATAAAATTGATACCATAAAGAACCAGGATGAAGTGTTGACCTTTATCGCTGCTTATAAGGATATCTGCCCATTTGCGGAAATTGTACCGGTTTCTGCCTTGAAAAAGAAAAATACAGAGCTTTTAGTGGAATTGATTTTTAAATACTTGTCTTATGGTCCTCAGTATTATGATGAAGATACAGTAACAGATCAGCCCATGAGGCAGATTACGGCAGAGCTGATCCGGGAAAAGGCGCTCCGCCTTTTAAGCGATGAAATCCCTCATGGAATTGCAGTTACGATTGAAAAGATGGAAGTGAGGAAGGACAGAGCAGCTTCCAGAAGGGGCGAGGGAAAAATCATGGATATTGAGGCCAGCATTATCTGTGAAAGAGATTCTCATAAAGGAATTATCATTGGAAAAAGCGGCTCTATGCTGAAAAAAATCGGAAGTGCAGCTCGCAGCGAGATAGAAGATCTGGTGGAAAGCCAGGTGAACCTGAAGCTTTGGGTTAAGGTGCGTAAGGAGTGGCGGGACAGTGAATTATATATGAAAAATTATGGGTATGACGTGAGAAACGTGTAGGATGTAAAGCAGATGCTTATTTCAGCTTTCACGAAGGCAGCAGAAAACCGAGTTCAGGTATGCCCAATGCGCTAGATATCTTTATTCATGGCAGTGCACTAACCTTGCGCATGAAGGTTTACTGTGAAAGCGGCACAGTTAAGTGTATGTCCGGTGAGAGCCGGAATAAGAGATGGGTGCAGAGAATAGCTGATGACGGGTGATAGCAATGAGGGAAAATGTAACAGTAAGCGGCGTGGTCTTAAAGGCTGCGCCGTCCAAGGAAACGGATAGAAGACTTGTAGTCCTTACCAGGGAAAGAGGGAAAATAACCGTTTTTGCAAAGGGGGCAAGAAGGCCGGGAAGCAGCTTTATGGCAGCCTGCCGCCCTTTTGTTTTTGCAACCTTTTCCCTATATGAAGGCCGTGAGGCATATAACCTGAAAGGAGCAGAGGTAGCAGATTATTTTGACGGCCTTGCGGAAAATGTAGAAAATACCTGCTATGCATCTTATTTTCTGGAAATTGCAGACTATTATACAAGGGAAAATATGAGGGAAACACAGCTTATGGTCCTTCTTTATCAGACCTTTAAGGCACTGCTAAAGCCAGTGTTCCCAAAAGAGCTGATCCGCCGGGTATTTGAGCTAAAAGCAATGGTACTTAACGGAGAATATGCGGAGAAGCCGCCTGGAGAAGTCAGCAGCCCGGCTGCCTATGCATGGGAATTCGTCGTTGTTTCTCCTTCAGAAAGGCTGTATACTTTTACGCTGACGCCAGAGGTGCTGGCAGAGTTTTCAAAGTGTGTGGAAATGAACCGAAAGCGTTTTATAGATAGGGAATTTAAGTCTTTGGAGATTTTGAAAGATATGGTTTTATCCTATCCCCAGTGAAGAAAGCGTATATTCCTCTGTCCACTGATGACAGGATTACGATAAAAGTGCCCTTTTCTCTGCAGCAGAAAACTGAGTTCAGGTATGCCCAATGCGCTCGGATACTTTCATTCGTGGCGGTGCTTTGCTCAGGCGCATGAGGGTTTGGGATATGGAAAATATTCTGACACCTTTCCTGTTCCAGAGGCTTTGGCACCTTAATTATGATAGAAAAAAGAGGAGAGGGATATGGAGGATAAGCCGATTGTACTTTGCGGTGCAAATGCATATACACAAAAATATTATTTTAATGAGGAATTTGACGGACTTCCAGAAGGAATCAAAAAAGAGCTTCAGATCATGTGCGTCTGGTTTGTTCAGGAGGTAGGAGGTATCTTCCTTATGGAATTTCAGGAGGATGGCACGCTGGAGTTTAGGACAGAGGCAAATGAATATGATGGAAGTATTGATGAAATCGGAAGCTATTTAAAGATTAAGCAGATGAGGGAGGAAAGAAGAGAGCTTTTAACGTCCTTGGAGCTTTATTTTAAAGTGTTTTTCCTGGGAGAAGAAGCGGAGCTTGAGGAAAGCGGAGAAGAATCGATTGAAAAAGATGGATGAGGGAAGACAAGAGAAAGGATTTTTTATTGGAAATGTAAAAATTGGAAATCGCCTGGCATTGGGGCCTATGGCTGGTGTGACAGACCAGCCCTTTCGCATTTTATGTAAAGAGCAGGGCTGCGGCTTGCTTTATACGGAAATGATAAGTGCAAAGGCTATTTTTTATCATAGCAAAAATACAAAGGACCTGCTGAAGACTGGAGAAGGGGAACGTCCGATTGCAGTTCAGCTTTTTGGTTCGGATCCAGATATTGTGAGCGATATGGCCGTCAGAATAGAAGAGGGACCTTATGATATCATAGATTTCAACATGGGATGCCCGGTTCCTAAGGTGGTGAACAATAAAGAAGGGTCAGCGCTGATGAAGGATTCCCAGCTGGTGGAAAGAATCTTTACAGCACTGGTGAAAAAAGTAAAAAAGCCAGTCACTGTGAAAATCCGGAAAGGATTTAGCGATACCCTTATTAATGCGGTGGAGATTGCTAAAATCGTAGAAAGCTGCGGCGTGTCCGCAATCGCTGTTCACGGAAGGACACGAGAGCAGTATTATTCGGGAAAAGCTGACTGGGATATTATCCGGCAGGTGAAGGAAGCTGTAAGGATTCCTGTTATCGGAAATGGGGATATTTTCAGGCCAGAAGCAGCAAAGCGGATGATGGAGGAGACAGGCTGTGACGGAGTGATGATTGCTAGAGGGGCTCAGGGAAATCCCTGGATTTTTAAAGAAATCAACCACTATCTGGAAACAGGAGAAATCCTGCCCAGGCCTTCTTTGGATGAGCTTAGGGAAATAATCCTGCGCCATACTAGAATGCAGATGGAATTCCGAGGGGAAACAGCAGGTTTAAGAGAGATGAGAAAGCATATTGCCTGGTATACATCAGGACTCCCTTATTCGGCAAGTCTGCGCAATGAGGTGAATCAGATCGGGGATTTTAGCACACTGGAGAGATTCTTGAGAGAAAGGCTGGAAGGCCATGATGTTTATCTATCCGATTAATCTGAGAGTAAAACCCTTTATTGCACTCTGCGTAAGAGAAAAATAGCTGCTGCCACAGCCGCGTTCCGGCACCAGTGTGCGTCTTGGCGCACACTTTTTCATTTATGCGGCACAGCTGGAGATAACTGGAAGCTGGCAGACAGAACGGAGAGATATCTTTTTCGCACAGCCTTTTAATTATAGCGGAGATAGTGCTTGGACTTGTAAATTTTATAGTTCGATTTCTTGACAAGAAAAGGTCTTTAGGCTATAATACTTTGAATTGAGAAGGTTGAGGAGACGGAGCTTGTGGAGAAAAGACAGGGAGGGTTTTATCATCCATGATGAAGGTTCCATGTATAAAGAGATTTGGTGTTGAATATTTTTATACGGGTGGAATGCTCCATCAGGCAGCCTTGAAGTAATTGAAAAAGGAAGGAAGCATGTATTATGGCTGAAAAGAAAAATATTTTAACATATGCCGGTTTAAAACAGTATGAGGACGAGCTGCAGAATCTGAAAGTTGTCAGAAGGAAAGAAGTTGCCCAGAAGATCAAAGAGGCAAGGGAGCAGGGAGATTTGTCTGAGAATGCTGAATACGATGCAGCCAAGGATGAACAAAGGGAAATTGAACTGCGGATTGAGGTACTTGAGAAGCTTCTGAAGAATGCAGAGGTTGTGGTAGAAGATGAAATTGACTTAGATAAGATTAATGTAGGCTGTAAAGTTAAGGTATATGATGCAGAGTTTGAGGAAGAGATGGAATTTTCCATCGTAGGCTCTACAGAGGCTAACAGCCTTCAGAATAAAATTTCCAATGAGTCACCGGTGGGTAAGGCTCTGATGGGAAAGAAGGCTGGAGACGTTGTAGATGTAGAAACCCAGATGGGCGTGATTCAGTATAAGATTTTGGAAATACAAAGAGTATAAAAATTTTCCGGCTGTTAATGGCATAGGGCCAGAGCAGCCGGACTTTATGAAAACAGGGATAAAGGAGTGGCAAAAGTGGCAGGAGAGCAGAAGCAGGCAGTGGTAAAGGAACAGGACTTAAACCAGCTTCTGAAGGTACGCCGGGAAAAGCTGGCAGAGCTTCAGGAGGCAGGAAAGGATCCATTTCAGATTACAAAATATGATGTAAATGCCCATAGTACGGATATTAGAGAGCGTTATGAAGAGTTGGAGGGAAAGGAAGTTACTATTGCAGGCCGTATGATGTCTAAGCGTGTAATGGGTAAGGCATCTTTTTGCAACATTCAGGATTTGAAAGGCAATATCCAGTCCTATGTAGCAAGGGATAGTATTGGTGAAGAGCCTTATAAAGAATTTAAAAAAATGGATATCGGTGATATTGTGGGCCTGAGGGGAACTGTGTTTACCACTAAAACAGGAGAAATCTCCATCCATGCAGAAGAGGTAGTCCTGCTTTCTAAAAGCCTGCAGATACTTCCTGAAAAGTTCCATGGCCTCACTAATACCGATCTCCGTTACCGCCAGAGATATGTGGATCTGATTATGAATGCAGAGGTAAAGGATACCTTTATTAAGCGTTCTCAAATTATTGCGAGCATCCGCCGGTATTTAAGCCAGGAGGGTTTTATAGAGGTGGAAACTCCTATGCTCGTAGCCAATGCAGGAGGAGCTGCGGCAAGACCGTTTGAAACTCATTTTAATGCATTGGATGAGGATCTAAAGCTGCGTATTTCCCTGGAGTTATATTTAAAAAGGCTGATTGTAGGGGGGCTGGAGCGAGTATATGAAATCGGCAGAGTTTTCCGAAACGAAGGGCTTGATACCAGGCATAATCCGGAGTTTACTTTGATGGAGCTATACCAAGCCTATACGGATTATAATGGCATGATGGATCTGACAGAAAACCTGTATCGTTTTGTGGCGCGGGAGGTATTAGGAACGACTACGATTACCTATAATGGCATTGAAATGGATCTGGGAAAGCCTTTTGAGAGAATCACCATGGTTGATGCAGTCAAAAAGTATGCAGGCATTGATTTCAATGAAATTAAAACTCTGGAAGAGGCCAGAGCTGTTGCAAAGGAAAAACACGTAGAGTTTGAGGAAAGGCATAAAAAGGGTGATATTTTAAGCCTGTTCTTTGAAGAATTTGTAGAAGAGCATCTGATCCAGCCTACTTTTGTCATGGATCATCCGATTGAGATTTCTCCCCTTACCAAGAAGAAGCCGGAAAATCCAGAATACACGGAGCGTTTTGAATTCTTCATGAATGGCTGGGAGATGGCCAATGCCTACTCTGAATTAAATGACCCCATTGACCAGAGGGAGCGCTTTGCCGCCCAGGAGGAGCTCTTTGCTCAGGGCGATGAAGAAGCAAATCATACAGACGAGGATTTCCTGAATGCGTTGGAAATCGGAATGCCGCCTACTGGAGGAATCGGATTCGGCATCGACAGGATGGTTATGCTGTTGACAGATTCAGCGGCAATAAGGGATGTGTTGTTATTCCCGACGATGAAAACTTTGAGTAAAGAAAACCAGTAAAATCAAGGGTTTCAAGTTATAAGGAAGTAATTTCAGATTAGGCGGTATAGCCCCAATTACAAGGGCTGTACCGTCTTTTCGAGTTCCTATGCGCCTTGTCGTTTCGGTTGTATGGCAGAAAGGAAATTGATTTCCCCTACAAAGTTGAAAACAATATCCACTTTCTGTACCCGTTTCCCGTCCACCTTTTCCGGGGCATAGACTATGATTTTCTTGATAAATTCATTGACGATTGCGAGGGTGAGTTCCTTTATCCCCACATACTTACGGATAATTGCAGAAAAGCTGTCAAAGTCGCTCTTGTTCTGTTCGTAGGTATCAACTTCCTGCTAGTCTGCCTTGACTTTTTCTCAGTTCCCACTGTTCCGCTTCAAACTCTGCGGACAGCTTCAAAAATCTGTCGTGGCTGATTGTTCCGCTTATGTCGTCCTCCATATATGCCTGCTATGTCAAGGACTGTTCTGACATCCATAAGAGCCAGTTCCTTTATTTTTGCATTATCGCAGATCCTGCATACCACGGTTTTTGTATTGGAGCCTGTTTTTTCAGCTTTTGCAGTGGTTGATTCTACGGTTTCAGGAACGTATAACGGATAAGGAAGGCGGGAGCCTTTTGTCCGTTTACCGTTTTTTATGCCTGCCGGAAGACGCTTATGTTCTGCAATAAGTTTATGTGACGAATAAATAGAAACCATTGAGTTGTTATACCTTGCATCAACATATCCGTTCAGATAATTACCGGGAACGGAGTACTGCCCTTTATCAAACCATATATGTGAGTTTGGACCAACCTTATGATTATAGGACCATTCACATATCTCAAAAGGCATCAGGGGCAAAGTTCTCAGCATCGGTTTCTCTTCGATTTCAAAAATAATCTTTCTGCTTCCATTTCTTAACATGCCAATGATCTTTCTTGCTGTCTTTCCTACAGAACCTTCTACGCTCGGCTTCTGCTTGGGTTTTCTGACTTCCGCCGGCATGATTGCGGCCTGATAATGCTCAGCAAAAGATAAGTATGCATCATTTAAAACGGTCTCCCCATGCTTCGGATGAGTGATAACTCCGGTTTTCAGGTTGTCGCATATGATCTTCACAGGAGAGCCCTCAAAGAATTCAAGCATATGCACATTACAGTACAGCCAGTCCGACTGATTCATGGATGCAGCAGCTTCAACATAGGTATACTGGCTGCAAGGAAATGCTGCAACAAACAGGTATGCCCTACATTCCGTATTCTTATCCGGATCGATATAACTCATTGCCGGACCTGACCAGCGGGCCTCAAGTGCAACGCCCGGTTTATGCTCCGCATGGCTGGTATAATTCCTGCTGACAGTATATCTTTTGCAGCCTCTGGCAAATGCAGGATAAGAACAGGCTTTTTTACTTTCATTCTAACATTTTTCACAGTATTCCTCCCAAAGAAGCACTCCGGTACCCCCGACCTTACTGAGCTCACTATGGACATACGCATAGTCAACCGACGCATAGCTGCTTTTGGGTTTGAACTTATCAGGATAAAAGAAATGATATAATTCATCATCAGACATCATGAGAAGTTCATCCCATTCCTTGCGGTGCTCATCGGAAGCCTGCCTGATCCGCGCAACAGAATTTCGGGAGACGCCAAGAACACCAGAAATTTCCTGGTCGCTTAGATTTTTTTGAAGCAGCTCTATGATCTGCCTCACTCTTGTTTTCTTGAACATAAAGAAAACCTCCTTAAAATGTATTTGAAGGATAGAATCCTTCATGAAATACAATTTAAAAGAGGCTGGTATACCATATCGATATATACTAATTCAGCCACTATATATAGTGGCAGCTCTCAAGCGTGATAATACAGCAGATTTTAGTGGCTTCCAAGCGTGATAATAATCAGTCTAAGTATGAAAAAGAAACTATCGTCAATTTCAACGAGGGTGAGAAGGAAGCAAGCGTTTATACATTTAATGCGGACTTGAAGCGGCGGCTGGCGGAGTTCAGTAAAAAGTATCCGCTCCTGTGCCGTTTGGAGAAGTCCACGCCGGAAGGGAGCGTGACTTATATTCTGGATAAGTCCCGGCTGGTTCCGCCCTACAGTGAGAAACGGTGGGCGGCGGCGAGGGCATACGCCAAAGAACACGGCTTCAAGCCCCTGCCGGGTAGGAAGGATATTGCCTGATTTGGGGGCGTTTTACGGTCGAAACAGTGGGTACGGAGCCGGTATTTTCCCTTTGGGACACTGTGGAGATATCAGACATCAGGGAAGCCTCGGACGGAAGAAATGCCCGTTCTGGGGGTGCTTTTCCGGCTGCCGTGCGGCATGGCGGCTTGTTCCCGTGAAAAATCAAGGCGGGCGCGGCGCGTTTTGATTTCCTGATACGGAAATGGGAGCCGTCTTTGACGTGGGCGAGCATGGCGCACTCACGTTAGGGAGCCTTCACTGGTTCCGGTGCTTTCGCTTTGCGAGATGAGTACAGAGATAAGGAGAACATGAAAATGGCGCTTTTGAGCGTTTTAGGGACGGAAAACAATAAAAGATGGTACAGGGTGATACCCTGGATAATGTCCTGTGCCTGTAGGTATGGGGCAATTTTTACATGGAGGTATAGGCATGGAGGATAAAAAGTTACTTGGCTATATGCGTGTCAGCAGCCGGGAACAGAATGAGGACAGGCAGCGGATAGCGCTTCTTGAAATGGGTGTGCCAGAAGCAAATATTTATATGGATAAGCTGTCAGGTAAAAATTTTGACAGACCACAATACAAGAAGCTGTTACGGAAACTGAATAAAAATACGGTGCTGTTTGTAAAGTCCATTGACCGGCTAGGCAGGAATTATGCGGATTTAAATGAGCAGTGGAGGATCATCACGAAAGAAAAGGGCGCAGATATTGTTGTGATTGATATGCCCCTGCTGGATACCAGACGGGAGAAAAATCTGCTTGGGACATTTATCAGTGATATTGTACTGGCTTTGCTCTCTTATGTGGCGGAGAACGAACGGCTGAATATCAGGCAGAGGCAGGCAGAGGGCATTGTAGCCGCAAAAGCAAGGGGCGTAAAGTTCGGCAGGCCGCCCAAACCATTGCCGGATAATTTCTATGAGGTTCATAAAGCATGGAAAAACAAGAAACTGACGCAGAAAGAAGCCGCAGAAGCCTGTCATATGGCAGAAAGCACATTCCATGATAAGGCTAAGAAATTCGGAAAAGGTTAAGTTTTTGGGATATATTACAAATCGGAAAACTGTACTTTTCCGTACTGCCCACGAAACAGCATTTGATTGTGCAATCTTCATTACGTTTTTATTGCTTTTTCGGAAAACTTTGGTATAATTAGAGTTGTTGCATTGGACACAATCTAAAATCAGAAAAGTACACTTTTTAGGAACGGTTAAGAAGATGGAGGAGGGAATTGTGCAATTTAATTCATTGCAGTTTTTAATTTTTTTACCATTAGTCGTTTTATTCTATTTTGTAATGCCTAAAAGAGTAAAATATATATGGCTTTTATGCGTCAGTTACTATTTTTATATGTGTTGGAATATGAAATATGCATTACTGATCTTATTTTCTACAATCGTTACATGGACGGGTGGCATATTTCTGCAATTTATAAAAAAAAGAAGATGGGAAAAGAAAAAAATATTGCGTTACTGCAAAATGATTGTGTTTCTATGTTGTTTTGCAAACTTATCCATATTGTTTTTCTTTAAATATTTTGATTTCGCATTTCAAAACTTAAATATGGTACTGAATCATATAGGGATTATTTTTAATAAACCAGAGTATGATATTTTATTGCCGGTGGGTATTTCTTTTTACACATTTCAAGCACTGGGATATACTATTGATGTGTACCGTGGTGATATATGTGCCGAAAAAAATATTTTTAAATATGCATTGTTTGTTTCTTTTTTCCCTCAGCTTGTGGCAGGGCCAATTGAACGGTCAAAGAATTTGTTGAAGCAGATTAATAATCCGGCTGATTTTCATGTAGACAATGCCAAATACGGTCTGCTCACTATGGCATACGGTCTGTTTCTGAAACTGATCATAGCGGACAGGATTTCAACCATCGTTGATCCAATATTGGATGATTATGCATCTTATCATGGAATGGCTGTTGCCATGTGTATTATACTATTTGCGTTTCAGATTTATTGTGATTTTCATGGATATACACAAATTGCGATAGGAAGCGCAAAAATACTCGGATATCAGTTGCAGGAGAATTTCAAAGCACCATATCTGGCGGTGGATGTCAGGGAGTTCTGGCAACGGTGGCATATTTCCCTGACAACGTGGTTTACCGATTACCTTTACATCCCCTTAGGTGGCAACCGTAAAGGTAAAATAAGAAAATACATAAATGTCATGGTAGTATTCCTGTGTTCTGGTTTGTGGCATGGGGCATCCTGGGCTTATGTGGCATGGGGAGGCCTGAATGGATTATATATGGTCTTATATGATTGGTTGAAGCCATATTCAGCAAAAATAATCCAGTATTTGAAAATTAATACAGATGCTTTGGGATGGAAAATTTCAGGTGGCCTGTTTACATTTCTGTTAGTGGATTATACATGGCTCTATTTCAGGGCAAAAAGTCTTCGTGGGGCATTGGAGATACAGTTGAAAATTTATAGGGAGTTTCATCTTCCATATGTGTTGAGTGATAGCCTGCTTGGGATGTTTGGAAGCTACTCCGCGCTGGCCATATTGCTATTTTCCTTGAGTTTTTTGTTTTATACAGATTATTTACAATTGCAGGGCATTGACTGGAAAAAAAGAGTACTTGAACAGCAGATTGTATATCGGTGGCTGGCATATATTATGATGCTGTTGGTTTTATTTGTTTTTGGAGTATATGGAGCGGAAAATGGACAAACACAGTTTATTTACTTTCAATTTTAAGAGTGGTATTGTTTTTGTGGTAAAGCTGGCTGTATTGTTTGGGATGATTGTATTTTTTTTGATTAAATTATCACCTCAATACCTGATGAATTATCAGGCCTCACTGATAGACAAGGTAGAACGGGCTGAAAATATTAATGAGCCCAAAATAGTGCTGCTTGGGAATTCCAATCTGTCATTTGGTATAGAATCGGAAAAAATAGAGGAAGCCATTCATATGCCGGTCGTCAATATGGGGCTGAATGGAGGTTTGGGTAATGTATTTCATGAAAGAATGGCTTTGCTGAATGTAAACGAAGGGGATATATACATTATATGCCATAATTCCTATGCGGATGATGGAGAAATCAATGATAAGGCATTGGCATGGATTACTATAGAGAACCACTTTGGTTTGTGGAGGATTTTGCGTAGGGAGGATGTGAAACCTATGCTTGAAGCCTATCCTGTCTATTTAAAAAAATGTATTTCCTTATGGATGACGGAAGGCGGGAATATAGATGCAGGCGGGGTATACAGCAGATCCGCTTTTAATGAATATGGCGATATCGAATGGGAAGACAGTGGGTGTGAATATGATTTCAGCGAGTATCAGAGCGGTGTTCCGGACATATCTGATAATGTGGTGGAACGGCTTAATAATTTGAAGGAATATCTGGAATCGAAAGGTGCCACGCTGTTGCTGGCAGGTTACCCAATTGCTGATACATCTAACCGCTCAAGCGATGAAGATTTTATCAATTTTGAAAATGAACTGAAAGAAAAAATGAATGCTCCTGTTATTTCGCATTATACAGATTACATCTATCCATGTGATTATTTTTTTGATACAAATTTGCATCTGAACAATGCTGGGAAACAGGTTCGTACAAATCAGTTGATAAAGGATTTGACAGAATATTTGGAAGAAACAAAAGAATGATGGATTTAAAGCTGTTTTTTAAATCGCATTTGTTAAACTGTACACACAAAAGAAAAAGGCAAAATTTCAAACCGATAATCAGAATTATGTTGTGTAATGTAATTCTGATTATCGGTTTTCGTTTGGAATCATCCGTGTGAATACCTAAAAATAGATAGTTGACGAATATATATTTTTAGCATTTGTAGCAGGAGTGCAGAGGATGCAATCTCTCTGCTCTGGGTACAGGGGCGAAGCGCCCTGTTGGGGTCAAGGGGCAAAGCCCATTGGCGGGTTAAGGGCGGCAGTCCTTATTGGGTCAAGGGTGAAACGCCTTGCCCAGCTAGAGTTGGAGCCTGCGCCAATTCGTACTGGGTTATTACCTGACGCAAGCCCCGCAGGTTCGGCAGTTTCGCAGCCCTCCCGCCAGCCCGGAAATCTGGAAAAAGGAAAGAGGGATTTTGGATTGAAACTGACACGGCACAACGGACGCTCCGGCAAAAACGGCACATACTGTAGTGGTTAAGCATTTTTGCAACATTTAGTTCGAAAAATTATCTTTTAGTTCGTGCTTCAAACGGAGTCTGTCCGCCATTATACGAATGGGGGCGGA
>JBCLQJ010000005.1:0-250407 GCA_041223545.1 Lachnospiraceae bacterium 62-35 | reverse complement strand
TTTTTGTTTTTGAAATACTTTTTCTGAAATTCCTAATTGCATTACGAGGCCATTATACTTCCAATATTGGAAATTATCAATACTTTTTTTAGATTTTTTCTAATTTGCCGCTGAAATCAGGACAATGATTGATATTTTCCTGGAAAGCTCTTTACCTCTCCATCACACAAACACAGTATAATACACTTTCACGCAAAATACCATAACTTTTATCTGTGCATTTTCTTACGAAATTTTTACGAAAACCGAAGTTTTATCGAAAATTGTATCTCAAGAGATGCAATTTTCTATTCCATCTGGTTTTTTCCCTTTTTTCTTGAAATTTTACCTTTTCATGGTATAATGTTCATATATTAATGTTTATCCTTTTTTCTGAACATTTATGGAGGTATTTGAAATTGAATTACTATGGACTGATATGCCGAAGTATTATGGAGACACCGGGAATTTCTCAAAGAGAACTTGCTCGGGCACTTGATGTTTCCCTTGGTACAGTGAATCATTTAATAAAGGAATCTATTCAGGAGAGATATATAGCCCCTGGAGATGGAGGACAGCTTAATCTTCTTTCTAAAGGTAAGGAGTTATTAGAAGGCTGTCAAGTAGACGGAGCAGTAATTATGGCTGCTGGCTTTGGTTCCCGTTTTGTCCCTCTCACCTTTGAAATGCCAAAGGGCCTTCTTGAGGTGTTCGGCGAACGGATGATTGAACGCCAGATTTGCCAGCTCCACGAATCTGGTATTCGGGATATTACCATTGTGGTAGGCTATTTGAAAGAAAAATTTGAATACCTGATTGATAAATATCAGGTTAAACTTCTATATAATCCTGAATATTCCTGCAAAAACACCTTAACTACTGTTTATCGCGCCAGCCATTTATTGAAGGGTCGCAATATGTACCTCCTTTCCTCTGATAACTGGATACGCAACAATATGTTCCATCGCTATGAGTGTAATGCCTGGTACTCTCTTTGTCATACCAATGAACGCACACGGGAATGGTGTGTCCGCTTTAATAAGAAGAAAGTGATTACAGACATTCAAATCGGAGGGGAACATTCCTGGTTTATGTATGGGCCTGTATTTTTTTCCGCAGAATTTTCAAATTCTTTTCTTCCTGTATTAGAAGCCTATTACCATATGCCAGGAACAGAAGAGTTTTACTGGGAACACGTCTATATGGAAATGGTAAATGGAATAGCAGCAAAACGTTTGAAAGAACATGGAAATCCTCTGGCCGCTTCTCTTTCCTATAATAAAGCTTCTGCAGCTATGTATGCAAACTGCCAGCCTGAAAATCAGGTTTATGAATTTGAAAATCTAGAGGAACTGCGGCGTTTTGACAGTAGATATCAGACTCATTCCAATAATCATGCTCTTGAACTAGTAGCTCGGGTTTTTCATGTTGAGGAATCTTCTATTCACAGCCTTCGCTGCCTGAAATCAGGTATGACGAATAAATCCTTTCTCTTTGAGATCCAGGGCAAGTCTTATATTTGTCGAATCCCTGGGCCCGGAACAGGTCTTTTGATTAACCGTCAGCAGGAAGGAAAAGTCTATGAAGCAATAAAGTCTTTAGGTATTACAGAGCAGATTATTTACTTTGATCATGATATTGGATATAAGATTTCCTGCTATTACGAAAACTCCCACACTGCAAATGCAAAAAATCTTGACGATATGGAACGCTGTATGAAGCTTCTTCGTCATTTCCATAACTCCCATATCCAGGTGGAGCACAGTTTTGATATTTGGGAACGGATTAAATTTTATGAGAAATTATGTAAAACTCACGAAAATATTTTGTTTGAAGATTATGATGAAGTGCTTTATCGGATGGAGCAGATTGTAAACAAATTGGCTTCCATGAACCGCCCCAAGACCCTGTCCCACATTGACAGTAATGCGGATAACTTCCTTATACTGGAAAATGAAGAACTACGCCTCATTGACTGGGAATATGCCGGCATGTGTGATCCACTGATTGATGTTGCCATGTGCTCCATTTATTCCTATTATGAAGAGGAAGAAATCCATCAGCTGGCTCAGCTTTACCTGGAAAGGGACTGGACTGAAGAAGAGCGTTTTGTCATCTTTGCTTATGTAGCTTTAGGAGGCTTTCTTTGGGCACTTTGGGCTGTATATAAAAGCTCTTTAGGGGAAGAATTTGGAGATTACACCCTGATTATGTACCGTTATGCGAAAGATTATCATCAAAAATTGAAGGACGATCTGTAAATTGTAATAAAAACGTTATCCCTTTTCCTTCCATATATGGTATAATATCGGCAGGATTATATCAACATCGATTTATGCTTGCTCACAGGAAGGATAATATTCAGGACAGCTCGTCTCCATCCTCTGACAGGGCATAAGATGTATCCTGACGATATAATCAGGAAATCATCTCTTGTCATCAAGTTAATGGTTAAATGGCAGAGGAAAACGAAGTAACGCATCTCTTATTTTCAACCTAACGGTTAATGGCAGAGAATAATACTAATAATAAAAGGAGGAAACATCAGATGAATTTCAACAAACTCAGGGTATGTGCTGTCTGTTCTGGCCTTATAGGGATTCTGAGCCTTACCCCTTGTATTCCTGTGTTTGCTGACTGGACAGCAAAGGGCTCTTCATGGACATATATAAATGATGATGGCTCTCTTCGTAAGGGCTGGCTCCACACAACAGATAACAACTATTACTACATGGATGACAATACAGGCCTTATGGTTACAGGATGGAAAAAAATCAACAACTCCTGGTATTATTTTTCTCCATCTGGCCCAATGTCTACCGGATGGATCACGGTAGATGGCAAATATTATTATCTTCAGGATGATGGTATCATGAAAACCGGATGGGTTCATGTAGATGGAACCGACAAATATTACTTTTTAAAATCAGATGGAGCTATGGCTACCGGATGGCGGAATATGGATAACGGATGGTATTTCTTTAAGGAAGACGGCCGCTGTTCTTTTGGCTGGCAAAAGATTAAAAATTCCTGGTACTACTTCGAAGAAAATGGAAAAATGGCTACTGGCTGGAAGCAGCTTAATAATATATATTATTACCTTAACAGTGATGGTTCCATGGCAGTGGGATGGCTGACTGACAGCAATGGTAATCGTTATTATATGGATTTGGAAAATGGTTCCATGTCCCACAATTGGAAACAAATTGATGGTTCCTGGTATTATTTTAACAGTGCTGGACATATGCATAAGGGATGGCTGAATCTGAATAACGATTACTATTACCTAGATCCTTCCACTGGAAAAATGGCTGCCAATACTACCTTAACCATTGATGGTGTACAATATACCTTTTCTTCCAACGGCCTTTACACTGCTGGCGGAACTTCATCCGGCGCTCCAGGCGGTTCAGGAAATACCTCCTCAAACAGCAGCCCTTCCGGCAGTACCTCTAATTCTAATGTCGTAACTGGAACTCCAGGCGGTTCCTCTTCTTCCAATACACCTGGCGGCTCCAGCAGCTCCTTAAATGGTTCTTCCACAGGTGTTGTAACTGGTACGCCAGACAGCGCCACTAACCCCGGCTCCTCAGGCAGTCCCACTGCCCCTAGTTCCAGCTCTTCTTACTCTAACAAAGCTACCAGCTCAGGAGATGATTTAAGTCCGGGACAGACAGGAGGACCAAAATAATTTAAAAAGTTACAATATCCCCGAAAAACAGGAATGTATATTATCTTCTGCTTTTCGGGGATATCTTTTATCTCTTACACATATTCTTTATCACATATCGGTAATTTTAGGCTATAGCTTGCTGCTTCCATATCTTAACTTCTTATATCCTATCAGTTTTTCTGCACTTGTGGGAGTTTTCTTTCCCACACTGAGAAATAGGGCAGAATCCATTTTACTTTTCCACATTGTGATAACTCTGATTCTATACCTCAAATAATAGATCACCATATGATGGAAGAGGCCACACAGATTTATCCACAATCTTTTCTAAAACATCTGCCGGTGTACGCAGCCGTTCCATTGCTGGCACCACCTGTCTGCGGAATGCATTGGCTCTTTCTCTGCTTTCCTTAATGTTCCTGCATTGTTCGCATATGTCTGCCAGCTCTACCAATGCGGTTTTCATTTCTGATAAACAGGCTGATGTCTCAAGAAGCAGTTCTCTCTGGACTGTAGTATCTGCTTCTGGACATGCAGAACTGATCTTTCCCATAGAATCTGCCAAGCTTGCCGCATATCGGATAACTGCTGGAATAATCTGTTTCCCAGCAATATTTATCATTGCCATTGCCTCAATATTAATCATCTTGGAATAAGAGTCATATTCTACCTCAGATCTTGATTCCAGCTCTGCACGAGTAAATACATGGAAGGTTTCAAAAAGCTTTACTGCCTTTTCCGTTGTGAGAGTTGGAATGGCATCCACCATGCACGTAATATTGGGAAGTCCCCTCCTCTTTGCTTCCTTTACCCAGGACGAGGAATAACCATTTCCATTAAAAATAATTCTGCTGTGCTCTGTAAACATATTTTTAATCAGATTATGTGCTGCCATGTCAAAATCCTCGGCTTTTTCCAGTATATCTGCCGCTTCTTTAAATGCTTCAGCCACGATCGTGTTCAGCACTACATTAGAGGATGCGACAGAGTCCGAAGAACCTACCATACGAAATTCAAACTTGTTATTGGTAAAAGCAAAAGGCGATGTCCTGTTTCGATCCGTAACATCCTGATATAGATCGGGCAATGTGGCTACACCTGTTTTTAGAATCCCCCCCTGTTTGGAATAAGTAGCCTCTCCAGTGCTGCAGAGCTGCTCAATCACATCCTCCAGCTGATCTCCTAAAAATACTGATATGATTGCAGGCGGAGCTTCGTTTCCTCCTAATCTTAAATCATTTCCCACATCTGAAGCAGATTCTCTTAAAAGGTCCGCATGGACATCTACTGCCTTTAAAATACATGCCAGAACCAAAAGGAACTGGATGTTTTCATGGGGTGTATCTCCTGGATTCAAAAGATTGATTCCATCATCTGATATTAAAGACCAATTGTTATGCTTTCCCGATCCATTTACACCAGCAAAAGGCTTTTCATGAAGAAGGCAGGTAAGACCGTGACGGTCGGCCACCTTTTTTAGCGTCTCCATAATCATTTGATTATGGTCCACTGCCAGATTTACCTGGGCATAAATAGGAGCCAGCTCATGCTGAGCTGGAGCGACTTCATTATGCTGAGTCTTAGCAGTTACGCCAAGCTTCCAGAGTTCGTGATTTACCTCATTCATAAAAGACCCTATTCGTTCACGGATTGCTCCATAATAGTGATCTGACAGCTCCTGCCCCTTTGCCGGCATAGCACCGAACAATGTCCTCCCTGTATAAATCAGATCTTTCCTTTTTAAATATTTTGCCTTATCTACCAAAAAATACTCCTGCTCCGGCCCTACAGAAGGGATTACTCTTCTTGCCGTTGTATTGCCAAAAAGCCGGAGAATACGCAAAGACTGTTCATCAATTGCCTGCATGGAACGAAGAAGAGGAGTTTTCTGGTCCAAGGCTTCTCCCTTATAGGTACAAAAGGCTGTAGGAATACAAAGAGTCACACCAATTGCATCTTCTCTTAAAAACGCCGGGGAGGTGCAATCCCATGCTGTATAGCCTCTCGCTTCAAATGTTGCCCTAAGGCCGCCTGACGGAAAAGAAGATGCATCGGATTCCCCTTTAATCAACTCTTTTCCAGAAAATTCCATAATTACCTTTCCTTCTGGTCCAGGAGCAGAGATAAAAGAATCATGTTTCTCAGCTGTAACGCCTGTAAGGGGCTGGAACCAGTGAGTATAATGAGTTGCTCCATGTTCAATGGCCCAATCTTTCATGGCATGAGCAACTACATCCGCTATCGAAGGGTCCAGCTCTGTCCCCTTTTCAATCGTCTGTTTTAATTTTTTAAATACATTTTTAGGCAGGCGTTCCCTCATAACGGTTTCATTAAATACATTTTTTCCGAACACCTCAGCCACATTCACCATTTCGCTCATAGAATTTCCACTTTCCTCTCTCTTTTCTCTCCCCCAACAGGCCTATAGTAAAGGATATATGAAACAAAACAGGAGTGCCGTATAAACCTGACATCTACCATAAATCTTCAGACTGCCAAATCTATACAGCGCCCCCTGCTTTAACAAAGCTTCCGGCATATATATACCAAAGGACGCGCCGCACAAGGCAGCGGCCAAGCCGGATTTTTATACTATTTTCAAGCCTTTCCAACAGAACCAAACAGCTCCATCTTTTCCTTTACGGTCTGCTTGATTGCCTCTGCGCCTGGAGCCAGCAGCTTACGCGGATCAAATCCCTTGCCCTGTAAATCCTTTCCTGCTTCAACATATTCACGGGTCGCTGCTGCAAAGCTTAACTGGCATTCCGTGTTTACATTAATCTTAGCAACCCCCAGGCTGATAGCCTTTTTAATCATGTCCTCTGGAATACCTGTACCTCCGTGAAGAACCAGCGGCATGCTGCCTACTTCCTTCTTCACATCTTCCAATACGTCAAATCTTAAACCAGGCCAGTTTTCCGGATACTTGCCATGGATATTGCCAATACCAGCAGCCAGCATGTCCACACCCAGTTCAGCAATCGCCTTACACTCCTTAGGATCTGCACACTCTCCAAGACCTACCACTCCATCTTCTTCGCCGCCGATTGAACCAACTTCTGCCTCCAGAGACATTCCCTTTTCTGCGCAAATCTTAACCAACTCTTTGGTTTTTTCCACATTTTCAGCGATGGGATAATGGGAACCGTCAAACATAATAGAAGAAAAGCCTGCTTCAATACATTTATAACATCCCTCATAAGAACCATGATCCAAATGGAGCGCTACCGGAACTGTAATATTCAATTCTTCAATCATAGCCTTAACCATAGCGGCTACTGTCTTAAATCCTGTCATATACTTTCCTGCACCTTCTGATACACCCAGAATCACAGGGGATTTCAACTCTTCTGCTGTAAGCAGGACAGACTTTGTCCACTCAAGGTTATTGATATTAAACTGACCTACTGCATACTTGCCGTCTCTTGCTTTTTCAAGCATTTCTTTTGCTGAAACTAACATTGCTCATCAACCTCCAATTGTTTACCTGGCCCCAATAAGGCCGATTTTCACTTCCGCCTTACATTATATACCATTTCCACCTGTTTGGGAAGGGACAGTCAGCTATTTTATCCAGCATTTTTTATTTTGCCTTCGTTCCCTGCTCCATAAAAACTATGGGTACTGCTGCCATCTGCCCCACAAATTACGCTGTAATCAATAGCCTCACGCTCCAGTGCTTATCTATTTTTTATCTCACATAGTTCAGACCCCAGACAGCCTGTTCAGGAAACGTATCAAAATTTTTTCTGCCCGTAACTTTTTTGACACACAAACCCTTTATCAAGCTCTTCTATGGCAGCAGACTGGATACTATTTCTTTCATCTTGTCCGCATCGCATTCCTTGTCATGGCGATATACTGCTAAACGGATTTCCTCCACAGCTTGGGGAATCGGCATATTTGTCGCTCTGTTAAGCGCATCTACAACCTCAAACTCTGACAGGTCTGCCAGCTCCTCATAGTCACTGCTCTTAATGTCTAATGCCTCTGCTACGCTTCTGGAAAATTTATAGGGGCTGGCAGTGGAGACAATTACGGTTTTCTTCTCATCTCCTGTCTGTTCCACATATTTCCTATATACAGCGGCCGCTACTCCTGTATGGGTATCGATCACATAGCCAGTATCATGGAACAGTTTGGAAATTGCCTCTGCAGTCTCCTTCTGCACTGCATATCCGCCACAAAAATCCTCAATTCTTTCCCTCATGTCCGGTGTAACCGTATATTTTCCTTTTAGAGAAAGCTCTTCCATCAAAGCCCTGTTCTTAGCTGCATCGCAGCCTGTGCTCAGATAAATCAGACGTTCTAAGTTGCTGGAAACCAGGATGTCCATGGAGGGAGAACTGGTCAGGATAAATTCCCGGTTTTTATCATATGTGCCAGTCATAAAGAAATCATACAGAACCTTGTTGTCATTCGATGCACAGATCAGCTTATCAATCGGAAGACCCATCTGCTTTGCAAAATACGCCGCAAGAATATTGCCAAAATTTCCTGTAGGCACCGTGACATTTATCTTTTCTCCCTTTTCAATTTCTCCGTTTTTCAGTAATTTGGCATAAGCATACACATAATACACGATCTGGGGAACCAGACGGCCGATATTAATGGAATTAGCAGAAGAAAGCTGATATCCCCGTTCTGCCAGCATTTTCTCGAATTCCCTATCATTAAAAATAGTTTTCACCCCTGTCTGGGCATCATCAAAATTCCCGTGGATTGCTACTACATGGGTGTTATCCCCTGTTTGAGTCAGCATCTGACGTTCCTGCATAGGGCTTACGCCCCCCTTGGGATAAAATACAATGATTTCTGTTCCCTCTACATCAGCAAAACCAGCCATTGCCGCTTTTCCCGTATCTCCGGAAGTGGCTGTTAAAATAACGATTTTTTTATCTGCATGATTCTTCCTGGCTGAAACAGTCATGAGATGGGGCAGGATAGAAAGGGCCATATCCTTAAATGCAATTGTATTGCCATGATATAATTCCAGAAAATACATCCCGTCTGCCTTAGCAATGGGAGCGATTTCCTTTGTATCAAACTTACTGTCATATGCCTTATTAATGCACTCCATCAGCTCTTCCCTGGTAAAATCCGTAAGGAAGCGCTTCATCACCTCATATGCTGTTTCCTGATAGCTCATATCTGCCAGCCTTTCCACAGGTATATCCAGCTTTGGAAGCTCTATTGGCATGAATAGTCCTCCATCCTCTGCCAGCCCTTTTAGGATTGCCTGGGAAGCTGTTATATTTTTCCCACCGCCTCTGGTGCTTTGATACATCAAATCCATAATCTCTCCTCTTTTCCTTCTCGTGTTTTCCTGCCGGAGAATTTTTAACGATTGTAGCATATTTTAGGGTTGCACGCAAGAATTTTTACTGTAAAATAAGAGCCAGGATATTCCATCTGGAGAAAGGGGGAAATTATATGCAGTATGAGCATATTAAAACAGGTATCTTTTTGGAACGGCCTAATCGTTTTATCGCTTTGGTACAATTGGGAAAAGATATCGTTACCTGTCATGTTAAAAATACAGGGCGCTGTAAAGAGCTTTTAATTCCAGGAACCAGAGTTTTAGTCCAGTATCATCCTCATGCAGAAGCTCTGGGAAGAAAAACTCACTATTCTCTTATCAGTGTTTATAAAATCTGTGAAAAGAAAGAGCCGCTTTTAATCAATATGGACTCCCAGGCCCCAAATCAGGCTGCCCTTGAATGGTTGTCTGGGATGACTCTTATCAAACATATTCGTAGAGAAATTCCCTTTGGAAGTTCTCGTTTCGACCTGGCTTTTGAATATGATGGGAAGCCATGTTATATGGAAGTAAAGGGAGTCACTTTGGAAGAACATGGAATTGCACGTTTTCCTGATGCACCTACTCTTCGGGGATTAAAACATGTGGAAGAATTAACAGCTATGGCAAAGGATGGTCTTTCTTGTTTCCTTCTATTTGTCATTCAGATGAAACCTGTTATCTGTTTTGAACCTAATATAAAAACCCATCCAGAATTCGGTCCTGCACTGTCCATAGCCCATGAGGCAGGCGTAAGGATTCTGGCCTTTGACTGTCTGATAACAGAGAACTCTATGACAATTGATTCTCCTATCCCCATATATCTTCCTGGGCTTTCTGCTCCTCTTACTGCTTCAAAGAAAGGGATATAATCTATGAAACGAATTCTTATAATCGGCTGTCCCGGAAGTGGAAAGAGCACATTTGCGCGCGTTTTAAGGGAGCTTACAGGTCTGCCATTATATTACCTAGATATGCTCTATCATAAACCTGACAAAACCATATATCCCCTCTCGGAATTTGACAGGCAGCTAAAAGATATTCTTCTCCAGGATGCATGGATCATTGATGGTAATTATACAAGAACACTCCCCTTGAGATTGGAATATTGTGATACTGTGTTTTGGCTTGATTATCCATTAGAGGTAGCCTTAAGCGGAATTGCGGCTCGTATGGGACAGCCCAGAGAAGATATGCCTTGGATTGAAACAGAGCCTGATCCGGAATTTCTTAATTACATAAAGAATTTTAATCAGACTCAAAAGCCAGAAATCAAAGGAATTCTTCGAAAAAGCCAAGAAAAAAACATCATAATATTCCGCACAAGAGAGGAATCTGAAACCTTTCTTGAAAAGTTGAGGGCAGAAAGAATCTCTTATCATTTTTCATCCCCATGCATATTATAATAATAATCTGCAATTTGAGTGTTATCCCCAATGGTAATTCCTTTAAATAAAATGGAGTGTGGAGGGAAGGGAAGAGTCGTCTGGATTGCGAGCGACGAGGTAACAACAGCCAGGCTTCAGGATCTGGGCTTTGTTTCAGAAGAGGTTGTTTCTTGCGTTTTAGAGGGAAAACAGGAAAGAATGAGGGCTTATCTTATTCGGAATACGATAATCGGAATTCGCGACTCCAGTGCCGCAGAAATTTTCGTCCGTCTGATAGAAGACTGCTCATAGAATTTATCCTCACTGAAAATTTTGTCCCTGCATATGTAAATATAAGATAGCTAATATATGGAGTTATGCATGGACGAACAGCGTATTGTAGTTGCCCTGGCTGGAAATCCCAATGTAGGCAAAACCACGATCTTCAATGCCCTTACAGGGCGCAGAGAACCCACCGGCAACTGGAGCGGTACAACCATCACTGCAGCCCAGGGAATTTTCCAAGCCCAGGGACAGGAATATCTTCTTGTAGATCTTCCTGGAATTTACTCGCTTTCTGCCCCCACAGAAAATGAGCAGATTGCCAGAGACTTTATCTCTTCCAGTATCCCATCTATCCTTCTTGTTGTCTGTGATGCTGCATGTCTAGAACAGGGCCTTTGTCTTCTAAAGCAGATTCTTTCACTAGACTACATAAAATCCAGCCGTACTCCTGTGGTTTTATGTCTAAACCTCTATGATGAAGCGATAAAAAGAGGCATTCTGATTGATCTTAGTCTTCTTCATGATGTACTCCAGATTCCTGTCCTTTCCTCCTGTGCCCGATGCCAAAATGATATTCAAAATATAAAACAGGCACTCTCTCTTGCAGAAAAGGAATGTTTTCACTATGATTGCCTGGATTTCTCTCCAAAACATCTGGCCAGAGAAACCATGACCCATACCAAAACCGATTACTGCAGACTGGGCGAGCTGCTTGACCGAATCATCACTCAGCGGTTCTGTGGTCCTGCCTTTATGCTTCTTATTCTAACTGGAATCTTTTGGCTGTCTATAACCGGAGCTGCTTATCCTTCTACTATTCTCTGGAATCTGCTGTTCTGGCTGGAAAAGAGACTGGAAGCAGGATTGCTGGCTGTTCATACTCCTGTATGGCTTATTTCTGCTCTGATATATGGTATATACCGTATGATAGCTTTGGTGCTTTCAATTATCTTTCCTCCTATGGTTGTATTTTTTCCTTTGTTTACCCTTTTGGAAGACTTCGGTCTCCTTCCAAGAGCAGCCTTCCACACAGACCATGCGTTTGAAAAATGCTCTGCCTGTGGGAAGCAATGTATGACAATGGGTAAGGGCCTTAGCTGTAATGCTGAGGGAGTCATGGAATGCCGTATCATTAATTCCCGCAGAGAACGCCTGATAGCCATCATTACCAGTTCCCTGGTCCCTTGCAATGGAAGGCTCTCAACGCTTTTTATCCTGATTCCTTTGTTTTTTACTGCCAGTATCTCTAACCCGGCAATCGGCTCTTTTCTTTCTTCCCTTTTCCTTACATCAGTAATCCTCATAGTTATTGCCTTTACTCTAGGAGCCTCATGGCTTCTGTCCCATACATTACTGAAAGGAGCCCCTTCCTTTTTTACTCTGGAGCTGCCTCCATACAGACAGCCGCAGATTGGTAAAGCGATCCTTCACTCTGCTTTTGACCGAACTTTATTTATCTTGAGCAAGGCTGTCACAGCAGCGGCTCCTGCTGGATTGATCCTTTGGCTTCTGGCAAATATCTCATATACAGGCCCAGAAAACGGATGGTTCGCCTTTTTTCCACAGCTCCCAGGTCTAGCTGAAAAACAGGCTGCTTTTTCTCCCATCTTTCCATACTCAAGCCTATTGTCCTATATAATTGGATTTCTCACTCCCTTAGGGAATGCAATAGGGCTGGATGGCGTTATCCTTACTGCTTTTATCCTGAGTTTTCCAGCCAGGGAGCTTTTACTTCCCATAATTTTTACAATCTATTTACAATCTGTGAGGCTAGCAGAACTGTCAGGCCCCTCTGGCCTTTTTACCATTCTGTCAGCCCATGGCTGGACCTCTGTCACCATTCTATGTACCTTGATTCTATGCCTTTTCCACTGGCCTTGCCTCACGACTATTCTTACAACAAAAAAAGAAACCGGCTCCCTGAAATGGACCACAGTTTCCATTCTGCTTCCTACTATAATCGGCATAGGGCTCTGCACTCTCATAGCAATCCTTTGCCAAGTTATTGGATAAAGAACTTCCGTTCGCGAGTTTTTATATCTGAATTCTATCATACAATAAAGGGCTGTTGCAAAACCAATTTTTTATACAGCACATAGGAGCAATGGTAAAATTTTTATACCATATCCTGTATAAACCGATTGTTCTGCAACAGCCCTGATCTTCAGAAATTCCAAAAGCTATTCCATGCTGCTCTTAAGCAGCCTTAAGCTCTCCCTTATCTCCTCCATCTGATTTCTTCTCATCTGTCTCCAGCTTGGATTTCTGGGGTTTCTTCCAGGCATGCATTGCCAATGCCATAGCAATGACTCCATATGATACGAAAACGCGGAAATATTCGCCGATTACTGGATCACCAAACAACTCCTTACCAGCCAATGGCGATACAATAAACAAGGTATGGAACAGAATAATTCCCAATAAAGCCTGTTTATTTGTTGCCTTCTGTACAGAAGCTCCTCCTACCAGCAATGCTGCGATTGCAAACTGTCCTACTTGAGTATGAGCTCCATAGGTAGACAAGGTTCCCACATTCTGCAGGAAAATAAGCTGTCCCCAGCTTGCCAAGACGGTGGAAAAAATCATGGCAATAATACGTGTGCGGTCTACATTGATGCCAGCAGCATTCGCTACTGTACGGCTTTGCCCTACTGTCCTCATATTCTGTCCCAGCCTTGTCTTCATCAAGATATTGTTGAATCCGCAAAGAGCTGCAATACACAGGTAAGTCATAACCGGAAGTTTTACTGCAATCAATGCCCTGTAAAGCGTCGGAATATAGGTTAAGCCATATACTACACCGGCCAGGACAATATTCGCACCGGCCCGTTTCAGATTAAAATTGTTTCGTGCACTGACTTCTCCCCCTGGAGTCCTGCTTCTCTTAACCGTCCATTCTACAAAGCGGAAAATCTGCCAGAGCACAGTTCCCAGACAGCTTATCTCAATTGCAGAAAGCAGAAGCAGCCTGTCCGCTGACAGGAAACTCTCCACAGGCTTAATATAAGTTATGCCATAGATAATTCCAACTGCTGCGATTCTTACTATCACAGCCTTCCAGTTTATTTCCTGCTTTTTGACTACCTTAAATATGGTAGAGCAGATAATTCCAATGACTGCCAGATAAAAGCCTGCTTCAATGATTGTCAGCATAGGAACTGTGTCAAGAGCATATTTTACAGTATCCTTTAAATCAATGGTGTTTTTAACGCCTATTCCTGTAGGAATCATCAAAGTGGGATTGTCCATGGCAATCAGGCCGCCGAATACAAACAGGAATATAAACTGATAAATACCCTCTGCAAAATAGCCCAGTACCAGGCCGCCAATCATCTCATTTCCCTTCATACAGTTAAACAGCTTTCCTACCAAATAGCCGAAAAATATAGAAAATGGCATGGAGAGCGCCGCTGTAAGAAGGAAACCGCTGATTCCTGTAAATCCCCAATAGGTGGTAAGAAACAGGGAAATCTGAGCGGCCATAGCTCCGATAACAATGCCGAAATTCAATCCCATGCCGGCAATGACCGGAATAATCAAGGACAATACAATAAATGAATTTCTTGCAATACGGGTGAACAGCTCCGGAATGACAAAGGTAAGGGGCTGTTTGGAAGCAATGGTTGCACCAATACAAAGGAATACAAACAGAATAACAACCTTATTCTTAAACAAAAGATCCGAAATTTTCTTATTCACGGCCGCTGCCTCCCTTCGTCTGAGTCAATGCGTAAATAATAATACCATTGGAGATAATCAAACGCATAACTTCGGATAAGTTTCCTTCTGGGATAATCTGGTTTGCTACTGGAAGTCCCAGTGCCAGAATGCCCTGGAAAAGGAAGGTACCAATCAGAACATGAGGAATGCGAGCTCGAGTGGGGCTTGCACCGCCGATCAATACAGCCGCAACAGATGAAAAGCCCATCATCATAGGTCCATTATAGAGCTGCATAAAACCAAAGCCCTGTGCATATACCAAAATACCTACTGCAGCTAAAACCGTGGATATAGTGGTTCCAATTAAACGCATCTTATTGACATTAATTCCAGATGCCCTGGCAAACATTGGGTTCGCCCCTGCAGCGCTCATTGCCATGCCTGTCTTGGAACGCATGAACACCCATACCAAAAAGCACATAAGGAAGAAGAATAACAAAAGTCCTGTGGGAATTGTCAGATCTCCGATATTAAATGCGAAAGTATTATTCATAACTCCACTAAAGGATGCGGCAAGGGAAATTGTATTACGAAGGCCCTTTCCGGCATTCGGCCAGATCAGCTCACCATCAGTAAAGGGTAAAAGCATCCAAAACATATTCATACATGCAATAATAGAAAATCCCACATAAGTGGTAACTGTCATCTCAGATCCTTTTACACGGTTCAGAAGAAGTCCATAAAGATATCCGATTCCAGTAGCCAAGATAACACCGATCACAATTGCTATCAAAATAGCGACCCACATAGCAAACAGCGGATGAATATCAACCAGAAACTGTGTTTCCGCAATCCTTAGCTGGATTACGATCAGCCCCCCCAGCAAACCGCCTACAATGCCCATAGAAATACCAAAATTCAGGCCGATTCCGCACTGTACTGCTGGCACCATGGCAAGGGCCAGAATTCCGAACATACCCCAGCGGCGTAGACAATCACCTAAAAGCTGCATAAGATTCATGTGGAATCCCCCTGCAGCAGTCACTAAAACTAGAAAGAACGCTACAATGATAATACGGGGAAGGCCGAATTTATTTACTAATGTTTTCAGAGGATTATTCATCTTCCAGACCTCCTTTCCAAGCGCCAGACATAGCTAGACCAAAGTTAGCATCCGAATCATCTGGAGACAGAATACATGCTAATTTTCCATCTGATACGATTGCAATCCTATCAGAAATAGAACGAAGCTCTACCAGCTCTGAGGATACAATAATTACAGTCATGCCAGCTTCCCTATTCAGCTTTGCCAAGTACTCCAGCACCAACTTCTTTGCCCCGATATCAATACCTCTTGTAGGCTCAGATACAAACAGAATATCCGGCTCCAGAGTCAGGGCCCTTGCCAAGCATACCTTCTGCTGGTTTCCCCCAGACAGACTTCCCGCCGCCTGCCTGATACCAGTACAGCGAATATCCAGAGTCTCTACCATCTCTTCCGCATGGGCCCTGGAAGCTGCTGTATCGTAAAGCTTCATCCAGCCAATCTTCTTTAAAAATCGATTATTTGTCTGCATAGCAGAAAAAATAATATTTTGTTCAATGCTTTCATTGAGAAGAAGGCCCACACCTCTTCTGTCCTCTGACACAAAGGCCACTTTATGATCTAAAGCATCTCCCAGCTTGTCCAGATTTAAGACTTCACCGTTAATCCTCACCTCGCCATCAGCTTTATAAAGCCCCATGATACCATTAGGGATTCCCAGCTTACCCTGCCCGGCTAGGCCGCCGATGCCAAAAATCTCACCTTTACGGATGTCAAGATCAATTCCTTTTACCTGCTCACCAGGCATATCTACTCTATAATTTCTTAAGCTTACGGCAACCTCGTCATCGCGGATTGTCCGGTTATCAGGCATCGTATCATCAAACAGCTTCTCCACCTTCCGACCAATCATAAGCTCTGCAATCTCTACCACATTTGTATCTTTAATCTCTTTTCGGGCAACAAACTCTCCATCTCTGAGGATCGTCATCCCGTCCGCTACCGCCATTACCTCATCTAGACGATGAGTAATAAAAATAATTGCAATGCCCTTTGATGAAATCACACGCATTGCTTCCAGAAGCCGTTCTGCTTCTGACTCTGTAAGAACTGCTGTGGGTTCATCAAATACCAAAATTCTAATACCTGTCTTATCAAGCTCACGGGCAATTTCAATAAACTGCATGTAGCCTACCGGAAGGCCGGCTACCTTTACATATTCTTCAATCTGCAATCCTATTGTATTCAAAGCTTTTCTGGCATCTCTATCCATTGCTTCAAAGTCAAGGCTTTCCATGGAACGGCCGAATAAACGGCTCGCCAGATTCGGCGTACTGATTTCACGCCCTACCTTAATATTTTCTGTTACACTGAATCCTGGAATCAGCATAAATTCCTGGTGCACCATACCGATGCCAAGCTCCATCGCTTTTAACGGTGTATCAATATGCACTTGTTCTCCATTTACCTCAACAGTTCCTTCAAACCCTCCTGTTGAATGAATTACCGGCATACCAAATAAAATATTCATAAGTGTAGACTTCCCGGCGCCATTTTCACCCATCAAAGCATGAATTTCACCGGGATGGATATGGAGATTGACCCCTTTCAGCACTCGGTTGCCGGAATACTCCTTGGCTATGTTGTCCATTTTAAGGACATAGGTTTCGTTTGTTTTTTCCAAGTCTCCAACCTCTTTCTATATCTTGTATAGTCATGGAACAGCACCCTCATAATATATGAAAAGGTTTCGCCAACGGTGTCCGAAAGACGCCGGTCGGCGAAACCCAGATGCTGTTACACCAATGTAAATAAAACTAAATCTTATTCGAATGTGATGAAGTCAGCCATCACGAGATAATGATTGTTCTTTTCGTTGCCCTCGTCGTCTACATAGTAGTTAAGGGTCATCTGAACATCACCTGCACACTCCTGAATTGTCTCACGGAGAACTGCGTCATCAAGCACAGCTCCGTTTGTCTTACCTTCCAGAACCTTCTTTGCATACTCAACACCTGCTTCTACAAACAGCATGTTACAGGGAACTGCCCACGTAGAAACGCGTCCGCCCATATCAGCTTCTGTAACTTTAGCCTGAAGCTGCTCCAGCATGTAATTAACATCAGCCTCATGTCCAGCCATATCAATATTCAGCGCTGCTGGGAATGCATGGAATGGAGACGGACAGCACTGTAAGCTGTAAATAGCGCCATTCTCAAATACGGAACGGATTAACGGCTCCTGCATACCGCAGTTGGTTGTAAAGAATACAGTATCTTTGCCATATTTTTCAATCTGGCGCGGAACATCCTCAAGAATAAACTGCTGAGCACCTGTAATACCGGAATCGCCAGTTGGATCAGGAGCAGTAACATCTACTAATTCAATGTTATTCTCTGCACAATACTTCTTCAGATTCTCATGACGAGCTACAATCAGAGCATAGCTCATATGACGCGGGAAGGAATAGTGGATCATAGTCTTAGCGCCCTGCTTTACTGCCTGAGGCGGGATCACGATACCGCATCCTGGCTCGTCTACCTGAAGCACGATATCTGCCTTAGGATTGATAACACCAGGGTCCTCACCAGGTGTACCTGCAATAAAAATCATATCAGGACGTGTCTCACGTACCTTATCAATCGCTGCTGCCGTTCCAGGAACTGCCTGACACCATACGATTGCCTTAACTTCTGGATCAGAAGCCATAGCCACTGCGTTAGAAATCAGAGTTTCTGTCTCAGTGGTAAAGTTATCTGGATAAGTAGAAGTAACAATCATGTCACCATATTTTTCCTTCATCTTATTTGCCTGGGTAATTTCCTCATCACCCTGGGAAGCAGTGCCAGTAATAATACCAATCTTAAAACTTTCAGCAGCAACTTCTTCGCCTTCTGCTGCACTCTCGCCAGACTCACCTTCTGCTGCTGGTGCTGCAGTAGTAGACTCTGCTGTCGATGTGGTCTCTGCTGTTTCGGCTCCACGGCAGCCAGCCATAGATAATACCATCGCAGCAGCCAATGCCAAGCTCACAAAACGCTTTTTCATTTTTTCTCCTCCTTAATAATGGTTAAAATTTATTTCAATATACCCGGAAAAGAGTACACAGAAATCAGATAAACAATATGCTATCCAAATAAATTGATATGTATTCAAGAATGCTAGAAAAGTAGAACGCTCCTATTATAGCATAAGGTTCCGTCTTTTGTCCAGAGCCAATTGTACATTCTGCGCGGATTTTTCCCATTTTCATCTAGAAATCTATGCATTTTTCTACTCTTTTTGTCTCTTTAAAACTTTCTGCTTCCCCCTCCGTGTGTCCTCCCGCTTCTTGATATATGGGTCGTACTCCGTCCGGAATGTCTTGTATCTCTCCTAGGGATATTTCTGCCTTCAGGGGGACGGGTTCTTGAATTTCTTACCGGCTCTGTTCTTTTTGGAAGCTGCCTCTGTGTTACAAATTCATGAATCAGATTTTCATCATTCTGCCAATAGGTAAAATGGCTGCGCCTCCTATAATCCATATATGAGTCAGGCGTTCTTCCCAGCCTGTGCTTCATGCCATAGTCACTTTGGATAGAGAAACAGATTCCTCCCGCTACGCCAATTGCTGCTAAAAAAGCTGCTATGGCCTCAAAGGCAGTAATCCTTCTCCCCTTTTCCCCTCCATCTTTATAAAAAGCTGTTTCTATCTCTTCTTCCTGCCTGTCTTCATAAATGGCTGCTTCTTCCTCTGAGAAACCTTCTCCCTGATTCGTTTCTCCATATTCCTTCTGCCTGTCTTTCAATTCCTCATAAAAATAAGCTTCTGTAAGTTTTATAAAACGATATGCAGTGTCATAATACTGACCTTCTGATATATCTCCATAAAGCTGATCCAGCATGGATTCAAGCCTGGCATTCGTTATGATTTCTATCATTCTTCCACAGGCAGAGATTGTCAGCTCCCGATTATCCATATCAATCAGAAAAATAATTCCGCTATAATCATCTCCTGCTCCAAACCCTCCATTATCATAAAAACCATCTGCATATTCCAAAGAAGTCTTACCTTCTGTATCATCTACGGTTACAATCACCAAATCCTGGCTGATTTTTTCCCGAACCTCATTAACAAGCGTAGAAAGGCTTTGTGCTTCTTGCTCGCTAAACAACCCAGCGTTATCAAAAACCCTCTGCTCATTTTCTCCTAATGCTGGAACTATATACACAATCAGCGAAAATAAGGTTATTATTATACATCTCACCATACATAGGAACCATCTCTCTGTTTTCCTTTCCATTTTCCTGTTCCTTCTCCTTTGCTCTTTTTATTAGTTTCCTTTTCTTATATGGAATATGCTATAATCAAAAGCAGCAGGAAAACAGACAGAAAGATCCCCGCAAACAGCAACGCTAATTTTTTATCATCTATCGGAAGTTCTCCGCAGATCTTCCCTGTCTGACCGTTCAGAGCAAAATAATACATCCTATTCTGAGATTTGTTCTGATAGGTAAACAGCCATACGGGAAAGAGCGCATATTCCCATATGTTATCGGTAAGATGCATTTCACTTTCCTTTACGGATACATGGGCATAGCTGGACATCCCTTCCATTAAGGAGCTGTGGGCATAGTCTGTAATCTCTTTTTTTATCTCATCTTCAAATTCACTGCCTTCCATATCTTTCATTTCTGCCATAAAACCAGGAAGGCAATTCATAGTAAAGGGTTTTATTGTTTCCATATTATAGGGAAGAACCCCTTCTGCTAGTCTTTTATCTGATTTTCTTAGGGCATTTCTCATCACTTTGGAAATATTCATACTTCCTTTTTTGTCTACCTGGTACCTTTTTGTCTCCGTATATTGAATATCTCCCCTGACCCATGTCCTGACATTTTCACATTCTGCTGATACACTCCCCTTTGCCTTACAGCTATAGAGAAGATAGGGGAGATAGACTCCAGATATCTTTTCAATTGCATCTGTTGAAAAAAAGGTTCTTGGAAGGAATAGCTTATGTTTAATCCAGGACACAAACATGTCTTCGGCCTGCTTTCTGTCTATGGAAAAGGGAATTACATAATCCGGCCTTAATTCCCCGGACAGCCGCCCAGTAAGGACAATAGGGTTATGACAGTAAAAGCAGATAGAAGCAGCTGTTGTCTCATTGGTAATAATCTCTGCCCCACAGCTGGGGCAGAAATAGGTGACAGCTTCTTCCTCCGAAATGCTCATATTTTCGGATTCCAAAGATGAAGTATTCTCATACTCTGCCGGCTGCTCCTTCTCCAGCTCTCCTTCTGAAAATTCAGAAAGGCAGTATTCGCACTTTAAATTCTGTCCCTTTGGTTCAAACTGCAGATCTCCGCCGCAGTTTGGACATTTATAAGTAATAACTGACATTGTTGCTCTCCTAATCTTCTGGCTGCTGCCTATGGCCTCTGTTTTCCACACTCCGGGCAGAACCGGCCTGTGCTTACAGCTCCGCATTCACAGGTCCAACGGCCAGACTCCGGTCTCTTCGCCCCACATTCTGGACAAAACTTCTTTGTATTTACCGAACCGCATTTACAGGTCCAGGCTATTTGATGACCGCTGTCTGACACTCCGGAAGGCGGAACATTACCTGACTGCTGGCTGCTGCCTGATGCCCGGCTATTCCCCGTCTGGCTTCCATAACCTGCCGTCTGGTTCTCCACAGGCGTTCTCATCTGCGTTCCATAGCCCGATGGCTGGCTTTCCTGCGGCATGGCTGACTGCTGGCCTTTTCCCAGCTGGCTGCTGTACATCTGCATCTGCTGCATATTGGCCTGGGAAGCAGAATGAAGAAAGCTGCCTGCGCTGTTCATTCCCACACCCATGCCCATAAAGCCTGCCATAGCTCCAGAAGAATTAGAACCAGCAGCTTCTATGCCCCTTGCTGCTGCACCTTGGACATATCCTTCCCTTACAAAGGGATCTCCCAGCATGGCTCCCTGGTTGCGCATATGTATCAGTTTTGTCGAAGCATCGTCGTAAGAAATACTTGCAATTCCTACTGACAGCACTTCCATTCCCCGCATCTGCTTCCATTCTTCATCCAATGTTGTAGACATATATCTTCCCAGGTCACGGGCCTTTGAAGCAACTAGGGAGATCCTTACACCATCTGCTGACATCTGATTGATAGAAGACTGGAGCGCCTCTAAAAATTCATCTAGAAACTGTTCATTCACAGAATTCATCTCTACATAATCTGTATTTTTCGGAATTACCTCTGCATAGAAACGCAATGGATCTGTAATCTTAATAGAATAAGTGCCATGAGTCCTGAGAAACAGCTCTGCATTATAAAAATTATCAAAATAATTAATGGCATTCCTTGTCCCGAACCTCAGGCCTTTAATCTCCTGAAGGTTAATAAAGTAAACCTTCTGTGATTTTGGAGTGCCGCCGCCATACTTAATCCTTTGGAAGGACTCCTTAAGAGTATCCCCGAATTCTCCGTTAAAAAGGGAAGGCATAGAAGAATTTTCTACAGTATAATAGCCTTCCTCTGCAGTATAGTCAATCACCTTTCCACCATCTATCAGCATCATGAACTGATTTGGATATACCCGGATGATAGAGCCATTGGATACCACGTCACTTCCGCCCTTTGTATTTTCTCTCCGGTTCACCCGGACTCCCCCTGTGAAAACTGTATTGCTTCCCATATTATAGGCCTCAATAATCTCCTGCCACTGGTCTGCCAGGCTTTCTTTCACTGCTGTTGCTACCGCTTTAATCAACCCCATATTCCTTTGTCCTCCTACTATATTATGTATTGGCACGTGCCTTTTGACGGCACCTCCCAATTCCCCGGAACGTATTATAATTGTGAAACAAAGTTTCACAAGCGTTCCTTTCCCTTATATGTATCGGCACGCGCCGCTTCCCGGCACCTGCCAGTTCGTCGGAACGCATTACAATTGTGAAACAAAGTTTCACAAGCGTTCCTCCTCCTTATAATGTTTACGTAAAAATGCAATTTCCTCAGCATATCCAGAAAGCTCATTCGGCGTTTCCAGATTAAAGGGCAGATCCCGAAGAGCTGGATGGTTAATCAAACGAACCAACGCCTCTGCTCCAATACATCCCTCTCCAATTCTGGCATGCCGGTCCTTTCTGGCTCCTAAGGGGTTCAAGCTGTCATTCAAATGAACTGCCTTCAACCTGGATAGGCCAATAACCTGGTCAAATTCTGTCAGTACCTCATCCAGATGGTTTACAATATCATAACCCCCATCCCACACATGGCAGGTATCCAGACAGATTCCCATGTGGTCTGACAGCTCTACCCTATCCAAAATCTCTCGAAGCTCCTCAAAATTTCTACCCACCTCACTTCCCTTTCCTGCCATGGTTTCCAAAAGAACTGTCGTTCTCATCTCCGGTCTAAGAATTCCATTCAACATATCTGCAATATATTGGATTCCTGTTTCTACTCCCTGCTTTACATGGCTTCCGGGATGGAAATTATAGAAATTTCCCGGAGTATATTCCATCCTTCTCAAATCGTCCCTCATGGTCTCCACTGCGAATTCCCTCACTCGCTCTTCTGCCCCGCAGGCATTTAATGTATAAGGAGCATGAGCTACAAGAGGGGTAATATCATGCTCGCTCTGAAGGTTCAAAAACTTCTGTACATCCTCTTCATCAATTGCCTTTGCTTTTGCTCCTCTTGGGTTCCTGGTAAAAAACTGAAACGTATTCGCTCCGATTTCCAAAGCTGTTTTCCCCATCATTTCATATCCCTTTGAGGATGACAAGTGACAACCAATCCTAAGCATATTTTCCTCCTGCCCTTTCTCTATCCATCATTTTTACAGCCGCAGTTATTAGTAATACAGCAGCGGCAAGCTGAACTGCTATACTTACAGGAACCCAGTGCTCTGTAAGCATGTTAGACGGCCTGGCACCAAACCAGCTCTCTATATGGTTCTGGGATGCATTCATCTGTCCTCCTAAAATCATGATAAAAGTAGACGATGGATTTATTAAAAGCAGATACAGCAGACTGCCTGAACCGTTTTGTTCTGCTGCATTCCTTATCATCATCCCACCTGCAGAAAGTCTCAGGCCTGTAAATGAGCTGGCAAGCATATTCGCTGCATAGGTTCCTAGCATAATACCAGCTGTCATGATATATGCTATTACTGTAGCTACAGTAGAACGCTTGAAAAGAGCAGAGCAGAAAATCCCTACACTTCCTGCTAAAAGGGCAGAAACCATATAACATAGGAAAAGGCTTCCCAGGTCTAGCCACTGGATCCCTCCATACACGAATACCAAGGCCATTACAGGCAAGCTGGATATAACTACAAGAAACATAACCATAAAGGAAGAAGACAGTTTTCCCGATACCACATCCCATCTGCTCACCCTGGTTGTCATCATAATATCAAGGGTCTGCCTTTCCCTTTCACCGCTGACAGCTCCAGCTGTCAGTGCTGGCATCAAAAGCACCAGGATAAAAAATTCAATACTAGCTGTAAACACATACAGCTCCAGAAAACGCCTGTATTGGATTTCTGCTGTCAGTTTGATCTGAGCTACATTTAGATACATACTTAACAGAGCTACTAAGGCCAATATGCTATTAAAGGCTGTAATCATTGCAGGCAGCCATATGCTTCTGGCAGCCGCCCTTGTCTCCCTTCTACATATCGGATTGATTTTCAAATTTCAGCACCGTCCTTTCTTCGCCGCCACGCGTAAGCTCCAGGAACAGTGATTCCAGGCTTCCCTTTTCTCTGGAAAAGCTCCTCACTGGGATATCTGCATCCACAAGCTGCTGGAGAAGGACTGTCTCGTCCTCATCATCGCCGGAAAAGCGGACTGCCACATCTCCTCCCTTTACTGTAATCGTCTGCACATAGGGATGGCTTTTCATTAAAGCCACTGCTCTCTCTGTCCTTCCCCCATAGATAGAAATAATCAGAGGGTTAGAAGTATTTACCTGGCTCATAATATTCTGTATGCTTCCGCTTAAAAGAATTTTCCCCTTATCAATTATCCCTACATCTGTACATAATTCTGATAGCTCGGAAAGCACATGGGAGCTGATTAAAATCGTTTTTCCCTGATTCTTCAGATCCATCAATATCTCCTTAAATTCAAGCCTCGTTCCAGGATCCAGTCCAGAGGAAGGTTCATCCAGAATCAAAAATCCAGGATCATGAATCAAAGCTCTTGCAAGGCAAAGCCTCTGCTTCATCCCTCGTGACAAGCCATCTACATACTGGCTGATCTTATCCTCCAGGCCTACCTGCTCCAAAAGAAATTCACAGCGCTTTCTTGCTTTTAATCCTTCAATTCCGTAGCAAGAAGCAAAAAATTCCATATACTCACTAACCTGCAGATTATCGTATACGCCAAAACTATCTGGAACATAGCCCACTTCCCATTTCCAGTCTCCTTTTCCCTGATCCACCCTTTTATCTCCAAAGGACACAAATCCTTCGTCGGGTTTTAAAAGCCCTACCATGATTTTAATAGCAGTTGTCTTTCCTGCGCCGTTTGGTCCGATAAAGCCATATAGCGCCCCCTGCGGCACATCCATATTCAAGTCATCAAGAACATCTATTTTTCCATATGCCTTTTTTAATCCCTGCACTTTAAGCATCATTTCTCCCTCCCCTTTACCATAGGCATCGGCAGAACCGTATCCCATCCCGAATCCTCCTGACGGCTATCAATATATTTTATTGTCATGGTATTTCCTGGGGAAAGATAGGAGGAAAGCTCATCAATAGAGAACTTTTCTTTATTCCTGTCCATTTTATCATAACTTCCTGAATTAAAATTATAAAAATACATATCTCCATTGAAACGATAGACCCGCCCTAACAGTTCATTGCCAAGCAGCTCTTCCGCAACCTGGCAGAATGTAATTTCATCCACCTGAATATCATTTCCCAGAGAATATTCTAAAGTGACCGAATCCATACCATACATGGCATTTTTTATATAGTCATAGCTTCCTGTCTGGGCCTTTGGAGCCTTCATCAAAGCAGAGCGGTATATCTCTCCTTCTGCCGTATCATTATATACAGCTATTGCAGAAGTGAACATATTAAGGCCATAGACCTCTATCCCTTTATCTCCCGTAAACTGTGGATCCTGCTGATTAGAAAAACCGATCACTCTGGCCTCACGGCGGTAGCCTTCTAGTTCTCTCCGCATATAAAAAGCCAGAAGGTTGGAGCGTTCCATATCCTGGACATAAGTCTTATCATTAATGTCAGCCCGTTCATAGGAATCAAGGCCTGTAATCCTGGCTGCCACAAAAGCCTCTTCTCCTACTGGAGCATGACAGACAGAGAGCTCCTCCAGATTTCTGGTTTCTCCAGGCTGCATGTCTCCTAGAAGTATCAGTTCCCCATAAAGCAGCACTGCACTGTCCTCTAATACGAAATCATACTGATTCGTTATTTCTCCTTTCACCTCTCCGTCAAAATAGGAAATTTCTCCTACAATTCCTCCCTTTCCCTTATTTTCCTGTATCTTTCTAAGCTGGAGGTAATTGGACTCAAAGGCAGCTGCCTCGTGGAAATTCAGCCTTGCAGACATTTCATTGTACCATACACTGGCTCTGGGCTGGACCAAATCCGTAAATCTGACTGAAGAGTTGGTTCCATAAGAAGCTCTCCTGTTAATCGGACGGACAGAGTACTCAGGAGACAGTTCTAAAGAATAAGGTTTATTATATGGATTCCTCACATTTACATAGCTTATCTCTATAATGGTATCTTCTGATATATCGTGGATGGTGGCATAGGTAAGAAAGGTAGACTTAAATCTCGTCTTCATACCCATCAAATAAATAACTCCCACAAAGACCAGGGATAATGCGGTAACAACTCCCCAATAATAATGCCTCATTTCCCATTTTCTCAAAAAATAATAAACTACTGGACCTGCTAAAAGAATATAAAGGACAATCACCAATACATATATTTTTACGTTCGGAAGCCGGTTTACATTTCCGCTGTTAATCACCCTTTGAACCGCCCAATAGTCTTCGCTGCTTCCTCCATAGTAATAATCTGTCAGGTTCTGTATTCTCTCTTTTCCCAAAAGTCCTGTAAACATATTGTCTACATAAGATGGTTCCTGAGCTGCAAAGTCACTAATATCAGCAAAATCATAAGCAGCCACTGCAATGATTCCCTTTTCCATAGCAGCTGCCTGAAACAGAGGAAAACCGGATTCTGATTCAAGAACATTCGCTCCATGGAGAGGGATATCCACGCACATAAGGCCAGAAATAGGTTCCTGCTGCCCATCCCCAACGCTTTCCATATGAACATCCATTGCCACCGGCATATCGTAGTTATCGTCTAGCAGCTCTGGTGCAAAACGTCCCAATGTATCATCTACACGTTCACCAGTTCCCAGCACCAGGATTCCTCCGTCCTTTACCCAGTCCATAATTGCCTTGGTCTGTTTTTCAGACAGATCCCTCAACCGATAGCTGCTTACAAGAACCACGTCCATGAGGTTTAAGCCTATAGCCTCCTCTGGTACAGATTCCTTGCCAAGGGGAATCATCCTGCTCTTTAGGGCGCTATAACTGATTCCTGCTCCATCCAAATAATTCAGCTTCTCCATAGAATCACTGAGCACGCCCACAAAAAGTTCTGGTGTCTCCCTGTTAATATCCATTTTTAATCTTTTTTTCACCACCAGGTTTCCATTTTTATCTTTAATAGAAACAAAAACCTGCTCCGATCCCTGTCCAAATGGAACCATACATGACTGCTCTGTCTTGCCGTCTCCTTCTATTTTCAAAGGATAATTATAGAAATATACCCCATAATCGGACTCCATGGTAGATATAGCAATAATTCCTTCAAAGGGCTGCTTCTCATGATTTTCCGCTTCTATTTTTACAGGGACATATCTGCCTCCCTTTGCCACATCACCATAACCATATTCTACCTTCATGGAAACCGGCCCTGAAATAACCGGATTTTCTTCAGACAGCTTTCCTGCTGCTATTACCTGAAGTATACCTGCAAATAAAAAAGACAGGGTGAATATCAGTCCTGAAAGCGCAATCCTCTTCCTGCTTCTGAATCTCATATCTCTCACCCAATCTTTCCGAAATTTTCTTTATTTATATCAAAATGAACCCTTAATACAATGGTAAATATCGTTCCATTGGTATCACTGGAAACTTGAATCGTCCCACCATGCATGTCCACAATATTCTTCGCAATTGCTAATCCAAGCCCTGTACCCCCTGTACTCACGGAGCGGGAGTGCTCTACCCGGTAAAATTTATTAAAAATAAAAGGCAGCTCCTCCTCTGGAATCACATAACCATAATTAATCACAGAAACGGTTACCGTCTCTTCTTCACCATGGACTTTTACCAATATCTGCTTACCGTCTGCTCCATATTTGATCGCATTATTGATTAAATTGTCAAATAAACGTGCCAGAAGATTTCCGTCCGCAGTGATGACCTGAGCTGGAACATTAGACTGCAGCTCATAGGAAAGATTCCTATCCACAAAGCTGGGGTAAAATTCCTCTAAAAGCTGGCTTAAAAGCTTAACAATATCCAGCTTTGCTACTTTCATAGAAATCTTTCCATAATTCAGTTTTGTAAACCCGAACAGATCCTCAATTAACTTTTCCAGCCGCTTTGCCTTTGTGTAAGCAATATCAATATATTTTTGATGCATCTCTTCCGGCAGCCCGACTTTTCCTGACAGCAGCTCCAAATACCCGATAATCGAAGTAAGAGGGGTACGCAGATCATGAGCTACATTAGTAATCAGCTCATTTTTTGTCCGCTCTGCCTCTCTCTCCTTATCCATCAAATCCCGGATTTCCGCTACCATTTTATTCAGGCTCTCTGCCATGCCGGAAAGTTCATCATCTCCCACTACCTCGACCACAATATTCAAATCTCCTTCTGACACCTTCTCAATCGCGTCAGATATCCTGCATATATATCGAATTGTTTTTTCCTGCAGCAGCGTAAACGTAATGGAAAATATCATAATGCCCAACAGGACATAAAACAATACCACTACTGTATCAGACTCCGCAATCCTGACAAGAAGAGCATTGCTGCTGCCTTGGGACGTTACATATCGAGCCAGCATAGAAAGATTGGTAACAAAAAATATTTCTATCAATCCTGTAACCACTGTGCAGAACAGAATATTGGTGAAAATTCTCATATGAAATTTTCTGTTCATGCTATTTTTCAATTTTATAACCTACCCCCCATACGGTAGTGATAATCTTATTCTGGCGTTCATCCTCTTTCATCTTCCCTCGGAGCCGCCTGATATGTACCATAACCGTATTATTGGCCTCATATACCTTTTCATTCCACACACGCTCAAAAATCTCGTCTGTACTGAATACTCTGCCCGGATTGGAAGCCAAAAGGTATAGAATATCAAACTCAATCGGGGTCAGCTTAATCTCTTCGTCGCACACCAGCACCTTATGGTTATCCTTATTGATAACCAGGCCGCGGATTTCGATTTCATTTTTACTATCCTCTTGTGCTCCGCTGCTAGGATTTAGCTTCGTGTAACGGCGAAGCTGAGACTTTACCCTGGCTGTCAACTCTAAAGGATTAAAGGGCTTAGTAACATAGTCATCTGCTCCAATCCCCAGCCCCATGATCTTGTCCAGATCCGTGGATTTGGCGCTAAGCATAATGATTGGTATATTATTTGTTTCTCGGATAATCTTACACATTTCCAACCCATCCATCCCAGGCATCATAATATCCAAAAGGATCATCTGAATATTTTCCTTTTCTAAAATGTCAAACCCTTCTTGGGCATTGCCCGCCTTAAATACTTTATATCCATCGCTGACCAGATAGATTTCTACCAGCTCAGCGATTTCCTTCTCATCATCAATAACCAGAATATTAGTCTCCGCCACGAAAAATTCCTCCTCTTCTCTTCGTGCAAACACAAATCAGCACCGTATCATCTATGTCGAGATTATCTCATGTCTCTCCGACGTGAGCCTCCGGGGGGAGGCACTCGATTTGACAGCGCATTTGTCCTCCTTATGGAGGACTCAAATCGGCGCGGTATAATCTCTGTCGAGATTATACCATGTCTTTCCGACATGAACCTCCGGGGGGAGGCACTCGATTTGACAGCGTATTTGTCCTCCTTACTCGGAGGACTCAAATCGGCGCGGTATAATCTCTGTCGAGATTATACCATAAATATCTCCCCGTAATTTTAAATTTCTCTTACATTTATGGGAAATTTTTCACTAACTTCCAGCTCATTGCCTCCCAATCACTCTCATACTTTTTGGATTCTTTCAATTCAGATTATGTCCCTCCACTGGCACAAACACCCTCCCATTCTCCGGCTGCCGATTTTTTCTTTCCTGTTCTGCCATAGCAATCGCTTCCTGACAGAACTGCTCCTGAGAATTTACTCTGGCCTTGCCCCTGCGGTCTACCTTTTCGTACGTACCATCTGGCTGCAGGACATGAGCCTTTACATTATCTTCCAGCTCTGTTTCAAGGATATGACATATCTCTTCCTTTAATTTTTCATCTTCAACAGGAAATGCAATTTCCACACGCTTATCAAGATTTCTTGGCATCCAGTCCGCACTGCCCATATAGACCTCTTGGCTTCCGCCATTTCCAAAAATGAAAATTCTGCTGTGTTCCAGGAAATTTCCTACAATGGAACGTACATGGATATTTTCGCTCAGGCCGGGAACGCCTGCTTTCAGGCAGCAGATTCCTCTGACAACCATTTCGATCTTTACTCCAGCACAGGAAGCTTCATATAATGCAGCAATTACTTCTTTATCGCAGAGAGAATTCATTTTTGCCCTGATATGAGCAGGCCTTCCCTCACGGGCATGGGCAGTTTCCCGACGTATCAGCTTCAGAAACCTTCCCCGGAGCCATAAAGGCGCTACCATCAGTTTATTCCAGGCAAGAGGCTCTGAATACCCTGACAGCATGTTAAATACTGCCGTAGCATCCTCGCCAATCTGAGGATCGCAGGTCATCAGGCCGCAGTCTGTGTATAACTTTGCCGTAGAGTCATTATAATTGCCTGTTCCCAAATGGACGTACCTGCGGATTCCATCCTCTTCCCTTCTCACGACTAAGGTAATCTTGCTGTGAGTCTTTAAACCGAGAAGTCCATATATAACATGACAGCCTGCCTTTTCTAGTTTCTTTGCCCAGATAATGTTATTTTCTTCATCAAATCTTGCCTTCAATTCTACCAGTACAGATACCTGTTTTCCATTATCCGCAGCTTCTGCCAAAGCTGCAATAATCGGGGAATTACCGCTGACACGGTATAGAGTCTGCTTAATCGCCAGCACCTGGGAATCCCTGGCTGCTGCCCTTACAAAATTTACTACTGGATCAAAGGTCTGATATGGATGGTGAAGAAGGATATCCCCTTTCCGAATATTAGCAAAAATGCTGTTCTCATTCATAAAGGCCGGTACTGGCTGAGGAGTATATTTAGGAGTTTTTAAGGCTTCAAATCCATCTAAGCCATACATTTTCATAAGAAAAGTAAGATCCAGGGGGCCGGCAATCTCAAAGATATCATCACTGCTCATATGCAGCTCCCGTTTCAATATCTTTAACAGCCTTTTATCCACCTTTTCTTCAATCTCCAGCCGGATTACCTCTCCCCACTGCCGCTTTTTCAGCTGCTTTTCGATTTCAACCAGAAGATCCTCTGCTTCATCCTCATCAATATTAAAATCTGCATTTCTCATAATGCGGAAGGGGTGAGCTGTAATAATATTATAATTAAGGAATAGTGACTGGATATTCCGTTCAATGATTTCTTCAAGAAGGATAATTTTCCTCTCTTCTCCTTCCCCTGGAATCTCCACAAAACGCGGCAAGACTCCCGGCACCTGAACCATGGCAAATTCCAATTCCTCTGGCTCATTTTCTTTCTCAGTTCTTACCTTTTTCTGCACCAGAGCTGCAATATTCAATGTCTTATTGCGCACCAATGGGAAAGGTCTGGACGAATCCACAGCCATAGGGGTAAGGACAGGATACACATTTTTCTTAAAATATTCGTCCACAAAAACAGCATCCTTTTTGCTCAACTGCTCATGGCCTGTAAGAATCAAAAGGCCATTTTGTTTTAAGGCTGGAAGCAGGGAACGATTATAGGTAGAATACTGAAGTCCTACAAATTCGTGAGTTTTTTCTGCAATTTTTTCCAGCTGTTCTGCTGGCTTCATCCCTGCAATATCTGGCTTATTGTATTTTGCGTGAACCATGTCTTTTAAAGAAGCCACACGCACCATAAAAAATTCATCTAAATTAGAGGCTGTGATGCTTAAGAATTTCAGCCTTTCAAAAAGGGGAATTGCCTTATCCCTAGCTTCGCTCAAAATACGATAATTAAATTCCAGCCAGCTTAACTCACGATTCACATAGTTTTTTGGATTTGTATAAAGTTCTTCCATTGCTCCCACTTCTTACACCCTCCTCTTCTGCTTTAACACAGGACGAATTCCATATATTTCTTCAAAAAAGTCTATTTTACTTTCAAATGCCAGACGTTCCAGGGTAATATCTCCCTCATATCCAGTACTCACAATCAACTCTCCATCTCGGACCGCTATCTTACAATCGGAAAGCTTCTGGCTGTGGCTCCTGTCCATGGAATTCACTAGACGGAGAATCGCTACCAGCTTGGCAATCAGCATCATATTATCCCTTGCTACCTCATAGCTGAAAGGCTGCTGGTTATATCGCACCGTGTTGGCAATTATTTTCCTCTCCTCATGAGAAAGGCCAATGATTTCCGTTGACATAATGATATTGTATGCGCACTCGCTATAATCCCTCATGCTGACAAATTTGCCGCAGGAATGGAGATTTACAGCAATCTGTAACAGAAGCCGTTCCCGTTTTCCAAGCCCATGATATTTCTTCATTGCATCAAAAATATCCATGGCATATCGTTCCATCGCTTGATTGTGGGACATATGGCATTTATACCGCTTTGCCATATTTCTGGCAGCTGCAAGAATATCTTCGGAAAAGTTGTGATGAAACTTTACCAGCCGTTTTTCTTCCGCATATTCTGCTGCCATCCCGTCTCCCAGGCGGATAGATGGAATCCAAAAAATCTCTGCTCCTGAAAGTTCCATCACCCGTTTGTAAATCATAGCGCTAGGAAGAAGAAGGGTTGCATAGTCTGCGGTCACGCCGAAGGTTTCCTGAAGCTGTCCCAGGCTCATTTTTGTAATCCTTTGGTAAAAAGCTGTCATCTCTTTTGCGCTGATATAGGTCCTCTCGCTTTCCTCTCCCATTCCCCTGGCAAGGTAGAGAAGTTCTTCTCCAGCACCAATAAGATTTTTAATCTCCCGGTCTTTCAGATACATTTTCCGAAAGACAAACAACTCATTATCTACAATTTCCTCCAAGAGATGAATCTGCTCTTCTGCTGCTGCTCTTACATGGGAAATCATTTCCCTCATCCGGAGCGCTCCCAGCCCCAGATTATGGGTAGACACAAGGGCATCCTTATCAAACAGGGACATCTGCATGCTCCCAAATCCTACGTCTACGATTGCTGTCCCTTTCTGAATTAATTTGTTAAATTCACCTTCCTTGGCAGCAATCGCCTTATAGCTTAGGAGACGCTGCTCGGAATTGCTGATAATTTTTACATCCAGACCTGTGCGCACCTTAATCTGATCTAATACGATCTGATTGTTTTGAGCCTCTCTCATTGCGCTTGTGGCATAGGCACGATAGCTGTCTGCTTGATATCCCTCCATAATCTTGGCAAAATCGCTCAGTACACTGCACATCTCATTTACAAGGCCATAACTGATGACTCCTGTATTATAAGTATCCTTTCCCAAAGGAATGATGTGGCGCACCCGGTCGATCTGATGCACCCCGTTTTTCCCAGAAATCTCATAAACCCCCATCTCCAGCTCAAAAGAGCCTACATCAATTGCTGCAAAAATTTTTGCTCCCATAAAAAACCTCCTGTACTTACTGCACCCTTCCCAAAAGATACGTGATAAACTGGGCTGCTGTCCTTCCTGAAAGGCCTCCATGGCTTAGCTCCCATTTATTGGCTTCTGCCAGCAGCTCCTCCTCTGGTATTGTCACCTGATGTTTTTCTGCTAGAACCTTAACAATGTTTTGGAACTCTTTTTTATCTGGAGCCCCATAATAAATCGTCACTCCAAATCTTGCCACCAGAGATAGTTTTTCCTGGACCGTATCATTATTATGGATATCATCATCCAATGTCCTTTTATCCCGGAAGCTTTCCCTTACCAGATGGCGGCGGTTAGAAGTGGCGTAAATCAACACATTTTCTGGCTTCCTTCCCAAGCCTCCTTCAATGATTGCCTTTAAATACTTATACTCCAGCTCAGTTTCTTCAAAGGAAAGGTCATCCATATAAATAATAAATTTATAATTCCTGTCCTTAATCTGTTCAATCACATCGGATAATGTACGGAACTGATGCTTATACACCTCTATAATCCGTAAGCCCCTATCATAGTATTCATTTAATACAGCCTTTACGCTGGAAGACTTTCCGGTTCCCGCATCGCCAAACAAAAGGACATTGTTAGCAGCCCTGCCAGCTATAAACGCTTCTGTATTGTCAATCAACTTCTTTTTCTGTATCTCATAGCCTACCAGATCTTCCAAATAAACATGTTCAATATTGACAATAGGCTCTATCTCCACCCGCTCTCCTTTTTCCGTAACGCGGAAGGCTTTATTCAGCCCAAATTTTCCCACGCCGAATTCCCGGTAGAATTCTGTCACCATTTTGTGGAAAGCTTCTTCATCTGCCGCATGCTCCAGGGAAACTGCCAATTCCACGATCCGGTCCCGGATTCTCTTATTAAACATCCGGCTGTTTCCGTTTGCTGCTTTATAATTTTGCAGCTCTTTCCATACTGGCTCACTGCCTGAAAGCTCATCCAGCTTTTGGATATCACAGTCAAACAGCTCTTTTATAATTGCAAAATCATGCTTTGCTAAGCGGTTTAAACTGCCCTCTACTTCCCCGATAATCTCACAGGAAGTACTGTAAGCATTTTCATTGTTTGCTAAACACAACGCCAGGAAGCAGTGCCACAGATTGCCTTCCAGCCCATAAGCTGCCGCTATCTCGATTAACTCGTTGGCACAGGCATGTATATCTACCTCTCTTCCCCCTTCCTCCTTTAAAAGAGCTGCCATCCGGTCAAATAAATTCTGATATTTCAGATTCCTGTAAACTACCAGCTGTGCTGTCTTCATATTCTGCCTTTTCCTCTTTTCCTATGTCAGTTTTATATATTTAGTAGTTACCAATGATTTTCATATTGGCCGCTTCTTCCTCAATTCCATGAAGGGCATTGCATACGGAAGCATCTCCCAAATTGCCTTCAATATCTACAAAGAAACGGTATTCCCAATTCCTATCCTTAATAGGCCGTGATTCAATCATCACCATATTCACATTGCTGTATATGAAATGGCTCAGAATATTGTAAAGGGAGCCGCTCTTATGAGGCAGTTCAAAGCAAATGCTGATCTTTCCTGCATCCTTTTTATACAGAGCTTCTTTGGCTACGATGACAAACCGTGTGGTATTTTCTTTATTGTCATTAACAGAAGCCTCCAGCACTTTAAGGCCATAGAGCTCTCCTGCAATCTCGCTAGCTATGGCAGCTCCTGTCACATCACCTGCCTCCAGTACCCTCCTAGCAGCAACTGCAGTGTTTTCCACACTCATTTGCTTCCATTCTGGATGTCTGTTAAGATAGTCTGAACACTGCATAAGGCCCTGGGGATGGGAAAATACAGTTGTGATTCTGTCAAGCTTTGCTTCTGGAAGCCCAAGAAGGGCATGGTTTACTGGAAGAAAGGTTTCTGCTACAATATGATTATGATATTTCATAAGTAAGTCATAGTTATCTGCCACAACACCAGCAGAAGAATTTTCAATGGGAAGCACTGCATAATCCGCCCGGCATGCCTCTACCTCCTGCATAGCCTCTTCCCATGTCTTTACATGATATGTATCCACATCCCTACCAAAGAACCGGAGGGCCGCACCATGGCTGTAAGCGCCCTCAATTCCCTGATAAACAACTCGTATCCCGTCCATCTTCAGTTCATCTGTCAGCTGGAACTGAAATTTCGTTCCCTTTCCCTTTTCTGCCAGGATTTGATGCTGGAGCCTTCTGCTCAATGCCATAAGCTGGGAAAAAAGCTCTTCCACTCCCTGCCTGCTCCCTTCTTTTGCAAGAGCACGTACTGCCGCCAGCTTCTGCCTTTCCCTCTCCGCATCATACACCGGCTTTCCTGTTTCTATTTTATATTCTGCCACTTCCCTGCACAATGCCATGCGCCTTTCAAATAACGTTACAATGTCCCTATCTATCTCATCAAGATGTCCTCTAATTTCCTGTAAATCCATTTTTTGTCCTTCCATATCCTTTCTGCCAAATTATTTTTCCCAGCCTTCTCTTTCCTTCACCTGTTCTTCTAACATGGTTTTAATCACATCCCTTGTATATGCGCCGGAAAATTTCTTTTTCTCAGGCTCCAGCTCCTTGATGTAAAAGGGGGTCCCAAACTCAATGATTACATGGGAGGGCCTCATAAAGGGAATATGGTTCTCAAATACTTCTGCTGTCCCTGTAATTGCCACTGGGATAACAGGGCAGCCTGCTTTTTCTGCGATTTTTAAGCTTCCCTCTTTAAACGGGAGCATCTCAAGGACGTCTTTGTTCCTGTTTCTGGTTCCCTCTGGAAAAATCCATATGGATATGCCATTTTTTATCTTCTCAACACCTGTAAGGATTGTTTTCAGACCTTCCCTCATATTTTTCCTGTCCAGGAACAGGCAGTTTACATTTTTCATCCAGTCCTTTAGGAAGGGGTAGCGGAGCATTTCTCTTTTTGCTACAAACCCCATTAAGGTTGGTACTGTTACATATCCTGTCAGAATATCAAAATAGCTCCTATGATTACCTACATAGAGTACTGCTCTATCCTTAGGGATATTTTCCATTCCCCTTACAGTTATAGTAACTCCTGCGATTGACAGCAAAAGGCGGAACATGGCCTTTACAATATTTAAGCTCTGCCAATCCCGTTTCTCAGGATATTTTTTTCCTATCAGCCATTCCAGAATCAGGATTGGCACGCTGCATACCAAAAACAGGAGGAGGATAAGCACTACCAGGATAAACCGTATCATTAATTTCAATTCCTTTCTGTCTCTTCATAAGTTAGTAAAACCCTTTCTCATTATATAAAACAAGCGGCCAGATATCAAGTCTCTAGCCGCCTTTCTTTTTCGTTATTTGTTCAAATAAAAGCCCTGTACCAAACCACAGAGGGGCAAAGTCCAGCCGAATCAGCCCGTTAATATTGCTATGGCGTCCAGAATAGTCCCAGGGACACATACCATGGGCTTTCAGCCACAATCCAGAGGTATATTCTGCTATAAAAATCAGCACCATATAAAGCATTCCATGGCGGATGGTCTTATCCCTTTCTTCTCCGATCCACCAGTCCACTCCTTCTCCAATCGGCCCTAAAAATGCTCCCATTCCATATATCGGAAACATCAGCAGGGATGTTTTACCCATAAGCCTTAAATCTCCTGCCATAATAGAGCTTATGGAGGTAAATACTACCTCCAGGCACCAGCCGGTAACGCCGCATTTTAAAAAATTCTGTATTGTCCTTTTTATTTCTCCAATTATTCTCATGGCAGTAATATAACCTGCCATAAAGCACTTTATTCATTCAATATCATTCTTTTTCTCCCTTAGCTGCAATGTTCTATCCTCTAGCAGCACTAGTATATCTTTTTCCATTTCCTGCTTTCACAAAAGAGGAGAAAGGAGGCGGCAGCATTGCTCCTTAAAACGGATCCAGAGAGAACGCTCTTGATACTCTTCTATCGTAATTTCATGGCAGCTCTGTAGATCGTACAGAAAAATCTGTTCCAGCTTTTCTGTGGTTTCTTCATCATAGATGACTGCATTGACTTCAAAATTCAGCTCAAAGCTCCTGATATCCATATTGGCAGTCCCATAACAGCTTACCCTTCCATCTGTCATAACACCTTTCGCATGAAGGAATCCGTCTTCATATTTGTAGCATCTGGCCCCTGCTTCCAAAAGGTCACCTGCATAAGAATAGGTAGCCCAGTATACAAAGGGGTGGTCTGGCATACAAGGAATCATAAGTCTTACGTCCACCCCGGAACGGGCTGCAATCTGTAATGCAGAAAGTACTGCATCATCCGGCACAAAATAAGGAGTCTGAATATAAATATGCTTTCTGGCTTTATGAAACAATTCCAGATAATTATTGCGTATCTGTCTGCTTTCCACATCCGGCCCGCTGGTAATAATCTGAATTCCCAAAGGCTGCCGTTCTCCCTCCAGGATAGCCCTTGTCTCCTGGCGGATCTTCCTGCCTATATTAAAATACTCCATATTCAGAAAAAGATTTTCATGAGCTGCATAATTCCAGTCCAGGGCAAAACGGATTTCCAGGCTGATGACTGCTTCTCCTTTGATTTTTAAGTGAGTATCCCGCCAATAACCAAACCGTTTATCCTTGCCAATATATTCCCTTCCTATATTAAAACCGCCTACATATCCCACTTCATTGTCTATCACTACGATTTTTCTGTGATTGCGGTAATTGACACGGAAGTTCAGCCTGCCGAGAAATGCCGGAAAAAATTCTCCCACCTGGATTCCTGCACTCTTCAGCCTTTCCCACTTCCTTTTGGGCATAAAGCGGCCTCCCATGCCATCATAGAGAATACGCACTTCCACACCTTCCCTGGCTTTTGTTTCCAGGATAGGGATGAGGGAATCAAACACCTCATCATTTTTTATAATATAGTACTGGATATGGATAAACCGCCTGGCCTGTTCAAGCTCTCGGCGCAAATCCTGAAACTTTTCTTCTCCATCACTGAATATTTCCATCTGGTTATTTACTGTAAGAACTGCGCCTGACAGGTGCAGGTTGTAAAGGACCAAATCTTTATAATCCCTTCCCATAGGCTCATCGCTGTTCAGATCATGGCTTCTTATGAACTGTTCCTGGCTCCTGGCTGATATACGCAGCTTATCCTCTACTTCTTTAATCCGGAACATCTTGCTTTTCTTTATGTCCTGACAGAAAAGAAGATAAAAAAAGAATCCAAATACAGGAATAAAATACAGGGACAAAAGCCATGTCCACACAGCCTTAGGATCTCGCCTTTGAAAGAAAACGATAATAATAGAAAGTATTAAATTAATAATAAGCAGATGGGACAAAAGCCATGTCCAGATTTCTCCCAGCCATACAAATAATTCCATAGGCAGCCACCTTTTTTCCTTTCTGGGATTATTATATGGCAAATGACAAAGATTATCAACGGTAGACCAAGATACAAATTTAAGGGGTCCAGATATCAAAAGTAATTACAGTTAATGTAAGCAGCACATAATTACTTATAACTGGGGATCGTTACGCATCAATGCCATGGTATGGCAGGAATAGGATTCTCCTCTCCCAAAAGTAAAGGTCAACCAGAAGCTCACTGTTGTTTTGGATTCTGTTTTAAACAGATCTCCGGCTTCTGTACTCAGCTCCAATTCCTCTAGGCTGTCTGTAATCAGATAGTCTTTTCGGCAGATATCTTCTTTTATGGCTGCACAGCTCAATTCTTGAAATTCATTTTGACTCTTGTCCTGTTCTATTGTAAAGCTTCCATTTCTATTTTGATAAAGGCTTCTATGCTCTCTGTCAAAATAGAAAATTTCTCCCATATAAGTTGTAGTTTCTGCCTCAGTGCAAATCTCACCTAGAAAAATAAGGGTTCCGTTCTCCTCCTCTTTGATATAAAGGCTTTTCCCATTCATTACGCCTCGGGTTAGGCGCCGCATCACAGTCCTGCTCTCTTGCTGAATATGGGCATAGGCAATTGTCCGGCCTCCCAATCTAGCGGATACTTTCAGGAAACCAGTCATCATGATCCCTATCATTGCCAGTATTGCAATTCCTGCCAGCAACTCAATCAGACTGATCCCCCTGTTGTCTCCTCTCTCCATACTTTTCTCCATTCCCTTTCGAACTGGCTAACTGGATTTCACATCGTCCGGTTTCTTCATATACAATAATTTCTATACACTTTCCACGGCCTTTTATCTCCAGTACCCCGCTTCCTATGATGCATTCTCCTGTATCTCTATCAAATTGGTAAATCCTGTAAGGCTTTTCCTCCCCGCTTTCTGCGTTTGTACTATCCTCTTCTGGATTTTTCGTGAAACTTTTCTCTTCCTCCTCCAGAGCGTTTCCTAACCAAGTCTTTGTATAGGTAATATCGCTTTTGTTTCCTATGAAGACCGGAGAAAATCCCCTTGTCCAACTTCCATCACTCTTCTTTTCCTGAACAACATATATGCGGTCTTCCTCTTCAAAAATGGTAAGCTGCCATTGTCCTTCTCTTGTCATGGACAGAGCTTTAGCATATTCAATCTCTTCCTTCAGGATATGTGCATATTTGCTAACCTCTTTTCGCCTTACTGCAGAAGGAGTGATGAGAAACAGTCCAAGGGCAATGCTTATTATCATCACTGCGATTAATACTTCCAGAAGAGAAAATCCTTTGTTATTTCTCATGCTTCTTACCGCCTCTCCTCCAGTTTTTCAAAATCAAGAAATCATCATATCGTTTAGAATCTGAAGCACTATAACCACGGAAATACTCTGCTGTTTCTCTATTTTCCAGGCAAAGGGAAAGGGCCTCCTCATCTGCACTCAGTTTGACCCGGCCGGAAATTGTAATGTTTCCTCCCGCAATAATGATTCCCCTCCATTCTCGGCCAGAACTTCCCCTTATGAACACATTTTTGGAGGTTGCTATTAACCCGCCAGCCATATTTCTTTCCTGATTGGTTTTAACACTGGCTTCTCCTATATCAAGAACAACATCCTTGTCAGTTATCAAAATCCCTCTGTTCCCTTCCCTCTGATATATTTCTTCAAAGCCTTCTGACTCCCACTCTGTCTTACCTGTTGCTATACTGCTGCCCAGACACAGATATGTGGATAGGGGAAGAGCTGTGGCTTTTCCTTCTGTTTTCACAGTTTCTGCCAAATAGGTTTTCAAATTCTCAAAGGATTCCTGGCAGGAGAAGAGGAAAGCTGGAAATCCAAATGCCTTTGGTTCCTTAGCGGGAAGCAGATATAGACTTCCACCTGTTTCTCCACTGATCTCATACACAGATGCTGATGTATAAATATCACTGGCCCCATCAAAAAGAATACCTCCACTGCCTCTAGCCCCCATTCCAGCCTCTTCCATACATTCCTTCATCTGCGCTTCATGTTCTTTCACATATTCCTGAAAATATTCTGTCTGCTCTTCTTTTGTTTCAAACCTCCTGTAAATATAAAGTTTTCCGCCTTCTGCTCTGATTATGGCAGTCTCTTCTCCTTCTATTAAGGAAATGTCATAGGTGTCAGATTCTTCTGTCTCTGTTCTGGTAATCTTATAGATACCTTCTCGCTCTTCCCCTTGAATTTCCCTCTTTATTCTAAGAATCAGCTCCTGCTGCCCCTCGGAAAGTAAAATCGGGTTTCCTTCTGGCGGAAAAGCCTCTCCATCCTCCTGTATCATCTCAATTCCGGCCTCGCCTGATGAAAGGACAAGCGGCATAAGATAAACTGAATTTCCCTGTTTCACAGATATGGACTCCCCCAGAGGATAAGCTTCTTTCGTCTCTCCAAAATCCAAATAAGCCCTTCCAGCCAGGACAATGGTATCTGCCTTTCTAAAATCTCCAATATTCCCTCTTCCATCTATGATGACTGCACTGCTGTCGCCAGAAAATTCCGTCTTTTTCTTATCTGCTTCTCCTTCATAGATCTCTTCCTCTCCATACCCATAGCCATAATAGTTCCCTTCAAGCTCTATCGAGTTATTATCTCCTTGAAGGATTAAATCATCTCCAACGTACAGGCTTCCTCCATTGACACAAAAATTTGAGCCCTGAATGAGCCGGATATTCCTCGCCCATATATGGCTTAATGGCTCATAATCCGTCTCTTCCTCCCACTCTTCTTCCTGTCCTGAGTCTCCAGGAATATCTTCACCCAGTTCTTCGCCTGATTCACCATGTGAAATAGGCATGATAGTAAGGCTTCCCTGGCCAGTTATCAGAATTTCTTCTCCTGCTGTAATCAAACTGCTTTTTATTATGACATCCCTTTGAGATACTATTATATTTTCACCATAAATACTCCCCTGCAGCTCTACACTGCCAGATTCTATCCCCTTTTCAATTATGATTTTTCCATTTGCTGCCAGGATATATTCCCTCAGAGCAGCCCTATTATCCATAAAGTGAATCTCTGGCACTGGCAGAATCAAATCAAAGGTAATTGCTGATTCCATCCCGGTTTCCGGGTTTATCAGAGTAAGACAGAGATCCTTTAATATGATCTGCTGCCCTGACTCCTCTTTTGCTTCAATCCCCTCCCGTATATGGCTCCCATCATAGATTTCCCCAATCTCCAAAGTCAGATTTTCCTGTTCTTCTGTAACTGCATATCCCTTTAGTCTTTCAGCCACAGCCTCTTTTTCTCCTCCCTCTGTAAGGCCGGCCTCCAACTGTTTTTCCAGAGCAGCTATGTACTTTTCTGCAAAAGCCTGATTGGCCTCCTCATCGGTCTGATAAGTGCTGTAAAGCCCTTTCAAAACTTCCTCATAGCTTTCCTTCAAACTCTCTCCCACTGCCTGTCCCAATCCAGAATAGATTTCATCCAGAACAGCCTCTACAAGATAGAAATTTCTCTCTGACTTTCTACTCAAGGCCTCCATTTGCCAATTAGTTGATGCTGCTCTAAGGCTGATAAGACCAAATATGGCAATCAAGGAAACTACTGTTAAAACCAGAAGTATAGCTGAACCTCTGTTATCTGTTCTATCTCCTTTTCTCCACAGAATTGATTTCATAATTCTCATTCTCTTTTTGATGAGGTAAGGCGGATAAGCATACGAGTCTTTTTCATCTCTCCGCCCTCTCCCTCTTCTGCTCGATATACAGTTGCACTCAACCCGTAAAGCCTGTTGCGGGCCGGTTCCCTTCCTGTTAGGTTACTTTCTCCATCTTCTCTAGGAATATTGGAAAACAGAATTATAGGGCCGGGCCCTTTGGTTGGAAGCATTACTAGTTGTTCCAGATTTGTGTAAAATGCTTCCATACCAAAGGGAACTACCAGATAAACAGGGCAACGGCAGGATTCTTTCCCTTTAGCAGATGTTATAAATACTTTTTCGTAAACCACACTATCCGGAAGAAAGATATAAATCCTGTTTTTTATTTCTTTTCCCTCCTCTGTTTCTGCCACTCTTCTTATCTGAGAAAATACAGTTGCTCTTGCAGATAAAGCTGCAGGATATCCAGACGCCTGATCTGGATGAAGGGAATCTGAGGCTGCGGTATAAATAAGCTGGGCTGATACACGAATCTCTTCCCCTCCGCTTTTCCAATCAATGATAAGATTTAATATCTTTTTTATGTCCTCTGATGTGTATATTTCCTCAGGGCCCTCTTCTTTGCTCTGTTCTTCTATCTCTTCATGCTCAGGGTCTTCTTCATATAAATTCATCTTGGCCAAAAGCTTGCTTTCCAAGAGCTCATCTTCTTTTACCAGTTCATCCGGCGATATGACAACATTCTCAATGCTATCCACATGAGAAATGCTGGGCATCTCATAGAGATTGATGCTTTCTACAAGCCCGTATTCATCATCATTTCCTCCATACTTTCCATAGTCAGCTTCTCCCTCTATGATATACGCAAAAGGGCCTTCCTTAATGGTTCTTGTAAAGAGATACTTTTTGTCCTCCCTAATGACTTCCCATTCACTTCCTTCTAAAAGCACTTTAACGTTTTCATCTTCCCAGGCAGCTATCGTGTCCAGCTCTTCCAAGGAGGCTGCCTTCAGCCCTTCCAACAATCCCTCTGCCATACTCATTGCCCGTTCATTTTCCTCTGATTGTGCCAGCAGTCTACTGCTTATAATAAAAACGCGGAGAAGTACACCTGCCAGAACTGAGAGTACAGCAATCGCTGCCAGCATTTCTATCAAGCTGAAGCCTTTTTGATTTTTCATACTTTTCCATATTCTCCTATAATCCCATATTGCTTCACCAGGATTTCTGACTTTATCTTTCCATTCTTTTCATCACGGTAGACAGAAATAGAATATATGGCGCTTTTATCCTTCCAGGAAAAAATATAATCCAGCATGTGCTTCCATGCTGCATAGTCACAGGTTACAGGCAGCTTCATGGTGCTTTCAATCAGAACATATGGCTCTCCGGACTCTGAAGAAGTAAGGAATTCATACCTCTTTTCCTGCCTCGTACTGGATAAGGAGGTGATTTTTGTTCCCAGCTCCTTTTCCAGTCCGATTGCAAATTCAATCTGGCCTTCATCTGTAATATCTAACGGATAACATTCCATCATACGACTGAAAGCCTCTGTGTACTCCTTTGTCCTGTAGACATATTCTGCTCTTTTATTAAAAATCTCTTTTTTCCTCTTATATTCTTTTCCCAACTCTTCTACACAAGCCTCTAATTCCCTGCTTTTCACATTCATTAGGTTTATTCCAAACCATATGCCTCCGAAAAAAAGCAGCATAATAAAGAAATAGACACATCTTCTGCTCCTGTAGTTTACCCTTCTCATTGCCCCTCCTCTCCAGATACAAAGTTCTCTTCCTTATCCTCCCACAGCAATCCTGTTTCTTCTGCTGCCCCATATGGTTCTCTGTCATAGGTCAGTCTGCAGCTGACTGAAAAGGACACGATTTCCCTCCCATCCTCTCCAAAAGTGCTGGTAAGCCCTCCTACATACACATCAGAAATATTTTCAACTGACTTTAGCTGCGTAATCAGTTCTACAACCTGGTCTTTTCCTCTTACCACTGCAGAAGCCTTAATCTCTCCATCATAGCTGGAGAAAGAGGTCATGGTTAATTCTTCTGGACAAATCTGCTCAAATTTATTTACTAATTCCAACAGCCCTTCATTATTCGTATGTACTATGGCTCTTACTGCTTTTACATCCTCATACTTCGTCTGAGCCTCCTGATAGTTATAAAGAATCTTATCCACATCCTGGATAGCTATAAGCATAGACTCCAGCTCCATTTTTTCTGATGACAGCCGAAAGAATTTCAAAGCTGGTATGGTGATCATAAGCATACCTAGCAGAATTGTCAGAAGTATCAGCCTGTAGCAGAACCTTATCTCTGTTCTTCGCCAGACCTTCTGCTCCATCTCTGTTGTTATAAAACCTGACGGCTTTATAACAGAGCCTAGCTGCTCCATATATCCCATAGCCTCTGTATCAGAAAGTCCAGAAGCCGGCACTGCTGATATGCTGGAAAGAACCAGAAGCTGATGTACCGGAACCTCCAGACTTTCTTCCATCAAGATAGATAGCCTGGGAATTCTGGCACCTATACCTGCAAAATATATTTTTTCCAGCGGCAGCTCAGGGTTTCTTCCCCGGTAATGCTCAATAATCCTCTCTGTTTTAGAAAGCCAGGTCTCCAGACATGCGTCCAGACCGGCTTCTCCATTTGATATATCTGTTTCCTCCAACATCTCCCATACTTTTTCAGAGGGAATATTCTGCTGTTCCATAAGTCTGTGGATGATATCCTCTGTCCCTGTCTTAATATTTCTCTGCAGGTACATAATTCCTTTGGAAAAGAATGTAAGAGTTGTATGGTCTTCCTGCATAAGGAGCACTAAACTGGTTTCCTTCCCTATCTGGCCGTATAGGGACTGAAAGATGCTGTTGCCTGTATAGTCAATGGATAATAACTTTAAATGGAGTACAGAAGCTATATCATAATAAGATTGAATCATGGTATTTGGGACAGCCAATGCCATGATTCTCTGTCCTCCCTTGTGCTTTCCCTTTGTCCTTCTGCCAAATCCCTGATAGTCAGGCCTTCCCTTGTCCTGATTTTCCACATCGGCAATCTTAAAATATGAGAGAGCATACTCTTCCAACCTGACGGGAAAATATTCTTCCCAATTAGTTTTAATCGTCTTAAGAATATCTTCCTCTTTCATTTCTGGAAGAATAATCTCCCTAGACATAACTCTTCCAAAGGGAAGCGTGAAAATGGCTTTTTTCGTCCTTATACCTGACTTTTTCAAGGCAGACTCTAGGATTTCGACTGCTTTGTCCATATTCAGGATCATTCCATCTTCTATAAGTCCCTCAGGAAGCTTCTGCTCCATCATTCTTTTTACAATAACTCCTGAACGGCTCCGTAAAACCTCACCCATATGCAAGGATTGGTTTCCCAGAGCTATCGTCAAAATCTTTTGCATTTTTCTTCACTTCCTAATCAGCTTTTTTGTCATAGGGAACCTGAACTTTAATACATGAATGCATCATAGTCTCTTTTAAACCTTCATGCTCATGGCCATCCATACCAGATCATCCAAACAGATATCCTGCATACCAATCGCTTAGCTGCTGTCCCCACATCATGGAAACCCAGATTCCAAACGAAAGATAAGGCCCAAAGGCTAATATCCTTTCTTTATTTTTCCACTTTATAAATATTGGATGAATCAGAGAGCCTGCAATACATCCAATCAAAAAAGCCCACAAGATTCCCTTCCAGCCAAGCAGCAGTCCTGCTGCAAAAGTAAGCTTTATATCTCCTCCGCCAATTGCTCTACCCTTTGTTAGAACTGCAATCAGCTCCAAAAATCCGCTGATTACAAAAGCGCCTGCCAAGAAACCCCCTGCTTTTGAAAGGCCTTTTGCCATACATTCTGTAAAGAGATTGCCTGCCCCCATCCCAAAAATCCACAGATTGCAGCCTATTGGAATTTTGTAGGTACGCCAATCTATCACACTTAAAACGAGAAGTGCCGAAATACAAGCTCCATACCACAAACTTGTGAATGAAAATCCAAAGCGTAGAAATGTCTCGACCCACAAAATTCCATTTAACAGTTCAATTATCGGATATTGAATAGAAATCGGTCCTTTGCAGCAGCGGCACCTGCCTTTTAAAATAAACCAGTTCAATATAGGAATCATATCAAACCAGCGCAGGCGGCAGCCGCAGTGAATACATGAGGAAGACTTCCATACTACATCCACTCCCAAAGGGAGGCGGTAAATGCATACATTTAAAAAACTTCCTGCTATAGCCCCACACAGAAATATAAACATGATAAAAGCAGCTGTTCCCAAAGCCATTTTTTAATCATCCTTTTTATCTGGAACATTTCCTACTCCGAAATTTCCAATTCTGCTTGTTGCATCCGAACCTATGTAAACTCCCACATCCACATTAGTTTTGTCATCATCATCTACCAATACTCTTATGTAGATATTTGCTTCCCGTGTTTCCTTGGAAAACAATTCAATCTTTACCTCTTTTCCCAGAAGTGATGAGATCTCATTAGCAAATGCACCATCCCCACTAATCAGTTCGTCTGCCTCCATACCAGTTTCGATACTCCTATAGGCACTATCTTCATTCTCCACTAAATCCTTGTATGCCTCCTCATCAATCAAAGAGGAATTCACCGCCACATATACGGAATCTAAAGTCTGCATATCTCTTGCCTCTCTTGAGCGCTCAACATACTTAATCAACTGTGGAGCCAACAATCCTGATAGAACTACCAGAATTGCAACTGCAATAATGAGCTCAATCAAGGAAAACCCTCTGTTATTTTTCTTCTTCGTTTTCATCATCCTTCTCCCTTCCTGTTGTATAATCAGTGATTTTTAATCACCGACTGCCCCTGGCATGGCCGCTTTTTGGCTTCCACCCCCTAGTAGATTCTTTAAGGCCTGTCCAGGGAACTATATATCTGGCAATCATTTCATACTGGATATATAGTTATATGCAATCTCTGGATGTCCTGCATACATGCCTATTTTTTTCTCACCCCTTCCCTGTCATAAGCTGCCTGCATTCTGGTACATAGCCAGCATTGGGCTATATACTGCCAGAATTACTGCTGTTATGATAAGTGCCATAAAAATAATAATCATTGGCTCTGCAGCTGCTACTGCCTTTTCTGCTGAAGACTCCACCTCTTCCTCATAATATGTTGCCACCTTATCCAGCATGGAGCCTAATTCTCCTGTTTCCTCTCCTATATCTGTCATATAGCAGACTATGGGAGGAAACATCCCACATGCTTTTAATGGGACTGCTAAGGAACTGCCAGCTGACACCTGCTCCCTCGCATATCTTACCGCATCCTGATAAAGGATATTATCTATCGTATATGCTACAGTATCTAATGCTTCTATTATGGGAATTCCGGCTGTCAACAGAGTACTGAAGTTTCTGGCAAATCTGGCACATGCAGTTTTCTGATTCACCTTTCCCAATACAGGCAGTTTTAATGCCGCAGCAGCTAAAATATACTTCCCCCTTCTACTTTTAGAAAAGAACCAGTATGCAGATACTATTCCTGCAGAAGCCAGCAGTACCAGCAGCCATTTCTCTATTAAAAGCTGGCTAAGCCCTACAACAATTCTGGTATAGACCGGAAGCTCTGTACCCATATTCGCAAACAAATCCGAATACATCGGCACAATGTACATCAGCAGAATCATAATAACCACAATAGATGCCCCTAGCAGAATCGTCGGATAGATCATCGTCTTCTGTGTAATTTCCTCGATCCTTGCCATTTTCTCATAATGGACTGCCATCCTCTCAAAAGCAAGGTCCAGCTTTCCAGATTCTTCTCCTGCCTGTACCATATTCACAAATATTGCAGGAAATATCTTATCCTGCCGTCTCATGCTATCACACAGCCTTTCCCCCTTTTCCATGCAGGAGCTAGTCTCCTTTAGAGCTTTTTTCAATGACTTATTCTCTGTCTGCTCTATCAGCATTTCCAAAGCTCTGATTACACTGACTCCAGCACTAAGGATTGCTACAAACTGTCTGCAGAATACACTCATATCCCTTGCCGTCACATGCAAGAAAAAGGGAAGTTGTATCTGAATATCCCATATGCCAGAAGTATCAATGGAGATAACTGTATTCCCTCCAGCCTTTAAATCCTCTATAGCATGTGCAGCATCAACAGCTCTGATTATTCCCCTCTTCTCAGTACCTGAAGGACTGATAATGCGATAACGAAAATTTATCATTCTCCATCCTCCTATATTTTTTCTGTTCCCTTCAAACAGTACAGATTAATCTTTAAGCTTCCTCACTGACAATTTTGCGCATCTCCTGTAAAGATGTAATTCCCTCTAATACTAGATGTACTGCACTCTGCCTTAGGGTTCTCATCCCTTCTTTTACTGCCTGCCCTTTTATGGCAGCTGCTGTTTCCCTGTGGGCAATCATATCCCTTATAGCCAAGCTGACTGGCATCAGCTCATAAACAGCTATACGCCCATAATAACCAGTGTGCCCACACAGAGGACAGCCGCCAGGTTCATACAGAGTCAGCCTTTTCTCCTGCTCTACTCCTAGCTCCAGCTTTTCCCGGCCAGATGCAATTTTTTCTTTTTTACAGGTACACAGCCTCCGGCAGAGTCTCTGAGCTGCAACACCGATCAGGGCATCTGCAATTAGATATGGCTCTACTCCCATGTTGATTAGTCGGGAAATACTAGTTGATGTGCTGTTTGTATGAAGGGTGCTGGCTACTAAATGTCCTGTTATGGAAGCCTGAACTGCAATTTCTGCTGTCTCAGGGTCGCGGATTTCTCCTATCATAATAATATCAGGATCCTGGCGGAGGATGGAGCGGAGTGCATTGGCAAAGGTCATTCCTGCTTTTGTATTTACCTGAATCTGATTCACTCCCGGAATTACTGCTTCTACTGGATCTTCTACTGTAACAATATTAACGTTTTCATGGTTTAGTTCATTTAGTGCTGCATATAATGTAGTGGACTTCCCACTTCCTGTAGGGCCTGTTACAAGAAAAATTCCGTGTGGATGAGAAAGAATCCGGTCAAATATCGGCATCTCATCCTCTCGAAGGCCCAAATCTTTTTTATCTCGCATAAGGCCTGCCTTATTCGCAAGACGCATAACTATTTTCTCCCCGTACACTACTGGGATGGAAGATACACGTACATCATATTCTATATGGTCTACCACAATAGAGGTACGACCGTCCTGGGGTTTTCGTTTTTCGGAAATGTCCATACCTGAGATAATTTTAATTCTTGAGATTAAAGGTATGAAAATTGACATGTCATAGCTCATGGCTTCTGTTAGATTGCCATCAATGCGGAATCGGACACGCAGTCCCTCTTCTAGAGGTTCGAAATGAATATCACTGGCCCTTCGGCGCACTGCCTGCTCCATAATTGAGTGGACCATTTTTATGATTGGAGAGTTGCCATTTGTCTCTCTTTCTGGGTCTGTGCCATTTTCAGGCGCTGCTCTTTCCTGTCCTTGTTCTTTTTTATACTCATCTGCAACAGCGATGACGGACTGTTTTCCAAAATATTGGTCGATTTGAAATGAAATCTGGCTCCTGGTACTTAGGATCGGCTCAATCCTTCGATTTGTTACAATTTCCAGGTCATCAATTGCCATAAAGTCTAATGGATCTGACATTGCCACTCTAAGAATCTCAGGATGGTTCCTGTCAAAACCTATAGGAATCAGATTATATTTTTTTGCTATGTTTTCGCTGATTGTATATACAGCTGCCTCATCCAATTTCATCTTTCTCAGCTCAGCATATTCCAGATGGAGCTGTTCACAAAGGATGTCTGTAATATCCTTTTCTGACACACATCCCAGACTGATCAAAGTTTCACCCAGCCTTGTCTTTCTGATCTTCTGCTCCTCTAAAGCATATTTCAGCTGTTCTTCTGTAATAAACCCCTGAGATATCAGAAAATCGCCAAGCCGTATCCGCGGTTTTTGTTTCATATCCAATCCCCCTTAACCCTTCATGCGCCATAGACAGCGTATCACCATGAATGAAAGTGCTCTGGCGCAGGCATACCTGAACTTAGTTTCCCGCACAGCGGAAAAAGGTACTTTCATACTAATGAATTGTAATGATCTGATATTCTGTATAAAGAATAAACAGGGGTTGTCTTTTATATGTCAACCCCCGCAGCTTTTCTCGTCCTGAACCATATCTACATATTCTTTTCCAGAATCAGTACGTTTCCCTTTATTAAAACTCTTTTTTCACCAGATATCACAAAAATTGGGAGACTTGCTCATCATATTCAAAACCTTCTTCCGAAAGCCTTACGCATATCTCCTCCTTATTCAGCTCTAATGCTTGGCAAAGCTCATCTAATGTTCCATAATAGTCTCTCAGTTGAGTATTCATCCAACTTAGCAATATAAGAGGGTCTTTCGGAATATTCTTCATTTTTTGTTCTCCATATCTTTGAATCAGTGGTAGAATTTTAACATAATAGTTATGGTTTATCAAGACGATAAATAAACCTTTATTCAATGTTTTTTTTCCCAATAAAAACGACGACTGCTCTCGGCGGCACCATAAAGTGCTTCTGCCCTTTCACTTCAGGCTCCTTTCCCTCCTCATAGATGCCATTATTGCTGCTATCATTTGTATTAAAAGCAATATGCCATTTCATCTTTCTGGGAGGATTAGGAAGGGCAAATTCATGGGGCTCCCAATGCATATTATAAGCAACGAAGAAGTAAGCATCCCTTTTCTCCTCTTCTCCCGCATAATCACCACAGTACATAAGGCCGATCTGACGGCGGAAGCTTTCAAATTCTGGCTTCCAGGCCTTTACTCCGTGAACAGACATATCCGGATAGCCGCAGGCTTTATAATCCAGTATCTTGGGCTCCTCCTCCATATGGAAAATCGGATGCCTTTTGCGAAATGCAATTACATACTTTACAAATTTATATATATCATTATCCCCTTTCAGCAGATTCCAGTCCAGCCACGAAATATCATTATCCTGGCAATAAGCATTATTATTGCCATTCTGGGAATTGCCGAACTCATCGCCAGCCATAATTAAAGGGGTTCCCTGGCTTAAAAATACCATTAAAAATGCATTTCTAAGCTGCTGCTTCCTCATTTCCTGTATCTTTTTCTTTCTGGTCGGTCCTTCCACGCCACAGTTCCATGTATAATTATAGTTGGTTCCGTCCTTTCCATTTTCTCCATTCTTCTCATTATGCTTTCTTTCATAGGAAACCATATCTGCCATGGTAAAACCATTTGTATTGGCAATATAATTAATCACCCCATAATTGCCCGGATTCCTTTTAATCCGAAAGATAATGCTGTTAAGCATATCCTCATCCCCCTTCAGGAATCGGCGCATATCCACCAGAAATCCGTCATTATATTCACCCAGATGCTTTTTTGCTCCCCTAACGGTTCCTTCCCAGGATACTGCCCAAAGCTTAGTCCTGCTTAAAAAGGGATCTGTTCCAAGAAGCTCTGTTGGAAATGCTCCAGTTAGATGAACACCATCTACACGGAACTCCCTTACCCAGTAACGGATTACGTCCAACACAAATACCGGACTTTCTTTTCCTGTAAAATAAAGCTCAATTACCAGCTCCATACCAGCCTTATGGAGCTGTTTTACAAGCTCCTTTAACTCTCTTCCAGGATTTTTTTCCTCTCCGGATGCAAAGGCGGCTTTCGGAGCAAAATAATAGCTTTTTGTATATCCCCAATAATTCAGCTTTCCTGTGGGCTCATTTTTGGAAGCATATGGACTCCCGTCCTCATAATCTGTCATGATCACTTCTGAAAATTCTGTAGGAGGCATAAGTTCTACAGTCGTAATCCCCAGTTCTTTCATATAAGGAATTTTTTCCTCTACAGCACGAAAGGTTCCCTTTTCCGCATGCTCCAAAGCAGCCTTTTTGGTGAAACCTCTTGTATGCAGACGGTAAACCACCATTTGGGAATATGGGATTTCTGGAGGCTTGCTTTCTTCCCAGTCAAATTCTTCTTCTCTAACCGGTGATTTCATTCTTCTTTTTATTTGAGAAAAACTCCCCCACCGATCTCTCCCTGTAAATGCAGTTCCATAAGGATCCGGGAACATACTGCCGTCTGCTTCATAACAATACTCAATATCATCAAAGCTGTCTCCCTCTATTGTCATATTCCATACATTTCCCAATCTGCCTTCCTGAGGAAACGGTATCTTCTGGAAAGGCTTTTCTTTTCCTGCACGAAACAAAACAAGATTGCATACCTCTCCCTCTGTGGCTGCACAAAAATGGAATCCTTTCTCTGTCTTCGTAAGTCCCATAGGATATCCCGCTCTCCTATCCTCTGTAATGCTGTATGTTTCCATTTTATTCCCCCTCGTTTATTCCTGCGCTGCAATCCGATCTGCCAAATCATTTAAGTATATCCAGCGCTCCATTTTCTCTTCTAGTATTTTTTCCTGCTCTTCCTTTCCTGCTATCAATTCATTTAGTTTACTGTAATTGCTGGCTTCCTTTTCCATCTGTTTTTCCAGCTCTTCTATTCTTCCTTCCAAAGCGGCAATTTCATCCTCTATGGTTTCCCAGTCCTTCTGTTCCTGATAAGAAAATTTCAGCTTTCCTTCTTTCCGCCGAGGTTTTCCCTTTCTGCTTTCATTGCTGGCAGGAGTAGTCCTGGCTCTGTCATTGCCGTCCCGTCCTAAAGTCTCGCGGTCTGCTTCCCTCTGTTCCAAAGCAGCCTGATAATCTGTAAATCCGCCTTCATATTGGACTACCTTTCCTTGTCCCTCAAAAGCAAAAATCCGCCGTACTACACGGTCCAGGAAATACCGATCATGAGAAACTGCAATCACAATTCCCTGAAAGCTGTCCAGATAGTCCTCTAAAATTGTAAGGGTGCGGATATCCAGATCATTAGTCGGCTCGTCCAGAAGGAGTACGTTAGGCGCCTCCATCAATATCCGCAATAGATAAAGCCTTCTCTTCTCTCCTCCTGACAGCTTGCTAATGACCGTATACTGAACGCTGGATGGAAAGAGAAAACGCTCCAGCATTTGAGATGCGCTTATTCTTCCCTCCTGTGTCATAACATATTCGGCAGCACTTTTAATATAATCAATTACTTTAAGCCCCTCATTCATCGCTTCATTTTCCTGAGAGAAATATCCCATCTTAACAGTCTGTCCTACTCCTACACTTCCAGAATCTGGTAAAATCCAACCAGAAATGATCTTCATTAAAGTAGACTTTCCACTGCCATTAGGGCCGATAATCCCAATCCTATCATTTTTTAGGAAAATGTATGTAAAATCTTTCATAAGAACCTTAGACCCATAAGACTTGCTGATATGCTCCAGCTCTACTGTCATCCTGCCTAATCGGCTGGATACAGACTCCAGCTCTACCTCTCTATCATCTTCCGGCCCCTTCTGATCTCTTAATGCCTCATACCGCTGGATATGGGCCTTTTGCTTGGTAGAACGCGCCCTGGCTCCTCTCTGCATCCACTCCAGCTCCACTCTCAGAATCGACTGGCGCTTCCTTTCTGAGGCAAGAGCTATATCCATCCGCTCTGCCTTCAGCTTCAAAAAGCCTTCATAATTTGTCTGATAACTGTAAAGCTTTCCCTTATCTAATTCTACAATTCTGTTGGTAACACTATCCAGAAAATACCGGTCATGGGTAATCATCAGCACAGCACCTCTGAATTTCTTCAGGTAATCTTCCAGCCAGTCAGCCATACTGCTGTCCAAATGGTTAGTCGGCTCGTCCAAAATCAGTAAATCTGCAGTCTGGAGAAGTACTCCTGCCAGAGCCGCCCTTTTTCTCTGTCCACCGGACAGAGTCTCTACCTTTGCATCAAAATCCGTAATTCCCATCTTGGTAAGAAAAGCTTTTGCCTGGCTTTCTACATCCCATCCTTCTCTATAATCAAAGAAGTTATCTGACTGTATGCGGCCCGCCTGAAGAGTATCTGTATGGGAAATGTCCAGAGTCCCTGTACTGCCCAGATTCTCACGGAGAATACTCTGAAGAATCGTGTCCCCTGGTATAAATTGGGGATTTTGCGGAAGGAAGCGGATGTTTAAATTTCTACGGCGCACTACCGTTCCCTCATCTGGCTCCTCCAGTCCGGCAACAACTTTTAAAAGAGTCGATTTTCCAGTACCATTGATGCCGATCAGCCCGATTTTTTCTCCCTCTCCTATAGAAAAGTCTGTATTGTCAAAGAGCAGCCTTTCTGTATAGGACTTTGTCAGATGTTCTATTGTAACCAGACTCATATCCTTACCACCCCACTGCAGGCTTCTGCCTTATTTATTACAAGCTCCACCGGGCAGTGGTCAGACCCCATCACCTCTGTATGGATTAGCGCTGACTTCAGCCTATCCTTCAGGCATTGGGATACGCAAAAATAATCAATACGCCAGCCAGCATTCTTTGCCCTGGCATTGAATCGATAGGACCACCAGGAATAAATCCCTTCCGCTTCCGGATAAAAATAACGGAAGGTATCAATAAATCCGGCATCCAGAAGAGCCGTAAAATCCTCTCTTTCCTCATCGCTAAAACCTGCGTTTTTCCGATTGGTCTTGGGATTTTTCAAATCAATCTCCTTGTGTGCCACGTTCAGATCTCCACAAAAAATAACTGGTTTGTCTTTTTCCAGTTTTTTTAAATAAACCAGAAATGCCTTATTCCAGCCTCTTCGGTAAGGCAGCCTGGCAAGGCCGTCCTGGGAATTAGGAGTATAGCATGTAACTACATAATAATCTGGAAATCCGGCGGTAATCACCCTTCCCTCATGGTCATACTCATCAATCCCCATGCCATAAGTTACTGAAAGCGGCTCTTCCTTTGTAAATAAAGCCGTTCCTGAGTACCCCTTTTTCTCTGCATAATTCCAGTACTGATAGTATCCTTCCAGCTTCAGGTCAATCTGCCCCTCCTGCAGTTTTGTCTCCTGCAGGCAGAATATATCTGCATCAGCCTCTTTAAAATAATCTAAAAATCCTTTTCCCACACAGGCCCTTAGACCATTTACATTCCAGGAAATTAATTTCGTCATCATCTGATTCTCCTTTATGGATAAATTCCCACATCCGCAGACATATTTGATTCCTAACTGTCCAGAAAAGTGATATATTTATTATATCATTTTTTATAATTCTTGCATAGCACTGGTTTATTTTCCGTTTAATTTTGCAAGTGCATCCGCAAATGCTGAATTAATCGGCTGCTCTGCCTCTTTTCTCTGGCGATTCATATACTGCGCAATATCTCTCTTCGTTACACCAGCTCCTTCCCTTTTTCTCCTCTCCTGGAAGGAAGAAAGCTTTTCCTTATAGCCGCATTGACATACAAATATCTGGCTCTCCCCTTTGCCTCTTAATTCCATTCTTTTGCGGCATTTCGGACAACGGGCATTGGATGTACGGGCCAGAGTCTCCCGATAACCGCATTCTCTGTCCTGGCATACCAGCATTTCGCTGTTTTTCCCTTTTACTAGGAGAAGGCGCTTTCCACATTGAGGACATTTTTTGTTTGTCATATTGTCATGATAAAACTGTCCTTCCCCAGTCTTAATTTCATCAATCAACTGTATTGTATAATCTCTAATAGCCTCCATAAAAAGGGGGCGTGACAGCTTTCCCTTTGCAATTTCTGACAGCTTCATCTCCCAATCAGCAGTAAGCTCCGGCTTCTTTAAATCTCCAGGAACTAACTTCAAAAGCTGCCGCGCCTTGGAAGTCAGGCAGATATCCTGCCCTCTTTTTTCCAGAAGAAAGCTTGAAAAAAGCTTCTCAATAATATCTGCTCTTGTGGCTACAGTCCCAAGGCCTCCTGTCTCGCCCAATGTCTTTGCCAGCACTTTATCTTGGGATTCCATATAGGCCATAGGATTTTCCATTGCAGAAAGCAGGGTGGCTTCATTAAATGGAGCTGGTGGTCTGGTCTTTCCCTGGGTAATAGTAAAGGATAGGTCCATGATTTTGTCGCCCTTTGAAAGTGCTGGAAGCTCCTGTTCTCTAAGCCTTCCCTTTCCTTCTTCCCGACCAACTTGTCCATCATACTGCTCATCCTCTTCATCAAATTCCTGCTCTGTATTGCCTTCTTCCTCATATACAGCCTTCCATCCCTTATTTTTCACCCTTTTTCCACCAGCTATAAATTTTTCGCCTCCAATATCCACTGTCATCCGAATTTGTTCATATTCATAAAGAGGATAAAGGACTGCCAGGAAACGCCGTACTGCCATATCATAAATCCTTCTTTCATCCACTGTCATATGGTCTAGCTGGACAAACTGTTCGGTCGGTATAATCGCATGATGATCGGATACTCGGCTGTCATTTACAAAGGAAGCTCGGGCCGTAAACTGCTGGTTTATGAGTCGGCCAGCTATCTTCCTGTAAGGACCTATGCTGCATGCCTGAAGTCTTTCTTTTATCGTCGGCACAATATCGCTGCTCAAATACCTGGAATCCGTTCTGGGATAGGTCAGTACTTTATGGTTTTCATAGAGCCGCTGCATGATATTCAAAGTTTCTTTTGCTGAATACTGATAACGGCGGTTGGCTTCTCTCTGAAGCTCTGTCAAGTCATACAGTAAAGGGGCAGATTGTTTTTTCTCCGTTCTTCTTATTTCTTCTACCATACCATACTGCCCTTTTCCAGTATAAGGCTCTAAGGCTTTTTTTATTCCTTCTATCCTTTCCTTGTCAAAGGAAACCAAACTTCCTGACCTTTTGTCCTGCCAGGTAAGGGAAATCTGAGATGGAACCTTTCCTACTACACTGAGCCCATAATAAGGCTTTGGGACAAATTCCTTTATCTGCTGCTCTCTTTTCGCAATTATGGCAAGCGTAGGCGTCTGCACCCGTCCACAGGAAAGCTGGGCATTATATTTACAGGTCAAAGCCCTTGTAGCATTCATTCCTACAAGCCAATCAGCCTCTGCCCTGCACATAGCTGCATCATAAAGCTTCTGATATTCCTTTCCATCCTTTAAATGGGCAAAGCCTTCCTTAATCGCTCTATCCGTTACAGAAGAGATCCAGAGCCGTTTTATCGGCTTATGGCTTCCTGCTTTCTCTAAAATCAGTCGGGCTACCAGCTCCCCTTCTCTCCCTGCATCCGTGGCAATAATAACCATATCCACGTCTTTTCTATGAAGCTGGTTTTTTACCACTTTGTACTGCTTAGCAGTCTGTTTGATGACCTCCAGGTGAAAGGGCTCTGGCAGCATGGGAAGATGCTCCATCCTCCACTCCCTATATTTTCCATCATAACCCTCTGGATCAGCCAGCTCTACTAAGTGGCCCAATCCCCATGTTATAATATATTTTTCTCCCTCTATAAATCCGTCTCCCTTTTTTGTACAATGGAGCACTCTAGCAATATCCCTAGCTACCGACGGCTTTTCTGCAATTACTAAAAATTTCATAAATATATTCCCTTTCTCTGCCTTACAGACAGCAGAACTGATAGCTTCAGTATAACAAAATGACAGGCCGCCTGGCAAGACGGCCTGTAAAACTTATTATAATTAAATTTGGATATTAACTAAGAATCAGCGGTTTACTGCAAAATCTACGGAAATATTTGCTTCTATGCTTACCTCTCCTGGCATAACATTCATAGCGCCGAAATCTGCCGCCTCTGCTTCTGCAGCTGCCTTGCTGCTTCTATAATCTGTATATTTAGCCTCCTGGCTGCTTACATATTCGTTGATGTTAACAATGGGGCCAAGCTTGCAGTTTCCTGCTTCTGCCATCGCCTGAGCCTTGGATGCAGCAGACTGTACTGCTTTTTTTAAAGCCTCCTGATAAGCCTCGTCATATTTACTAGACATATAGGTAACAGAACGAATATGGTTCACTCCTGCATCAACCGAAGCAGAAATCACTTCACCTACCCTATCAATCGAGATATCTGATACAGTAACCCTTGTTTCCATTTCATATCCAGTAATTTTCTGCCCGTTATCCCAGTCATAAATAGGATCCAAATCATAGTTAGATGTCTGGATAGACGTTTCTTCAAATCCCATCCCTTTCAATATCTCAATTACATGATTTAGGTCTTCCCCATTCTTTTTCTGGCATTCCTTTGCATCGCTTGCCTGAGTATATACAGAATAGGTAATCTCCGCCATGTCCGGCGTTATCTTTACCTCTTCTCTGCTGTTTACAGAAATCACCTGATTCTCTACATTCTGAATCTGAACTACACCGCCGGAACCTCCCGGCACCATTGTGCTGTCTCTGCCTGCTTGTGATACTCCACAGCCTGTCAGAATACTTCCTCCCATAAAAACAGCTGTGGCTGCTGCCAGATAACTCCTCTTTTTCATAATAATCCCTCCTTTTTCTGCCTCCAGTATACATGAAAAAGGCTGGATAGTCTTTTCTTTTCTCTTAACAATCAATTACTTTTTTCCTTTTCAGGCTATCTATCCAAAGAGCTTTTCTGGATAGACTCCCTCCTGGATCAGCTTTCTGATGGAAGCCTCAACCGCTTCCTTATCCTCCCTATAGGTAACTCCAAACCACTTGTCCTGGGTCTCCAGGACTGCGACCCTTGCACGTCCTGATTTAATCAAGGCATCAATTACCTTTGGAAGCAGATATTCTGATTTTACATCCCCTTCCTTAAGGCCTGCAAGGAACTCTGGAAAGCCTCTTTCCAGTTCATCTAAAAATTCTGCCGGAAGCCCCCACATGTTCATAGACACATGCTGAGAAGGCCGGATTGCAACTGGCTTTCCCTGTTCGTCAAAGGCATCCAATGTTCCGTCTTCTTTCATCTGAATATGAAAGGTTTCCGTCACATCCTTTAAAGTCCCGTCTGAGTTTACCTGGCATACGCCTCTGGTTACGCCTCCATTCTCGCTCAAGGTATTCTTTAAAATAAATCCTCCCATGCAGATCTGATAGAAACCTCTTCCCTGGTCCATCTGTTTTTCCATATAATCATGGATCTTCCGGAACCCTTCCTTTCCATAATAATCATCTGCGTTAATAACAAGGAAAGGGCCGTTTACCATCCCTTTGATGCAAAGCACTGCCTGACCTGTCCCCCATGGCTTCTTCCTGTTATCCGGCTTTGTAAAACCCTGGGGCAGATCATCTATTTCCTGAAACGCATATTCGACCTTAGCAACCTTTTCAATCCTTTTCCCAATAATCTCTTTAAAATCCTTTTCCAAATCCTTACGGATAATAAAGATAATTTTATTAAATCCTGCTTCCAGAGCATCATGTATGGAGTAGTCCATGATGATTTCTCCCCCTGGTCCAACTGGCTCAAGCTGCTTGATCCCTCCACCGAAACGGCTTCCAATCCCTGCAGCCATAATCACAAGCGTTGTTTCTTTCATAAAATTATATTCTCCCTTTCGTAATTTCTGCCCTTTATTGTAAACCATAGCCTGTTATTGTGCAAGGGCTTTTCCTTCTCATAATATATAGAAAAAGGCTGCTGTAACATAATCATCCATACAAGATACCTCTTCTTTCCTTATGGAAATCACATAACCTTGTATGAAACCTATGTTTTACAACAGCCTTTTCTTTATCCTGTTTTTTCTTTATTCTGATCCTTTCGCAACGCCGATGCGTACAAGAGCTCTGTGTAGCTTTGCCTCGGCCAGCTTCAAATCCTGTTGGGATACGCCTGCCTCGGCCAGCCTTCCCTCAGCTCTCTCCTTGGCCTTTTCGGCTCGTTCTACATCAATTTGTTCCTGCCACTCCCAGGTAGTTGCAATCAGACGGCATACATTATCCAGCATGGTAAGCATGCCTCCGATGCAGGCCGCATACCGTTTGGTTCCGTCCTCCATCACCACCTCGGCTTGACCCATGCCGACGGCAGTACAGTAATTACAGTGTCTAGCAAGGACAGCCATGTCGCCATGGATCGTACGGCAGGATATTCTTTCTACCTGGCCGTCAAAAACAAGTCCGTCCAGGGAAACAATCTGTAAATGGAAGGTTGCCATAACCTACATTCCTCCTTCCCTTACTTTTGTTTCTTTGCTTTTTCATACACATCATCAATGGTTCCTGCAAACAGGAAACAGCTTTCCGGAATCTCATCGCATTCACCATCCAGAATCTTCTTAAACCCGCGGAGGGTTTCCTTCAATGGCACATACTGGCCTGCCATACCGGTAAACTGCTCTGCTACAGAAAAGCTCTGGGACAGGAAACGCTGTACCTTACGGGCACGAGATACAGTCAGCTTATCCTCTTCTGACAACTCATCCATACCCATGATAGCGATGATATCCTGAAGCTCTTTATAGCGCTGAAGCACACGCTGTACCGAACGTGCAATCTCATAATGCTCGTTTCCTACCACCTCAGGCGACAGGATACGGCTGGTAGAGTCCAGAGGGTCCACAGCTGGATAAATACCCTGACTAGCAATATCACGGGAAAGTACGGTAGTTGCGTCCAAATGGGTAAATGTCGTAGCCGGGGCTGGATCTGTCAAGTCATCTGCAGGCACATATACTGCCTGTACAGACGTAATAGATCCCTTCTTCGTAGAAGTAATACGTTCCTGAAGAGCGCCCATCTCTGTTGCCAGAGTCGGCTGGTATCCTACCGCAGAAGGCATACGTCCCAGAAGAGCTGAAACTTCAGAACCTGCCTGGGTAAAACGGAAAATATTATCAATAAACAACAGTACATCCTGATTCTTCACATCACGGAAATATTCCGCCATTGTCAAGCCAGAAAGGCCCACCCTCATACGTGCTCCCGGCGGCTCGTTCATCTGTCCATATACCAAAGCAGTTTTTCCAATAACACCGCTCTCTTTCATCTCTCCATAAAGATCGTTTCCCTCACGGGTACGCTCGCCTACTCCTGTAAATACGGACAAGCCGCCATGAGCAGTGGCAACGTTATGAATCAGTTCCATAATCAATACGGTCTTGCCTACTCCAGCACCGCCGAACAAACCAATCTTACCCCCCTTTGCATAAGGGCAGATCAGATCAACAACCTTAATGCCTGTTTCCAGAATCTCCGTAGCCGGAGTCTGATCCTCATAGGAAGGCGCCGGACGGTGGATAGCCCAGCGTTCTGCTGTCTCGGGCGGAGGCAGCTCATCTACCGGCTCTCCCAAAAGGTTAAACACTCTTCCCAAACACTCTTCGCCTACTGGAACCGTGATGGAATCGCCGGTATCTACAGCCTCAATACCGCGCACCAAGCCGTCCGTAGAGCTCATAGCAATACAACGTACAACATCGTCGCCAATTTGCTGGGCCACTTCGGCCACTACTTTGTGGCCATTATTATCAATCTCAATCGCATTCAGCAGTGCCGGCAGCTCTCCCTCATTGAAACGGATGTCCAATACCGGGCCGGTAACCTGCACCACCTTACCAATATGCTTCTCACTCATATATGAAATCTCCTCGCTACTATAGGCACTCATCAGCCTCAAAGCCGCTTACATGCCATACCTAATTACGGCTGTTCTGCGCCGGCGACAATCTCCGTAATCTCCTGAGTAATGCTTGCCTGACGGGCACGATTATAATACAGACTCAGCTGTTCTATCATCTCACCTGCATTTTTCGTAGCCGCATCCATGGCGGTTCTCCGGGCTGCCAGCTCACTGGCTACCGACTCACACATAGCCCCATAGATCAGGCCTGCCAAGTATTCCGGAACAATTGCATCAAATACACTTTCGCTGTCTGGCTCATAAAGGATCAGGGATCGGACTGCATCCGGCTTCCCGCCTTTTTCCTCCTGCCGTAAGTCAACAATCGGCAGCATAGATTTAACTCCAGGCCGTTGGGAAAGCATAGAGATGAAATTGGTATAACAGAGGGCAATGTGTCCATATTCACCAGAACAATATGCCTTACACAAAAGCCTGGCCATATCAAAGCAGTCCGATATAGAAATATCTGCCGCCTCGGCAAAGTCCTCTGTCACAAGCTCCACCTTTCTGCGTCTAAAATACTCCACAGCCTTTTTTCCCACAGGGAGAACCACATAGTCCCTGCCTTTGGACTGTCCTTCCATCTCTTTAAACAGATTAGCATTATATCCGCCTGCCAATCCTCTATCCCCGGCAATCACTACATAACACCACTTCTGATTATCCGTAGTTTTTGTGTAGGGGGACGAAAAATCCGTATTGCCTGCAGCAATATCTGTCAGTGTGTCATGGAGTATCTGGAAATAGGGGCGGCTGGCTTCCGCCCTGTCCTTTGCTTTACGCAGCTTGGAGGATGCCACCAGCTCCATCGCCTTGGTGATCTGCATGGTGCTCTGTATACTCTTCATACGGAGCTTCACAGCTTTCATATTTGCAGCCATGGTTTTTCCTCCTTTTATTTCCGCCGCCGTGAAATTTTTCTTTCACAGCCACGTATCATATAAGGCTTGTTATTTTGCCTTTAAAAATTTCTCTGTATAGTCCTCCAAAGCGGCTTTCAGCTTGCTCTCCGTATCTCCAGCAAGGGCTCCTGTGCTGCGGATTCCTTCCATCGCTTCCACACCATTGCTGTCCATATCAAGGAACGTATAGAGTCCCTCTTCGTAAGAACGGATATCTTCCACTTCTACTCTGGCCAAAATTCCATTTACAACTGCATACAGGATTGCCACCTGCTTTTCTACTGGAACAGGAGCGCTTCTTCCCTGCTTTAAAACCTCTACAATACGCTCGCCTTGAGCCAGACGTGCCTTTGTATCCGCATCCAGATCAGATCCAAACTGAGCAAAACTCTGGAGCTCTCTGTACTGGGAATATACCAGCTTCAGAGTTCCCGCAACCTTCTTCATTGCTTTGATCTGAGCATTGCCTCCTACTCGCGATACAGAAATACCGGGATTAACAGCAGGCATAATACCAGAGTGGAACAGCTCTGTCTCCAGGAAAATCTGTCCATCTGTAATGGAAATAACATTTGTCGGAATATATGCTGATACATCGCCTGCCTGTGTTTCAATAACAGGAAGAGCTGTTAAAGAGCCGCCTCCCTTTTCTTCAGACAGCTTTGCTGCACGCTCCAATAAACGAGAATGAAGATAGAAGACATCTCCTGGATATGCCTCACGTCCCGGAGGACGACGGATCAACAGAGACAAGGCTCTGTATGCCACTGCATGTTTACTCAAATCATCATAGATAATAAGCACATGCTTACCCTGATTCATAAAATACTCACCCATAGAGCAGCCTGAATAAGGGGCAATGTACTGAAGCGGGCTGGGCTCAGAAGCCGTAGCCGCAACTACAATTGTATAATCCATAGCGCCACCGGTCTGAAGCTCATTAACCAGTCCGGCAACTGTGGAACGCTTCTGGCCGATTGCAACATAAATACAGATAACATCCTTTCCCTTCTGATTCAAGATTGTATCTGTAGCAATTGTAGTCTTACCAGTCTGGCGGTCGCCGATAATCAACTCACGCTGTCCACGTCCAATAGGAATCATCGAATCAATCGCCTTGATTCCTGTCTGCAGCGGCTCTTTCACCGGCTGCCTGTCACAAATACCAGGAGCCTGAGATTCCACCGGCCGGTATTCGTTCGTTTCGATAGGGCCTGCACCGTCAATAGGCTGGCCGATCGCATTTACCACTCGTCCGATCATAGCTTCGCCTACAGGTACGGATACGACCTTTCCTGTACGCTTTACTGTCTGACCTTCACTGATATTTTCATCCGTACCAAAAAGTACGATAGAAATACTGTTTTCTTCCAGGTTCTGGGCCATTCCGTAAGTTCCATCTTCAAATTCCAGAAGCTCGCCTGACATGCAATTCGTCAGGCCGCTGGCTCTGGCAATACCATCTCCTACCATCAAAACAGTGCCTGTTTCGCTCTGCTCAATGGCATTTTGATAATACTTGATCTGACTGCGGATGACCTTGGAAATTTCTTCAGGTTTTAATTGCATTTTGCATTCACATCCTTTACACGGTGATTTCACTGACCTGCTTACGCAGCACTGCAAGGCGCCCTTCTACACTTCCGTCAAGCTGCTTCCCTTCCAGCTCTACCTTAAGGCCTCCCAGCACACGGCTGTCTTTTTTCTGCGTAAGTACAATGGTTCTCTGGCTCAGGTTCTCCAGTCTCTCTTTCAAGGCTGCAGCCTGCTCCTCTGTAAGGGCAACAGCACTGGTGACAACTGCTTCAGCGATATTATTATCTTCATTATAACGCTTCTTAAATTCTCCACAGCAATCTCCAAATTCCCTTAACATGCTGTTCTCGCACAAAAGCTTGAGAAAATTAAGCAGATAGGGCTCTATCTGCCCTTCAAAGGCCTTATCCAGCAAGGAAACCCTTTCTGCCTTTGGGATAGAGGGCTCTCCAAGCAGCCTTAAATAATCCGGATTTTCCCTAAAAATCCTTCTTATCTCTTCCATCTCTTCCATCAATGCTTCCGTAAGCTTTTCGTCAGCGGCCAGGTCATACAGACTGCCGCCATACAGTTTGGCAGTTCTCGTCATGACGCCTCACCTACATTCTTAATAAAATCGTCAATCAGTTTTTTATGGTCATCCTCACTGATCTCTCTTTCAATTACCTTGCCGGCGATATCCATAGCGATGCCGCCGATTTCATTTTTAATGTCATTAACTGCTTTTTTCTTTTCCTGAATAATATCTGCTTCAGCTTTTGCCTTAATGTTAGCTGCCTGAGCCTGGGCTTCATTAATGATGGCATCGCTGCGCAAAGTTGCGTTTTTCTGGGCATTCTGAAGGATTTCTGCTGCTTCGGTCTTGGCCTGAGCCATATTCTGCTCATAATCGGCCTTCATAACCTCCGCCTCTTCCTTTGCCTTTCTGGCATCTTCCAATTGAGAATCCGCCATAGCTTTACGCTTCTCCAGCATAGCATTAACAGGTTTAAACAGGAAACGCTTAATCAGGTATATCTGAATAAACAGGTTGCAGATCTGTGCAATAAATGTCCATGGTACTATAGTTACTAAATCCTGATGCATATATCGTCCCTCCTGCTTTTTGGAGCCCCTTTTCTGCTGCCTTTCGGAGACAATCCTCCTTTTGGCACCTTAAAGGCGCCTCCCGCTAAATCATGATTTCTTTCCGATCAGGACAGGAAATTCATAAATGAACCAGGTGCAACGAAAATCAAAAGAAGTCCGGTAACGAAACCGTAAATACCTGTTGTCTCAGCGATCGCACATCCTAAAAGCATTGTGCTGGTAACATCACCTTTACACTCTGGCTGACGCCCGATTGCCTCCAAGGCCTTTGCAACTGCATTTCCTTCACCAATACCAGGTCCGATACCTGCAATCAATGCACAGCCTGCACCGATCGCACATCCTGCTAAAGCAATACCACGAGCCAGCAACTGAAAATCTGTCATAACAAATTCCTCCTAAAAAATATTGTATCGTAAATTTTTATATTCTGCCGTACATGCAGCCCTTGCCGCAGTCAGCCTAGAAAATCTGTATTCCACAATCACCCTTCTGCAGCATTCGCAATATACATGATTGTCAGCATGCTGAAAATGAAGGCCTGCATAACGCCGGAAAACCAATCAAAATAGACGGATGCAATGGCCGGAATACCCACATCAAGAATCGGGATACTTCCCAGAATCTGTCCCAAAGCTCCTGGCAGCATACCAAGCAGGGCAAAGGACGCAAGGGCTAAAGCCTCATAAATAAGCCCATTGATTACTACGCCAGAAAGAATGTTTCCAAAATGACGGCATGCCATGCTGATTGGCGTGGCCAGCTCTGATAGTATGTTAAAAGGCGTCATAACCGCTATCGGAGTAGTAAATCCCTTCAGATATCCACCCAGACCGCCAGCTTTGATTTTCTGAGCAGTGATTATGATAAATACCACTACAGCCCACGCAGCCTCTGTAGACAGATCCGCAGTCGGGCTTCTTAAACCAATAAGGCTGATTAGGTTCGATACTACACTGGTAGCAAACAATGCGGCCACAAAGGGAATTAACCAATCAAATTTGGTCCCCCCTGTGTTGCTGCGGATCAGCTTATTTGCCATATCAACCAGCATCTCCGCCACAGCCTGACGTTTGGAAATATGTTCCACTTTTAAATCCCTGGTAAGCCAGATACAAACACCTGTAATAATAGCCATAACAATCCAACTCACTACCAAAGTTGCCGTAATATTAAAATCACCCAGAAATGGAATTCCAGTAGGTATGGAAAAGTATATCGCCGCACCAGAAACGTCAATTTCCATCTGTTGCTCTCATCTCCTTTCTTCAAAAATCTGTCTGGCACTGATTACTTCTTTATCAATCCCAGGAACCCTAACGCTTTAATACTGATGCTCGGTAAAAACAAAGGAATAATACCGGCAGCGCCATTAAAGTATGGGACAACCAGCGCCAAAATTGCCCAGCCGAGCTGCAGCATAGTACGATACCTGTAGCTAGTCTTCATCTTGTCAAACGCTTTTTTGTCATCTTCTACAGATACTACATCCTGCACAGTGATTGCCATCAGAAAAAAATTCACACTCGCGACGAATCCTCCTGCAATTCCTCCAAGAATCACCCGATAATCAAAGGGAACAGCTTGCGGAGCTATTTGATGAAGCCCGAAAAATGCAACAAACATGACACAGACTCCTATCGTGGTCCCCGTAAAAATATGGATTGTCTCTCGCTTTACCGCTTCCTGCACCTGCATGCTGCCACGCCTCCTTTCTTAAGTATGGTCGTTAAACGCCGCAGGAGTCCGCTTTTTCTTTTTTTCATGAGCCATAATGGAATGGTAGAGCTTATAAGCCGTCATACCAGATCCGCCTAACCCAAAGAAAAAGCCAGGGATATATACCCAGACCCCCAGAGAAAAGTGACTGCATAACCAGGTACACAGTAAAAGGCATAACAAAAGAGGAGCCATCAAGGATAATCCTATCTGGCCCAACAAAGTAATACTTTTCATAATACCTGCTGCCTCTTTCATATATGCCCTCATAATAAATCTCTGATTCCTTAACACCACAAGTTATTATATACCTTTTTTTGATGATTAACAACCTTTTTCAAAAAATTCTTATGAATTCTTAATAGTCAAAATGCTTTCATATAATACAGGAAATTTCAATCATCATATTCCGCTTTTTTCTCTAAACGCTGCTCCTCCAGCATGTAAATTGCCAAGTCAAGAACAACGCCTAATAGAAACCGAATCTGCCAAAAAAACTTTCTTATCTGCACAGGAGCATATCCTTGTCTAGGGCAGAACTCCTTATTTTCATTTACATTCTATTTTAACTCTGCTATACTGCATATATGGCTTTTTTTAGAATGCCTGTGAAAGGAGATTTAGATTATGCCTTATCTATTTGGAATGTATTTCAAATCAAGGGAGGAACGTGAAAAAGAATATCAGGAATACACAAAAAAGATTTTTCCTTACGGCGACAGCCAGAAAAAGGCTGTCCAGGCTCTTCTAAAAGAAATTCTTCCTAAAGAGGATCAGACTGGACTTCTCATGTATTTTATACAGTTAAAGGAACTTCTTATAGACAACCCCGCTTACACGCCGGTTCAGGCAGATGCCTCTCTTCCACGCCGCGCTTTGCGCCCTCGTTCCATTCAAGGTATGATGCAGATATTTGCTCTTCTAGATGCAGATATTAATATTGACAGCTGCCTTTCCTATCCTTCCTCTCAGGAACTTGCAGAAAAGGCAGACAGATACAAGAAGAAGTATAAATCATAAACAGGTACAATATTCCACAGACAGCTTTATGTCAAGTGTGAATATCTCTTGTCCTAAGAGAGTATACGTCTCTTGGAGGACTTTTATCATAATAAGAAAATCAGGAGAATTGTCCTACTTTATTTTTTTAATTTCTGCTCCTTTTTTGTTTTCTATCTCATACTCTCTAGTCACTTTTTTAATCTGCTCCCTAGTGAGAACCAGATTAAAGCTTGATGGATTAATGACATATCCTTTTGCCTCTTTCATAAGGAATTTCTCTAAATCCTCGAATACAAGGCTGGATACCCGATATTTTGCTGCATTTGCCCCAGCATATTTACGAAATTCTGCCAAATCGGAATATATGGGCTGATATACATCTCCCTCCTTTGTTTTCAGAAATGGAACCCTTAATTTAGCTGAACCATCCGCTCCCTTTTCTGAATCCTCCAAAGCCAGAATAAAGCGTGATTTAAGCAGATTTACTACCATCTCTTCTTCCATTTCCCTCAGTTTTTCCATATCATGCTCTACTGGGCGCCGAAGCTCCTGAACAAAATAGAGCGCAGTGAGAGTAAAGGTCGGATTCAGTACTGGAATTTTCTCTTTTTCCAGCTTTTCCATATTAGGCTTCTGTGCCAGCTTCTCTACTTCAATCCTAGCAGTCCCAACATCATCTGTATAAATAGCCACATTAACTGATAGGGCATACAAACTGGTGAAAAATCCATTCATCTGATCCTTTGGTATCCGGAATGGCTGAACAGGCACCTTTTCTTCTCCTTTTTCCTTTGCAAAACTTTTGACTGCCTCTTCATTTCCAAAGATGTATATTTGATCGTCAAAAGTTTCTTCATCGCATTCCACATAAGGCAGCCTTGTAAGCGGCGAAAAAACAGTATACAAGCCATCCAACTTCTGTATTTTTTTTATTATAAATGTGTTATCAACAGCCATTTCCATATCCTTTCTTCTCTCAGATTTCTTCTGTTATGTATTGTTACCATAATGCTGATAAATACCATTTCTATCTCTGATATTTTACATCCACTTTACTCATTCTATCAAAAGACCAGAGAAACCGCAATCTATTTTGTCTGGAAAACCTAATAAAGCCAGGGAAGACTCTACATTATCTAACCTGGCCGCAAGCTGCCAGCAAAGCTCCTGAAAGCAGCATAGAAAACTCTGCCTGAATAGGCTGGAATTCTCTATGAAAAATTTAATATTTTTTATGATATAAATAAAAAAAGCCTCCGGCTGCCCGGAAACCCTTGTTTTTTCTAAAAAATAAAAGAGCGCGAGACGGGACTCGAAATTTTATAGGGTTAAAAAGTCATAGAAAAATCAAGAAAGGAATAGCCCTACTTTGCCTTGGACCCAATTTTTGTACTCATTATAAAGAAAGGTGGTTTATATGTCAAGTTCTCCTAAAAAAATAGATAAAAAAAGACTTTCACTCTTTGTCCCGTCTATCATTTATGATAGGATTGATTGCGAATCAAAGATATACGGTGTTACAAAAACCGTTATCGTACAGAGTATGATTCTTTCCTATTATCGTGATGTTGATTCTAAATATCGGCCCAGCCGGAAAGCCTGCCATGTGTCAAGTGACAAGGCTGCGACGTCAGGAGCAGCCGATACGCCGTAGGGCAGCACTTGACACATAGCAAGACGCTATAATATGAGCAAGGAGGACTTATTAGGAACGTAGTTCCGTTTAAGTCCTCCTTGATTATATGTCAGCGGCTGGGCCAGATTTATAAATTTATTTTGTATTGTTTGTATATTTGATTTCAAATAATTTTTTGATTTCTTCTGTTAGTTTTGTCTGATTAATTTTTCCTTCCCCATTTTTAATTTTAGTATATTTTTTTAATAATACTTCAAATTCTTCTTTTGTGATTTCATTGTGATATGTTTCATATCTGTTATACATTTCCTTTACTACTTTATCATCTATAAAATTTTTGCTGTTTTCTTCGGGTATAACTTCCATAATATCGCCAGGTTGGCATTCTAGGAATTGGCATATTTTATCTACTATATCTGTTTTGATAATTTCCCCCTTACTTAATTTTGCAAGTGTGGGAGATGATATTATTTCTAATAAGTCTGTTTTTTTCATACCCTTTCTGTTTAACATGTCAAATAATTTATAATATTTTATCATTTTAATTTCCTCTTTTTTAGAATAAATCATAGAAAATTTTTTGTCAAGAAAATATATTAGCCTTTGTTAATTTTTTCTTGACTTAAATATTAGCTTATGTTAATATTATTTTTGTAATATATAATATTTATTTCATTTTTACTCATTTTTAGGGATGTGGTTTTTGTTTGGATGAGCTTAGCCAGTCTTGCTTAAAGTGCCAAGTGCGCTCTGCCTGCCGTTCCCCTCTCTAGCCTGTAAGGCGTAAGATTAAAGCAGCGGCTGCAAGGGCCAAAACGCGGTTATCGACGGGACACGCTAAGTTTTCCTATGGGCCATAGGCCCGTTTATAGGAATTCTGGACTCATTGTATTCATGTATGGAGTAGGAGCGTTTTGCTTGGCCCCTACCGGATGAACGCCGGGTCGGGTCGCTTAGGGGCAGTGTGCCGGTTATCGACGGGAACGCACAGGTTTTTGCAGGCTTCTTTTCCGTCTGCAAAAGCCGGACTCATTCCAGTCATGCATGGAGTAGGAGGCACACACGTTTCTGCCCCTTACCTGGTATAAAACCGGGTCGTCAAACTAAAAAAATTTATTAAACTTAAGGAGGCAAGTTTATGAAAGAGTATCTTACATCAGACACTAAGGACTGGGCTTTCCACACCTTTTCCCGTATGCCTAAAGAAGAATTGTCTAAGGAGCTGGAAGTTCTCGTTTCTTCCAGGAATATGTATCTTGACAGCTTTATGGCGGATTCTTTTGTTTTCGCTTATCTCGATACCGTATATGATGTAATCTGCGACGTGCTTGTAATGCAGTGCATGGCCTGCGCTTCTGCTGATGAGCGGTAACGCCGGATATATGTTTCCGGCTTCCTTTTCCGGGTTCAGGAGCCCCCGGGCGGTCCGGGACGTGGGAAGAATGGGGGATTCAAGGGGGCCCCCGTCTGACCGCGGCGCGGACTGCCCGGAGGCCCTCTGGAAACAGACAGAACCGGCACGCTGTTTCTGCGGCATTTTTTTGAATTGTCTGACAATATATAGGGATATAAGGGTTCTGCAGCGATAATTGTCTGACAGCTTTTTATGCAGAGACGCCGCGTCGGCGCGCGGTTATATCCGCGCCGCAAGGCGTTTTTCCCTCCCGGCTTGGCAGGTTGAAGTCCGGGTATAGTATTACCCCGGACTTCGTTACACGTTACAAACCCCAACAAACCCTTTAAAATCAAGGGGTTTCTTTGTAACCAAGTTCCGTTACAAATATCGTAAATTTCGTTACAAATTCATTTTTCATACATTTAGAGGTATTTTATGGCTGATTCAGTTAGCAAATCATGGTTTGCTGTTTTCAATAATCCCCAGGACCATGGTTATCCTGGGGAGCCTCATGAAGTAGTAGACCGTTTAATTGATGAATGGATTTCTGGAAGCCCGACTCGTTCCTGCGCAATGGCGTTCTGCGTTTCAGCTGACGGCCTTCCGCATATCCATATGGTACTGGAGGATGTAAAAGCCATGCGTTTTACTGTAGTTAAAAAAACATTTGCTGTAGGCGCGCATTTTGAGCCTACAAAAGGAACTAAAGAACAGGCTGAGGATTATATCAATAAAAAAGGCAGATGGCAGGAGAAAGGCGAAAAAATCCTCTATGCCAGCAGATACGGCGAAATAAAAGGCTGCCAGGGCAGACGCCGGGATTTAGAAGTAGTCAGCGAATTGATAGAGCAGGGCTTTAAACCGGATGAAATCATGGATATGGATATTTCTTACCGTTATTTCGAGTCTATGATAAAAGGCGCTTTTTATTCCAAGCGCAGAAAGGAAGTCTCTTTCATGCGTGATGTCGAGGTTTTTTATCATGTCGGCGAATCCGGTTCCGGTAAATCCTATACTGCATGTTCATTGATACAGGAACGCGGTCAAAACAATGTATTTTTTGTTTCGCAGTATGAAAACGGTTTTCTGGATGATTACATGGGAGAGGATATTTTATTTCTGGATGAGTTTAAAAGCTCTATAAAATTCGGTCTCCTCCTGTCCCTGCTTGATAAGTACCAGACTCCGATTTATGCCAGATATCATAATATTTATCCATGCTGGACAGAGGTCCATATTACTTCTGTATTCCCCCCGGAACGTCTGTATTCTTATATGGTTTCATGTGATGAGGATGTCGACACCGTAGGGCAGCTTATGAGGCGTATTTCTTATGTTGTCTATCACTGGAAAGAGAACGGCTGTTATAGGCAGTATTCTCTTCCTGCCGGACAGTATACAGACTATGATTCCTTAAAAGCTTCCGCTTTCGGAAAAGACGGGTTTGTCCCGGTTTCCTCCTGTACGGTGTTTTCCTGATATTTTAAATTTTTATTGTTTAAAGGGTTGTTTTCTGATATGGTTAAGAACAGTAGGGCTTTTAAAGATATGCAGCAATGCAAAGCAGAACAGGTTTTAAAGATCCATCCCTATGCCGTTACCCGGCTTTCCGGTTCTGACGGACGCTGGTCTACCCACGTTACGGGCAGCACGAAAAGAAAAACTGTACGGGCTTCCACTTATGAGGGACTGATGGATAAGCTTTATGATTTTTATTTCCTTCAGGACGGCGTATCCGTTCTGACTATGGACAAACTTTTCCATGAATGGCTTTCATACAAGGAATGCATTACAGACAGCCCCGGAACCATACGCCGTCATGAGCAGCATTGGAACAGGTATTTTTCTTCATGGAAGCTTAAGAGTGCCGTTTCTTATGACCGTCTGGAACTGCAGAAACAGTGTAATCTGCTGGTGAAGGACAATCATCTTTCCTCTAAGGAATGGCAGAATGTAAAAACGATTCTTTCCGGCATGTTCAGTTATGCGGCTGAAAAACACTATCTTGATGAGGACATTATGCCCGGTATTAAGATTACGGTCAAATTCAGGCAGGTTAATAAAAAAACCGGAAAAACAGAAACATTCCAGACAGATGAACTGGAAGCTCTTCTCCGGTATCTGGATGATGAATTCAAGCGCACTCTTGACGCTGCTCTTCTGGCTGTCCGTTTTAACTTTTTTGCCGGCTGCCGCGTAGGGGAGCTTGTGGCTCTTAAATGGTGCGATTTGGCTGACCTTTATCATCTTCATATACGGCGCGAGGAAATCAGGCAGTCTGTACGCTGCGGCGATAAGTGGGAAGATTTTTATACGGTTGTGGAGCACACAAAAACGCATACTGACCGCATAATACCGCTTGTTCCGGGTGCAGTCCGGCTGCTGAATGATATCCGCTTCAAAGCGCATTCAGAGCCTTCTGGTGATGATTTCATCTTTATGCGTGATGGAGTCCGTATTACTTCCAGACAGATAAACTATGTGCTGGAAAAAGCCTGCCGCCATCTTGGAATATCGGTGAAACGTTCTCATAAGATACGCAAGACATTTGCCAGCCTTTTAGCTGCCAAAAATGTTCCCCTTGATTCCATCCGGGAACTGCTGGGGCATTCAAACCTGAATACCACTCTGGGTTATATCTATAATCCGCTTACAGAAAAAGAAACCTACGCTTTAATGAAAAAAGCATTGTAATCTGTACCCGCTGTTGTACCCATAATTATCTATGATTTTCCAAGGCAAAAAGAAAAAGCCCTGATAAACTCAAGGCCCTTCCGCAAAAAAGACAAAGCGCGAGACGGGACTCGAACCCGCGGCCCCGACCTTGGCAAGGTCGTACTCCACCAACTGAGCCACTCGCGCATGTAATAAAATTTAATTATCTTAAGGTTTTCACCAAAGCGGGTGATGGGAATCGAACCCACGTATCTAGCTTGGAAGGCTAGTGTTCTACCATTGAACTACACCCGCAGTCAAATTTCAAAAATAAGTAAGTATCACTAAGGAGATTGCTTACAATGCCCAGAACCGGAATCGAACCAGTGACACGAGGATTTTCAGTCCTCTGCTCTACCAACTGAGCTATCTGGGCAAATGCTTCAATACATTCTGCAAAGGACATTGCCTTGCGGCGGCTTCCTCATCGTCTGATGTCTTCCGCAGCAACATGGATTATTTTACAAGATAAATACCAAATTGTCAATAACTTTTTTAATATTTTTTTATTTTTACATAAAATGTTTTATAGTACCTCCATTCTGCTGCCTTTCTCTTGGCAGCACAAAGGTGATGAAAGTTCTACTTTTTCACGCTGCAAAGTCCTGGAAGAAGGAGAAAAGCCATCAAGTCCGATTCCTATCTATAATAACTGATCTATTGTAATAGTTCCTGGCGTTTGAATCTCTCCAGCGTGAACTCCTGATTGGACTTTAAGGCGGCTTTTCTCCTCTACTCCAGGACTGCTGCTCCTTATTCCTCAGGCATACTTACCCTGCGGAATAGATCGTCTACAAGAAAATTCTTTTTCTTTAAGGAAACGGGCTTTCCATCCTTTGTCAGAAAACAATGGCGCGTTCTTCCTACGCATCGAAGCTCTCCTGTCTCCTTTTCAATAACTGTATATTCAATGGTCATGCGGATACCATTATACTCTCGCACAATGGGCAATATCTGCAAGGTTTCTCCAAAATGGGTCATAGACTTGTATTCACATTGTACAGACAAAACTGGTATGATAATCCCCTGGGCTTCCATAATGTCATACCCCATTCCCATCTGTTCCATCAAATCTGTTCTGGCCTCTTCAAACCATCTAATATAATTACTATGATGAATAATTCCCATCTGATCTGTTTCATAATATTGTGTCTTATGCTCATATGGCTGAAATTCCATAACAACACCCTCCTTTACTGTTACCCTTATTTTATCAACTGCAGATTATCCAAGATTACATAGGCAGAGCTGCCCACTCCCTTGGATACACGGGCTGAAATCCTGATTTTCGAACTCCCGATAATATTTACATCAAGAGCTTCATTCTCTGTCTCTGGCGTTACTGTTGTAGTATTCAAAAGCTTTTCTGTATTGGCATCATAAATATTTATTATGATCTCTTCTGCCATACTGCCTTCCCTGCCGTTTGCCAGCGCAATTTTGTCCGCCCTCAGCCGTACATATCCACTGCTTTCATATACACCATAGCAGTTTCCCATCCGTTCCAGACAGTTAATGGCAAAGGGCTTTGTATATACATTGCCCTGGATATCTGTAATTGTTTCCGGAATATAAATAAAATATTTTGTTCCTTTCGATTCTAATGAAGAAACAAGCACATTCTGATTCTCCACACTTGCGGCATCTCTAGTCTGTATCTCCCCTTCCTTAATCCACTTCCCTTCTTCTGTTACCGTCTTACCATCTGGCGCCTTACTGCCAGCAAGCATATATCCATCTTTATTAAAATAATAGCACTCTGCAATTCCATCACCATTGCCATCAATCCATTTCCAGCAGCTGGCAGGATATGTACCATCCTCATTATCATACCACCAGCCCTTCTCATTTTCCTTCCACTGTCCCGCAAGAGCTGTTATCGGCACTGCAAGCGCCATACAACCAGCTGTTACGATTCTTATGATTCTCTTTTTCATCATACAATTTCCACCCTTCTCTGCAATTCAACTTTTGCTTCTAAGTAACGGAGATGACCTTTTATATATTAAATATCTGACCCACATTATTGTGATTTCAGAAAAAAACATAATAACAACAGACCTGTTAGCTTTCTATTGAATCTGCCCAAAATATAGTAACGATCAAAAAGCCTTGTTTTCAGAAAAAGCTCAGCAAACTACAGCCAGCATTTTATAATTATGTTTTAGTTATTTTAATTAAAAAAGGAAACCACCCTAGAAACAGGGTCGTTTCTCTATCCAAGCACCTCTCTAAATTCATTTAGCGCTTTATCTCTAATCTCATTTTTTGGTAATGTAACTTCACGGATTGCCTCTTATATCTGCCTTGGAGAAGACATAAACACAGGAAAACTCCATTCCTAATGCTCATAAATTTCTGTTGCTTTCTGCCTTAAAGTCTCATCTGCATGAAATTGCATCAATGCTTATTCTGAGCTTAATTGTGTTCTACAGTCATTTGTCTTAGGCTTATTATATGCAATAGCAGAAAAAAAAGCAAGGACTGTTTTGAAATTTTTGCCACTTAATTAATGGATACAAAAAACGAGAAAATGTCCACACATTCGGAAATCTTCTCGTTTTTTATTAAAAATCGGCCTATCCAATCCGCTCTTCAAACTCCATTGCTGTTTCGCTGCTTCGGAAAATATCACGGTTTTTCATTCTTACATAATTTGTTACTTCATTGCATGCATAGGGAAAGTATGATTTGGGGTCTACATTTTGGGGATTCTTGCACATAAATTCCCTTTTTTGTATTGATTAATCCCATAGTTCCCTCCTTTTACATAATTCCTGCTAGAGCAAAAATAATGGTAGCCGCCCCTAAAATCAGAATCAGCTTTATCATGGACATCTTCTTTTTACTTACCAGATAATAGCTAAAAAGCACCAGGAATAAGCTAAGCATATTTGGAAAAATCCCATCTAAGATCTCCTGGATCTTGGTTAGTTCTGCCCCCTGCGCAGCGGTAAATGCCAGAGCCGTTTTTAATTTTACATAATTAGCAGACAAAGCTCCGATTACAATTACTCCAAAAAGCTGTACCGCTTCCTGTATATTTTTCAAATTTCCACCTACCAGCATGGTAACTGCATTTCTGCCAAATTTATATCCTTGTTTATAAAGAAAATAGCCATAGGTAAACAAGATTAATCCTGAGGCTATCAGATAAAAGATCGTTCCAAGAGGAGAATAGCTGCTGCCTGTCAGAGATACACCGATTGAGAGGAGGAGGGGCAGAATTGTTGCCTGCACTAGGCTGTCTCCGATTCCAGCTACTGGGCCCATAAGTGCTGATTTTGTGGTACGAATCATGTCATCTTCCACATCGCAGCCCAGAGCCTTCTGCTCCTCCATTCCTACCATGACTCCCCATACAATATTAGCTGTAGTCTGTTCATTATTATGGAAATCCATATGGCGCAGCATTCCCTGTCTCTGTCCCTCTTTATTATAGTATTTTTTTAAGAGAGGGATCACATCATATGCATAGCCACATCCATGCCAGTTCTCGAAGTTAATGCAAAAGGAATAGAACAGGTTATATCTCCAGAACAGGCTTTTCAACTCTTTTTGTGTCAATGGTTCTTTTGAAATTGTTTTCACATTCTCACTCATTTTATAATACCTCCTCATCGTCATCAAAACCGTTTTCAGCTGCCACTCTAACTGCATTTCCTGTACGGAAATAGATATATGCAATCACCACTGCAAAAATAGTAATTGCAATGAAGCTGAGGCCCATTACAGAGAAGAGCATAAAACCAAATACAAAGAAAGCAAACTGCCATTTATCTGTAATATTATATTTTAACAGCATAGCCATTCCCACTGCTGGAAGAACGCTTGCAAACTGACTGAGAGCATAAAGCAGCTTTTCCGGCAGAGCTGCCATCAGTCTATCAATGGCACCCGCGCCATAGTAAACAAATACAAATCCTAAAACAACTTCTATAAGACATAAGAAAACCTGAGGCCCTATCACAAAATTAAAAAATATTTTCTTATAATTTACTTCTTCAATTCCCTTTTTCATTTGGTTACAGAAGTATACATTTACACCCCTCACTAATTGGAATACATAAGAAGCCAACACAGATAAAGTACCTGCCATAGCAATGGCAGCTCCTGCATCCATCTTATTGATAATTGCCACTGCTGCTGCGGGATAAGCAATAGTTCCTACATCCATGGCAATCGCGCCGCCTACTGCAAACACCCCCATAAAAGCCAGCTGCAAAGCCACGCCTATTTCCAATCCTGTCCGGATATCTCCAAAAATTAATCCGCACAGAAACCCTCCTACCAGCGGTCTCTGCAGCATATATTTACTGACAATAAAGCCTCCAAATGATGAATACAAATTACTGATATAATACAAAATCCCTACCATCACACATTGTAATATAAACATATATCACTCCCCCTTACTTCAGATTTACTTTTTTCTTTGCTTCTTGCCAGGTATAATTAGGCGTCATAAACTGAGGATTCAAGATAATTTTGGTGCCAGCCTTTTCTATGACCTCCAATGCTTGAATCTCCTCCGGCAAAAGTCCTATCATAGGCATAATAAATGCAGACCCTTCTCTCACACTCTGCGGCCCAATATTCAACTGAGATGATAAACGATAGCCCCGTTCTATCATCCATGCTACTGTCGTAGGATATTTAAAAATCACCAAGTAATTCTTCTGGGAAGTATCGGCCTCAGGCAATTTTCTCAACGCCTTTTCCATAGGAAAGCAGTATACCTTAATGGATTCCGGCAAAGCTTTCTTATAAAGCTGAACCATAAATGGATCTTCAGCGATCTTATCGTCTACCACAATAATACCGTGAAGTGTAGTCTCTTTTGTTAATTTTGTAGTTGTCTGTCCATGGATAATACGTTCGTCCACCCGATAATGAATAATCATAAATTTACCCCCTTATATCATTTTCATTCCAATGTAGAATGGTTGTGATACATTACCTGTATATCTAGATTCATTTTTTCTTTGATCAGTTTAACAATATAGTCTGCTGCCAGCAAGGCACTTTGTTCAAAACGGTTACCCATAGGCTGTACCGAACATCTAGCATGATCTGGATCGCCACGAAACTTAGGAGCTATCAACACCAGTATGCCGTCTGCCTTTTGTGCAACACTGCCCTGAGGATTTGCTGTAATCACAAAAGCCTTGGCTCCGGCCTCTTTCGCTACATCTACAAAATGACTGCTGGTTTTTGTCTCTGCTTTTCCTGAAGCTACTATCAGCAGATCCCCTGTCTGAATGCTCGGTGTGGTTGCATCGCCTGCCACATGGCATTCATATCCCATATGCATAAGCCTCATAGCAAAGCCTTTCATCATAAGTCCTGCTCTGCCCGCTCCTGCAAAAAATATCCTTTTAGCAGATATAATGGCTTCTATCATCTTGTCTACTTGGATATCATCAAGTCCTATAAGGGTTCTAGATAACTCATCTATCATCTGATTCCTGTATTCCTTTCCATCCATAATCCTATCTCCTTCACACCATAATCTGCTGTTCCGCTGCTTTTATCCGCTCTCGTATTCTCTTTGCCGCGGTGACTGGATCGTCAGCTTTTCGGATTCCATTTCCGACTACAAGAATATCAGGCTTATATTTCAGGATTGAATCCAAATAAGAATCGTCCTTTAAACCTCCGGCTACAGAAACCTGGGCATGACTTACATTTTCTCGGGCAATCCTCAGAGCCTCTAACGGGTTTTCTCCATGGGCCTGGCTGTCGATTCCTACATGGACTCCTATAACTTGTGCTCCAAGTTCATCCGCCTGCCTGATCTTTTCCGGCAGGTTCTCAACATGTATCATATCTATTACAGCCTGTTTCCCCTGCTTTTCTGCTTCTTCTATTCCTGCTCGAATCGTTGACTTATCGCTGATTCCCAGAATAGTAATCATATCCGCTCCTTTACTGAGGCATGCCCATGAGGAGCGTCTTCCTCCATCACACAGCTTAATATCATCTAATACCAAAAGCTCTGGATACTTTTCTTTTATTTTTTGAACAGCCTTGATCCCATACATTAAGCTCAAAGGAGTGCCCACTTCCACAATATCAGCGTAAGGGGAAATTTTATCTAGATATTCTAATGCCTCATCCAAATCTAAAATATCCAATGTAATTTGAAGTTTCATTATTTTTCTTATCTCCCTTCTACTTCTGGTTTAGCTTTTTTATATAATCAGCCAGCTCTGATAGATGCTTTATTTTATAGTCACCTAGTGTCTGTGAAAATCCAAACCGGTTATCTTTCTTACAGACCACATGACATCCAGCTCTTTTTGCTGCTGCCAGCCCACAATCAGCATCCTCCACTGCAATACAGTTTCTTGGTAATATATTTAACTTTGATGCTGCTTGTAGATACACATCTGGTTCCGGCTTCAACCGTCCTATAGCAGAGCTGCTTATGTATTCATCTAATAGCGAACTCAGACAACATTGTCTCACCGCTTCCTCTAGTTTTTCCTGAGGACTGTTAGAGGCAATAGCTGTTTTTAACCCCATTTTTTTTAAGGCCCTTAGTGTTTCCTTTACGTCCGGAAAAAGAAGTGATCGATAGTCCAAATCCATAGGCACCTTAAATTCATCTGCCAGCTTTTTTCTCATCTCCTCAGAAATATCCGCCGAAATCTCCATAATTGCTTGATAAAATCTTTTTCCTGCAAACTTTTTAATTTCCTGCTCCGCCATATGGATACCTCTAGATTCCAGATAAGCTTTTTTTCTTTCCACATATAGAGGCTCCGTATCCACCAGAACGCCATCAAAATCGAAGATAACTGCTTCTATCATAAATCATCTCCTTCTGGTATGCCTTCCTCTTCAAATTCAACTTTCATAGTATTCCTATTGAGAATCTGGCAGGAAGAAGCTGATATATTCATCAGATTTTCCGCCATTTCTTTTGCCTGGCTCACCTCTTCAAAAGTAGTCGCTACTTCCAAAAGCATTGCTAGATTTACTCCTGTCACAATCCATGCAGGATAACTTTTCAAAATCGAGACCGCGGTATTACAAGGAGTCCCCCCATAAATATCTGCTAAAAATAAAAGTTCTTCCTCCTTTTCCCAAAGTACTCGACGGATTTTCTCTTCAAAGCTTAAAGGATTATCTTCTTTCAGCAGAGAAACATTGTCCACGCCGTTTATTTCTCCAACAATCATTTCTGCTGCTTTTAAAAGCTCCTCCCCAAACCGTCCATGAGTCACAACTACTACATGTACCATACTTTCCCCCTCCTATAACTGTCCTGCGCTGCAGAATATATGCTTCATATAATCCTCTATAGTTTCTATCATTACTTTTTTTCCGGCCCCATATATTTTTCTCGGATCTGTCTCATATGGATCTGATAACAGGCACTCTCTGATCCCTACAGTTGTTGATATCTTATTAAGCCCCACATTGCACTTTACCACTCCCAGTTTCATAGCCTCCCAAAGCTCTTCTGGTGTAAATACACCATAGTTTTTTACCTTTCCTCCTGCCTCCTTTAACCTCTTGTCCAGTTTCTCTGTTCCTGCCGATATAGAATGAAGTACTAGGGGCATATCAGGAATATCTTTATGTATCTGACTCAACAATTCCAACTTCAACCTAGGCTTTTTATCGTCAGGAAATCCTCTGCCATAAAGTGCATGGCTGTTACCTACGCATATGGATAAGCTGTCACAGCCAGTTTTCTTTACAAAACGGGCGGCTTCCTCTGCTGTTGTCATCCATATTTCTTCCCATCCTCCTCTTAAAGCAATTTCTCCCTCCACAGAAACATTTTTTTCATGGGCATACATTGTTATATCCTTTGTCTTTTCTATCTGAAGTTCTACAGGCTCATCTGCACAATCCAGCATAATAGAAGTAAAACCTGCGTCTATTACCTCTCTGCAGAGCTCTACGCTGTCTCCATGATCCAGATGGAGAACTAAGGGAATCCTGTATTTTTCAGCAGCCAGCCTGGCAATATGGAAAATTGTCTCTGGTCCTGCATAGCGAACTCCCCGGCAGGAAGATTGTATAAAAGCAGGGGAATGCTGCTTTGCAGCAGCTTCTGCAATTCCCTGAATCATCTCCATGTTATATGCTTGGAAACCTCCTATCGCATAAGGCATGAAAAATGCTTTTTTATAAAATAAACTGCTGTTTATAATTGCCATTCTTACATCCTTCCACTGTCTTTAAAAATCTCACTATGTTTATAACTGATATATTTTACTATTTCATTTTTGGCATAGCTTAAATATTTTCTCGGATCCATATTTTGAGGATTTTTCATCATATATTCCCGTATCGCTGTGGTATAAAGAATTTTTATATCCAGAGCAGAATTAATCTTACAGACTCCATATGGAAAGCTTCTTTGAAGTTCTTCTTTTTCAAAATTCATAGGCTGCTTCATACATGCCCCATATTTATTCGCTCTTTCTACAAATTCTTCTGGAAAAATGGATGTAGCATGGAGCACTAACGGCATATCTGGAAGAGCTTCATGTATCTGTCGTATTTTTTCCACATCCAGGATTTTCGGATAATCCGGATCCATATCATGAGCATTGCCGCAGCAGACAGATAAGGAATCACAGCCAGTTAACTTTGTATAGATTACTGCCTCTTCCACATCGGTTTCATACAGCTTTGGGCCTTCTACCGGATGACATATTTCTCCCTCTACCACAGCCCTTCCATTGGCGTACTCAACTACTTCTTTCGTTTTCCGGACATTTTCTTCAAAAGAGTCGTTGATGCAATCCAGCATAACGGAGGTAAAACCATGATCAATGCACAGCTTACACCTCTCTACTGTATCCCCATGGTCCAGATGAAGAATTAGATCAACACCATATTTTTCCATCACAGCCTCTGCCATGTGATGAAGAAATTCTACCCCTGCATAGTCGATTACCCGACAGGAAACTTGAATCATAAGCGGAGCCTTTACTGCAATAGCAGCTTCAGCCGCTGCCTGCATAATTTCCATATCATATCCAATAAACCCTCCTACTGCCCAATTTTCGTTCATACATCGCTGATAAATCTCTTTTGAAGTTACAATACTCATATTTTTTCTCCCTTCTTTCAATCCGTTTCGATTTTATCATGGATCTACTTACTTTTACATTTCTAGTCATTTTATTCAAAAATTCACTTCTTTTATTTGACTTATTATTAACATAGCACATTTTATTCCGCTTGTAAATCATTTTATTCTAAATTTAAAGATATTTTTTGAATATTTATTCTTTCATGGCAGTTGTAAAAATTTTTCACATATGATATTTTATTTATATGGCATATCGCATTCAATTCAGCAAGGATATTCTGCATCTTTTCTGCTGCCTCCTATTGCCAGATTCCAGATAGTGCCTGTCTGAAAGCGTACCTTTTTCAAAATTTTTATTCCATAATTCAAATTTTTTCATGGAGGAAAAATTATGTTTTTTACTAAATTGAAATCTCTTTATCCAACACTGACTTATTCGGAAACTAAGATTGCAGATTACATTCTTGTAAACAAGGATGAAACTTTCGATATGACTTCTCAGGAACTAGCAGACCTTCTAGGTATCAGCCAGTCCACTGCTATTCGCTTTTCCCAGAAAATGGGATATAAAAGCTTCAAAAATATGATTTTAGATCTTTCCCGTTCTGGGAATGAAAATGATATTCAGGAAATTCAATTAAAAGATTCCACAGCAGCCACAAATGAAAAGATTAAGAATCATTTTTCTACTCTGATTGATGTTGCTTGCGATACCAATCCGCCGTCCCTGATTGATGAAGCCGTTGAGGCTATCTACCAGGCCCCTGTTGTATTCTGTTTTGGCTATCTGGCTACCAGTGCTATGGCAATTCACATGAACTGGACTCTGACTGAACTGGGAATTATGAGCTTTTTTGAAGAAAATCCATTTGCCTTGATGACTCGCCTAAAATTTTGTCCAAAGAACAGCCTGCTCATCATTTTCTCCAAATCCGGTGAAACTCAGGCAGTTATTAATGTTGCTAAAGTGGCTAAAGAGGCTGGATTATGTACTTTAGGAATTACTAATATGGCCAAAAATTCTCTGCAGCCCTATTTGGATATTTGGCTTAAAACCATGTATTCTCCAACAAAAACCCGTTTTTTATCCTATACAGAATTAAGCTCTCACCTTTATCTCATTAATGTCCTGATTTTAAATTTATATAAAAAGGATTTCTCTAAATTCAAGCATGCTGTTACCCAATATCAGGAAATCGCAAAGCCTAAATAACTAATAAAGCCCGAGAAAGATATCACTCATCTTTCTCAGGCATTTTTAGAAATAACATGATGATCGGAAGTGCAATAAGAAATGTTCTTGTACCAGCAACCACCTGGAACAACCGAGTCCCAGGCCCTCAAGAACCATTCGCTTAAACAGAACAAAAAAACAGCGCGAAGCCTGAACATCTATATCCTGCTTTGCGCTGTTCACTGCGGGTAGCCGGACTTGAACCGGCACGGAGTTGCCTCCGAGAGATTTTAAGTCTCTTGTGTCTGCCTATTCCACCATACCCGCAAACTGGATGGAGGTGGATTCGAACCACCGAAAGCGTCGCTAACAGATTTACAGTCTGCCCCCTTTGGCCACTCGGGAACCCATCCAATGTAATAATAAGTAAGCATTAGTTTATCACAGGGAAAATTAAAAAGCAAGCCCTTTTCCACGTTTTCATATGAAAAAAGCAAAAGAGACACTGTTAGAAAACGCTTATCTTACACAAAATATGGTAGAAATATTCAAATTTTCATGCCATATTTTGTGTAAAATTGTGGTTTTGTAACAATCTTCTCTGCCCTTCATAGGATAACCCACTATTGGGAAGAATATTGCATGAGGCGGATTGACCCTTTTGATTTCAGCGTTCGCTGCTTTCTAGTTCCAGCGTCTCTTCCTCTTCCTGCCAATCATCCTCCCGAACCAGGTTTATATCTGTCTTCAAATCACAACTAAACAGCAGTGCACTATTGCCGTCCATATGCAGGCCCAGCATTCCATTCCTGATCCGCTTTTTCAGCTTTCCTACATTATATCCCTCTAAATATGAATAGATTAGCCTGGTTACTACGTGCTCGTCAGTAATTCCAAGCTGCCATACTGGAATTTGGATATCTATAGGTTCAGAACTATTATTAACTGCTATTACATATCGTTCATCATGGTACATTCTCCCATAACTAATCAGGTTATTACCGGCTAACAGAGGCTTCATCGATCCCTTTCGCAAAGCCATGCTGCTCTTATGGATCTCTATCATATAAGAATGAAAGTCTAGCAGTTTTAAATCCTCATTTCCCCATGGATAGGTTCTTCTGTTATCTGGGTCAGTCCAGCCGCACAGACCTACTTCATCTCCATAATAGACTGTAGGAGCTCCAGGCCACGTCATCTGTATCAATACGGCTTCGCGGAAAATCCCCTTGTTAATTCCCTGAGAAGCAGCTTTAGGACCCATAGAAGCGATACGCCCTACAGTTCTATTTGTTCTAGTAAGGAAGCGAGAATGGTCGTGATTGGAAAGCTCGTTCATCGCCGTCTGAATGGAAGGAGTCTGCAGCCGGCTCATATTATATGCCATCATATGAAAGAACTGTTGTCCATTTCCATCCAAATATGCATTATAAGCATCGCTATGCTTTTCCATACCTGTTAAAAACCAGGAAACCGGTTCCATAAAGGCATCATAATTCATAACTGTATCCCACTGATCTCCTTGCAGCCAATCAGAAGGATCACCATAATGCTCGGCCAGTATAATCGCATTAGGGTTTGCCTCTTTAACAGCTTTTCGAAAATCATGCCAGAATTTGTGGTTAAATTCGCTGCTGCAGCCCAGGTCTGCTGCCACATCAAGCCTCCACCCATCTACATTATAGGGCGGCGATACCCACTTTCTAGCTATTTTCATAACATAATCATACAGATCCGAAGAATCTTCATAATTCAATTTAGGCAGCGTATCATTGCCCCACCAGCCATCATAAGAGCCATTATAAGGCCATTCTTCCCCATAGAACTTAAAGAATGTATGATAAGGGCTCTCCCTGTCTATATAGGCCCCAGGGTTATATGCACCTGATGCCTCATAAATCCTTTCCCGATCGATCCACTTATTAAATGAACCGCAGTGATTAAAAACACCATCTATAATCACCTTCATATTTCTCCGATGGATTTCCTGTACCAAACGGGCGAAAAATGCATTGCTGGCCTCCAGATTCTTTTTGTCCGTGGTCCTCAGAATATATCTGCTGGCCTGTGTATTATCTGCCTGTCCCTCTGTCAGCCTGCTTCCACCGTCTTTTACCAGAACACCATAATGCGGGTCGATATAATCATAATCCTGACAATCATATTTATGGTTAGATGGAGATACAAAAAGCGGATTAAAATAAATAACTTCTACTCCAAGTATCTGAAGATAATCCAGCTTGTCCCATACTCCCTGGAGATCTCCGCCATAAAATCGGGAAACATCCATATTTTGAGGATATTCTTCCCAATCAGAAACCCCTGTCACAGGCCTGCCTATATAGATATATTCATTCGTTTCCACATCATTAAAGCAATCTCCCCGACAGAACCTATCTACAAATATCTGATAAATCACAGCACCCTTTGCCCATTCCGGAGTATGAAACCCAGGGGTCATTCGAAAAGAATAGCAGCTTTGTATATCCTCTGTTACGCCCAAACAGTTATAATGGCAAACCTCATCTCCCTTCACAATTTGAAAAAAATAATCCACTGGACCATCTTCCACTTCAATCTGACATTCATAATAATCAAACAGCCTGTCCAAAGATGCCTTTTTCATTCTTTTTTTCTTTCTATCTGCACCTTCTATTAAAAAGACATCCTCTGCATCATTTCTTGCTGTCCGAAACCTAAGGACCACTGTCTCGCCTGCATCCGGCTCTGCCGGAATCCTGTAATCTTCCGTCCCATCTGTAAATAGCGCTTCTCTGTTAATCCCATTTCCATTTTCCAAGCACTTATCTAAAGCAGCTTTGACTGACATATCTGCGGCTGCCTTATTCATTACATCTTCATAATTTTTATCTCTATTTATCATATCACCGTTTATTGCTTCTTCCCTTACCATATCTTCATTTATTACATCTTTATTTATTCTATCATTGGCTTTTCCGCCATCTATTATCTCTTTATTATATCTGGAAATTATAGTCTCCATACTTTATTCCTTTTCATTCATTCTTTTAGGATTTCTCTCTTCTTTATTTTATACTATTGGTTAAAAATATACAACTATAAAAGGAAAAAATCCCCTTTCTGCCTGCCTTCTCACACCACCAGGATAAGAAATTAATCAGCCCTATTATATGTAAAACGCACCGCCATGAGTGAAAATATTCACTAAATAGCAAAAAAGCCGGCTGCTTGCCGGCTCTTTTTAGGAGAAGGTATTTCGTTTCTTATGGGGTGTAGCAAAAACTATATAATGTATTGGGGGGGTTTACATTAATTATAGTACCACAAGTTCTAAAATAAGTGTGCACAAACTTGCCAAGAATTTCGATTGTTTTTTATGAAATGTGAATAAAATCACTGGTATGCGTTCGAAATAGTTCCTCAAACTCTTCCTGCCCAACCTTTTCCTTCTCAATCAAAAGGCTGCTTAAAGCATGAAGAACCTTTTCATGATCCAGAATTATTTTTCTAGCTTTCTCATAACACTCATCAATAAGCCTCTTTACCTCACTGTCAATTTCGCCAGCAATATGCTCTCCATAGCTCTTTGCATGAGCCAGATCGCGTCCAATAAATACTTCGTCTCCGTCGCTGTCATAATCAATCATTCCTATTTTTTCAGACATACCATACTTGGTCACCATGGCGCGGGCTGTAGCAGTGGCCTGTTTAATGTCCTGGGATGCTCCGGTGGTTACATCACCAAACACGATTTCCTCTGCAATCCGTCCTCCCTGGGATACCATAATGTTCTGAAGCATTTTGTTCTTTGTATTAAACATCTCATCCTTTTCTGGAAGAGGCATTGTATAACCAGCAGCTCCCATTCCTGTAGGTATAATAGAAATCGTATGAACCGGTCCCACATCTGGAAGAACATGGAAAAGAATCGCATGGCCTGCCTCATGATATGCCGTAATCTTTTTCTCTTTTTCTGAAATCACCTTGCTCTTTTTCTCTGCACCAATTCCTACCTTTACAAACGCCTTATCAATATCTGCCTGCTTGATAAATTTCCTGCCTGACTTCGCTGCAAGGATTGCTGCTTCATTCATCAGGTTTTCCAAATCTGCTCCTGTAAAACCTGCTGTAGTCTGAGCTACACGCTTTAGATTTACATCTTCTGCCAGTGGTTTTTCACTGGAATGCACTCCCAGAATTTCTTCTCTTCCCTTTACATCCGGTCTTCCCACAGCTACTTTTCTGTCAAACCTTCCAGGACGCAGAATAGCAGGATCCAGGATATCCACCCGGTTTGTCGCAGCCATAACGATGATTCCCTGATTCACACCGAATCCATCCATCTCTACCAGAAGCTGATTCAAAGTCTGCTCCCTTTCGTCGTGGCCGCCTCCCATACCAGTGCCTCTTCTACGGGCAACTGCATCAATCTCATCAATAAACACAATACATGGGGCATTCCTCTTAGCATCCTCAAACAAATCGCGAACACGGGAAGCTCCCACGCCTACAAACATTTCCACAAAATCAGAACCGGAAATGCTGAAAAAAGGCACTCCGGCTTCTCCAGCCACTGCCTTTGCCAGAAGGGTTTTTCCTGTTCCAGGAGGGCCCACAAGAATAAGACCCTTAGGAATCCTTGCTCCCACGCTGGTATATTTCTGTGGATTCTTCAGAAAATCCACAATCTCTTCCAGTTCCTCTTTCTCCTCCTGAAGGCCTGCCACTTTTGCAAAATTTACATTACTGTCGCGTGTTACTCTGGCGCGGCTTTTGCCGAAATTCATCATTTTGGCATTCGTCCCTCCACCGCCAGCCCTCATATTCATAAAAACAAAAACTCCCACAAATATAACGCCTGTCAGGATTACAGGCAGGATAACCGACATCATATAGCTTTCCTGAGGTACATTTTCCATAATGTAGTCAATGTCAGAGTCCTTTAATATATCCTCGATTTCCCGGATATCTGAAACATATGCAGAGTATTCATCCTTCTGCCACTTCATATTCAGCACAATTTCTCCGGTAGGCGTTTCCCTGTTTGGTTTGATGGTGACGGACTCAACGTTTCCACTGTCCAGCTTTTCCATCAACTCCTTGCTGCTCATCCTTTCCACAAACATCTTGCTAGGCAGAACCACTGCCATGAAAAGAAGGAGCATCATAATTGTGATGAATCCAAAACCTCTAAATGATTGCTGTCTCAACTGGCTGCCTCCTTATTGCTCTATTACACCGATGTACGGTAAATTCCTGTAGCGCTGGTCATAATCCAGCCCATACCCTACAACAAATTCATCTGGAATCGTAAAACAGGTATACTTTACCTGTACCTGCTTTTTTACCCGTCTCTCCGGCTTGTCAAGAAGGGTGCACAATTCAATACTCGCAGGATGCCTCTGTTTAAGAACTTCGATTAGGTAGGACAAAGTCCTGCCAGAATCAATAATATCCTCTACGATGATTACATCCTTTCCCTCCAGCGGTTCATCCAAATCCTTAATAATTTTTACCACTCCGCTGGACTTTGTTCCGCTTCCATAGCTGGACACAGACATAAAATCCAGAGATACTGGTCCTGTAATCCTCTTTGCCAGCTCACAAGTAAAGAAGACACCTCCCTTTAATACACAGATTAAATGAACATTCTTCCCTGCATAGTCTCTGTCTATTTCCTTCGCTATCTCGCTGATTCTCTCATTTACTTCTTCTTCACTCAACAGTATACGTATCTTCTCTTCCATTCTCTTTTCCTCCGTTAAATCGAACCTGCATAATAACCTTTGTATTCTCTGTAACTTTATAATATTCGCTGATTCGATAGCCGACAATCCAGACAATATGGCTTCCGTCTGCCAGCATTGGTATTTTGCCCCTGATATCACGGGGAATCTTCTCATCTATCATAAATGCTTTTATACTTTTTCTTCCGCCGCCAGATATGGTAATGTAATCTCCAGACTCCCGGAATCGAAGGCATAGCGTATTCTTCATTTTATCATAATCAAACCATTTCGTATACTGCTTTTTCATGATTTTTATGCCTTTTTTATAAGAAAATATCTCGATTTCCACACTTTTCTTCCAGTCTTTTCCTATATCAAAAAGAAAATCTGCGCTCTTCTCCCAGTCCTTTTTTCGGATGCAAAGCCTATCATACTCCTTATATGCCTGAAATCCTCCTGGTATATCCCTGCTTTTTCCTGTCTGCCCCCATAGGAGCTGCTCTACAGCCTCCGTATGAGAAAAGGCAATATCCTTCATAGAACCTTTGACCCAGGTAATCATAACGCGTATGAGGTAATATCTAACTGCCTCATCCTGCTTTTTTAGGATCTCTGTGGGAAATTTCACCTCTCCTCTGTCATCTATTTCACCATATTCCTCCCAAAGCTTTTTTGCCATCTTTTCCAAAAAATTATCCGCCATAGCAATCAACCTTCCTGCCTGAAGGATATGAGCCTCTGCCTCCTGGTTGATTTCCCTTTTTATGGCAGGCAGAATCTGATTGCGGATTTTATTTCTGGTATAAGTATTACAGCCATTTGTCGAATCCTCACACCACTGAATTCCCTGTGAAGCCAAAAATTCTGTAATTTCCTTTTTGTCAATTCCGATTAATGGCCGTATAATGCCACTTCTTACTGGAGCAATTCCCTTCAGCCCTTTTAGGCCGCTTCCACGGAACAGGTTATGAAGAATCGTTTCCACACTGTCTTCCTGATGATGAGCAAGAGCTGCCACAGCTTTTTTTTCAAAAAGCCTTTCTGTCTCCTTAATCCTCTCATTCAGTCCCTGATATCTGAGAGCTCTCCCTGCCTCCTCCAGGGAAAGTCCGTTCTCCTTTCCATACTCCATAACTCTTTCCCGACGGATAGTTACAGGAATTTCCCATTCTCGACATATTTGCTCGACAAACTCTGCATCTCGGTCTGCCTCATCTCCCCGGATTCCATGATGAAGATGAAAGGCTTCCAGCGAAATTCCCAGGCTTCCACTAAGGCCCTTCAGCACATAAAGAAGGCAGATGGAATCCGCTCCGCCTGAAACCGCCACAATGATATGCATCCCTGGCTCTGTCATTTTGTTTTTATTTATTGTATTCCATACCTTTCTGTATATATCCATATTTTATCTCCTGTATTCTATTGGAATCCTTTTTATACCTGGCAAAACTTGTTTTCTTCTCTATAGTGATGTAAAGTCTGCTTTTCTTTTCCATGCCCTGAAAAGCCTATTTCCTTTTCCATATCCGTGCAGCAAGGACAGTCATATCATCACGGGGAAATTCAGAAAAAGAACAGGCAAAGCGCAGGATATCTTCTGCCATTTCCTGCGGCTGCATGTCCTCCTGCCCTGCAAGATAATCCTTTAAAACACCTTCCTTATCCTCACCAGGGAGAATATCCAATACCCCATCACTCACCATAATAACCCAATTTTCCTCCCACAGCTTTCTGGAAATCAATACTGGCTCTACACTGTTTAAAATTCCCATAGGAACATCTTTTGCCTCCAGCAGTTCTACTCCTCCTTCTCCCATAACAAAGGTTGCTGCTGCTCCCAGTTTCATCATTTCTAATACTCCTGTATGTAAATCCACACAAGCCAGATCAAGAGTCGCAGGATGCTGCTCTGTGCCGCTTAGGAGAAGGACTGTATTCACCATTTTCAAAGCAGCTCTCGCAGAAAAACCAGTTTCCATAAGCTGGCTTACAAGTTCTACTACTCTCTCGCTTTCTTCTGCTGCTGTCCGTCCGCTTCCCATACCGTCTGACAGGCTGATCAATACCTGGCCTGGCACATTTCCTGTAAAGGAATAGCTGTCTCCTGATACCCCTTCTCCAGATCGAGCAGCTGAAGCTGCTCCGTAGGCCATCCGATAAATCCCTTCCTCCAAGAAGTGGAATGTAAAGAAACGTCTCGTAATGATGCTTCGGCTGTCCCGGGCAGCTGTCCAGCTTCCTCCACCCATAATGCTTCCCACCAGCTCTGCTGCATCCCTGGTGGTCATGCATTTTCCATTTCCACTCTTTACCGTTATGAACAGCTCTCTCTGTCCATTTTCATATGCCAGAACCAGCATTCCGGATATCACCATTTTCTGAGCCCTGAATGCCCTCCTCACTCCTCCTTCATACTCCTTCGTCACGTCCTTTGCCTGTTCCATCTGGTGGGAAAACTCCTCCAGCATAACCGCTAACTCCCGAAACTGCATGATCAATGCATCTCTGCTTTCCATAAAACGGTTTTTCCATGCTAGGTTCATAGTAGACCGCCCCAGACTTTTATTCAGCTCCCTTAAATATTCTCTCTGTAACCCGCAGATATTCCGAAACGCCTGAGGCATGTCCTCCTCATCCACACATTTTTTCTGTTCAAATGCCCGGAGCAGATAATATAAAAAATAGCTTTCCTCCTTAATACTATCCTTATAAATACCACACTTCTCACAGCTTCCGCATACCATCATAGAAGCAGCATTTACCGCTGCCAGACCGTCCTCCTTTGTCAGTCCTTGCTCCCTTCCGTTTTCCTCTTCACAAGAACGGGCCAGTTCACCTAAAGAAAATGCCATATCCCCTAGTCTCTTTGCTGTATATATATTCACGTCCGCCATATCCCGGCGTTCCGTCCTCCTTCTCAGCACAAAAAATCCCTCCTAACCTGCATACTTTCTATTATATACAGGCCGAAGGGAAATATTTGTCAAATCCACTCATCAAAAACCAGAAATCTTACGACATGTTCCGCCGTACTCTAGTATCAGGAAGCCTTCCTCTGATTCCACCAAGCTCCCTCTTTCCCTATTCTATGGATTAGAGGGCTTCAGGAGAATTTCATCCTCTTTTACCATCCCCAATTTTTCCTTGGCTATCTCTTCCACATATTGTTTGGTCTGAATATAGATACGCCGCTCTTCCAGTTTTGAAAAACGCTCTTTTTCCTTTTCCATCTGAGCCTGGAGGCTTTCATAGCGCTGTTGATACTCTTCTGCTTTCACCTTCATGGCAGCAGTGCGAATATTTACCACGACTGCAAGACTGCCAACTACCAGAGTAATTCCGATAATTGCCAATCTGTTTCCCCACTTATCCCTTCTTCTTCGTCTGGATCTTGCGCTGTCTCTCATATGCTCACCGGATTTTCTTAGTAGTAGCTTTTATTCTAAAGTATTTTTTCACTTTTTTCAAGCCCCTCATAAAAAGTCTGCTAAACAGCCTGTCATATAAAATCATTCCAATAAAGACTCCGGCTATCGCATAGGCCCTTAGTTTTCCGTCATTTTGATGGTATAAGAGCCCAAAGGTCATGCTTCCTGCATAGAACCAATATAAAAGATCCTCAAGCCCCACTGCCAAGCTGGTATGGGAAAAAAAGAGCCGCAGTATACGGAGTATATCATAGCTGGACATTAAAAAGGCGCCCAAGAAAAAACTCATATACAGCAGTCTAATCTCATATACTATATTTCCCCTCAATCTGATTCCTGCCTCCTTATTTAAATAGTCTGGAAAACAAGGAATCTCCTGATTTACGATAGGCCTCATTGGAAGAATATATCAGGCTGTCAATCGTTCCGTCTAAGTCTACTTCTCCTTTTTCCAATGTAAGCCGGCTTACATGGAGGTTTTTTCCTTTCATAGTAAGAAGTCCCATGTCTGTATCCAGGACTACCTGATTTTCATCAAATGCCACCACTTCCTGTAAACCTGTAATGCTGCACGACGAACGATTCATCATAGTCAGCTTGTGGGGACGGGTTGTCAGCTTTTCTTCCATAGCAAAAAGACCTCCTCATACATTTCCTGTTGTATCAATGTATGCGAAGGTCTTCTTTTTTATTCCTTACAGATATCTATACAGTTCCTTTGCCTCGTCCTTTTTTACAGTTTCCTGTACATCCAGCACTTCCACCTTCACAGATCTGGTTCCGAACTGGATTTCAATAATATCGCCACTTTTCACATCATAGGACGCTTTGGCACCTTTATCATTTACAAGGACTCTGCCAGCATCACACGCCTCATTGGCAATTGTCCTTCGTTTTATCAAACGAGATACCTTTAAAAATTTATCCAGCCTCATGGATTATTGATTCACCATATCCTTTAATGCCTTTCCGGCTTTGAATTTTGGCGTTTTAGAAGCAGAAATCTTCATAGGCTCGCCGGTCTTAGGGTTCCTTCCTTCTCTTTCCTCTCTTGCTGCCACTTCAAATGTACCAAAACCAACTATCTGTATCTTTTCACCTTTAACTAATTCTTCTGAAATTACGTCTGTGAAAGCCTTAACAGCCTTCTCAGCATCCTTCTTTGGAAGTTCTGCCTTCTCGGCAACTGCTGCAATTAATTCTGTCTTATTCATTCTTATTTTTTCCTCCTAGAACATACGGAAAGCCCTATCTCTTAGACCTCCAAAACAATATTGTTGCTATACTCTATCATTTATATCTGTTTCTCCTATGTTTGTCAAGGTTTTTTCCCTTTTTCACGCTTTTTTAATTCTTTCCATAAATCGTTACATTCTTTTACAGAATCAATTTTTAGGCCTCCAAATACATGGGGATGACGGTATATCATTTTCCTGCATATCCCGTCTATTACATCCTCAATGGAAAAGATCCCCTTTTCTCTGCCAAGCTGGCTGTAAAAAACCACATGGAAAAGAACATCTCCCAGTTCTTCACATAGATTGTTCATATCATGCTTATCAACTGCCTCAATAACTTCTTGACTCTCATTCAGCAAATATTGTTTTAGACTGTCAAAGGTCTGCTCCCGGTCCCAGGGACAGCCTCCCTTCTCGTCACGCAGCTTTGCCACAACATCAATCAAATCATCAAACGTATGCATACAGCTTTTTTGCCTTTCTACTCCCTTGGAATTACACCAGCCCAATTATTCCGCATAGGTACGTTTGCTGCTTTTTTCTCCAGTCTTCCAGAAAAATTTACCTGTAAAGCCATAAATAACAGCTAAGATCGGGCAAATCCAGCAAAATATGGCAAAGGGCAGATAACTCATGGTGGATACTCCTAAGGTTCCTGCCATATATACACCGCACAAGCTCCAGGGAATTAATGGTGAAACGATGGTTCCACTGTCTTCTAGAGTTCTAGATAATGTCTGGGGAAGAAGATTCTTTTTTCTGAATTCTGAAATATACATCCTGCCTCCCACAACGATTGCTAAAGTCTGGCTTGCTGTTGCTGCCAGAAGAATAATACAGGACAGGACCACTACTGTTACCAGACCTCCCAGGGTGTTGGTAAATAGCTTCATCTTTTTTAAGAATGCTTCTAGCAGTCCTGATTTTTCCATAATGGATCCGTATAGCATTCCCAGCATGCCCAATGCAGCTGTCCACAACATGCTTTGAAGTCCTCCTCGGGAAAGAAGCACATCAATATCATGGATTCCTGTCTCTGATTTAAATCCAGTGTCCATAATAGTAGTGATTTCTGTTAGAGACGCCCCTTGGAAAATCATCGCCATAGCTCCTGCCACAGCACTGGAAATCAAAAGTGTAGGAATCGCGGGCTTCTGTAACACTGCCATCGCAATTACGATTACAGGCGGCAAAAGTACAAGAGGATTTAAGTTAAAAGTTGCCTTTAAGGATTCCATTGTAGCTGCAATTGCTTCATTATCTACATTGTGCCCTGTATATTTAAGGCCTAATACTCCATAAAATACTAATGTTATCAGAAATGCAGGACCTGACGTATAAACCATAGACCGTATGTGGTCAAAAATATCTGCTTCTGCTACAGCCGGTGCTAAATTGGTAGTATCTGACATAGGAGACATTTTGTCTCCGAAATAAGCGCCGGAAATAATTGCCCCGCCTGTCATAGCAGGATTAATTCCCAAGCCGCCTCCCACTGCCATCAGGGCAATGCCAACGGTTCCTGCCGTAGACCAGGAACTTCCGGTAGAAATAGATGTAATTGCACATACAACACAGGCAGCAGCCAGGAAGATTGCTGGGTTAATCATTTTTAATCCCCAATAAATAATCATAGGTACTGTTCCGCTGGCAATCCAGGAACCGATTACGATTCCTACGATCATCATGGTCAAGGTTGGAGCAATACATACCTTTCCTCCATATTCGATATAAGAAAATATCTCGTCCCATTTTTTCCCATTCAGCCATGCAACTCCCAGGGTAACTGCCATAGAGGTGAGCAGATTAATATGGATCGGTATATCCAGCCATAAGACAGAAAGCACCATGGATACCAAAAGGAATCCGATGCAGAAAAGTGCCCATCCAAAAGGCATTTCCTTTCCGCCGCCGCTTTCGCGGCCATCCTCCTGAGCTATATAATCCGTTTCTCCATGTGCACCATCCATTTTCTTTGCACTGTCTTTCTTATCTATATCCTTACTCATATATTCAATCCCTTCTATCCATTATCGTTTCTATGAATATGTTATCGTTTCTATTTTTTCATTACGCTCCTTATCCGCTTCATAAAGACTGTGGGAACTGCCGCAATTTACTCTGCAAATCTGCTCTTATCATTAAAGTCATTGAAGAAATATTTTTCTACTATCTGGGCAATCCATTTTGCATACGCATCATAGCAAAGAATTCCCTCTTCTGGATTGGCATCTGCCGGATCTCCGATGTAACCTGGACTGTGATCTGTTTTCACAGGAGCATATACTCCAACCGCTCCTCCATAATAATGAAGGCCAGAAAATTTCACTTGCTTTGGGTCTTCCTCAGCATAATACGGCTTTACTCCCTCCAGATGGACCAACTCAGGAACTGCTGCCATCACACATGCTGTTTCATCCTCTCCACCATGTCCCTGATGCTCCGCATTATTCAAAACGGTGGGCCAGAAATCGTTCATCGGAGGCACCCAGTCAGCTACCACGCTCATGATTCCATAATTATCTGCCAGATCTTTGGCTGCCACATGAAGGGCCCCATTATTTTCCGAATGGTTCAAACAAAGAACGAATTTTTTAAAGCCGCTTTCGTGAAGGCTGAGAACCAGATCCTTTGCCATGGAAATAAATGTAGACTGGGACAGATAGCAATTGCCAAACAGAGAATCTCTTTCAAATTTGTTTGTCTGAACACCAAAGGGTACAGCCAATCCAGGAATTGATTTGATTCCCAGCTCTGCTAAAGCTTCATATACCTTTCTAATCAGGACATTTGCTTGAAAATAATCAGCTCCCATGGGAAGATGACTGCTGTGATTCTCTACAGCGCCAAATGATAAAATAACAGTATCCGTCTCTTTTAATGCTTCCTGCAGCTCTGTTGCTGTCATTTCCATAATTGACTTAGGCCCTTTGACTTCATAAAGCGTTTTCCAATCCTTCATTCCTTTACTCCTTTTTCTGTATTTTTTTACATTGTTTTTTCAGTTTCTGTATTAATATACACTCTTTTTCCTATATCTTCAAGAAAAATCCACGAATTTCAGCAGAATATTTCCTCAATCAGTAGCGATACACAAATCAGGCCTCATTTTACTTGGAAAAATCTTAGTTTTCCTTTAGATCCTAATGGAAAAATTTTGAAGTTCTGCATTTATCTTGATAAAAATCGCAGAAAGGTATAAATTCCTCTGTTTTACAAATACTACATTTACGAAAAGCGACATAGATAAATGACAGAATGTAAAACGGAGGAACTATTTATGAAAGCTACGGGAATTGTAAGAAGGATAGACGATTTAGGAAGAGTAGTTATCCCTAAGGAAATCCGCAGAACCTTAAGACTCAGAGAAGGAACCCCTTTAGAGATCTTCACAGACCGGGAAGGGGAAATCATTTTAAAAAAATATTCTCCTATGATTGAGCTCACTGCTTTTGCTTCCCAATATGCTGATGCCATGGCACAGGCAACTGGAAAAATAGTCTGCATCACAGACAGAGATCAGGTCATCGCTGTAGCCGGCGGCTCGAAAAAGGAAATGCTTCAAAAGAACATCAGCCGTCAGCTGGAGCAGGTTATCACAGAACGAACTGTGCTGACAGCAACTGGAGATGATAAAGCATATGTACCCATTACTCCAGAAGAACTGGAAGGTATTACTGCACAAGTTATTGCTCCAATTATCTGTGAAGGTGATGCCATTGGGGCTGTAATTCTTTTAAGCAGGGAGCCTCGGACAAAATTTGGAGATGCAGAAGTAAAGCTGGCTACTACAGCAGCTGGTTTTCTCGGCCGCCAGATGGAAGGATAAGAATATGATTACCAGGACTTTACAGGGAAAAGATTCAAACCTGTAAAGTCCTTTTTACATTGTTATGAAACCAGAAAAACGGCCTTCTGTGAGACAGTGCTTTTCAAGAATATCTTGTAAATCAAATTATCTTGAAATATAATATGAGATATAATCTGTAAGGGAGGCAATCATTTTGAGTTTCTTAAAAAACCTTTTTACACGGCTGAAGCATACTTCTGACTCTGCGTATGCCCAACTGCAAGAAAATCCAGATCCAGCCTTTAAAACCGATACCCTGGAAGTTTCTCCAAATGAAGCGCCTCAGGAGGAAGAGACAGCAGAAAGCGGATTGGATACGGTTTCTGCACAGGATACTCCTCAAATTCATCCGATCGCTTGGCAGATTGCTGTGTGCATTGAAAATGAATTTGCCAGCCCCTTGCTCTCTGCCCATGGCTTTGCCGAAGCCCTCAATATGAATTCTACCTATTTATGCCGGATATTCCGTGCTTCCTTTCAGATGTCTATCAGTGAATACATAAACCGTACGAGGATCCATCACTCTCTCGATTATCTTGAAAATACCAATATGCCCATTGAGGAAATTGCCCGGACAGTGGGTTTTGAAAACACAAAATACTATTTTGTGCTTTTTAAAAATTTTATAGGACAGACTCCGCGCCAATACCGTATTTCCCATCAGCTTTCCTAACAATGCGGGATTAATATATCATTGTCTTTCTATCGATGATTCCCATGTCCAAAAACCCGTGAGCAAAAAAGAGAGGTAAAAATACCTCTCCTCCTATCTTCCGCTATTTGCCATTTCCATGTGTATATTCTTACCTCTAATCTTTGCATGCCTCATTGCTTTTAATACGATATCAGCACAATCCTCAGGCACATCTACAAACGTATAATTATCAAACATATCAATACTTCCAATCAAGCTTCCCGCCATGCCAGACTCTCCGGCAACTGCTCCCAGGATATCCCCTGGACGTACATTCTGATTCTTTCCGATATTAACAAAAAGCCGTACCATTCCGTTTTCCCGGCTTCCACGTCTTCCTCTGCCGCTGTTCCAATCATAGTCAGAACGTCCGCCTCGTCTTCCGTCACGTCCCCGGCTTCCGTTCCTCCTTCCTCTCCTGTAGTCATCCAGATCATCCAGAGAACGAGCCATGGTGAAATCATCAATCACATCCTCTTCTGCCTCTCCCATGGCTATTTTCAAGAGAGCCGCTGCCAGATCCATAGAGGTATAATCCTCCTCCAGAAGCTTCTTTTCAATTATATTTATCATTCTGCTTAAATCGCTGTCACTAATCGTATCTGTCACTTCATCCATAATTTTCTCTACACGGATTTCTGTAATATCGTCCAGAGAAGGAATCTGCTGGGGAATAATTTTGGTCTTACAGTAACGCTGGATATCCCTAAGTTTGTAAACTTCCTTACCCACTACTAGACTAAAAGCCTTTCCCTCTCTTCCGGCCCTGCCTGTACGTCCAATACGGTGTACATAATATTCATCATCTTGAGGAATATCATAGTTAAAAACAGCCTCTACATCATCCACATCAATACCTCTGGCCGCCACATCAGTTGCCACAAGGATATCTGTCTTTCCATTTCGGAAACTGTTCATCACCCGGTCTCTCTGTACCTGCTTCAAATCTCCATGGAGTCCTTCTGCAAAATACCCCCGCCCTTGAAGGGCCTCTACCAGCTCGTCTACCTGCCTTTTTGTATTGCAGAATACAACAGAAAGCTTTGGTGCGTACATATCTAACAGGCGGCACATCACCTCTACTTTGTTTTTCGGCTTTACTTCATAATAATACTGAGTTACCTTTGGCACTGTCAGTTCCTTTTTGACTACCTTAACTGTTTCCGGTTCCTTCTGGAATTTCCTGGCAATTTCCATAATCGCCTGAGGCATAGTTGCAGAAAACATCACTGTCTGGCGTTCTTCTGGAAGCTGGGTTAAAATCGTTTCCATGTCCTCTAAAAACCCCATGTTCAACATTTCATCCGCCTCATCCAGTACAACTGTATGCACTCCGTCAAGCTTAATCGTATGCCTTCTCATGTGATCCATAACGCGCCCTGGAGTACCAATGATCACCTGCGCTCCACCCTTTAAAGAACGGATCTGTTTTACAATTTCCTGTCCTCCATACACTGGAAGAACTTTAATCCCATGCATATATTTTGCAAGCCTGCGGATTTCCTCTGCCACTTGAATTGCAAGCTCTCTAGTCGGGCATAGGGCAATTGCCTGCAGCTTTTTGTTCTTTGGATCCACCTTCTGAAGAAGGGGAATCCCAAAAGCTGCTGTCTTTCCTGTCCCTGTCTGGGCCTGACCAATAATATCCTTTCCCTCCATCTGCAATGGTATGGCCTTTGCCTGGATCGGCGATGTTTCTTCAAATCCCATATCCCCCACTGCTTTTAAAATTTTTTCACTTAAATCAAGATCTTCAAATCTAATCGTTTCCATTCATTATCCTTTCTCTAATTTTTCTGCTATTTACACGGTTCGGTTTTTTGTCATTTATGCTGTGCAAAGCTTTTTAAGCATAATTTCATATTCTTTCCTTCCGGCTTATTTTAGATGGCCACTTTGTCTGATAAGGAAAATACGCTAAGGCCTTTCCCACTACACTGCATTGAATGTCTAACGCCTGTTAGGCAAGAAAATAAGAGGACTACAGGCACGCTTCAGGCCTTTCATCCTCTCTTTTCGTACAGTTTAAAACTATAGCAGAACTTTTTCATTATGTCAAGCAGAGTGTCAGCTTCTTCTGATAAAATCCGTATGGCACTTTGGACAGTGGATGCTGATACGCCCCTTTCCTCTGGGGATCCTTATCTTCTGACTGCAGCCAGGACACTTGAAAATACGATAATGAAGCGCCTGTTCCCCTTTATATTTCCAACGCTTCCACTGTTCAGAAACATAAAACCCATATCTCTGAAATAGGTTATTTTCCTTCTGACGCCTGGTGAAATTCTTTGAGAACATCCGGTTGACGCTGTATATAAGCAGTACGATCTCTAGAAACCACACTATGTCAGATTTGACAAACAGATTGACAAGAATAAGCACCATTATCATGCCATGTAAAAAACGGCCAAATGCGTCCATTCCATATCTCCCGGCCATAAGTCTCTGTACTTTTTCCTGAAAACTATCCATATGCCATATTATCCTTTCTTCCCTGTAAAGGCTTTCTGGCCCATCCATCTTTTCTAAAATATTTATTATTATAGCCTATCCCTCTATAGACCAGCCCTATAAACAGAAAAAATGCCCTTGTCCTGTCTTTATCTGTATTCTGCCAGAAATACTCTAATCTTGCTAAAAAATTTTGGTAGTATGAAGAATGCTTTTGCAAAGATAAAAATCAGATTTTCGTTATAAATACAAGGCTTTTGGTCTATATCGATTCTATTTTACACCTTAAACCGATATCCTACGCCCCATATCGTTTCAATATACTGAGGTTTTGCCGTATTAAATTCAATTTTTTCCCTTATTTTTTTAATATGCACTGTTACAGTTGCAATATCCCCGATTGATTCCATATCCCATATTTTGCTAAATAGCTCTTCTTTTGTAAAGACATGGTTCGGATTCTGAGCCAGGAAAGAAAGCAGATCGAATTCTTTTGTAGTAAAATTCTTCTCCTCTCCATTTACCCACACTCTCCGGGCTGTCTTATCAATTTTTAAACCGCGGATTTCCACAATATCATTCATGGGAATACCACTTCCAATCAGGCGTTCATACCGGGCCAGGTGGGCCTTTACCCTAGCAACCATCTCGCTGGGGCTGAAAGGCTTTGTAATATAATCATCTGCGCCGAGTCCAAGGCCGCGGATTTTATCAATATCCTCTTTTTTAGCAGAAACCATGATAATAGGTGTGTTTTTTACTTCCCGCACCTTCCGGCAGATTTCAAATCCATCTATACCAGGAAGCATAAGATCCAGAATGATCAGATTAAATTCTTCGCCTAAAGCTCGTTCCAGACCTTCCTGCCCATCATTAGCGATCTCTACTTCAAAACCGCTCAGCTCCAGATAGTCCTTTTCCAGCTCTGCAATGCTCTCTTCATCTTCTACAATTAAAATTCTATCCATCCTGAATTACCTCCTGATATTTTCTCAGAACAAAATGAATTTCCGTTCCGATTCCTTCCTTACTTGTAGCCCAAATACGGCCTCCATGATCCTCAATGATCTTTTTTACAATGGACAGCCCAATTCCACTGCCCCCTTTAGAGGAATTTCTGGAAGAATCCGTCCGATAAAATCTGTCAAAAATATTTGGCAGTTCTCTGGCTCCAATTCCTCTGCCATTGTCCTCGATTTCCACCTGGATAAAATCTCCCACATCCAAAATGCGGATATTAATGATCCCTTTTTTCTTATCCATATATTTTACAGAGTTGCTGATGATATTATTGATCACACGCTTCATCTGCTCTGCATCCGCGATCACCACAACATCTTCCTCTACATAGTTAAAATATCCAAGCTCCAGTCCCCTGGCCTCCATATCCAACCCAACCTCTTCTACGCAGTCTCTGAAATAGCTGGATATATTGATCTTTGAATAAGCATAGGGAATCTTGTTCGTATCAATTTTAGAGTAAAACATCAGCTCATCAATCAGCCGGTCCATATCATTTGCTTTATTATAAATTGTCCTGATATATTTATTTAGCTTTTCTGGAGAAGATGCAACACCATCCAAAATTCCTTCCACATATCCCTTGATTGCTGTAATTGGTGTCTTCAGATCATGAGAAATATTGCTGATGAGCTCTTTATTATCCTTATCGTATTGTATTTTTTCTTCCTGAGACTCCTTAAGCCTCATCCTCATTTCTTCAAAATCCTGGCAGAGCTGACCGATCTCATCATCATAATCCTCAACCTCTAGGGTAAAATCCAGATTGCCATCGCGAATTTTCTTTGTTGCCTCCTGGAGCGTATCCAATGGCCTTAAAATAGACCGGTATATCCATATCATCAAGGCAAAACCAGTAAATACCAAGATCATAATTCCCGAAACCAGGAGCTCAAAAAGCATGGATTTTACCTCAGGAATCAGTTCATCTACCCTTGATATAATAAACAGGCTTCCTCTGGCTCCGTCAGCATATAAAAAATCCATTTGTTTAATCAGATGCTGACTGTCACCATCTAAATAAATTCCCCCTTGAATATCTGTTCTGCCTGCTCCATATTCTGGAAGCTGTCCGGATATTTTGTCATCTTTATCAATCGTCTTCTGGTCTATAAAAATAATATCGTCATCCTTACGCACAATCATATATGCATATTTCCCCAGAAGCTTTTCATTTAATTCATTCAGATACTCATGATTCTCAAATAGCTCCGGTTGTTCTTCCATCCGTTCCCGTATTTCCCATTGGAGCTGTCTTGTCAATTGGTTAAACATCTGTATAGAATTACCTGAAAAGATATCTATTTGCTCTGAAAGGCCATAATTCCTTCTGATCGATCTAGTCTGATAATCGCTCAAGCCCATAAAAGCCATGTACATAAGCAGCATAGGAACTACTGTAACAGTCAAAAATGCAATTGCTAGTCGGGTTCTTAGCTTCATCCAGTCATCCTTCCTCAGCTGCCCTTGCAGCCTTTCATCGAAACCATACTAAAATTAATCTTTATCAAGATTATACCATGTCTTTCAGACATGGCCCTCCGGGGGATTCACTCGATTTGCTTTGGTTTCTATCCGCCCTCTGGCGGACGCAAATCGGCGATGATATAATCTTTATCAAGATTATACCATATTTCCTCCCTAGAATTTATAAAACTATTCTAAACTTTAATATTTCACAAAAAAGACAAACTTTTTTCACATTTTTCCAGTATACTAAATTTCGAAAAGGAAATTCCTTTTCAATATACACTTTTCATTTCCGGCCAGCAGGACTCCCCATCTTGCTGGCTCTCCTTTTATCTAAACCCGTTTGGTATAACAGTCTTTCTGGCAATAATTAAGTTTTAAAATCCAGAAAAATTTTCTATAAAAACCAAAGAGTCCATCCAAAGGTTCGATACTTTCACAATAAGATTAAGGTGCCAAAACTCCCAGCTCAGAAAACAAAAAACACGCCGCTTACAGTTCATTCCCTGTAAGCGGCGTGCTGCTAATTTTGGCGCTGTCCTTAAATCATTTTTCTATTATTCACCAAATACAGCTTTATAGTCAGCCTGGAATTTAGCAATACCCTGATCAGTAAGCGGATGCTTGGTCATCTGAACCAGAACCTTATAAGGTACGGTTGCAATATCTGCACCAGCCTTTGCACAATCGATCACATGAATCGGATGTCTTACACTTGCAGAAATAATCTCTGTCTCAATTCCATGTACCATAAAGATATCAGTAATATCTTTAATCAGATCCATACCTGGTACGGAAATATCATCCAGACGGCCTAAGAACGGAGATACATAGGTTGCGCCTGCTCTTGCTGCCAGAAGAGCCTGAGCTGCATTAAAGATTAAGGTCACATTTGTCTTGATTCCTTCTGCTGTCAGAACCTTAACTGCCTTTAATCCTTCCTCTGTCATAGGAATCTTAACTACCATGTTTGGATGGATTGCTGCGATTTCACGTCCCTCTTTAATCATTCCCTCTGCATCTGTTGTAGTTGCTTTTACTTCGCCGCTGATCGGTCCATCAACGATAGAAGTGATTTCAGCAATAACCTGAGCAAAATCTCTTCCCTCTTTTGCAATCAGAGAAGGATTGGTAGTTACGCCGCAGATAATTCCCATATCATTGGCTTTTCTGATTTCATCTACATTTGCTGTGTCAATAAAAAATTTCATAGCAATCATACCCCTTTACTATATTTTTCCGCCTTGAAACGCTGTGAAACAATCTGGAAAACCTTCGAAACAGTTAGAAACAACTACCAGATATGGTCCTGCTTCACTGCGGTTTGCTGAAATAATTATACCACAGAAAATTAATTTTGTGAATATTTCTTTAATAATTCTGCTTTATCAATTTTCTCCCATGGGAGGTTCAGATCATTTCTTCCAAAATGGCCATAGGCCGCCGTCTGCTTGTAAATCGGTCTGCGAAGATCCAACATTTGGATGATACCTGCTGGCCGCAGATCAAAGTTTTCTCGGATAATTTCCACCAGCTTTTCATCGCTCAGCTTTCCTGTTCCAAAAGTATTAACCATAATAGAAGTTGGATAGGCAACGCCAATCGCATAAGAGAGCTGGATTTCGCATTTATCGGCCAATCCTGCGGCTACGATATTCTTTGCCACATAGCGCGCTGCATATGCTGCAGAACGGTCTACCTTTGTACAATCCTTGCCAGAAAATGCTCCACCACCGTGACGGGCATATCCGCCGTAGGTATCTACAATAATCTTGCGGCCTGTGAGCCCGCTGTCTCCATGAGGTCCTCCAATTACAAAACGGCCTGTGGGATTAATGAAAATTTTCGTCTCCCCATCTACCATCTCTTCTGGAAGGATCACATCAAAAACGTATTTCTTAATATCTTCATGAATCTGCTCCTGGGTTACATCCTCATCATGTTGAGTGGATAAAACGACCGCCTCCAGGCGCTTTGGTCTTCCATTTCCATCATATTCTACAGTTACCTGGGTCTTCCCATCCGGACGCAGATAAGGAAGCATACCGTTTTTTCTTACCTCTGTCAGACGCAGGGCCAGTTTATGAGCTAATGCAATCGGATAAGGCATATATTCTTCTGTCTCATTGCTGGCAAATCCAAACATCATGCCCTGATCTCCAGCTCCGATTGCAGCGATTTCTTCCTCTGACATGGTATTTCTCTTTGCCTCCAAAGCCTTATCAACTCCCATGGCAATATCAGCAGACTGTTCATCCAAAGCAACAATAACACCGCAGGTTTCACTGTCAAAGCCATACTTTGCTCTGTCATAGCCGATGTCCTTTACTGTCTGACGGACAATTTTCTGGATATCCACATAAGCATTCGTAGTAATCTCTCCCATAACCAGAACAAGTCCTGTTGTCACTGCTGTTTCACAAGCCACACGGCTCATAGGATCCTGTTCCATTAAAGCATCTAAAATAGCATCGGAAATCTGGTCACACATTTTATCCGGATGTCCTTCTGTTACTGATTCTGATGTAAACAATAATTTTTCCATAGCGTTTCCTCCTTGTGTTTTCCTTTTATGCTGGGATTCCATTCCTCAAAAAATCCGAAGAAATTCCCCATAGAGATTCAGGTATCAAAACTGCCAGCCCAAGAAAAGTGTTAAAATATTTTAACACCTAAACTCCAGGACAAAAAGAAAAGTCCGCAGCAATACGGACTTGACACTTTATAATCAAATCCTCTTATTGCTCGATTCACAGACAGTCATCGACTGCTCTGCTTCCTCGCTCAGGTTGGCACCTTCCACTTTTCACACGCTTACAGCCTGCTTAACCGGGGTTGCCGTGACTTCACAGATCCTTTGTATCTCCATCACTCTGAATAAGGGATATTACGTACTCTTCAATTATATTTTTATACTACAACATCTATCAGGGGATGTCAAGAGCAATCAAAAGCTCATCCTACCCTTAACTGAAATTTCCTCACTTCCTTTTCTGAATCTACCTTCTCGATCATTGCACCAAGGCTTTGGAGCTTATCTTCAAAACTTTCATAACCTCTTTGTATGTACCCGATCTCATCCACAACTGTATAGCCTTCTGCAGCTAACCCGGCAATTACAAGAGCAGCCCCAGCTCGCAGGTCCGGCGCCTCTACTTGTGCACCTGTAAATCCTTTTACACCGTCAATAACCGCCACATTACCCTCTACCTTAATGTTGCTTCCCATCCTTGCCAGCTCATCTACATATTTAAAACGGTTCTCAAAGATACTTTCTGTCACAATGCTTGTCCCAGCTGCCAATGCCAAGGTAACTGCCATCTGCGGCTGCATATCCGTAGGAAATCCAGGGTAAGGTAAGGTCTTAATATTGGTAGGATACTGCCTTGGCTTTCCCACCACTCGTACTGCATCATCAAATTCTATCACTTCACAGCCAATCTCCAAAAGCTTTGCTGAAATAGCCTCCAGATGCTTAGGAATCACGTTCTTTATCATAACGTCTCCACGGGTAACCGCAGCAGCGCACATAAAAGTTCCTGCTTCAATCTGATCTGGTATAATGGAATATTCCGTTCCATGGAGATGATCGACTCCCTTAATCCGTATAATGTCAGTCCCTGCACCCTTAATATTGGCTCCCATGCTGTTTAAAAAGTTGGCCACATCCACTACATGCGGCTCCTTAGCCACATTCTCCAATATGGTCTTCCCTTCTGCCAGGGCAGCTGCCATCATAATATTGATTGTAGCCCCTACAGATACCACATCAAGATAAATGTGAGAACCTACCAGGTCAATTGCATGAGCTACAACAGCTCCGCCGATTACATCAACCTTGGCGCCAAGAGCCCGAAATCCCTTTAAATGCTGGTCGATAGGACGGCTGCCAATATTACAACCTCCTGGAAGGGGAACCTCTGCGCTCTTATATTTTCCTAAAAGAGCTCCTATAAAATAATATGACGCTCTTATTTTCCTGATAAATTCATCATCTACTGATACTTCCTTAATCTGGCTTGCATTGATTCTTACTGTATGCCTGTCAATGCGTTCTACATGTGCACCGATTTCCTCGATTGCTTCCAAAAGAACATTAATATCCCTCACATCAGGAAGGTTATCTATATAAACATCTTCATCCGTCATGATAGCGGCTGCCAGAATGCCAAGGGCTGCATTTTTTGCCCCGCTCACAGTTACTTCTCCCACTAATGGATTGCCGCCCTTCATAATATACTGCTCCATCTTACACCTCAAAATAGTTTTATGCCCGCCCTTTTGAGCAGGATCGATATTTCATATAAGCTTACAGTCTCTTAAGATTTTATAAATATTTACTTTCGTATTCTATGATTATAGCATAAGATTTCCATTTGTAAAGCTTGTGAATTCATTAATTCTTTTGGTGATAGAAAAACAGGAAAATGCAGGCCGCATTTCGACAGACTCCAGCAAGAAAATCCCCTATTCTGTCAGAATACCGCATATAAAATCATTCTTTAATCTGCTAAAATATTCTTCCCCATCCTTTCGTCCCATTTTCATGGTGCTTTTGTCAGAAGGATCATAGATGGATACATTATACTGGTCGTAGCCATAAAGCAAAACGTAATTTTCTCCCCCCAGGTAGGCTACTACCGGACATCCTCGGCCAATATAATAAAGCATTTGATGCATAGTGCATTGGCCTGCATTCAATACAATAATTCCGTCCTCGTATTCCTTGTTTCCCTCCAGCTCATTAAGATGCCTTATAAGCTTTCTGGCTGCAGCCTCCGGATTGCGAATTGTAATCGTATCTGGACGGTTGACACGGTTCCATAGAATTCTGTGGTTCCTGTCTGTTACAAAACCCATTTTATCATATGACAGCTGTATCATGGAAACTAAATCCTCAGAAATTCCAAGCAGCCTTCCGTTTCCATATGCGTAAAACTCCATTCCACCAATCCATGTACCAGCCTTTAGGTCCAGCAGACCTGTTCCATCATAGACTATGTTCCCTGAAACGGTTACTGTAATCCTCTGATTCCTTTTTATATTCTCATCCGCCTGGACAAAATACACCTTCCTCCTATCCTCAGAAGCATACCAGCCGATTCCATCCAATGGGCCAGGTCCGATATCTGCATTGCATACAATAATATCATCATCTGACTGCACATATTCGTGCTCAGAGATTTTTGACAGCCTATTTAGCCGGATCCTGCTGTCCTCTACCTCTACATCTGTAATATAATGCCCCTCTCTTTCATAGTGCGTCTCCACATTCAAACTGTCATCTATGATTTCCAGGATATACATAGGCATATCTACGACGCGGCCATGGCTGATCCATTGATCGTTCTGACCCGCTTTTCCATACATAAAATCATTTCCCACAAAACCTAAAACACGGAGGATTTCCTCACCACCAGCCTGAATATCCTGTTTCTGCCCTGTCTTCAGGTTCATTACATGAATTGCCTTTGCACCATATTTTTCATGGCCTTCCTGCCATGCCAGGCGGCTTCCATCATTGCTCACAGCAAAGCAGCCTTCTTCCAGGCTGTCAGCCACTACCAAATATTCATTACTATTTAAGTCTACTCCATATACAGAGTGATTTATCATGATATAAAACATATCATGATCCCCTAAGTAAGAAAGAGTCTCCACTGCCTGTTTCAGGCCTTCATAAAAAATATCTGTCGGAAAGAAAAATTTTTCCTCTACAGAATTCGTTTCTCTACTGTAATGGTAAAATACAACGCCCATCATTCCCTCATGAGAACCTCTGTTCATATAGCCATAAACCAAGAAATCCACATTTCCATTGTCCTGAGCGTTGATTATTTTTACACTATGTCTGTCATAGCTTATTTCTTCTTCGTTTTCACTGCCGCGGAACGAAAAGATTTTTACTGCCCTGTTTTCTTCTTGGTCAAAGAACCACAGATCCCTATTTGTCATAAAGGCAAGAAAACGGTTGTTTTCACTCTTTTTTACCTGGATTTTTTCGTCATTCGTAATGCCAAGGACTATTCTTCTTCCGGAAAACAAATCCCGGCTTCCACTGAAAATCTGATCCATTTTCCTCTCGTAATCCATCATGTAGATTCTGCGAGGGTTCCATTTCATCGTAAAGTTTTCAGTAACCTCATATAATTCTCCCGGTTCTCCGTTTTCTGTCTGCCTCACCAAATATTTTAGCTCCACATTGCCCATAACCCCATCCAGTTCTTTTAAGAATACTTTTACCTGCCCTACTGGTTCCATGGAAAGGCCGGCCCATGTAAGCTGAGAAAAACTGGATTCGATCGTTACATGCCCCAGAGAGCTATTGTCTGCTGTATCATTGCTTTCCAGATAGGTTACAAGCTCAGTAGCCCTGTTATAATCAAAAGTCCTTTCTGAAAAATCAACTGCCAGATCCACCATCTGTTCTGGGATTTTCTCATTTTCTAAAAGGATAATTCTGGTATAATACCTGACATCTCCCATTCCCTCTATCCCAAGGATTAGGCAGAGTATATACTGCCTCTCCTGTTCCAGAAGATTCTGGATAGGCAAAGCCACCTTAATCCCGCTACTGTCTGTATCCCAATTTTCCAGATTTGTCCGCTCCACTAGCTCTTCCCCATCCAGGCTGCGGATTTCATAGCGGATACTGTTTACCTTTTCTTTTTTTTCCTTGATATGGACACTCAGCTCCCTGTCTGAAGGCAGTACAGTCAAACTCTCTTTTGCCCCATCCGGTCCCATATCCTGTCTATAGCCATGCATCAGGTTTATCTCCCGGCCTAGAGACTCCGGATATACCACAGGAAGACTTTCATCTCCCATAGACGTATAGACCATCTTATTTGTGTCTTCTTCCACACCACGATACCATATAAAATAAATGATCACTGCTGCGACAAAGATAATCAGCAGTATCAGCGCTTTTTTCCATATCCCTTTCATACAAACCCATCCTTAACCTATCCATCTGCTTTGTAGACATAAAATGTCTTTCCTTTATTGTAAATGGTATCCAGAAAAACTACAACTTAATCTTTTTGAATAAAATGTGAACATTCCATGTCCTAAGAGATACCAGACAGCGCCTGACAGATGCCATATTAAAGAAATCCATTTTACAGCAGCCCTGTAAAAATCAAGGCTTCAAAACTGTCACCTCAAAAAAAAGTGCCAGAACTCCCTGTATTTCCAAGCCTAAAATTTTCTGGCTCTGAAACCACAAAAAGCTCTGACACTTTATGAATTTAATCATCTTTCTGAGTAATTTCAAATACCTGTCTCTTTCTTGCCATTTCATCACTGGCAAGATATTCGTCATAAGTTGTAATCTTATCAATCAGCTTTCCGCCGACAATTTCCATAATACGGTTAGCTGTTGTCTCTACAATCTGATGATCACGGGACGAGAAAATAAGCACACCGGAAAACTTTATCAAGCCGTTATTCAAAGCAGTGATGGCTTCCATATCCAAATGATCCGTAGGCTCATCCAACATAAGTACATTGGCTCCGGAAATCATCAGCTTGGACAACATACAGCGGACCTTTTCCCCTCCGGAAAGCACTTTTACCTTTTTTACCCCATCTTCACCAGCAAACAGCATTCTTCCAAGGAATCCCCGGACATAGGTAACATCCTTTTCTTCTGAATACTGAGTCAGCCATTCTACAATCGTATCTTCATTATCAAATTCCTCACTGTTATCCTTAGGGAAATAAGACTGGGTGGTTGTCAGGCCCCATTTATAATTGCCCTCATCTGGCTCCAGCTCTCCAGAAAGGATCTGGAACAGGACCGTTTTTGCGTGTTCATTAGGACCTACCAGAGCCACCTTATCTTCCCGATTCAAGATAAAGGAAATATCATCCAGAATCTTAACACCATCAATGGTTTTGGATAAATGTTCTACGGTCAATACTTCATTGCCGATTTCACGGTTTGGTCTGAAATCAATATATGGATATTTACGGCTGGACGGTTTAATATCATCCAGTTCAATCTTTTCAAGCGCGCGCTTTCTGGAGGTTGCCTGCTTGGACTTAGAAGCATTGGCAGAGAACCTTTGAATAAATTCCTGAAGCTCCTTAATCTTTTCTTCCTTTTTACGGTTTGCTTCCTTCATCTGGCGTATCATAAGCTGGCTGGACTCATACCAGAAATCATAGTTTCCTGCGTAAAGCTGTATTTTCCCATAGTCAATATCTGCGATCTGTGTACATACCTTATTCAAGAAATAGCGGTCATGGGATACGACGATCACTGTATTCTCAAAATTAATCAGAAATTCCTCTAGCCATGCGATTGCATCCAAATCCAGATGGTTAGTAGGCTCATCCAAAAGCAAAATATCTGGATTGCCAAACAATGCCTGAGCCAAAAGAACCTTAACCTTCTGAGCGCCAGTAAGCTCTTTTACCAGGCTGTAATGGAATTCCGGTTCAATTCCCAAGCCGTTGAGCATATTGGCCGCATCGGATTCTGCCTCCCAGCCATTCATGGCAGCGAATTCCCCTTCCAGCTCTGCTGCCTTAATGCCATCTTCATCTGTAAAATCCTCTTTCATGTAGATAGCATCCTTTTCCTTCATGATCTCATACAGTCTGGCATTGCCCATAATAACCGTATCCAATACTTGGCATTCATCATATTTAAAGTGATCCTGCTGCAGGAAAGACAGACGCTGACCATGGCCCATAACCACTTCACCACTTGTGGGCTCCAGCTGTCCTGACAAAATCTTTAAAAAAGTAGACTTCCCTGCACCATTGGCTCCGATGACGCCGTAACAGTTTCCCTCTGTGAACTTAATATTCACATCTTCAAATAGGGCTTTTTTTCCTACACGTAACGTAATGTTATTTGCACTTATCATAATCTGTTACCTTTCCTCATTTTATCATTCTTATTGTACAGATTTTTCCTGAATTTGCAAGGTTTTTCTGGAAATTTATTAGATTCCTCCATTTCTGCTCTCATTTCATCTGCAGGTTCTCCAGAGCTTTCCTGTGAAAGTACCCTTTTCTGCGCAGCATAAAACTGAATTCAGGTATGCCATGCGCCGGATGCTTTCATTCATGGCGGTGCGCGCTAGCCTTGGGCATGAAGGTTTCCTGTGAAAGTCTCAAATCCTTACGGTAGGACTTGGCCGTACAGCGCCAGAATGCGTTTTTTGCATTCTGTGTCCATCTGCTGGAGGCTCACAGGAATCCCTCTTTCATTTATAGCAGTATCTCCTTGGCAGACATGAGGGGTTACTGTACAATTCTGTTTACTGCCTTCTATAAAAATGCTATACTATAATTTAATAATATATCTTGGAGGAGAGTTATCATGTTTTGTAAAACCTGTGGGAATCAGATTCCCAATGATGTAAAATTCTGCCCTCACTGCGGTGGTGCTGTCAGTCCGGCTCCTTCTGGAAGTCCTCCACCCTCCGGGGGCTACTCTGCTTCCTCTTCTGGGTACAACAGTCAGCATAGAGGCGGCAGCGCTGGAAATAATCGAAAAGGCAGCGACAATAAACTTCCCCTCATCATCGGGCTGGCTGTTCTTTTTCTGATTGCAGTCATCGGCGGAGTAATACTCGTTCTCACACTGAGAGAAAAAAAGACCTCCGGTACTTCCTCTGTTGTTGAAGAAATCCAGAAGTCAGATGAATCTGAGGAGAAAGGCAGCGGAGATAAGGATGAGGACAGCCTTGAAGACAGTAAAACCCCTGCAGGTGGAAAGAGTGAAGAGACAGTAAATATCATTCCCCCCAATTCTGCTGAAGATGATGGCAACCTTTTCGGGAACTCCCACTGCTATGCACGTATAATATCTGACGGCACCTGCCTTTACTTCCGCAATGCGCTGGATAAAGAGCATACCTATTGGATTAAAAAGGGAGAAACTGAGCCTCAGCTTCTTACCGATCTATTCATGAAGGATCTTCATTATAAGGATGGTTGGATTTACTACAGCCGTACAACAGAGGGAGATCGAGCCGCCGGAACCAGGGATAACAATATTTACCGCATGAAAACTGATGCCAGCAGCAATACCAACCTTACGAATCTTATCTTTGACAATCCTCAAAGCTGGCTCAGCTTTGAAACCATGACTGCGGGAAAATGCTTTTTCGTCTATACAGATGGAAAGGGCATCACTATGGACATTGGATATGCGCCGGAATCCGGAGGTGCCGCTGTTTTTCTGTCCCGTATCCCCGCTGCTAATGCAGTGGATAATCCATGTATTAATGTGGTGGAAAATAATGTGTATTTTTTAGCAAAGGATGGGCTTCACTGTGTGGATCTGAATACAAAAGCTGACCACATTGTGATTTCCGGATTTTCCTGCGAGGAATATCTGATTTATGACGGAGTCATCTATTTCTGGACTGGAGAACGTCAGGGAGAGCCTCATGCAAAGCTTAGCAGCATAAAGCTGGATGGCACAGAGCGGAAAGATCTGTTTGTCTCTCCACTAAGAACTGGCTTCTCTTATGAGTCCATGCAGATTAACCTCTATCAAGGGAAGCTTTATTTCTTGCTCCATACCAGCTATGCAGAAGAAAAGACTTATGGAAGCCTTTACAAGGCGGAACTGGACGGCTCAGGATGTGAAAAACTCATAGATGATATAAGCTGGTTTAATCTGGTGGATCACACCTTGTATTACCGTTACATTGATTCTCAGAATTCTGCGGATGAAAAATATCAGTTTGCTCCCTATTATCAGGTTCCCTTCCAGTCTGTAACAGAGGGCAGGGGAGCAGCAGACAGAACAATACTTTTTGACACAGAGCCCTATAAGGAGGCAGCAAACCGGCTTCCGGCAGAAGTCCTGGAAGCTTATAATAGAGCAAAGCCTTACCTTCCTATTTCCTCATCTCCTTCCCCGGAAGACTTGGAAATCATAGGCGGTAATGCCTCATACATGGATACTTCCCCCTCTTCCATTATCGATCATGGCTCCTATTATGAGATTACAAACTGTAGTATGTCCGTTCCCCTTATCCTGCCTGCTGATATTGTCAGCCAGCTGCGCATTGGATATCAGTTTACTATTTCCCAGGCTGATTATGAGTGGAATAATGCTACCTATACTGTTGCTTCCTATCCGGCTTATGAATACTATGACTATTCTCTCTCCAGGCCGAATGGAAATTCCGGATATGCAGACGGCTATATCCATATCCTGGACGATGGGACTGCCTATGTATATGGGCCTGATAATGACGAGCTGTTCCAGCAGCGTATTTACTTTGGCAGTCTTTATTTTTCTAAGGAATGCCAAGTCTATCCAGTATCTTACGCGCAAAACAGGACAGGCTCTCCTATCTCTATCCAGGAATATTTAACACAGGACCATGATGTAGAAACAACCTCCTTTTTCTACGGCTTCCGCTCCCAGTATGTAACCACACCTTACTTCTATCTGTGCGGCCATCCTTCCTTTGACTCTAACGGGCTGATTATATCCTATGTAGAGCAGTTCTATCCCTGATATGATTTTATGCCCTTCAAGGTTCGTATTAGGGGCAGGACTATAAAAACCATACCTTTCCTTTCAGGCTGTTCTCACCTTCACACCATACAGCTTTTAGATTGGAATAAAGTAAAAAATCCGGAAGATTCCTGCTGCAAGGAATCTTTCGGATTTTTGTTCAAACAGAATGAAGCAGCCTTTCATCTTCCATTTTAATAATTTTATGCCACTCCTCACTTATTCCTGAAAGGGAACTTCTTTTCCCAGATTCTGATCATATTTTTTTAGAGTAAAGGTTTTCATCATAAAGAGGTAGATCACAACGCTGATAGCCAATCCGGCAAAGAAGGAATAGTCTCCAGCCAGCATAGAAAGGCCAAAGGAGATTACTATGGTTGCAATTGCACTTATATTAAATCCCTTTGTGTATTCATACTGCCCGCCTGCATTATAAAGATCATCTACATTTAAGATCATTTTTCTTACCAAAAAGTAGTCAGAAAGCATAATCCCAATGATCGGTCCCAGTAATGTGGAAAAGTTGGATTGGATTACTACAAGGAAATCTCCTCCCTGCTGTTTCCATGGCATCATCAAAAGGCCTATAACGCCAGAAATTATTGTTGTCATCCAAAACTTCATCTTAGGAAAAATATTCAAAAGGATATAAGCCGGAGGCATCAGATTAGCTGCCGTATTGGTAGACCATTGTGCAAAGGCAATGGATATAAAGCAAAATACCAACATAAGCAGATTATTGGAGAACAGGCTGTAAACTACATTGTTTAAATCCCACTCGCCTGTAAATACGCCAGCAGCCATTCCTACCATCATGGCAATGATTCCCACTGCCATCAGGCCGATCAGCTGTCCGGAAATCGCTCTCTGATTCCTCTTTAAAAGACTTTCATTTTTATAGTTATCGCTTCGTTTAATCTGCCTCGCTAAATCCGGTCCGTTTAAAGCCATGGTAATCCATCCGCCTGCAATGCCAGAAACAGCAAATGCCATAGAATAGTTTCCTGCTGCCTTAACATTCATAATATCTGGTATTGTCACATTGTATTTATTGCAGATTGTAACCACAATTGCAGCAAACATGATTCCCAGGCAGGGAACTGCGATCCAGTCAAATTTTGCCATTGCTTCCATACCAAACAGGGCATTGATAATCTGAAAGGCAGCAAATAATAAGAGCATCAGCGTAACATTGTTAAACCCTGGCATCACAATCCCCATAATCATATTCAGAGCGCTGGCCCCCACCCAGGTCTGAAAGCCAAACCAGTAAAAGCAAGGAATGCACCGCACCAGTCCTGCCAGATAGGAGCCTTTATAACCAAAGGCTGCCCTGCTATATACGGCAAAAGGCACTCCATATTTTGTTCCAATATCCCCTGCCAATACTGTTAACGCTGTAACAAGCCCATACCCGATAAATACTACGGCAATCAACATCCACGGCGATAGCCCGTCGCCGCCATTATAGTATTGAGCTCCCAGACTGAAGGCCACAATATTAATTGTCATTCCAGCCCAAAGAATGGTATAATCCCAAAGCGATAAGGTTCTTTCACTGTCTTTTGTAGGCAGAAGCTCTGGGCTTCTTAAGCCTGTAGATTTTTCGTCCTGCACATTCATACCTCCATTCCCCTTCTGATGATTAATTCAAACCATATCTTTTCAGATATTCTGGATTGATTTTTCTCTTAATAAATTCTCCTTCGCCTTCCACTCCTTTAAATTCACCATTTTCAACAATCACCTTTCCTTTTGCAATTGTCATAATTGGATATCCTTTTACCTGGAATCCCTCGTGGAGGCAATAGCTGATATTATTATGGAGCACATCCTTTGAAAGAGTTACCTCTTTATCCATATCCACTAATACAAAATCTGCATCTGAGCCTGGTGCAATAATACCCTTCTGTGGATAGCAGCCATAAATCTTTGCAATATTCGTACTTGTCAGTTCACATACCTGATTGATAGAAATCCTTCCTTTTGAAACCCCTTCTGAAAGGAGCAAAGGTAATCTAGTTTCAATTCCGCTCATTCCATTTACAACCTTTGTAAAATCCTGCTTCCAGGTTCCATCTGGATTCTTCTCCAGGAACATTGACTTCTCATCTACATCAAAGGTGCAGTCATCTGAGCCTGTCAGCAGGATGGTTCCGTCTTTCAATCCTTCCCACAGCTCCTCTGCTTCCTTTGGCGTGCGCAGAGGCGGAGAGCAGATAGCCAAATGGCCGTTCTCTCCCTCATACAGATTATCAAACAAAGTCAGATAATGGGGGCCTGTCTCCACATACAAGGGAAGTCCTTTTCCATGGGCCCTTCTTGCCGTATTAAGTGCCTCACCGTTAGTCGTATGTACTACCAAAAGAGCATTTCCTACGTATTCTGCAAAATATACGGCTCTTGCAAAGGCTTCTGCCTCACAGAGCACTGGCTTACACTTTGCAAAATTCACCCAGCTCATATCTCCAGCTTCCTGGCATTTCCCAATATTGGTTTCTGCAATTGCATTGCTTTCACAATGCACCATGGGAAGGCCATTCACTGCTTTTGCCTTTTCAAAGACCTTCAGCATGGTTTCATCATCGCTCATGACGCCTTCCTTTTTATAGGTCATAAACATTTTAAAGGTAGGAATTCCATAATCTGCCATCCGTTCAATGTCAGCGATTGCTTCTGGTGTGGACTCCACAAATTTTCCATGAACACTGTAATCAATCGCAGAGCCTTTCATCTCCTCTGCTCTTGCAAGGGCCTGTGCAAAGGGGGAATCCCCCTTTCCCATATTAGCAAAGTCCATATACATGGTGACTCCGCCAAATGCTGCGCTTACACTCTGTTCATAAAAGCTGTTTGCTCCCAAACACCCTTGGAAAGGCGCCTGACAGTGCATATGGGCCTCAATCACTCCTGGAAGCAGATATTTTCCCTCTGCATCTATTACTCGCTTTCCCTCTGACTCATCATACTTCCCCAATCCGGCAATCGTCTTACCATTTACTGCCACATCACATTTCACTGTGGATGAGGGCGATACTACAAACCCATTCTTGATAATTAAATCGTACATACCTGAACCTCCTCATATAATACTTCATCATAGTTTTCTACTCCCCTTCTCTTGTATGGTTATACCAGGCAAGCAGAAATGTTTCTTTACAAGATATATGAGCAAGTCCCATGCCAGGTGCTCTAAGCTTTCCCATAGTTTTCCGTCCAGCCGCCACTTTCTATCCAAAACTCTGTCTTTTCTTTCCTTTTCTCTATACTTTTATATCTTTTATGCTGTTAATCTTTCTAAAGATATGCCCTTTTCAAACACAAACAACTCAAATTCTATTTTCTCAAATCCCTTTCTCTTGTTATTAGTCTCTAATATAAGTTCTCGTTATGATAATTTTTCTTGTTTTGAGAATTTTATTTCTCATATTGAGAATATTTTTTATATCCTAAACCTTCATGCGCAAGCCTGCGTACCACCATAAATGAACCCATCCAGCGCATTTCACATACCTAAACTCCGTCTCCTGCTGCGCAGAAAAAGGGTACTTTCATAGTAATGCATGTAGAAATGGAATTCATAGAATATTCCAAAAAATCTCTTCTAAAACCTAAAGCATCAAAACTACCCACCTAGGAAAAGTATCAGAATATTTCTTGACTCCGAAACCGCAGAAATATTCTGATACTTTTCCGTCCGCGACTCTCTTGACATCCAAATCCCACAAAACAAAAAAGCTGCTGCAAAATACTATTTTTATGCAATATACAGTATAAGAATCCAGACATCTCTACTATATATCGTATAAAAACCTCATTCTGCAACAGCCCTGTACAGCATATCGTATACTTGCTTGATTTTTCTGCTATATGCTGCACAAAAAATTTGTTTTACAGCAGGTCCCCTTTTATTCTCCCTTATCTATCTCATCTAACTTCCGGTAAAGCGTCGCCAGGCCGATTCCCAGCGCCTTGGCTGCTTCTCTTTTTCCTTGGGTATCTGCCCCATACTTTTTTAAAGCAGATTCTATCGCAAGATGCTCTAGTTCCCTCAGGGGAATAATCTTATCTGGCCGGCCTCCTTTTTCTTGAGTTAAGTTTCTCAGCCTCCCTTCCTTTTCCGGCTCCCCATCAAAGAAATCCCGCGGAAGGGTTTTTATATCTAAAATCCCGTCATCGCCTATCATGTTTACCATGAATTCTACTGTATTTTCCAGTTCTCTCACGTTTCCGTACCAACTGTGATTTTTCAGGGCATCCATCGTATTCTCTTCCACCCCTTCAAACTGTTTTTCAAACAAACCTGCATAGCGCTGGGCAAAGAAATATACCAATTCTTCAATGTCCTCTTTCCTTTCTCTCAATGGCGATATTTTCAAAGGAATTACATTAAGCCGGTAATACAAATCTTCGCGGAATTTGCCATCCTGAATCATGCTTTTTAAATCCTTATTCGTGGCTGCTATCACTCGAACATCAATCGGAATCAGTTGATTGGAGCCGATTCGTATAATCTGTCTTTCCTGAAGTACCCTGAGAAGTTTGGCCTGAAGGTACAGAGGCATGTCACCAATCTCATCTAAAAATATAATTCCATGGTTTGCCAGCTCAAATTTTCCGATTCTGCCATTAGGATCCGCACCAGTGAAAGCTCCTTTCACATAACCAAACAGCTCAGATTCCAGCAAAGGCTCTGGAATTGCAGCACAGTTAATGGCTATAAAACGTTTATCCCTTCGGTTGCTGGCCTTCCAAATCGAAGTCGCTACCATTTCCTTTCCCGTTCCGCTTTCTCCTGTAATAAGAATCGTAGACGTGCTGCGGGCAACTTTTCCAATCTCTTCTTTTAACTCTATGGTTTTCTGGCTCCGCCCAATCATCTCCCCAATATCCAGTGTCGCAGTCATTTCATAGACTCTGTTATGTATGCTCTTCTTTTCATCAAAAACAAATATTCTGGAATAACCGCCGGCTGCCTGCTCCAGTGAATAGATCTGACCCATAACATGATACTGCTTTCCCTCTATCCCCATCCGATATTCTGTCTGATTATTAATCAGATCGCCAGTATCCTCCAGCCAGACTGGAAGCCCCTCCGGCCTTTTTAATTTCAGCTGTTTTCCAGCAGCTTCATTTGCCATAGTAATTACGTTTTTTTCACCAAGGATTAAAATCCCCTGTTCCATATGATTAATGGTATATTCAAGGGCTGACATAAGCGCCTCTCTTTTTTGGCCTGCCAGCACTTCGGCCGCCTTAGACGTAATAAAATCAGTAATCTGCCCTATTAACTCCAGATATGTTTTTTCATCATCCAGAATCTTCTGCTTCTGCTCCAATGTACTGCCCACCAGCCCGATAATACCGATTATCTCATTTTCCAGACGTATCGGCATAGATATCTCTATCTCTTCTCCGCATTTTCCCTTTTTCGGGCATTTCTGACAAAATTCCGCTTTCCCAGGATGATAGATTACTTGGGGCTGACCTGTTTTAAGTACATGCCGGTATACATAGGCTTCCTCTGACATATCTTCATTCACATGGGCTGCAAACAAGCCTGTTCCTGCCACTCGAAACAATTTTTCATCCACTACCTCTACATGAACTCCTGCTACCTTAGACATAATATCTGCATATTTTGCCACCGTCTCCTGTATTTCCACTAAAATGCTCATACTTTTCATCCCTTCAGCCAGTGTCTCTTCTCCGTCCTTGTGTATCTGCTAATTATACCATGTCACCAACCGACAGGTTGATGATAAGGGATACGTTTTCTTAATTATATCATATTTTCACACAGAAAAAAGCTCCAAAAAGCTGTGATCTGCTTTTTGAAGCTCTTTCCTATCACACATCAAATTATCCTCAGTGAGCAGCAAGGGGCTTATGCCTTATAAGCTATGCCAGCCCTCTCAAGGAAAATCATATGAGTCTCTTTATTTTTCAAGTTCAGAAATCCGTCCATATTTCGTTCAGCTTCCAGTTTTCAGCATTTCTCCATACCTGCCTAAAAACGTCTGAGTTCTCTCATTATCTGATGTAAATACCTGCTCTGGCGCTCCTTCTTCTATAATTACTCCATCTGCCATAAAAATGACTCTATCCGAAATATCACGGGCAAATGCCATCTCATGAGTAACAATTACCATCGCAATATGAAGTTCAGCTAATGAGCGTATTACCTTCAATACTTCACCTGTCAGCTCTGGATCAAGAGCTGAGGTAGGCTCATCGAAAAAAAGAATTTTAGGGTTTAAGGCAAGGGCCCGGACAATGGCTACGCGCTGGCACTGGCCGCCGGAAAGCTGGCAGGGATATGCCTCTGCTTTATCCTCCAGCCCCATTTTTTCAAGAAGCTCCATAGCTGCCTTTTTCGCCTCTCCCCTGCTTCTTTTCTGAACATGGACAGGAGCATCCATGATATTTTTTAATACAGAATAATGGGGAAACAAATTGAAATTCTGGAATACCAGTCCATAACTTTTGCTGATTTCCCTCTTCTTATCTTTTTTGGCATACACAGCTTTGCCTGATTCAGATCCGCCTTCTGTCCAAGCAGCCTTTTCTCCCAGATAGATGATCTCACCGCTGTCAATTCTTTCCAGCATAGCAGCACACCTTAAAAGCGTAGACTTTCCAGAACCTGAAGGTCCTATTATGGACACGATTTCGCCTTCCTTTACCTTCAGGGAAATATCCCTGATAACCTCCAGATTATCAAAGGATTTTCTAATATGGTTCATTTCCATTAAATACATCCTGTTCCTCCCTACTGATAATATGAAAGCTTCTTTTCCACCAGTTCCATAGCCACTGCTACTAAAAGATTAAATACATAGTAAAATAGACCTGCCGCTATAAATGGTATCATACTTGCCTGGGCGCTTGCCAGTTGTTTTGCAATAGTAAACATCTCTAAAACGCTGATTGTAAAAGCCAGGGAGGTATCCTTTACCAGGGTTATTACCTCATTTGTCACTGATGGCAGAATTCTTTTTATTACCTGAGGCAGAATAATGCGGAAAAACGTCTGCCCTCTGCCATATCCCAACAGCTGCGCTGCTTCATACTGGCCCACAGGCATGGATTGAATCCCACTTCGGTAGATTTCTGCAAAATATGCAGCATAATTAATCGTAAATCCAATAAAAGCAGCCCACAGACGGTAGCTATTGGACACCTTTATCCGAAAAAGATAATATGGTCCAAAATATACTACCATAAGCTGAAGCATTAAAGGAGTTCCACGCATAATGGAAATATATGCTTTGGTAATCATGCTGAGAATCGGGTTTTTGGCCATCCTTCCAAATGATACAATCAGCCCTAAAGGCAGGGAAAACAGTAAGGTCACAATAAATATCTGAATACTTACCCCCATGCCTGAGATAAGCTGAGGCAGCATGGCAATCATCTGTGATGTAAATTTTGACAAAAATTCCATTATGCGTTCTCCTCTGCAAAATATGTTTTCTGCGGATTGTTTTAAAAAGGGTTACTTTCCGATCGTTGTAATATCAGTGCCAAACCATTTTTCCGAAATAGCCTTCATAGTTCCGTCTTCTGCCATCTCCTCCAGGACTGCCTGTACCTTATCTCTCAGCTCTGTATTGCCAAGCTTAAAGCCAACTGCATATGTCTCGGAAGAAAGTACATCATCTAATATAATTGCCTGTACATCTTCTCTTAAGGTAAGCTGATAATTTGCCACAATACTGTCCATAGCAATTGCATCTACTGTTCCCATCTCCAGGTCCATAAAAGCCTGGTTATAATTAGGAGCCGCCTGTAAAATTTCAAATGTTTCTGTTAGATCCTGTTTTTCTTTAAGAGCTGCTTCTGCAGAAGAGTCTGCCTGTACCTCTACGATCTTTCCAGCCAAATCAGCTATGCTTGTAATTCCAGAATCCTTCAATACCACAAATACCTGGTCATTATTCATATAATCATCTGTCCATGTATATTTGTCCTCACGGCCTGTCACTGTAAAGCCATTCCAAATACAGTCAATGGTGCCGGAATCCAGCTCCATATCTTTAGCATCCCATGCAATAGGCTGTGCAACAAAGGTAAGTCCCAGCCTTTCTGCTGCCTCTGCTGCCAAATCCAGGTCAAAACCTGTGTATGTACCATCCTCTGCTTTAAAGCCCATAGGTGGAAAATCCGCATCGAAGCCAACGGTAAAGGTTCCGCCATCTGATGCCACTGCCGCCTCTTCAGAAGCTTCTGTATCCTTTGCCGTTTCCTCTGTTTCCTCTGAAGAAGCCTCTGCCGCAGAGCTAGGGCTTTCTGCTGTTGTCTGCTCTGCTGTCTGGGAACATCCCATCACAGCCCCTGCTGCTGCCATTGCCAATAATACGCTCAATACTTTCTTTTTCATAAATAGTTTCCTCCTCAATTTTTGCATGGTATCATAGTAGCATACTAAATTTTTTTTGTAAAGAGAAAGGTATGTCTTTCCTAGCCTGACATACCATTTCTTAGGTCTCTCACAAAATTATTGTTGAGATGTTTTATAGAAATATATGGACTTTTATGAAAAGGCCCACTTATAACAATCCTTAACTTTGATATCGTATCAATCCCGATAAACAATTTTCCCATCACAAATCGTATATTTCACCTTGCCACACAATTCTCTGCCAGTAAACGGGCTGTTATCTGCTTTGGAACGGTAGTCTCCGGCAATCCATATCTCATCCAGAGCAAAAAGCACCAAATCTGCATCTGCCCCCTCTGCCAGATATCCTTTATCCAGGCGATAAAGCTTTGCCGGATTCCAGGTCATTTTCTCCAGCAGCTGAAGAATGGTTAAGCGGCCTTTTTTTACAAGTTCCGTAATTCCAAGGGCAAGGGCAGTTTCCAAGCCTATAATCCCGCTTGGAGCCTCAGTAAGGGGCTTTGACTTTTCTTCCCTGCTGTGAGGCGCATGATCTGTTGCAATGATATCAATCGTCCCATCCTTTAATCCCTCAATCAGCATTTGACGATCTCTTTTCGTCCTGAGAGGCGGATTCATTTTTGCCAGAGAGCCATGGGTTAAAACTGCCTCCTCATCCAATGTAAAATGATGAGGCGTTACCTCAGCGGTTACATCAGCTCCAAGAGCTTTTGCTAAAGCCACCATCTTTACAGAGTTTCCTGAGCTGATATGCTGGATATTAACAGAGGCCTTTGTGTGAAGAGCAATCATGCAATCTCTCGCCACAAGAGAATCCTCAGCCAGTGCAGGGGAACCGAAAATCCCCAGCTTTTCCGATACCTCACCATGGTTTATGCCATTATTTTGGATAAACTTTGGATCTTCTTCATGAAAGCTTAAAGGTACATTCAGGCGAGCTGCCTCTTCCATCGCCTGTTGTACCAATTTTTCATCCATCAGAGGAATCCCATCGTCCGTAAATCCTACAGCCCCATGCTTTTTCAGCTCCTCCATGTTTGTAAGCTCCTGTCCCTTTAACCCTTTGGAAACCGCCGCTGCGGCAAGAACGTGGATTCCTGTCTCCTTCCCTTTTTTCAAAATATATTCTACTGTTTCCACATGATCTGCCACTGGTTTTGTATTCGCCATACATACAACCGTGGTATAACCGCCCCTGGCCGCTGCAGCCGCGCCTGTATGGATATCCTCCTTATAAGTAAGACCTGGATCGCGGAAATGTACATGGATATCTATCAGTCCCGGCGCAGCAATCATCCCTTCTCCATCGATTACTGTTTCAAATCGTCCCTCTCTTTCTTCCTCCGCAGCCTCTCCCGGCCTGCAGAGCCGCTTAATTTTCCCTTTGGAAATAATAAGGTCCATCCTCTGATCCATACCGCTTTTCGGGTCAAGAACACGCCCGTTTTTTATTAACATCATACCCTTCTCCTCCATATCCTGCTTTTTATTTTTGTTTTGCATACATATAGCTTACTCAAAATGGCCCATATTCAAAGCTCTCTCCATCCGCTGTAATATCCACAATCCTGTCACGATACGCTTTGGAACAATCCATTGCCTTCAGCCTTTTAATCACAGAAAAATCTCCCCAGCAATGCATGGGAAAAATCACCCTTGCATCTGCATACTTCATAAATTCATCAATTCCCAGATAAAATTTTTCCTCCTGCCTCCCGTCCAAAGGAATAAATGCTACATCGATTCTCTCGCCGTGAATCCGGCTGATTTCACTGCGGTAAATCCGCTCCATCTTCTCATTCCAGGTATCCGGTTCTCCTTCCCAATACCAATTATTTAAGTCCCCTGCATGGTAAATCCCCAGTCCATCACAATGAATGAAAAAAGCAACCCCCTCATCCGTAGACTTTAAAGTTTTGACCCTTATCCCAGGCACAATCTCCTCCTCCACATGAGATTTCAGAAAAATGGTTTTTTCCAGCAGATATTTCGGCACCTGCTTTTTCCATATATCGCTGGATAGAATATAGTTTACCTCTGGATGACTCTCTGCCAGTTGAAAAATTACCTGGGAAAAGTGATCTCCGTGGCGGTGGCTGGCAAACACGAATAAGGGCTTGTCTGCCTGAAGCTTTGGTATCATTCCCTTAAAATAATCAAAAAGAAGATATCGGTTCTCTGTTTCCACTAAAAACGAGCTGTGGTGAATATATGTGACTTTCATGCGCTTTCTTCCATCTCCTTATTTTTTCCTTCTCATAGACCCTTTCCACATTTAGGGCAGAACTGAAATTCATCATCCTGAAACTGATATCCACAATGAGGACATATTTTTGTCTCGCTGTCCACAGTTCCTTTTCCCTCTGTATAGGGATTTCCCCTGCCCTTTTGTACTAGATTCATATCCTCTTTATGAATCTCCACATCGATACCACGGGCAATGTCCCTGCCTTTTTCCCCAGACAGCTCGTACAGGGTTCCACAGCAGGACATCTGTACAAAATATCGCTTGCCCCATTTAAACAATGGGATAAAGAAAAAGCTAAAATACATATAAGTCATAAAAACTTGATAACGCCCATAAGCTCCACAGCCATCACAAATTACCACAGTACCGCGATAATTCAATGCCTTCCTTCCTTGACTAATTCCTCCGATAAAAATCATATACAGTCCTCCTCCTGTCCCTTTTTCCATCCCCTTATCTGCTGCCAGTAAAGCTTTTTACCAGATATAAACTTGGACTTTTCTTCCCTCTGGCTATTGAAGGGCTGCATCAATCCTCTTTTTTAGCTCTCCCTCCCTATCTTCAAACAAAAGCTTTTTATTATATTGATAATATCTTTCACATTCATATTCTTGCAGGAAGCGGATACAGTAATAATTCGTATTCAAGTTTGTAATAAAAATCACCATTTCCTGGCTGTCGCCAAAGGCTGCTTCCATAAAGTCAAACCCATGCTCCAAGGCTTCCCCGCAGCGATCAAGCTTTTCATTATAATGGCTGCTTTCCTCTGAAAATAAAGTCTTTACCCTTTCCCATGCCTGCTCTCTATCGTCCAGACGTTCGCCTTTAAGAATCTGAAGATAGCTTTCCAGCTTTTTGATTACTCTGCGGCAGCGATAGTCCTCTTTTCTTCCCAGCAGTTCTGCCTCTTTTTTCCTATGCCGCTCCAGATGAAAGGCTGTCAGAGTATCCCCAAGGCAGGATTCTGCTCTTATCGACTTCCCTTCCAGACCTTCCTTAAAAAGTTTAAGCTGTTCCATCAACAGCCCCACATAGGTTTCCTCTTCCATGGCCTCCTGAAACATGCTCCCCAGCTTAGAAAGAACAAGGCTGATTACACTGAGTTTTTCATCAAAGGGAGCTCGTACCAGCTTTTCACACAGTTCTTCCTTGATTACTCCCCTAAGAACTTCATCCACCTGATACTCATTCTCATACTTATAATAAAGCTCCAGGTAATTGGCAAAATCCTTAGCAATACCCGGATGCTGAATATACTGGAAAATCACGTCCCTGTCTACAGACTTATCCAGCTTTTCATAAACTTCAATCAGACGGGATAAGTCCTCCCAGCCTCTGGGCGTAGCAAAAAGCCGGCCGTCTACCGTAGTTTCTATCAGGCAGAAGTTTTGATTTTTTACGTCTAGATAAGACAGGATTGCCGGGTGGATATTTTCCTGATATGCGTACTCTTTCCATACAGAAAAATCAGCTTCTATGGGAATCAGCTTAATCCGGTCTAATGTTACCACATCAAATTCCCGGACAGATTTGTTAAATTCCGGGGGATTTCCTGCTGCCACAATCAACCAGCCTTCCGGAATCCTATGGTTTCCAAAGGTTTTGCATTGAAGAAATTGAAGCATAGCTGGTGCCAGAGTCTCTGATACACAGTTAATCTCGTCAATAAAAAGGATTCCTTCTTTAAGGCCTGTGTTCTCAATCTTATTGTAGATAGAAGCTACAATCTCACTCATGGTATACTCTGTAACCGCATACTCTTTTCCTCCATAGGACTTTTTCGAAATAAAGGGAAGTCCTATGGCGCTCTGTCTTGTATGATGGGTAATCGTATAGGATACCAGGCCGATCTGACACTCTCTGGCAATCTGCTCCATAATCTGAGTCTTTCCCACTCCTGGAGGACCGATGAGCAGAACCGGCCTCTGACGGATGGACGGAATCACATAAGAACCGAATTCATCCTTTAAAAGGTAAGCTTCAATTGTATTTTTAACTTCCTGCTTTCCGCGTTTTATATTCATAATTGTTTAGATTCCTTTCCGTGACTTGCACCATGCCTTTCAAGTGCAGACCTGCTTACATTTGAAAGGCCCAAATATAGAGACTGCTAAAGAACAATAGGGTATCAGGCAAAGCCTTACCAGGTTCCTGGCATCATCTCCCGTTCGCCGCCTTCTGTCAAAATGACCTGTCCACTCCAGTCATCCTCCAGTTCCTCTTCCTCTGCCTTTGCCAGCTCCCCTGGCTCCAGGATCAGCTTAATCGCCCAGGCAGGAACCGAAATATCCGTATAGTTATCTTTAATAAATACAAATGCTGTTTCATATACTGGCTTTTTCACTGGGAAAATCCCTTCCCCGTCTGTAAAGTAGATCAGCCCCCGCAGCTTGTGAAATCTCTGCTGGAGTATGAGACTGTTAACATATTCAAAGGCCGGTCTGAAATCGGTCCCTCCATAGCCTCTTATGGTAAAATCATCCATATATGCCGCCATTTCTTCTCGGCTGGTAATGATCGTATCATCCTCTATCCTATCATCACATTGAATGATGTGGATATTGATTTTCCGGAAATAGCTTTCTGACTCTGCCAGCACAGAGTAGGTTTCCTCTAAGAAACGTTTTACCAAATCGCCGGAACAGGACATAGATGTGTCGATTACCACAACAAAATCCTCTACCCGATACATTTCCTTTGTTTCCTGGGGCTCTATCAATGGCATATTCCCATAGAGCTCCAGACCATAGGTATAAAATACATAATCAAAGGAGTCTGTATCTACTTGCATCTCTTCTTTTAATACTGCAAATTTTCTCAAAAACTTTTTATAATCATAACGCTCCCTATTTTCCACCTGAAGCTGCTCCATCAGATCTCCGCTATCCTCCGAAGCCTTATTGGCAAAGGTTTCCATTTCTGTCTGCATGGTTTCTCGGTTTTTATCCCATTTACTTTTCCTGGGCTGGGCTTTTTGTCCAGAGTCCTTTTGATACCAGTATTTATGGTCATCAATACAATATTCTGCCGCCATACGGGCAAAACGCCTTTCATCCATATCCCATTCCTGGAGAATCCTATAAATTCCTTCTGCAGTAAGAACCTTCAGCCTCTTTTTAAGCCGTAAATAGATGTCTCTCCTGTAGGGATTGGGAGCCACATACACACATTTCTGATACATGCTGTCAATAATGGATTCCATGGCAATATCACAGGCCAGATTCCAATATTCTGGAGCTCTTTTCCCCCTGGTATCCATATGGCAGAACAGACAGTGGAGCACCATATGCAAGTAAGAACGGTTTACCAGAATTCTGCTCTTTTTATACAGATCGCACAAGAATTCCGGATGGTAGTATATCACAAAGCCATCAGTCCCCAACCCTCTGCACCCAGTATCTGCAGCGAACTGAAAGCTGCTCAAGGATATATCCAGAAAACGCATATTCAAATACAGCTCATTTCTGGAATTATACAGGATTTCCGTACAGACATTGACCAGATTCAGCTCCTGAAGCTGTCTGTGTCTTGTGGGATCTATCATATTGCTTCACATCCTTTTATTCTGCTCTTTTATTTTTCCCTTATAATTCAAAGCTTTTCCGCCTGGACTTAAAGTGCTCGTGCCGGTAATCCATTAAAAAGCTTAAGCCCTCTGGATTTTTACAGCGGTTTGCTGCTTCCACTGCTTTTTCCAGATCCTCTCTGGTAAATGAAACATGAGCCAGTACCCATTTCAGCTGCTCCATATCCCTGTCTTTCAGAGCCAGTTCTGCTGCTGCCGCATTGTGTTCTTTTAAATAAGCCATATATTGTTTTCTATGCTCTTCTGCCAGGTTATATGGATAACACAGACGGTTTAATGCCATCCGAACACAAAGCTCTTCTCTTTCAAAATGAACCATATGGAAGAACTGAGAATCATAATCCCGGAATTTAATTTCCTTTCCGTCAAAGCTGTATCGGTAAAAATGGCCGCTCCCATGGGTGCGGCAGGAAATAATCCTAGCCGGGGTATTTTCAATGGCTTCTTCATAAAATTCCGGAAAAATCAATTTTGCAGCCAGATATTCCCGTTCCCCTTCTTTAAGCCGATAATTTACCCATAATTCCTGACGCAGCTCGGAAATAATGTCTTTAAGCCCAGACTTTATCCCTTGCTCCATTGTGACATCAATAAACTTTAACTTTTTACAGCCCGTAAAGGCGCCAGCCCCAAAGTCTCTCAAGCTTCCATAAAAATGGAGTCTTTCCCAGACCTCGCAATTATAAAAGGCATAGGAACCGATTTTTTTCATGGCAGAAGGCAGATATAGCTCTCTCAGCCTCATCCCCTCCAGAAAGGGAGGCGTATCCCTTTCTCCACTGCCTGTCCACATTCCTTCTGGCTCTGTTCTTCTTTCTGCGGAAAATGCATATGGCGCCAGCTCTGTTACTGGATATCCCTGAATCGTCTCTGGAATCCAGGCTGTGTGATCAAAGCTACGGCAGCCTGTAATAACCACATGGTTATTTTCTATCTTATATAGACATTCTGTACTTTGAAATTCTTCCATTTTTTCTCCCTCAACGATTTTTCCATAGCACCTTTATTTTATCTTGACTCATTTCTAATGTCAACTCAACCAGGGATGTTTCTTTGCTCTCATATTAGTGTAGCATAATCCTTCTTCTCATAAATTATGCTGCCAAAATGACAGAACAAAAAGGAATTCTGTCACCCTTCCATTTGCGTCCCTTTTAACGCTTGGACCCTATATCATAAAAAATGCCCTGTCCCAGATATCCGGTGTTTTTATTATTTCACCTGTCTGAAAGAAGGCATATGCATTAATTTTTCAAAAAGTTTTCCTTATGCCCTACTATGGGGAAGTGGGGAAATGCCAAAAAGCGAAGAAAACATTCTGACCTTCAAGGGAGATATTAACACTTTCACTTTGAATGTCTATAATAGCGGGGAGTAAAACAGATGAAAAGGTGAGTGAAATGAAGCTGTATGGAAAATTTGCCATTGAATATGGCTCCGAACAACTGTATATTCAAAACATTGCGCGGAGCCTAATATAGAAAATAGTTTATGAAAGGGCATCTTCTCAAACAGGTAAATAGTTTGGAATCTATTTTTATACCCGTCTGTCAGCACTATTGATAACTTGTTGGGAATACTTCCTTATCACTATTAATCCTTTTCTTTTTCGGCTTAGTTAATTGAAAGCTCAGGTCGATGAGCTTCTTTATCTCCTCTTCTTCTCCACTGCCATCCAGCCGAATACTGATCCATTTATCTTTATTCATGTGGTAGGCCGGATGAAATCCTTGTTTAGATCGCAGAGAACCGATGAGGGCAGGATCACATTTCACATTAATAACATCAACTTTTCCATCATCTGGCAGCCCCAGCTTATCACGGCCCACTTCAAGAACAGCGCCATACCATTTATGATTTTCTTTATGCCGCAGCACAGCATTGTTGTCCTGCCAGGGATAATCCGGCTCTGTGCCATACTGCTGCTTCACGTATTCAAAAATCTGCTCTCTTTTCACAATCACTGTCCTCCCTTTCTCTGATTTTTAATACTTTCCACATGGTCGGATATCCAGTGGGCATTTATGAGATTCCGATTCCAAAATGCTGTTTTTGCATTCTGTGTGCAGCAGTCGCTCACAGGAAACTCCCTTTCACTCCTGGCGGTGTCTGGCTTGCAGACATGTCACTTCCTTTTTGCAAATTTTTCCTTCGCATATTCATAGGCTTCCTGAATATATGGTTTTATCTCTTCAAACGTCTTCTCTGATGGATTTAAGACATAAATCCAGCCCATCCATGCATAGACCGGGTGAGGCAGAATCCGATCAACTGATGAAAAATCATGATCCATATCCACAACTTCACCAGCGCCTGGACGCTTTGGTATAAAGCCAAACAGCCTGCATTGCCATATGTGATTCTATTGGCAGAAAAGTATATTGCTCCGTCATGAGATTTAGGAACACTGATCTAATAAATACTAACTATTTGGCAGCATATAATCCAGCTTGCTTTCATTAAGTTGTTTTTTATATTCTCGCCAGTACGGCATATATTGATCTAAAATAGCAATAAACTCCACGCCATGATGTTTTACTTTTAAATGTGCCAGTTCATGCAAAATTACATACTCCAGACACTCGATCGGCTTCTTGGCAAGCTGTAGATTGAGCCAGATTTTTCCAGTAGAAGTATTGCAAGTTCCCCATTTAGTTGTCATATATTTGCTTTGCCAGCTGCTGGCATAAAGCCCGGTAATCCTTTCCCACTTTGGCAGATATTTTCCAACTTCAGCCTTTAAAAGTATCCGATACCACTCATTGACAAATAACTCTCTCTGCTTTGCAGTACTCTCTTTCCTGACAGTCAAGATGGCTTTATTTCCAGAAAGAACCAGAGAATTGCCCTTATAGCTGTATTCTACCTGAAGAAAATACTGATGACCCCAAACATATAATGTCTCACCAGAAACGTATTGACGTTTGTTCTGCCTAGGCTGCAGCTCAAATTTTTCCTGTTGTTTTCTAATCCAGCCAAGCTTAGTCCTCACAAACATTACAATACTTTCTTCTGGTAAATTTTCCGGTGCAGAGACCCGCACTTTTCCATCTGGCGGCAAAACAGAGAGATGCATATTTTTAATATTTTTTTTAATAACTTCAACAGAAATGTCAGATATTTTAATCCACATCAGTAATCCTCTTGTTCTGCCACAATTTTATAAATTCTTTCCACCTCATTGTCGTCATTTAAAATCTTATAAAGGGCACTCTTAATCCTGTTTTCTTTCACAGAATTGTTTCTAAATCCTTCCTGTCTGGCCTTGACAATTGCTTTATGTAACTTTATAGCCATTTTCTCATCCTCTCCACAGTTGTCATAAAGTGCCCGCATGGCCCCACTGGAGCGGATACGTTCCGGATAATGTTCATTGTCTTCTGGCTTAACAATATTTTTAGCTAGTTCCATATAAGTTTCCAGCAATTGACCATATGCCCTTACACTGCGGCGGCGTTCCAGAATCAATTGCTCCAGAATCGCAGACATTTTTTCATAATACGCTGGATTAACAACCATGCGTTCAACTATTTTTTTCCTTATATTATTCTCAATCGTTTCCGCCGCGCTTTCCTGCTCCCTCTTATTTTCTTCATTTCTCAATTTCCCATCTTGTGTCAAGATAAAATCAAGCAGAGTGAAGTCCTCCATATTTCCTATTTGCTGAGCCTCATCTGCGGAAATATAGTTGTCAATCAGATATCTCATGCCTGGTTCGTAAGCCTTCAAATCTATGAAGTCACCGCTGGCCCTTCCAATGGTTTCACGCAGTTGAATATAAAATGTAACCCTTAATTCCAGGTTTTCCTGTTGATCTGGAGAATATCCTGCATCCCTCATGCGGGGTTTCAATTCCGCATAGGCGCGAACTAGCCGGCCCGCCAATCGATAAAGTTTTTCTCTGATTCTAGCATAGGTTTCATCTCGCCTTACGTTAATACCGCTTTCGCCGCAGAAATAGTGGATATAATCAAGATGGGCTTTTGGTGGTTCCACACCCTCACAAAGCTCATCCAATTCTTCCAATATACCTGTGAAGTGTTTCTTTGCTTCTTTTGTTCTATCCTTCAACAGACCATCTACGTCATCTTCTTCATAAGCTTCAAAAGCACCAGCAGTATATTGATTCATAGCATCTGTCAAATCGCCAAATAATTCTTTATAATCTACAATATAGCCAAATTCTTTGCATTCTCCATCCAGCCGGTTCACTCGGCAGATTGCCTGAAATAAACCATGGTCATGCATTTTCTTGTCAATGTAGAGGTAGGTACAGCCAGGAGCATCAAAACCGGTCAACAGCTTGTCCACCACAATCAGCAATTTCATATTCGCTGGTTCTTCTACAAACTTTCTTTTCGCTTCTTTTTCAAATTCTGCTAGTTTTTTAGCAATCTGCGTTTTATCCTGTAATGGATCAACGCCAATCATCTTCAAATAAGTATTATATTTTTCAGATGTTTCTGTATCCTCTTCATCGCTCACTGTCTCCGTTCTCAAATCACTTGCCTGAGGTATGTAAGAAGAAATAACAGCGCATTTTTTAAATCCTTTACTCTGAAAAATCTCATAATATCTGCATGCAGAATAAACGGAACCTGCAGCCAAAATGGCATTTCCGCTTCCATCCATCAAACGGCCCTTTGTTGCGAAATCAAAGATAATATCATTCGCAATTTGCTCTAAACGAGAGCGGGAAGAAAAAATTTTTTGCAGGTTTCCCCAATAAGCTTTTAATCTGGCTTTTGCCCGTGGGGACAGTCCAACTGTTTTAGCCTCAAACCACATATCAATACGATTTTGTGAAGTAATATTCTGGGGAATATCTCTTGCCTCATATTGCAGATCCAAAACCACGCCGTCCCGAACGCCTTCATTGAACTTGTAGGTGTGAATATAACCGCCAAAGGTTTCCAAACTTGTTTTTTTATCTTTCTTTAGCAGCGGTGTCCCTGTAAAACCAATAAAAACAGCCTTTGGAAGGATTGCTTTCATTGCCTCATGGAGCTTGCCTGATTGCGTGCGATGGCATTCATCTACAAATACAACGATATCACCCTTCGCAGAAAAATCATCAGGCAAAGATTCCTTCAAATCCTCAATATACTTTTTGTAGTCAGATTCAGAGCTGTCACTGCCACGCTTGCCAAACTTATGTATTAGAGAACAAATCAACCGTTTTTCAACAGAATTCAGCTGTCGAAGCAGGTCTTTTCCACTTTTCGTGCGGATGATTTCCTCATCAACCCCTTTATATATTTTCTCAATCTGCTCATCCAGTTCCTCACGGTCTGTGACAATCAACACACGCGCATTAGAATGATTTCCCAAAATCCATTTTGACAGCCATACCATAGTCAGACTCTTGCCGCTGCCTTGGGTATGCCAAATAATACCGCCACGTTTTTTATCCATCAAACGATGCTGGGCCCGCTTGATAGCATAATACTGATTATAACGGCACACTTTTTTGAAGCCCTTATCAAAAATCACAAAATTATGTACCAAGTCCAGAAAACGCTTCTTATAAAACATGGAAAAAATCTGCTTTTCTAATATCCCAGAAATGGAGCCGCACAATTCTTCCACTTCAATGTCTGTAGTATCCTGTTCATCCTGGTGCTCCTGAAAACCATCCTCTTTCCACTCTAGATAGTGCTTTTCTGAAGTCAGGAGAGTGCCATACCGCAGCCCCTCACTATCATTCCCAGCCATACAAAACTGTATTGTTGTAAAAAATCTTTCAATAAAATTGGCCTTTTGATTCGTTATATTCTGGCGAATTCCCTCAGATACGAAAATTCTGCTTGATTTTAGTTCGATAAGCGCTAAAGCAATACCATTGACATAAATTACTATATCAGGGCGCTTGATATTGTTTGCAATCACTGTCACTTCCTCAGCAACATAAAAATCATTTTGAGAGACATCCTCAAAGTTAATAAAATACACGGTTTTAGGTGATTGCCCTGCCGACTCCTTGACCTTTGCTCCGTATTTAAGCAGAGAATACACTTCCTTATTGGCATGGTACAAGCCCTGCTGGAGATTGGTGGCTGCTTTGACCAATATCTCAATAGCACCGCTTGCCAGTTTTTCAGAGTACCCTTGTCCAATCAACCAAGTGTATAGGCAATCCTGCATAATATTGCTGTTTTCATAGCCTCTGCGATTTCCAAGGCTTATATAGTGCAGCTTCTCCTGAAAAAACTGCATCACCCGATTTTGAGTTTTACGCTCGCTATCTCCGATATTTGTCATAAAAACACCTCCCTTATTTATACCAGCCTAATTTTCCCTGTCAAAAGCTGCTGCATCATGCCTTGCTTGACTTGACGGTATTTTTCTAGCTTTTGCTCTAATTTCTGAATTTCTGTGTCCATGTCGGAAAGGACTTGGGCGATGGCTTGCTGTTCTTCTGTTATCGGTATATAAATAGCTAATTTCTGAATTATCTTTTGGCTAATATTTGGTTGTCCAGCTCCACATCCTAAGGAGATTAATTCATCGCGCATAAATTGTAACAGAAAAAAGAGATATCGATAATCCATTTTATTTTCATTGCTAATTAACGCGCAACAAGCTTGGTTTGTTGCCATAGGCTTTCCTAATATTGCAAGTTTTCCAATAGTAGCTCCATACATCGCTACAAGAACGGTATCTCTAGGAAAAATCTTTGTCGAAGAATTAGCAATAGCTTTTTCTGTAATACACTCAGTTGTTCCATAAATTACTCTATCATTCAACTCACTTGTGGTTACCCAAGGTATATTTCCTTTATAGTAAGATTCAATCGCTCTAGACGGTGTACCGCCTGATGAGGTTTTGACACGATCAACTAAAAAATGTTCTTCCCACTTCCCGACAAACCCTGGCAAACGCTTTTTACCCGTCAACAGTTCCTGCATAGCTCCCTGTTTGATCGTTTTTTTCTTAGTAATTAGCTTTTCAAGAGAAGAAATCAAATGATCCACATCGGAAAGGGCATTGGCAATATGCTGCTGCTCTCGTAATGAGGGTAAGGGAATTAACATTTCAGCAATCATATCTCTGCGCACAGAATCCACTGAAGATTTGGCTGTATATTTTGATACCTCTGCTCCAAATTTTGCTCGAAAGTAGAAATAAAAATATTTGGCATCAATATCAGAAAATTGAAACATGATATAAACCCGCTGATGAGCATCAAATTTCCCATTATAGTAATGAAACACTTTACCTGTACCCACTCCATCTCCTGCTGTTAGTACAGCCTCGCAATTGTAATGATATGTATCAATATGCTCGATTTGCTGAGAACGCACAAAGAATGGGTACTGTCCATAATTCGTTTTGTGTTCCGTATTTCTGCTCCCGGTTTCAATTCTCATCAGTTGTTTCGCTTTCACAACAGCCCAGTCCTCTGGAATCATACCAATTTCCGTCTGCTTATATCCCTTTGGGCTTACCATACAAACCCCATCCTTTCTAGATGAGACTTCACTTTTACTTCATAATCCTCTACTTCCTTTTCCAGGCCAGGTAAAGTGTCTTCATAGCGTTCTGCCAGCTTCACAATGCGGTTTGCAATATTCTGAGAAGTAGTCACATACAGGGCTTTGATACCCTTAAAAATAGAGTAGTACCATTTGCGATTAACAAGAAGTTCTTTGATTTCATCATCATTAAGCTCAGCATATTTCGCTCTGACCTTTTCATCTAAAATGGCAAACAATTCCTTTACGATTTTAGTGTGTTTCTTAATCTTATTCGTTAAATCGGAATACTCACAAAGCACTTTATACTCTTCGCCTTCGGGATTAGTCCTTTCAAGTTCTTTTCGTCTAGCCATAACCTTTTTAGCATCAATTTTGTCCTTATCATTTAGGCATTCGACAAGCAAACCATCTTCTCCTGTTTGCTCTTCAATCAGTTCGTCCAATTTACTCTGGGCTGTTTCCACGACAGCTCTCGCTTTATCAAGCTCTGCACGCTCTGCTGAGAAAAATAGATATTCAACCAGCGTCCTAGGAATCAGCTTTCCTTCCCAGCCTTTATATTTTTCTTTTTCATTTCCATTTTTATCCACGGTCTTTTCAATAATATTTTCCGTTATCCTTGCAGAGTCATATCCATCAAATTTCAGCACATAGACATCGTCTCCCATAACTTCCTGCCAGTAAGAGAGCAAGACTTCATACACATCATACTTATCTACCAATTCTAAGCCTTCAAAGGAATCCAGCAGCCTCTGGGAAAGTTCTATAATATACTTCTTAACTTCCACATCTTCGTCAATGCTCCGAAGCCCTTTATCCACCTGAGCACACCAAGCTTCAAATGCTGCATCCATATGGTCAGCGTAGGAAGAAAACTCGTCATCGTTGTAAACAATGGTACGGATCTCTCCTTTTGAAACATTTAGCTTGTAATACCCCTCCCGCATCACAGAAAACAGCTTATTTTTGAGGTTCGGGAACCTCTTCCAATACTTACTCATAGAATCCACGTCCCCTGTAGGAATTCCCCCTTGCAGATGTCCATCAATATCCTGTAAATCCTCTGGGATGGAACTGTCAATGTAACGTGGAATATTCAAGTTATAATCATTTTTCACTTTGATTTCTTCATTAGGGACAAATCGGGCATACTTAGGATCTGTTGTAATCTGCTGATTAAATGTGGAAATAATTTTATAAATGTCTCGCTCACGCAGGCGGTTTTTGTTGCCATCCTTCACATAATCATGACTGGCATCAACCATAAAAATGCCTCTTCTCTCGTGGGCATCCTCTTTGTCTATGATAATAATGCAAGCAGGAATGCTTGTTCCATAAAATAAATTTGCCGGCAAACCAATGATGCCCTTAATATAACCTTTATCAATAATCGCCTTGCGAATGGCTGCCTCCGCATTGCCACGGAATAAAACACCATGGGGTAGAATTACCGCAGCTTTTCCAGTGTTTTTCAGAGACTTCAAAATGTGCAGCAGCCATGCAAAATCTCCATTCTTTTCTGGCGGTCTGTCTCCATAGCCATCAAACCGTCCATATTCTCTCAGTCCATCTGTCCAGTTTTTCAAAGAAAAGGGCGGATTTGCTACAGCAAAGTCAAAGCGTTTCAGCACTTCATCATTAGAACCTTCTGCAAAATATTTCGGCGCGGAGAATGTATTTCCGGACTTAATTTCACCAGCGGCCTTGTTATGTAAAACCAGATTCATTCTGGCCAGACCAGCAGTGGTTACTTCCTTTTCCTGTCCCCAGATGGAAACCTCAAATGGGGCTTCATCTGCTGCACGAATCAGCAGGGAACCAGAACCACAAGCAGGATCATAGACAGAATATCCTTCCTCTCTTTCCTCAATTTTATCAATGCCAATCACTTTAGCAAGAACCCGGGAAACCTCAGCCGGAGTATAAAATTGCCCTTTACTCTTCCCACTTTCAGTAGCAAAATTTCGCATCAGATATTCATAGGCATCGCCCAAAATGTCGTCCCCGCCTGCTTTGTTATTCTTAAAATCAAATTCAGGACGTTGGAAAATGGCAATCAGACCAGTCAGCTTATCTACCATCTCCTTGCCGCTGCCAAGCTTTGCCTCATCATTGAAATGGGCATTATCAATGACACCCCGCAAGTTATTATTGTCTGCTTCTGCCAGCTTTGCAATAACTTTGTCCATTTCTTCTCCAATGTTTTTATTGCCTTTTAACGCAATCATATCATCAAAGCTGCCGCCATCAGGGACTGTAATATCTGCATATTTGACTCCCTTAAATTTATCTGTAACATACTTTATAAATAACAAAGTAAGAATATAGTCTTTATATTGAGAAGCATCCATTCCGCCCCTTAATTTATCACAGCTAGCCCAAAGAGAGCTGTATAGTTCATTTTTCTTTATCGCCATGTTTAATTCCCACACTTTTCCTTTTATTTCTGTTTTAAATGTTTCTATACACGGTATAGATTTCCAGCACTTTTCTTCAGAACACCTTTTCCGAAGGACTTATATCCCGATATCCCGAATACGTGCCAGCAACTCATCCAAATAATTTCCGCCGCCAAGATTCTTTCAATGATCATCATCTAAGCCAAAACCTTTTTTCATAATCTTCCTTTAAAATATTAGCAGCCCAAATTCTGAATTGGATTCCTTATAAAGATTTCACACAATAACTGACAGAAATAATGACATCAAAATTATAAAAATCTATATGATATCTTTTTCTATCAGTACCAGTTATTGCAAAATTTGCAACAGCTGAATTTCTTCTTAGTTTCATTCTATTTTACCATACTCCTCCTGCCATTACCATCTGAAAAATTTCCTCATTAGCCTGGTAGAATAGGGAACTGTATTGTCAGCAGAATATCCAGACACTGAATGAGGGAGCAGCCACAGCCAGAAAGTTAGCGAAGTCGGTAGAACGCATTGTCCAATCTGCCAAAGAATAGGTCGATTCCTTAGCCCAGTTAACCCTGGGTATGGGGCAGATCTCTGGAGCGGTTTAGGCCAATGCTGCAACGGCAGAAAACTCTGCCACTTCTGCCCAGGAGCTTCGGGACCAGGCAGCGGAGTTAAAGGCATATATTCAGATGTTCCGGCTTGGCAGATAATATCTGCTGCATAGATATTCACACTCCTTTAACTATCAAGCCATAATCATATCAAAAAAGGCTCAGGCAGTCAGGAAATCCTGATGCCAAAGCCTTTTTTTGATTTTTCTATTGGATTTTTACCCCGTTGGCATCTACTTTGTGCCCATCCGGTGTTGTTTCATTCCGGAACATTCTACCTCTGGTTCCATCCGATTCTGAATTAAAATAGTACTCTTTCCCATCAATAACCACCCAGCCAGTCATCATCCTTCCCATGGTCCCGTCAGACTGGGGATTCAAATAATAAGTATATCCATTCACAGGGTCAACAAACCATCCAGTGATCATAGCCCCTGTCTCATCAAACCAGAACCAGTCATAATTCTGCATTCCTGCCACCGTATCGGCATATGGATTGTAAATCGCACCCCATTGCTTGATATATGGATTGCCAGCTGCATCTTTAAAACTCCATTTACCATCAGCTCCCACAGTCCAGTCTCCCTTTACCACATAGGACGGAACATTGTATGCACTTTTGTTAGAATATCCTCCGTTAGAGTCACTGCTGCCAGAAGAACTACTGCTTCCGCCAGAGCTTCCACTTCCGCTGCTAGAGCCTCCATTTCCACTTCCAGAGCCTCCGCTTCCATTGTTAGATCCTCCGTTTCCGCTTCCGGAATCTTCACTTCCGCTCCCAGAGCCTCCGCTTCCATTGTTAGATCCTCCATTTCCGCTTCCGGAATCTTCGTTTCCACTGCCAGAGTCTCCAGTTCCACTGTTAGATCCTCCATTTCCGCTTCCGGAATCTTCGTTTCCACTGCCAGAGTCTCCAGTTCCGGAGTCTTCGCCTCCAATGCCAGAGTCTCCATTTATCAATTTATCCAGTTCCTCTGTAAATACACTTTGCTCAACGCCCTCCCCCTCAGTATAGCTGTAAACAATTTCTCTGCCCTTTATGATAAATACATCTGGAAATCCTTTGTCTTCTTTTGCTCCTGCTTCGCTGCGGTACAAGCCCCGGTATCCTCCGTACCCACTTCCCTCTTGTGTCTCGTATCCTGCCTCCACATTAGGAAATGCTTTTGCAAAATTCTGTGTAAGTGAAGGCATCTGGCTGACATCCAGGAAAATAAATCTGGCCGCATCTTTATCATATGCTTCGGCCGCTTTATTCAGATTGTCCACAGTCTTCCAGGTTTTGCTGCAGGAAGAACTGCCAAATACCAGAACCACAGGCTGAAAATCAGAGATATCGTAAAGCATATACTCATCTCCATCAATGGTTCTGATTGGGATATTTAACTCCAATCCACCTGTATCCTCTTCCAGAACAATCGTTATTGCACGTTGATTGAAGATTTCCTTTTCTGATGTATCACCATTCAAGGTGCCCATGCCTCTCACGGTAATCGTATATTGGTTGACCGGTTTAGGAAGTTCCTTCGGATAGCTCCATTCTACAAAATTCGACCATTCGGCCAGGCTCTCTTTATCTAGAATAATACTATCCAACTTCTCTTCTTTGTAAAATCCTTCCACCAAATAAATATTTAAGGAAATTTGTCCTCCCTCATATAAATCCAGATCTGCCTCACTGCATATAGCTTTTCCTCGGATCCTGATCGTCTTATCTTCCCCATATATAACTTCACTACACTGGAACAGCAGCTTATTTGCAGCCCTGGCATTGACTATATTTGCCACATCCTGGGCAATCATAGCTTGATTGTCGCCTGGCTTTACCAAGCCATCGGAGGATTCAGGAACGTCTTCTTCCCCCCCTTCCTCTAACTCCTCTTCGTCAGAAACTATGCTCTCTTCTCTGAATGCTGCACTGCTCTCCTCCTTGGAAGCTGTGCTTTCTTCCTCGGAAATTGCGCCTTCTTCCTCAGAGGTTATGCTTTCCTCTTCTTTTTTATCCTTTTCAGGTTCAGTAGTTTCAGTTGTACTTCCTTTTACATCTTCTCTGATGATCTCATCTTCTTTGGCGACGTCCTCATCCTTATCCTTCTTTGATTCTGTAGATTCAGCAAGGCTTTCTTCTCTGCTCTCTTTTTCATCCTTCTGCACGTTACCGGCTGTTTCTAACACATTAGCAGAAACCTTGGTCCCTCCTATTTCCTGATTGGTTCCCTGTGCCGCATAAGCATCCGGAATCTTACTCCCTGTCATTCCGGAAAAAATACAGCCCCATACCAGGGCTGCTGCCAGCAGGCCGACCACACTCTGCCTCCTCATATCCTTCCTCCTAATATAAAAATTTCATTGATTTTATTATATCCCCTCTTGTATGCCTTGTCAAACCACTATGAAAAGCCTTCTCAAAATGCCGTATCTGCAAGCAATACCTGTCATTTCGTAAGGCTGCTGGAACGCCCGAAATCCAGTCACATATAAAGCAGTGCAAATCCTTCCATGATAAAGTGCTTTGAGTATTTCTGTATTATTTGTTTTTACTTCTCATCGTTATTTTGGAGCAATCCTATGGCTGACATGAAAAATTGTTTCTAAGTAAAAGATTTTCCACATCATTATTTAGCTCTTTTCTGCAGCAAAGCAATAGTTTCAACGGTATTACCATATTCCCACAAAACTTAAATACAAACTTATAATTTGAATTCTTTTAAAATTGCCGCATATTTTCTATAATCAGCTATTGAAGATTGAAAATCTTTTTGAGCTTCTTTTGGCAAATCCTCAATAACTTCTTTTTCAACAAACTCTGCAATTTCTCTCATTGCATTAGCCACATCTTCTATTATTTGTTCAAAAGTACTAATCAGTGTATAATGCATTAGACGATTTCTATATTGATAAATATGTATACTTGAAATAAATACATATTTCATTTCACATATATTTTTTAACCTACAAATTCCTGACTTAACATCCACACTTATAAAATCACCCGCTAAATAATCCGAATACTTAGCTTTATTCAAATCAGAAAAAATGAGCGTCCAGTGTTCCTGTTCCAATCTATACTTAACAAGTAGCTCTAGAAAATTTGCTAAATTCAATATGATATGCTTCATACATAATTCATCAAAAACACCCTGACTAGATAAATCCAAAAATGGGTCCAATTCTGCATTTACCATTTCCATAGAATCATGTATATTGTTTAAAAAGAAAAGTTCATATTTCATAATACATCACCATTCACCTTCGTTTCCTTTGAAATAGAAAACATTTATTCTGTTGTTATCTACCCCTTATGCAAATCCACTCCTAATTTCGGCAAATTATTTAAACTTACAGTCTCTAACGTCTGCAACTGCTGTACCGCTAACTGCCGAAGCAATTCCATTCTCTCCTTTTGTTTCTTCCCCTGATTAATCAAAACCGCATTATAACTTTCCAAATTCGCAAGTACCAGTAATTGATTCAGCGTTGCTACATCCCGCATATTTCCTTTCACCGTTGGATTTTCATCTTTCCATTGCTTCGCCGTCTTTCCAAACAAAACAACATTTAACATATCTGCTTCATTAGCATAGGTGTACGCAACCTGTGCGGGTGTTAATTCTGGTGGAATCAGATTCTCTTTAATCGCATCTGTATGTATCCTGTAATTCAACTTAGAAATTTCTCTATTCAAATTCCAATTCAAAGATAACCGACTGTTTTCGTCTGTCTTTAAACGCCTATAATCTTTCATAATATATAACTGAAACTCAGGCGAAATCCAAGTTGCGAAAGACATAGCAATATCGCTATGGGCATATGTTCCCCCATAACGTCCTGCTTTTGAAACGATACCAATAGCATCTGTCGCTTCTATCCATTTTTTAGGTGACATTGTAAAAGCATTCGCTCCAGCCTGCTTTTTAAACCCCTCGAATTCGAGGGGTTTAAAATCTGAATTATGTAACCTTTCCCATAATCCCAGAAATTCTATAACATCCCGATTTCTCATCCAGTTTTGAATAACTGCCGTTGGATCATCGCTCTTATATCGAGCAATATCCGTCAATGAAATAAATTCATTTTCAAAATCCTGCGTATAAATACCAATATCTATCCCATTCGCATGAATTGTATCCTTAATTATTTTTCCCATTACTCCTCCTGTGATATTATCACAAACTTTCTCAAGCATTGTATCTGTTACTTCTCTTAGATATATTCTGCCAAATAGTCATTTGTTTTCATCTTCCCACATTTCCCAATACGCTTCAATATAAGATTTAATGCACCTCGGATATACATATAAATATTTTCTGCACACCTTTTTATACAACCCCAATATTTTTTCATCACATGCAAATCAAGTAGATAATCAAGCAAATGCGATAATTCAGCCTCTGACACGATTCTGCTACACACATCTTCAACCAACGGCAAATAAACCTCATAGGCTTTTTGATGTATTTCAACTATCTGCTCTGCAATCTGATAAATCCTTTCATCCATTAAATTACCTCAAAATATTTAAGTGCATCCGTTATTGCTTCTACCTTTTCTTTCGGTGGACGTTTCCTCGGATGTTTTAATTCTTCTACTGCATTAGGAGCATCATACATTGTCAATCCCAAAGACCTTTTCACCTCTTCGATATATGCCGTATGCACTTTAAATGCATATTTCTTCTCCACATATTCCTGTATCATTTTATATGTAATTTTCGGTTTCGGCTGATATTTCTTTGCCCGTTCTGCTATTGCATCTAAAGGTACTTTCCCCTCGCCTTCTCCAAATTCCACTTTTACATTAATAACACTATCTGGTGATTTGTGGGACAAACATACAATAGTTTCCACGTGCCCCCCTTGTGGAAACATATCACAGCATCTAACTCTCTCCACCTGGTATCCCCTCTCTCCCAGATACTTCACATCTCTTGCCAAGGTGGCGGAATTGCAGCTGACATAAACCACCCGTTTGGGTGACATCTTCACAATTGTATCCAGGCAGATTTCGTCACAGCCCTTCCTTGGAGGATCTACTACCATTACATCTGCATATATGTGATTCTTTTCGTACTGTTCTGGAAGTACCTCTTCTGCCTTTCCCACAAAGAATTCTACATTATTAATGTGATTCAAAGCAGCATTCCTTCTGGCATCTTCAATCGCCTGGGGAATGATTTCCACCCCATATACATACTTTGCCTTTCTTGCCAGAAATAAGGAAATAGTTCCAATTCCACAGTATAAATCCCACACGGCTTCATTCCCCTTTAAGTCTGCGTATTCCAGAGCTGTTTCATATAACCGTTTTGTCTGAATTGGATTTACCTGATAAAAGGAAAGGGGGGAAATCTGGTATTTTACGTCTCCAATGGAATCCATGATAAAACCAGGTCCATACAAATTGCAGACCCGGTCTCCCATAATTACATTTGTTTTTTCCGTATTAATATTATAGGAAATACTGCTCATATTGGAAATATTCTTGAGCCGCTTTACCAACTCACTGCTGTAAGGAAAAGAACTCCCATTTATTACCAGGCAGACCATGATTTCTCCAGTAGAGAAACCCTTCCTGATAAGGGTATGACGAATAAAGCCTTTCTGTGTGCTTTCACAATAAGGCTTTATCCCATAATCCTCCATGAATTGCCTGATTACAGATAAAATCTCTTTGTTTTCCCTTATCCCAAGAAGACAATCCTCACTCTCAATGATATCATGGGTCCGTCCTGCGTAAAAACCGGTAATAATTCGGCCCGTCCCATCCTCTCCAAAAGGAAATTGGGCCTTATTGCGGTAGCGCCATGGATTTTCCATCCCTATAATCGGCTCCATTCGTACCTTGCCGCCGCAAATTTTCTCTTCCCTGGCATTTTCTTCTTTTATATTTTCTTCTGCTCCAGCTTCCTCTTTTGGCAAAAGAAGATAATCTACTCCCCCAATCCGTTTTAAATGATTATAAACCTTTCTCTCCTTAAAATTAAGCTGCCCTTCATAATCCATCATTTGAAGCTGACAGCCGCCGCACTGCCTCGCAACTGGACATCTGGCTTCAATCCTCTGAGCAGAGGGCCGGACAATTCTCTGGAGCTTTGCAAAACCATAGGATTTTTTCATCTTCATCACACTGGCCTCTACGATATCGCCAATGACTGCATCTTTTATAAACCAGGTATATCCTTCCCCTATGGTATATGTTTTTCTATTTTCTGTATTTTTATCTCCTTGTTGCCTCTTTTCAGCCTTTGTGCTTTCTATTTTTTTCTTTTCCGCTTTTGCGCCTTTTTGTTTCCCAATTCCTGATTCTTCGACCCCTGTCTTTCCGATTCCTGCTCCGTCATCACTCATATCAATGATTTCAACAAGGAACCAGCTATTCTTTTTTAATTCCATAGCTTGATCTCTACTCTCCGGTCCTGCGGATATTGCTGTCGAGGAAGCGGTTGAACCCTAACCATCCCATATTTTCTCCGCCAGCCTGAAGGGCCTCTGCCATTGTCTCCAGCTTTGCATCTACATTGTCTGCGAAATTCAATGCCAGTGCTTCAATTAATGCTGGTTTTTTAGGCGAACCATACTCCAACTCCCCATGGTGGGCCAAGATACAGTGCACCAGCTCTGTCTCCAGTTTTGACGGAAAGTCCGGAATCTTCCGGATTTTTTCAGAAATCATCTGGGACCCTATTACAATGTGCCCTAAAAGCTGGCCTGCATCTGTATAATCATTTTCAGGAAAAATCGACAGCTCCTTTAATTTACCTATATCATGAAACATTGCCGCTGTAAGGAGCAGATCCCTGTTAACCATTGGATAATGGCCTGCGAAAAAGTCACTGATTTTTACTACACTCAAGGTATGCTCTAAAAGTCCTCCTACAAAGCCATGATGGACGCTTTTTGCCGCTGAATGAAATTGAAATGCTTTTGCAAAATCCTTATCATCAATAAAAAACGCAGCAGCTAATGCCCGCAGCTTTGCATTCTTGATCGTCTTAATATAGCCAGTCAGCTCCATATACATCTGTCCAATATCCTTTTTGGAAACAGGAAGGTAATCTGCCGGTGTATACTCCCCCTCTTCTGCCCGTCTTATTCTTTTTACATTCAACTGATTCATATTTTGAAAAACCGTCACATCTGCCTCCACAGCAACATAATCCAGGGCCTCAAAGTCCCCGATTCCTGGAGAGCTCAGATCCCAGATCTTTCCATCTACTATACCGGTTTTATCCTGAAACATAAGATTTCCATATTCTTTTCCTGCTTTTGTAAGGGAAATCTGCTTGGTTTTGCAAAGATATACGCTGGAAACATGCATTCCTTCTTTCAATGTCTCAATATATTTCATTTTCATTCTCTCCTCGTTTCCTTTTTATTCGTCTTCCATCTTTCATTAAAACAGCGCTGAAACTGATATTTCTCTAATCACTCTCAAGTATACAGGAACATTTCGCCTTTCGCAACTGGTTCCATAAATATTATCGATTCATAATAGCAGTCCGTTTCCTATTGCGCGGAGCGCGCATCCTTTGCTTTATAGTACGCAATTTCCTGCAAAGATTAAGGCACCAATCCCCCCAGTCCAGGAACGATCCGTTTTCCCTAATATCAGCCTATTTGACCTTAAAACATCCTATAAAGCAAAAAGCGGTACGGCTATAAATCCCAGCCGCACCGCTTTCTATGTATCTTTATGTCTCTTTCACCAGAGAATTAAGAACTGATTATGCAAATCTTCGATAATCTCTGACAACTAATAGTACCACCAGCAATACAAGGACCAATCCGATTCCAAACATAATACGGACAGCGCCGAATGCTCTCGGAATAATAAGAATCGGATCTCCCATAGCAGCAATTTCCTGTTCACTGTAGCCATAAGCGGTGATTTCTTCCTTGAAATACTTCACCAGTTCCGCATACTCAGATTCCATCTTGACTGCTTTTCCAGTAAAGGGCATCTCTGCAGTCGGCTCCGGCCCATTCTCAAACATATACGCATAGGTCTCGTCTACCAAAGCTCTCATAGCATCACTGTCTCTCACAAACACCTGCAATGCTGCAAAGGAATCATTTCCCGGTATCAGATAATAATAACTGGAATCCTTCTTTGGAGTTCTGCTGCCATTTCCCTCTTTCCAGGTCTGCTCTGCTGCAAAATAGTCCAGGGCGTAAATCACATTGCCGCTGACGCGGTCACCTGGCTTAACCTCGCCATTTGCTACATCCTCAAAACTCTTTATCGGCTTTATAGAGGTTATCATTTCTCCTGTACTCATATAAAGTATATATAGTCCAAGAACTAAACAAATTAATTTTGCCTTACTAAAGCTGCTTATCAATCTTCCCATAATATTCACCTGCTTATAATTTTTATTTTTATCTGCCAAACCAGCTAGATTATTTGAAAACATGCTTAAAAATTTTTTCAGCATGTGATATGCTCTTATGCGGTGATGCTCTCATAAATAACATAATTATCTTTCTCCCATAATAACCTGATAGATGAGCTCAGTATATTCCTCCATTCCTTTTCGATTTACCACCACCTTTACAGGCTGCCTTTCCTTAAGCCCCTCTATTTTCGTCTGAAAGGCTTTCATCGTAAATACAGAATCTCCATCAATTGCAGATATAATATCACCATTCTGTATTCCAGCCGTATAGGCAGGGCCATCAAAAATGGACTCTGTGACGTAAATCCCCTCTGGAACTCCTTCTGCTGCCATCTCGCTCGTAATCTCCTGACCCTTAACCCCAAGATAGGCCGCCGGAATCCCATTGCTCATCTTTTCAAGAATTCCCTTATAATCTGAAATGCCCTCTGCTATAATGGAATCCTGATTTGTATCACTTTGATATCGGTCTGTAACCCAGCCAATAATCTCTCCGGAAATATTCAGCAAAAATGTGCCTGCCTCTGCATTTCCCCTCACATTTGCAAATATAATTTCCGCAATGCCATCTGTTGTCTGTACATTTTTAGCCACATAATTTACTGCTCCATAGTCAAAGGAATATGGCACTCCAGTAGGGGCGCCGATAGAAAATACCAGATCTCCTGTCCGTACCATATAGGAATTGCCAAGCTTAAAGGGCTGTATGGCCTCCAATTTATCATCCGGAATATCAGAGGTCTGTACACTGATGATACCAAGACCAGTAATCTTATCTGCCTGCTTCTTCCGGCCTTCAATCTCCGTTCCATCATAAAAAGTGACATAAATAGCATCTGATGGCTCGATAGCCCCATTAGGAACAAGGATTAACAACTCACTATTCGTACCAGCAATAATCGCTCCTGCATACTGGCCAGTATTTTCAATTGGATTGTCAAACCAGTCTGTCCCTCTTTTTACGGCCCGAACCTCTACAATGCTTTTTCCTGCCTTTTGGCCCTCCTGCTTTAAATTATTATAAATATCAGTCACAGCCGCCATATCAAAATGATAATTGGACATAGCTTCCTCTACCAGCTCATTGATGGGAGCTGTTTCGTTTTCCATTGTCTCAAGGACAGGCTCTGTAGGACTTGTCTCTTCATCCTTGGGAATACTAACTACCTGACTTTCCTTTGTACTTTCTTCCCCCATATATTTTTTTGCAAACGGTATAGACAGCACAAATGTAATTGCTGCAATGACTCCGAACATAACGGCAAGAAATAAAAAAACCGCCGCTCTTTTTAGTTTTTGTCTTCTGCTCATCGGCTGTTTGACGATTCGTTCGCTGATAAATTTTTTCTTTTTTGGCAGCTCGCTTCCCGGCCCATTCATATCTGGCATAAACGACCTCCTATTAAAGCGTATCTCTCTATCTGACTATACCTAAAGGCACATAATCCACCTTGGTTACTCACTTAATAAAACCATATACTATTATACGTTTCTTCTCGTTTTAATGCAAGTATTTTGCGCTCTACAGGCCAATTTCATGGGGATTTTCCTAGGAATCTGTTTTGTGGCATCTGACGGCTTTACAGGATTTGATATCCGAATTATAATATTTACAGGAGGGTCATCTCTTGATATAATACAAGGCAGAGAAACTCAAAAAACCCCAGGGCATGGGAAGATGATAATAGCCGCCACTACTGCCAATAGTGACGGCTGACGTTATATAATAGAAAAGGTGATATAAAATGAATGAAAAGTCGTTAAAAACGCTGGAATATAATAAAATCATTAATCAGCTGGCTGAGTATGCTTCTTCTTCTATGGGCAAAGACCTCTGCCATACGCTTGTCCCTTCCTCAGATTTTGATGAGATTGTCCGCAATCAGCAGGAAACTACGGATGCTGTAACTCGAGTACGTCAGAAAGGCAGCATTTCTTTTGGCGGATTAAAGGATATTCGTGATTCTCTGAAACGTCTGGAAATTGGAAGCTCTCTTGGCATCACTGAGCTCCTTTCCATAAGCTCAGTGATGACGATTTCTGCCAGAGCCAAAGCCTATGGCCGGCATGAGGAATCTGAGCTTCCCGATGACTCTCTGGAAGGCATGTTCCGCCTTTTGGAACCTTTAACTCCTGTTAACAATGAAATCAAACGCTGTATTATTTCTGAAGAGGAAATCAGCGATGAGGCCAGTCCTGGACTCCGCCATGTACGCCGTTCCATGAAAAGCATACAGGATAAAATCCATTCCCAGCTAAATTCCATTTTAAACTCTACCCGTTCCTATTTGCAGGATGGTGTGATTACTATGAGAGATGGAAGATACTGCCTTCCTGTAAAATCTGAATATAAAAATCAGGTTTCCGGCATGGTCCATGATCAGTCCTCCACTGGTTCCACCTTGTTTATTGAGCCAATGGCCATTATAAAGCTAAATAATGATCTCCGGGAACTGGAGATCCAGGAGCAAAAGGAAATCGAAGCTGTTTTGGCTGAATTAAGCAACCAGGTATCCCTTCATACTGCAGAGCTGGGAGTTGATCTGGAGATCCTTGCAAAACTGGATTTTATTTTCGCCAAGGCTGCCTTGTCCCGCCACTATCACTGCAGCGCTCCTATATTTAATAAAAAACATTATATTAATATAAAGGACGGGCGCCACCCTTTACTGGATCAAACCTCGGTAGTTCCTGTCAGCATCAATTTAGGAAAGGATTTTAATCTCCTTATTATTACTGGTCCCAATACTGGAGGAAAAACAGTTTCCTTAAAAACCGTAGGGCTTTTTACCCTTATGGGACAGGCTGGACTTCATATTCCCGCTTTTGACGGCTCAGAGCTTTCTGTCTTTGAAGAAGTTTTTGCCGACATTGGAGATGAACAGAGTATTGAGCAGAGCTTGAGCACATTTTCTTCTCATATGACAAATATTGTCCAGATCCTTGAGCAGGCTGATTCCAATTCTCTCTGCCTTTTTGATGAACTGGGAGCAGGTACAGATCCTACAGAGGGCGCTGCTCTGGCAATTGCCATCCTTTCCTTCCTTCACAATATGCAGTGCCGTACTATGGCAACCACTCACTATAGTGAACTTAAAGTCTTTGCTCTTACCTCCCCTGGCGTAGAAAATGCCTGCTGTGAATTCAGTGTGGAAACTCTCCGTCCAACCTACCGCCTTTTAATCGGCATTCCTGGAAAGAGCAATGCTTTTGCCATTTCCCAAAAACTAGGGCTGCCTGACTATATTATCGATGATGCCAAAAGCCATCTTGAGGCCAAGGATGAAACCTTTGAAGACCTTCTGGCCCATCTGGAAGAGAGCCGGGTAACGATTGAAAAAGAACGGACAGAGATCCAATCCTATAAGACAGAAATTCAACAGCTAAAATCCAGGCTTGAAAAAAAGGAAGAACGTCTGGACGAACGCAGGGATACCTTTATCCGGGATGCCCGTGAAGAGGCTCAGAGGATTCTCAGACAGGCTAAGGAAACCGCTGACCAGACGATCCGCAATATTAATAAACTGGGGGATTCTGCTGGTCTTACCAAGCAGCTGGAGGCAGAACGCTCCAGACTTCGCGAACATCTGGGAGCTGTAGAAAAGGATTTGGGACTGGGAAGCAGTCGGAAACAGGCGCCTGCCAAAACTGTATCTCCAAAAAAGCTGAGAATCGGTGACGGAGTCCGCGTCCTCACTATGAATCTAAATGGAACGATCAGTACTCTCCCAAATGCCAAAGGTGATCTATATGTACAGATGGGAATCCTTCGTTCTCTGGTAAATATAAAGGATATTGAGCTTTTAGATGAGCCTGTTCTAACTGGCCCTGCCAATAATAAAACCGGAAGCGGTAAGATCCGTATGTCTAAATCCAGCAGTATTTCTCCAGAAATCAATCTGATCGGTATGACTGTAGATGAAGCCCTTCCTATGTTGGACAAATATCTGGATGATGCATACTTGTCCCATCTGACTCAGGTGCGTGTTGTGCATGGACGGGGCACTGGCGCGTTAAAGGCCGGAGTCCACCGCCATTTGAAAAAATTAAAATATGTAAAGGAATTCCGTCTAGGGGAATTTGGAGAAGGCGATACCGGTGTTACGATTGTAACATTTAAATGAAAAGAACAAGGAGGTTCTTATGGCTGAAAAACAAAAAGTGCTGATCGTTGATGATGACGAAAATATTGCCGAGCTTATTTCTCTTTATCTGATGAAGGAATGCTATGAAACCATGATCGTAAATGACGGAGAAGAAGCCCTTCGGGTTTTTCCTGATTTCCGTCCGAATATCATCCTGCTGGACCTGATGCTGCCTGGAATTGACGGCTATCAGGTGTGCCGGGAAATCCGTACCGCATCTCAGATTCCTATCATTATGCTTTCTGCAAAGGGAGAGATTTTTGACAAGGTGCTGGGCCTGGAGCTTGGAGCTGATGACTACATGATTAAGCCCTTTGATTCAAAGGAACTAGTGGCACGAGTAAAAGCTGTTTTAAGGCGTTATCAATCTGCTCCTCAAACTACTGCTACGGTCTCGGAACAGCAGGGCAATTATGTAGAATATCCGGATCTGATTGTCAATCTGACCAATTATTCCGTTATTTATCGGGGGCACTCCATTGAAATGCCTCCAAAGGAGCTGGAGCTTCTATACTTCCTGGCTTCTTCTCCCAATCAGGTTTTTACCAGGGAACAGCTTTTAGACCATATATGGGGCTATGAATATATCGGTGATACAAGAACCGTAGACGTACACATTAAACGTCTTAGAGAAAAAATCAAAGACCACGACCGTTGGTCTTTGTCCACTGTATGGGGCATTGGCTACAAATTCGAGGTTAAACGATAATGCATCTACATTCTCTTTATTATAAGTTTATTATAGGATATCTGATTTTCGGATTTCTAGGCTTTGTTACCATTGCCACTCTGGCTTCCCAGCTTACTTATCGATATTTGATTCAGGAAAAGGCAGAGCTTCTTTATGATGAGGCCAATCTAATCGCCGGAAAATACAGCAGTCCCTACCAGGGCAAACAGGCGACCGAGCTTTCCGCAGCATATCCTCAGCTTAATGCCATAGCAACCTTCCTTCAGGCCGATATCTGGGTGGTGAACCGCCGTGGAAATATTATTCTGGACAGCAGCGATTCCTTACGGGCTGGAAAATCTATTGAAAATTTTGATCCCACGGCTGTTGGTAACAGACATTATTCCATTGGAAGCTATTATCATATGTATGACTATGATGTATTGAGTGTTTCTGCTCCAATAACTGGCAATTATAATACCTATGGATATGTGCTGATCCATATGCCTGTTTCCACTATCTCCTCCAGCCATGACGCTATATTGAATCTGATATACTTGACAGCCCTTATTATATTTGGCCTCTCTCTGATTATTCTTCTTGTATTTACCCAGATCGTATATCTTCCTCTCAAGAAAATCACAGCGGGAGCAAATGAATATGCCGCCGGAAATCTGGCTTACCGCATCAACGTAAGCACTCAGGATGAAATGGGCTATCTGGCCGCCACTTTGAATTATATGTCTGGAGAGCTTGACAAAATAGAAGAATATCAGCGTACCTTTATTGCCAATGTGTCCCACGATTTCCGTTCCCCTCTTACTTCTATCAAAGGCTATCTGGAAGCGATTCTGGACGGGACTATCCCTGGGGAAATGCAGGAAAAATATCTTCATCGAGTAATTACAGAAACAGAGCGTCTAAATAAGCTGACTCAAGGCATGCTTACTCTCAATTCTCTGGACAGCAAAGGCTATTTATCCCGTACTAATTTTGACATTAACCGGGTCATTAAGGATACAGCTGCTTCTTTTGAAGGAACATGTGATGCAAAGGGAATTAATTTTGAGCTGACCTTTTCAGACAATATTGAAATGGTTTATGCGGATTTGGGAAAAATCCAGCAGGTCCTTTACAACCTAATTGACAATGCGATTAAGTTCAGCCACCATAATGCAACCATATACATTCAAGCATCCGTACGGCATGAAAAGGTTTTTGTTTCTGTCAAGGATACTGGTGTGGGCATTCCTAAGGAGAGCATCAAAAAGATTTGGGAACGGTTTTACAAATCTGATGTTTCCAGAGGACGAGACAAAAAGGGAACTGGCCTCGGCCTTGCAATTGTAAAGGAAATCATACAGTCCCATGGGGAAAATATTGATGTAGTCAGCACAGAAGGCGTGGGAACAGAATTTATTTTCAGCCTTCCGAAAGCAATTCCTCTTTGATTCAACTGTATATCTTTTTGAGACTGAGGCAAAACGATCATTCCATACCTATATGGATTCAGGTGTAAAAAGCGCTGTTAACAGACAGAATCCAAATCGTATAGAAAATTGTTTTTGCATCAGTCTCTTTTTTATGGTTTTTCTGAATCTCTCCTTAGATTTGGATAGAAAAAGGCTGAGAGCGGAAGATGTTAGAATATTTTTTCCTAAACTGATAGTTTGGGCGCCCGAATGCCTCAAGACATGTGAGTACTCTCATTATATATCGAATATCAATATTATTTTTTCTTGACATATATCGAATATCGATATATACTTATATATAGATATTCGATACAATATAAAATTAAAAGGAGGTTTCCTATGCCTGTTGACAAAACACTCCTTTCCGGAAGTACTTCCCTGCTTATCTTAAAGCTGCTTTCCGAAAAGGATATGTATGGTTATGAAATGATTGAGACATTGGAAAAACGTTCAGAAAATGTGTTTGAGCTAAAGGCTGGCACCCTCTATCCCCTTCTCCACAATCTGGTATCCCAGGGCTTTCTGTCCTGCTATGAAGAGGATGCCGGTGGGAAAGTCCGCAAATATTATCATATCACAGTCGAGGGACTCCGCCGTTTAAAGGATAAGGAGAAAGAATGGAAGGAATATGCAAATGCCATGATACACGTATTAGGAGGTGTAATTTATGAAGGAATCTAGGTACGACATTCTGCCCCATAAAAAGTCTTCCATTCCTCACACTGAACTTTGCCCTAAAACGTCTGCATCTTCTCTTTCAGAAGCGCTTGACAAAGTTCAATCAGCCAGCGGCCAAAATCCCATGGAAGAGTATTTGAATCAAGTGACCTCACAGATGAGATGGAAAAAGGCACGAAGTTATGTAGCCCAGGAATTATCCGCTCATATTGAAGATCAGAAGCTGGCTTTTATGGACACGGGAATGGACGAGGAAGCTGCTCTTATGGAAAGTATACGCCAGATGGGTGATCCAGTTGCTGCTGGCACAGATATGGACAGAGTCCACAGGCCTAGTCCAGACTGGAGGCTTTTAAGCTTTATTGCGGCCTTCAGCATATTAGGCCTGATCTTTCAATACCAGATCTGTATCACAGCTTCATCTGGCCAGACAGCAGGTTCCTCCTTTTCCCTGCCCTCCCAACTCCCCGGATTTTCTCTATTGATCCATCAATGCGCCTATACTATAGTCGGAATTGTATGTATGGCTGGAATTTATTTTGCAGATTATACAATAATCGGAAAATATTCTCGGAGCCTGTGGTGGCTTTCTCTGATTCTCCTGGCTGCGGCTGCAGAAATCACTCCTGTTATCAATGGCGGACATCCCGGCCTGCGGATTTATACTTACCTCTTTGCTCCCCTTTATGCCGGGCTCCTTTACCGCTTCAGGCATGGAGGGTGGAAAGGGCTTTTCTGTTGCTTTTTCCATGCCCTTTTCCCATTCCTTTTATGTGCATATGCGATAAACAGCATTCGAACTTCCTTCAGTCTGGCATTTATCTTTCTGGTAATGACAATTGCTGCTGTTGTCAAAGGCTGGTTTTCCGTAAAACGCCGTCAAGCCATCCTTATATTAACCGCCGTTCCTGCTCTTTCCATTTTTATCTGGCTTTTCGTGGGCTTTCATTTTGGTCTTATGCCGCCTTATCAAAAAGCCAGGATTATGGCATTGCTGAATCTTTTTCATGATCCAGAAAGTATCTCCTACCTCAGCATTGCCATACGTCAGATTATGTCACAATGGAGAATCATTGGCAGCTCCATGGACCATATTTCTGGGTTTCTACCCGATTACTACTATAATTTTGTTGTTACCTTCCTTTTTACTGCCTGGGGTATCCTTCCTGGTCTTCTGATTTTTGGCACCTATATTTTATTATTTTTCCGGATATTCCGTACCTCTCTCTGTCATTCAGGTCAGTTGGGCATGATGACCGGCCTAAGCTGTGGTTTGGTTCTTGCCAGCCAGACCTTCAGCTATATTGCCTCAAACCTGGGCTATAGCCTGTATTCTCAGCTTTCCATGCCCTTCCTGTCCTATGGCCTGAGCACTACAATAGTAACCTATGTTCTGATGGGATTGCTTCTTTGTATTCATCGTTACAAAGATAGGGAATTGGTCTTAGCTGTTACCCTTCATACATGGCCTAATCTCAGCCAAAACAGGTTTTTGAAACCCTAACTCTGTAATCTTGTTTCTTTCTAAAGAAGCTCTAAATTAACACCGGAAGAGGCTTTCTGTCCATGAGCCACTTCCGGTGTTAATTTTTTTGATATTCAAATTTTTAACATTCCCATGAAAGCCTCGCCAGCTTTCCTTCTGTCTGCATTCTCTCAAATCCGTTCTGCCTCAGCGCCTCATACAATACAATCGCTGCTGCATTAGAGAGATTCAGGGAGCGTATCTCGCCCCACATAGGGATTCGAACACAATTTTCCGGATTCTCCACCAGAAGCTCCTCAGGAATTCCTCTGCTCTCAGGACCAAACATGAGAAAACAGTCCGGTTCATAATGTACGTCTGTATAAATCCTTTTGGCCTTTGTCGTTGCCATATAGATTTTAGCTTGGGGATTCTTTTCCTGGAAATCCTGAAAATCGCTGTAAACTGTTACATCCAGCTTATCCCAGTAATCCAGACCAGCTCTTTTCACTGCCTTTTCATTCAGTTTAAAGCCCAAAGGCTCAATCAAATGAAGCCTTATGCCTGCAGCGGCGCAGGTGCGGCCTATATTTCCTGTATTTGCTGGCATCTCCGGTTCATAGAGCACAATGTTCATGTTGATATTTACTCCTTTTGCTTCGCTCAAGGCACATAATTATGCTTTTCCCTCCAGCCGGCTGACAAACCTCTCAATCCGTCCCAAAGCTTCTTTCAAGCTCTCCAAGGAATATGCATAGGAAACCCTTAAAAATCCTTCTCCGCTGTTTCCAAAGGCAGTTCCAGGTATCACTGCCACCTGCTCTTCCTCCAGGAGCTTCAAGGCAAATTCATCAGAGGTCATCCCAAATCTTTTGATGCTTGGAAATACATAAAAGGCTCCAAAGGGCTCAAAGCATTCCAGTCCCATTTCTCTTACTGCATTAACGAGAAAGCGGCGGCGCTGATTATAAGATTCCCTCATCATAAGCACATCCGGATCCCCATTTCTCAGAGCAGAAACAGCCGCATATTGGCTTGTAGTGGGAGCGCACATAATTGCAAACTGATGGATTTTAAGCATCTGCTCTAATATAATCCTTGGAGCAGCTGCGTATCCCAGTCTCCAGCCTGTCATGGCATAAGACTTGGAAAAACCATTAATCACTACAGTCCTTTCCCACATTCCTGGCAGAGAAGCGATGGAAACATGATCCCCTTTATATGTAAGTTCACAATATATCTCATCAGAAAGAACAAATAAATCTTTCTCCTTTACGATTTCTGCAATTTTCTCCAAATCCTCTTTTTCCATGATGGCTCCTGTAGGATTATTGGGGAAAGGAAGAACTAGGATCTTTGACTTTGGAGTGATTTTTTCCAGAAGCTTCTCTGGAGTCAATTTAAATTCATCCTTTTCCTCCAGGTCTATGATAACTGGCGTTCCTCCTGCCAGAACCGTACAGGGTTCATAGGATACATAACAGGGCTGAGGGATCAACACCTCATCCCCTGGATCCAGCATGGCTCGCAAAGCGATATCGATTGCTTCGCTGCCTCCCACTGTAACCATAACCTCATGGTCCGGGTCATATTCCAAGCTGCATTTTCTCTTTAAGTAATTACAGATTTCAATCTTCAGTTCTTTAAGCCCCGCATTAGAGGTATAAAAGGTTCTTCCCTTTTCCAGTGAGTAGATTCCCTCTTCCCTCACATGCCAGGGAGTATCAAAGTCTGGCTCACCTACGCCAAGGGAAATCGCATCCTTCATTTCGCTGACAATGTCAAAAAACTTACGGATTCCTGATGGCTGTATCGTTACAATCGTTTCTGATAGTGGATTTCTCATGGGGTAATCAACATCCTTTCATCCTGCTCCTTTTTTACAAGAACAGTTCCATGGTCTTTGTATTTTTTCAATATGAAGTGGGTTGCTGTGCTTAAAACAGATTCCATGGGCGCCAGCTTATCCGATACGAACTGGGCCACCTGTCTCATAGTCTTTCCTTCAATCATAACCGTAAAATCATATCCTCCTGACATGAGATAAACAGCTTCTACTTCATTGTACTGATAAATCCTCTCAGCCACTTTATCAAAGCCCATACCTCTCTGAGGAGTTACCTTAACCTCAATCAGGGCCGTAACCTTTTCATCTCCTGTCTTATCCCAATCAATTAAGGTATGATAGCCGCAGATAATGTGCTCCTTTTCCAGATTTGCTATCTCATTGGCAACCGCGACTTCATCCTCTCCCAGAAGAACCGCCAAATCCTTAAGGTCAATCCTACTGTTCTTCTCAATCACTGCCAGAATCTTTTCTCTCATAATTCTTAACCTCCTCTTCCATCTTTTCTATATATGTAGCCCAGACTGTTGTTTTTCCTGTCAATACAATGTCCAAAATGGAACTTTCCAGGACTAACCTTGTCGCCATCCGGGAATTACTTTCTCTAGTTCATCTGCTCTGGGACGCTCTAGGCAGGCAATTCCTTCCTCCATAAGTATTTCCATCTTATTTCCTTCTGTTACCTGGCCGATCACTGCTGATGAAATCCCTTCCTGCCTAAGCTTCTGCACGAGTCTGCCCCCATAGTCCCCGATTAGGAGGAAACATCCTTCTGAAAAAAGTCTGTAAGGATTCAGGTCATAGTACTCACAAATTTCTATGGTATCTTGCTTAACAGGAATCTGACGCAGTGTAACCTCAATCCCCACATCGTATGCTCCTGACAGGTTCCAGAGAGCGGTCAGAATACCTCCCTCACCTGCCGGTTCCCATTCTGTGGCTCCAGATTGTTTCCACTGTTCCAGATTCCTGTCTGTCTTTCGGATCCGATCCTTATAAATTCCTTCTATATAGGAAGAGCTGAAATGCAGTTTCAGCTCTTCTTGTTTTTCCCTAGCAATCATCTGTGCACCAGCCATTCCAGCAAATCCGGCTGCCACAATCTCCTGGCCCGGTTTCATGGAACCCTGGTTTTCCCGGATCACTCTTCTTCTCATCAGGCAGTTCCCTCTCCTGTGTTTCCCTCTGGTGCCGGCGGAGCAGGCGGCTGTTCTGACGGTGCCGGAGGCTGAGGCGGTTGGGGGGAAGGAGGCTCTGCCGCAGATGGCTGGGACTGAGATGGTGATGTCTCCTGCACTGGCGGCTGAGGCTGTGATGGCTGGTCCATAGCTCCACCTGGTCCAGCTATATTTTCAGAAGGCTGCGACGGCTGGGGCTGGGTTTCTGCTGGCTGAGGCTGTTCCTGAATTGGTACTGGCTCAGGCGCCGGAGGCCCTACAAGAATAATAGCCTTTGAAGCATTATACGTATCTGTGCTTAAAAGCGTTCTTTCTGTCTCCTCACCGTCTACTTTCACTACTTTCCACAGCCTTGAACGCAACCCTGTATGGCTGGACTGTACTCTCCTTCTTGCTCCGGGAGCAAGAGAAGGATCCACCTGCTCAATTGGTGCACCTGGGTCTGTGCGGCCCAAAGTTTCTGAAATAAATTCAATCTCCCGATTGGACGGCCTGGTTTCTTTTCCATAGCAGGTAAAAGTCAACTGCCGGCCCTGAGTATAACCCTCTATATAAATGGGGGTGCTATAGTTATTAGTAATCTTAATATCCTTAACTGTCCCTGCTATCGCCGCATCCATAGATGGCTTTACATATGTGACAATCATAGAATGGTTCTGTCTCTGGGTAATTTCCAGCTCAGCTCTAAGAGCCATATTATAGAGAGTCGTGGCAATCTGACATACCCCTCCTCCTATGCTGTCAATAACCTGACCTCCAGAATAGGCGGCAGCTGTCGCATAGCCATTTGCCTTGGTAAAGGGCTGCATGCACTCATACCCTGAAAGCGTCTCTCCAGGCATCAAGACATGACCATTGATTTTTGAAGAACCCACTTCCAGATTCTTAGAGCGAGAAGCGCCGCTGCTGCTGAAATCAGTAGTAAAGGTACCAAGGACATCCTGAATCGTCGCCAGATCCTCTTCCCGAATCCTAGGCTCGCTTTCGGTTATCACTGCTTCTACCGTTATAGGACTGGCAAGTCCAGCTTTCAAGGCTTCATTCAAGGCCATTGTCGTTGCCCCTGTATCAACTGTTATACCATTCTGTTCGGGAGTAATGATAAACTGGCCATTCTCACGTATAATCGTTGCATCCCTTGCTCCGCCTTCCAGACCACTGCTATTCGCAGCTACAAATTCTTCTACCTTAGCATTATCCACAGCTGTTGTCAGATCGAGCCCTGCGTCATTCTGTTCCATCTCCCTCATAGCAATATAACGTTTTAGGAGATTTCCTTCCGTAACACGGTTCATTGCGAGCAATATAAGCTCTTCATTGCTCCAGTAAAATCCCAAATCCTTTGCTGCTGCCTCTGCAGCGGTATTTCCGATTTGGAGGGTTATTTTTTGTTCCTCCATCGTCTTTATATAATCCCGTATCTTCTGTTCTGCCTCTTCTCTTGTCAGGCCTCCCAGATCCTGACCGCCGACAGAAACTCCTGCCGGTATCTCTGCTGCCTGTACCATGGGACACCACAGAAATATTCCCATTGTCAATGCCAACAAGCCGCCAAACCACACATTCTTCTTCATTGCTTACTCCTCACTGCTCAACTATCTTTTATCCGAAAAACAAAGGCAGCACCATGGCTGCTGCAAGCAGAACTACCACAAACGCTGCTATGGCTCTTTTAAAACCTGATTTACTATTTTTAAAATTAATCACTGTCGTTCACCCCTTTGTCTCACCTTATTATTCTTCCATATCTGGAAATGATCTTATCTGTAATTCTTGAGATTTCATTACGGGTCAGATCATCAATTTCTAAAGCTATAGCTATTTTATGATATTTTAGTAAATCACGCAAGTGTTGTTTTTGCCTTTTTGAGGCAGGCTGTTCCTTTTTTACATGATACTGTAAGGGAAATGGTGAAAAGGCTGAGGGTTCACCAGAAAAATATTGCTCTTTCATAGTCATAAACAGCGCATGGGCTGCATAAGCATCCGATAGTGCTCTGTGAGCTTTTGTATTTTTCACCTGGAACCATGCGCAGGCAGAGGATAGGTTCTTTTTCTCCTCTTCTGGCATAAATTTTCTGCAAAGCTTCAAAGTATCAACTCCATCCTTTTCAAAAGGAATCCCTGCGTTTACTGCTGCACGTTTTAAAAAACTGTAATCAAAAATAATATGATGGCCCAACAGGGGAAGTCCGTTGCAAAAGGATACTGCCTCACTGATGACCTCCTCAATTCCCGGCGCATTTTCTACCATTTCCCCAGTTATTCCAGTTAAGTCCACAACTTTTTCCGTAATCTCACGTTTGGGATTGATTAAGGTGGAAAATTCCTTTTGAACCCGGCCTTTTACCACCTGAATCGCTCCAATTTCTAAAATTCTATCCTCTTTTGGATTCAATCCGGTTGTTTCCAGATCAATCGCTATATACGAATCCGCCATTTCACATTTCACTCCTACTACTATTCTTTACAAGAAGGACAATGTTCTTTCAGAAAACATTCCATACATTTTGGATTCCTTGCTGTACAAATAGTTCTCCCAAGAGTAATGATATGGATATTCCAAAGGATCCAATGATCTTTAGGCAAAACTTTCATCAACTCATATTCTATTTTCTCTGGTTCCTCTGATTCTGCAAAACCAAGCTTCCTGGAAATCCGTTTTACATGGGTATCTACCACAATGCTAGGCTCATTGTATACATTTCCCCGGATTACATTAGCTGTCTTCCTCCCTACGCCTGCTAGGGCTGTCAGCTCATCTAAAGTCTTGGGCACTATCCCTTTGTGCTTTTCCACCAGATCTTTGCAGCAAGAGATAATATTTTTCGCCTTCATGCGGTAGAAACCTGTAGAGCGGATATCCTCTTCCAGCTCTTTCAAGTCAGCTTCTGCAAATTTTTCAAGGGTATCGTATTTTTTAAATAAATCTGCTGTCACAATATTAACACGTGCATCCGTACATTGAGCGCTCATAATCACGGCAATCAGAAGCTGCCAAGGGGTTTCATGATTCAAATAGCAGCGGTATTCTGTCCCATATTCCTGATCCAGAAGCTCCAGAACCTTTTTTACTCGTTTATCCTGTTCCTCTTTTGTCTCTTTTTCACTCATACTCTCTTCCTTTCATTAAATCTCTGATCTCTCAGCTTCAAAACCCTTAACGCACTCTAATCTCTTTTATCTCCACTGCTTTCATCGCTGATTTTTTCAGAAAACAGCTCATATGCTATTCCATTATAGGTCAGAGGATCCCTTTTTTCATAATCAAAAAGAATATATCTTCTGTCCTCCATCACTTCAATATGAACCATCCTTTTATCTTTCTTCCTGTGGGTGCGGAAATATTCATCATAACAAGGCTTGAGCCTTTCCTTATACATAGCCTGTGAAGCAGCAAAATCTGGCCTGCTCTTTACATTTTCTCTAAGATACAGGTCATACATCAGCAAATCCCGATATTTTCTCAAAGCCTTGTCTACTCTATCTCCTCCCTCCTGGCCTTGAGAGGCTTTATAAGTCTCGCAGATAAACCGATACAAAATTTCATATCTGGCAATTCTGTTATGATGGACATCAAAAAGCTTCTCCTGTTCATAATACTTTGCAAGACTTTCAAACAGCGCAAAAGGCGACTCAAATTCTGCAGCAAACACTTCCAGAGTTTTAGTAAACTGGCGGCTGTTATAGTATACTTCCACCATCTCCTCGATCCCTTTCAGCTGGATTATTTCTTCATAGGACAGCCATCTGGTAGAAAGGACTTCATAGGGAGGTGCATTTTTGTACTGCAAATCATAGTTTTCTGCCATATCTGCCATATAAGAGCCCTTTAAGACCTTCAAGAAACCAAGCTGGAGCTCATCTGGTTCCATACTGTAAACCTGGCAAAAGGACCGGCTAAAGCTGCTATAATCCTCATAAGGCAGCCCAGCAATCAGATCCAGATGCTGATGGATATTGCCGCTCTTTTTAAGCCTTGCAACAGCGGAGGCAAGCTTTTTCAGGTCTGTTTTTCTTCTGATTTCCCTAAGGGTCTCCAAATTTGTGGTCTGGACTCCTATTTCAAGCTGGATTAGTCCAGGACGCAGTCTCTCCAAAAGAGAGAGTTCCTCCTCATCCAGAAGATCTGCAGCTATTTCAAAATGAAAATTCGTAATCCCATTGTCATGTTTTGCAATATACTGCCATACAGCCATTGCATGGCTTTTTTTACAGTTAAAAGTCCTATCCACAAACTTCACCTGGTGAACTCTATGTCGGAGAAAAAAATCCAGTTCTCTCTCCACCTTGTCCATGCTTCGGAAGCGTACGGACTTATCAAGGGAAGAAAGGCAATAGGTGCAGGAAAAAGGACAGCCCCGGCTGCTTTCATAATAGATAATCCTATTTTCGAATCCCCGCAAATTTTCGCAATTTTCATAGACAAATGGGATCGCATCCATATTTATAGCTGGCCGGAATCGGGTTTCTATTATGCGGCAGGCTGGTTCCGTCCGATTGCAGGCTTCAAGCCGATTAAAGCAATCTAGCTCCTGGAGCTTTTTCAGCTGATTTGAATCTGCACTGGTTTTAACAGAAACTGGCGCTCGAAGGACCAGACCAGGGATTTCTAAAAGTCTCAGGCTAATATCTCTTTCTGCCGCCTGCCCATTCTTCTCCTTCCAGGCAGACTCGTACTTCTGCAGCAGACCTGTAAAGGTTTCCTCTCCTTCCCCTACTATGATCCCAGTAATCTCCTTATTGTCTTCAACCATCCTTCTGGCACACCAGGATACTTCTGGTCCCCCAAGCCAGATATGAACGTCTGGAAGCACTTTTTTCAAATCCCTTATCAGCTCAAGAACATAAGAAATATTCCATATATAACAGGAGAAACCAATCCCATCCGGCTTTTTCCTGTAAATATCCATCAGGATATGGTCTATCTGATGATTAATCGTGTATTCCCCTATTTCTATCTGTACTTCCTTTATTTTACCCTGTGCATATTGTTTCAGACTGTAAACGCCCAGATTAGAATGAATATATTTTGCATTAATTGCTATCAGAAGAAATTTCATCATATCACACTTTCCAGTTTCTTATTATGAAGAAAGGAATCTCATATATGCTGTATTGTTAAATGTTCACTATTTTATGGCCAGCTGCTTTTGTCAAGCGGTTCATAACTGCCTGTCCCAGCTGTGTCCTAGAAAATCCTTCTGCTATAATACAGTCTGTCTCTAACTCGTCAAATTCCCGTAAGACCCTATATAGGTTGTGAGCAATCGTTTCCTCTTTCGCCCGCTCTCCTATGCTTCGAACTGCATAAAAGCTCTTTGTCTCCTGTATATACTCTTCTTTTGTCTCATCAGTGCAGAGGATTCCCACCTTATGCCCCTCATCCATTGCCTTCTTTGCTAGCTTTTTCACCTCAAAAGCCAAAAGATAGTCCTCTGGCCTCATGCCGCTTTTTTCTATATAATCTGTCATATTATGCAGGAGATTTTCATAAATCTCCCCCCTCTTCTCCTTCAGTTCCTGCCTTGTCTGCTCTGATAGTTCTACTACCACCATATCTGCTTTAGGGGCATAATGGCGATATTTCATTCCGGGAGCTTTGGGGCGGACATCCGAGGCTGCAGGGCCTGCAACCGCCTGGTCAATTTCAACTTTCCCCAGCAATTTTTGAAGCATTTCCAGAGTAACAGCCCCTGGACGCAGCACAATGGGGATTTCCTCTGTGACATCCACTATGGTAGACTCTACTCCAATTCCCACTGGCCCTCCATCTACGATCATATCTATTTTCCCATTCATATCCTCCCATACATGGTCTGCTGTAGTAGGGCTTGGGCGCCCGGAGGTATTGGCGCTGGGAGCTGCAACAGGAACACCCGCAAGAGCAATAAGGCGGTTAGCCACTCTATCATCCGGCATCCTTACAGCTATCGTATTCAGACCTCCTGTAGTCTCATAGGGAACCAGGCTGCTTTTTCTGAAAATAATCGTCAGAGGCCCTGGCCAGAAAGCCTCCATAAGCTTTCTGCCTGCCTCTGGTATTTCCTCTATCAAAGGCTTAATATCATTAAAATCTGCAATGTGGACAATTAATGGGTTATCAGAAGGTCTCCCCTTTGCTTCATATATTTTTTGTGCCGCTTTTTTATCTAACGCATTGGCTCCCAGACCGTATACAGTTTCTGTGGGAAAAGCCGTCAAGCCTCCCTCTCTAAGTATCCGGGCTGCTTCTAGAAGCTCCTCATCCTTTACGTGGTCTTTATCCGCTATCATGACTCGTTTTGTCTTCATGGTCTGCCTCCATTCTTAGCTTGTATCATAGCACAAGGACAGGTCCCATGCAAGAATACCTGTTAGAATAATTGATTTTCAAAACTTGAAAGCGCTTGCATTCTCTCTCACATTCTGTTAATATAAGGAACATGTTAAATTGAAGGAGGCGGTTTTTATGTCACTCATCTTTCCAAAAGATTATGACCCCAGATTAAGCGTCCGTCAGACACAGGAGGCCATTAAATATATCCGCGATACATTTCAAAAAGAGTTCGGAAAGGAAATGAACTTGGAGCGTATTTCTGCTCCCCTTTTTGTCAAAAAAAGCTCTGGTTTGAATGATGACTTAAACGGTGTGGAACGTCCTGTTTCCTTTGATGTGGCTAATATCCCTGACGAGACAGTCCAGGTTGTCCATTCCCTTGCCAAATGGAAACGTATGGCTCTTTATGAATATGGCTTCCAGCCCGGTGAAGGCCTGTATACCAATATGAATGCTATCCGCCGTGATGAAGAGCTGGATAATCTCCATTCATGCTATGTGGATCAGTGGGATTGGGAAAAAGTCATTACCAAAGAAGAACGTACCATAGAAACTTTGGAAGCTACTGTACGCACTATCTTTAAAATTATCAAGCATATGCAGCATGAGGTCTGGTATAAGTATCCGGAGGCTGTAAAGCATCTTCCAAAGGACATTACATTCATTACCACAGAAGAGTTGGAGGTTCGTTATCCAGATAAAACTCCAAAGGAACGGGAAAACCTTATTACCAAAGAGCATGGCTGTGTATTTCTTATGAAAATCGGCGATAAGCTTGCTAACGGCAAACCTCACGATGGCCGCGCTCCGGACTATGACGACTGGAACCTAAATGGAGATATCCTTTTCTGGTATGAACATTTAAACTGTGCTCTGGAGATTTCCAGCATGGGTATCCGCGTAGATGAAAAATCCCTTCACGAACAGTTGGAAAAGGCCGGCTGCCTGGACAGAGAGCGTTTCCCCTACCATCAAATGATTTTAAAAGGTAAGCTTCCTTATACCATCGGTGGAGGTATCGGACAGTCCCGTCTGTGCATGCTTCTTCTCGACCGCGCTCATATCGGTGAAGTACAGGCAAGTCTGTGGCCAGACGGAATGCGCCAGGAATGTATAAAACATAATATTATACTTCTGTAATCATACATAGTTTTGTCATTTTTCTGTAATAACAAATGGCTATAAAAGCTTAGGATCTCAACAGATTTCAAAAAAGGACGCTGCCTTGGCAGTGTCCTTTTTTATATCCATTTTATTGACTTTTTGTTTGCGAAAAAGCAGTAAACTCCTCTCTATAAAAACAAAAAAATAATTATGATAATTTTTAAACCTTATTAAGTATCCGAATTAAATGATATCAAAAGCAGGATTAAAAAACTATATCCCCTGCTTATATTTAGTACACAGGCATATGTAACTTCAACTGTTCTAAAATCAGCAGTTCTGCTCTGGTCATTGGCCTCTGTCTTCTGAATATGATTCCTAACTCCCATGCAATCGCGGGATTGAGAGAGCAGATAACCAGATCTGTAACACCATGGGAAAGCATTTCCGGAATGATCGCACACCCAAATCCGTTTCTGACAAATTGAATGCAAGTAGTTGTACTGTCAAAGCTGATGATTTCCTGAGGCATAACATGGTATCTTTCAAAAAAGCTATCTATTGTCTGCCTTAAAAAAAGATTCTTTCCATACATAATCAGCTTTTCTGAGTTCAAATATTCCATATCCAGCTTTCCATCTGCCAGGCTGGCTTTCCGCGCTAATGGATGCTCCTTACGGGCTATGATTACAAATGGCTCTGTATAGAGAGGATAATATTGAAGTTTTTCAGAAATATCTGCTGCCAGAAAGCCCTTGGATACAAATAGGCCCATATCTGCCAATCCAGAGGAAACCAATCTTGGAACATCCACAAAAGGTGCCTCCATAAGTTTCAGCGCACATGCTGGATATTCTCTCTTAAAGACAGAATAAATATCCGCAAATACAAAGGCAGCCCTTGACGATGGCATAGTCAGGCAGATCTCCTCTGGCACATGGCGAGAGAGTTCTTTCATCTGCCGGATTGATATATCATAAATATCTAAAATTCTCCCAAATCCTTCCAGCAGAATCTTTCCAGCTTCCGTAGGAAACCATATATTGTTTTGACGGAAAAAAAGCCTTTCACCTACCTCCTGTTCTATTTTCCTTAGTTGTTGACTGAATGCAGATTGGGAGATAAAGCACTTCTCAGCTGCTTGTGTTATCTTTTTTTCCTGCTCCAGCATAATAAGATATTTCATCTGTTGAAGGGTCATTTCATCACTCCCACTTCCAAAGCCATTTTCCGTTATATGCTAAGATAACTTTCAAAAAAATATTAGTTTTTCTTATAAAAAGAATTATATTTACTTTCTTGTAAATATGCAATATCTATTATATAATATTTTTAAGTATGAAAACGTTTTCTATATTTAATTACCTGTGGTGGATATCAATAATTCCTTTCCGCTACAGTAACCCTACATCACAACAAAGGAGGCGAATCCATTTATGGCAAGTGATCGAAAAGCCGCCCTGGTTCTGCTTACATTCTCTGCAGGTTTTGCTTACATGACAGCACGGATTTCTGCTGCAACACTTCCTGGTGCTCCTGGTCCTCGTACATTTCCATGGGTTATGGTAACCCTGATGGCCTTTTTAAGCATCCTCCTATTTTTAAGAAGCAGCCCCAATCAAAAGGAAAAAGAACCCTTTAGTAAAGCAATGCTCGTCTATGCTACCATATGCTTTTATGTGATACTGATCCCTGTTGTGGGATTTTTGGCAGGAACTGCTATCGGCATTTTTATCTTCTTTTACTGGACGCTCTCTTCCCGGAAAAAAGCTGCTATAGCAGCAATCCTGATTGCATTGGCTCTCTATATCATCTTTGAATTTGTATTCCGGATTAAGCTCCCTTCCAGCATCCTTTTTCAGAAGGGAGGGCTAAAGCTTTTATGATATTAGAAAGTCTTTCAATGTGCCTTACTGTACATAATCTGTTTATGATGTGTGCTGGAGTCATAATTGGTCTTGTATTCGGCGCCATTCCAGGTCTTACTTATATGACTGGAATTTTGCTGGTCCTTCCTATGACTTACGGAATGGATACGGTAAGCGCCCTGTCCATACTTCTCGGTATTTATTGCGCAGGCATGACTGGAGGCTCTGTTTCTGCCATACTTCTTGGTATTCCAGGCACTCCTTCCGCTGCAGCGACTGTTCTCGACGGTTATCCCATGTCACAAAAGGGGCATGGCGAAAAGGCTTTAGGAACTGCGTTGACTGCCTCTGTCCTGGGAGGCCTTATCAGCCTTCTTATCCTAACACTGGTAGCGCCTCAAATATCTGATATTACCCGTAAATTTAGCGCTGCAGAACGATTTGCCTTAATTGTTCTCGGACTTTCCTGTATCTGCCGTGTATCGTCTAAAAATATGCTAAAGGGTCTTATTTCTGCCATCATTGGAATCATGATAACCATGGTAGGCATGGATCCTATTATGGGAGTCCCGAGATATTCCTTTGGCAGTATCCATCTTTTATCTGGCATTGATCTTCTTCCTGTCCTCATCGGCATGTTCGCAATACCCGAAATCATCAGCAGTATTTTGAACAAAAAGCATGAGCAGCATATGGAAACCAAACATGCTGGAGTTTCCCTTCCCAGGCTTTCTGAAATGAGGCAGTGTCTTCCCTCCATTCTCAGAGGCTCTGTTATTGGAACGGTCATTGGGGCAATTCCCGGCACTGGCGGCCCTACTGCCTGCTTCCTTGCTTATGATGATGCAAAAAGGAACAGCAAAAACAGCGCACAGTTTGGAACCGGTGTGATGGAAGGGATCGCAGCACCCGAGGCTGCCAATAATGCAGTAAGTGGAGGAGCTATGATTCCTATGCTTACCATGGGAATTCCTGGAGATGGTACAACAGCTGTCCTGATGGGGGCTCTAATGATCCATGGTCTTCAGCCCGGGCCTCTGCTCTTTCAGGAGGATGGAAAAACCGTCTATGCCATTTTTATCAGCATGTTCTTGATTAACCTTATCATTCTGTTAGTCCAATCCTTCGGAATCCGTATTTTCTCCAGGGTTTTAGACGTTCCGCTCAGCTATCTAAATGGTATTATTGTAGCCCTTTGTGTCGTAGGCTCTTATGCTCAAAACGGTGCTTATTATGATGTGATTGTTATGCTGGCAGCTGGAGGCCTTTGCTATCTTATGAAGTGGGCCGGCTTTCCTTCCACCCCTCTGCTCCTCGGTGTTGCACTAGGTGGCGGCCTGGAAGAAAATTTTCGCCTAGCTATGACAATGGCAAAGGGAAATGTCCTAAAGCTGATTACACGACCGATTTGTGCGGGAATCCTGCTGATTACTATCCTGCTCCTGGTCCAGCCTGTTTTAAAAGAAAGCTTTAAAAAAAGAAAAGAGAATAAGGCAAGTCATGTATAAGCAGCAAGTGCTATATGAATTATGAAAGGAGAATCTATCATGAAAAAATTTTTTCCAGCTATACTCCCCGTTGTTTCCCTTATTACAGTCTGCCTTTTCGGATGCAGCTCCACTGCTTCACAGCAGACAGATGTTTCCTCTGCAGCTCCCCCATCACAGACTTCCGTAGAGTCTGAGAGCAAAACAGCTGAAACAGCTGATTTTCCTGTCAAATATCTTGACTTCATTATCGGGTTCTCTGCTGGAACCGGGGCTGATACGAATGGACGTCTTCTCTGCTCTCAGGCAGAAGGATTTTTAGGGCAAAGCATTGCTGTTACCAATAAGGATGGGGCTGGAGGAGCTCTGGCATACAGTTATGCTGCCTCCCAGAAGCCTGACGGCTATACGCTTATATGGAACAGTAATTCTCAGTCCATTACTCATTATAGCGGCAACATGGAAAATTCGATTGATGATTTTAAGCAGGTATGCCGCATTTCCTTGGAGGACAATGTCCTTGCAGTTGCCAGCAACTCCAAATGGGAAACGTTTGAAGAATTTGCTGAGGATGTAAAAGCTCATCCAGGGCAATATATCTGCAGCAACGGCGGCATCGGAGGCTACAATCATCTGGCAGCCGCAGCTCTTCAAAACGCACTAGGCAGCGAACTCCAGCATATTCCCTTAGGAGGAGGGGACCAAATCACTGCCATGCAGTCAGGAGAGGTGGACTGCGGAGTAGCTTCCCTAGCTAACTATATGAAATATGTAGAGTCTGGAGATGTACGTATCCTGGCTTCCCTTGGCGCAGAAAGTCCGGCTTGTGATCCTTCCATTCCAACTGCCAAAAGCTTTGGCTATGATGTAGTAATGTCTATGTATCGTGGTATCAGTGTTCCTAAAGATACTCCTGATGAAATCGTTGCAATCATCAGTGATGCATTCCGTCAGGCAGTTGAAACGCCAGCTTATAAAGAGTATGCAGAGAAAAATAATATTACGATCAGCTTTATGGACAGTGCGGAATTTACAGAATATGTAAAAGAAGATGATGCTTATATCCGCCAACTCATGATTGATATCGGAATGGTTCAATAACAAGAAAGAATTTAGAGTACAGACAAGGGAGAACAGCTATGTACCAGCATATTAAAGAAAATGTAGAAAAAATCCATGGTGAGCTAATCGCGATCAGTGAATTCATCTATCATAATCCTGAGTTGGGTCATGAAGAGTTTAAAGCCTGTGAATGCCTATGCACTGCGCTGGAACAATATGGCTTTGATGTAAAAAAGGGAGTAGCAGGTCTTCCTACGGCATTTATTGCAGAGTATGAGTCTGGAACAGAAGGGCCGACGATAGCATTTATCGCTGAATACGATGCACTTCCCCAAATGGGACATGGATGCGGCCACAACATCATTGCTTCCAGCGCTGTAGGCGCTGGCGCAGCCCTTCTGCCCCTCATGAACAGGCTGAAAGGCCGGATACAGGTCATCGGAACACCTGCGGAAGACAGCACCAGTGACAAAATTGATATGATTGAAAAAGGGATTTTTAATCATGTAGACTTTTCCTTCCAGTGTCATCCTAACGATCGTACCATGAGCGATGCTAAATTTAAAGCAATCAGCAAGCTGGAATTCCTTCTCCATGGCACAGCATCCCATGCCAGCAGAATGCCAGAAAAAGGAATCAGCGCATGTGATGCTGCTGTTTTAGGATATAATGCTGTGGAAATGCTGCGAGAACATGTCCGTGACGATGTCCGGATTCACGGCATCATTACCAATGGCGGATCCTCGCCAAATACGGTTCCTGATTACTCCAGCGTTGTTTATGGGGTAAGAGCGAATGACAGCGAATATCTGGAGGAAGTTGCAGAGCGAGTATGCAACTGCTTTCGCGGAGCTGCAATTGCCACTGGAGCTTCTCTGGAAATCATCCGGGGAAAGACCCTGGCAAGCAACCTCTGTGTGCCACCGTTAAACGAACGAATCCTCAATCATGCAAAAGAGGCTGGAGCAAAGCAGATCCTTCCGCAGGAAACCATGGCATCCACAGATTTCTGCAATCTTACCAGGATTATGCCTGCTTCCAGGCTGGATATCGCCTTTGCTCCTGTGGGAACCTCGACCCACAGCCCAGCATTTACAGCTGCTGGCAATCAGCCTATGGCTCATGAATCCATCGCTGTTTCAGCCTATGCCATGGCCGCCACTGCCTATGATTTGTTAAGTGATTCCTCCTTCTGTCAGCAGGTGAAGGACGAATTTGCAAAATTAACTGCTGTTCGGGAATAAAAAGCAGACTTCTTTGCTGATGGTTCCAAGGAAACCTATAAAATGCCTGTAAAGAATGAACCAGAGCAATGATAATATGCTCTGGCCTGAACGGATCTGTGTGTGTTTATTTTCTCATAGAGACAGCTAAGAATAAGGGCTGTGGCAGAATGGATTTTTTATACAGCATATGGTAAGAATGTGATGATTTTTATGCTATATCCTGTATAAATTAATCGTTCTGCAACAGCCCCTTTAAGGTATCAAACCTCCTGGCACTTTTCCGTTCCCGCCCCTTTTGACACCCCAATCCTATAGGGAGATCTTTACCATATAAATATTGATACCTCATCTCCTATATCGTCAGCCTATCCTTAAAGAAAACGGAACTTCTACCATAGTTCTTCTGAACTCTTGGACATGGATCTTTTTTTACCTTTTCACCCTCCCAGAATCATCCCCTTCTGCAAGGCTTTCTGCCTCTTCCCTTGTAACCAAGTTAAAATCTCCTGGAATCGTATGCTTTAATGCGGAAGCTGCTGCTGCAAAGTCCAATGCCTGTTCCATGGTTTTTCCATCTAAAAGTCCACAGATCAAGCCAGCTGCAAAAGAGTCTCCACTGCCCACACGGTCTATGATGGAATCTATGGAATATGTCCTAGAATGATAAAATTTTCTTGTCCTCCCATCCATAATGCAAGCCGACCAGCCATTATGGGACGCAGAATAAGACTGTCTTAGGGAGCTGGCAATATACTGAAATCCAAACTGGTCTGCCATCTGGTTAAACATACGTTCATAACTCTTAGGATCCAGCTCTCCCTTTGTTACATCTGCTGTTCCAGCCTGAAATCCAAGCGCTTTTTCCCCATCTTCCTCATTTCCAATACACACATCCACATACTTCATCAGCCCTGTCATTACTTTTCTGGCTTTTTCCGAAGTCCACAGTTTTTTTCGGAAATTTAGATCTACCGATATTGTCACTCCAGCTGCTTTTGCTGCCTGCAGCGCTGCTTCTGTCAGCCTGATCCCATTGTCTGAGACAGCTGGCGTGATTCCTGAAAAATGGAACCAATCTGCCCCCTTAAAAATCTTGTCAAAGTTAAAATCCTCTGGTACTGCCGTAGAAAACGAACTATGTGCCCGATCATATATCACACTGCCTGCTCTCATAGCAGAGCCAGATTCCAGAAAATAGATTCCCAGCCTTTCGCCCCCCTTGGCAATGTGTTCTGTTTTTACACCATGTTTTCTCAATGCTGCTATCGCGCATTCCCCAATAGGATTGTCCGGAACTGCTGTAATAAATTCTGCCTCATAGCCATAGTTTGCAAGTGAGACCGCTACATTAGCCTCACTGCCTCCATAACATGCATTAAAGTCATTTGACTGAATAAAACGCCTATATCCTGGCGTGGACAATCGGAGCATAATCTCTCCTAAAGTTACGACTTTTCTGCCCACAGTCCCTCTCTCCATTATCCTTTCCTCCCAATTTGGCTCCGGAGATTCCTCACTGCCTCTACCGCTTCTCTTGTCAGTTCTTCAATCCGGTCAAAGTCTTTTCCATCAATCAGATCTGCCTTCACCATCCAGCTTCCACCACAAGCGGCAACCTTGGATAAAGCCAAATATTGTTCCATATTCCCTCGGTTCACTCCACCGGTAGGAATAAACTTCACCATGGTATAAGGGGCAGCTAGCGCCTTAATCATTGCTGGGCCGCCTGCCTGCTCAGCAGGGAAGAATTTCAACAGCTTTAACCCTCTTTTCACTCCCTGGGCAACTTCTGATGGGGTCATACAGCCAGGAATCACTGGAATCTCTTTTGATATACAGTAATCCACGATCTCCGGGTCAAATCCAGGAGAAACAATATACCTGGCTCCTGCAGACACTGCCCTGTCCACTTGTTCTATCGTCAAAACAGTTCCTGCTCCCACCAACATGTCCGGAAAACTCCGACTGATAATACGGATAGATTCCTCTGCAGCAGCCGTCCGAAAAGTAATCTCTGCGCAAGGCAGTCCGCCGTTACATAAGGCCTCTGCCAACGGTCTGGCAGACTCTGCTTGATTCAGCACAGTCACAGGTATCACTCCATAAGAACCCAGCTTGTCCAATATTCCGCTCATTTTTCATCTCCTTTTCGCATTTTAATCTCCATTCCATATCTATTTTCAATCTAAAATACCATCCCCAGAACTACCGTATATATTGGCACTACAACCATGCTGATAATCGTTGTCACAGCAATCAATACAGTGCAGAATTCATAGTCTGCCCCCGCCTCTTTTGCCACGATTCCAAACTGAGTCATTGCCGGCATAACGATCAAAATTAGATAGACCTGCTTTGCCATGGTATCCAATGGAACCACTGCCAGAACTGCCAGCATGATCAAAGGCGACACGATAAAGCGGTTAATCATAAGAACTGCCGTATCTCTGGACAGTTCAATCTGTCTGTAATGAATATTTCTTAAAATACTGCCTATTACCAGCATAGCCAATGGGGTTGCCATTTTTCCCAGCTGAGAGATAGGACTGAAAATCCAGTGGGGAATCGTTACATTCATTATTACCAGAACTGTAGCAGTTAAGAAACCTATGATTGGCATGGAAAATATCTTTTTTATATTGTCCTTTGTAAAAATGGCTGTATCCGGATCACTATCCCTTCGAATGAACCAGGCGCCAGCTGTCCAGAACAGGATCGTATTAGCTATATAATAGCTCATCGCCATGGGAAGGGCCTCTTCTCCAAGAATTGAGGTTACAATGGGAAACCCCATAAAAACCGTATTAGAAAAACCCATTACATTGACAAAAGCTCCTCTCCGCCTTTTCTCTACCTTTAAAATCCTTGCCGCCCAGACTCCGACAACCAGGAAAAACAGAATGATCAGGAAGGGAACAGGAAAGTATTTTAAGAGATTCAGCAGTTCATCCCGTGTACCACAGGTCTCATATACATTAACAACCATATAAAAAGGAATCGCCACCTGCACACATAGCTTTGACAGAAAGTTTTCCCCTTCTTTTCCAAACCATGGTTTCTTTGTTATAAAAAAACCGACTGCCATCATTAATACAAGGGATAAAACGCTTTGTATCGAATGTAAAATCATGTTTATCCTCCAGACTGTTGACCGTTTTCATGCTGTTAACATTAGTATTAACCGTTTGTTATTGTAGCATTTATAAGTCTGCAAGTCCAGTATTTGTTATTTTATTACTGTGGAAGTATTCTTTTCCGCAAAGCGGAAAACTGAATTCAACTATGCCAAATGCACCGAATGCTTTCATTCATAGTGGTGTGCTGATTATGCGCATGAAGGTTCCATTCCCTATCTGCTGTTCAAATATTCCACAATCCCCATATGTATGGTCCATGCCAGCCGGTCCTGATATTCTTCTGTATTCAGTTTCGCCGCCTCTGCCCAGTTTGACAAAAATCCACATTCCACAATAACAATCGGTTCTTTTACATGAAGGAGCAGATAATAGCTGTTATTTGCTTTTGCGAAGCGGGTATTTTTATCTCCCAGCACATAGTCAAATCGTTTCTGTAAAATCTCTGCCAGCTTTTTCCCATTCTCTGACTTTCCATAATAAAAGACCTGGCCCCCTGATACATCCTCTTGATGATAGCTATTTTGATGGATGCTTACCACGATATCCGGTTTTGCTTTTTCAATTAATTTTACCCTGTTTTTCATATCAGCAGATTTCTTCCGGCTGTCTTTTGCCCCGTATAAGCCTCTGTCATCTTCTCTGGTAAGAACCGCCTCTATGTCTGAATTTTCCAGATATTTTTTCAGTTTTTCGGCAATCTGAAGGTTGATATCCTTCTCAAGGCTGCGGTCCACTCCTACCTTGCCTGGGTCATTTCCCCCGTGTCCTGCATCAATTACTACTACTGCCTTTTTTTCTTCTTCATCTGCCCCAGCAGTAGTCTGGGATGACATAATCCCGGCTTCCCTGGCAATAAAAAATACGACTAATAACATAAAAAGCCCCATAAGGGGTTCTGCCCACACTTTCTTTTCCATAAATCATCCAGGCCTGTTATTCTTTAGTTCAATATATCCTCCTTAATGTCCAAAAAGAACCTAGGACATCCTCCTGGTTTTTGGTAAATATATTCTAGCTCTTCTGTTTCCTTTCTAAATCACTCTAAAAAGTCTGATTCTGATACTGAGGGTCTTCCATCTCCTCCCTGCCTTATCGTTTCACCGTCCCTAACATAAAGCTTGTTATAATCATTGACTGCATCATCTAAGATGGAAATAATGTATTCATTTAAAACTGTTTGATAGGCATATTCCTCCCATAGCAGAAAGGCTGGATCCTTCCTGGCACTTTCTCTAACCTTAAAGGCTCTGCCCTGGTAATAATAATCATTTAACTCTGCATAATAATGACACATCATTTCCATCTCATCTTCCGTAATACTCTGATAATCCTTCAGCACTTTATAGGCCTGATTGTAGAATACCTGCCGCAAAAAAGGACGACAGAACGAGCGAAATTCCAGCAGATCCATTTTTGTGCTGTGATTCTCCCTCGCCCATTTTTCCACATCAACCTTTTTCGTACTATAATCATAGTTTTCTTTATCCTGATAAATCAAAACGCCATACTGGCAGTCCGGCGTGGTAAGAGAGCTTGTCACAATTTCCCTGAGAGGATAATCTCCTTCCCTTTCCTCCATATGCTGTACGTGAAGATGACCGCTTAAAAATAACGAAATTTCCCATCCTTCCAAAATTTCAATCAGCTGACTGCTATGTTCTATGGTACAATCTTCCACATATACTTCGCTTTGATCCAGAAGATTGTGATGAGCTGCTGGAATGACATCCATATCATTGTTCCAGGCATCCTCAAGCTGTTCCTCAATCCAGCTATAGGTATTATCCATGATGGCGCCTCCCACTCTTGCAAAACCCTCATGATACTGACAGGTGTCCAGCATAAGAAGCCTGGTATTCTCATCTAACTGATATACATAACTGAGGCTTTCTTCATCCCGGCTGGCCGCTTCCTCATAGCCGAACTCCCCATATATTCTGGCAAAATCCTGGGGAGAGGTAAATTCCACTGGATAAGTTTCATTTCCCCGATAGCCTCTGGCAGACCTATTATTCACATCATGGTTTCCTGGAATTACAAGAACAGTAATTCCCTCATCCTCCACACGGCGGAGCTTTTCAGCCAGAGCCTCATGACTCTTTTTTTCACCATTAGAGGTCAGATCGCCCGTCAAGATCAAAGCAGCCGGATTCTCCTCTATGACCTCATTCAAAAACTCCTCTGTAATCTGTTCAATATAGGTGACAATCCTTCCGTCTCCATAGTTTACCATGTTTTGAAATGCCTCTCCATAATCCGTATATGCACTGGAAAGATAGTGAATATCTGTACCGATGATGATTTTCGGGCCATCAAGAGGCTCAAGATCTCCTGCTTCTGCCTCCTCTTCTTCTGATTGCTCCATGCGGTCCTCCCACTGTTCCCCGCCCTCTCTGCTCATCCTGTTATTCTCTGTTCTACCTTTTTCCTCCTCTTTCATCACGTTTGCGCTGGATTCGTTTTCTATATTGCTCTCTTCGCTGCTCCCATTCTCTTCTCCCTTTCCGGGTGGTGTGGTTTCTATCCCATTTATATCCTGTTTTTTTCCGCAGCCCTGCATATGGAAAGAAGCAGCTACAAGAAGTGTAGCTGCTGCCGTTTTTACAAAAAATCTTCTATTTTTCATTATTCATCACATCCCATACGTCCTCTGACTCCAGCCCCAGCTTCCAGCATGCGACCCCGGCCAGATCATAATGATCGATTAAATCCTTTTTTAGCTTCAAGGATCTCTCCTCTTCCAGCCATATATACTGATTGGTCTCTTCTCCCAAAAGCTCTCCATAATACTGTCCCAGTTCGCTATCCCAGCTTAACTCCACTTCATTTTCTTCTATCCATGCCTTTGCGGCAGAGATTCCAAGCGCAGAAGATTTTGTCTCATCACCTGTCACCTTCCAAAGCCTTGTATAAAAGGGAACGCCATTAATTAGCTTTTCCTTGGGAACTACTGCCAGCGTATCCTGGATACCCTTTTTCACATATGGCAGTGAAGCTACAGACCCCATTTCTCCGCCTGCATAATGCTCATCGTATCCCATAATGATTACATAATCTGCTACAATTCCCTGTTCCTTACGGTTATAAAATTCCGTATGAGCTGCTGGCACATAATTATCTACAGATAATATGATGCCCTCTTTTCGACAGGAAACAGAAAGCTCGCGGATAAATTGTATGTAGTGAGGCCCTGCACTTTTTTTCAAGCTTTCAAAATCCAAATTCAATCCGTCTAGATCGTATTCATGCACTTTCTCCATTAAAGCAGCAATCAGCTTTTTCCTGGTAGATGTTTTAGCCAAAAGTACCTCTGTCTGCACATCTTTGCTAAAGTTATCCAACAAAGCCCATACCTGTATTCCCAGCTCATGAGCCTTTTTCACATATTCTTTGCTTGCCAAGGAGTTAAAATTTCCCTCATTGTCCGTAAGAGCAAACCAAGTAGGAGAAACTACATTAACCCCCTTGGTTTCTGCTATCAAACTGTCAAACTTTTCGTTTGCTATTGGAGCTGTAACCTGATGCCATACAAGGCAGACTCTCTCATCCATAGATGTGCTTTGATAAACTGGAGCTGTAAAGCTGCTCTTAGGTACCTCTTCCACTGCCTCAGTCAGTTTTCGATTCTCAATATAGCCCAGGAATCCTGTCTCTGTCTGTACATAGGACCATTTCTCCATAGATTTTAATATCTTAACCTTACATCCCTGTAATACATTCTGTACAATTGGACTTTTGATACCGCCTTTTGTGCGCAGCTTTCCATCTTTCTTTAAGGAGGCTGTCTGCTCTGGCTTCCAGGTATTCCATATATAGACACGTTTTATCTCTTCTCCATCAAAAGATTCAATCCGGATATCTGTATAATTAACCACTAGGCCTAAAGCCAAGTATACATCGTCGTCTCTTTCATATAAAAGAGGCTTATCTGCACTTCCCTTTGTGCTTGCATTTGCATAAGTAATCATATCCGGCAGAGTATATACCAGAAGCTTTTCATTAGAATCCCAGTAAAACCTTTCGTTCAGGTATTTATTCACCCATGTAATCGGCAGGTAGGTCTGTCCTTCTATATACAGCCCTTTCGTCTCCTGTATTTCCTCATTCAGGACAAGTGCGACATCATTTCCGCTGCATCCGAACAGCTCTTCCAAGTCTGCCTCTTCCTTAGACGGCAAGTACTTCTGATAAAGAAAAAAACCACCAATACCGGCTACGGCCAAAACAATAACAAGGAGCATTCCAAAAAACATACGCACTAATTTTTTCATTTAATCATCCTCCGAATCTGCCCATAGTATATCATAAATCTATGTCCAGTATTCTTAATTTTTGTTTACGTTTTGAAGGAAAAGTACGTAGATATCTCTTTTGCTTTTATGAGTACCTTCTGGTTCATAAAAAGAGCAGCCGCAGGACTTGAAGTTCAGACTGAATATGGTATCCTTGTGACTGCTCTTTTCTCTTAGCTATTTGTAGTATACTTTATCAAATCGAATCTCTTTTAGATGGCCGGAATCTGTTCCTATATAGTCTCCCATATAGAAGCTCCCGTCCTCCTGGATTTCAAAGAGCTTTCCCATACTCTCCGTATCTGCTTTTTCATTATCAATATAAATGGGAATCCCTTTATCTCTATATTTTTTCAGGCCCTCCAGATAAACCTGGCGGTCTTTTTCCTCCAGTTTTTTTGGTATTTGTTTCATATGTCCTATTATCCCCCCTGAAAACTTTCCAATCCCTGCAAAGAGGTCTGCTGTGACACAAATAAGGTCAGCTTTCAAAAAATTCTCTGAAAAATTTCAGGACTATAGGAGTTACTGTAAAAGCATCTGCTATAAAAGGTATGGAAAAAACTGGAATTCTAAGCTTCCTCTTTACCTCCCTTCTGGTCTCCGCACTTCCAAAGGCTGCTGCATAAATCCAGCCTCTTTCTGCCTTTTTCCGGTTTCTCAGACTCAAGAGAAATTCTTCTTCCTGCCATTCACTAAAGGAGCCTATTAGCACACGTTTTTCACATCGAAGAAACTCCCCTTGATTTTCTTCTGTAAGCCTTCCGAAATCTATAACAATATAATGGTATCCTGATTCCATACAGGTTATCAGCTCATTTTGGCCTGCACACTTATAATAATCAGTATCTAAAACAGAAAACTTTGTTTCTTTCTTGTTTTTTCCAGTACATATTCGTTCTATGCGCTCAAAGTCTCCATGTCTGTTCCATTCCAGCACTGCTGTTTTTTTTCTTAAAAAGCCAGAGAGATAATTTGCTGTCAAAATACAGAAATGGGTTGCTCCCACCCCTCTCCGGCTTCCTGCCACGCCTATGATCCGGCAAATACCAGGCGGATTATATGCCATGCTTCTTTTGTCCATCTTTTCAGCAAACATTTTCTGCTCCTCCGGTCCATTCCTCTCCATATCCTTTCCATAAGGCTTTTATAAAAGTACTCTGCTTCCAAAGATATGGAAAAAGGACTCTCAAAATAAGGAGCCTTCATATAAACAGCCTTATCTACTTGCTTATTCCGCTTTTCCTTTTTCACTCTGATATCAGCTGCTGGTAGATTATATATAATAAAATTCCCTTCCTGGCAAAAACCGCAGGTATTAATATCCCACCATTTTCCTCCTTTAACCACAACCAATACATCAGCCTCCGGATATACTCCCTCTGACGCTGCGCCGTAATCCTGGATCCGTATTCTCCCTTCTGGCTCTTGAAATTTTACTGCGCTGCCATACAGGGGCTTCATATAAGATCCCTTTATCCTCACCATACCGGCTCTGTCAAAATGGGCACAAAAATATTCTGCCATGACACGAACCGCATTCGAAAGGTTCTTTTCTTCATACAAATTGGAAAAACCGTGAATTGTCAGATATTGAGAAAGACCAATTGCAAGATGAGTCGTCCCGACTCCTGGTTTGCTTCCTGTAAAAGCGATAGTAAGAGATGATAGATGGCTATTTTCTTTTCCATCTTCCCGAATTTTTTCCAGCTCATTACACAGGATATTGACTGAAGGATATCGTTTATCTTGTTCTGTTTCCAGACATTTGTTGATAATTCTTGTAAGGCTGAAAGGCAGAAAGCCTTTTCTTATATTTTTCCCTCCTTTTTCTGCTGAAATTCCTGTATACAGGAAATGCATGATCTGGCCTATAGCATAAATATCTGTCCTTTCATCTAATATTCCGTCCGTATACTGTTCCGGCGCAGCATATCCCACAGTTCCATAGCGTTTTTTAAGGTTTCCGGCTTCCTTTAAAAAAACTGCCTGGCCGAAATCAACAAGTTTCACCGTATCGTGACATAATAAAAGATTCTTAGGCTGTAAATCTAAATATAAAATAGGATTTGGTTTTGCTGAATGCAGATAATTAACCAGATGGCAAATCTGGATTCCAATAGAAACCGTCATTGCCTTTGACAGGGTTCCTTCCTCTCTGACTAATTCGAGTAAAGAAATACCCTCCAGATATTCTTCGATAAGATAATAATATTTGTCATCTTCTTCCAGGTCATAGATAACCGGAATACCAGGAAATCTGATATTTTTCAAAATAACTGCTTCCTTGTGAAACTCCTTATAATCTGCAGAATCCCTGGATATTTTCTTAATAGCCCGGTACTCTTCCAGACCTGTATGCACTGCCAGATACACCGTACACGTGCGACCAGTCCCTATCACCCGGCATAGCTGATATTTTCCGAATAGAATGGCATTCTCCGCCGCCCACACCTCCTTTTGCGGCCACATATCATCTCTTGGATAATATTCTAATATATATCCCAGGCTTTTACAATGGGTTTTAGAAGGAATTCCATTAAAATTTTCTAAAATGCTGCTTTAGCAGGACCAGAAATTCCCTTAGATAAGAAACCGTGTACATTCTTTATTGCTTCTTACCTAAGGGAATCCTAAATAAAATTGCCTGGGCTGGTGTCATAATCCGGCTTTTTCCTCTTTCCTTCTCATTTTCTCACATCCCCAGGTTTCATTCCTGTATACTTTTTAAAAGCCACATTAAACCAGGATACATTCTGATATCCCACCTGTTCTGCAATCTCATATACCTTTTGATTTGTAGTTTTCAAAAGTTGAAGTGCTTTTTCCATACGTATCTTTGTAAGATAGTCCCCAAAGGATATCTGGCATTCCCTGCTGAAAATTGTGCTAAAATAACTGGGATTTATGAATACGTGATTTGCTACATCATCAATGCGTAGATTAGGATTTTGATAATTCCCCTCAATGTAGCGCCTGGCTTTGTACACAACAGAATTTGGCTTCAGCTTTTCCAACCTTGAAATATATTCTGCCCCACTGTGCAGTGCTTCATATAGTTTCTCCACCTGTAAAGCTGGATTTCTTTCATTAAGGATGGAAACAAAGGCATCAGATACGTTCAAAAACAGGTCCTCTGGCTTGCCGCCCTGCTCTCTTAGGCCATGAAGCAGCTCCAGCAGAATCGCAGATACAGCAGCCCTTACCATAAAACCTGAAGGCTTTTTCTCATACATATATGTCAGAAAGCGGTTTGTGATTTCCCTAACCGCCTCTTCCTGGCTTTTTCCTTCAGTTTTTCCCTTCAGGCAATCCCTGACCTGCCTGCTCCAATCCGGCATATCCTGGAAGGAGAAATGCATTTGCTGATTTACATTTTCATAAAAAATCACCGTTTCCTCTACGAAAAAACGGTATTCTGCCGCTTCCATGCTCTGCTTGTAAGCTTCGGCCAGGCTTTCTACAGAATCAGCTTTCATGCTTATACCTAAAACTGCCTCTCTATAATATTGCCCATAAATATAGCAAAGCCTGCTATAACTGATTTCTTTCTTTTCTTTTTGAAGGATACAAAAAATAGTCATCCTGCTTTGGTTGCGGAACCGCTTAATCTCTGCCTCCTGCTGGCTGATCCATTTCTCCAGCTTCTTCTCTAACTCTTTTGTAAAGGCTTCCTCATGGAATACCGGCTTATCTGCATGAACGGAAACTACGATAAAGTGCTGAAATTTCTTCAGATAATCTTTTTCCCCTTCTGTCAAGCCTTCTGTATTACCTCCAAATACCATGGCTTTAAGTTTATTATCCAATACCTCAAGCTGAGTCTGTTCTAACACATCTTTATAAGTATCTAATATCTGCTTCTGAGAGCTTTGTTTTTTGATTTTCTCAACTGCTTCTTTTAACAAAGCAATCAGCTTATCCGTATCAATAGGCTTTAAAATATAAGCAAAGGCTCCCAGATTTAAGGACTGTTGGGCGTATTCAAACTGGTCATAGCTGCTAATCATAATTACAATACAATCCGGCTGTTTTTCCTTTGCAAGGGCAAGAAGCTCGATTCCGCTCATCCTAGGCATTTTCACATCGGTTATGATAATCTCAGGACAGGCTACTTCAATCAATTCCCGGGCTTCCACTCCATTTGATGCCTGACCTACCAGCTTAATCCCAAGAGAATCCCAATCAATAAAGCTGCTGATCCCTTCCCGTATAATATCCTCATCATCGGCAAGGATTGCCTTTATCATATCATCCACCCTCTTTTTCCCTGTAGGGAATGTAAAATTCTACAACAGTTCCTTCTCCAAATTCACTCTTAACCTCCAGACCAGAGTCTTTTCCAAAATATTTTTTAAGTCTCTGGTTGGTATTATACATTCCAAACCCCATACTCTCTTGGCCTTCCAGTCCGCAGCGAAGGCGTTCTAACTGCACATCTGTCATTCCAATCCCATTATCTAATACTGTAATGGATATCTTTTTTCCTTCCGCGCAGAGAATCGTTATGGATATGGATCCGCCTTCTGCCTTTTCCTGAATGCCATGGTAGATGGAATTTTCCACCAGAGGCTGCAAAATCAGTTTTGGAACTGCCTGTTCCAAAAGCCCCTCGTTCTCCAGAACTATGGAAAATTGTATCTTATCCCGATATCTGATATTCTGTATCTTCACATATTCCCGTACATGTTCTAATTCTTCTCTCAAAGTAATTACATTTCTTCCCCTGCTCAGGCCAATCCGGAAAAATTTTGACAGAGATGTCATGGTGCTGATGGCTTTTTCTCTATCTCCAGAGCGCATAAGCCATATTACAGTCTCCAGAGTATTATAAAGGAAATGCGGGTTAATCTGCATCTGCAGAGTTTTTAATTCTGCTTCTCTTAGATTTTCCTGCTCCTGGTTATTAACCGCAATTAAATGTCTGGTAAACTTCATCATATTATTAAACTTATTCCCCAGGACAGCCAATTCATCCTTATACTTTACATGCATCTCAACCTCAAATTCGTGACGCTCTGCTTCTTCCATCAGTTCAATGAGTTTTTGAATCGGGTTTGTTATTGTTCCCGATATGATGCTGGTTACTTTTACTGCTGCTAAAACCATAACCAAAATAACTGCCAGCAGGATAACTCCCAGGTTCGTAATCCTTTCCAAAAGTATTTTTTTCGGTATATAGGCTTCTACGGTCCAGCCATTATCCATAACCTCTGTATAATAAAATACAGACTTATTTTTATTTTTATCCCTCTGGCTCTTTCCTTCTGATTCTTTATTATCTTTGCTGAATAAAATGGAATTTTCCCCATCCAATATCTGAATCACACCATTTTCTATGTTTCCATATTCTCGTATAATGTGTTCGATGGTATCCTTTTCAATCTCTACCAGGACAATGCCAATCCGCTCTCCATCAGCCCGATTAATAACAGGATATGCCATAGCCGCATACTGCCTGTCAATGGATTTTACTACCCTGGAATAATATTGGGGACCAAACCAGATGAAGCCGTCTGCATATAATGCCTGCCTATACCATTCTTCCTTCCGAAAATCCTTATCCTGGAAGGACACATTATGGGATTTAAAGCAGAATCCATTATTGCCCAGCACATAAAAACCTCCGAATTCATTCATGGTATGGCCAGTTAATTGGTATAGTTCATAATCATATTGCAGCTCTATGGAATACTGCTCCTTTTTTTTAGCCGGCATCTGTATATTCAGGATATTTTGAAAAATAGCATTGCTTTCTGCCGAATCCGCCAGATTTTCCGCTTCGTTGAAAATATCATTTAGATTGTCAGCAACAGATTCTACTGCCTGCCTGCTAAAGGAATAGGCCAAATCCTCCACAATTTGATATGAGCCCAGGTAGGCAATGCTGCCTACCAGGGCCATAGAGACGATTACCATAGTTAAAAAGTAAAGCATAAGCCTTGTATGGAGCTTGTAATTCATCATATGGCTGTAAATATGTTTCATCATTTTTTATTATTCCAAAAATCTTTTCCGTCATGGATTGCGATTCCGATCCGCTCAGTTGTACCTGTTCTGGCATTAAAATACATGAGCCATCTGTCGTTCTCTTCATCATAATAAAGGAATGGTTTGTAAATGGATTCGCAGTCCCATGCTCCTGGAAGTCCAGCAGAGATCATGGGGTTTTCCGGATGGCGCTCCCAGCCTGTAATTCCGTCTTTTGAACGAGCCAGGCAGATCCTTGCCTTAAACAAATCCTCATAGCCAATATAGAACATGTAATGCCATCCATCCATTTCAATTACCTGGCAGCCTGCCACATGGGCACGTTCCCATAGATTTGCCTTCTCTGGCGTAAATACAGGATTTCCCTTGCATTTTTCCCAGTGGATGCCGTCTTTGCTCTCTGCATATCCAATGGCATCCGGCTCGAACCATCCGCCGCCGCAATACCAGAGCTTATAGATCTTCTTTTCCTCATCCCATAAAATCGTAGGGCACATCAGAGACTGTTTTTCCCAAGGTTCATCTGGCACAAGCACAGGCTCATCACGCCGCTCCCAATTAATTCCATCTCGGCTTTCCGCATATCCGATTACGGATCCGCCCTTATCCTCTTTGGAAGCTTCTATATAAGAGTCTACCCACTTTCCTTCATTAAAACCTCCCGTTGTCTGGCTGGAATACCACATGCGGTATACTCCATCCCTGTAATCAATCGCCGGCCTGTTTAGATCCTCTTCCCAGCTCACCTCAGGTCTCGGACTTAGTATAACATGCCGTTCTCCCCAATTCAAACCGTCTGTGCTTTCTGCATAAGCAATGCTGTAATGGGTTCGCCAGGAAAAATACATCCTCAGCTTATCCCCTACCTTTAATACATGATTATCAAAACAGAAATCCCCTGGTTCTCCAATCACCGGATTATTCTCATATTTACGCCAGCCTCCTTGGCAGCCTACAGTCAACGGATCATAATTTAACATAGTTTATCCTCCTCTTTTTTAACGTTTTTATCTGTAAAATCCTCTTATTCCAATCCAAGAGAGTTTTGAGCTTTTTGGCCTTCTTACTTCTTTTCATTTGTGCTCATTTTTATCTGTTCCAGTCCAGCCTGCATGATCACGATAATCAATATCAGGAATCCCATAATTACATTCTGCCACCATGTGCTGATATTCCCCTGCATATTAAAAATATTGGTAATAATACTCATAGTAAATACTCCGAACATGGTTCCCGGCATGTGCCCTACTCCTCCAGTCAGCAGTGTTCCTCCAAGAACCACTGCTGCAATCACCTGCATTTCATAAAGCTCTCCTGCCGTAGACTGTGCCGCTCCCAGCCTGGAAGCTAAAATCAGTCCAGAAAGAGCAGCTCCCATTCCACACAGCATATAGGAAAGGATGATTGTCCTGTCACTTTGTATTCCCATCATACGGGCGCCTTCCTGGTTTCCTCCTACTGCATAGACACTTCTGCCAAATCTGGTATATTTTAAGCTGTATGTCCCTAAAATCACTGCCCCTAAAAAAATCAATCCTGGCACAGGAATTCCTGCGATCTTTCCCCTTCCCAGCATCTGAAAGGCCGGAGATACCTTTTCTACGTTCACAGAGCTTTCATTTGTCATCAGATAGGCGATTCCCCTAAGGCACATCATCATGGATAACGAAGTAATCCAAGGCGGAATTTTTAGCTTTGTCACAAAGCTTCCATTTACCAGCCCGATAAAGGCTCCGGCCAGAAGCGGCACAAAAATCCCTGCGGCAATATGATAGCTGCACATCTTGGCTGCTATGATTCCGCAGACTGCCACAATGGATCCCACGGACAAGTCGATACAGCCTGTGATGATAACAAAGGTCATCCCAACAGCAATGACGCCAATAATACTGGACTGTCGAAATAGATTCATCAGATTCACTGTGGTGAAAAACTGCTTGTACCGAAACGCTGATATCAAAAAAAGCAGAAGGAATACAGCAATAGCACTCTTCTCTTGAAGCCATATGATATACTTTTTTGATCTGCTCATGCGTTTATCCCCACTCTCTTCTTATTCCATAAAGCGCTGATCCGTCCATTCTGGGCACAGACTGCAATGATTACTACCAATGTTTTAATTACCAGGGAATAGGAATATGGAATATTATTCATATTCACCATAACTGTAATAATCTGCATAATAAAGACTCCTGCTACTGTACCAGCCAGATTTGCCTTTCCTCCTGCCATATTAGTTCCCCCTATGGCTGTAGAAGCAATGGCATCTACTTCAATCTGAAGCCCAAAATTAATCGGATCAGCCGCAGACATCCTAGCTGCTTCTACCAGACCTGCAAAGCCAGCCATCAGGCCGCTGAGCATGTAAATCAGAATCAGCATTCCTGACACATTCACCCCTGAAAGCCCTGCTGCCTTCAGATTATCCCCCATAGCCTCTACATAAGCACCAAACCTCATCTTCCTAATCAGGAGAAACATGAACCCAATTGCCGCTGCAATGATAAAGAGCTGTATCGGTACTACCCCTCCGACTTTATAAAACCCCAAATCTGATATGATGGGATGCATGAAGGAATAAGTCCTCCCATCATTCACCAGCTCTGCAAAGCCTCTTACCATATTCATCATACCCAAAGTTACAATCATGGGCTGGATAGAAAACTTTGCTATAATAAATCCATTTAAAGCTCCACAGGCCAGTGCCAATCCTAAAGCTGCAGCTAATGCCTGGAAAAGGGAGTGTTCCAAAAGCTTGGCAAATACAATTGCACTTAATGCCATCACTGGCCCGATTGAAATATCAATGCCGCCGGAAGCAATCGCCACGGTCATACCCAGGGCCACCAGCATGATTGTGGTACTCTGAATTACAATGTTCCAGCAGGTATTAATGCTGAAGAAATTTTTTGTAAAAATACTATTAAAGGCTATTAATGCAAACAGTGCAAGATAAACACTGTATTTTTTCAGAATTCCTTTCATATATACCTCGCCTCTTTACCTGCCAAAGGTTTTATTTTCTGCTATCCGGAACATGATCTCGTCCTGGTTAATATCAGCTCCTGTCAGTTCTCCCAGTTTTTTTCCATCACGCATAACCATTACCCGGTTGCTGTTTCTCACTACCTCACTGATTTCAGAAGAAATCATTACCACACTCATGCCATCCTTTGCCATATTCCGCACAAGCCTCTCAATCTCAGCCTTTGCTCCTACATCAATTCCCCTCGTAGGCTCATCCATAATGACAAGCCTTGGGTGGGTACAAAGCCATCTGGCAAGGAGCACTTTCTGTTGATTGCCGCCGCTTAAATTTTTTACAGCCTGCTCCATATTTGGAGTTTTTATCCCTAGACTTTTTATAAATTCCTCTGTCACCTTTTCTTGAGCTTTCCTAGAGATAATTCCAGCTTTGGTAAGCCGAGGCAGAAGGACAATGGAAATGTTTTCTCTAACAGACAGATTTGGGATAATCCCTTCTGTTCTTCTTTCTTCCGGGCAGAGGGCAATCCCCTGGCGGATTGCATCCCCAGGGATTTTAAACCTCACCTTTTTTCTATCCACTTCAATGCTGCCTTCATAATCAGTATCAGCTCCAAATAAAACCTTAATCAGCTCTGTCCGCCCAGAGCCTAACAGGCCTGCAAATCCAAGAACTTCTCCCGGATTCATTTCAAAGGAAACATCCTTTACCTTACTGTTCGTAATCCCTTTCATGATGCATAAGGGTTCTCCATTATATGTATAGTCATCATCCTGAAGCCGGCTCTCGCTGTTTTCTACCTTCTGCCCTATCATTTTGGATACAAGGGCCATCTGATCCAGTTCATGAACGCCATAGCAGCCTTCACATTCTCCATCCTTTAATATGGTAATTTTATCACATATTTCATAAATTTCCTTCAACCGATGGGAAATAAATATGACGGAAATCCCTTGCTCCTTTAAAGTTCTGATTACTTGAAAGAGGATTTTTACCTCATTTTCATCCAGAGAAGAGGTGGGTTCATCCATTACGACCAGCTTTGATTTGATTGCCAATGCCCTGGCTATGGCTACCATCTGAGCCACAGCAGCTCCCTGAAGGCTCAGAGGTTGTTTTACATCATAGGAAAGCCCAATCTGTCCCAAAAGAAGTCTGGCATCCTTTTCCATTTTCCTCCAGTTGATTCCCAAACGGCCCATTGGCTCTCTGCCAATATAAATATTCTCACAGATGCTCAATTCCGGAATCAAATTCAGCTCCTGATAAATCGTACTGATTCCCAGTTTCTGAGCTTCTAAGGAGGACTGTGGATGAATCGTCTGACCGTCAAAGCGGATGGTTCCTGTGTCACTGCTGTAAATGCCGTTTAATATTTTCATCAGAGTAGATTTTCCTGCCCCATTTTCCCCCATAAGGGCATGAACTTCCCCATAGCCCACTCTGAAATCCACCTGTTTAATCGCCTTTACGCCTGGAAATTCCTTTGAGATACCCAGCATTTCCAATAAATATTGACCTTCCATTACGTCCTCCTTATGAAAACCTTCTCTTGCCCTGAGCTTTTACGGGATCTTTAATATGCCAGATGCATATTCTCCTCTGCATTGGAGGAATCTACTACTGCACCCTCCATAATCGTTTCTGTCGGAAGCTCTTCGCCTGCCAGCACCTTTTCTACTGTATCAAAGGTAATCGGTCCATACATAGGGCTGCTGACAACTGTTGCTGACATTTCCCCTGCAATCACTGATTTAAAGGCATCCATCTCTCCATCCACGCCTACTACAAGAATATCCTCGTTTGGCTTATAACCTGCCGCCTTAATCGCCTGAACTGCTCCCAGAGCCATCTGGTCATTATGGCAGAATACCACATCGATCTCATCGCCATGGGCCTGGAGCAGATTTTCCATAACCTTCTGTCCCTCAGACCGTTCAAAATTGCCTGTCTGAGAAGCCAGCACCTTCATCTCCGGATTTTCTGCAACCACTTCTGCAAATCCTTTTGCCCTGTCCTGGGCAGAAGAAGCGCCTACGGTTCCAGTTAATTCGATGATATTGCAGGTTCCTCCTGTTTTATCTCTCAGCCATTCTCCCGCTGCCCTTCCTTCCCATACAAAATCTGTGGCAATATAGGTGATGTAGTCCACTCCTGCCTCTCCCTTTGCCAGCCTGTCCACCAAAATAACAGGAACTTCATGTTCCTTTGCTGTCTGGAGAGCTGTTTCCAGGCCTTCAAATTCTCTTGGGGATAAAATAAGGACATCTATATTCTGTGCAATTAAATCTTCAACATCTGATACCTGCTTTGCCGTATTATCCTGCGCATCTGTTACAATCAGCTGATATCCCCTCTTCTGAGCTTCCTCCTTCATACTGTTGGTTTCTGCAATCCGGTAGGTTCCTGTATTCGCCAACTGTGAATAGCCGATTACATAATCAGATGGGTTTACCCCGCCACCTGTATTATTTTCTGCACTTTCTCCCTTAGATTCTTCTGAAGCTGCTTCCTCCTTCTGTCCGCTTTCCGTCCCTTCTACGCTGCTTGCTGCTGTGGATGCTGCCCCTCCTTTTTCCTGCCCCGAATCCATGGAACAGCCTGTGAACATAAGTATTGCTGCTATTGCTGCTGCTGCAAAACCCAAACCCCTTTTTTTCATTAGATTACTCCTCCATTCTTAAATTGATAGTCTTATTATACATTTTGGAAGTTTATTCTGAAATTAATTATGATTTGAAAAGTTTTGTTTTGATTGGATGTTCGATTCAGAAAGGGGGGACTTCTTCTCATATTTCTATCTTTCATAAAAAATATCGAAACTTCTCAAACTATGTCAAGATTTTTATGGTATTCTTATTTCAGGAGGTGAAAGGATGTCAGATAGTCGTTTATTCAAAATCTTATATTATCTTTTAAGTAAAAAACATGCTACTGCTCCTGAATTGGCAGCTAAATTTGAAGTTTCGCCAAGGACAATTTACCGTGATATAGAAGCATTAAGCAGCGCTGGTATTCCAATCTATGCTGAGCCAGGAAGAAATGGCGGAATCTATTTATTGCATGATTTTATTTTAGATAGGGCAATACTATCTGAAAATGAAAGGCAGGAAGTATTGGCAGCAATGCAAAGTATATCTGCTACAGGTTACACTTCCAGTAAAGAAATACTGACAAAGTTATCTGCACTTTTCAATATGAATACGGAAAATTGGCTTGAAGTGGATTTTTCACGTTGGGGAAAATCCACTTATGATCACTCAAAGTTTGAGATGTTAAAAACAGCAGTAATTCATCATAGGGAAATAAAGCTCATTTATGAAAGTACAAACAGTGAAAGAAGTGAACGTATCGTTCAGCCATTAAAGTTATCTTATAAATCAAAAGAATGGTATTTAAAAGCCTTCTGCCTTGAAAAGCAAGATTTTCGTATATTCAAATTGAACCGTATTTTAGGTTTGGAACTATTGGCGAAAACCTTTGTACCAAGAGCATATCCAGAGCCGGAAAATAGTCTGCATCGGCCATATTCCCAGATAGTCCTTTTGTTTTCAAAAGAGATTGCATACCGTGTCTATGATGAATTTGATCAAACACAGATTGAATATCAAAAAAACGGTGATTTAATTGCTTATGCTGAAATGCCTGTTGATACATGGCTTATCGGTTATCTGCTTTCATTTGGGACACACGTTGAAATAATTGAACCAAAGTATTTGAGAGAAATTTTAGCCGCACAGGCACAAGCAATTTATGAAAAAAACAAACCTTGACAGAGGATGTCCAGATATGTGTGCTATATTAAATGCAATAAGTAATCTATACACAAACTTTAAACACATTGGAAAGATGGAGGTAAAGAAAATGAACGAAATGAATCAGAAATTTTGTCAGTGCTGTGGTATGCCCATGGGAGATACTGCTGAACTGTATGGAACAAATGCTGATGGCAGCAAAAATGAGGAATATTGCAAGTATTGTTTTGAGAATGGCGAGTTTACTTTTGAAGGTACCATGGAAGAAATGATTCAGGTGTGTGTACCTCATATGGTTGCCGCTAACCCAAATATGAATGAAGAAGAAGCACGAAAAATCATGCTTGAATGGTTCCCGACATTGAAGCGTTGGAAAAAATAATTATGGTGATTCCTATGAAGAAAAATATGGCGAAAAAGCCGTAAGAAAAAATCTTACTATTCCTGCATGGTTGAATACTTTTGCTGAAAAGAATAATATCAACTTCTCTAAACTCTTACAAGATGCCTTGTTCTCAATGGTCCAGGCAAAATAGACAGAAGAGGTTCTCACAGGCATCCAACAGGAAGCTTGTTCAAAAACTGAGATGAGGCTGTGGTTCCATTCTCTAGGGTACAACAAGGGAGCTGCTGCTCCAACAGGTTATCCGCCTGCTTTTGCAACAGCCCCTTTGTTTTTCTATATCAGCCAATACATTCTCCTAAATTAATTGGGGAAGCTATTTTATCTTTCCCTGTTCCTTCCCCTTCCTGTCCTATAAGTGGTAGAAAGGAATTCCTTTCAACCTGCAGAATTCCTCTAAATCCGCTGTATAGTCCCCTTCTACACAATGGATATGGTTGGAAGAGTATACCTTCATAAATTGATTTAAGTCTACGTGATGTTCCACAAAGGCAGTAGGACGGTAGGGAGAATACTGTTTAATCATTTCCCTGTCTTCCTTTATGGTTTTTCCTGTAAAGAAAGCCATTTGGTATCCGCCATTTTTCCTGAACAGCCGCATATAGGTAAACAGCCCTGCCCCACATACAAATTGGGTTGCTGCTCCGCCTGCCATACCAAACCCATGAGGCATGAGATGAACTTCTTTTAAATTTTCATCAGCATCTTCTGAAAGCGCTGTAAAGTAGGAGGCCATAGCTCCACAGTTTGCTAGCACGAACCGCTCTGGAGTAATATTTGCAATGTCCTGAAGAGCAGTAGGCTTTCCTCCTGAAATAAGCTTTAAAATCTGCATGGACAATGCGCCGTCTGCATCTGCCTCACAGCTGCATGCTATGGGACATTTCTCTCCACAGGCATCATATGGGTCATTTGTCATCTGGACATTCAGACATTGCAGGCAGTAATGATTGCTTAATTCTGTCTGGCACTTGATTCCTATAAAGTCCAGTTCATATTCTCTGATAATGTTCTGTGTTGCCAGATAGCTGGCTATCATTTTTCTAAGATGGCTTTGCGAGAAGTTTTTCCCTTCGTCATAGTCTACTTTTCCGTATCTTTCTTCAATGAAGCGGACATAAGTATCTATTTCTTCTTCTGGAACCTGAGCTCCTCTGTTAACCACCTCAAGCTGGTCTATGTGCTCAATATCTACGCCAAACAGATTTTCCCACAAAGCCAAATCTGCTGTGCCTGTACTGATTCCTAGGCTTCTTCCCCCAATGCAGCCAAAGGTCTGACCATTTAATGCCTCTGCTGCATTCGCTGCATTTGACCAGGCGGACAGCTCTGCTGCCGCTTCCTTGGTTCCGCCATCGTAGGAAATTCTTTTATAGATGATCCCAAGCTGATCCATAGCCCCTGCTGCAGCCAGAAACCCTACTTGGCTTAAACTATCCCTTGCATGATTTCCCACTAAAGCCATAGGCTTATGGATTGCTTTCGCTGTATGGGCCACAATGGAAGGATTAATAAAGATAGGAATGTAAAGAATAACCGGCCCTTCCCCTCCGTTGACCTTTTTTGCCAGCTCCAGTCCCTGACGCTTACTCCTGATTTCACATTCTTCCACATAGTTTACATCAAAGACCTCAGAAAGCACCTCTAAATGCTTTCTTAGCTCCCGTTCTTGAATTCCTTTACGGGCTTGATAGACATCCTCCCGCATTTTGGTTTCAGAAAATAAAATCAACTGTATTTTCATCTTCTTTTGTTTGTTCATTTAACATTCAACCTATCTTTCTATTGATTCTATACAAATCCCTCTTCTGCTTCTCTTGGATATCGTTAAATTGATTCCTCTGACTATTATTTTTAAATGCTGCTAAAGATAATCCTCTAACTGTCTTTTCCAGATATAGCTAAATGTAATTCCTTGACTGCTTTTATTGAATATAGTTAAACTCAATCCCCTTGAGGCTGCAAAAATGCCTTATTTCCTCTACGTAATTCCCAAAAACACCATGAATATGATTGCAGTCATAAGCTTCAATGATTTTCTCATAAGGCGCATCGGGTATGACATACATATGAGGCCATTGCTCGCATGTTTCCTTTAAGGTACTTTCCGGCATCTCCTTCGCTTCTCCTGTAAATACAGAAAAAATGAATTTATCCCTTGTATGAGTAATCCTTCCAAAAGTCATTTTGCCGCCCTTGGCAATATATTCTACATGGGCCCCTTTCCCTGCATATTTAGGTATAATAGGCTTTAATGTAACCTTTTTCAAATTTTCTTCCGGCGCCTCGCTTCTTCCTGCATACCAGGTTGCCATGGCTCCACAGTTACAGAAATAAAATAGATTTTTCTCCTTGTTATAATATCTGAAATCTGAGAAAATCACTGGAAGTCCGGACAGCTCCTTCATTACCTGCATGGTAAGACCGCCTTCTGCATCTGCCTCACAGGTAAATACCATCGGCTCTTTTGCACCATCCCAGTCATAAGGATCATTGAAAAAAGCAGCGGACAAGCACTGGGTACAATAGTATGCACTCAGCTCATAATGACATTTTACTCCCACAAAGGCAAATCCCTTTTCCTCACAGATTTCCTTTGTTGCATAATAATGGCGGATTTGCTGCCGCAGGCTTTCCTCTGTCAGCTTGTCTGAATCATAGGCGATCCCTACCCGCTCTTTCAACCACTTTGCAGCATGTTCTACCTTTTCCTCTGGAACAAACTCTGCCCTGCGCAGGATCTCCGACTGATCCATATGGTCTACATCTACGCCGAATACCCTTTGCCACTCATCTGCCGGAGCTGTTCCAGAGCCCATGCCGATGCTCCTGCCTCCGATCAAGCCAAAGGTCTGGCCTGTCATATCTGCTGCTGCATGGGCAGCGCGGAGAAAATGCATACATCTTTCTAGTACATCCTGATCTTCAATGTTTCCCCATACCTTTTCACAGGAATAACCGCACTGTCTCATCAGATTGCACGCTGCTTGAAGTCCCCCTAGACCTGGAAGCTGGCCGTTAATATTGGATATTACCAATACAGGAAGCTTTAAGACACCTGCTGCGATCAGGGAAAAATTAGGAAACGCAAATACTGGTACATTAAATATAACTGCATCCGGAAGTTGTGCTTTCAATTCCAATGCGTATTCTCTAGCCTGTTTATTGCCTGCCACGATACGATCCGGGCTGCACAGCTCTACCTCTCCTGTTTGTTCCAGCTCTGTGCGTATTTTCGCTGAGCACTCTGCAATATAGCTGGAAAGCCCTTCATGGACATCAGCCCTGCCGTCGGAAAATGATAAGATACCAACACGAATTTTGGACATATCCAACTCCTTTTTATCTTTTTAAGATTTTTTCTTTATTAGGATTCAGGTGTCAAAACCCCGAATCTTATCAACTATGTATTTCCTTTTCAAACTCCTCAATCAGATCCAGGCTGATATTATGTCTGCCTCCGATAAATTTTGCATTCAGCCATTCTTCTAGAATCTGGATTGCCAGAAAATCTCCCAGGATTTTACCTCCAAGGCAGAGAACATTTGCATCCGTATGCTCTCTGGCTGTCCTTGCCGCATAGCAATTCTCTACCACGCTGGCCCGAATTCCTGGATAGCGGTTTGCCATCATAGACATCCCGATTCCTGTAGAGCAGATTAGAATACCTCTGGTAAATTCTCCGCTTAAAATCCGTTCTGCTACTTCTTTTGCATAATAGGGATAGCGGACAATTTCCTCTGTATCTGTGCCGATGTCTGTATAGACAATTCCCTGCTCCTCTAAATATTTTTCAATACTCTTTTTTAAACGGACTCCTCCATGATCGCACCCAATAATAATCGGAGCTTTTACATCATGTTCTCCCCTCATGTCAACCTCCATCCCTCAGGATAAACTTAACAGTTTGCCTCTAAATTCCTGATAATACTTACATATCTCATCCTCAAGCTTGTCTTTTTCCTCATCGTAAGGAAAATCTGTTTCTTCCCACCAGTCAACTAGCTCTTTTACGCCATCCTTTAGCTTGACCTGTGGTTCATACTCTGGAGCTGCCTTCTTAAATTTCTCCATGCTGAATACGGAAAAATGTACTTTTTCAAAATTCAAATGTCCACATACAGATGGCAGCATTTCACGCAGAAGGATTGTGGGCACATAGACAAATTCTGGCTCTTTTCCTACTGCTGCTCCTACTGCCCGGTATAGATCCTCCCACATCACAACTTCTGTGTTGGTAACATGAAAGCAGTTATTATAGGTTTTTTCATTTCCGCAGCTTAACAGGAATCCCTTTGCTAGATCCTGTACAAAGGTAAAGCTCCAGGGGATAACGCCTTCTCCGATCATAACAACCGGCTTTCCCTCTTTTATCCTCCTTACCACATTGCGGTTTTGACGGAGTATGCCAAAATTAGCAGCTCCAGGTCCAAAGGTCAGAGATGGGCGAATAATCGTAATGCCTGCCTGTACCTTTCCCATCTGTGACTGAAGATAACGCTCTGCCTCTGCTTTATGGAAACCATATGAGAAATCCTTACTAATAGACAGGTTTTCCTCATCCTCCTGGATAGGATAACTCTTATATGGCCTCTCATATGCGGCAATACTGGAAGTTACCATAATCTGTTTTGCCTGATTTCCGAAAACAGCCACAGTCTGTTCTGCTGCTTTTTCATCAAAACAGGTCATATCAATTACAGTGTCCACAGAAAGTTCTGACATTTTTTTCTGGAAATCCTCTCTGTCGTTCCTATCCCCATGGATTACCTGAACGCCCTGGGGAATCTCACATTTGCTGTTTCCCCTGTTAAATATAGTTACTTCATAGCCTTTTTCCATTGCTTGTTTTACAATCTCCCGGCTGATAACACCAGTTCCGCCTAAAATCAATAACTTCATCCCTGTGCCCCTCTTCCTTTTATTCTATCTTTTTCACTTTCATTATTGCCTTTTTTATCTTTTGTTCTCTCTTCCTTCTCCTAGTTCTTCCAGAGGAACTTTCTCACTTCCATTTTTTATCCTGAAAAAGTCTTTCTTGAACTTGACTGAAAATCTATTCTTACACTCTTCCTGAACCTGCTATCAGGTTCCAAGAAGATTTGGTAAAAAGGTAGATAACTGCGGAATATAAGTAATTAAAATCAAAGCTACGCCCATCATTATATAGAAGGGGATCATGGCTTTGGAAAGCTGTCCTACCGTACGGCCGGATATGGCGCTTCCAATAAACAGGGTATTTCCTACCGGCGGAGTAATCAAACCAATACCCAGATTCAGAATCAACATAGCGCAAAAATGGCAGGGCTCCATTCCAAGTCCAATGGCAATAGGAAGAAGAATCGGTGTAACGATCAGGATAATGGCAGCCATGTCCATCACCATGCCGCATATCAAAAGGAAAAGATTGATCATAAGCAGAATGATAATCCTGTTATTTGTTATGGACATAATCAGCTCTGTTACATAAGTAGCCACGTTCATATAAGTAACCAGCCAGCTAAAGCAGTTAGACAGGCCGATCAGAATAAGGATAATCGCGCTGGTCTTTAAAGCTTTTGCAAATATCTTTGGAATTTCCCTGATTTTAATTTCCCTGTAGACAAAAATTCCTACGATTAAGGAATATACCACTGCAAATGCAGCTGCCTCTGTAGCAGTAAAGATGCCGCCCAGCACACCAACTACTACGATTAGAACGGTTCCCAACCCAGGAAGAGCTTTGATAAAGCATTTTAATGCTACCTTTATATTAAAGGGCTCTCCTTTTGGATAGTTTCTTTTAACCGCAACAATATAACTATAGATGCAGAGAACCAGCGCTAATACAAATCCTGGCATAATTCCTGCCATAAAAAGCCTTGCAATTGATACATTTCCTGCTGCCAGAGCAAACAACACCATATTATGGCTAGGAGGAATCAGCATTCCTTCCACAGAACTTGCCATGGTTACACAGGTGGAAAAATCCGTATCATATCCATCTTTTTCCATCATGGGAATCATCATGGAGCCGATAGAAGCTGTATCTGCTGCAGAGGAACCGGAAATTGAGCCAAAAAATAAGCTGGCAACCACATTTACGTGCGCCAGACTTCCTCTTATCCAGCCCACAAGGCTTTTTGAAAGCCCGACCAGCCTGTCCGTGATTCCTCCGGCTCCCATTACCTCACCAGCCAATATAAAGAACGGAACAGCCATAAGAGAATATACATTCATTCCCTTGATTACCTGCATTGTCATGGTCTGAAGATCCACGCCGATATAAAAACAGGTTACAAGAGATGATGCCATAACTGCTAAGAAAATATGAACTCCAGCAAGCAGCAGTACAAAAAAGATGCCTAATAATAATCCAATTGCTACACTATCGATTTGCAATAATCTCACCTATCCTTCCTGCCATAGCAACAACGAGAAGCCCGATCCCTACAGGCTCAGCCATATATAAATATGAAAGAGGCAGCCTGGACCCTGTCATTTTTGTCATCCCGGCAAGCTCTACCAGGTGTACACTGTGTTTAAAAAATACACATAATGCAATAAAACCGATGATATGCACCATGATCTCCAAGGCTTTATGTACCTTTGGTGAAAGAAACATTCCCCAGAAGTTAATGCGGATATGGCGATCCTCTTTCAAAGCAACAGCAGCGCTTAAAAATCCAAACCACACCATGCAGAGCAAAGCCAGCTCATCCCCCCAGCGAGGCGCCTTCTGCATGACATAACGCATAAATACACTGTATGCAACAATACATACCATACCCCACATAAAAAGGACAGCCGCACCTTCTACAAATTTAAAAACAATGTCATATATTTTTTGAACCTTTTTCAATTTAACCACCTGTTCCTTTAAATTCAGAGGGGCTGTATCGACTAACAGCCCCTCCTGGTAATCTGGTTCATCTAGCAATTACTTGCCTACGTTTTCAATCTGTGTAATTAAGTCTTCGAAACCAGCGCCATATTCATCTGTTACGCTCTGGCAGGCTTCTTTCCACTTATCTTCATCCTCTGGATAACAGAAAGTCACGCCTTCTCCCTCGCAGAAAGTAATCTGCTCTTCCATCAGGGCATCTCCCTCTTTTGCAAAATAATCGCCAGCAATCTTCCATGCTTCTAATACCCAGCCCTTCTGCTCGTCTGTCAGGCCAGACCATGTCTTTTCTGAAATTACCACTGGATATGCTGGGATCATACCATTATTCATTACAAAGTATTTACATACTTCATACAGTTTATTGGATACAAAGGAATCCAGAGTATTTGCAGCTGCGTCAATAACACCAGTAGACAGAGAGGTATAAACCTCAGAAAATGCTAAAGGTGTAGGATTCATGCCTAAAGCAGCTTTATAGTCCAGATACAGATTAGCTTCTACGCTGCGGATCTTAATGCCCTTTAAATCTTCCAGTGTCTTAATTTCCTTTTTAGCTATAAAGAAGGATCTTGGCGTGTCAACCAGCCAGCCTACACCAACAAAACCTGTACCGGAATCTGTAACATCCTGAAGAAGCTTGTCGCCGATTTCACTGTTTGCAACATCAATCGCATGCTGCCTGTCTCTAAAGATATAAGGAAGAGATGGCACTGCCATACTTGAAATACCATAATCATACAATGCAGAAGCATCACAGCGGTACATATCCAGAGTACCTAGCTGCACCATCTGCATACAGGTCGTACCATTTCCAAGCTGTGCTGCTGGATAATACTGAACCTGCATGGTTCCACCTGATAATTCAGCTAATGCATCTGCAAAGGAAACGCCGATTGCCTGTCCCAGCAGAGAGCTAGCCGGCTGGCTGTCACAGATAGACAATACTTTTACATCTCCGGAAGCTTCAGCGGCTCCTGCTGCTTCTGAACTCTCTTCTCCTCCTGCTGCTTCTGAACCCCCTGCTGCCTCTGACTGCGGCGCTGCTGTTGTTTCTGTTTTTCCACTTCCTCCACATCCTACAAGGGATACTGCAAGTCCAATTGCAAGTAACGATGCTAATACTTTTTTCATGCTTTACCTCCATAAAATATATTATTTATCTCAATATGCCGCAAAATCCCTTTCAAGCCTCTTTATAAAATGGATTCTCCCTGGCATAGGGGATACTGGCTGGCTGGTTATACCCAATATATGGGATATCCAGATATTCCAAAGTATCATAAACAGCTTCTGAACAGTCTTCAAAGATAACTGCCGCATGATGTGGAAAATGCTTTCCCACAAGCACATAACGATAAAATCGTTCCATTTCTTTTACTGCAAACAAAGCATAATTTCCATATGTATTTACCTCTACAGGAAGAATCTCCCCATTTGCAATATAAGCCTGAAGAGCTCCATCTGGCGCTGCATGAAGGCGGAACAGAGTAGACTGCCCTGGAATCATCCTTCCCTCTAAAGTCCCCCGGTTAAGCTCTTTTCCTGTCTCTGGTGCGTAAGGGTCCTTTCTGTTCAACTTATATTTTAGTTCTGGATTAATAAGATAACAGGAATTGGTATTTCCACAGTGGAAGGCCATAAAAATCTCTCCCTGGCGGTATGGATATCCCTTTGCCCTTACTTTTTCGTAGATATCCCGAGGAATTGCATTATTAATGTCCATTAGAGTTACTGGCTTTCTCCCTGCACACAGGCCGATAAATTCAGATAAGGCTCCATAGACATCTGTTTCACATGCCACAGGAATGCCTCTTCCTGCCAGCCGCCCATGGACATAACAAGGAAGAAAATGAAATGCCTGCTGAAAGCCCGGCCAGCACTTATTAGCAAAAGCCGTATAAAGCCTGTCCCCTTTCCATTCTTCCATCCAGTCTAAAAGCGTCAGCTCATACTGTGCCATTGCCGGGAGGGTATCACGGTATCGATCATTTCCCAGCTCGCGCTGCATATCTTCCACAATCTCAGGAATCCTTTTATCCCCTTCATGGCGGTTAAAGGCCAGAAGCAGATCCAACTCTGAGTTCTCCTGAATCCCCACTCCCAGATGATACAAACCATTAATCGGCGCATTGCAAGCTACAAAATCATCTGGTCTTGGACCAAAAGTAATGATTTTTAAGTTTCTCAAACCCACAACCGCTCTTGCCATAGGAATAAACTTTTTTATTGCTTTTAACACGTCCTCACAGGTCCCAATCGGATACTTTGGGATATACGCCTTTCTATTCCGGATTCCCAAATTATAGGAACAATTCAGCATCCCACAATAGGAGTCTCTTCGTGAATCATACATCCGGCTGTCACATTCCTCTGTAATCCCTGCAAACATAATGGGACCCTCAAAGCGTTCTGCCAGGATCGTTTCCGGCGTCTCTGCCCCAAAATTACCTAAAACAATTGCCAATGCATTACATTTTTCTCTTCTTAAAAATTCTAATATATCAGAGATATTTTCTTCTCTCTCTGCGAGGGTTGGACAAACAGCCCCTCTTATCCCCTCTTGAATCAACAATTTTTCCAAATCCAAGGCTGAATTTACTGACAATTTTTCCGAAAAATTGTTTCTGCTGCTCATTACCAGCCCTAATTTAATATTGGGATAATTCTGCTCCATCACAATATCCTTTCTGAAAGACGCAAAAATTCTCGTCTTGGCCCAAAAGCTATATGTCTAATATATCATAAATCCCCCCCCCTGACAATTATTACATTTTCACTATAATCTTTCTTTTTTTTGTGCATTTTGACGATTTTTGTCTTTTTTTTAAGATTTTTTTCTGTATTAAAATCCCATTTTTTTCTCTATTTTTTTATAAATCTTATTGATTTTATTCCCGTTACCGGATATACTTATAGAGGGTCTAAATTTAGGTTTTCCTGGTATATCCGCCATTTTTTCGTTCTGATATATCAGTATTTACAGATTAAGGAAGGATGTTGGATATGTCAAAGAAGGGCCGTGCTTATGATATCATTAAACAGCAGATAATATCTGGTACTCTGAAGCCTTTAGAAGAGCTTTCTGAAAAGGTCTTTCAGGAAAAGCTGAACATAAGCCGCACTCCTATCAGGGAAGCGTTCCAGGCTTTACAGTATGAGGGCTTTATTGAAATACATCCTAGAAAAAGTATTTTAGTAGCTCCTATCACCTTTCATCTTTTAGAAGAGGTTTTTGATACCCGCCTCCTTTTAGAGCCTCAGCTTTTCAAACGGGCATGTGGCAAAATATCAGATGATGACCTGTTAAACCTTCGTCAGGATCTGTTAAACCCTCCTGATAGCTTGAATGATTATGAGCAGTGTGTATATTACAATAATCTGGATATGAGGCTGCATTCCTCTGTGGTCCCTTACATTCATAATCAGTTTCTTGAAAATACATATAAAGCAGTGCAGGACCATGAGACAAGGATTCGGAATATTTTATTTAACATTGATACTAATCCTTCTGTTATTAAGGAGCATGTTTCCATTATTAATGCATTACTTCAGCGTTCTGATGCTGAGGTTGAATCTCAGGTAATCATACATACTGAGAACGCACGTAAAAAAGCGTTCCTTTATTTCTTTGATCACACCATATAAATTTTTAATTGAAAGGAGATTTTCAAAATGACCAACGAAAAGAAACAGGAGTTGGATGCCCTTTGTCTCAAATTCAGAAAAAATCTGATTGAGACATTACATAGCATCCAGACAGGACATCCCGGCGGATCTCTCTCTGTATGTGAGATTCTTACCACATTGTATTTTAACGAGGCAAACGTAACCCCGGAAAATATCAATGACAGAAGCAGAGATAAGATTGTTCTCTGTAAGGGCCATGCTGCTCCTATGCTGTACCTGGAGCTTGCTGAAAAAGGGTTCTTCCCGGCAGAAGAGATGAAGACTCTCCGTCAGATTGACAGCCATCTTCAGGGACATCCCTGCTCCAAGGAGACTCCAGGAGTAGAGGCCTCTACAGGTCCTTTAGGCGCAGGCTATCCTCTTGCTCTCGGCGTTGCTCTTTCTGATATGCATGATGGCATTGATGCCTATACTTATGCAATCCTGGGTGATGGCGAGATCAATGAAGGCGTTGTATGGGAGACATGTATGAACGCTTCCAAGTTTAAGGCAGACCGTTTAATCACTATTCTTGACTGGAACGGCGTCCAGCTTGACGGCACCACGGAAGAGATTATGCCAATGGGCGATGTAGCGTTAAAGTTCAAGGCCTTTGGTTATAATACAATCGTATGTGACGGACATGACTGTGCCGCTATCAGCGCAGCAATTGCCACTGCAAAATCTGTAAAGGGTGTTCCTAGCATCATCCTTGCCAAGACAGTAAAGGGCAAGGGCGTTTCCTTCATGGAAGGTAAGAATGCATGGCATGGCGCTCCAATCAATGATGAGCACTATGAAGCAGCGATGAAAGAATTAGGAGGTGCACAGTAATGGCTAAAGCGATTCGTGACGTATATGGAGAAACAATCAAAAAATACGGCGCATCCAATGAAAACATTGTTGTGTTGGATGCCGATGTATCCGGCTCTACAAAATCAGCAATATTTGGCAAAGAATATCCGGACCGCTTCTATAACTGCGGTATTTCTGAATATGCCATGATGGGTATGGCCGCTGGAATGGCTAAAAGTGGAAAGGTTCCTTTTGTAAATACCTTTGCCGTATTCCTTACCACCCTTGGCTCCCTTGCAGCCAGAACCTTTATGTCCTATTCCGGATTAAACATCAAGATGATGGGCGGTTATGGCGGTCTGTCAGATGCTTATGATGGAGCAACCCATCATGCCCTGGAAGATATTGCTATGATGAGAACTCTGCCAGGCATTACTGTTATGGTGGCTTCTGATGCTGCTATCACAGACTGGATGGTAAAGACAGCCATTGAAGTAGAAGGACCGATGTACATCCGTCTTTCCAGGGATGCTGCCCCTGACTGCCATCCGGAAAATGCTCAGTTTGAGATTGGTAAAGGTATGGTAGTGAGAGAAGGTACTGATGTTACCATCATTGCCTGCGGACTTATGGTAAGTACTGCTGTTACTGCTGCCGAGGCGCTTGCAGCAGAGGGAATCAGCGTAAGAGTAGTGGACATGTATTCCATCAAGCCAATTGACGCAGAATTAATTGAGAAATGTGCAAAGGAAACTGGCGCTATTGTAACAGCAGAAGAGCACAGTGTCATCGGCGGTCTGGGCGGAGCTGTTGCAGAGGTTCTTGCCAAGGCAGGCTGCGGTGTTCCTACTGAAATGATTGGTATGCAGGATCGTCACGGCGAATCCGGCCCATATGCCGCTCTTCTTAAGAAATATGGTCTGGATGCAGATGCTGTTGCTGCTGCTGCTAAAAAAGCAATTTCCAGAAAATAATTATCTTTCAATCTCAGCTGCACATATAGTGTGGCTGAGATTGATTCATTTTTTTCTATTTTTGACCTTTCTGTTATATGAGCATAGCTTTTGAAAACCTTACAGACCGCTGTTTTCTTTGCTGCCAGGTCTTAAAAGTCATTGTTTTCAACCTTATTCTTCTATGAAATACTGTCAAAATTTTTCACTCTATGGAAATTTTGACTCTCCTTTATCATTCTTCCAGAATTCCAGAAAAAAAATCACAAAATTTTCACATACTAATTGATATTTTGCTGTATGATATAGTATAGTTATATTGAATGATTATGCCCATTCAATATCAAACAAAGGAAGTGAGCCTATGAAGATAGAACGTATCAATGAAAATCAAATCCGCTGTACCCTCTCCAGCTTCGATTTAAGCGTGCGCAACTTAAATCTTGGTGAACTGGCTTACGGCACTGAGAAGGCCCGCAACCTCTTTCGCGAAATGATTCAGAAAGCTTCCAACGAAGTTGGTTTTGAAGCTGAAGATATTCCACTTATGGTTGAGGCGATTCCTCTCTCTAATGAAAGTGTTATGCTGGTAATTACCAAAATAGAAGACCCTGAAGAGCTAGATACCCGTTTTTCCAGATTTTCTCCCATGCCGGATGATGAGGGCAGCCTCTTCTCCAACCTTGCCAACGAGCTCCTAGAAGGCGCTGACGGTCTCTTAGAACGGCTTGCAACGACTGTTGGAAACAAATCGGACGGACAGGCTGAAGAAACTTCTGATAAAACTGACTCTTCATCACGTATTTATACTTTCAGCCATCTGGATACGATCATTGAAGCTGCCCATTCTGTAGGCTCTGCCTGCAAGGGCCAGAATACTCTCTATAAAAACCCCAGGACAGGGCAGTATTACCTGATTATCCACAGCGACAGCCCAGATTCCCTGGAGTTCAGCCGTATCCTTAATGTTCTTGCAGAGTATGGTTCAAAAGTTAAATTTGAATATGCTGTTGAAGCCTATTATAAAGAGCATTATGAAACGATTATTGAGGATCATGCTCTTCAATCACTTTTCGCAGTTTAATACTCTGGTAGGAAAGTCATATTTCTTGCACAGCTAAAAAAGGAGCTGTTACAGAATATTTTTTATACAGGATATGGTGGGAATAGCAGGATTTCTACACCATATCCTATATTGATTGTTCTGTAACAGCCCTTTTTCTGTTCTTTATTATGCAGCTAGCTTCCTGTGGCAGTCTTTTCTACATCTATTCAGTCTGTCTATATCCTGATTATTATAGAAAGCTTTATTCATCCTCTTTTGTCCACTTTTCATCTCCTCTATAGGTAACAATCCCCTTATTGTCTGTGCAGTAGTAAATACCGTCTGCATCTTTTACATTTTTCTTATTTTTCTGTATTTTTCCAGATGTATTAACCAAGTATTCCTGATCACCCCAGGTTACAATTTCCATCTTATAGTCTTTATCCGCCTTTAACAGCCGGCCTTTTACATAGATAGATCCGTCATGAATACCATTATAGCCTCTTGCTCTCCCAGATCCAGTCTTCTGGAAATGATAGGTATAACTTTCTCCATCTAGTTTTATAGTCGTGATTCCCAGCTTTGCTGCGCCTTCCTTAGGAGAATCTCCAAAATAATATACCTCGCAATCATCCTCTCCATCTGGCAGATCATCCTGGCTTTCTATCTCGTCGCTGGAAATGATTTCTTTTCCATCAAAGGTAAGCTTATACAGCCCATGGAGCATTTCTCCCTTTTCATTAAAGCCATAATCATAACCATTAATCTTCTTAATCTGGCTCTTTACCAATTCTCCTGATTTTTGGGCGTAGAACCAGTATTCATCTCCATTATCATAGCCCTCCTTATCTAATTCTTCGTCTGGCACAGACTTAAACCATCCTTCAGCCTGCCAGCATTGTTCTGGCGAATTATAATAAAAATCACTGGGTGAAGCTGTAGAAGAACTAGCTTTTAAATACCAGTTAAAGACAGCATTTCCATTTTCTTCAAACCGATATTTCCTTCCATTAATCTTTTTCGTACCATCGGATATCTTCTTTCCATTTGAGCCAAAGTAAAACCAGTAGGTTCCGTCAAAATCATCCTTTTCATTATCATCATCCTCAACCTCCAGCCTTTCCCATTGGAAGCTGCGCTGTGCACCATCGTCCTCCTCTCCCAGATAGTAGATGCCCTCTTTCCAGGCCTCCTCATCGGTCAGCCTCTCTGACTCCTCGTTCACCCACCCATATAGCATGCGGCCTTCAGAATCAAAGGCATATTTCTTCGTACTTCCATCAGCTTTTTTAATATTTTTAAAGGACGTTCTCCCCGAATCCGGGGCTTTATAAGCCTTTCCTGTATTATCAAAATAATACCAGCTTTCCTCATTTTCACTGTCATTGCTGTCAGGGTTCTCTGTCTTTCTCCATCCATTTTTTACCATGGCTCCGTCGCCATTCACATAATAGTAATCATCCCCATCCTCTATCAATGACTCTGTTGCCATTTCTCCATTAGAATCCAGCCAGAACCAGTAATTCCCCGATTTCTTCCACGTTTCTGTTGCTCGTGTTCCATCAGAAGTATAATAATACCAATTTCCATCTTCCATTCTCCACCCAGTCGCTGCGTATGATGTTACAGAGGCTCCCAGACTAAAAACAGCCGCCGCACAAGGAACCAAAATATGCTTTAATCCTTTGTATCTCACTTTTTTAATGTTCTCCTTTCAAAGCAATTTTACAGGTTTTTCCTGACACGCCTTACTGTAAACCATGGAGCTGCACCAAGGTCAACCAGGTTTCATGATATGTAAGAACATGTAAATCTTTTGTCTGATTCGTAAGGATTTTTTACAAAAAACCTGCTTTGCAGGATTCTCCGCCTGCAATAAGCGGCATGAGCAGCATAATTCCTTTTCACCGTAGTACAATAAGAGGGGTTATCATGTAGAAAAATCCAAAGGAATTTCCTACATGATAAAAAACGGCTGTATCCCTAAAATCTCTTTCAGGAATACAGCCGTTATCATTTTATACAGAAAAAATCAGCCCTTGGCGGCCAGAATCTCATTCATCTGTGATACCAGTACATCACAATCAATCCCATGAACCATGCATGCCTCTTCCAAGCTTTCTGCCTGTGCAGATGGGCAGCCCAGACAGTGCATTCCCGCACGCATCAGCATGGCTGGAATCGTTTCATCCATAGTAACCAGCTGTCCGATTAACATATCCTTACTAACCTGCATCCTAATTTCCTCCTTTTTCCGTATATTTGGGCACATGTCATATGTGTCTGATAATCCCAAAAACTACTATAATACTTTTTCTTCTGCTTTTCAAGGCAGTTTTTCTGCTATATAGATTTTTCCCTTCCTCATTCTGGAAAAAAGAGCTATAATAGTTAATAAACCTATTGAATCTAAATCTGCAAAAAAGGAGAACACTATGTTTTATCAGTACGACGAAAAAAATTCAATCAAAGTGCCGCAGCCATACCAAAGGTTCATAACTCCTCTTTTCATGGGCGATGATGCGCATATTAAGGGCTGTGCCTTTTCCTGCCATATTACGGAATGGCCTGGAGGCTGTGAGATCGATTCCCATGTTCATCCAGACGGAACAGAAGCCATGTACGTCATATCAGGACATGGAACATGTACGATTGATCATGTAGAACATGATTTTGGACCAGGCTGTATGATAGTGGCGCCTCCTGGCGTCCAGCATCAGATTATCAATACTGGGGAAGAAATGCTCCGGGTATTCTGTGTATTTTCACCGCCTGTTACAGGCGAATCGCTCCAAAACAGAGCTCTTGCAGCAGTAAATAATAGCAAATACTAAATTTACTGTAAAAATTCGAATCCTCGCGGCAGGACTGCGCACTTGCTGCGCTGTACGGACAGCGCCAGAATGCTGCCTTTGCATTCTGCGTGCTTCCGCCGCAGGTCCACAGGAAACTCCCCTTCATCCATGGTAGTGTCTGTATGACAGACATGGGAATTTACTGTGAAAGTATTCTTTTTCTGCGCGGCAGAAAACTGAGTTCAGGTATGCCAAATGTGCCAGATACTTTCATCCATGGTGGAGCGATTGACCTTGCTCATAAAGGTTTACTATAGGACTGCTGGGTGACATCCAGGATAAGGGCATGCTGGCATGTACCGAATCATAGCTCTCCATACAGCCCACGGCTTAGCAGGATATTGTTTGGTGAAAATCACTATAAACCCTGCGTATTCTTCAGCCTTCCATGTCTTTCATAACTTGTAATTTGGCTGATATGATTTTCATCGTCTACGAATACTACTTTAGGCATATGTGCCTTTGCCTCTTCTGGCGTAAGGCATGCATATGCCATAATAATAATCTTATCACCAGTATTTGCACATCTTGCTGCCGCACCATTCAGGCAGATCATCCCACTCCCACGGCTGCCTGCAATCGTATATGTTTCAAACCTGCTTCCATTATTCACATCTACGATTTGGACCTTTTCATATTCTAAAATCCCAGCTGCCTCCAGCAAATCCTCATCTACTGTAATACTCCCCACATAATCCAGTTCTGCCTGAACAACTGTGGCTCTGTGAATTTTCCCTTTTAGCATCTCCACTGTCATATTCGTCTCGCTCCTCTATGCTTCAATTATAAAATTGTCAATCAGCCTCGTTTTTCCAATATATACGGCCATAGCTACTAAAACCTCGCCTTTTATCTCCTCCACTGGCTCCATAGTCATGCCGTTGACCGCTGTCACATAATCGATACGTGCCAATGGCTCTGCTGCAATATTTGCCTTCATAGCGTCTTCCAACGCTTTGGCAGAGCGCTCTCCTCTGGATACCAGCTCCTGTCCCAGCCGGACAGTTTTACTTAAAACCAGAGCCGCCTTTCTTTCCTCTAGGCTGAGGTAGGTATTCCTAGAGCTTTTTGCCAGGCCGTCTGCTTCCCTTACAATCGGACAGCCCACGATTTCAATTCCCATGCTCAGATCCCGTACCATCCTGCGGATAACTGCCAGCTGCTGGGCATCTTTTTGTCCAAAATATGCTCTGTCCGGTTCTGCGATATGGAACAGCTTACAAACGACGGTACACACTCCCCGAAAATGGGTAGGCCTTGACTTTCCGCATAGTTCCTTTGTCAGAATATCCATATCCACAAAAGTGCAAAAATCTTTGGCATACATTTCTTCTGCCTCAGGATGAAAAACTAGATCAGCGCCCATTTTTTCGCAAACCTTACAGTCTCTCTCAAAATCTCTCGGGTATGCTTCGAGATCTTCTGAAGGCCCGAATTGAATTGGATTTACAAATACACTTACTACTACTCTGTCATTTTCCTTTGTTGCTCTTTCAATCAGGCTGGCATGGCCTTCATGAAGATATCCCATAGTGGGTATAAGGCCCACGCTTAAGCCTTCCTGTTTCCAGGCCCTGACCTGACTGCGAACTTCTTCGACTTTTGCTGCAATTTTCATTTTATTTCACCATTCCTTTTTCATCATTTACCATAAAAATTTCCTTTTCCGCGCAGCGGAAAACTAAGTTCAGGGATTCCAAATGCGCTGGATACTTTTATTCATGGCTGTACGCTACTACTGCGCATGAAGGTTTACCATAAAAATCCTTTTCCGTGCAGCGGAAAACTAAATTCAGGGATTCCAAATGCGCTGGATACTTTTATTCATGGTTATGTGCTACTACTGCGCATGAAGGTTTAGTATAACTTTTCCATTACCTCATCACTGATTTTAAAAGTATGCTCCTGAGAGGGAAATGCGCCGGATTTTACTTCTTCATCATAGGCTTTAAATGCCTGTGTCATAATCTCTCCCACATCCGCATACCGCTTTACAAACTTCGGAGTATAATCAGAAAACATACCTAGCATATCCTGATAAACCAGTATCTGTCCATCACAGCCTTTTCCTGCGCCAATTCCAATGGTAGGAATGGAAATATGTTTGCTTACCAGCTCTGCCAATTTTTCTGGAACGCATTCCAGCACCAGGGCAAATGCTCCCGCTTCCTCTACAGCCTCAGCGTCCTCCAGAAGCTTTCTGGCTGCTGCTTCTGTCCTTCCCTGTACCTTAAATCCGCCGAATACATTAACTGACTGGGGAGTAAGGCCTAAATGGGCCATAACTGGGATAGATGCCTCTACAATCGCTTTGATCTGAGGACATACCTCTTTTCCCCCTTCCAGTTTCACTGCGCCAGCCCTTCCTTCCTTCATAAGGCGTCCTGCATTACAAACTGCGTCATAAACCGAAGTCTGATAGGACATAAAAGGCATGTCAATTACTACAAGAGCATTTCCTGCCCCTCTTGCCACTGCGCGGCCATGGTGGATCATATCCTCCATGGTGACAGAAATCGTATCCTCATAGCCCAGTATCACATTTCCCAGCGAATCCCCTACCAAAATGCCATTAATTCCCGCTTTGTCCACCAGGCTTGCAGTGGAATAATCATATGCAGTGAGCATGGATATCTTTTCGCCCTTTTGTTTCATATCAATAAATGTAGTTGTTGTATTCTTCATAGTTCTCAGCCTCCTTTACGGGCGATTACTTTCTCCAGCCCGTTATAATCATAATCCCTGTGCTTTTCTCTTGCTGTTTCTAAAAGCTTTTTTGACAAAAGGCAGTATAGCTGTCTGTCTGCCTCTTCCTCCAACTGGTTTAAATGCTTTTCTACTGTAGAAATGTCATTTCTTTCAATGGGACCTGTCAGGCTTTCTACTGGTCCTGAAGTGATCACATGTTCCATATTTCCCTTTAAAATGGGCCCTAAAGCAGATAGCGCTTCCTTCTCCGTAAATCCGCACTCTTTTAAAAGCATCACGCTCCAGGAAACAAGTGCCACTATGTAATTGCTGGAAAGGGCCGCAGCCAGGTGATATTTCCTCTTTATCCCTGCAGGAAGCACCACTGTGGGGTTTCCAAGAGATTCTAAAAGCTTCCTTATACTAGAAAGATACTTTTTATGGCCTTCGAGGGCAAAAAAAACACCCGGCAGTTCTTTGTAAGAATGATATGCATTACTTACAGCAAACAGCGGATGGACAGAATATCCGTAAGCTCCATGCTCCTCTGCTCCAGCAAAAGCCTCAGCAGCTGTCATGGCCCCACTACAATGACATATAATTTTGTTGTTAACAGCTTGTTTGATTTCAGTAAAAACCTCAGAAATGTTTCCATCAGGAACAGTAAGAAACAGAATATCGCTATCCTCTATCAGCATATATATGTCTTCATAATATGCTGTATTTGTAAACTGTGCTGCTTCTTTTGCTGATTCTAGGCGGCGGCTATAATAGCCTGTTACCTGGACTCCTCCCTCCTTAAAATATTTTCCTAAGGAAAAGCCTACTTTGCCTGCTCCTATAAATCCGATTTTCACTTTTACCACCTTCTTTCCTGACTTCAGAAGTCCTTCTCATGCTCTCACCCTGGAGATACATCTGGAAGGCTCTGCCTGATATACCAGGCAAATCTCAGAAAGGCGATATTCTGTGTTACTAGTCCTATTCCTGTTATGGATATAAGCTATAAACAATTTTTCTTTTATCTTTTTATATGCCGGTATAGTTTCTTACAGAATACTATCCATGCCTTACACTATAGCATTATCCCTGTCTAAAGTAAATCATTTTTCTTTCCATTTGTTAATAATTTTTCCTTATGCTTTATATTTAACAACAGCCTATATCAAGGCTTCAAAATGCGCCTGGAAAAAATACGCTGTATCCTTTTCTATATAAACATTCATACGCACAGTTGACGTACCACCATACATAAAAGTATCTGGATGCATTTGGCATACCTGAATTCTGTTTTCTGCTTCCCATCATAGTAATCAGCATATGACTGAACTGTAACAATTTTCCCATCATAGGAAAGACTTTTAAGGCACATATTAATATAAAATAACGAAGTTCGCGCAAGTCAATCACTTCCGCTATGCTTCAATTCATGGCATTATATTACGCTTTTACTGGTATAGATAATCACGAAAATATGCAGGAGGTACAGGAAAAATGATAAATGAATGGAGAGCATTCCGGTCTGGTGTATGGGAAAAGGAAATCAATATCAGGGATTTTATTCAAAAAAATTATACTCCATTTGATGGCGACGAATCTTTTCTAGCAGGGCCAACGGAAAATACCACATATTTGTGGAATAAGGTGATGGAACTTTCACAGAAGGAGCGAGAAGCTGGAGGGGTTTTAGATATGGATACGAAAACCATTTCCACCATTATATCCCACGGCCCAGGATATTTAGATCAGTCTAAGGAAACAATCGTCGGATTCCAGACGGACAAACCTTTTAAACGCTCTTTTCAGCCCTATGGCGGCATCCGTGTGGCAGAAAAAGCCTGCCTTGACAATGGCTATCAGGTAGACTCTGAAATCTCTGAGTTCTTTCGGATTCACAGAAAGACTCATAATGCCGGCGTATTTGATGCCTATACTCCGGAAATGCGCGCCTGCCGTTCCAGTCATATTATTACCGGGCTTCCAGATGCCTATGGACGAGGGCGCATTATCGGCGACTATAGGAGGATTGCTCTTTATGGAGTAGACCGTCTGATTGAGGATAAAGAAGAACAGAAAAGAACTACCCGAACTATTATGTATTCTGAGGTGATTCGTGATAGAGAGGAGTTGTCTGAGCAGATTCGCGCTCTGGAGGATTTGAAGAAATTGGGGAAAATCTATGGATTTGACATTTCCCGACCGGCAGATAACGTGCAGGAGGCCATTCAATGGACCTATTTTGGTTATTTGGCTGCTGTAAAGGAACAGAATGGCGCAGCTATGTCTCTTGGGCGCACTTCTACGTTTTTAGATATTTATGCTCAGAGAGACTTAGAAGAGGGACGGTTTACAGAAGAGCAGGTTCAGGAATTTGTAGACCATTTTATCATGAAGCTGCGCATGGTTAAATTTGCTCGCACTCCGGAATATAATTCCCTGTTTTCCGGCGATCCTACCTGGGTAACCGAATCCATCGCAGGTGTAGGAATCGACGGCCGCCATATGGTTACAAAAATGTCCTTCCGGTACCTACACACTTTAGAAAACCTGGGAACTGCTCCGGAACCCAATCTGACTGTGCTGTGGTCTGTCCGGCTTCCTCTTAATTTTAAGCGCTATTGCGCAAAAACTTCCATCCAGTCTTCCTCCATCCAATATGAAAACGATGATTTGATGAGAGTCACCCATGGAGATGATTATGCCATTGCATGCTGTGTATCCTCCATGCGTGTAGGAAAGGAAATGCAGTTTTTTGGCGCTCGTGCCAATCTGGCAAAATGCCTCCTTTATGCAATCAATGGCGGCGTAGATGAAATAAGCAAAAAACAGGTAGGCCCCAAATACCGCCCGATTACTTCTGAATATCTGGACTATGATGAGGTGATGTCTGCTTACCATGACATGATGCAGTGGCTGGCTCAGGTATATGTAAATGCCCTGAACATTATTCATTATATGCATGACAAATACTGTTATGAAAAGCTTCAAATGGCACTTCATGATCATAAAGTAACAAGATGGTTTGCCACAGGAATCGCTGGCTTATCTGTAGTAGCTGATTCCCTTTCTGCTATCCGCTATGCCAAGGTTAAAACCATAAGGGATAAAAACGGAATTGTTGTAGATTATATTGTAGAGGGCGACTTCCCCAAATACGGGAATAATGATGACCGGGTTGATACCATTGCCAGCGAAATCGTCCATACCTTCCTTCAGTATATTAAGAGAAATCATGCCTACCGGGGAGGGATTCATACCACCTCTATTCTTACCATCACTTCCAATGTGGTTTATGGAAAGAATACTGGCGCCACGCCTGATGGAAGAAAAGCTGGAGAAGCCTTTGCACCAGGCGCTAATCCCATGCATAGGCGAGATACTGGCGGAGCCGTGGCTTCTCTCGCTTCTGTAGCCAAACTGCCCTTTAAGGATGCACAAGACGGCATTTCCAACACCTTCTCGATTATTCCGGATGCTCTTGGAAAGGACACACAGGTATTTTTAGGCGATCTGGAGGTAGAGCTGGACTGTGGCGGCACCTGCGATGGCGTAACCCTGTTTGACAGCCTGGATAGAGAGCCGAGTCCTACGGACCAACAGTAAGTTTTCGTATGTTGGTTATCCGCATACTTTCTTTTCAGAAAGTGATATCCAAACACTGCAGCTCATAATATTGCCAAGCTTCATTTCTAACGTAACGCTTATGAAACTTATGAATCCGAAAAACAGATGATATATAAAAGGAGATTATAATTATGTCTGATATTAATCATTCACAGATTGATAACCTGGTTTCTCTTTTAGATGGTTATGCCGAACAAGGGGGCCATCATTTAAATGTAAACGTCTTTACAAAGGAAACCCTTTTAGATGCCCAGGCTCATCCGGAAAAATATCCTCAGCTGACAGTACGTGTATCCGGCTATGCAGTTAACTTTAATAAGCTGACAAAGGAACAGCAGGATGAAGTCATTTCCCGTACCTTCCATACAGTTGTGTAAACTGTATAAAAGTTGGTCTCAAGGCGCATTAGGAAAGAAGCTTAGTGTAAAAAACAGAATTTTCATTACTATTTGTGCCGCCCCGCAAAGGCGGCGGAATGGAGATTGATATGATAAAAGGATATGTTCATTCTATAGAAAGCTTCGGTACTGTGGATGGCCCAGGAATACGCCTGGTCGTATTTTTAAAGGGCTGTCCTATGCGCTGCCTTTACTGCCATAATCCGGACACCTGGGAACCTGGAGGCGGCCTGGAGATGAGGCCGGAGGAAATCATAGAGCAGTTTCTCACTGGAAAGTCCTATTATCAAAATGGAGGGATTACGGTCAGCGGCGGAGAGCCCATGATGCAGATGGATTTTCTTATTGAGCTTTTTACTCTGGCAAAAAAGGACCAGATTCATACCTGTATTGATACTTCTGGAATTCTGTTTTTTCCTGGCCGCGACGATTTCATGGAGAGACTTAACAGGCTTTTATCCTTTACTGATTTGGTCCTCCTGGATATTAAGCATATTGATTCCTCAGAACATGAAAAGCTTTGCGGCCATCCTAATGAAAATATCCTGGCCTTTGCCCGTTATCTTGACAAAAAACAGATTCCTGTCTGGATACGCCACGTAATTGTACCAGAAATTACTTTCAAAAGGGAGTCGCTCTATAACCTAGGCCGTTTTATCAGTTCCCTTTCTAACGTAAAGGTCCTGGATGTCCTGCCCTATCACGATATGGGAAAAATGAAATATGAAAACCTAGGAATTCCCTACCCTCTTGCAGATGTAAAACCTCTTGGAAAGGAAGAGGCGGCTAAAGCCCGCCAGATTATTCTTCAGGGAATTCGGGATGGGAAGGTGGAAAAGTGTTTCAAAATTTAGACAATCCTAACTCCATTTTCCACTTGAATAATTATTATTTATAGTATAAAATAAGAACTAATCTAATCAATCTAAGGAGGTACTTATTATGGCATATGTAATTAATGACTCTTGCGTTATGTGTGGTTCCTGTGCTGGCGAATGTCCAGTAGGCGCTATTTCTGAGGGTGATGGACAGTATGTTATTGATGCTGACAAGTGCATCGACTGCGGTACTTGTGCAGGTACATGCCCCACAGGCGCTATTTCTGAGGGCTAATAAATTGATACATAAAGCTCCGTCCGCATGGATGGGGCTTTTTGTGTTAGAAAGAGAGGTCTTATTCACATGAGCAAACCCTTAATTGGTTTAATGCCCTACCACGATACTTCAACAAACGATATTTATATGAGGGCCTCCTATCGAAGGGCTATTGCTGCTGTCGGAGGAATCCCTGTCGTTCTCCCCTTGGAAGCTTCCGAAGATGATTTAAAGCAGCTTGTGGATACGTTTGATGGTTTTATTTTCAGCGGCGGTCCGGATATTCATCCCTTTTTATTTGGTGAAGATACTCACCCCAAATGCGGCAATGTATCACAAGCCCGAGATTCTTTGGAAATGGATATCCTGCCCTTGATTATGGAACGGGAAAAGCCGGTTCTTGGTATCTGCCGGGGGATTCAGGTATTAAATGCAGCCTTAGGCGGCACTCTTTATCAGGATATTGAAAGTCAGTTTGAAAGCGAAACACCTGTGGCCCATTCCCAGCCCTTTGAATACAAAACTCCATGCCATACTGTGGATGTCTATCCCAATACTATGCTGTCTCAGATTACGGGGGAGTCTTCCCTTCTGGTAAACAGCATGCATCACCAGGCTATTAAGGATCTGGCTCCATGCCTGGAAACTACAGCTTGTGCTGCCGGTCATCTGATAGAGGCCGTAGAATATCCGGGGTATCCCTTTTTTCTGGCTGTTCAATGGCATCCTGAGCATCTTTGGGAGACACAGCCAGAGCAGAAAGCTTTGTTTAAAGCTTTTGTAAAGGCAAGTAAACGGGACTAACAGCCTTGTTTTATTACTAAGCCTTTCTGCCACATAGTCAGTGCACTGTTATGAATGAGCCTATGTATATTCGTTATACCTAAACTCAGTATTTTGCAATATAGAAAGGGATATTTTTTCAGGATTTAAACTTTTGTATTATATTACAAATGATTTTAGAGCCCTTTACCGCCATATAAAAAATGAAATGCCAGTGCTTTCTATCTTCAATGATCTAACGATAGAAAGCACTGGTTTTATTCTTTCTAGAAAAATCCATTTAAAATATTAGACAGAATATAAAAAGGAAAGCGGCAAAAACCTGGTATTTAAGCCGCTTTCCTGTTGTATTTCAAGTATTCATATTTAATGCTTGCTTTACCTTCCCATCAAAATCTCAACTGCCTCTTTCAAAGTAGTCTCTTCTCCTACATTTCCAGGGAAAATCACATATGGAATGCCGGGGAAACGGCTTTCCTCTCCGGTCTGCCATACAGGAATGCCCGGACGGATCTGCCCCAGAACAGTAGCTCGTTTTACCTGAAGGGCTTTTGTGCCTACATCGCTGGAGGTAATGCCGCCTTTTGCCACCACAAATGCTGGCGTAACCTTCAGGCTTCCTACCAGGGACTGAACGGCATCGGAAATCTTAACTGAACGGAGCAATGCAGCCTCAGGAGTATCATTTTCCAGAGAAAGAAGCTTTCTTCTGGTATATACAGCAACAGTCACTCCCTTTTTTATCAGCTCTTCCTCTTTTTTCAGGACAGAAGAGATTTCTTCCTGGAATTTTTCTTCATCCAGAACCAGATCAGAATTAAACTCAATAAATTCAATTCCTGAAACTGTTTTAAGAGCTTCCAGCTGGCTGGTGGTTTTCTTTGTATGGGAACCCACCACAATAATTCCTCCAGCATTGGTATCCAGAGTAACCATTTCCGTTCTTGTAAGGAGTGGTTTTTCTGTTATTGCTCCAAATTCCTTCACAAATCCTGCGGCTGTGCGGAACATGAAGCTGTGTCCCTTGCTCATAGCGCGGTAAAGGGCAATGCAGAACACCTTCAGATCGCAGGCATCAATTGCATTTACTACAATCTTTCCAAAGCCTGTTACGGCCAGAAGCTTTTTTTCAATGCTATTATAATCCAGAGCCCGAAGCTCATCCAAAGTAATTGCAGCAACATCCTCTGCCTTATATTTTCCCTCTGTCTTTTCCTCTACATACTGCCTTAGATCGGAAGACTGGTAGCCAAAGGTCTTATCCTTTGCAAACTCTGTCTCTCCGGCTGGAATCAATTCATCCCCATATTTTACATAATGTACGTTATCAATGGTAAAACGGCCGCCTTCTTTGAAATAAGGGCAGATGATTTCTCCGTCTACCTTTTTATTTCCATGCTTTTCTGCCATCTGGCACAGCAGCTCTGTTTCCAAGGGATAATGTCCTCTTAATGTAGAATCTCCTCTGCTGACAATGACATAATCCATTCCTATTTCAGCAGCAACCCTTGCTACGGTTTCTCCAATTTCCAAATGAGCTTTTGTAGTCTGCTCCACTGTAAAACCCCTGGAATTTGTCAAAACATAAAACAGCTTATCGTCTCCCTCAAAGCCCTTCTTAATGCTATCATACGACCAGTCTGTATAAACGGAAATATCGTGGACCGTCTGTACTCCTGTAGGATCATCATCCAATACCACGATTTTGTGCCTGTCTTTCTTTACTTCCTCCTCCAGTACAGCCTGTACCTTGGCAATATCCATAGATGGATATTGTGTAAGCACGGATGCATTCAGCATATATCGTCCCTCCCTGTTTTCTTATACGGAAGTAAGCCTAAGCTTCCACTCCGAGGGCTCCTGAAACCAAAGAGACCTTCTCTCAGTCTGCATATGTAAACTCCATCATGCAATAACTACATACCTATTCATGCTACAAGATTATTAGACTCTCATAGCATGAAGGACAGGAAACATTCAGGCCTTTTCCTGCCATACCTTAGATATTCAGCGCCTTTCTTTATACCCTGATACAACACTGAACAGAACAATGGGCATAAATTCTTATTTCTCATAAGCTCCTGCTTTATCCTGGTATAGAGATTTCCAATGTTTTGGGGCTTTCTTTTGTTTCAGGACTTCCCTTATACAATATTTTACATCATTAACAGGGGTCGCGTAAAGACATTTTCCTAAAGTTATGAAACCCATTTTCTAACCTTTTTGAAAACAAAGCTGCTTTTTAATTTCTTGTATGTGAATGCTGCATGGTATGGCTCGTCTTGCTTTGGCATCTGAAGTTTAAGAAAACTCAGAAAGTGCATTCTATGATTCTCGTAAAAATAATACACTGTTTCTTTTCGCAATACAACCGATGTGATCTATGTCACGCCGGTTGTATCAACTTTTTATAATTCGTGTAATTGAAGTACAATCAATATCCGCCCACAACCTGAGGCATTATGATCCTGGGAAGGAACATAGTTACCTCGTCCACATAAGTTGTTAACATAAGTATAATCAGCAATACGGCAAGGAATGGCAATACCCGTTTGGAAACATCCTCTACCCTGCATTTTGCCACCATAGCTCCCGTATACAGGCATACTCCTAAGGGTGGTGTCAGATTTCCTATGGAAAGATTCAGAATCATCATCAAGCCAAACTGAATCGGGCTTACTCCGATTGCAGATATAAAGGGAATCAGGATTGGCGTTACAATGATCAGCAAAGCTCCTGTCTCCATAAAACAGCCGGCAATCAACAGAATGACATTAATCAGAAGCAGCAATATGATTGGATTGCCTGATACACTGCTTACCGCATTGAAAATCTGCTGAGGTATTTGCTCTGACGCCATAATCCACCCTAATACTGCAGCATTAGCCATAATAAACATGATCTTAGCAGAGGTTACAATACCTTTCAGAAAGATCCCCGGCAGATCCTTTATGGTAATTTCTTTATAGACAAAAATCGAAACTACAATCCCATAGACAACAGCTACGACTGCTGCTTCACTAGGAGTAAAGATTCCTCCCATAATACCGCCAATCATAATTACAGGGGTTCCCAATGCCCACAGAGCATCTTTTAATGCACTGGCAATTTCCTTGCCGCTCTTTTTCCCTGAGCCTGAATAGCCGGCCCTTTTCGCATAAATGTAGCAGACAATAGACATTCCGATTGCCATAATAATACCTACAGGAATTCCTGCCATAAACAGAGCGGCAAGGGAGGTACCAGTGATAGAAGAGTATATTACCATTGACAGGCTGGGGGGAATGATTACTCCCATAACACCCCCTGCAGCTGCAACCGTAGCAGAATAAGCCTTATCATAGCCCCTTTTCTCCATTTCAGGAACCATGATTCCCCCAACAGCTGCTGTTGTAGCTACATTAGAGCCTGATATCGCTGCAAATAGCATACAGGTCATAATCGTTACTATACTGAGTCCACCTGTAATCCGTCCTATAACGGCATCAGCTGCTTTTGTCAGACGGCTTGCCAGCCCTCCCACCTCCATAACCGCTCCTGCCACAATAAAACAGGGAATTGCTACTAAAACAATGGAGTCAGTTCCAGTAAACATACGCTGGACAAGCACAAGAATCGGAACATCATTTAAAATAATGTAAAGCAGGCTGGAAAGTCCGATAGAAAGAGAAATCGGAATTCCCAGAAACATAAAGCCTAATAATGATATAAAAAGAAATGCTGTCATAATGCTGTATCACCTGCCTTCTTTCTCATGAGATTGGCTGTTTTTTCTAAAAAGCTATCTATGAGGTGGATTGCCATTACGATTTCTGAAAAAGGAATCGCTGCATAAATCCATGCCACAGAAATTGGTAAGGAATCTGATTTTTGGGGCAGCACAAGCTGGATCACCTTAAATCCCGTATAGACAACTGCCAAAGAAAGGATTATGGAACACAGGATAATCAAACAATCAAAGAGCTCTCTGGCCTTTCCTGAAAGCTTATCCTGAATAAAGGTAAGGGAAATGTGGCTGGCTTCTTTCGTTGCTACAGCTGCCCCAAGGAAAGTGCTCCAAATCAGCATATATCTTGCCATACCATCAGCCCAGGAAATCGCACTGCCTAAAACCGCCCTCTTTAAAATCTGAAGAAACATCACAAGGATCAGCGTGACAATGGACATAATTACAAGAAACTTACATAGCTTATCCAGGCTGTCGCTTAATTTGTGGAAAAGTTTTATCATGACTTGCCTCCTTATACAGAGAATTGATGAGTCTTCCTTATCCTAATCCTATTTTAAAGCCTTAATGGAATCCATGATTTCCCCACCATTTTCAGCAGTAAATGCTTCGCGCACTCCTGCAGTAGCCTCTGCTAATGAGGAGGTATCCAGCTCATTGATTGCCATTCCTTTAGATTTAATTTCCTCCAGAAGCTTTCCTTCTTCCTCCTGTATCCGCTCTATACCATACTGTGTTGCTTCAATCCCAGCCTGCACCACGATCTCATAGTATTCTGAAGGAAGCTTGCCAAGCAGAGTCTTACTTCCTATCAATGTAGTCATATAGGCACAATGATTGGTAAGAGACATATACTTCTGGTATTCCCAGATATTGTTAGAATAGTTGGTTATAGTTCCATTTTCCTGTCCGTCGATTGTCCCCTGCTGTAAAGAGGTGGGAACCTCAGACCAGCCCATGGGGACAGCAGATGCCCCTAAAGCATTAAAAGTATCAATAAACACGTCAGACTGCATAACCCGCATTTTTAGTCCCTTCAAATCCTCCAGACTATTAATCGGCCGGACATTATTCGTAACATGGCGGAAGCCATTAGGATAAAAGCATATGTTTACAAGCCCAATCTCATTCACTTTTTCTGCCAGCTTTCCTGCTGCATCAGAGGTTACAAACTTCTCCATATGTTCCCAGTCTTCAAACACATAAGGGAGATCCAAAATCCCTACATCCTTTACAAACCCAGCCAAAGGGGCAGTTGTAACATAGGCCATGTCCACTGTTCCCCCCTGCATTCCTTCAATTAGATCCCGGTCATAGCCCAGTGTTCCTCCAAAATATACATCCACCTTCACTTTTCCTTCTGTTCGTTCTTCCACTAATTCTTTAAATTTTAGAGCAGACCACTGCCAGGGATGTGTTTCCGATGCCTGGTGGGCCAGCTTAATAGTATAGGTTTTACCGCTGTCTGCCGAAGCCTCTTTTCCGGCACCTTCGCCGCCCGAAGAGCCTCCGGAGGACGAACTTCCGCCGCAGCCGGATAAGACAGCAGCCAATAATACTGAAGCAATGCACAATGAAATAATCCGTTTCATAGTACTCCTCCTTTCATCTCATTCAAACCGGAATATTGGATAACATTCTGTATCGGGATTACATCGATTCCCTCTGCCTTCATGGCTTCTCTGCAGCAATGCAATCTGGCAGGCCGGCTCCCGGCACAAGATCGGATCTTTTAATCTCTTATGGTACTCTCCTGACATGGACTTTCCTCCTTTGACTCGTATATTTTATATTTACTATATCACGTCTCAAAAATAGAAAATGTACCATTTGGTACATTTGCACAAATAAACAAGATTTTAATCTCTTTTTTTATCTATTAACACAAACTTCTTTTCATAATGCTTCAAGTCATCCAAAGCCTATAGGCCTTCATGCGCAAGGTCAACACTCCGCCATGAATAAACGCAGCTAGCTCACTGGGCATACCTGAACTCAGTTTTCTGCTGCGCAGAAAAGGATACTTTTGTAAACAAAAAAATGCGCCTGCAGACATTCTCATCTTACTGTCTGCAGACACATTTTTACTTATATCTTCGTTTTCTAAACCAAGTTCAGGCTCCAAAACTGCCTGCTCAGAGAACTATCACATTTTCTTTCCGCTCCGCCCGAACTTCTTTTTTTTAAAAAATGGAATTTTAGAAGCAGCTGCCTCTGCTCGTCCTTTTCCTTCCTTCTGGTAGGCACGGATCGTCTCATCCAGCTGTTTAAACCGTTCTTCTTCCTTTTCGTCATTAACCCGCATCAAATATTCCATCTCTTTAACCATTTTATCATTAACGAGATGGCTGATATCCTGGCTCAACTGCTCATTATTATGCTCCAGGGCTCGTCCAATAATATGATTCATAATTTCCTGAAACTGTTCCATCTTTTCCTCTGCTGTCATTCCCTGAAGGGCTTGTCCCCCTCCGTTAGGCAGAGAAACCAGATTTGTTCCCGAAGCAGCACTTTCACACAGAGCTGCTGCTGCCTCATTCATCATCTCATCTGACAGCTCCTCTTTTCCCTCTTCCGTCATTTTTTCCAAAGCTGTTTTTATTGCCTTTAGCTGATATCCCTTTTCCTTCAGCCCTTTTATCTGGCGGAACAGGCGGATGTGAAAATCTGTATAATAACGATGTCCCATTTCATTCCGGGGAATCTTTAATTCCAATTCATCTTCCCAGTATCTTAGTACATGCGACTCCACGTCTACTTTCTTGGATGCATCCGATATTAAGTAATGTATCTCACTCATGACTAAATCCTCTCCTTTAGTTAACAAGATTTCCTAACCTGTTTATATTTTATGAGAGGCTTCTGGAAAATATGACTAATATAATTTTATAGAAAATATTTTTTTCATGGACTCCCTGTCCTCAGAAGAAAAGCAAATCTAAAGCGCAAAAGCATAGGCCCCTTGTTTGCTAAAAGCATCCTGCTATTTTGCCATGTTGACAAATTTTGTGTATTCAGGACGCCAGACTAGATTGATCGTGCCAATAGGGCCATTGCGCTGCTTTGCTATAATTACTTCTGCTATATTCGGATTCTCTGTGTCTTTATTGTAGTAATCATCCCTGTAAAGGAACATAACTACATCTGCATCCTGTTCAATAGCCCCTGACTCTCTCAGATCTGAAAGCATAGGCCGATGATCCTGTCTTGTCTCACAGGCGCGGCTCAGCTGAGACAAGGCGATGACTGGAGCATTCAGTTCCCTTGCAAGGGCTTTCAAAGAACGGGAAATCTCAGAAATTTCCTGCTGTCGGTTATCTCCTCCTTTTCCAGATCCTGACATTAGCTGGAGATAATCGATAATTACCATAGACAGCCCATATTCTAGCTTCATCTTTCTACACTTGGAACGCAGCTCTGTAATGGAAATACCAGGCGTATCATCAATAATCAGCTTAGAACTTCCAATTACTCCAATGCCTTCCACAACAGCATCCCAGTCTTCATCTGTCAGAGTTCCTGTACGCAGCTTTTGAGAATCTACATTGGACTCCATGGCAAGCATTCGGTTTACCAGCTGCTCCTTTGACATTTCCAGGCTGAAAACCATGCAGGGCATCCCCTTCTTCACTGCTACATGCTCCACCAGATTAAGGACAAATGCAGTCTTTCCCATAGAGGGCCTGGCAGCAATCAATATAAAATCAGAGGGCTGCATTCCTGAAGTCTTATAATCCAGATCAATAAATCCTGTAGGAATTCCTGTAACTGTATCCTTTGTCTTAGAGGCTAGCTCAATTTTTTCAAGTACATTTAAAGCCACCTGTTTGATAGGTACAAAATCTCCTCCCATCCTGTTTTGGAGCAGATCAAATACAGATTTTTCTGTGTGAGCCAGAATGTTTTCTAAGCTTTCCTTTCCTGCATAGCAGGTATTGGCTATTTCTTCATTTATTTTTATCAATCTTCTTAAAACTGCTTTTTCCCTTACAATGCCAGCATAGGATTTTACATTGGCAGAAGTGGGTACCGTAGTAATGATATCGCGGACAAATTCTAGACTGCTTACTTCTGGCGGTACATCCTTTTCCCTCAGTCGGTTCTGAAGTGTCACCAGATCTACTGGCTTTCCCTCATTAAACAGCTCTACCATGGATTCAAACATGATGCCATACTGACGCTGATAAAAATCCTCGCCTGTAACCATTTCTGAAGCGGCAATAATCGCCTCTCTATCCATTAGCATAGAACCAATTACCGATTGCTCTGCCTCTATACTATTTGGCTGGACACGCTTTAATAGGGCCTCATCCATATTTGATCCTTATTCCTTCCTTTGGTTTTATCTTCCCAGCCAGCTGCTTTGTGCATTTATCTTACCCTCACATCTATTCTTATGCCTCTATAACCTTAACAGCCAACCTTGCCATTACATCCTTGTGAAGCTTAATAGGAACTTCATGAGTCCCAAATGTTTTTAGCGGCTCTGGAAGAACCAGCTTCTTTTTATCAATATCCAGGCCCAACTGCTCCTTTGCTGCTGCTGCAATTTCCTTACTGGAAACTGATCCGAATGCCTTTCCGCCCTCTCCGGCCTTCATGCCCAGGGTTATGGATGCTTGGCTGATTTTTTCAGCCAGCTCTTTTGCCGCTGCAAGCTGTTCAGCTGCAAGCTTTGCCTCATTTGCCTTCTGAAGCTTTAAATCATTTAGATTTTTTGTTGTAGCCTCTACTCCCAACTTTTTAGGAAGAATAAAATTTCTTGCATAACCATCGCTCACCTTTACGATCTGTCCTTTTTTCCCTAATGCCTTTACATCCTCTAATAATACAAGTTCCATTTTATGTTAACTCTCCTTTCTCAAGCATGGACCGGATTAAATCCTTTACCCGTTCCTTAGCCTCCTCTAGTGTTATTCCGGCTAGCTGAGCGCCGGCAATCGTTCTATGGCCTCCGCCTCCAAGCTGTTCCATCATAACCTGAACATTTACTTCATCAATTGACCTGGCGCTGATATACACCACATCGTTATACATAGATAAGACAACGGATGCTTTAATTCCTGCAATATCCATTAATTCATTCGCTGCCTGAGCTCCTATAATTGTCGGGCTTTCCAGACCTTCTGACGGACATATACTGATAGCAAATGCATCTGCAAATACCTCTGCATTGCTAATAGCCAGGGCTTTAGCCTTATAGTCAGCCATATTATCCCGAAACATCTTTCTTACTCTTGTCACATCAGCCCCACAACGCCTTAAAAACGCCGCTGCCTCAAAGGTTCTTACCCCTGTCTGGTTCGTAAAATTCTGGGTATCAATTACAATGCCTGCATACATGGCATCTGCCTCAATCTGCTTGATCTTAATCCCATCTGCAATGTACTGAAGCACCTCTGCCACCATCTCACATGCCGATGAAGCAAAGGGCTCTACATAGGACAGCACTGCATTGCTGATAATCTCACTGCTCTGCCGATGGTGATCTAATACCACAATGGTTTTAATCGTCTGGAGAAGCTCTGGTGAGTCAGTAATGCTGGGGCGGTTTACATCTACTACTACCAGCATAGTCATATTATCTGCCATTTCCATTGCCCTTCCGCCGGTGATAAACATGTCATCTGGATAATCTCCGCTGGTTTTAAACCGTTCCAGCATAGGCCGCACTGACGAGGTGATATCATTAATTACAATATTAGCTTTTTTATTCATTGACATTGCTATGCGGTAAATACCCACGGCTGCTCCCAGAGAATCAATATCTGCCAGCTTATGCCCCATAATCAGCAATCTGTCTTTAGAATCCATCAGCTCCTTTAATGCATGAGCCTTTACCCTAGCTTTTACTCTTGTACTTTTCTCTGCCTGCTGGCTCTTTCCTCCATAATATTGGATGTGGGACCCATCCTTAATGACTGCCTGGTCCCCACCTCTTCCCAAAGCCATATCAATAGCAATTCTGGCAAAATCATAATTCTGGCTGTAGCTCTCCCCATTAATTCCTAGACCAATGCTTAAGGTTACGGCCATATCATTGCCGATATTTACCGTTTTGACCTCCTCCAGAATGGAAAAGCGGGTTTCTCTCAGTCTGTCCACATACATCTGTTTAATGGCAAAAAAGTATTTATCTTTTTCTATCTTTTTTACAATTCCGCACAGTCCTGTGATATACTTGCCTATCCGCCTGTCTATCAATGCTGTAAGAAGGGACCGTCTTACCTCCTCTACACTCTCCAGTGCCTCTTCGTAATTATCCAGATAGATCAGGCCGCAGACCATTTTCTGGTTATTGATTTCCTGCTTGTATTCTACGATCTGTGTTTCATCAAAAAGATATATGGCTATCAGCTTCTCATCCTCTTCCTGGATACCCAGTTTTTTCTCCTGTTCCAAGTCCAGGAAGGCTGGCTTTAAATCCATCTGATATAGACGTTCTCCATATACCGTATGAAGGGTAACTGCATCTCGGGAGCTCAAGATTTCCTTCGTTATCTCTGGAAACAAGGCTGTCAGATTTTTCCTCGCAACCCTTCCCTTTTCATCAGTAAGAATCTCCTCAAACTTACCGTTCAGCCAAAGCAGCCGTCCCTCCTCGTCAGCCAGGGCATAAGGCAAAGCCAGCTCAGAAAGAAGCTGCTTTTGTACCCATGCATATTCGGAAGAAAATTCTACCAGACCGCCCAGAAGTTTTTTTCTTCTATAAATGTAAAGCCAAAGCGCAATCGCCGCATATATAATCGTAAACACTGACATAATCAGCCCGGCAATAGAATTTATGCATCCGACTACCAGATTCATAAAAACCACTAATGCTGACATCAAAAGCGGCCATTGTAGATAAATCTTCAGCTGCCCCCTGACTTTTACCTTTTCTTTCATATCCGGTCTCCTTACATATTGTGCTTTTATCCACCATATTCTGTCTGCCTGGTCTATATAGTATAACACAATAAATTATTTTCGTCTATATTCTGTAATTCCCACCGCTTTCTGAAAAAATATGGTATAATAAGGAAACGTATCCCTTATCATCAACCTTGCGGTTGGTGACATGGTATAATAAGGAAACGTATCCCTTATCATCAACCTTGCGGTTGGTGACATGGTATTATCAAGGAAGCGTAGCCCTTATTATCAACCTTAGTGGTTGGTGACATGATATTATCAAGGAGACGTATGGTTTATCCATAACCTAATGGTTGGTGATATGGTATTATCTCTATAAGATGGGATATTTACGCAAAAATATATAACTTGTATCGCACACACTGGAGAATATATGATATGAAAAAATACATTTTTACCGCTGCTGCTCTCATCACTTGTTTTTATACCTCAGGCTGTTTCTATTATCCCATTCAAAACCAGCAATCCTTTTCCCATGAAGACCCTCTGCCTGACGATACTGCTGACATGCCTGTCAGTCAAAAAATGCCAAGTGATCTGAAATTTCTTGAAAAAGGGGATACTCTGAAAAATGATATTGTCAATATAACCGTCAATTCCGCTGGTCTCTATGAAACCTTTGAAGCAGAAGAGCCCGGTGACAAAGATTGGAGATATCTAGTTGTGAATATTACGGCAGAAAGCCGCTTTAAAGAATCTGCTATTTTATTTGTGCCTGCCAGTGATTTCCTCCTTACTTGGGACGATCTGGATGGCTATGCCGTTACACCAGAGAAAAGCACTTATATTAATGACCAGCTCCCTGATTATAATAATAAAATCCGTTTATTTAAGAATTCCTCACGGACAGGGAATCTGATCTTTATTGTTCCCAGGGATGCAGATAAGCTTTACCTTATTTATTCAAACTCTGCTGTCCCGTTCAAAGCCTCAAAGGAGGAGGACCCCTATAATCATTATTCGGATTACTATTTAGATGGAGATCCCTACTACAAAACCCCTTACTATGATTCTTATGATTCCGACTGGTTTGATGATTTCTTTGAGTATTTTGATGATGATTTTGACAGTGATTTTGACGATCACAGTTCTGAGGATTTCCCCAAAGACGCAAAAACCGCAAACATATTCTGACTTTCCAGAAATCCTAACCTCTGCCCTTACTCCGTCCAGGCAGCAATTGTTTCACTCATTTTTGCTTATATCCTTTTTGGTCTTGCCCTATAGGAAAATCAAAAAAGATGGAAATCAAATCGTAAAAATTCTACTGTCTCCCTGTGAGCCATAGGATTTTTTACGATTTGATTTCCATCCACTTCTTATCTTTCTATACAGAAACGGAAATGTTTGCACTCTGTTCCGTATAGGTCACCTCTCCTGTTTTTGTATATGTTATAGGTTCTTTTACAGTATCAACCTTTATTTTATCAGAACCCGTATTATCTAAAGCCATATTGTCTTTTAATAATACGTTTCCTTCCTCACTAATTTCCACAGTATCTGTGTTTGTATCCCTGCTTCTGCTTTCATCAATCCTCTCTTCCAGTTTTTTATGTTCTTCCTTACGCTTCTGGACAACCTTTTCACACTCTAATTTTGCTTTTTCCCTGGCTTCCCTTGCATCCTCTTCCATTCCCTTATCAGCTTCCGCCTTATATTCCTCCGCCTTGTCTGCACATTCGCCTGCATATCCTATTGCCCTTTCCATTGTTGCTGTATCGCCTCTGCGTTCTGCGTCCTCAAAAACCTGCATAGGAGTATTCATAAGGTTCATATTTGTCCTTGCCCCTACAAGCCCTTCTAGGGTCTTTGTATTCATAACACCGCCTCCTTTATGTGCTCTTTCTAAAAAATTTTAAAAGCCTTCTTTTGTTCTATTTGTTTTTTCGGCAGCATAAATACAGGATATTAGCTTTATGCTTCAAACAGCCTGTTTCATGTCATATGCGGCAGCGTTTAAAGGCATCAGAATGGAAATCACAAAGATGCCGTTTTCGGCTTCTATATTCATTGCACCGCTATATCTATGTACCACATCACTGACATTCAGCAGGCCGATTCCATGCTCCTGCGGATTCTCCTTATTCGTAAATCCATCTACATACCTTTCCATCATATCCATACTGTTTTTTACTTCAAGAAGAAAGCATTTTTTTACTGTTTTCGCCTGAATATTAATAAAACAGTCTCCACTGCCATGCAGTTCATTGCACTGCAGTCTTTCGCATGCTTCCATTGCATTATCCAATATGTTTCCAAACAATACGCATAAATCAAACTCGTTGATACAGCATACTTTTGATATTTGTACGTCACATTCCCATTTGATATTTTCCTTTTGTGCTCGTTTCCGCTTCTGGTATAGGAGTGCATCCACCGCCTTATTCCCTGTAATATCTCCATCCTCCAGGCTGCTGCCCTCCATATTTTTCAAATAGCTGCCCATCTTCTCCCATTCTTTATTATGGAACAGCCCTGACAGAGCAGCGATATGGTTTTTCATGTCATGCCGTAACCGTTCTGACTGCTTGTACTGCTCTTCCAGCATTTTGTAAACCGCTATCTGTAAATGGTAGTGACTGCTTTTTTCCTGTTCCAGGTAAATCCGCTCCATTCCGAACAGATAAAACCCTGCAGCAGACATAGATAAGACTGCCAGAACACAAAATTCCGTGTGGCTGAAAATCTGGTCATAATACAATCCCATATTGCCTCCGCTTCTGACCATAATGCCATTGCACGCACCCCAGCTGGCTACATCGAATACTGTGGTAATCACAAGCAAAGGAATTGCCAATATAATATACCATTTTCTTGGCTTGTCAGAAAAGACAGGCATAAGATGCTTTGACATCCAATAGACAGCCAATATCACCATAGCAAAGCTGACACAGGTAATCAGACCCGATTCCAGCTCATTAAAAAAAGGTTCTGGAATCTTTTTTACTGTGTGCAAGAAAACCAGTGTAAGACATGCTAAAAGAGACTCACAGCAATTTTTTACCAATGTCATAGCTATCATTAATATGGAAGCCGCCAGAATTTTTTTCTCCCTTTCTGCCCGAAACAGCAATAATACTAATCCCATAAAAAATATATGGCTCAACATCATAAAGAAAATATGCGGAATGAGATACCGTCTATTTCCAATATTCATTAGCAGCCAGCCGCTAATGGAAAAAATCATAAACAACAGTTCATTCTTTTTTGAAGCCTCTAAATATTTTTTGCAGAATTTATCTGCCGCCCATATATAGCCCAAATAACCTGATACATCTATTAAGAGGTCTGCATAATCTAAGATATATTTCATATGATTCCTCCATTTTCCCTCATAAACTTGAGTATTTTCTGACAGAATTCGTCGTATCTTCTTTTTGCAATCATGATTTTTTCTCCATTTTCCAGAATAACTTCCTGCCTGTTATACACATCAACGTATTTCAAATTTATGAGGTAGCTTTTATGGCATCGGAAAAAACCTTTATCCCATAGCTTACCCTCCAAGCTTCCTATCTGTTCATAATATGTAAAAACACCTTCTGTTCCATGGACATCAATCATCCTTCCTTTAATCTCGAAATAATATATATCATCCAGAAACAATTTCTTTTTCTGCCTTTCTCTGCTGACAATAATAAATTCCTGTGAACGGCTTTCTGTTTTTAGGACAGCTTTTCGCAGCACATTTTTAAGTTTTATATCATCAACTGGCTTCAACAGGTATTGAAAAGCCTCTACATCATATGCTTCAAACACATACTCCCTGCTAAAAGATACAAAAATAAGAATTTTGTCAAATGCCTTCTCACGGAAAATCTTTGCTGTTTTTATTCCATCCAGATCACACATAATAATGTCAAGAAAAATAATATCAAAACTTTCACAAGCCTGGAGCAGCTCCCTGCCATTGCAGAACTGACGAATAAGGCATGGTATTTTCATTTCTTCCAAAATTTTTTTGATTTTTCTTGCCATATTGCAGCATTCTATAACTTCATCATCACATACTGCTATGGAAAGCATCTTTACCACCTGCCTTCTATGGTTATATCGTATATATCGGCATAAATATGATCAGAGTTTTGTTGATGATATGAACGGACATCTAAGTGCAATGACCGTATGTTATCACTCTTCGTGCCGATCCATGTCAAAACAAGCCCCAAATTCCCCTCTCTCATATTATACTCTAACTTCCCTGATTTCCAACTTGATAATCACAGAAACGTTTTTAAAGGAGTTTTTTAACCAAATTTACAAAAAATTTCCCTTTCTAGATAAAAAAATAGAGCCTGGAACCTATTTTTTAGATTCCCAGCCCATTCTTGTCATTTACATATTTTAGTCTGTTTTCACTGTGAAAGTACCCTTTTCCGCGAAGTAGAAAACTGAATTCAGGTATGCAAAATGCACTGGATACTTTCCATAGTAGTGCGCTGATTATGCCCATGGGGGTTCATTTGTCTTTTGATGCTGTTTTATAAGAGCTGCCTATCCGGCGCAATTTGCGAAGCAAATCACGCCGCGGCAAATAGTTTCGCGCTTTCTTGCTCAGCTTTTCTTTATTCCACTCCGCGGTTTTCACTGCGGTTCAGCTTTTCTTGACGTTTTGCCATACGCCATAATGTAGTGCGGCTTACTCCTAATTCCTTTGCAATATCCTGCTTTTTCCGTCTAGGCTGCAGCTGCTCATAGATATCATCATAACTTTCTTTTTTCTCACTTTTTTGTTTCCCACGTCTTTGATAATCCTTAAAAATCTTCAAGCAGAACAAATCCTCTTCTCTGATTTCTTCTGTTTCGGTCAAAACAATCAACCGTTCGCATATGTTTCTCAGCTCTCTTACATTGCCCGGCCAGTCATATTCCCGCAGCATTCTAGCTGCTTCCTTTGATACCCTTGGGATTCTCCTTCCCATGTCACAGGCAAACCTGGTCAGATAATAATCCACCAGATCCTGTACATCTTCCTTCCTCTCCCGGAGGGGCGGTATTACAATATCCAAAAGGTTCAGCCTATAATACAAGTCCGAGCGAAAATTTCCTTCTTCAATCTGTTTTTCAATATTGATATTTGTAGCAGATATCACCCGTACATTAACAGGTGTTACCCTGTCGCTTCCAATTCGCCGTATTTCCCTTTCCTGAAGCACACGCAAAAGCTTTGCCTGGAGGGCAATAGGCACCTCCCCTATCTCATCCAGAAAAATTGTACCTCTATGGGCCAGCTCAAATAATCCTATTTTTCCATTTTTTGAAGCCCCGGAAAAGGCTCCTGGTTCATATCCAAACAGCTCGCTTTCCAGAAGATTTTCCGGCAGAGCCGCACAATTCAGAGCTACAAAGGGCTCGTCCCTTCTGCTGCTCTCCTGGTGGATGCTATGGGCAAACAGTTCCTTCCCTGTACCAGTTTCCCCTATAATCAATACATTAGAGTCCACACGGCTATAGCGTCTTGCCATCCTGATGTTATCGTGAATTGCCTGGCTGGCACCGATAATATCGTCAAATGTATACTTTGCCGTCAATCCCTTTTCACTCAGACTTTGGCGAAGCTTTATTTCTGTTTCCTGGATCTGTTCCGCACTCTTTGTTACAATAAGGGTTCCTGCTCCTGTCGAATCATCAATAATTGGATGATATTCCACATAGTACTTTTTTCCTCTTATTTCCATCAGCTCCGAAGTGTTGCTGCTGCCCTTTAAGGCAGCCTGTCTCCAATTCAACCTGGGGGAAATACGCTCCATGGGATAACCAACTACCCGTTCTGTTGTTGAAACCTGAAAGGTACGGTAGGTCTGGTTATTGACAGCCAGAACCTTCCCTTCTTCATTCACGGCAATAATCGCATCTTCGTTTTTATTTAAAATAGTATACAAAATACTGGACTTCATCCGTTCTATATTCATTGTCCTGGCAACACTGACAGCTGAGCGGATGGCAGCATCGATGGCAGCATTTTTTGTCTCAATATGGACTCTTGCCACTCCCTTTTCATCACAAAGGCCGCATATAGTACCTGCACCTATAAATACTTCCGTACCACGCTTAAGGCCTTTTTCGATCGCTTTCTTTGAACTATCCTCATCCCATACATCATACAGATCAATATCAGCCCTACAAAGCTCTTCCAAGCTTTTTAATGAATGAGCATGAATTTCCTGATTATGGATACAGAGTGCCATCCGTTTTGGATGAAAATCATCCCGCGCACGTACCAATGCATCAAAAATATCAAAGCTGGTCAGCTGTATCCTTATCATATGTTTGTCCGGAAAAACCGTATGGAGATAATCATAGGTCATACCCCTTGCCACAATAATGTCAGCTTCTCTGTTATCTGCCAGAGACTGCGGTGTACCGAATACATGGACCAGTTCAATATCCATATTATCCGACAAGTCAAGCCTGGATACCACCTTTTCAAATCGCTCCTTCATATCCAAATGTGGTATAAAGACCAGTATCTTTACCATATCCCTTCCCCCTTCCAGGAACCCTGCTGCATTTACATGCAGGCCAGTCACAGTTAAGAGGGCGCTGCATAACTGCAATAGCACATAACCTGCTAACAAATTCTGCCAGACACTAAGGTTCTCGTGAATTGCCTGTTTTTCTGCAACACCCTCTATAAATCTGCCTGTTCCCAGCCAGACATTCCTGTTCATTTTTTCCTGCCATAACAGCTTTCTTCTGTTCTGCCGGACTTACCTTTAAACTGCCCTTATTACTTCATCCACCTGGGCAATGCACAGTGCCGGACTAGACAGGGTCGGGCAGCCTGTTATCTCTTCAATCTCTCCATCCATATGGGCCATAGAAGCCTGTGCTAGCACGATACAATCATACCCCTTCACTTCCTTTGCCCGCTCTCTTAATATACAGTCATGTTCGTCCATGTTAAGGGCTTGCATTGCCTTAAATGCATCCATCATAACAAGTGTGGAAATCTCTGGCTCTATACCGGCCAAAGCAGCTTCCTTTGCCACCTTCTCTACAGTCGGGCCAATCGTGCTTTCTGCCGTTGCCATAACCAATATCTTAGGGCCAAAGGTAACACTCCTTTTTGCCATGGCATCATCAATCGCAATAACTGGAGTTTTTACAAAAGGACGGATCATCTCTATGACTGGGGTTAGTGTGGAACATGTGGTTACAATCACATCAGCCCCTGTCAGCTCTGCGGTTTTTACATCGTTAAAAAGACGATTGCGGTTTTCAATCGTAAACTCTCCGATTTCATTGGGATTTTTTGCCAAGAACTCATCCAGAAGATTATATACTTTTACCTCCTCAGACAGCCCTTTCTTCATGGTATCCTCAAAAGTATTAGCAACACTTTTTACTGTATGGATTAATGCGATGCTTTTCATGGTTTTATGCCTTCTTTCCATAAACACGGTCTAAAATCGGTCTTAAATGCTCAATTGCACCCTTAGCTGCTTCATACTGGTTCGGAATCTGGAAAATCTCAGTACAGAAATTGCCGTCATAACCGCATTCTTTAAACGTAGAAAGTACCTTTTCAAAGTCCATCCCACAATGACCTGGATATCTTCTGTTATTATCAGCAAGGTGTACATGGACATTGTAGCTGCTGTATTTACGGATCGCCTCACAGATATCCTTTTCCTCCAGGTTCAGATGGAATACATCCATCATCAGCTTGAAATTTGGTCTGTTTACACGGTCTGCCATAGCTGCGCCTTCTGCTAGAGTATTAATAAAATTCGTCTGCATGATTGTAACAGTTTCAAGAGCAAGAACTACATTTTTATCAGCAGCATAATCGCTTAACTCCTGAAATGCCTGAACAGCAAAGTTTTCTGTTTCTTCTTTGCTTAAAGCGCTGCAGTACTGGCCGCGGATCCTTCCAAAATTTACGTTAGCTCCAAGATAGCTTGCAAAATCAATAATCACTTTACTTCTGTCAATTGCCTTCCTTCTAATCTCTTCATCTGGATCTGCAAAACTCCAGTGAAGCTGACCAAATACTTCTCCAGTACATACCAGAGCAACGCTCAGATGATTTTTATCTGCCTCAGCCTTTACCTCTGCCCAATCCAGTTTCGCAGGATCCAATGTCATTAGCTCAACACCATCATAGCCAAGAGCAGCCAAATCGCTAAAGCTCTTTGCCAAAGGCCCCTGATAAGCAGTTACGGAATCTGCAATTGCTACATCTGGTGTAGCTACCTGATAACATAATTTCATAGTCCCTTCTCCTTTTTCTTAATATTTTACATTTATCAAAAAAGATAAGCAAAAACTGTGCCAATTTTTAAATATCTCTTTTTTTATTCGTATTTCCTGAATATTTCTCTTGTTTTTTATACAGTTGTCCCCAATTCTATAGCCTGATATCATTATACGGATTTTTTTAACCACCGTCAAGTTTTAATCCTGACAGCCTAAATGGTATAACAGATTATATTTAGGCTAAAATGTTTCATTTTTGTTTTGTATCTGAAACCTTTTGCAACCTTTTCAAAAAATTCTTTTCTCACTACATTGTCAGCTTTGAAAAAGAATCCCGCAAAGCGAGATTCTTTATTTCACAACTGTTTTGAAACCTGAATCTTGTATGAAAAGAGTCGTTTCCTTCTAAGCTTTCTCTTGAAAATCAGCCTCTGACATTCGCTGCCATCTTTGCTGTCATTTTAATTGCATTTTCAAAAGATGTTGTCTTGACAATCCCTTTTCCTGCAATATCATAAGCCGTACCATGTCCGCAGGTCGCAATCGGAACAGGAAGTCCGCCTGCAATGGTAATTCCTCTCTCAAATCCCCTTAACTTTAGAGCAATCTGGCCTTGATCATGGTACATGGTTACAACACCATCAAACTCTTCTCCTACAAAAGCCTTGTGGAACAGAATGTCAGAAGACCATGGGCCGCTTGCATTGATTCCCTGCTTCTTTGCCTCTTCAATAGCTGGCGTGATTACATCGATCTCTTCCCGCCCGCACTTTCCATTTTCTCCACAATGAGGATTCAGAGCTGCAACACCGATTCTCGGGCTTTCGAGGCCTGTCGTTTTCAATGTTGTATTAGCCAATGTAATTGCACGTACAATCTTATCAATGGTAAGGTTTTCGCTTACTTTAGAAATCGGAATATGGCTGGTAGTTCTTGTAGTCCACATATTGTCAACCACATTAATCTCCCCGAATGGAGCTGTATGATTCAGGAGATGGGCCATATAATGATGCTCGCTTTCAAACTTACAGCCTGCCTGGATCATACCTGCTTTATTTAATGGAGCAAAACTGAAGCCATCAATTTTCTTTTCTTGGAACAATTCAATTCCCAGCTTTAAAAGATTCAAACATGCACGTCCGCTCTCGATGCTCAATTCACCAAAGGGAACATCAGCCGGATCCAGATCATGCTGATCCAAAAGGGGGATTCCATCTTCCCATGTTGCTTCTGATACATCACTTATCACCTGTGTCTTTACTTCAACGCCAGCTATCTTACAGCCTCTTTCAAACACTCTTAAATCCCCTAAAATAATCGGACAGCAGTATTCATCGAAAAACTTATCCGCTGCTATCTTTGCTATAATTTCTGGCCCAACTCCAGCAGCATCCCCTAAGATAATTCCTAAGATCGGTTTTTTGCTCATAGTATTATTCTCCTTCCTGTTTATTTACTATCCCTTATAGTCATATAAAAGCAAAGTCTATGCCAATATGAGATTTTTTCTAAACCTTGTAAAAACTTAACGAAAATTTTATTCCTTTTTTGTATATTTTCTATAAATTTTTAGTCTTTTTTACATCATAAGTTTTTCTAATGTTTCATTTTGTTTTCTTTTTGTTTCTTCAGAAACTTTTGTTTCACATCATTTTTCATTATAAATATTTCATTGGGAAAGGTGCCAAAATATTTTCCATCCGCTATCTGATTCCAAACGGCTGGTTCCTTTGTGCGGTACCATTGATTTTCACCACATTTTAACTGCATTTCATGACATTGCATACTCTGGCTATTATTCTATGGAAATCAACCAATTTCCTGATAGCTTCCAAGTTGCAGATCTGTCTTACCGGATTCTTAGCTGCCTTGAATCATTATAAATTATAAATAAACTACCTGCTCAATCAATCTTTATGAGCACCATTAGCGCATCGCCGTGAATGAAAGCATCCGACGTATCTGGCACACCGGAACTTAATATTTCCATTTCCTGGAAAAGGGAGCTTTCATAGGACAGAAAGAGGCTGCTGCAAAATCAATTTCTCATACAATACATTGGTAAAACTTTTATGTTTTGGTGTATTGTATAAAATAGTTGTTTTGCAGCAGCCTCTCTGCTAGTTTTTTCATCTTTTACTCTGCTCTGTTAAAAGAATCTTTTTCTGATTCCCAAAGCAGCATTTTTCTCACGATAATACTCTCCAATACAGTTCAGAATACCTACCAGGCAGGCCGCTGTTCCTGCTAAGAAAAAATAATACAGATTATCTATCCATGTTCGAATACAGACTGGACTATAATATAATCTATCCTTATAGAGGTATGCTGTCACCGGAATTCGGAAGGAGGCGCTAGACTTCATCTGAAACTGAGCGCTAAAAGGAACACCGCGCAGCCTGTGTTCTTCTCCACCATACCTTACTGTAACATCCAGCTGAGCAACATGGAACATCCCGCTTTTTACCTTAATTTCCTTTACTTTCACAGAAACCTGTTCTCCCATCTGTTCCTTCGGCTGATTTCCAGCCTTCATACCAAAGAAAACAGTCAATGCCAACAGGATAATCGTAAGAGCTATCCAGATTATGATTTTTCTGGATCTTTTTTTCTCCTTTGCTATCATACACCTGGCTCCTTAATCAACAGATCTCTGCTCCAGCCGGCATATCTCTATCTACAGTCATCAGAGACAGATCCCCGTTTTCATCCTCTGCACAGAGCAGCATTCCTTCTGATACAAGTCCTGCAAGCTTAGCAGGCTTTAAATTAGTGATTACCATAACCTTCTTACCTACCATCTGCTCCGGCGTATAGTGAGCCTTGATTCCACTGACAATCTGCCTTACCTGGCTGCCGACCTTTACCTGAGAGCAAAGCAGCTTTCTGGATTTTGGAACTTCCTCGCATGCCAATACTTCTCCTACCTGGAACTGGAGTCTGGCAAAATCATCATATGTGATTTCCGGCTTTGCTTCTATATCAATACTTGTCTCTGTCTGACCTGCAGCATTATCAGCACTGCCTGCCTCTCCCTCTGAGGCAGCCTGGGAAGCTGACTTTTCCATAGCTTCTACCTTCTCCATAACTTCCTTAATGTCCATACGTGCAAACAAGATTTCAGGCTTTTCCACAACCTTATTTCCAGAGGGATAAAGGCCAAAGACCTCCATATCCTTCAGCTCTCTCTTAGACGTATTAAGCTGATTTAAAATTTTCTCTGAGGTTTCCGGCATAAAGGAGTGTAATAAGGAGGCGCCAATTGTAATGGCCTCTGTCAGATTATAAAGTACAGAGGCTAGGCGGTCTTTTTTTGCCTCATCCTTTGCCAAGGCCCAGGGCATTGTCTCATCGATGTACTTATTGCTTCTTCTAAAGATATTGAAGATCTCTGTAATAGCATCCGCTACGCGAAGCTTATCCATCTTCTCATCAGCCTTCTTTACCGCTGACAGAACAGCAGCCTTCAGCTCCTCATCCACTTCTTCTGATATCTTTGTATCTGTTACCGTTCCTCCAAAGTATTTATTTGTCATGGAAATAGTGCGGTTTACCAGATTCCCCAGAATATTCGCCAGATCAGAGTTCATCCGCTCTACCATCAACTCCCATGAAATCACCCCGTCATTGTCAAAGGGCATTTCATGAAGCACAAAATAGCGCACTGCATCCACGCCAAAGAACTCTGCCAAAGTGTCCGCATAAAGAACATTTCCCCTGGATTTGCTCATCTTGCCATCCCCCTGGAGCAGCCATGGATGGCCAAATACCTGTTTCGGAAGAGGGAGATCCAAAGCCATAAGGAAAATAGGCCAGTAAATGGTATGAAAACGAATAATATCTTTTCCAATCAGATGCAGATCTGCTGGCCAGTATTTTTTAAACTGCTCTGTGCTATCTCCTTCGCAATGATAGCCAATTCCTGTAATATAGTTTGTTAAGGCATCCAGCCACACATAGATTACATGCTCAGGCTCAAAATCCACAGGAATTCCCCATGTAAAGGATGTCCTTGATACACAAAGATCTTGAAGACCTGGAAGCAGAAAATTATTCATCATCTCATTCTTACGCGCCACTGGCTGGATAAATTCCGGATGTTCATTAATATGGGAAATCAACCTATCCGCATATTTGCTCATCCTGAAAAAATAAGCTTCTTCCTTAGCTGGCTGTACTGGACGGCCACAGTCTGGACATTTTCCATCTACAAGCTGGGATTCTGTAAAAAATGCCTCGCATGGAGTGCAGTATAATCCCTCATAATATCCCTTATAAATATCACCTTGGTCATAAAGTCTTTTAAAAATCTTCTGAACCTGCTTTTCATGGTCTTCATCCGTGGTACGGATAAATTTATCATAAGAGGTATTCATCAAATCCCATATTTTCTTAATCTCTGTTGATACATTATCAACAAATTCCTTTGGGGTAACTCCTGCTTCTCCTGCCTTTAGCTCAATTTTTTGTCCATGCTCATCTGTTCCTGTCTGGAAGAACACATCATAGCCCTGCTCCCTCTTATAACGGGCAATACTGTCTGCTAATACAATCTCATAAGTATTGCCGATATGAGGTTTTCCTGACGTATAGGCAATCGCTGTAGTAATATAATACGGTTTTTTACAATTCTGACACATCCGTATGTCCTCCTTGCTGTTTTTCTTGAATTCCTTCTTTTTACACTGCATGCGTTTTTTACTGAAATTTATACTGCATATAGTTTAATATTTTCCAGATTGTCTGTCAAGTACACACACCTCCATCTTAGCTTTCTTTCATGATTTGCACCATGCCTTTTAAGCGCAGTCTCACTTACATTTGAAAGGTCAAATACAAAGAGTGTAATATTTTTCTTTCGTTCTTAATCTCCTTTTATGGAATTAGTTGTAATCTTCTTTAATATAATTTATAATTAGGAAAATCTTGATTTCCAGGAATCGGAGGAAAACCAATATGAAATCAATATACCATGACAGCACGTTTTACCGGCGTCTTTATGCTTTGCTCTTAATCACTGTACTGTGCCTCGTCGGTTGTATCGGGAAAGGCCAATCCAAAGATCCTTCTTCTCTTGGGTACGAGCAATATAAGGCCTCTTCTGGGCAGGAAGTGGAAGATACGGCTGCTTCCAGGCAGATTCAGGCTGAATTTGATGTTTTTACTGATAACCTATTTCGGGAGGAGGTAGCAAAGTCTACTTTAACCCTGCATAGCCTGCTGGCAGATCCTGCTGCTGCAGGAATTACCGATGCGCCTATCTCTTATGGTTCTGTATCCTTGGAAGCTCTTCGGGCAGATATGGAAGATACTAAACAGCTTCTCGCCCAGTTAGACGCATTTCCAGAAGAACAGCTTACAGAGGATCAGCAGCTCACCCTCTCTATCCTAAAGGACTATATCAATACAGCTCTTCTAAGCGACGGATTGGAGCTATACGAACAGCCTCTCGCCCCGACTATAGGCATTCAAGCTCAGCTTCCTGTCCTTCTGGCAGAATATGTTTTTTATTCTAAAAATGATATTGATACTTATCTGGCTCTCCTTGCTGCTATTGATGAATATTTCGGACAAATCGGTGAATTTGAAAGAGCCAAAGCAGAAGCAGGCCTTTTTATCAGTGATACCTCTATTGACAATATTATAACATCCTGTGAAACCTATTTGATTAATCCGGAAGATAATTTTATCACACAAACCTTTGATGAAAGGCTAGAAACAGTAGAAGGATTAACTGATGAGGAAAAGACTGCTTACCGGAATGAGCATATACGGATTTTAGGAGAGCACTTTGTCCCTGCTTATCAGAACTTGATCGATACTCTCAGCTCTTTGAAAGGCACAGGAATTAATCAGCAGGGTATGTGCGGCTATCCTGAGGGCAAAGCTTATTATGAATATCTGATACATGCTGTGACTGCTACCTCTTTTTCTTCTGTCGACGAGCTGAAAACTGCGATTGAAAGGCAGATGGAACAGGATACTGTCGCAATTGGTTCTATTCTTCAGGCTCATCCTGAAGTGGTTCCTCTGGTTTATAACTATTCCTTCCGTTCTAATGCTCCGGAAGAGATCATACCAGATCTCCAGCAACAGATTACCAAGGATTTCCCTGCTCTTCCGGAATGTAATTATACAATTAAGGATATTCCAAAAGCCTTGGAGCTTTCCTTAAGTCCTGCTTTTTATATCCTGCCTCCTCTTGACCGGTATGAGGATAATTTGATCTATATTAATCGCAATGAACGTTTCCAGGATGATCCCCTTTATCCCACACTGGCCCATGAAGGCTATCCGGGACATCTATACCAAACCGTATACTTCATCAGCAAAAACCACTCCCGACTGCGCCATCTCCTATCATTTGGCTCCTATGCAGAAGGGTGGGCTACTTATGTGGAATTTCAGTCTTATCTGTTTGACAATGGATTAGATGAAAATCTCCAGAAGATCCTTGTGCACAACCGTTCCACTCTCCTTGGCCTTCATGCGTATCTTGATCTTCAAATTAATTACTATGGATGGCTGAAAGATGATGTAGCTTCCTTTTTAAAACGATATTTTCCGACTGTAACCGATGATACTGTCAATGAAATTTTCCAGACTATGATTGAAAATCCAGCTAACTATCTGGAATACTACACTGGATATTTGGAGATATCCTCCATGCGTCAGGAGGCAGAAGCAGCCCTCGGAAGTCAATTTAGCCCAAAAGATTTCCATACCTTTATCCTGGATGTGGGCCCTGCGCCTTTTACTGTTCTCCGCGACCGCTTTAGCCAATGGTTGGATAAAGCCAAAACTGCCTCTTAAATCTATATTTCTATGATGGGGAGTTACTGTGAAGGTATCCTTTTCTGCGCAGCAGAAAACTAAATTCAAAGATAAGAAATGCGCTGGATACTTTCATTCATGATGGTGCGCTTCTTAGGCGCATAAAGATTTACTATGAAAGTCTCGAATCCTAGCGATAGGACTGCGCATTTGCTGCGTTGGCCGTATGGCAAGGAATGCTATTTTTGCATTCTGTGTGCATCCGCCAGAGGCTCATAGGAACTCTATTTCATTTATAGCGGTGCCTGTATGGCAGACAGGAAAGATTACTATGAATGAACCTTCGGTGGATTGAATAAACTTTTAATAACAGTTTCTACCGGAGGTTCTTTTTCTGTGGCCTTTATTATTTTTTTATCCAACTGCCTGGTACCTTTAATCATATTTTATATCACGGGGTTTGGACTTCTGTCTAAACGTCCCGTATTTGATGATTTTCTAAAAGGAGCCTGGGATGGTGTGAAAACCGTTGTCAAGATTCTCCCCACCCTGATTGGTTTAATGACAGCCACAGGTGTGCTTCGTGCCTCTGGTTTTCTGGACTTTTTAAGCAGTCTTTTAAGTAAGCCTGCAGAGCTAATCCATCTTCCCTCTCCAATTGTCCCTGTGCTGCTTGTCCGCCTTATCTCCAATTCTGCAGCAACTGGTCTTGTATTGGATATTTTTAAAGAATACGGCACAGACTCTTCTATAGGCATGATGGCTTCTGTCCTCATGAGCTGTACAGAAACCGTTTTTTACTGTATTAGTATTTATTTTGGCACAGTAAAAATCACAAAGACCCGGTATACTCTGACTGGTGCTATAATTGCCACCATAGCAGGAGTAATTGCCAGCATCCTTCTCACCTCCTCATAATTAGGCTTTATTTCTTACATATGGATATAAAATTTTAACAGAAAATCCACATGGAATGTAAGAATTTTCTAAGGATTTAGGAGGTTGTACTGTTAGGAAAAATCATGTATAATCAGTAGGAAGCTTTTATAATCAAAGAACGAAAGGCAAACAAGTGGACACATACGAAACGTTAAATGAAGTCTTGGTAAGCCTGTTCCGTGACATTATGGATTTGGAACAGAAAGCAATTATCACTCCGGAATTCAGGGATATTACCAACAATGATATGCATGTGATTGAGGCCGTGGGAATGGATGCTCCTAAAAACATGTCTGCAATTGCAAAGGAACTGTCTATAACAGTGGGCACTCTTACGATTGCAATGAACAGTCTTGTTAAAAAGGGGTATGTTATACGCAGCCGCGGATTGAAGGACCGCCGTATTGTATATATTTCTCTTTCAGAAAAAGGTCTCAGGGCTTATAGGCATCATGCGCGTTTTCACCGAGAAATGATTGACAGTGTCCGCAATACTTTAAGTTCTGAGGAGATGGAAGTTCTTGTAAAAGCTCTGAAGCGCTTAAACATCTGGTTCAGAGGTTTACAGGAAACAGAATAAGGAGGTTATATACAATTATGAAAAAGATTACTATGGGTTTATTAAGTGTTATGACTGTCTTATCTTTAGCAGCATGTACACCTACACCAGAAAAAGAAGCAGAAACAGCAGAGACCTTTGAAACAATGGCTGCCGGCGGTGCAGAGGATAAGGTACCAGATCCTGATGCTCCTGCATTATTTACGATTTCCATATATGCCCTGGATGACAATAAAACAGGACTTCAGCAGGAAATGGATGGTGTGGAAACCTTGGATGCCCAGTCTGTCATTGCTAAAATGATTGATTATAATATCCTTCCAGAGGATACTCTGGTTCTTGGATTCTATGTTCCAGGTGAAGAAGAGGAAGATAGCTCTACTGAAGAAGCGGAAAATAATGAAGAAGCTTCTGAAGGCATCAATCCGGGTATGTTTTCCAATTCTCCGGAAGTTCAGACAGCTGTTTTAAATCTTTCCCAGATTCCAGAGGAAAACAGGGAGCTGATTATTGCTTCAATTGGAAATACCTTTACGGAAAACTTTAATGTCGGTACTCTCCAGATTCAGATTATGGACGAACAGGTAGCAGAGGTTTCCTATAATGACAATTATTAAAGCTATTAGGCTCTAATAATCAGTATCTCTTATGTGCAATTTTAACAAATAAGTCTTTATGTGCACGACTAGCGCACCATCATGAGCGAAAGTATCCCAGGGCATTTAGCATTTCTGAACTTAGCTTTTCGCTTCGCAAGGGGATACTTTCATAGTAAACCTTCATGCACAAGGCCAGCGCACCACCATGAATGAAAGTATCCGACGCATTTGGCATATCTGAATTCCGTTTTTTGCTTTGTGGAAAAGGGTACTTTCACAATAAATTTGCATTGTATGACATCCTGCCAAGAGGCGGTTCGTATATCAAAATAAGGTTGTTGTAACATGTTTTTATACAACATATGGTAGAATTTTTCTGAAACTCATACTATATATCGTATAAAATTATCATTTTACAACAGCCTTATTTTTTATATGGGATTCAGTTGCCAAACGAACTGAGAGGGAAATCAAGCTATCCTGACCTCAATCTATTGCATCTATTAAAATAAAGATACCAAAGTTTACTGCAAGGCTGAATCAGACTTTTTATGGAGCTCTCCAGACTTTAAAAGTATCATTCCTAATATCAGTAATAGTGGAAATACAATTGCTGCCAAAATACCAGCCTTCAAATTTTCCGATGCAATATTGGAAACATAGCCTACTAATGTAGGCCCTGCAGAGCACCCTAGATCCCCTGCAAGAGACAGTAGCGCGAACATAGCAGTTCCTCCCTTTCTAATCGTGGCAGAAGCCTTACTAAAACTCCCAGGCCACATACTTCCTACGGAAAGTCCGCAGACTGCACACCCAATCAGGGATAACAGAGGTGATGGGGATAAAGAAATACATAAGTATGATATCACACAAAGAATACTACTACCCATCATAAATTTATCTAAATTAATTTTATCTCCATATTTTCCATAAAAAGCTCTGGAACTTCCCATCAAAATGGCAAATGGCATGGGACCTGCAAGATCCCCCAGTGTCTTGCTCACTCCTAAGCCCTTTTCTGCAAATGTAGAAGCCCATTGGCTTATAGACTGTTCACTTGCTCCCGCACAAAGCATCATGAGCAGAAAGACCCAGAATATCTTTTCTTTAAATAATTCTGCTATTGACATTCCGGCCCCCTCCTCTTCCATCAGAGGCGCTATAGGGGTCTTTAAAAAAATAAATGCATTCATAACAGGTATTGCTGCCCAAAGGCACGTTAAGATCTTCCAGTTTCCGATTCCAAAAGCCTTAAAAAATAAAGTGGATAACAGGACAACTCCCACATGGCCCCAGCAGTAGAAGGAATGCAGCAGGCTCATTGCTTTCTCTTTATTTTCCGTAGGACAGCTTTCCATAATAGGGCTGACTAAGACTTCTATCATCCCTCCGCCAATCGCATATATAATAACTGCTGTCAAAAGCCCAGAAAAGGCGCTGGGAAACTGTTCTGGAAAGATCGTCATCCCTAATAGTCCTACTGCTGAGCAAAGATGGGCAATTATTATCGATATCCGATATCCAATTTTATCTACAAATGCAGCAGACATCAGATCAACCAAAAGCTGTATCCCAAAGTTGATTGTAATAAGCATGGTAATTTGGCTCAAGGGAATATGATAAGTATTCTCAAAGGTCAAAAAAAGCAGTGGTACAAAATTATTGACAATTGCCTGTACAATATACCCAGTAAAGCACGCATAAATTGTCTTTTGATAAGTATTTTTCATTCTACAAAGTCTCCCCTGCTATACATTTTTATATTTTTCTCTGCCTTTGAAAGCAGAAAGTATTTTATGATATTATATCTCTATTACTCCTTTTTGTAATTGCATTTTCTCACATTTTTATAGTACAATATTTGCAGAAAGAGCTGTTTTCCTCGCTTTTTCTTTGATGTATAAATACTGGCATACAATACCTTATGAAAGGAGCAGACATCACATGCAGCGGATTATTACGACTGATGATTTGCGAGAAGCCAAACAACATGGCGCACCGGATTTCCCGATGAAGTTTTACATTGATGATACTAGAGAATTTTATAACAATCGCTTAGATTGGCATTGGCACAATGAATTTGAAATTCTGACTATCTCAGAAGGTACAGCCATTGTTCACATAGATAGCCACTCATTTACATTGAACTCTGGCGAGGGACTTTTTATCAACAGTAGCATTCTGCATCAGTTTGCATCAGAAAGCTATGCTATAATGCCTAATATTCTATTTTCCCCTGCCTTTATTGCCCCTGTCCAGAGCACGATTTATCAAAAATATGTAGCCCCTATTGAAGACTCAACTCTGTCCTATCTCATCTTTCGACCAAATATTATGTGGCACAAGCAGATTTTAGAATTACTTCATTCCTTATTTTATCAACTATCACAAGAGACCTTTAATGAATTATATATCAGAACTCTCCTTTCTGAAATCTGGTTGATTATGTTGGAATATATAGAGCCAAGCTTAATAAAACGTGAAAATTCAGCACGTATCGATTTCTCTTATAAAAGCGTTCCTGTTATGATCCAATATATACAAATCCATTATGCTGATGAAATCACCTTAAAAGATGTGGCTGCGGCGGCAAAAGTCAGTAAAAATACGGCAATCCGATATTTTAACGCCAGAATTGGATGTTCCCCCATTGATTATCTAATTCAATATCGAATATCCATTGCATGCCGGCTTCTTAGAGAAACTGCTGATAAGGTTACTCATATAGCAGCATCTGTAGGATATACAAATACAAGCTATTTCTGTAGATTATTCAAAAAAACAGTTGGTCTTTCTCCTAAAGAATACCGTTTTTTATAGCATGTATTTCCTCTATTAGGGTTTTATTTCCTAGAATCACGCCGATATATTTAATATCAATGTATTAAATACTTCGCCAGATAGGATTTAGGTATCAAAACCACCTGTTTAAAAAAGGTGTCCGAATCTTTGACCCCCAAATCCGAACCAGAAAAGCCAACTAAGGCGTACAGCTATCGATGGAAAGGAGGTTTTTATGGAGATTACAACAAGAAGCTGGCAAAAGGGATATGATAGCAGTATATATAAGCCTTCTCATAAAGAACACAGCAAAGCAGAAAAAGACACTATGGCCAAATCACAATCAGAGGAAGATAATCAAAGCAGTTCTATAAATGCTCTTACTAATCAGGCTTCTGATAGTTCTAAGAGCGGTTTTAAGATGAAATCCTCAATGCCAGATGATTCCGTAGGAGAGCTTGCCGCTATGCTTGCCAGGGCTGAGACCAGAATGGATGTACAGCAGGTTTACTCCAAAGCAATGCGAGCATTGACTTCCCTCAAAATGTCATCTGTTGCCAGTGAGGGGAATAATGCAAAGAAAATTGCTCAGATGATTAAGAGGATGGAAAAATTAATTAAACGGATTCGAAAAAAGCTACAGCATCTAAATAAAGAGGAGCAGCTTGAGCGGCAACGGAAAAAAGCTGAAAAAAAGATGGAACGGCCAAAGGCGCTTCAGCTGCAAAATGAACTTCGAAGCAGACGGAGAAAACGTCGCAGAGACGAACAAAATTATGCTTTGAAGGAATTAGCAGAAGATGGAAAAACAGCCTTAAACGATACTGTTTCCGCCATGATATCTGCTGGAAGCAGTCCTTCATTTTCTGAACTCCCAGCAATGGGAACTGATAGTGGTACTATGTGCTCTTCTTTAGTGGACAGCGGTTCCTTTGATATGATGGTCTAGAACATATCCGTACAATATTTCAAATTAAGGAATATAAAAAGACATTAAATAGAATCGCGAATCAGATTTATAGCAAAAAAGTATGGAAACTTTGTAAAAACAAAATTTCCATACTTTTAAAATTTAGAGGCGACAACCAGATTTGAACTGGTGATCAGGGTGTTGCAGACCCACGCCTTACCGCTTGGCTATGTCGCCATATATAGTATATAATTGAAACCTTTATGATTTTCAACTCAATGACCCCAACGAGATTCGAACTCGTGTTACCGCCGTGAAAGGGCGATGTCTTAACCGCTTGACCATGGGGCCTCACTCTCTCTTTTTCTCTCTCTTCCTCTTCTTACCCCACACACAGGCCTCTCCTGCCTGCCCTCTTCCTTCCCTTAACTCCCCGAGTAGGACTCGAACCTACGACAGCGCGGTTAACAGCCGCGTGCTCTACCGACTGAGCTATCGAGGATTATCTCTTCTTCTTCCCATACCCTCAAAACCACATATTGAATTCCATCCGCTCTCTCTTCTTCTTCCCCTCCACTTGCCAAAAAACTCTCGGTC
>JBCLQJ010000004.1:35746-289377 GCA_041223545.1 Lachnospiraceae bacterium 62-35 | reverse complement strand
TCTCACTGAGTCTGCCAACGACTTCTGGAAGTTATTAGACCCATCAAGGAAGGCTGTATTAGACCAGGCCGGAACCACCCCCAGCAATCTGTTTACTCAGGAATTCAACCAGGATTCCGGGGTTTTTGAGATTTATGCCAGGACATACGGTCTGACTTCAAAAGAGATTGCTGAATTAGAGCAGATCATCAAAGACAATACTGACAGTCTGAAAGGGGATCTGACCGATTCTATTGATATGATCACATATGAAGCGGAACAGAAAGCCCGCAACGCTGAAAACAAGTGGAAAGATTTTATCCCGGATTTAGTATCCGGCATGAAAGCCCAGGGTTCTTTTAAAGATCTGGAAGACCCGGATCTGCAGGATATTGCTGTAAAGATTGTGGAGAGTCTTGATCCCAGTTACGCGGCTGCCATGAAGGCGCACAGTTCAGATCCTTATGATTACATCAGGGAGTATTTCATCGGCCCTATGAGCGGTTTAAGCAGTGATGATAAAAATCTGCTTACAGATACTTTTAACAATTTATTGAAATTTACTTCCAGTGATTTATCTGACATGCCTGTTGATGAAGTCAAATCTACGGTTGATTCCTATATGGAAACCATCAATACTATTCTTGGAGGAGATTCGTCCGGACTGAATCTGAAATTAAATTTTGACGATCTGGATACCAGCGATTTGGAAGATGATGTGAAATCCAAACTTAAAAATGAATTCAGCGATAAAATTGACGAATTGACTCTCAGCGATTTAAAAATCGCAGCAGAGCAGATTAAAGTGTCTGACGGGGTTCTTTTATCCTGGGATGCATTGATTGAGAAAATCAACGAATTTAAAAGAAGCAATTCTGATAATACGCCTGCTCTTTCTGAAGCCGAAATGATTTCAGAAATCAACAAAATGTCTGAGGGCTTTGAATCTCTGGATAAGATTTTTAAAAGCATTTCTGATAAAGAGCCCTTTGATTTCAAACTGCTGGATGATAAAACGTTTGAAGAGACTTTTTCCGGGCTGGGAGATGCTTATACGAATTTTATTAAAATAATTTCTTCTAATCCTGAAGACATTGAAGCCTGCCGGACTGCCTTTGATTATCTGCTCAGCACATGGCTTGACAGCACAGGGATTCTTGATGAAGTGACGGAAGATACCGCAGAGCTTACAATTTATATGCTTTCTAATATGGGCGTAGTCAATGCCGATGAGTTAGTCGCCCGTTCCCTGGCAGACAGCCATAGTATTTTGTCATCTGCCATCAATAATACAGCGGCAGCAAGCGGAGCTATGTCCAGTGCTTCTGCTAAAGAAACAGAGGAAGTTTTAAAAGAGACGACAGCAGCAGATGCATTATCCAAAAGTTTATCCGGAGTTGAAAGTGATAAAATTTCGGTTAACGGGGTACAGATTAATACTTCTGGCGATATCAGCCAGATTAAGGCTCTGGCAAATACTGCTGATTCAGCCGCTTCATCTTTGAGAAACCTTGTTACGGCTAAGGCATTGGCGGCTGGTACTGCTGCGATAAATACAGACGCCCCAACGAAATCCGCTGCTGCAAACGCTGCTTTATCGCAGCTTCAAATGCAGATAAAAGGTGGTAAATATAATCCCAAAGCAGAATACAGCGGAGTGAATTTACCAAGTACATCTAACAAAGGCGGTGGTGGTTCTAAAAAAGCAGCCGAAGATACAGAAAAAGAAATCGACTGGATTGAACATTTACAGAACATTCTGGAAAGAAAACAGAAGGAATTAGAGTCCCAGACTTCCAGCTCCTTCCTCTCCTATCTGGGACTTACAGAAGAAGAATTCATGCAGGCGGAAGAAATCCTCTCCCGGACAACACAGCCAATAGGGCAAGACCTTCAGAAGCTTGCAGATATCGCCTCCAGAGCAGGAATCCCTGTTTCAGAGCTGATGGATATGATTGCAGAGGGCGGCAGAAATTCCAGACGGGGAGCTTTCGATGCCCTGTTAAAGCTGGATGAAAGAACGATTGAAGCTGGAAAACAGGCAGTGGAAAAGTATAAGCAGCAGTTTGAAGAAGCGTCCAGAACCATATCTCCTGATATTCTGGAAAAGATTATGAACGGGGGTATTGATATTGAAAACTATTCTGGAAAGGAAGCAGAAAACATCCAGAAAGCCATCGGACTCTTCAACAAATGGCAGAAAGCAGAGGCCGGTCTGAGCGAATCTGAAAAGAAACGGAAACAGAACATCCTTGACGGGTATAACAATACAGCCGAAGCTTTTGACAAAGAAATCGAACTTTCAGAGAATCACAATCAGCATATCAACGCAGAAATCGGATATCTGGAAGAATCCGGACAGCTTGTCAATGCCTCTTCCTATGAAACCATTCTCGCCAATCTGAAAGGGCAGGAAACTCTTTTAGAGAAGAAACTGGCCCATAGAAGGAAAGAGCTTCAGGATCTTCTCGACTCGGGAGAAATCAAAGAAAGTTCAAAGGAATACTATCAGTTACAAGGGTACATTGACGAATGTGAGGAATCCCTCATAGACCTGGAAACAGAACAGGAGGAATATAACAACAAACTTCTCCAGCTTCCGATTGAAAACATGGAAAAGGTTCTGGATATGTACAGATCCATCCAGAACGAAATCGAAAACTGGGGAAATGTCATGGAGGCTTCCGGAAAGAAACTGGATTCTTCCTATTACCAGACCTTGATTGATAATGGAATGGAGATGATCTCCCAGTATCAGGAACAGGCAGAATTAGTCAGGGATGTGATGGATGAATATGAAACAGGATCGGATCAGTGGAACAAGCTGTATAACCAGCTGACCGATATCGGCTCTTCCATCTCCTCTATGACCCAGAACCTGCATGAGTGGAATGAAGAACTCCTCAGAATGCCACTGGCCTCAATCAATACCTTTACCGAGGAATTAAGCCGGGTATCAGACAGTCTTAACCGGATACAGGATGATTATGACACGGTAATCTCTGCTGTCACTACAGCCATCAGCGATTATAAGGATTCCCTGCATGAGGCAAACGAAGCGGATAATGAAGCATACCAGTCAAAGATTGATGAGCTTCAGGAACGGCTGGATCTGTTAAATAAACAGAACGAGCAGTTAAAACTCCAGACTGCTTACGAACAGGCATTGTATGACTTAGAGACAGCCAATACCCAGAAGACGGAACGTGTCATCCGCAACGGGGAAATTGTGTATGAAACCAATGCAGACAACCTGAGAAATGCGCAGGAATCCGTACAGGACGCTCTTGCAGACTTGGAAGAATACAAGATAAAATCGGAAATCGACAACTTAGGGGACATCCTTGATGGAATCAATGAGAAATATAACGACCAGATTGAAGCTTTAGATAAAATCAGTGAAAAATGGGAAAAGATCGCTTCCGATACGGAAAAAGCAGCTGATAACGCTGCAGCTACCGAATACTTAGGGGATAACTGGAAGGATAAAGTCCTCTCAGGAAATGATCTGGATCTCTACACGGTTTTCAAATCTTCTTATGAATCCAATGCAGATATGATTCATACCTATGAAGAGCAGATTACAGCTACAGAGAATATTTATACTCTTTTAGAAGAATATATCAATTCCTACCGGGAAGGCACTCTGACCTATGAGCAGGCCATGAAAGGAATCCAGGGGCTTCTCTCCCAGATGAACCAGGTGATGTCTTCTGGGCAGAACTTACAGAATGTCCTGGATTACCTCGCTTTGACAAACGGGACAGACGCAGATACCGGAGCTGTATTAGAGGGAATCCAGAAATCCCTGTCCGATTCCTCTGACGAGCTGCTGGAGAACATGAAGCAGTACAATGAGAATCTGGATCTGATTGCAGGCTGCATGACCTCCTGGGAGACGCTGGTGGACAATACCAATCAGATGGTAGATCTTTTAGAAGAAGTCCGCGACAATCTAGAAGACGCCCTGGATGAGATGAGCCGCAGAGATGACGATGACGACGATGATGACGACAGCCATTATACCACTAATGGAGGAACCGCACCGCGCCACGATAAGAATGACTGGGGTTCTGATACAGAAGGCCCTGGAAAAGATCTGCATTATGCAGACGGAATTGAAAAAGGGTTAGTAGGGCGTTCAGGACCCTCCAGCCGGGAAAACACCTTAAAAACCCTGGCAGGACGAGAGCTTGACCCTAAGGAATTTCCAGCCATGCTTCATTATCATGAAGCAATCTTTAATGAGGAGCAGCAGCAGATGTTAATCAAGAACCTCCAGGGAGCTTATGCTGCCTATCCACCCATGCAGCTTCCAAACTGTATCCCTAAGTCTCTTCCAAGCCTCAGCAGCCGTCTCCAGCCTCCTTCCTACCATGTCTCTATGGGCGATGTAAATGTCCAAGGAGTGAAAAATGTGGAGGAGTTTATTAATTCCATGGCAACCCTTTCCAGCCAGGCCCTCCGCCAGCAGTTCAGCAAGGGATTCTGAGCCCACAGTTCCCGAATGCTGCCAAAAGGTTTCAAGCGATACCTGCAAGATACCGCCTCAACGATTGCCTTAATTATACCTATGTTTCAGATGTTAAAACCGCCTGCGCAGAAGCAGTTCAATGAAATCATAAAAAAGGGCCAGGCAGCTAAATGGAACTGAAAAAGCAGTTCATAAGGATCCGAGTCTCAAACGTACTGCAGATATAGCACTAGAACCTATAGAATACTATCATTACAGAACAGCTATGAGGAAACATATATGAATCTATATTTAGATAATGCAGCAACCACCCCCCTATCCCCTTCCACACAGGAATATTTAATCTCCCTATTGGATGTATATGGAAATCCGTCCTCTCTCCACTCCCAAGGGCAGCAGGCAAAGGAACTGATTGCAAAAGCCAGAGAAGTAATTGCAGCGTTTATTCATGGAAAACCAGATGAGATTTATTTCACACCGTCCGGCTCTGCAAGCAATACCTTAGCCATCCGGGGATATTACAGGAAACAGGATTGTGACCTTTTTTACTCTCCCATCGCACATAAATCCATCTTAATATGTGCAGAGTCCTATCCACACGCCCGTCCCTTAAAGGTAAACTCTGACGGGCTTATTGATTTGAAAGCTTTGAAGGAACAGTTAACCATGGGAAACAGAAAAATATTTGTCATTGTGGATTATGCAAACAGTGAAATCGGTACCATACAGGAGGTTGAAAAGTTGATTGCTCTGGTTCATTCCTATCATGGAATTGTATATCTGGATTGTACTGGAAGCATATCTTCCATCCCTCTGGATGTCAAAAGACTCCATGCGGATATGTGCGGCTTCTCCGGACATAAGCTGGGAGGACTGAAGGGGTGCGGTGTTTTATATAAAAAAAGCCAGATAGAATTGGAACCGCTCATCTGCGGCTCCCAGGAACAAGGGCTGATAGGCGGTACAGAAAATGTGCTGGGAATTGCCTCCCTTGCCAAGGCAGTGGAAAATGACTGCTGCTCTTCTATCTCATCCCAAAGCAGGGACCACGTTTACCATTCCATTATTTCCAATATCCCTGATACCTATTTAGTAGGAAGCTATAAAAACCGTCTGCCCCACAATCTCTATCTGTGCTTTAAGGGAATTGATGGGGAATCCCTGATGCTTTTGCTGGATATGAATGGGATTCAGGTGTCCACAGGCTCTGCCTGTAACAGCAGAAGCCTCTCTCCCTCTGCCGTCCTGTCTGCAATTGGAATGGCTCATGAGGACAGGTATAGCTGTATCCGTATGACCTTCAGCGGCAGGGAAACAAGGGACGAACTGGATTATGTGTGTAAAACCCTGGAGCAGTGTGTTCATTTTCTTAGAAGCCTCTCAGCTTCTGACACACCTCCCGGCAGCAATCCGCCCGGCATAGGATAAGAGGCGGATAATAAAATCTAAAAAGGAAGGTAGGTAACAAAATGGAATTTTTAAATGAATTTATGATACCTGTGGTGCTGGGAATCTGCCTTTGCACAGGCTATATCATCAAAAAGTGGGTAAAGGACGTGGACAATAAATATATTCCCACGATTACTGCTCTGCTTGGGGTCTGTATCGCAAGCTGGATCAACGGATGGCAGATAACCCCGGAAATTGTCCTGGGAGGCTTATGCAGCGGCCTGGGCAGCACAGGAATGCATCAATTATTCAAACAATATCTCGAAAATAAATCGAGATAAAGAAAGCATGGTGTTTACGAATGGAAACGATTACAGCATTGACAACGCTTAATTATTCCTCTATATTTGCTGCCATCTTTACCATTCTTGTTGGATTAAAAGCAGTTGTATCTGTTTTTGAGTGGATTATGGATAAATTTGGTCTGGAAACCAGAGGAATGAGAAACCGGCGTGAGGAACATGACTTGTTAGCACAGACCTCCCAAAGTCTCACAGAGTTACAGAAGGAATTAAGGGATTCTATTAAGGACATCAACGAGAACGGATTAGAAAGGGATAAGAGAATCGAAGCCCTGGCGCTGGGGAATAAAGAAGTACTGGCAAATATTATCAATGAACGTTATCAAAAATATCTGCGTTTGGAAGGGATTCCTGCTGACGAGATCGATGAGTTTACCAATATCCACGACGCTTACAAATCTTTGGGAGGCAATCATAATGGTGATATTAAATATGCCTATGTTATGAAGCATCTGCCCGTCATTCCTGTAGAAACAAAATTGATAACGAAACCTTCATGCGCAAAGCCAGAGCACCGCCATGAATGAAAGCATCCGGTGCATTTGGCATACCTGAACTTGAGTTTCTGCTACGCAGAAAAGGATATTTCATAGGAAACCTTCATGCGCAAAGCCAGAGCACCATCATGAATGAAAGCATCCGGCGCATTCGGCATACCTGAACTTGAGTTTCTGCCGTACAGAAAAGGGGACTTTCATAGGAAAGAAATATAGGAGGAAAATTTAATATGATTACAATGATACGCTGGATTTTAATGAAACAAAAGAAAATCAAATGGGAATCAGCCTTTTGGCAGTTTTTCGATAAGCAGATGACAGAGCTTTTAAAAAATCCTGATGAGCTGGAGACAAGGCTCCTGCACTATCTGTCTGAGATCATGCAGAAACAGCAGGATTTGAAGGACCTGTCTTCGTAGCATTTTTTTATTTCAAGTAAACTTTTAAGGGACAAAAATACACACTTTTTTTAACTATCCGTTTCTATAACACGAATCAAATACAAGAAAGAATCCTGCTTTCGCAGGATTCTCCGCCTGCGGCGAACCGCACACTCGCGTCGGAGCGCGGCTGCGGCTGCAGCCATTTTCCTCTTGCGCAGAGTGCGATATAATTTTTTGTCATATAGAAAAATCCAGAGGAATTTCCTACATAACAAAAAAGCAGTCCCTGGAGAGGGACCATAAACACTACTACATCATACAAAGGAGGATACTATATTGGCTGATAACAATGATGGAAAAATCGTTCTTACCGTGGACATGCCAAAGACGGTCCGCCAAATCAATGCAGACATTGATAAGCTGCAGAAGCAGCTGAAACGCTTAAAACTGAACGGCGCCCTGGATCTCAGCTCCCAGGCAAAACAGATCAACGCACAGATTGCAGCGCTTCAATCACAGCTAAAAGAAATCGATCTGAAGGTGAAGGTCGATACCTCTGATGTCCAAAAGGCCGGACAGACGCTCAAACAGGAAACAGACAAGGGGCAGAGCGGCGTTAAAACATTAAGCAGAAGCATTGCATATCTGTTTATGCAGGCCGGAACGGAGAATATAATGGAGTCCCTTTTCTCCGGAATAAAAAACGCAGGTAGGGTGACATGGTATCCCTTTTCTCGAATATGCCTGCCGTAGCATGGTTTCCTGCCCAGAGGGCAGGTTTTTTCTTGTTGCCCTTTGTGGAATACACAATGGAATCCCGTGTGGAATCAACCACCGTATACCCTACAGGGTATAGCAGATATGGCATCCCTCTGCATCATGGATGCACCCTTTTGCAGTTAAGGGTCTTGGAAACCGGTATACAGCTCCTGCTACTCTCCCCCGGCGGCGACGCCGAGGGCTTTAGTGACAATGCAGGACCTGACGGCAGCGAGCAGATGACAGCGTACTCCATGTACAGAAATCCTTTTAAGGATGGGAATCTCACTTGATGAGTGCTAATCTCAGAGAGCATCAGGGCGGGCGGCATCAGGTGGAACTCCTGATGCTGCAAGGCGTGCTCCAGACTTTGCCAGGTCATAATGGTTAGTAACTGCAGCGGAAGACTTAGCCTTCCCTTTTATGACAGGTTGGAGCTCTTTGTTGTTGGAGCTGCTAAGGAAACAACAGCCTTTTATGAGAAATATTTTTAAGCCGGCAGGATCGTGCGGAATATCAAAAATCAGAGCCGCAATGGTTACAGTGCCACTCCTTATACCTCCTCGGCGAAAACCTGTGTCTCCCGAAAAGCAGACCTGTGACTACTTCCGCCAGAACGATCTCCATCCTGCCGATTTTTGTCGTATCTGTGCTGTGGCAGTACGGGCACTCTATCACAGGCGGCTCCGGCGCAGGAGGAGCTGGTTTGGGTTCGGGCTCGGGCTTGATAAAAAAGGACCTTGGAATACTCGACTCGTATAAATGGGCTCTTGATACAAGCGGTTTCCCGCCGTAATGGGCTTTGGACGGATGATGCGATAATGACAGGCCTAATTGATTCCAGTAAACGATATCCTCTTCATACCTCCCTGGATTCAGATATAAAGTAAAACCGTTGTCAGCAAAGATTTCCGTTATCTCTTTCGCCTGCTCCACGGTCAGATTCGTTACGATATTCCTTCCAATGGGTTCCGATACCATCTGGCTGATTTCATCCTCATCATAGCCCAGAACTTCTTTTAAAAGTTTTCTGAACGTATCGTTCACTCCCAGCATGGGTGAAAACAGATTATACGGCATATCCAGTGTGGGGGTGGTGGGTTTATTTAAATAATAGGACTTTGGAATGCTTAAATCGCATAGATGGTCTCTCGATACAAGCGGCTCGTCGCAGTAGTGGGCTTGGGGAGGTTCATCTTCCCAGTCAATGCCCAGTTCATTCCAGCCAATGATATCGTCACCATACCTCCCTGGATTCAGATATAAAGTAAAACCGTTATCAACAAAGATTTTGGTTATCTCTTGCGCCTGTTCCAATGTCAGATTATTTACAATATTCCGTAGGAAATGTTCTGACGCTAACTGATTGATTTCATCGTCATGAAAACCTAATACTTCTTTTAGAAGTTTTCTAAAAGTACCTTCTACCTCTTTTTCATCATATATTGGAGCAAATAAATTATACAGCATATGATTGCACCTCCTCAGTTTATCCTGTTTCTAAAAGATAAGGCGGAATATCAAAAATCAGAGCCGCAATGGTTACAGTGCCACTCCTTATATCTCCTCGGCGAAAACCTGTGTCTCCCGAAAAGCAGGCCTATAACTACTTCCGTCAGAACGATTTCCATCCTGCCGATTTTTGTCGTATCTGTGCTGTGGCAGTACGGGCACTCTATGGTAGGCCGCGGCTCCAGCGCAGGAGGAGCAGGTTTGGGTTCGGGCTCGGGCTTGATAAAAAAGGACCTTGGAATACTCGACTCGTATAAATGGGCTCTTGATACAAGCGGTTTCCCGCCGTAATGGGCTTTGGGCGGATGATGCGATAATGACAGGCCTAATTGATTCCAGTAAACGATATCCTCTTCATACCTCCCTGGATTCAGATATAAAGTAAAACCGTTGTCGGCAAAGATTTCCGCTATCTCTTTCGCCTGTTCTACGGTCAGATTCGTTACGATATTCCTTCCAATGGGTTCCGATACCATCTGGCTGATTTCATCCTCATCATAGCCCAGCACTTCTTTTAAAAGTTTTCTGAACGTATCGTTCACTCCCAGCATGGGTGAAAACAGATTATACGGCATATCCAGTGTGGGGGGGTGGGTCTATTGAAATAATAAGATTGTGGAATGCTTAAATCGCATAAATGGTCTCTCGATACAAGCGGCTCGTCACAGTAGTGGGCTTTGGGAGGATTATGTAATAAGGATATGCCCAATTGATTCCAGCCAATGATATCTTCATCATACTTCCCTGGATTCAGATAGAAATCAAAACCGTTATCGCCAAAGATTTCGGTTATCTCTTTTGCCTGTTCCAGTGTCAGATTATTTACAATGTTTCGCATGAAATGTTCCGATATCATTTGATTAATTTCATCGTCACGAAAATCTAATACTTCTTTTAAAAGTTTTATTAACGTATCATTAACGCGCCACATGGGAGCAAATAAATTATACAGCATATGATTGCACCTCCTTAGTTTATAGTAGCAGAAAACGATTGTCTCTGCAATCCGATTTCAAAGCATTTTCCCAATGCTGATGTGACATTCCAACCTGTCACAAAAAGTCATGATATTTAAAGCATGGAAAGCAGATCTATCGAAAATATACGGTGCCTACAAAAGTATAAAAAATATAGACATTGAGGAATCCTTGTCTTCTGACAATGTGGAAAGCTTATCATCTGCCATCAGCGGCCTTAACCGGCAGCAGGCGAAGCTTGCCCTTTCCACAAAACTGTTAACAAAAGAACAGATGAATCAGGTTCTTATCAAAGCGGACCTGATAGCAAGCGAAGACCGTATCCAGGCAGAATTGCTCCAGTCCGCTTTGGCTCATACCAAGCTGTCTAAAGCACAGCAGCAAGGTATTTTGGATCGTTTAAATCTTATAAATAAGGAAACGCTGGAAATAGATGCTTCCAAATCATGCACAAAAGAAGAACTGCTGAAGGAATTTGACGCCGAAAAACTAATCGGTGCCAATTCTGACGCAGCCCTGTCTGCGCTGGGATTTGCTTCAGCAAACAAGGGCCTGGCCGGTTCTTTTGGAGCATTAGCTGCTTCTGTAAAGAATTTTTTCGCTGCTAACCCGATTGTAGGGTTCACGATGATAGGGACAGCTGTCTGGGGTGTGGTGAACTTATTAGCTTCACTTCCTACTGCTGTGGAAAGGGCCAGGGATTCATTAGAAAATTCCAAATCCGCTTATGACTCCACTACTGCTAAAATTGAAGGTTTGGAACAGGAGCTGGCAGACTGCAATAAACGGATGAGGGAGCTTGAGGAAGGGAAAGGGATCCAAAATCTGGTTGACGATGCTGAGTATCAGAAATTGAAACGTACAAACGAAGAGCTGCAGCGCGCCATTGATTTAAAGAAGATAGACCAGTCAATGGAGGCAGAAGAAGTTCTGGAAGACGCTTCCAAGCTGTATCATACAAAGGTTCCCAGCCAGTATGATAAATCATTTGCTGCCGGAGGCTCTGGCGTCCAGGTTTCCAATAAGGTCGGTGTGAAAGAGGAATTCGATCTGGCTATTGCTGATTATAAGAAAAACCAGAAAATATATGATGATTATAACAAGCAGATCGACAGCAAGCTTGCCCAAGCCTTGGTGTTAGTATATAAGTGTGGACAGGAAAAGCTGAACAATCTATACTATCAAATGAAAAAGCAAAGGAGATGTCCAACATGGCGAAAAACCAAAAATCCTACACTCCGGAATCCAAGCAGCAGATCGTGGATCTGTACAATGCCGGAGGAACCCCCTATCTGCAACCGGAACGTGAATACGGCGTAAGCCGGAGCACACTCAGCAGCTGGGTAAAACAGCCGTCTCCAAATGAAATATTAAAAAAAGCCGCCGCCATATCCGCAAAAGAACAATAGCCGGGATTGTTTCTTTTATCCAGCAGAACTGGCAATAAAAGCTGTTAAGAACGCCTGTCTGAATGTCAGGGAGACAAAGGGGATTATTCTCCACAGCGACTTAGGAAGCCAGTATACGAGTCAATCGTTTGAGAAGTTCCTGAACAGCAGGGAGAGACTGCATTCATTCAGCCGGAAGGGAAACCCTTATGACAATGCCTGTATCGAATCGTTCCATTCGGTACTGAAAGAAGAAGAAATCTGCCTTCATAATTATCGGGATTCTAAAGAGGCCCGAAAGGCAATCTTTGAATAGCTTGCTTTTACTCTTTTGTACCTGGCTAAATTCGGAAATTTCAGAAATTCTGACAATCACAACCGGGTTACTTATAGAAACAGCGAAATCTATTCCATGGTCTGTATCACTGCCGCTACTTTTGTCAGGATTAGTTTAGTGTGGTTTTTGTCCTTTTTCGTCTCATGCTATGATGTACATGTTTAACGGCTTTTCGTAAAAAGCATAGTCGTTTTATCTGTCTGATTTTGTCTTGCTATTTTGAAACGAGTTAAATTATGGGGTAAATTTCTTTTTAGCTTGCGCACGATTACGAAATATGTTATATTGAATATAGAAAAAGGGAAAGCCAGAGTAACGGCTACCCTCAATAATTAAGAATCTGTTTTAACAACAGCCGTCATTATTGCGAGTAATGGCGGCTATTTTCGTTTTCCCTTGAAAATCGTGTAACACAATCCCACAAAGGCGCAAATGAATATTCCAATCTGAATCAAATCAGAGTATGTAACATACATTGGCAACGCCCTCCTTTCTTTCGTACCCAAAAGGCATGATATCTGGAGGGTTAGCCCCTCCGAAAAAGAGGGTAAGCCGCCCGGCTCTCTGGTTTTCCCATGAATGAAGTATATCATACCCAACTTTGTCAAGCAATCACCATTCAATAAAACTTTTCTTACTTCTTCCAACATTGGGATGGTGCGGCATCCAGCGGCAGTTTTTGGCCTTGTGATGTGCATTTCACAATTCTCGCTGTCCTGCTGCCTATATACCAGATTATGGTTTATACTGATTGTCCTGCTTGCAAAATCGCAATAAACAGAAGTCCCTTCAGCGGTATTACGGGGAAAAACGGAAAATTTTTGATTTGCTAAGGAAAAAAAACAGCCAAAAAACACAGGAAAATCAAGGGGTTCCGGCTGCCTCCTTTTCAAACTGGGATTTTCCTATAAGGTAAAGGAGAGATGTGCAGGCCTGCTGACTCTGCCAAGCCAAACGATATCGCCATATCTTTCTTTTTTTATGCAGACAGCGGTGCTGCTTCAAAGCATCGGGCGCGTTTTTTTTTACCTGAACTCAGTTTTCTGCTGCGTAGAAAAGGATACTTTCAAAAGAAAGAAATATAGGAGGAGAATTTAATATGATTACAATGATACGCTGGATTTTAATGAAACAAAAGAAAATCAAATGGAAATCAGCCTTTTGGCAGTTTTTCGATAAGCAGATGACAGAGCTTTTAAAAAATCCTGATGAGCTGGAGACAAGGCTCCTGCACTATCTGTCTGAGATCATGCAGAAACAGCAGGATTTAAAGGACCTGTCTTCGTAGCATTTTTCTTTTATTTCAAGTAAACTTTTAAGGGACAAAATACACACATTTTTTAACTATCCGCTTCTATACACGAATCAAATATCAAACACACACAGTCCCTGGAGAGAAACCATAAATACTACTACATCATACAAAGGAGGATACTATATTGGCTAATAACAATGATGGAAAAATCGTTCTTACCGTGGACATGCCAAAGACTGTCCGCCAAATCAATGCAGACATTGACAAGCTGCAGAAGCAGCTGAAACTCTTAAAACTGAATGGCGCTCTGGATCTCAGCTCCCAGGCAAAACAGATCAATGCAGAGATTGCGGCACTTCAGTCACAACTAAAAGAGATCGAACTGAAAGTAAAAGTCGATACTTCTGATATCCAAAAGGCCGGCCAGACGCTCAAACAGGAAACAGCGAAGGGGCAGATCCTTCTTACGAAATTAGGCAGAAGCATTGCAGATCTGTTTATGCAGGCCGGAAGGAAGGATAAGGAGACTTTAATTTCTAGAATACAAAACGCAGGTAGGGTGACATGGTATCCCTCTTTTCGAATATGCCTGCCGTAACATGGTTTCCTGCCAAGAGGGCAGGTTTTTCTTGTTATCCTTTGTGAAATACACAATGGAATCCCGTGTGGAATCAACCACCGTATACCCTATAGGGTATAGCAGATATGGCATCCCTCTGCATCATGGATGCACCCTTTCGCAGTTAAGGGTCTTGGAAACCGGTATACAGCTCCTGCTACTCTCCCTCGGCGGAGACGCCGAGGGCTTTAGTGACAATGCAGGATCTGACGGCAGCGAGCAGATGACAGCGTACTCTATGTACAGAAATCCTTTTAAGGATGGGAATCTCATTTAATGAGTGCTAATCTCAGAGAGCATCAGGGCGGGCGGCATCAGGTGAAACTCCTGATACTGCAAGGCGTGCTCCAGACTTTGCCAGGTCATAATGGTTAGTAACTGCAGCGGAAGACTTAGCCTTCCCTCTTATGACAGGTTGGGGCTCTTTGTTGTTGGAGCTGCTAAGGAAACAACGAAATTTTTATTAACTATTTTATGAGTTAGAAATTGCTATCACAATGATTACAGTGCCATTCCTTAAATCTTTTTGTCCCAACTGTATCAAAAATTTTTTCACTTGTAGTGATTTTTTTTGTATTGGTGCTGTGACAGTATGGACATTCAACAGTTATAGGCAGAACATAATTTGTAAGGTTTGATTCCTCCTTCACATTCCCTAAATAATAATGACATACTGGACAATATTTTTCATGGTAATTTTTTCTTCCGCATCCCGGACATTGTTTCATTGTATTCCTATGACCTCCATTTCTGTGGGTTTAATAATTCTAATTATATCATAAGATGAAACTATTATCCACAACTATTTAGCGCTCCCCAACAGCACAAGGCTAGTATGATATTCAAAACATTTGATAGCTCTGATAGTGGTATGCTCAATAAAATCGGCATATTCAATCATTCATTTGGAGAAGTCAGGGATGCATTCCAATCCGGGGGATTCACTGGTGTAAAAGATTTATATTTCAACAGTATAACAAATGATGATATCGCAAGGATTCAGGAATACAATTCATTAGTAACAGCATATGAAAACGGACTACCAGACGGAGTAAATTATCAAGCTGCATGGTACAGAACCATGTTTGATGCAAGTGAAGCGGCCAAAAGACTGGTAGAATCTAATGGTCAGGCTGCTGTATCAGAAGAACTCCTAGGAAAGGCCATGCAAGCTTCTTCTTTCTCTGCCAAGGCAGGCGAAGCAGCTTTACAAGCGCTTGCGAAAGCAGGTAATATGTTATTGTTCATGGCTGTCAGCAAAGGGATCGAATTAACAATTAAATATCTCGACAACTATGTAAACCGACTAAAATATGCAAAAGAAGCCTTACAGTCTTCTCAATCAGCCTACGAGCAAATCACTTCTAAGCTCGGGGCCCTTAACCAACAATTAGAAAGCTGTGATACGAAAATCAAAGAGCTTGAATCGCGGCCTGGGCTTTCATTTATCGAACAGGAAGAACTGGAGAATCTTCGCAATGCTTCTGCAGAATTACAGAACCAGATTGAATTACACAAAATACTGGAAAATGCTGCGAAAGGCAGAACACGGGAAGCTGCGTTAAAATACCTGAATCAACAAACTTCTTATATGCAGTATGGTTCCTGGGATATGTCACAAGTTGACCGCGGCGAAGCCCACTATGGACAGGTAACTGGAAATGAAATCTTTTCTGGAAATGTTATAGAGACAGCCCGGCAGCAGATAGCCGAATATGAAGACCTATTGCAGCGAAAGCAGGACGTGGAAAAACGAATTCAGGATTTCCAGCTTGCAAATCCTGATGAAGCAAAGTATACACCTGCCCAACGAGATGCTCTCACCAATTTGAAAATGGAACTGCAGTCTTATGACGACAGTCTTCATACATTAAGCACTTCATTGTATGAGACAGTTCCTGAATTGGATGTGTTTAAAAGCTCATTAAGTCCTGATTACGACCAGGAACTAATCCATTCTATTGATGAAATTATCAAGCTGTATTTAGACAGCTTTGGCAGCAAAGAAGAAAATGTAACTAATAAATTTAACGAGGTATGGAAATCTTCTGACTTTTCTTCTGCACGGAAGGAACTTGAAAAGCTGGCGGCAGCAGGCAAGCTGACGCCTGAAGTTCTGGAATCAACAGAACGATACAGACAGTTGGTGGAAGCTGCCGGTGTGAGTGCAGATAAGGTTGCACAACATATTCGATCGTTAGTTCAGGAAGGGCAAGCTTTACCGCGCATATTTTCCCCAAGCGAAATGATCGCCGCAATCAGCAAAATGTCAACGGGTTTTGAAGCATTGGATCAGATTTATGAAAGCATTTCCGAAAAAGGCCCCTTTGATTTCAAACTCCTGGATCAAGATGGGTTTAAAGAGGCTTTTTCCACTCTGGACAAATATGAAGATTTTATCGATACCATTTCCCATTCTTCTGATGATGTCTCTTCCTGCCAGGAATCCTTTGACAGACTCCTTACTTCCTGGATCAGCAGTACTGGCATTTTAGATAAAGTATCTGATGAAACGGCAGAACTGACCGCTTCCATGCTCTCCGGCATGGGAGTAGCTAATGCAGAGGAACTAGTAACATCTGCTTTAGCCGATAACCATGCAAGGCTGGCTGCTGAAAAATATTATAATGCTGGGGTTTCTGAACAACTGAAAGAGGCTTCTGCAGAAGAAACATTCCATATCCTGAAAGAGGCAGAGGCTGCAGGAATATCATCCCTGGAGCTTGCAAGGCTGGAACTTGCCAAGAGTTCTATCAATGGTATCCAGCTCAATACCTCCAGCGATATCGATCAGATTATCGGCCTGGCAAATGCGGCTAACTCCTCTGCAAGTGCTTTATATAGGCTGGAGGCTGCTAAAGCAGTTATAAACGGATCCGCCCTGGTAGATCCTACCTCCAGCCAGTATGACCGGGAAGCTGCTTATGAGGCACAGCTTGTTCTTCACCAGTTAGAGACTGGAACGTTTGATTTCGATTTTGAACCGCTGGATCCTGACAAATATAAGAAGGCAGTATACGGCACTGAAAATAAACCTGTGTCCAGCGGCGGTCTAGGCAGCAGAGGTTCAGAAGCTCTTGCCAGAGCCGCAGACCAGGAAATTGACTGGTTCGAACGCCGGAAAAATCTTCTCAAGAAGAAGCAGGAGGATTTAGAATCTCAATCCTCCAGCTCCTTCCTCTCCTATCTGGGGCTTACTGGAGATGAATTCACACAGGCACAGGAAATCCTTTCCCGGACTACGCAGCCCGTGGGAGAAGATTTACAAAAGCTTACAGACATTGCTTCCAGTGCCGGAATCTCCCTTTCACAGCTGATGGATATCCTTGCAGCAGGCGGCCATGATTCCAGACGAGGAGCTTTTGATGCCCTGTTAAAGCTGGATGAAAGAGATATCGAAGCTGGAAAACAATCTATAGAAAAATACAAGCAGCAGTTTGAAGAAGCGGCAGAAACCTTATCTCCTGATATTCTGAACAAGATCCTGGATGGCGGTCTCAATATAGAAAGCTATCCAGAACAGGAAGCAGAAAAAATCCAGAATGTTATCAGCCTGTTTGATAAATGGAAAAATGCAGAGGTTGATCTGAGGGAATCCGAAAAGAAACGCAAAGAGGATATCCTTGCCGGGTATGACAATAGGGCCGAAGCTTTTGACAAAGAAATCCAATTGTCTGAAAACCACAATGACTATATTAACGCAGAGATCAAATACCTGGAAGAATCCGGCCAGCTTGTCAATGCCTCTTCCTATGAAACCATCCTTGCTAATCTCCAGCATCAGGAAGCTCTTCTGGAAAAGAAATTGGCCCTCCGAAGGAAACAGCTTCAGGCTCTCCTTGATTCGGGAGAAATTGAAGAAGGCTCAAAGGAATACTACCAGTTACAGGGATACATCGATGACTGTGAAGAATCTCTGATCGGTTTAGAAACACAGCAGGAAGAGTACAATAACAAACTCCTCCAGCTCCCTATTGAAAACATGGACACGATTCTGGACATGTACCGCTCCATTCAGGAGGAAATAGAAGGCTGGGGGAATGTCCTGGAAGCTTCCGGACAGAAGCTGGATTCCCAGTACTATCAGACCTTGATCGATAATGGCATGGAGCTAATCTCCCAGTATCAGGAACAGGCAGAGCTGGTCCGTGATGTCATGAATGAATACGAAACAGGGTCAGACCAGTGGAACAAACTCTACAGCCGGTTAACCGATATCGGCTCTTCTATTTCTTCCATGACTCAGAACCTGCATGAGTGGAATGAAGAGCTCCTCAGAATGCCTTTAGCTTCCATGAGCACCTTTACCGATGAATTAAACAAAGTATTAGACAGCCTTAATCGGATACAGGATGACTATGACACTGTTATTTCTGCTGTTACCTCTTCTATCAGGGATTACAGAGAATCCTTACAGAAAGCCAACGAAGCGGACAATGAAGCATATCAGTCCCGGATAGACGGGCTCCAGGAACAGCTGGATCTCTTAAATAAGCAGAATGAACAGCTAAGGCTCCAGACCTCCTATGAACAGGCCTTGTATGATTTACAGACAGCCAATACCCAGAAGACGGAGCGTGTCATCCGCAATGGAGAAATTGTCTACGAAACCAATGCAGATAATCTGCGGAATGCGAAAGAATCCGTACAAAATGCTCTTGCTGATTTAGAAGAATACAAGATGCGGTCAGAAATTGACAACCTAGGAGATATCCTTGACGGAATCAATGAGAAATACAACGACCAGATCGAAGCCTTAGATAAAATCAGTGAAAAATGGGAAAAGATCGCTTCTGACACAGAAAAAGCGGCTGATTATGCTGTAGCTTCCGAATACTTAGGAAACAACTGGCAGGAAAAAATAACTTCCGGAAACGATCTGGATCTCTATGCTGCCTTTAAAGCTTCTTATGAATCCAATGCAGATAATATCCACACTTACAAGGAACAGATCACTGCCACAGAGAATATCTATACTCTCTTGGAAGAATATATCAATTCCTACCGTGAAGGCACCTTAACCTATGAGCAGGCCATGAAGGGGATCCAGGGACTTCTCTCCCAGATGAATCAAGTGATGTCCTCCGGACAGAATTTACAAAATGTCCTGGATTACCTCTCCTTAACAAATGGGACAGACTCAGACACTGCTGCTGTTTTAGAGGGAATACAGAAATCCCTGTCTGAGTCCTCGGATGAGCTGCTGGAAAATATGAAACAGTATAATGAGAATCTGGATCTGATTGCAGGCTGTATGACCTCCTGGGAAACATTGGTGGACAATACCAATCAGATGGTAGACCTTTTAGAAGAAGTCCGCGATAACCTGGAAGATGCCCTGGATGAAATAGGAAGGCAGATACGGGAAAAGGAGGAGGACGACGATGATGACCGGGACAGCGGCCGTTATACCACCAACGGCGGGACAGCGCCGCGCCATGATAAGAATGACTGGGGGTCTGACACAGAAGGTCCTGGAGTTAAGCATTCCAATAAGGGAAGCTCTGAATCAGCTGGCGTTGAAACCTATGGAGACGGGATTAAAAAAGGATTAGTGGGCCGTTCCGGACCAAGTGCCCGTGAAGACATGTTAAAGACCCTGGCAGGCCGGGAGCTTGACCCTAAGGAATTCCCAGCCCTTCTTCATTATCATGAAGCAGTCTTTAATGAGGAGCAGCAGGCCCTGTTAATCAAAAACTTAACCGGAGCTTATGCAGCTGTTCCTGACATGCCGTTTCCAGACTGTACGGGCAAGCTCTTTTACAACGTTCCCAAATATACGCCCTCTCCCACCAATCATTATCAGGTATCCATCAGCGATGTAAATGTCCAGGGAGTGAAAAACGTGGAAGACTTTATCAATTCTATGGCAACCCTGTCCAGCCAGGCTCTCCGCCAGCAGTTCAGCAAAGGGTTTTAAGCTTAAAGTTTTCAAACCTCTGCGAAAGCCTTTCAGACAGCACTTTCTGATGGCAGTTTCAGTCCTCGCAGACAAGTTGCCATCAGTAATGCTGGAATTACTGTATCAATCCGGCATTCATTTAAGGACTAAAAAGGAAGTGATAACGATAACATGAATTATAACGAATTGTGGAATGAAATTTCCAATAGTTTATTTACTCACGTAAAGCATTTAATAAACAGGGCTCCATATGATAAGACCTTTAAGGCAAAAGTTCTGAAAAAGTTATCAGATGGGAAATATCAAATACTCTATAAAAATGCAAGATATACTGCAAGGTATCATGGACTGGTAATCCCAGGGGAGACGGTCCATGTCTGCGCTCCGAAGAATAACTGGAGTGAGTTATTTATTCTGGATGGGAATCATGATAAAATTGAGGATACTTCTCTGGCTAATATAATAGCAGAAGATACCAGCGGAGTGTTTGGAGCTTTAGGAGCTGAAGTATCTGCTCAGCGCCTGGTGGACTGGATAGCAGACCAAGCAATGCATCAAGTGTTAAAGAAAGTTGACCTGGTAAACAATGCCCTTACAACAACTTCAGGAGTGGCTGCATTAGATGCAGCTATGGGGAAAACGTTAGGAGATAGGATTGATTCGCTGAATAACAGTAAGGCTGATTCCAATCATAGTCATGATAATAGATACTATACAGAATCCGAAATGGATTCTAAACTTAGCGGAAAAGCTGCTTCTAGCCATAGACACGACGACAGATATTATACAGAATCTGAAATAAATGCAAAACTAAATCAAAAGCAAAACACAATAAAAACTAGAGTTTCATCTCCTCCATTTGATACGTCTAATGTAGAAGAAAATAATGCTAGTGTATATATGCGCCAATGGGGTGCTGTAGTTCATATTCATATATACATGAGGATGAAAGCTTCTGTAAATAGACCGTATTCTACATATAGAATATGTACTGGATTACCGGAAGCCTTGTATTCTGGATATTCTGGAGCACTTTGTGTTGATGATAATAAATCGGATCCTTATTTTTATATAGATCATGTTAATCCTGGTACATTATACATGAATACAAGAGCAACACCTCTTAATGGAAAAGTGGTAATAGGAGCATTTACGTATATTGCTAAAAGCGATACATGGTAATTTTTCTTGTTAATAAAGTCGTTTATATCAATCATTGGTATACAAGGGATGAACTTAAAACATATCCGTATTTTATTCTGCTGCTGCAATGGACCTGGAGGCGCAGGAAACGGAATCATGCGAATCTATCCAGGCGGAAATGTACAAATTTATATTTGATGATGTAGTGGCAGGCTGCACCATCCGCGACAGCAACTAAAAAAGATATGACACGTTCCATATAAACACCTCCTCCCGTTGCCGGGTATCGGTTGGACAACATAGGTAATTATACCATGGTGCTTCAAAATAATCTATGCATCCCTTTCATTTTATCAGCATTCCATGCAAAAGAAACGATTTATATATTGATACTGGTTAAATTACAATATATCCATCGGCGCTGCTGAAATTGCTCCATCAAGCTAGACATTCATTTAAGGACGAGAAGGAAGTGATAACGATAAGATGAATTATAACGAATTGTGGAATGAAATTTCCAACAGTTTATTTACTCATGTAAAAAATTTAATCAATAAAGCCCCATATGATAAGACTTTCAAAGCAAAAGTTCTGAAAAAGTTATCAGATAAGAAATATCAAATACTCTATAAAAATGCAAAATATACTGCAAAGTATCATGGACTGGTAAACACAGGAGAGACGGTCCATGTCTGCGCTCCGAAAAATAACTGGAATGAGTTATTTATTCTGGATGGGAATCAGCATTTCGAGAACATAAACAGCAATTGTTTTAAAAGGCTGCAGCGTGAAGATGTATCAATTAAAAACAGGATTTTAGAATATGTAAATAATGGAGTCAATAGCGGATATTTTTATGCACGCAGAGCAAATGATATCCCCTCCGGGCTCAACGATAACAATTCACTCATATTATTTTATTCGTCTCCATCCGATACATCTGGTATTGAGGTAGTGGCACTTAGAAAAAGTAATTTTAGAACTGGATTTATTAATAGGGTTGAATCAACTCCCATATTAAAGTGGGATAGCAGCCTTCAAGCCCAGACAATCTCAGAGTTTGCAAAATGCGCTAAAATTGATAATATCGTGTTTTTAACCTGTTTTGGAAAGATAAAAGAGATAAGTCCTCATATCTGGACTGATGTTTTCATGCTTCCAGATGGATTTAAGTCATATTCCACCTTTTATTCTGCTGCCACAATGGGTCCTGGAGGCGCAGGAAACGGAATCGTGCGAATCTATCCAGGCGGAAATGTACAGATTTATTCAACCATACAAACCGATACTGCATGGTTTTCCTGCTCTTTCCCATGCGCATTGTAAATTTTATCATGAAAAAGAGAATGCTTTATGAATGAATACATATTGCAAAGAAAATTCGCATATGCTATAATGCCAGTAGGCAAAGAGAAACAAAAAGTCTATGCAGGACGACAAATGAAAAGCCCCGGTGTTCCAGCACTGGGGCTTTTCTATTCCCTATTTTGGAATGGCAGGGCTTAGAGCCATAGGCTAGTTACCGACTATTTATCGCTGTCTAACCATTTGATGATGTAATGGCAAATTACACCAGCCGCAACAGCGACAATAAGAGAAACAAAAACTTCCATGCAGTTCACCCCTTTCTGTACCAGTCTAGGGGTGGTAACAGGAATATTATATCAGAGTATTCTGTAATAATCTATGCATTTCTTTCCTCCTATCAACATTTCATTTAAGGATTAAAAAGGAAGTGATAACACTAACATGAATTATAACGAATTGTGGAATGAGATCTCTAATAGTTTATTTACTCATGTAAAAAATCTAATCAGTAGGGCTCCGTATGATAAGACTTTCAATGCAAAAGTTCTAAAAAAATTATCAGATAGAAAATATCAGATACTCTATAAAAATGCAAGATATACTGCAAGGTATAACGGACTGGTAAACATAGGGGATATCGTCCATGTCTGCGCTCCGAAAAATAATTGGAGTGAGTTATTTATTCTGGATGGAAATCATGATAAGGACTGGATATCCGGCCAAATACTGCTGAAAACTGATCTGGTAAATAATGCTCTGGCAACGACAGCTGGATTAGGAGCATTAGACGCAGCCATGGGGAAAACGTTGGGAGACAGGATTGATTTACTAAATAGCAATATTATTAAAAATAAAGGTGGCGTTTCTGGAATTTCACACGATCCAACGAAACACACATTGGGTATATGGAATAATAATACTGTTGTTGGAAAAATAGAGCTTGGAAATATTTTTAAATATATGGGCTCTTTTAGCACCGAATCAAATTTTGATAACATTATGGAACAAGGAATATATAGATATACAGGCGGGCCAGTTAATCACCCAGGGACAACTAATGATTATGGCATATGTTGCGTGTTTAGAGCTGGAAGTTATGTGGTCCAGTTAATATTTTCATATCTTGCCAGCACCAATTATGCTGTGTATACTCGTAGTACTACTACTAGCAGCGGAGATAATTGGACACCTTGGAAAAAAATCACAAGCAATTTGGAAACTAAAGCAATATGAGAGTCTGTAAAATGTTCTAAATAATAATATAGTTTTCTTAACTGCTTCTGGTATAATAAAAGTTGAACCAGATACATGGACAAGCATTATTACGTTGCCTGAAGGTTTTAGGCCATATGGCACGTTTTATTCCAATATTGCAACGGGGGCTTCAGTCCAAGGGAATGGAGCAATACGGATTTTTGCAAATGGAACTGCAACGGTTTACTCAATGATTGCAACAGATTCGTTCTGGTTTTCCTGCTCTTTTCCATGCGCATTGTAAATTTTATCATGAAAAAGAGAATGCTTTATGAATGAATACATATTGCAAAGAAAATCTGCATATGATATAATGCCAGTAGGCAAAAACGTAACAAATAGTCCACGCAGGACGACAAACGAAAAGCCCTGGAGCGTCACCTCCGGGGCTTTCTATTCCTAATTTTGGTAATGGGAAGGCTTAAACCCATAGGCTAGTTACCGACTATTTCTTGTCGCCGTCTAACCATTTGATGATGTAGTGGCAAGCTACACCAGCCGCAACAGCGACTAAAAACGTAACAAATACTTCCATGCAGTTCACCCTTTTCTGTACCAGTCTAGGGGCGGTAACATAAATATTATATCTTATTTTCAGAGTGTCGGCAATGACCGACATTATTTTTTACTTTATAGAAAATTGCGTCTTATAAAGCAAAAACCCTCCGGGGGATGCGCACTGCGCGCAAGGGAAAAATAGCTGCGGCAGCAGCGCTTTGGCGCGAGTGTGCGTCAGAACGCACACTTTTTTATATTCTGCAACTGTAAATGATACACAGCGGATGAAAGCAGTTTTCATCCGCATTTTTATTTGACAATATACACAAAATTGTTAAAAATCTAATTAATTTCTAAGGAGGTGAATCCCATTGTATGCAATTATTCACAATATCGCTCCATTTGATGTATCCAATGGAACGACTATCAAATTCACATGGAATGGAAACCAGATCTATAAGGTCAGGTGTATTGTAAAAGACAATGAATCCGGCAATATCGTTTATGACGAAACCATAGACACTATGAAGCCAATTTATACGATTCCACCGGATTCTACATTGGCAAACGGCGGATATTATCTTGCTTATCTTACAACCTTTGATGTAAATAATAAAGAATCCGATCTGCAGGAAATAGGAACTCCTTTCTACTGCTTTGAAACGCCTGAATTTGTCTTATCCATTGAAGAAGATACGGTTATCCGGTCTTCTTCTTTTATGTCTTCTTTAACTTATCAACAGACAGATAATGAGTTATTGGATTTTTATAATATTTCTTTATACTCTTATCAGCATATCCTTGTGCAGTCGTCTGGAAATGTCTATCATACTGCTGATCCTGCCTACTTAATCTCAGGACTTGAAAATGGAAAACAGTATTACCTGCGTGCTACAGGCTCTACGGTTCATGGCATGCAATTAGACACAGGCTATATTCCCTTTATGGTTGCCTATGTCCAAAAGCAGATTTTCTCTACGATTGAAGCGAACAATCTGGCGGATATCGGAGCCATCGAGCTGCGCAGCAACATCGTATCAGCAGAAGGCGTTTCTGTAAAACCTGTCGTGTATATCGATGGAAAATATGCAGATCTTCGGGATAATTCTGTTACTTTCAACATCGGATATGAGGCAAAGGGTGACAACAGCCATGTGTTCGCGTTAAATCATCCGATATTAAATCGTTCTATTGTTCACATTACAGACTCTACAGGAACAATGAACATTAACTGCTTTTATCGCGAAGGCTCTTACGAGGATTCCGATGGACAAAAAGCTCAGATCGAATTATCTGCCTCAATGGGCAGTATCACTTATACTGTATACAGCAATTATGTTCCTATCCCTTCCGATAATCAAAACCTGCTGTTTTGTGTTAATCGGGTCAAGGGATATTTTAGCGTCCAGGCTGTTGTTCTGGAAAAAAGTTAGTTTCGTAAAAAATTTATATATTAAAATATCAGGAGGTGATTGATTATGTTTTGCGGATATACTTATGCCTCTAACAAACGTTCTCTGCTGTCCCATCCGGCAGTTCCTCTTAATTATAAGATATTAACTGTCCAAAATGCAGTCTTTGATGAGGTATATGCTACGAATGCAGTCATCGAAAACTTTGACGGCAGCATTCCTGGAAACTGGACATTTGATACCATTATTCATGCCACATTTGAAGGACATTTGAATGCAGGCAATGTAAACTTTACTGAGTCCATTGTTGAAGCAGTGAGAATTAAAAAGAAAACCAAAAAGGACAACCATTTCAAAACCATTTATGAGAAGAAAATCATTACCAATGAAGATTTGTCGATTGAAATTCTGGATTTTCTCGAACCAGCAGGCACAGTGGAATACGCCTATGTCCCTGTGATATCCGGTGCGGAAAGCGACTATATTATCAGTGTTGTTGAATCCCGTTTCGACGGGTATTTTTTATGCGAAAAGGACAAATCCTATCCTCTCCTGCTGAACGCTTCCTATAACCAGCAGGTGAACTATGAAACAGGGCAGGTAAAGCCCCTGGGCAGAAAATATCCAATTACCATCATCAACGGAGATACTGGCTATAAATCCGGTGACATGGAATGTTCTTTTATCCAGAGAGCAAACCATTCTCTTCATGTAAAAAATGCGTTGGATTATAGAAATAATGTTTATGATTTTATAACTGACAGCCAGCCTAAGATATTAAAGGATGAAGAGGGAAATCTCCTTCTCGTTCATATCAATGGGAATATTACAGAAAGCGACCGACAATATGTCTACCATGGAAGCAATAACGGCTTTTATTATGTAAAAACAAAGCTGTCCTGGGTAGAATGCGGCAATGCCTGCCGCATCGGGGATCTATATGACAATAACTTGATCGATACGGATTTAGACAGGGAATAAGGAGGCATCATGGCTTATGAAATAACACAATTGGATTTAGACTTATTAAAGCAGAGCTCCCAAGAAGTTCATTTAAAGGTAGAGCTGTTAAATAAACAGTGGAAAATTCTAGACTCCTTAGAAGGGGTAATCATTAACGATAATTTCAGTGTAAATAATGATTCCCCTCAGAGGCGTTCCTACTCCTGTGATCTTGCAGTTACTGATTCCAATTTTATCATAGGAAAGGACAAAAAGATCTGGCTGGATAAACGGATCCGGGTCTACTATGGGATAAAGTCATTACGGCATAACGAGATTATCTATTATCGTATCGGAACTTTTGTTTATGTTTCCATGGATTATAAAAACTCCCAGACCGAACACATCCTTTCCCTTACCTGCGCTGATTTAATGGCAGAATATGACGGGACATTAAATGGACAGCTTGGCGGTTATGGCTCTGCCGGCACAGATCAGGAACATGTCGCCCAAGGCTTGAAAATACCTGCTGGACAGGATATCCGTCAGTCTGTGATTGGACTCATCAAGGATGCAAGGATAGAAAATTATATTGTAGAAGACATTAAAAAAGTGATTCCCTATGACTTGGAATTTAATACAGGTGTTACTTATTATGAAGTATGGAAAACAATCTGTGAGCTCTATGATTCCTGGGAATTCTTTTTTGATGTTGACGGCAATTTTATCTGGAGGGAGATACCAAACTGCAGGGACAGCCCTGTTGTCCTGGATGACTCCATTATGCAGCATATTGTCATCGATGAATCTGCTGCCTGTTCTTTTGATAATATTTATAATGTTACGGAAGTGTGGGGAAAAGTATTGGAATTAGGAAATGAGGACAGATATGCAGAATCATCCTCTTATACGAATCATGTTTACCACATTTCCTTATCTGATTATTCTTCCTGGGATGATATAGACAATTTAACCCAGATAGCAGTAAAAATCAGTGAGGACAATGGGTATGCCCCACAGTTTTCTGTCAATAACTACTCTCCTATCCCTATATATGACGGAGATGGAAATCCATTGGCAACAGGCACACTGAAAAGGGATACAGTGTATGTATTCCGGTACCGGAGATTAACCGTCAACGAAAACGGCATTTCAAGCGCCTTATTTTTACTGGGCCAGTACCAATGCTATGGAAAATACGTTGAAAATTCAGAAGAATGCCCTTTTTCTGTTACAAATCTCGGGTATGAAATCATACAGTCCCTGGATTATAGCGGACTAAGCGACGATGCAGCTTGTTACAATCAGGCAGAATATCTCAGCTACTCTTCCACTGCAATGATGGATACCATAACATTAAATACGCTGGTAATCCCATGGCTGGAAGTTAATACAAAAATCAAATATACCCCAAAATATAATCATACTGCAAACCAGTATATTATTAAAAATTTCAGCTGGTCCACTGGCTCTGGAACAATGACTCTAACTCTCTATAAATTTTTAGAGAGTTTTTCTTTTGTTTACAACAGGCGCCATAAAAACGAGGAAAGCTGACCCTATCATAGGGACAAACACAACTAAAAAAATAACAAGGAGGTAAACTATGCCCCAACCTAAAGAACAAAAATATGATGATCTGCCTTTGAGTAATTTTCCAGTACATGAAGATAACTGGGCAAGGATGAATGATGTGACACCTAACTTAGTTGCCGCCATAGAGGAATACGAATATCTCTTAAAAAGCGGTGATATTTTAGGTGCAAATGCTTTAATTGAAAACAATATTGATTTAAAGAAAACCATTTTTAACGCTGATAAGTGGAATAAACTCAGGGATGGAATCATTTCCTTACAGCGGTTCTTTTTTGAAGATGTAGATAAAATGGTGGAACATGTCGCTCAGCAAACAGTTGGAATCAATGATTCCCCAAGTGAAGAAGACAAAGCCACGAATGCCTATTCGGCTTTAAAAGTGGATGAATTATTTCATACTGTGCTTACAGACTGCACAAAGGTGATTCCTATTACCTTACCTTCCTCCGGGTGGACTGGTACTTCTGCCCCATTTACACAAACAGTAACTGTAGAAGGTATTTCTTCTAATGATAAACCGATTATAGGTTTAAATCAGCAGACCGCTGACCTTAACTCCAGCAAAAATGTAGAGAAAAATTTTTCTTTTATTTATACTGCAGACACCGGTGATGGAACAATTACCTTTTATGCCAGAAAAAAGCCGGGAGTAAATATTCCGTTAAGCATTAAAGGGAAGTAACACATGGAAGGCACTATTTTTCACAGGAAATCCCCATGCCTGCTACCAGGCGCCACCATGAATGAAAGGGGATTTCCTGTGAGCCTCCGGCGGATGCACACAGAATGCTAAAAACCGCATTCTGGCGCTAGTACGGACTGCGCAGCAAGTGCCCAGTCCTACCGCAAGGATTCGACACCTTTACAGTAATAATCAATAAATTTTTTCTAAATGGAAAGGAGAATAGCTATGGCAATTGCAATTTTAATGAAAGGCGGCGGAAGCGGTTCTGGAAGCGATGACGTTACTGCCTCCAAAGCCCAAGTATTACAGGGATATACTGCTGTCACTTCTGACAGCGACGACGAACCGGCTGCTGGAACTATGCCGAATCGAGGGACCAATTATCAGACTCCAAGAAATGTGGGATGGGATACTTCCAGGGGTATTTTATGGATGAATATTGAAAAGGGATACTATGGCGATCCGTCTGGGGATAACAATTATGTCTGGAAAGACATTGCTGCTGCCAGATCACAGTTAGGAATTACAGCTGGCAAAATATTAGCAGGGCAGAATATCGGAGGGCTTGCAGGCACTGCAACCTCTGATGCAAATGCCAGCGCCGGATATATATACAGCGGCAAAACGGCCTATGTCAATGGAACAAAAATCACAGGCAGCATGTCCGTATCTTCTTTGGTGTCTTTTAGTACAGCCACATATAGCACAACACAGATAACAGCCTCTTGGCAGTGGCCTTGGGCAGGACCCTATTCGGGAATCGCTATATGTGGCAAAACAGGCGGATATCCTGACAATATCTGGGATTCCAGAGTATATACAGGACATGGAAATAACTACAATTTAGGAGCATCCACCAGTGTTATCATCGGAGGACTCCAGCCAGGACAGACCTATTATTTCCGGGCATGGCTTTACTGCACTACCAGTGCCGGAGACCTCTATTCTGGTTATAAACAGGCAACCGCAGCGACAAAACCTCAAGGACAGCAGGTATTTACTTCTTCAGGGACCTTTACTGTGCCAGCGAACATTTATTCTATTGATGTATTTTGTGTCGGGGGCGGCGGCGCAGGGGGTAGGTATTATTCTGCATCAGATGGGAAACAGTTCGGCGGTGCAGGGGGCGGCGGCGGCTATACATCCACTCGTAAAAATATAGCTGTATCGCCAGGACAAAGTTATGCTGTAACCGTTGGTTCTGGTGGGATTCAGCCTGGTTCATCTTACGATACAGCTGCCCCAGGAGGAACCTCTTCTTTTGGATCAATATTAACTGCTAATGGAGGTGAAATTGGAAAAGAAGGCAATCGTCTTAGTTTTACAACCCATCCCAGTGGAGGGGCTGGAGGCTCTGGAGGTGGAGGTGGGTTAAAGCTCCAATATGATGCTGACGGTAATTTTAAAGAATTAGGAATCGGCGGAAATGGCGGCAGTGATGGTGGAAATGGCGGCGCAGGTGGTACTAGTACTTTAGGAACTTCCATAATTACAAATGGACCCGGCGGAACCGGACAGGGTACTACCACACGAGCATTCGGAGATTCTAATGGAACTCTCTATAGCGGCGGTGGCGGTGGTTCCAGTTATTATACGGCTGGAGGACAAGGAGGCTCAGGCGGGGGCGGAAACGCTAATTCTGCTGGAGCTGCCAATACTGGTGGTGGGGGCGGCGGCAGTAGTGTCAGAGGTGGAAACTCAGCCAAAAGCGGCGGCTCTGGTATCGTAATCGTTAGATGGGGATACTGATTTCCGTCATCACTAACACTAAGACAAGTCCCCTTCTACGTCAAGTTAGCCAAACATAAACTTTGCTAGAAAGCGGCTAAGGGACTTAGCCCTATCCGCTTTCTATGCGAGAACAAACATCAACTATTTTTAATATAAATAACAGAAAGAAGGAAAATCTAATATGATCGTACATCAGGTATACGCAGAAATCTCAGAAAACATGGTAAAAAATGTCATGGTCTGCGATAATTATGAAATGGCAAACTACATTGCCCGCTGCACCTATGGCGACAGCGCCTTTGCAGTAGACTGTCTCCAGTATCCATGCTCAATTGGAGACGCTTATCACGATGGAAAATTCTGGAGAATGGATCCGGAAACAAAACAGGAAATAGAAATCCCTTATGTACCGACTCAGGAACAGCAGGTACAGTTATTACAGGCAGAAAATGAACAGCTGATTATTGCAATGGCTGATAATATTGGAGGTGCAGTATCATGTTAAATCATACTCAAATGCTTATCATGGAAAGATCAATGGAATTGCGGCTAAAGCGAGGAGAGGATATTGTTGAAATTTTTAAAAACTATAGAAATTTAACATCAGAAGAAAAAGGCAATCTACTCTCTCGCTTTGCTGCCATCCCATATGAACCAAATTTAGACGAAATAAAAGCGGAAAAAATAAGGCTTTCTAATGAGCTGCTTGCAGTTTATATTAAGCAGCATCCATTAGTAACTAACTGTCACGGAAATAAAGTTGGAACATATACTATTACAGAAGAAAAACGTAATATGTTTACCAGTAAATATACAGCTCATATTGCATTACAAGCTGCTGGAATCCATGACATCATGACATGGAATGAGGCAGGACAGCCTTGTGAACCTTGGACAGATGAGGAATGTATTAAATTCATAGCTGAGTGGAATGCCATTTCAACTCCTTTGGTCGCTTATCAGCAGGAAACAGAATTGAACATTAAAAATGCTGTTACAAAAGAAGCAATTGAACAGATTAAACTAGATTATAGCAAAGTAGATCCTAGAACTATGGGGGCTTTCCATGAATAAAAAACAGGAATGTTTTTATTTGTTTTTTAAAAATTTTATCCTTTTTATAATTGGATTTTTTTCCTATTTAGCCATTGAAATAAGTTATCGAGGATACACCTTTTTTTGGTCTGGTGTAATGGGCGGAATTGCCATTGTAATCATTGATAAATTTAATGATTCTATTTCCTGGGATATGGATTTTGCATTACAATGTATACTTGGAAGTATGGTTATTACATCATTAGAATTTATTTTTGGTACATTGGACCACAGTATATTTCATTTAAATATGTGGGACTATTCTATGCTTCCATTTAATTATAACGGAATTATCTGCCTTCCATTCTCTATCATTTGGATTTTTATCAGCGGTTTCGCAATTATCTCTGCTGATTGGATTAATTATTATTTACTCAAAGAACAAGAAATTAAGCCTTATTATTTATTATTTGGAAAGGTTATTTTTTACTATAAGTAAAAGGATTGGTAACATTATGGGATATAAGATTCAAACCTTAATTGACATTTTAAAAAAGGAAGACGGGTACATTGAAAAGCGAAAGGGATGCCCGGATAAATACCTGTATGAAAAAACAGGCCCCTATATTGGTTCTGATAACTGGACAAAATACTGGAAGGATTTGTCTCTGCTCATCTCCCCATCCTATCAAGGCGGATATTACTGCATAGGGACACTCTTTTGGGGTATGGTTCAGGCATATGGATTAAAGACCGCACAAAACCTGTGCCTTCAGAAAATTATGATTAACTGTCAGGTTACATACAATTTATTTAAAAAAGCCGGACAAGTTTATACAAGCCCTAAAACAGGCGATATTGCAGTTTTCTGGAATGGGAAAAAATTCCACCATGCGGAATTAGTTGTTTCTGTAAAAGGCGATGTAATAAAAACTTTTGGTGCAAATACCACTGCTGTTACCTCTGTTACTGTATATAATGGAGGCGGATGCCGATATGGAAAGACCTATTCTTTAAAAGCTATGCAGGCACAAGGACATAAGTTTTTACGTCCATTTTACAGCAGCCAAATCGAAGAAGGCTGGATAAAAGAAGACAATAAATGGCGTTACCAACTTTCTGACGGAACTTTTGCCGCTAATACATGGAAGTATATTGATAAGCGGTATTATGCCTTTGACGGGGCTGGAAACATGATTACAGGATGGTTTCTCAGCAAAGGACAATGGTATTATCTCTGCGGTGATGGAGGAATGGCAGAGGGATGGCAGAAAGTTGATGATAAGTGGTATTTCCTGAATTCGCCAAATGGTGAAATGCACACAGGCTGGCTTCAGCATGGGGATACTTGGTATTATCTTGATGATAGCGGAGCAATGGCTGTTGGATGGAAGCAGATTCATCATATCTGGTATGTTTTTAATGAAAACGGAAAAATGATATCCAATGACTGGCTTGAAAAAGAAGGCGAATGGTACTACTTATCCTCTACTGGCGCTATGGCAGTCAGCCAATGGCGGCAGGGCAAGGATGGAACATGGTACTATCTACAGAAAAATGGGAAAATGGCAAGAAGTTCTTATATCAAGGATTCTCTGCTGGACAAGTACTATTTTGTGGATGAAAACGGCACATGGGATGGGAAAACCATTGATAACTTAGATAAGTCATGCCTTACTATTCCAATTATCGTTTAAAAATAGTGCAATACTTATGGGGAATTGGTTTTATAGTTGGTTCCCTGGTTTTACGTTTTTTCTTGAAATTATAGCAGCACTATGTTATAGTAAGATTATAAAAAGAGGGAACAACCGCCCACAAAGTGGTTGACCTCCACAAATAGCTTTATAAGCCTACCTTCACCGGCCAAGTGACAAGGTAGGCTTATTTATTTTCGCTTGTTGTTCCTATCTATGTAGGCAAGCAGTGCAATCAGGAATGTACCGCCTAAAAATAACAGGCTTAAAATTTCATATGTTCCCATTCACACCACCTCCCTTCTTTATTCAAGTTAGGGAGGTTTTCCACCTTGTAACACGGTTGTTCCTCTACAGATGATTCTACAATATTTTTATCTGTTTGGCTGTTCCTTTTTCGTGATACCAACAATGCTAACAAGGTCTTAGTTTTACGTTGATAAGGAAGTATTCACAACAACTTATCATCAACGCTGACAAACAGGGTGCAAGCAAAAGCAGAGAATATATCACTTTCATTAGTGGTCGGTTCTCTGCTTTTCTGTTACGTAATAGAACACCGTTTTTGAGAGCAGACATATAAAACCCTTACCCCGCCACTTCAATACCCGCAAAGCCACATAAATCAAGGACAAAATAACCCCTACTGCGTAACAATCCCCATAATAGATTGAGGGCGAAAGCAGTCTGCTGATTTCGCCCTCTTGACTACCCACAAGCAAAGGCGGGAAAAGCTGTCAAGGGCGCGTAGCGCGAAGTCTACCCTTGACAGCTTTTCCTGTCTTTGCTACCTACTATCGGTCGAAGCGGAATTTCAATATGGCTTCAATCAGTTTTGCCTTTAATCTGTCCTGCGTATCGTCATTGATATGCCCTTTATACATAGACAGATATTTGATGTATGCGGTATAGTGCCGCAATACTGCGTCTACCGCTTCTGGCTCTCCGGCAACGGCTTTTTCGATTACCTCAAAAGGTATCAGCTTTTTGTTCCTCATGTCTCAATTTCTCCCATTCTTTTCGTAACTGTTTCAGCGCAACATTTCTTCTGTGGTTTATCGTACTTCTGCAACGCCCGTACTGTCTGCCGATGGCTTCATCACGATAGCCAACGAAGTAATAAAGCAACAAAACTTCCCGCCTTAACTCCGGCAATTTTGATAATGCCGTTGCCAACCGTTCATCATCAACGATAACTTCCTTTCCCAACACAATAAATACAGTCGGCTTATCCTGTTTTTCAAAGTAGCTGTCCATAGCAGACGGTTCAAAATATCGTTCTGACATCAGATAGTCAAGGGATATTTCTCTTGCTTCTTTCCGCTTCAAATCCCGCCATGCGTTAATTGCTTCATGGCGCAGGACAATCTTGCAGAACGCATGGAAAGCATATTCGATATGTTCCATGAACTGTTCAGAATATCTCATTTTCTCTCACCCCCTTTCTTCCCAGTAGGGGGCTATTACAACAAATGCTCATACAGCATAAAGTGGCATAAGCATTTGAGTAATACGAGTTATTAAGACATATTAAATGATTTGACAGTTCATATTCATGGGTAGTATATCCCCTAAACGAGCACTGCGTTTTTTTGACAGAAAATAGTTTGTCTGATTTTGCGGATATAAAAATAACACGACGGTACCTCCTGATACCGCCGCATTATTAGTCATGGTTTCTAAAAGTCCTCCGCTGTCCGTTTTGAAGAAACGGCGGCTTATGAGTGTTACCAAAAAGAAAGAGCCGATAACCGCATTTTTAATCTGCGTGTTATCGGCTCTGCGTCTGTGCGTCTGGCTCTTTGATAACTGATATATTCATTTGTTGTACGTTAATAATGGTTTCGTGCTTGCATTTCGGGCAATATAGGGGAAAGTTTTTCAGTTCGGTATCACTCCGCATTTTTAACCTTGTTTTGCTTTGGCATATGGGGCATATTATCCATTCGGTATTCATGTTAAATACCCCAATCCCTGCTAATCATTTGCAGTTTTACCATATGCGGGTAAATCCTGCCGGTGTTCATCAGTTTTTCTGGCGTTCCCTGTTCCGCAACAGAACCGTCTGAAAGCACAACCACTTTATCCGCGCCGCTTACGGTACGCATACGGTGGGCGATAACAAGTACGGTCTTATCCTTTATCAGCCTTGATAAAGCAGCCTGTATCAATGTTTCGTTTTCCACATCAAGGCTTGCCGTTGCTTCATCAAGTAAGATGATAGGGGAATTTTTGAGGAAAGCGCGGGCGATTGAAATTCTCTGCCTTTCCCCGCCGGACAGTTCGCAGCCATTTTCACCAATCATACTGTGATACCCGTCCGGGAGCTTTGTCGCAAATTCTTCACAATTTGCCAGTCTTGCCGCTGCAATCACTTCTTCGTCGGTCGCGTCCTTTCTGCCTATTCTGATATTCTCCATAATTGTGTTGTTAAACAGCGTCACATCTTGAAATACGATAGAGTACAGCGACAGCAAGGTTTCCGGCTCTATTTTCGATATATCCATACCGCCGACAGTGATTTTCCCCTTGCTTATATCCCAGAACCGCGCAGCAAGACGTGATACCGTAGTTTTACCGCCGCCGGACGGTCCGACTAAGGCGGTAACTTCTCCCTGTTTTGCCGTAAAGGACACGTCTTTCAATACGGTTTCCCCGCTATTATAAGCAAATCCCACATGGTCGAACACAATATCGTAACCTTTATTTGTTACTCTGTCTGTTCCTGTCTGAATAGGCTGGTCAAGAATTTCATTCATGCGGTTTATGTTCGTTTTGGTGGAGATTACCGCAGCAAGATTTTGCAATGCACCCTCAAGCGGGGCATATAGCCTTGAAGCCACAAGCAAAAACATAAAGAACAGCGGAATATCAATTTCCCCACGAATGAGCAGCGCAGAACCTACAAGCGCAACCGTAGCAATCCCAAACTTTAATATCAGCGTAGAGGAAACAACAAAAAGGGCAGTCCCAAGCTCTGTTATAATGTGCCGCTTTTCCACATAGTCAATTTTTTTGCCAAGCCCTTTCAGATAGCTTTCTTCCGCATTGTTCGCCTTTAAGTCCTGTAAACTTTCGATACACTCCTGTACGCCGCCTTCAAGCGCAACATTCGCCGCTACAGATTTACGGTTGAAGTATTCCTGTATGCGGGCTGAAAAGAATGTGATTGTAAATGCAATCGGCAAAACCCAAACCGCCGCAAGAGCCATTCGCCAGTCGTAAGCGAAAAGGCAAACTGCAATCAGCGTTGTAGAAATAAGGGAGCCTGCCAATGCGGGTACATAATGGGAAAATGCCTGTTCAAGAGTGGCGCAGTCGCCCATAATCGAATTTGTCAAATCAGCAAGGTCTTTCTTGCCAAAAAAGGACAATGGGATTTTACGGAGCTGTTCTGCTAAGGATATACGCCTTACACCGCTTTCCACATAAGTCGCTAAGTAAGTGGCGTTATACTGAAACCATGTCACAATAAAAATAAAGCATAAGCAAACCAGAGCACCAACCGCGTAGAAGAGGGCGCAGCTTCCATTTATGCCCCCGTTCATGGTATCAATGACAAAGTAATAGAGCAGTCCGACGGGAAGCATAAAGGATATGTCCTGTGCGACACAAGCAATACAGCCCTTTATCAAATCGACAGCCCCCTGTCTTGATAATGCAAAACGTCTTTGCAATGTCTTAATCATGCGTTTACCTCCAATCCCTTATTTTCATTCAAAATCTTCCATTCTGCCGCTTCGGAATAATTCTTCCACATTTTTGTAAATATGCCATTTTGCTCTATCAGTCCGCTATGTGTGCCGCTTTCGACAATTTCACCGTCTTGCAGTACATAAATACAATCCGCGTCTGTGATTGACGACAGCCTGTGTGCAATCATAATGACGGTCTTTTCCTCTTTATTGCCGAATGGCATAGAGGTATCCCCGCAGGGGGTTCCCTTTGAAAGAGCAGATAAAGCCTGCTGTACGCGCACCTCATTATCGGGGTCGGCAAACGCGGTTGCTTCATCAAGAATTAGGATAGGCGCATTTTTCAAAATTGCGCGGGCAATCGCTATTCTTTGCTGTTCACCGCCGGACAGGTACACGCCTTTTGTTCCGACAACCGTATCTATGCCGTTCGGTAATTTTTCAATAATATCCAAACACTGTGCAGCTTCCAGTGCATAAGCGATTTCTTCGCGTGTGGCGTTAGGTTTTGCCATACGCACATTTTCCAATATGGACGCTTTAATAAGGCGGCTGTTTTGAAATACAAAAGATACCTTATTCATCAATATTTCTTTCGGAATGTCGCGTATGTCGATATTCCCTATCAGTATGCGTCCTTTTTGCGGGTCAAAAAATCTTGTGACAATATTTGCAAGTGTCGTCTTGCCGCCGCCGGACGCTCCTACCAATGCGACTGTCTGCCCCGGCTTTATGGAAAGAGATACATCATTGAGCGCGTTTTTTTCTCCGTCATAGCTGTAACTAACGTGTTCCAATGTAATTCCATTATTTTTAGGAATATTATTCACGCTGCTTTCAGATAATGGTTTTTCGTTCAGCACTTCATCAATCCTGTTGATTGCGTCGCCTACAATCATTGCGTCCTCGCTCATAAACATAATTTTTGTAAGCGTCGTACCGATAACAGGCGTAATCACAATATAGAAGATAAGGTTTAACAGAAGTTCATTTGTTACGCCGCCCCTTGTAAAGAGAATACCCCCGGCAATCAGAAACGCGAATACGCCGTTAATTGCTGTTGTATAGAACATCATAGGCAGACGCAGCCCCTTTGTATATGCAATTACCCATGTTTCGTAATTGTCTATCGCGTCTTTGAAGCGTTTGAAAGAAAAAATTGTCTGCCCGAAAGTCTTTACTACGGGTACGCCCCGCACATATTCAACAGCTTCGTTTGACATATCAGCAAGCGCATTTTGATATTGTTCCATTCGCTTCTCCATGTCTTTCCCTGTCATTTTCATCATAATCAGAAAACCAAGCACAACGGGAACAAGGCTTAAAAGCCCTAACCGCCAGTCAAAGGCAAGCAACAGGAAAAGCAGCCCTATGGGTGTGGCAATCGCCCCCGCTTTGTCGGGAAGCCTGTGTGCAAGATATGTTTCTGTAGCGGTACTGGAAGTATTTACTATTCTCCGCAGCTTTCCGCTTCCATACTTTTCCGTTACCCCAAGCGGCAAGGCTGTAATATGGCGCATAAGCTCTTTTCGGATATTTGCGGCAACCCGGAACGCGCTCATATGCGAACACATCAAGGCGGCTATGTAGACAACAATAGAGATAACCGCAAACAATACCGCAGACCAACCGTAGCTTGTAACATTCCCCGCCTGTGAGAAATTCGGGGAAACTTCCAGTATGTCGTGAATGATACGCCATATATACCAAAAAGGCACAAGAGCTAACAGCGCACTCATTACGGACAATACCCAAGAAAGATAGGTTAATATTCTGTGCCCTCCGGCATAGCCCATCAGTCTTGATAGATTAGACTGTTTTTTCATTGAAAAAAACCTCCTTGAAAATTTTTTATGATATGAGGACTAAATAACTGCCCTCGAATATCCTTATTTGATTAGTGGCGTCTTTACAAAGTTAGTCAAAACTAACACTCGCGTCAAATATAATGGAAAGTGTAAACTTTCCATTATCAAAAACAAATTTATTTGTAATCGAGTCGGCTCGATTTATTATTGCCCCATAATTTTCATCCATCCGGCAGTATAGAAAGCTCTCATTTCTTTCAAATAGTGCTTTGCTTCTTCAAGTGGCATTTCATGTATAATCAGCTCAAAAAAAGTATTAAACATTCCTGTAATCAAGATATGCTCCAACCGTTCATCAATAGGTGGCGCAGGTCTGCCTAACTTTTCAAGAACTGCTAAATAATCATGTGTTCCCTTTGTTTCGATTTCCACCATTTCATCAATCAATTTTGAAAAACGTGTTCCCTCCGAACAGCAAAGTATGAGCTTAAATTCATTCAAGTGTTCATAGGCGTACAAGAGCATTTCATACATATACACGCCGGAAGTAGAAGTAAGATTGTCGGGCTGTTCCTCTGGCGGTATTTCTGCAAATTCTTTCTGTGCCTTGCAAAAGAGTTCCAATAAGAAATTGTAGTGTTCGCCTACCAGTGCTTCAAATAAATCCTCCTTGCTGTTATAGTAGCCATAAAACGCGCCTGTCGTTACCCCCGCCGTTTTGACAATATTCCGCAGGGAAGCAGACTTATAGCCTTTTTCAAGAAATTCCTGCATGGCGGCTGAATGGATTAAATGTAGTGTTGTCTGCTCTGCTTCGCTCATTTTCTCACCTCCCTGTATATAACGGTGTTATATATCGCTGTTATATGATACTGCAAATCAGAGAATTTGTCAATGGCACAAAAAAATTTTTGCTGATTTATTCTGTGGCATTGGCATTTCCCAAACTTCCCCGTATTAAGAAACAAGAAAATCTTTTTGAAGAATTTTTCTCAAAACTCCGTCAAAAACGCCCTGTGCGGTGTTGTAGGTAGTGAGAGGGTTTTCAAGAGGGTTTGGGATTCTTCCCAACAAGCAAAATCTGTCCGGCAAGCCATAGCGCGGACGGGCAGATTTACGGAAAAGGGTACCCTTTTCCTATGCTTGCTCCGAAACTTATCATTTAGCAAATACGGAAAGGAAGGGAAAAGAATGGATTGGGAACTGGAAATCAAGGACAGCGGCTATCTGCCGGAAAAAGGGAAGCCGACAGAGGAAACTGTCTGCTACAAAATCGGCGGCACATACTATGAAGTGTCTACCTCCTGCGGCGGCTCGGAACGGCTCCGCGACAAGATGATACGGCTCATAAAATCGGAAACCGTCAAACCGCCCAATGACAAACAGGGTTAAGTACGCTATAATAAGGTTAGCACTACTGTTTGTCGGGCGTTCATTACAGGAGGAATGAACATATGACAGCAAATACATATAAGCCCGGACAGATAACAGCATTGTACGCCCGTCTTTCGCAGGAAGATACGTTAGAGGGCGACAGCAACAGCATTGTGAACCAAAAAGCAGTCCTCTCCAAATATGCGGCGGACAACGGCTTTTCCAATCCCGTTTTCTTCATTGACGACGGTGTATCGGGTGTGACGTTCGACAGACCAAATTTTAACCGCATGATTGCAGAGATTGAAGCCGGAAACGTGGCGACGGTCATTGTCAAGGATATGTCAAGGTTAGGGCGCGATTATCTGAAAGTTGGCTACTATACGGAAATCTTTTTCGTAGAGCGTGACGTTAGATATATCGCAATCAATGACGGTGTGGACAGCGAAAAGGGAGATAATGATTTTACCCCGTTTCGCAACTTATTTAAGAACACGAGGCGTTTGGGAGGGGTAAACAACTAATTTCTTTCTATTTCGACAAATCCATGTGCAACAATCGAATACCGCTGCTATTACAGAATGTTTTCGTCTGGCTGCTGATGTGGTCAGGCGTTTCTTTTGCCCAATCACACCAGCCCAACAAATCGGTAGTAGATTTTAATGTCCTGATGTCTTTGACCGTCTATAATGGTCCGTTCTCCAATTTCAATGTGGTCAATCAATTCCTCAATGATCTCCCGGTTCAATTCCTGCAAGTCCAGGTATTGCCGGATTGTCCTGGCCCACTGTCCAATGTTGGCGATGTCCTGCTGGGATTTCCGCTCCCCGGCTAACAGCATATCCAGGCGTTCCGACTTCTGAATCCGTTCCTGTTCGCTCTTTTGAATCAGGAGCGAGAAAGAGGCTTCACTGATTGTCCCGCTCACTTTGTCCTCGTAGAGCTTTGCAGTCATCCGTTCCAGTTCTTCCACCCGCCGCCGTAAACGGCTGATTTCCTGTCGGCAATCCTCCTGCTGGGCGGCGTTTTCAGATTGTATCTGCTGCTTCAATCTGTCCAGTACAGCGGCTTCATCAGTTGCCACCGCTTTTCCATGCGCCCGGATTTCGTCCAGTACCAGGTTCTTCAGGCTGATCTCGAAAATCCGGTGCCAGGAGCAGGCGCTGTGTCCGGTGGTGGCGAACCGGGAGCAGAAATAAGAAGTATAGTGCTTGACAGTGCCATTCTTCCGGTGCTGGGCTTCGCGGGCGGCAACCAGAGGATGCCCACAGTCCGCACAGACCAGCTTTCCGGTAAACAGTGAGGCTTGGGGCGGGGCGTTGTTAGCGGAAATCTGTTTTGCCGCCTGATTGATCTTTTGAACGGCCTGCCACAGCTCCGGCTCAATAATCGCCTCGTGTGCGCCCTCATGGGAAATCCATTCGGATTCCGGTTTCCTTATCATGGTCTTATCCTTATAGGAACGGGAGCCGGTACAGTTCTGTGTGAGCGTACCGACATAAACATCATCATTCAAAAGGTTTCGGACCGTTGCGTAGGCCCACAGGCGGGAATACTTGCAGCTGCCGTTTCCATAATGGACCGCCCAATACCAGCGGGGAGGGAGAATCCCTTTCTCATTCAGGGTGGCGGCGATTTTCCCATAGGCCATGCCGGAATGACGCATCTGGAAGATCTGCCGCACAACAGCGGCGGATTCCTCATCAATGGCCAGCTTGTGTCTGTCCTCCTCGCTTTTACGGTAGCCATAAGGGGCATAGGCGGCGAGGTACTGGCCGCTTTTCTTCTTGGCGTGAAGCACCGACTTTACTTTACTGGACAGGTCTTTGAGATGGTAGTCATTCATCAGACTGCGGAAGTGCAGCATATCTGTGTTGTCGCCCTCGCTGTCCAGACAGTCCAGAACCGATACGAACCGGCAGCCGAGGGAGGGGAAAATGACATCGGTATAACGGCCTACCTCCACAAAGTCCCGTCCTAAACGGGAGAGGTCCTTAACCAGAATCAGGTTAATCAGGCCATGCCTTGCGTCCTCCAGCATCTCCAAAAATCCGGGCCGCTGAAAATTCCCTCCGCTGTACCCATCGTCCTGGTAGGTCTTAACCTCAATCCAGCCATTGAGCATGACAAATTTAGAGAGGATTTCGTACTGGTTCTCAATGCTCACCGATTCATCGCTGGGGATATAGCCTTTTGCTTTTGCGGAATTGGAGGCATCATCCACACTCAGGCGGCAGTAGATACCAACTTTATATTGCTTCGCCATAGTCCTGCCCCCTTTCCTGTGCCAGCGCCGCGTCCACATTCCCGACATAGCGGTAATATACCTTGATTTCACAAATACGCTGTCCGTTAATTATCTGGGTATCGCCAACCTCAATCCGGTCTACCAGTTCAAACAGGATGGTTTCGTCCAGCTCCGAGATTTCGGTGTAGCGCCGGATAATTTCCAGCCAGCGGTCGGTGTCTACCTGGTTTTCCAGGTGCGCCCGGACTTTCCTTTCCAGTTCCGGGACTGTCTCCGCCTTTTCCGCCCGTTCCGCTTCGTATTTCTGCATCAGGGTCTGAAACACCGTCTGAGGGATTGAACCGGTGCATTTATCCTCATAGAGATTCTGCATCAGGCGCTCCAAATCGGAAATACGAGCCAGGGAGGATTTCAATTCCTGCTCATAGGAGAAAAGCCGGGTATGGGATTCCTTTTCTTTCAACCGGAGAATCTCATCCATCAGCCGGTCCGGGTCATACTCGGCAAAGCGGGCCTTTTCCCGGATGTCCTCCAATACCAGCTGGGTCAGCACCGTTTCGTAGATCGTGTGGATGGTACACGCGCCCCGTCCGCTGCGGGAGTAGTTGCCGCAGATAAAGGAGCTGTACCGTCCCGGCCTGCCATCCTTATAGGTAAACTTCTCGATATGGTTCCTCATTTTGAAACCACAGTCGGCACAGTACACAAGGCCGGTAAAGATACTCTTGCAGCCATCGGACGGAGTGCTTTTACGCACTTTCTTTTTGCCGATGCTGGCTACGGTGTCCCACAGTTCCCGCGGGATGATGGCCTCGTGGGTCCCCTCCACCCGAATCCACTCGTCCTCTGATTTGCCCACGAGCTTACGGGATTTATAGGAAAGGGTGCCGCTTTTGCCTTGTACCATGTTTCCGATATAGACCTCGTTGCGGACCATGTTTTTTACCGTCTGGTCAGCCCATTTGTGGTTGACCCTTCTGGGGTCGCTCTGGCCCTTGCGCTGGTAGTACAGCACACCGGGCGGCTGAATCCCTTCCTCATTGAGCGCCACCGCGATAGCGTGGAACCCCATGCCGGAGGCGCGCATTTCAAAGATACGGCGCACAACCGGTGCAGTTTCCTCATCAATCACAAGATGGTGCTTATCCAAGGGGTCGCGCCGATAGCCATAAGCGGGATAGGTCCCCATGAATTTTCCGTTTTCGGCACAGGCCCTTTTGACCGCCTTGACCTTCTTGCTGGTGTCCCGGCTGTAAAATTCATTAAATAAGTTCAAAAAGCACATGACATCGGTACTTCCGTTGTCGCTCATGGTGTCGATGCCGTTGTTCAGAGCGATGAACCGGCAGCCAAGAGAAGGGAACAGATAGTCTGTGTACTGTCCAAACTCGATGTAGTTGCGGCCAAAACGGGAAAGGTCCTTGACCAGAATCACATTGATCCGCTTTGCCTTTGCGTCCTCGATTAACCGCCTGACGCCTGGGCGGTTGAAGTTTGTGCCGGAATATCCGTCATCAATGTAGGTATCGACCTCATTCCATCCGCGCTGCCTGACATAGTTTTGAAGCAGCAGCTTCTGGTTCTCAATGCTGACCGATTCCCCATCGCGCTCATCGTCATTACTTAACCGGCAGTAAATGCCCACGTTGTATGTTGTATCCATCATCTTTGTTTTACCTCCCGACCATCTCAGAATCCATACCTCGTGCGGCAAAATGGCTCCGCAGGTTTACCCTGCATGAATATCTTACCGGAGAATCCACCGCCGCGCAAGGGTGCGGGTCGCCGGTGGCGACCTCTAAGCGCCAAAGGCGGTTAGAAGCACCGACCGAGCCGACAGGCGAGAAACGGCAGGCCGCGAGGCTGGTTGTTACTTGGAACCGCTGGCAGCTGGAATAATTTCCGACATTGCGCGTCTGACTGCCAGCTGTTCCAGCGTCTTTCCCAAATCCTTTTCTCCCGAAAAAAAGCTGGTGACGCGATAAATGGTTTTCCCAATCCGCACCTCTTTGTAGGAGGTTGTTGGGGTTGTTTGTTTGGTCATATAGACGCACCTCCATTCAAAAACTGTTTTCACTCTATTGTTAAAAAGCAGCCGTATCGACAGATCGGGGCGGCAGTTGCCGCCGGAAACCGTCCGGTACGGCTGCTGTGATTCTGTTTGGATGGTTCGCCACATTTGCCACGCACCCCTGACGATGGGGACATAACAGGCCGCTCCCGGCAGAGCTGTCATAACTCCGCAGCACCGTTTTTCTCGTATGCCGCAGGGTTCCCCCCAAGTCTTTGGCGGGCCGTGAGGAAGTATCTTTAAGCCCCCGTACCATCATCGCGCCCGGAACGCCATCTCCGGGTTTAAGGCTCTGCGTAGATCGCTCGGATTGCCTGTGCTTCATCACCTCCTGCAAGCAACCGTCCTGGCGGCGCGCCTTGTCCGCTTCGATACGGGTTATGTACCTGTTATGCCGTATATTCAGTTGTCAAGCTGCAAAGAAGGAGCAAGAGGACTTGTCCCTTCAATGGGTAGGCATTGGGAAAGGCCGTTTGTCACCCTTGTTTCAAAAAATTTTTAATTTTTTTCAAACGCTTATAAATAACATTCCGGGAGCAATTCCAAAGCCTTGCAACATCGGCCTGCCGGTATCCGTCCACAATGAGCAGGGTCAGCAGTTCCAGGTCATCCTCCGACAATTTGCAGAGCTGCCGGTACATCCATTCATCCTCCAGGGAGGACAGCCAGCCAAACCGCTGTGCGTCCACATCCCCGGTGTCCCAGGTGCAGGAGAGGGATTCAAATTTTCGGAACAGGCAGGATTGCTCGCTCTCGTCCTCGCACTGTTCGCTGGGCAGGACCTGTACCCGATTCAAGTAAGTCCGCTGGCTGCAAAACCAGTCCCAGTCATATTCCTTCATGGCCGCGATCTGCGTATCGCTCATACCGGCTGCGCGGTATTCCTGTTCCAGCCGGGTCCATTCCTTATCAAACTTCTTTTTCTCATATCCATAGTGAAATCCCATAGTGTTCCTCCATTTCGATTCAAGCGTGGTTGACGGGTGAATCGAATGGAGGCGGGGACCGGCATCCGGGGCCGCACAGACAATGGTGCCTGTCCGATTGACGGACTATGTAGAAAAGGTGCGGAGCAGGGGGTGGCTTGTCGTTCCTCTGCTCCCAGGCGGCGCACTTTTTGTATTTTTTGCCAGAATGTTCTTTCTTTTTGCCGAAAAAGTGCAGACAAAAACAGGGCGCAGATGACTGATGTATCATCTGCGCCCTGTTTGGGTGTGTTATACTGTTTTTCCAGCCTCTGCCCCATAAGGGCAGAGATCGATCAAAAGGGACGTTTACGCATATACGGCCTCCATAAAATTAACCGCTATGCGACAAAGAAGGTATGGGTCAGCCGGGATTGCGGCACCTAATTACCTCACAACGGTATTTGGTTGTGTAGTTTCGGGTAACTCCAAGGCTGACGCCGCTCCCTTCCTGCCTTTTTTGACCTTGTTTGGGTCAATAATACTAAATTACACATTTTGAAGATCGTCACATTTTTATACGCCATCAGGCAAGTTCAAAATCGAATTGATCTCATTTTCGCTTAATAAGTAGTCAATAGATAATATCAAAATGATGTGTTCACGCTTCGCAATTCCTTCTAAATAGCTCGCGTCACAGTTTGTTTGCGTTGGCGGAGGGCATATTTCGTGTTCAGGAATCCTTTCCACATCATTCACCGCATCTACAATCAAACCAAAAGAACGACCTTGAATGTCAACAATAACGATGCAGGTATGGTTGTTATAAGGCGTTTCCGTATTTCCAAGCCTTAGCCTCAGATCCATGACAGGAATCATGTTGTCCCGTAAAGAAATAATCCCTGTCATATATGGCGGAAAATCCGGTAGCGGAGTAATCTCAATCATTGAGATCACTTCTACAATCTTAGTTATTCTAATGCCAAGTAATTGTTTATCACACCAGAATGTCAGATATTGATTTAATAAATCTACCTGATGATTTTTTGCCTCTGTTAATTCTTGCAGATAAGTCCAAACCGATTCTATTTGATTATTTGACAGGTTTTCAATCTGTGAAATAATTGCATCTTTAACCTCTTGTAATTGCAAAACACAAAGCTCCTTTCTATTCAAAGATTCAAAAAACATCATGCGCCCATCTCGTAAACCAAGTGTCAAAGTTTTTTAGTATTTACCCTCATCTATGCCACTAACAACAGTTTTTTTAGTACGAGTAGTGGGAGCTGCCGGATAAATATGGTCATCTGTACGGCGAAGCCTGAAACGTCCCACCAGATTCTTGATTGTAACGGCCTGACTTGCAAGTTCCTCACTGGCTGCCGCAGATTCTTCGCTTGTTGCAGAGTTTGTTTGAACCACTGAGGAAAGCTGGTCAATACTTTCGGTCACTTGTTTGATAGATACAGTTTGAACTTCAACACCATTAGTAACCACATCCACACGTTTCACAACTTCGTCAGTTAAGATCTTGCATTCAACTAAAGCTTGAGTGACGTGTTCGACGATATCACTTCCCTCCTGAACAGAGCTGATGGCACTGTCAATCAGTTCCTTAGTGGCTTTGGCAGATTCATCGGATTTAGCCGCCAAACTGCGCACCTCGTCCGCCACTACCGCAAACCCCTTTCCGGCAGTACCGGCGCGAGCAGCCTCAACCGCAGCGTTCAAAGCCAGGATATTCGTCTGGAACGCAATATCCTCAATCGTCTTGATAATCTTGCCCATTTCCTCAGACGAAAGCGCAATTTTATTCATCGCCTGATTCAAAACATTTACCTGTTGATTCATTTTTTCTACTTGCGTGCCTGCCGTTTGGACGCTGGCTTTCGCGTCTTTGGCAGCAAGGTCAGTCTGATTGGATGCCTCAGAAATATCCATAATGGTTGCTGTCAATTCCTGAAGTGTGCTGGCCTGTTCAGTCGCGCCCTGAGCCAAAGACTGAGCGCCGGTTGACACCTGATCCGCACCGGCGGAAACCTGGTCTGTCCCCTGGGCAATTTGCAGGAGCGCATCACTGAGTTGATGATTGATGCTCCGGATAGATTCAATAACGGTTTCCAGCGCACCGACATACATAGTGTCGTCTTTGCTATGTATATCAAAATTTCCGCCCGCCATCTCCTTGAGCAAGTATGCCTCGTCCTGAATGACACCGGAGAGGGTCGCTTGACTGCTGCGCAGGGCATCACACATCACGCCCAACTCGCTCTTGCTCTGATAATCAACGGGAATGTCCAGATTGCCCTGCGAAAATCCGACCAGGGCGCTCTGAACTTGGGAAACAGGAATGGTGATGGTCTTAATAATTATGAGAGCCAGCGCAATGACCGCAATCGTGGCAATCACCGAAACCAAAGCAACGACAGCCGTGATGATATTGATTGTAATTCCAATGCGCTGGCGTTCGGCAGCCATGGCTTGAACCAAATAATTGTCCAAAGCTGTTGCGGCGACGGCCATCTTCTCCTGGTCAGGCGTATCTACCTCATAGATAAAATCGATGCCCTTTTCAAGATACGATTCATTCCCGGTCCTGGCATATTGGCGATACCACTCAATCAGGTCCGGATTCGTATTAGCCCAGTTAGTAACGGTCGTAATATACTCGTCTAATATACTGCGCTCCAGCTGAGACGGGAAATGTTCCTTCAACGATTCCATACTGGCAAACAGGTTGGCCTGCGCTTTTTCCGCCGTCTGGAGCAGCCCCTCGTTGGCCTCAGAACCGGGGACAAGATAGGAGTCGCGGATGTTCCGCCCTACCAGCAGCGCATTGACCCGGCAGTACAAAATATCCTGATTCGCTGCGGCGTCTTTATCAAGCAGTACGTCGTATTTACCCTTGATATTGAGCATCATAAGCAGACAGATCAGGATCAGAATTACGGAAATTCCAATCGTAATACCATAGCCAAGCAGCAAACTATTTCTTGTTTTCATATTTTTGAGCATAACTCATTCCTCCTAAAAAATTATTATAGCATCTATTTATTTACAATATTAAAAACGATTATTGCAATCGGCAAAGCTAAAGCAAGAAGAATTATGGTTATCCAGGCAACCATCTTAAATATCATCCATCCACTAAACCTTACCCTATATTTCTTCTTTTCCTTTTCTTGATAAGAATCCATGATATACTTAATTTCTCCTCTCATTCACAAAATAAATACCCCATATGCAGATGATTCTTTTAATATAATGCGAAGCATCAGGAAGGGGAGTAACCATCCCATTTTTCACTGCCGCCTTCTTTCGATTCCGGTGGCGGCGTAATATGCCGCTTTGTCCTTATACATCAAATTTTCCGCCTCGGCCATTATACCGCTTATCCCTTCTGTACAGTCACTTTTCCAAGCAGCTCCAACGGCCAGTACAACGGCGTATTCATTCATGCTGCCTGTAAGCTGCTTTACGCTTTCATGTAGCTCTGCTTCGCTGATTCTGGTACACACCGCCAACAGCTCATCGCCGCCCAAGCGAAACAGCTCATAGCCATGTAACGCCTTTTTCATACATTCACAGGCGGAGAGGATTAACCGGTCACCAGCTTCATGGCCTTCGTTATCGTTTACCCATTTTAAGCCTGTAATATCGCAGTAAATAATACCGATACTAATATCTTTGCTCTGTGTTTTGTCTATGTATTCCCAGAGTGCATGGCGATTCCCAATCTGAGTCAACTGGTCTAAGTAAGACATCCGCTTCAGGTTTCTTACAAGATCTCTTGTCCTAAGCAATGCTTCGATAAAATGTCCCATGACACGGAGCATAGTTGTGGTATGAGCTAACATTTCCGCAGGTGGGTCATCCACTCCATAAAATCCAACCACATTATCGCTATCACGTAATGGGACTACTGCGATGGATACTATACCCTGTTTTTTTAGATTTTCGTACTGAAGAGGGTCTGTTTGCTTCATTTCCACTATATTTTCAAACATTATATATTCATTTTCTGCAAACATTTTATACCAATGTTCACAGACCTCAGACGGGAGATTTTGCAGATTATCTTTTTCTGCCATAACTCCTTCTGCAACCCACTCATAGGTATTGTCATCACCCCCCAGTTTGTTTCTTTCAAATATATAGGACCGCTTTCCGCACAATAACCTGCCTAAATATTCCAATATGCACTTCAGGGATTTTTCTGGCTCGCCCGCTTTCAATGCAGTTCGCAGGGCTTTGTTAATGTGCTGCTCTATATCATTGGCATTTGTTAAATTCTGAACCATTTGGTTGATGTAGCTGCTAAGTTCTAAAAATTCCAGACTGCCCTGGACATTGACCCGCTCTTCCAGGTTGCCTTCCATGATCAATTTCAGCTTCTGTATCACATCTTGGATTTTTTTCACCACAAATCTATCCATATATCCTCTGATCAATATTGTCAGGATAAACGATATTATCATCAGGCCAGCCAAAATAAGCGGCATAAGATGAGGAATATCCTGGTATAGATAATTGATAGAAATTATCCGTCCGATATAACTGGAACCAATTTTTTTGAACACGCAGAACGAATTTTGTCCATTGATTTTGCTGTAAAATCCTTTTGGCTTATTTTTTATATCCTCAAACTGGAACCCCTCATCAGAACATTTGATTCCCACAGCCTGCAAACGGTTGGACCCTATAATTACCTCACTTTTCTCATCAATAGCATAATAGCTTACGTTTGGATTTACGCGGAACAAAGAAAAAATGTAAGAGATATCATTCTTCTGCGATGCCAGCATAAAGTAAACCGGACTTATTCCGACTTGTATAATAAACCTCCCACTGTCGTTCCAGACTGCTGAATATTGCATCGGATTCCCTTCTGCCATATTTTCTGTGACATCTTGGACCATTTGTAAGGATTTATCCGTAAGCATAGGTTTGAAAAAGTTCATTGATTCGATAGAATCCATCGTATAACCATAATATTGCGGCTCTGTGCCAGAAAATAATTCTCCTTTCTGGTCAAAAATATGAATTTCGTCTACCACCGTTTCTTCCGCAATCTGTTTGAGCCTGTCGATAGAATAAATCGCCTCTGGATTTTTGTCTAAAATGCGGGACACTTCCTCTGCTGCGTGGATGCAGTCCAGCTTGTATGCTTCCTCAATTTTGACAAGCTCTTCCTGATTTTCAGCTAATATCTGTTCCATTTGAAGAAAGGTGCGATTTGCATCCAGATAAGCCTTGTGACGCTCATGTGTCAACTGAAATGTCAACAAAACCATAAGTAGCAAAAGCGATAGAATCCATGTAATGCAACAAATCCGTTTACCAATAATCTTACTTAAAGACTGCATCTGCCCCTCCTATAAACCTTAACATTTGAATAGATCGTAAGACAGTATCACGCCTGCTATCGGTAGCGTAACAACCCGTTTTTGTTGCACCTGCATTTTCTTTGCTTTTCCTTACACAGATTGGCTATTTTATTTGTGAATTACCAAAAAGCATTTCTTCAAAAACAGATACTTCAACCGGCTTAGAGAATAAATACCCCTGGCCTTTGTCGCAGTGGCACTTTTGCAAAAAGGCAAGCTGTTCTACCGTTTCCACCCCCTCGCAGCAAACTGTAATTCCAAGGCGTCTTGCCATATGAATCAATTCCTCGATCACGATATGTCCTCTGTCACCTTCTGTGTGGGCAGTATTGAGAAACTCGCGATCCAGCTTCACAACGTCAATGTCCAAAGATTCCAGGTTGTTCAAAGAAGAATAGCCGCTTCCGAAATCGTCCAGAGAACAGGTATAACCGGCCAGATGGATTTGACAGACCGCCTCCGGGAGTGCCTTCGGGAACTCCTGCAACGCCGATTCCAGCAATTCAAATTCCAAAAGTTCCGGCGGAATGCGGTATTTTTCCTGCACTGCTATGAACGGCTTCAAAAAATCCTTGTTCGCCAAATGAACACGGGACAAATTGATAGAAATCTGAACCGGCTGCAATCCCTCGTCAAGCCACCGGCGCAGACAGGCACATACCTGCTCAAACATATAGAGGTCAAGCTTTCGGATAAAGCCGTTGCGTTCAAACAGGGGTATAAACTCGTCAGGCCGGACAAGTCCCATGTCCGGGTTCTGCCAGCGGACCAGTGCCTCGGCGGCAACAATTTTTCCGGTTGAAATGTCTACTTTCGGCTGTAAATACATTTTGAAATCATGATTTTCCAGCGCGTCATTCATCTTGTTTACCAGGATGTTCTCTTTTTGCAGCTGGGCGAGGTCCTCTTCCTCATAAAAGCCACAGGAATACAGAATATCTCCAACCGGTATCTTTGGCTTTTTTCGGGCAATGTTCGCCCGATCGCTCATATGAATAACGGACAGGCTGGTATCTGTAATCTGATACACTCCCACCCTGAACATAATCCATTCCTTTTTAGGAAGTTCCTTATTAAAGCGATTGACTTCATCCACCATAAGCTCCAGCTTCTGAATGATTACCTCATTGCTGTTGCGTGACGTGCGGATCAGCAGGTTGAAATCATCCGCGCCAGAGCGGACCAGTATCTCGCCATCCTCCATATATTTCTGAATCGCGGTGTGTACATACTTCAAGATGCGGTTGCTTTCATCAGAGCCGTAGGTATCGTTGAAATATTTGAAATGGACAATATTCATAACGATAAGTGTGTATTCGCCTGGGTTTGAATGACGCACCAAACGCTCCGCTTCCTGGGTAAAGCGGGATAGGCTGTAACCGCCGGTAACAGGATCGACCATGAGAATGTGTGTGTTCTTTCGGTAGAGAAAGAGCAGGATAGTAATTATCAAGCAAAAGCATACGACCCCTAAACCATTGATCCGAAATGCTATATGCAATATCTGGTCAATCCCTTCGCTCACGGCGTCGTCTGTATCAACCATCCAGACACACAAGCCGGTGTCGCTTATGGGGGAAAGCTGGCCGGTCTGCGTGGAAGAACTATTCGGAAGATGGAAACGTATCGTCGCATTCCGGCCCGAAACGGCGGCCTCCCTTAGATCATCTACGGAGGTATCGCTGATAATCTCCACATTCGCATCCAGCGTGTCAAATAAATTATGTTGTTTGTCAGAATTTTGCGGCTCATCAACCGGCAAAACGTGGGAGTGGGTTGTCATGAATATCTCGGTCCCATCCGGCTTGACGAGGTTAAAAAAGACATTTCCGCCGTAATAGGATTGTACCAAATAGAAATCCTCCTGTTCCGGCGAGACAGGGGCAGCGAAAATGCCGGTGATCTCTCCGGTTCCACCGTGGGAGCGGATTGGTATTGCAAAAAACGGCATATTCAAAATCTGCTCGTCTGTTTCTGTTTTCGATGACTCGACATCAATCACAGCCTGTCCTTCAAACGCTTTCATAATTCCAGCCTGTTGGGAAAACGTTCGTGAAACACCATCGGAACAGACAGCCGAACCATCTGGCGAAATAAACGCAAAATACTCGAATTGGAGCAAGTCAGCCCTCTCATGCAGACGTTCCAGCTCAGTGGATGATAATATACCATCTTGATCATAACTAAGCTCGACAGATTCAAGAATTCGAAGCGTTCTTTGAAACCTTTGCGCAAGGGAGTTGCTCACGCTTGCGGACAGTTCAGAGATGTGGCGGTCTGTCTTAGCGATTATGGTTTGATGCGTTTCATGCAGCAACACAAGGTTGATGACAACTGTAAAGCCAGCCACAATAATTAAAACGAGGTAGGCTATCTTAACCAAAATCTTATGGTGCCGATAAGATATACGGTGTGCTGCGCCCTTTTCTCCAGTCATTATACGATCCTCCTGCGCTTTTCTAAAATTTTCTAAAAGAGTGAAGTGCATCCGATTACAACAGACTTTCACTTCTGTTGTAGAGGGCGCAAAAAACACAACAGACTTTCACTTCTGTTGTAATTTCTTCTACCAAAGCTATGTGGTTATACTGTCATTAAGTTGATTGCGGGAAAAAAGGGAGTTGATATTTCTTTTAAGCGCAAAAATAAGCGCAAAAAACTGACGGGGCAAAAAAGCTCAACTGTCCCGTCTGTTTTTCGTGCAAATCATCCCGAAGAAAATCCTTGCATTTTTTGTTGGCACTTAATATAATAGTATATGTATCGGCTTGAAAACAGGCGGGTTACAACAGAAGTGAAAGTCTGTTGTGTTTTTTGCGCCCTCTACAACAGAAGTGAAACTATGTTGTCAGGACAAGGCCCAATCGGGCAACCTGCTGGGCGTGGACGGTTCCGCTCTCCACGGTGTAAATGCGGGTGGTGTTGACGCTGGAATGGCCCAGAATGTCCGCCAGCCGGGACAAATCCTTTTCCAGAGAGTAGTACGTCCGGGCGAACAGGTGCCGGAGGTTGTGGGGAAAGACTTTCCCCGGCTCCACGTTTGCGCTCTCGCACAGCTTTTTCATATCCCGCCAAATGTTGGAGCGATCTAGGGGCTTTCCCGTCCGGGTGGTGAACACCGCCCCGGCGGTCTTTTTTTGTTCCCGGAGATATTTTTTCAGCAGCCTTTGCAGCTTGTCCGGAAGGAACACCACCCGGCGTTTGCCCTTATTGAAAATCTCCGCTCTGCCAACGCTCACGGCCTCGGCGGTGATGAAGCGCAGCTCGGACACCCGTATGCCCGTTGCGCAGATGGTTTGCAGCACCAGGGAAAGACGCTGGTTGCCCTCCCGTTCTGCGGCTTCCACTAGCCGGATGTATTCGGCGCGGGTCAGCTCCCGGCTCTCATCACAGAAGATGGTTTTCTGGATTTTCAGCAGTCGCAGGGACAAATCCCGCCAACCCATGAACGCGAAAAAGCCGTTGGCGGCGGTGAGCATGGAGTTGACAGTGGCCGGGGCGTAGGCGGCGGTAAGCTGCTCTTTCCACTCAATCAGGGCAGCTTTGGTGACGGTCTGGCCGTCCAGATATGCCGCCAGCTCCCCCAGGTCGTGGACGTACTTCTGAACGGTATGCGCTGCCCGTTCCTGTTCACGAAGATAAACGGCGTAGCGGCAGATGCATTCGGACGTGATACGATATAATGTGTTGCTCATAACGGTAATCCTCCTTGGTTTGAGATACCATTATTGTAGCGGTTATTAGACAATCTATACGGAGCAAAAGCGGGGGGGGCGTGGAGATGGTTATCGGAACAAAATTTTTATCAGAACGAGAAGGCAGAATCCTTGAAAATGCAGGAATGCAGCGGCAAAAAGTTCTGATAAAAATTTACTCATAGTAGGGGTTACGCATAGCGGCCTCAACAGCTCTGCGCCTATGTTCAGTATCCGCATGAGCATAGAAGTTATGACAAGCTTGTCATAAGCAATAAACTTGGCAAGCAATGCCCCAGGATAGCCATCCGGCTCCTGGCGCTGCTTGTTGGGGATTCCCCAAGCCCCTTTGAACACAGAATTTCATTCTGTGGCTGCGCGTTCCTTCGGAACACTTTTCACCGGACTGCGGCGGTGAGAAAATACGAAAAAACGGGCGCGTCAGCGATCCTGCTCCGGTTCTTTTTCCCGGTCATTCTGGCGTTCCTCCCCATATCCCATTAGCCGGTCTACGTTGGCTTTTGCGGCCAGCAGTTCCCGCATTTCCTCGCGGGAGCGCCGGTACTCGGCATAGTCTTTTTTCTTTCCTTCCAACAGCTGGGCATACTCGGCCTGCAAGCTCTTGACGGTGGGCAGCTTCTTGATACCCAAATCGTCAAAAGCCTGCTTTGCCGCCTTGTGGAGCAAAATATCCGCTTCATGTTCCGCTAAAAATTTCTTGGAATACCCCGCCTTGCGGTAGGCCGCATAGATCTCGCGAGTTTTCACATAATTGATGATGTGGGTCCGCAGTACGGCTATCTCCGCCATGCGGGTTTCCGCCGCCTTGATCTGTGCCGACAGCTCATTGTGGCGGGTGGTAGCAGCAGCCGCTTTTTCTTCCAAGACTGCGTATTCCAGCAGGCCATGCTCGGTGAGATAGTTCATTGTCTGCGCCATCTGTTTCAGATTGAATACCTTTGCCCAGCGCGCATAGCCAGCGCCTTTTCCGGCCTGCAATTTTGCCTGAATATCCACCAGAAGATTGACCTTGGGCGGCTCTGATTGAACAGCCGCTTTCTTTCTTGGGGTATGCTCTTTTTCCCCAGCCAGTACCGCCCGTATTTCATCTTCGCTGTACCCTTGTCCCAGCTTTTCATCCATGCGGGCAACATTCTTCCAGCCGGGGGCTTTGAGCCGGATTGCCTGTCCCCGGCGCGACACCTCACAGCCCATTTCCTCAAGCAGCTTTAACAGCGCGTCAAAGTCTGCCGGTTTCTGTTCCAACGCCTGGTCGATCATCATGCGGAGCTGTTCCCGGTGGGAGGGCTTTGCCCGATCCCCCAGCCATTTGTTGTAGCTTTTTCCATGCGGTTTTGGGTCCTCTACAATGGAATAGCCGTTCTCAACGCAGATAGTATCGTTGAGCCGCCGGACCGCGCGGGTACTGCCCCAAAAGTTTCGGAATTTCCGGTCACAGTTCAGATTGACCGCGTTCCAGATGATGTGGTTATGGATATGGGACTTGTCGATATGGGTGCAGACCACAAAGGCGTGATTGCCCTTGGTGAACCGCTTTGCAAACTCCACGCCCAGCCGGTTGGCTTCTTCCGGGGTAATCTCGCCGGGGACAAAGGACTGCCGGACATGGTAGGCCAGCACATCGTCCGCGCCCCGTACCCGTCCGGTGGTGGAAATATACTCCCGTTTTGCCAGCAGAAACTCGGCGTCGGCTACCCGGCTGTCACACGCAAAGCCGGTGACGAGCCTGCCGTTATCTGTCTTTTGCGGGTTAGATACATAGTCGATGATGTCACTGACAGCCTGACTTTCGGTGCGGCCCTTACCGGTGTGCAGCGGCATGATGCGTGTGGTTGCCATGATGGAATCCTCCCTTCATAACAAAACGGCCTGCATACGCAGACCGCTTGTTTCTTTTTATTCAACATTTTTATATCGGATTATCCTGTTTCATGCCAAAAGTAAATCACCCAAAGCTATCTGGCGTTTCCTTTTTCCCACTTCTCCAAACGGGATTGACACAGTGCGGCAATTTCGTTTTTATCTTCCTCCGTCACATCTCTGCGTCCTTTTGTCCGCTGGATTTCCAGATAGCTTTCATAATCGGAAAGCAGAAGGTCAAAAAGCTCCTTTGGGGTACGGCAGACCATGCCGCTGCAATAGCCGGGTAATTCCCCTGTCCCATGAAACTCCACCCGGATATACCCATACCGGCTTTTGCAGACTTCCATTTCTGTATCCAATGCCAGATAGTCCCCAAAAATGTCTATCACCTGTTCAAATGACATCATAGCAGTCCACTCCTTTCGTAAAACCCTGTTCTGCCGCTATTATCCATGATTCCGGCACATCCGGCAAGTTTACTGTCAAAAAGAAAAAGCGGAGGAAGGCGCGGCGAAGAACGCCGTTCCTCCCTCCGCAGATGGAGCAAACTATCCGGTCAGGAGAGCTTGGAAAGCTGGGCCAGTATCTTCTGCACACCCTCCCAAAGCTGTTCCTGCCGCTGGGATATATCTTCCAAATCAGCGTCATAAACCCGCCCGGTTTCATGCACTTTACGGGTCAGCTGGTTTAAGTTGTTGCTGGAATAGCGCATCAGGGACACCAGCTCCTTCAGCTCCGGCAAATCCAGCTTTACCACATACCCGTCCAGCGCCATTTTCCGCAGGTAGGCTTCCCGGTTGACGGTTCCAAGCTGGGACATTTTCTGCTCAATCAGGGCCAGCTCCTCCGGGGAAACCCGGAAATTCACCTGTACCTCCCGTTTCCGCTTTGCCGCGCTCATCGTTCCGGTTCTCGTTTCTTAGGGGCGGCGGGTCTGCGTTCCGGCGGCTCCTGTTTGAGTTTTTCCAGGACGGAGCCTTTCTCCGGGGCTTGAAGGACTTTCCGCGCCTGCTTCAAGAACAGGTCGGTCAGGCCGGGGTTGACCTTATCCACCACCAGGGCATAGCTGTGGCGGGGATCGCCGCCATCCTCCGGCATGGGGATTGTTTTCGCCCAGGCTTTGTTATCGCGGGAGATACGCCCGTCATGCTCCTTTTTCAGCACCGTATTGGCAAGGATAACCTGCATACGCTCCGGCCCGAACTGTTCCAGCACTTCTTTGACAGCGGCCTCGGTATTCAAGCGGTTATCCCCATAGTGGGCGCTGATGGCCTGCTCAATGGCTTCTTTGCAGGCAAGACTGGCTTGCAGGGAGGCGCGGTACTGCGCCATCTCCCCATGCTCGGACGCATAGGCGGCGGAGTGGGGATAGATCGGGACGGCTCTCTGTTCCTCTTTTGCCCTGTGCATCTCATTTGCCCGTTCCTCAATGCTGTCCCGGATCACATCCATATAGCCGGTTTCCAGCTTTTCAAAATGGCGGTACACATCAGCCAGCGGCGAGGGGGAATCCAGAAGCGCCTGTGCCTGGTTATCGGAGAGTTCCAGTTCCTCCATCGCCAGCACAATGTCCTCCCGGACGGTGTACTCATAGGCATGGTTCAGGACCTCCTCCGGGGACTGGCTTTTCAGCCAATCACGGAAGGTATCCTGTTCAGCGGCCATCTTCTCATAAAGGGCCGTATTCTTTTCGTTGCTGTTCATATTATCTTGCCTCCTGTTCCTGTTGTTTGGGTTTCTTTTCCATGCTGCGGGGCGGGATGGGGCGTTTCAGCCCTTCCAGCACCGAGGGCCTTTCGCGTTTGGCAATCGCCGCTTCTGGACGGGACTGCCCCTTGCTGTCCATGTTCAGCTCCATATCCAGCTCCACCAGACGGGCGTTCTTGACCCGCAATTCCTCCTCATAGGGGAAGGCTTTGCCCACTTCCTCCTTCGCGGCGGCCTGCTGCTGGTAAAGGTTATCCAGCTGGACTTTGACGCTTTCCAACCGCTGGGGCATCTGTGAAAGCGCGTTGTCAATCCGGGTCAGGTTGCCGCGCGGGTCCGCGCCCAGGGCGGTACGGTGGGTCATGCGGCCTTTCAGTTGGAGCATATATTCCTTCTGGAAAGCGTCAAAGGTTACAAACATAGCAAATCCCCGGTAGCTGCCGACCTGCACCGGCTCGGAGCCTTTAACCTCCTTGCAGGCGTCCAGAAGGGCGGCTCCGGCGTTCTCTTTGTCGGTGAGCGTATCGCCCCGGACTTCCATGCCGGTAAATCCGTCTGTCGGGTGGGGGTGTGCCGCCAGGGTTTCCATATCCGTTTCCAGTCCTTGGATAAAGCCTTTGTGTTTCTCGATCTCCTCCGGGAAGTGCTTTAACAGCTGATCTTCCAGCCGGTACTGCTTGCTCTGGTGGTCGGCCTTCATCAGCTTTAAGCGGGATACCTCCACATCCAAATCCATACGCTCCTTGATGCGGGGGTCCCCGGCGCATAGGGCCTTGATCTCCGCAAAGGACAGGGCGGTTTCGTCCACATCGTCACAGCTGCGGACCGGGGATTTTGAAGTCATGATCTGGGAGATGAATTTCTGCTTGTTCTCCACCGTCTGCCAGAGGTATGCGTCGAAGGTCCCTTCGGTCACATAGCGGTAAACATGGACCAGCGGGTTCTGGTTGCCCTGGCGCTCGATCCGCCCTTTTCGCTGGGCCAGATCTCCGGGCCTCCAGGGGCAGTCCAGATCGTGAAGTGCCACCAGCAAATCCTGCACGTTGGTCCCGGCCCCCATCTTCTGGGTGGAGCCTAACAGGACGCGCACCTGGCCGGAGCGGACTTTGGAGAACAGCTCCTTTTTGCGGACTTCGGTATTGGCTTCATGGATAAAAGCGATCTGGCTGGCGGGCATACCCTGTGCGATGAGTTTCTGCCGGATGTCCTCATAGACCGTAAAGGCCAGCGGTTTTTCCGGCTCTGGAACCGCTTGTTCCAAAGCGTGAAGTATCGGGTTATCCAGCGTTTTAGCCACCTTTTTGGAGCCAGCCGCCTGGGGTGTGGAAATGTCGCAAAACACCAGCTGGGTCAGCTTTTCCGGCTGTCCGTCCCGCCAGATTTGCAGAATATTGTCCACGCACTGGTTGACTTTTGTGCCGGGTTCGTCCGGCAGCATGGGGTTGATGATTCGCTGGTCCAGCCCCAGCTTGCGGCCATCCGAGGTGATTTTCAGCATATTGTCGGTTGATGGGTCAACGGTCCCCGAATGGACCTTGGCGGCGCGCTCGGAGAGGGCCTTCACCATATCCTGCTGGTGTCCGGTGGGCTTTGCCACGATGTTGTGGTATTCCACCTCCGGGGTGGGCAGGTCCAGCTGGTCGGCGGTCTTGATGTCCGCCACCTCTTTGAACAGGTTCATCAGCTCCGGCAGGTTAAAGAACTTGGAAAATCTTGTCCGCGCCCGGTAGCCCGTCCCCTCCGGGGACGGTTTGTCAAGAGGATTTTTTGATTTCCTCTAAATTGAACTTGTCAGAAGCAAAGCAATCGCCTAAAACTTCATGGACACAAAGGCCACGAAACGCTGTATCCATGGGCTTTTTCGCCGTTTCGGACTGCTTCACACTGACAATAAAATTGGTGTTTCCTATACGGATAGAATATTGATTTTCCATAGTGCTCCTTTCCAAAAATCGTGGGCTTCCGACAGCGAAAGCCCGGTTTCGACGCCTGGGCGTTCAGTTTAGAACAGGTGAAGAAGTCAAAAAGTCGGGAGTGTAGTCGAAGCGGCTATCTCTCCCAACCCTTGCTCCTGTTCTTCTGTTTTCTCGCTTCACGCTCGGCCTGCCGCCTGCGCTCCGCTTCCTCCTTTTCTCTCCGCTCCTGCGCTTCCTTGACGCTGAACAACTCCCTGACCTTGCTGACAAACACCCGCACAACATCGGGAAAATGCTCCATAGCGTCCAGAAACGGCTGGCATTTCTCTTTCAGAGCGTCATACCGTTCCTGCGCTTTCTGCAACGCCGATGAAGCCCTGGAATACTGCTGGCGGTAATAGCGGGCGTTCTCTTTCAGATTGTGAATCTCGTTCCGGCTGGTAATGCCCTCCTTTGCCAGCGAGGTAAGCTGGGAGTAGTCCTCTTTGCTGATAGCGACCTTTCCCGTGATGGTCTTTTGACCCATGCTGTCAATGTCGCTGAGGGTCATGCTGACCTCGTGGGCCGCCTGGTATTTGGTCTGCTCCCTTGCAACCTTCTCTTGGAGCTTGGAGAGCCGTTTGGTATCCTGTTTAATCTGATATTGGAGCGAACTCAGATTTTCGGAAGTGCTGCCACGCTCGCCACGCTGGAAGTCGGTAAAGCCATGCTCCCGCATATGCTCAAACAATTCATCTTGCAGGACGCTGTATGACGCCCGGTACTTCGGCTTGCCGTTCTTCCGCAGGATTGCCCTGCCGTGTTCATCGGTGAGGGGAATATCGGAAGCCCATTTCTTGGAGTGGCTGATCTGATGGATAACCTCTTTCACCGTCCCACGCAGGGCGGGGTCTTTACACCGCTTGCTCCACAGGATTTCTTTCTCAACCACAGGCAGGACAACGGCGTGAAGATGGTAGTGGTACACATCCTTTCCCAACTCGTCACTTGCCGCCCGGTTGATTTCATCGGCGTGCATGACGGCGGAGATGACATTCTCGCTTCCGAACTTATCTTCCAGAAAGCGCACCGCCTCGGCGTAGAACTCCCTGGCGTAGTCATAGCCGCCGTTCCGCTCAAAGTACATCGTGTTCACATCAATGATAATCTCGTCAAAAAGGGTAGCGTCCTGCCGAAGCCCCCGCAGGCTGATTGCCCCATCCGCTTCCATCTCCCGCAGAATTTCCATATAGGACTTCCCGCCGGGGTCACAGAAATGGACATTGAGGGGTATCCGCTCCGGCACGACATTGATGTTGTCGTAGCTTTCGTTCTTCCTCTCATTGTGCCGTTCAGCCGCCCCAATGTCGGAGGACTTGTACTGCTTCACACGGGCGCAGCTCATATCGGGCCTTGGTTCTTTTGCCATCGGTTCCTCCTTTCCGAGAGGTGGCGGGGGAGCGCCGTTACACAACATTCTGCGAATGTGTGTAACCCACTATGACACTTTCGGCTTCGCCGCAAAGATGTCGTGGGCAAGGGCTTTCCCCCCTTGACCTCCCTTAAAACCTCAATTCAAAACGGCAGGCCGTCATCCGCCGTGACTGCCTGCCGTTCCTCTTTCGGTTTTTCGCCCATCGTCAAAGCCCAGTACCAAAGAAAGCCCTCCTTCACCGAGTGAACGCCGGCTTTCTTCTTGGCCTTTTTGATGGTCGATTTCTTGAAGCCTGCGGCTTCAAGTTTTACTTCGCACTCGGCAGCAAGCTGCGGCCTGCCGTCTGAAAGAAGCTCTTTCAGAAACGCAACAGCGCCGTCTACCTTTTCGCTCGGCCTGCCCAGCTTTGGGGCAAAAAGGGAAAAGGCTTCGTCCGCTGTCAGTTCAATTTCGTCCTGGAAGTTTACGCCCTTGTCGGTCACTTCAAAGACAATGGCGTTGCCGGTCGGGGCGAGATTGGACTTCACCTGCACCATATACCGCTCCGAAAGGTTCTCCTTGTTCTGCGTCCTCGCCACCGCCAGAATACTTCTTGCGGCGGCGGCAATGTCGATTGAGCCGTTGGTTCGGTACAGCGGGGAGGTATCCCTGTTCTTGTTCATGTGCGCCACAACAACGATTGCACAGCCCGTTTCCTGCCCGATTTTGATAAGGTGGTTCAGCTCCGTCCTCGTTTTGTTGGCGTCGTTCATGGAGCAATCTTCCCCGATATACGAACTCAACGGGTCAAGAATGAGCAGCCTGACATTGTACCGTTCGATTGCCTGTCGCAGCCGGTCATCTCCAAAGGTCAGGTGCTTTTCATTCTCCTTGATGAAGATAAGATTATCACGATTGCCGCCGGAAGCGATAAACCTCGGCACAACCGTATCGTCTGCATCATCCTCCGTGGTCTGGTAAATCACCGTCATGGGTTCGCTTGCTTCCTCTACCTCTTGGAAAGGCAGGGGCTTCCCATCGGTCAGCAGGGCAGACAGCGCAAGCATGAATTTGCTCTTGCCATCGCCCGGATCGCCTTGGAGCAGGGTTATCTTCCCGAATGGGATATAGGGATACCACAGCCATTTCACCTCCCTGGGCGTGACCTCGCTCGCCCTGATAATCTCCAAAGTAACCGTGTCGTTGCTTCCGTTTGGGGTCATTGTGCGACCTCCTTTCAGTTGATTTTGCTGCCCTGGGCAACAGAAAAGCACCGTATCGCTACGGTGCTTTTCTCCGGCTCAGATGTGTGCTTTGATGGGGGTTGAATGTCGCTTGGGTTGGTGGTATACTATATCCATAGTGATTCGACAAACGCTAAATTTACGGGGGTACCTAAATGAACCTGCTTTATGAAAAATATAAAAACTTGAAGATAGATGGTAGCTGGATTGGCTTAGAAGCGGGAACGCAAACACCGTATTTTTGCACTCCTATTGGAGCGGAAATCATTGGCTGGGATAATGGCATACACTACTGCTTTATTAAGAGCTTTGGAGATATGGTGTTCTGCGTCAACCCGGAAACCTGCTGCGATTACAATGTCTATCCAATTGCCCGTAATTTCTGCGATTTCTTGGGGCTGATACTCGCCACTGGTAATACAAATATTTTGCAACAGATTATTTGGTGGGATAAAAAAAGGTTTGAGAATTTTGTTAATAGTCCAGAAGAACAGGAATGGAGAGTTCGGCCCGAAGTGGAAGGTGCCTTGAGTACAATTCGCAAAGGGACAGGTATAGCACCGATAGATACCCCGTTTGAATATATCAAGGATTTGCAAAGCGATTTCCCCTATGAACAAATTCCATTTACAAATGAGTATTATGATACTTTAGGACTTGAACGGCCAGACGGAACAGAGCCAGAAGAAAGCGGCTTCGAGTTTAGAACTGTAGAATTTAAGGTTGAGAAAAACTAAATGGCAATTTGAAACGGAGTATTTACCATGCTACAAATAGTTTTTTCCGACAGTGAGTGTGGGTCATTGAAGCTGGCCACACATTGGGGGCCGTCCAGTTGGGATGATGGGCCAATCGGATTTATTTTCGGTGACGGAGAGCGAGAACCTACTCAGGAGGAGAAGGATCAGGCTATGGCCCAGCTCAAGGCCCAATGGGAGGCAGAAAACCGCCGGGCGCGGCCCGTGGGCGGCGACCCTGGGGATGTGTTATGCCCGTCTGTTGGATTGGACATCGGCCCCATAAGCGGCCCTGATGTGGAGAAGGCCCGGTTTGATTTGCTTACCGCTTGGTTGGGGGGCGATTTCCCACTCCCAGATTGCGACCCGGACGATTATGCCCAGCGAGATATGCTTTGGGAACAACGCCAGCGGGACAGAGAGCGGCTTTTGGAGGGTGGAAAACACGGCGAGGCTGTGCGAATCTGGTACAGCAACGCACCTTACTCCCTGTGTGGGTTTTATGATGTGCTTTGGCAACTACGGGACTGTAACTGCCCTGTGACCGCTTTAGAAATGCCCCGGTGGATGCCATGGGAAGATGGCACAGTGCAATCCTGTTTGAACTGGGGAGAACTTTCTCCGGGAGACTGGGCGGCGTATCTGCCTTTGGAGCGGGAAATCCCCCAAAATGTTCGCAGAGCTATCGCTATGGAGTGGTCACAGCTTCGAGAGGAAAATGCGCCCTTGCGTGCTGTTGTCAATGGGCGTCTGCACAGTGTTGGGGAGGACTTCTACGACCCATTTATTCGTGCTCATATCCCTGATGGAACCTTTCGGGTGGCTCAGCTTATTGGTGAGGTGATTGGGCGACACCAACTGGGTATCGGCGACTGGTGGATTGCCAAGCGTATCCAGGCTATGGAAAACCGGGGGGAGCTGATTACGGTGTCCAAGGGTGACCGTTTCTATCGGGACGAAGTGTGCCGAACTCAATAAGAGAAAACTTCCCATTTGTCGAGGTGTTATTGATTTTAATTCCTTCCACTACACAAGGGACTTAATGACTTCTTGATTACTTCCCGAAAAAGGAAGCTGCCACCTCTCAATGACAGCTTCCTTTTGCCTTATGCGTAAATCAAATCGTTCAAGACCATTTCCTCGGCGGCAGAGCGGATATTATTCATCATTCCCACCCAGCGCAGTTGATTTTCGGCTTTCAGCCGCTCCGTCACGCCCTGACGCTCTGCCATGTCCTTTATGAGCCGTTCCATCATCTCGTTTGCGGACTGGTCGATTTCTTCAAGGTGCCCTGCCAGCTTATCGGACAATACAAGCTGAGAATAAATTGCCCGTCTGTGCTCTTTCAGATACCTCCACCTCATTCTGCCGTACTTGCCGATGTTCGGGCTGGCTGGGGGAGCAAGGCAGGGGAAATAATAGTCTCCGATAAGCTCGTAGCTGATACCTGTTCTTTCGTCTTTGATGAAGTGTTCCATTGTGCGTTCTCCTTTGCTTTTTTGTCGTGATAGGCTTTCAAGGTAACTTGATTGTGCTTCTCTTTGCGGCACTTATCGGAGCAAAGTGTCTGCTGGCTGTGCGTAGGCCAGAACAGCTTGCCGCACACAGCACATTTGCGCTGGCGGTAATAATGCTCTCCACGCTCCGCTTCCCGTTCTGCCTTTTTCTTATCCTGCCTTGCCTGATAACAGCACTCGTCAGAGCAGAATATCTGCCGGTTGCTTGCCGGGGTAAACTCCCTGCCGCAATGGGGGCAGACCTTCGGGGGGACAGACACGCCGCCGTTCGCCGCAATCTTCGCCGCCTTGCGCTTCTCCCGATATGCCTTTTCCCTGGCCCGCTGGCGGGCTAACCGTTCCTTTTCAGCCTGTTCCTCCTGCGCCCTGATTTCCTCTAACTCCTGTTCGGTGTAGGCAATATCGACTTTCCCGACATAGTTGAAGTAAATATCGACCTTTTGCGTCCGGGCCTTTCCCGTCCCCGCCGTTTCATAGACAACGATCTTGTCAACGAGTTCGGAGAACATCATATCGGTCACTTCGGCGGGGTCTTTATATTTCCGTATCAGGGAAATGAAATGCTCAATATCAAGGGGCTTTGTCTTTTCTTCCGCAACGGCGGCTTTCAGCTTGTCCATCCTGGCTTCAAGGTCTGCCTGTTCGCTGTCATACTGCGCCGAAAGCTGCTTGTACTGCCTTTCGGGGAGCAGGCCGGACATGAGATTTTCATACAACCCCCGCACAAGTCTGGAAAGCTCGTCATATCGGGTCTGCAATCGCTTCAATTCCTGCTTGCTTTGCTGGGGCTTCGCTTCCTGCTTGTCGGCCCACAGGGATTGAAGTTCCGCCGCAAACGCTTCCTCGTCTTGCAGGACAAACCGTGAAAGCCGTTTGACCGCAGACAGGAGCAGGGCTTCCACATTGTTGGCGCTGATGGAGTGGGCCGTACAGGTGTTGATCTGGCTGGCGTACCCGCCGCAGCGGAAAGAGTGCTGAATGGAGCCGTCTTTCTTACTGTGATGGGTCTGCAAGGTCATACGTCTGCCGCAATCGGCGCAATAAAGGTAGCCGCTCAGACGGTTATATTGACTGCCCCAGGGGGAGGCCCGCTCTACCCGCTTTATTCTGCGGTGAACGCTGTCCCACAGCTCTTGCGAAATGATGGCCTCATGCGTATTGGGAAACACATACTGTTCCGCTTCATCGGTTTCCCTGCGCTTGTGCAGCTTGAAGTTCGTGACAACAGACCTGTGCAGGACGGTGTGTCCAAGGTATTCCTGCCGCTTCAAAATCTTCTGAACCGCTGACAGCGACCAGAGATATTTGTCCGTGTATTTCTGCCCATGGTACTGTTCTGGATGGTTTTCCTTTGCGTGGGCGGCAGGGATTAAGACCTTTTCCTCGGTCAGTATGGCGGCGATTGTCCGTGAGCTTTTGCCCTCGTTGGCAAGCTGGAAGATATGCCGCACCACCTCGGCGGCGACCGGGTCAACGACAAGCGTCTGCTTATCGCCCTCCACCCGGTTATAGCCATAGGGAATACTGCCCGAACAACGCTTCCCGTCTTTCATGCGTGAATCGAATACCGCCCGAATCTTATTACTCGTGTCTTTGGCATAATATTCGTTCATTATATTCAAAAACGGGGCAAAATCGTTCTCAGAGGTGCTATTACTGTCAATGCCGTTGTTTATGGCAATAAAGCGCACATCTTTCTGAGGGAGCAGGATTTCCGTATAAAATCCTACTTGCAGGTAATTTCTTCCAAACCTGCTCATGTCTTTTACGATAATCGTGCCGATGTTCCCGGCCTCCGCTTCGGCTATCATTTCCATGAAGCCAGGACGGTTGAAATTAACTCCAGAATAACCGTCATCCGTAAAATGGCGAATGGCGGTGAAGCCATTTTTACGGGCGTAATCCTCCAGATATTTCTTTTGATTGGTGATTGAATTTGACTCCCCAACCAGGTCATCATCTCTTGAAAGGCGCTCGTAAAGGGCTGTAATCCTCGCTTTTCCTGCCTTTTTTGACATTTTTTACACCTCCGTTTCTGTATGTAGATTTTCAGTTTAGAGAAGTTAGTTTTACCGTCTGGAAAAAGTATATCCCTCCGGGGCCAGTTCCAGGGCTGTCACCGTTTCCCCAAAGCGGCTGGCCCAGCAGTCGAAATGGGTCATGTTCAATTCCTGGAGCCGCTCATACTGGAGGTAGCGTTGGATGGTATAAAGTTCGGTCATACTGTTGCTGACCGGCGTTCCGGTGGCGAACACAACGCCCCTGCTGCCGGTGATCTCGTCCATGTAGCGGCATTTGGCAAACATATCGGAGGATTTCTGCGCGTCTGTGGTGGAAAGCCCCGCCACATTCCGCATTTTGGTGTATAAAAAGAGGTTCTTATAATTGTGGCTCTCGTCCACAAACAGCCGGTCCACGCCCAGCTGCTCAAAGGTAATCACATCGTCCTTGCGGCCCTCGGCCTGCAATTTTTCCAGCCTTGCCTCCAACGATTTTTTGGTGCGTTCCAGCTGCTTGACGGTAAAGCGTTCCCCGCCGCTGGCCTCCACCTCGGCAATCCCGTCGGTGATCTCATTGATCTGCTCCCGCAGCAGGCGCTCCTGCCGTTCCCGGCTGATGGGAATACGCTCAAACTGGGAGTGTCCGATAATCACCGCGTCATAGTCCCCGGTGGCGATACGGGCGCAGAATTTCTTGCGGTTGTGGCTTTCAAAATCCTTTTTGGTGGTGACAAGGATATTCGCGGAAGGGTAGAGCCGTAAAAACTCGGAGGCCCACTGCTCGGTCAGGTGGTTCGGCACCACAAAGAGGGATTTCTGGCACAGGCCCAGCCGCTTGGATTCCATCGCGGCGGCTACCATTTCAAAGGTCTTGCCCGCGCCCACCTCATGGGCCAGCAGGGTGTTCCCGCCGTACAGCACATGGGCGATGGCGTTTTTCTGGTGTTCCCGCAGGGTGATTTCCGGGTTCATGCCCGCAAACCGGATATGCTGCCCGTCATACTCGCGGGGGCGGATGCTGTTCATTTCCTCGTTGTACTGGCGCACCAGCGTCTGCCGCCGCTGTGGGTCCTTCCAAATCCAGTCCCGGAAGGCTTCCCGGATCGCCATCTGCTTCTGGGCGGCAAGGGTGGTTTCTTTGGCGTTGAGTACCCGGCGCTCCCGGCCCTCGGCGTCCTCAACGGTGTCATAGATGCGGACATCCCGCAGGTTTAAGCTGTCCTCCAGAATCTTGTAGGCGTTGGCCCGGTCGGTTCCGTAGGTGGTGTTGGCGGCTACATCGCCGTACCCAACGGCGTTTTTGCTGGTGATCTGCCACTCGGCGGTGTAGGGGACATACTTGACCTCAATCTTTCCTTGCAGATAGTACGGGGTGTGGAAGGTTTCGTACATGAATTGCTGGATATAGTCTTTGTCAATCCAGGTAGCCCCCAGGCGCACCTCGATTTCCGATGCGTCCAAATCCTTGGGCTGGGCGGCGGTCAGTGCCTCCACATTGACAGAAAAGGCGGGGTCTTTGTCCACCGCCCGCTGTGCCTGCCGCAGTTTCCGGCGCACGTTGCCGGAGAGGTATTCATCCGCTGTCACATAACGGGGCGATTCCCCCTCCGCCAGTGGTCCGGGCAGACGGAAGATCACGCCCCGCAGCTCCTGCGCCAATTCCTCCTGGGTTTTGCCGCTCAGTTCGGCCATGTACGCCATATCCACCTCGGCCTTTTCCGCGATGGAAACAGCCAGGGCTTCACTGGCGGTGTCCACCGCAGTAACAGCCTGATGGGGCTTGATGGTGCGCTTGGTGAACATATCCGCCTTTTGCTTCAGCTGCCCGTCATCGTCAATGACTTCCAGGGCGCAGAGCAGATAATAGCTGGAATCATCGGCAAAGGCCAGCCGGTTCCCCCGGTCATTGATCAGCCCGTACTTTGCGGAAAATGCGTCATAGAGCCGGTTCAATTCGGCCTGGGTTTCACGGATTGCCGCATCCGAAACAAAGCTGTCCATCTGCTGTGTGATGAGCTTCTGCACACAGTCCCGCAGTTCCACCAGACCCTTGATACGGGCCTCGGCGGTGGCGTTTAAGTCGGGGCGCACCATGCGGCTGTTTTCCCGATAGTACACCGCACCGTCCACAACGGTATAGGAATAGTTTTTTACATCAGGGTCAGCGGGGATAGAAGTATCAATTTCTTCCCCCTCGCCCAGCTCCGGCAGTTCGGCCTCCTGGTAGGTCCCGCGAATATATTTTATGGCGTCGTGCAGCTGGTCGGAAAGTTCCAATCCCTCAATGGGGGCCACTGTGTAATCCTGTTTTCCGTATTGGGTGCTTTCTGAAACAGTGCGGCCCAGCACCATCTCCGGATGGTCCAGGAAATAGCGGTTGATGGTAAAATCATCTTCGGTCTGTCCGGTCTGCGTCCAGTCCGGGGCAATGTCAATCGGGCGGTCACGTTTTTGCAGGAAAATGATGTCGGATACCACCTCTGTCCCGGCATTGGCCTTAAACGCATTGTTGGGCAGACGGATCGCGCCTAACAGCTCCGCCCGCTGCGCCAGATACCGGCGCACCGTAGAATCCTTGGAATCCATCGTGTAGCGGCTGGTGACAAAGGCTACGACACCGCCTGGACGCACCTGGTCCAGCGATTTTGCAAAAAAGTAGTTGTGGATGTTGAAGTTCAGCTTGTTATAGGCCCGGTCATTGACGGAATACTGGCCAAACGGCACGTTTCCTACGGCTAAATCATAAAAATCCCGCCGGTCGGTGGTTTGAAAGCCCGCGATGGTGATGTCTGCGTTTGGATAGAGCTGCTTTGCAATGCGTCCGGTGATGGAATCCAGTTCCACACCATAGAGGTGGCTGCCCGCCATGCTGTCAGGAAGCATACCGAAGAAATTGCCCACGCCGCAGGAGGGTTCCAGAATGTTGCCGGTCTGGAATCCCATTTTCCCCACCGCTTCATAAATGGCCTGGATAACGGTAGGGCTGGTGTAATGGGCGTTTAAGGTGGTCCCTCTGGCGGCTTCATATTCCTCCGGGGACAGCGTTGCGTAGAGTTCCGCAAACTCCTTGGCCCAGGCGGGCTTGCTCTCGTCAAAAGCGTCTGCCAGACCGCCCCAGCCCACATACCGGGAAAGGGTTTCCTGTTCTTCCGGCGTGGCCTGCCGGTTTTCAAACTCCAATTCTTTCAGGAGATTGATTGCGTCCATGTTGGCCCGAAACTTTGCTTTTGGTCCTCCTTCGCCCAGGTGAATGTCGGTGATACGGAAGTTCCCGGCAGTCGGCTGGGGAGGGGTGGGTTCCGGTTCATCAAAGCGCAGCGTATGAATCTCTATATCGTAGGGCAGATGGTTCTGTTCGCCCGGATAACGGGTGACGGGGGTGATGGTGATCTGCGGCTCCGGCTCTGGCGCAGGGGGATTCCCAAAATCCGGCTGTTCCTCTGCCAGCTGTTCTTCTGGCTGTGCCGGTTCGTGGGAGAATCCATCCAGCTCCTGCTGGTAGAGGGCGCGCAGGGCAGCGGCAAGCGGCTCCCAGCTTTCATACAGTACCGCCAGCACCGTTTCATCTTCCCGCAGAATCTCCACTTCCATGCCGTTTGCGGAGGCCCGGTAATCCGCCGTATCTCCGGTTTCCAGCTGCATGGTTTCCACTGTACCGGAAAACCGCTGGGAAAGATGCTGGGCGACAGCCGGATTGCCTGCGCCGCTTCGGAGCAGCGCCGCTATATCCTCCTTTGCAGCTGCGTCCAGCAAACCGCCCTCCCCGGTCAGGACTTCCCGCAAATCCGGGGAAAACTGGTCCAGATCGGCGGGGAGATAGTCGGTGATGGCACTGTTGCGTGGGTCCTGCCGGATGGCGCGTTCAAACTGTTCTTTGCTTTCCGTCCGGTAAATGGGGTAGGCCAGCGCGGGGTCATTCAGCTGGACATAGCCCCGCTGCAAATCGGTGATGCGGTACTCGGTATTTTCCAGAAAAACAAAATCCCCTACGCCATAGGCCGATGCCAGCGGGTCGTGGGTAAATGGTTCCGGTTCTTCCGCAGCGGGTGCGGCTGTTTCCTGTGCCGGTTCCTCTTGCCGGTCCGCCTTTATCTCTTGTGGTTCCAGCCCGGCCAGGAATTGCTCCGCAGCTTCTTCTCTTGAAAATGTCCGTACCGTTCCATCAGAGGCGGTATAGTAATCATTGGTCTGATTATCCCAGACAGCAAACGCATCTTCAGGGTCGGGAAACGCATCGCTGGTCATAACAACGGAAAAGCGTGGTTCTGCTTCATCGGCGGCAATCTGTTCCACATCAGCCATGACCTGCTGAATAAAGGGGTCATTGTCCAGCTTTTCCGGTTCCACTACCTGCCCGTTTACAATGCCGCGCTGGGCCAGATTTTCCCGGATTGCGATAGGGTCTATATCGTCCAGATTGTCCCGTTCAGCCTCTGTAAAAAAGCGGTCCTCTTTGATAAGCTGGGCGATCCGGCGCTGTACCTTGGGCCAGGGCAGTTCCATTTCTTCGGGGCTTCCGGCGCGGACAATGAACAGGTTTGTATGTTCAGGACCGCCGTACTCCTTGGACAGCCATGCGGCGGTATCTTTTTCCCGCCCATGCTCCTTCATATAGCGGACTACGGCCCGTTTGCTGTCCATATCGCCGTTCCATGCACAGAGGGCTTCGTCAATATCGTCCTGGGAGAGAGGGCGCAGAAGCTCATGGAGCTTTGGATAGGTTTCGGCAATCACCTCTTGATGCAGGCGGTGGCGGAACTCCGGCACATCCGAATACTGTTTGAGAAGCTGCATATTACCGGAGCCAAGAACCGCGCGGCGCACAGCGGCGTTGCCCTCAATCACAGCGTTTTCATGGTCAGTATGGCCGCAGGCGTTGCGGTATGCCGTATCCTCCATGATGGCGGCGGTCACAACCGGCTTGTACTGTTCCAGCACATCTTCCAGTGCGGGCTGGGGCGGTTCTGTTTCGGTTTCATGGACAGGAGCAGGCTGGCTCTGTGATTCTACAATGCCCGCCTCTGCCAGTTCCTTTTCTGCCTGGATTTTCTCATACTGTTCCCGTTCTGCTTCGGTCAGATAACGATCCTTTTGGATCAGGCCGGCAACCAGCTTCACGACCTTATCCCAGGTCAGGCGTACATCGTCACAGCCGTTTTTCTGGTAGCGCAGGCCCTTTCCATCGTGATCTTCGCCACTGTGCGTTGCACCGGACAGTGCGTGGGAGCGTCCGCCGGTTCCGTATTCCTGCCGGAGAAACGCGGTTTTTTCCTTGTCGGTATGGGGCTGCTGGAAAAAGGCATAAATGCGCCCTTTGCCTCCTGCAAAGCTGCTGCCGCCAGAAAGGGCCGCGCCGATCTCATCCTCCGTAATAAACTGCTTAACCGCAGGAACCTCTGCCATTTCAGATGAAAAGGCTTTGCGGGGCAGCGACAGGTCTTTCATGTTTTCCCAAATCTGCTTGGGATTATGATACTGGAACCGCAGCAAGCTCCGGTCCTGCTGGTAGGCAAGCCAAAAGGCGGCGTATTCTTTTGCAACGGTTTGATGGAACTCCGGGCTTTTCAGCTGCTCGGCAAGCCGTTTCGTTTCCTCTGGAAACCCGCCCCCTCTGTTCTGGACAAGGCTGGGAAGATAACCGGATTCTTTGGCTCTATCACTAAGATCGTGACAAAGGTTCCAAAATTTTTCTGCCAGCTGCAACCGCTCATATCCTTCGGCCTCGGCAAGCTCTACATTGGACGCAAATTGACCGGATTCCAACAGCTCGCCAATACGCTCCGCCGCGCCCTCCCAGGAAATAACCTGTGCGGATTTATCATATCGGGCGGATTTTCCATGAGAGAGATGGATTCCGTCCTCACCATACCAGACTGTGATACGGCCTGCATCGGTGGTAAAACCGTTGCCGCCATGATAGAGGGATTGCAGGGCGGCGGCTATTTCCGGGATCGGCTTCTGCTTTTCAAATTCAGCTGTCACGCGCTCCCGCAGACGGTCGGTATTGCCGCCCAGCCGCAGTACATGGTCGATGTCCTTTTGGGCAAAAGAAAAAGCAGAGGACGCTTTCACATTCTCTGCTTCATCAATATTCTGAATCTGTTCTGCTTCGGAGAGAAACAGGTTTAAGGTCAGCTGTTGATAAGTTCCGCCAGCAGAATCTCCTCCGCCTGGGCCTTGCAGCTGTTCATCAGGCCCACCCACTGCATCATGTCGCGGGCTTTCAGTTCCTCGGTCACGCCCGCCGCCTGCGCCAGTTTTGGCATCAGCTGCTCCAATCGGCTGTTCGCGGTCCGGTCGATCTCCAACAGGTGCGGGTACAGCTTCTCGCTCATCAGCAGACGGTTGTAAAGGATGGGCCGGTGATCCTTCAAGTAGGTTTTCCGCATCCTGCCGTACTTGCCCAGGGGCGTTTCGGGCTGTTCTGTCAGTTGCAGGTTGGGAATCAGATAATCCCCGTTCTGAATGTAAGTTAAGGTGTTGTTCATTTTGCTGGCTCCTTTCTTTGTTGGCCTCTCGCTCCGCGTTTAGAATGGTTACGCCGATCTGCCGCAGCACCTGCTGGTTGATCTGGCTGACCGCCGTTCCCAGCGCCCCAACGGTGGCCGGTGTGTTGAAATCGAAAACCGGCATGAAATCCTCGTGGGTGAAATACTGTTCCGGGGCCAGCCCGCAGCGGGACATCAGGGAATAGGCGATGCTGACGGTTGCGGCGGCTTTGAATTGGACTTCGATGTTAAGTTCATCGTACTCCTCCAAAAAGGAATCGTCAACGATGTAAAGGAAGTCCCGCCCGTTGTCCGCCCAGTATTCCCCGGCCAGCCTGCGGGCGATCTCGGTCAGCTGCCCGCCTAAATCATCGCCGCCCACCCCATACCGGTTTTCCAGCATGGCGGAGATGGAATCTATATGCCGTTCCTCCATCTTCCAGAGCCAGGGTGTGCGGGAGTGCGGGCGGGTTCCGGTATCGGAAATGTCAAAGACATACCGCAGCCGGGTCCGGTCCCCGGAATCGTCCACCAGGGCGATGCCCTTGGAACCGCGCCGGACATAGCGGCCCATCTTGTCATTCCACAGGTCATACTCCGCACAGGCGGTAGCGTCCGGGCGCTGGGCGTAGATCATCAGCTGGTCGTGGAAGGGGTATTTGTAAAGCCTGGAGGCTGTGTCCAGAAACCGCATCCACTCATTCCAGCTGGAAGTGAGCTGCACCGCCGCATGGTCGGCCATCTGTGCGTACATCTGCGCTTTGGTTGCCATTGTTTTCGGCCCTCCTTTCGGGTTTTGGATAAAAGGAAGGGGCGGCACAGCGCCAGCCCCTCCGGTCTGTTGGTTCCTATTCGTCAAAGTCCGGGTACAGTTCCAGACTGTCAAACTCCGCGTCCGTCATGGCGCGCAGCTTATGAAGGGCGCTGTCGGTCAGTTCCATCAGCTCCGTTTCCTCCGGCGAGAGATAGCCGCGCATCTCGGTCAGGCTCTCCATCAGTCCGGCGCGGGTTCCGGTGTTGTAAATGCACATCAGATTCATTTCTTCAAAGGTAAAGTGTCCCATATCAAAGCTCCCTTTCCGCGCTCTTTTTCGGCGCTGTCTTTTTGCTTTCCTGCTTCGGCTGCTGGTGGAGCTGTTCCACCACCGATTTCCGCTTGTCTTGTTCCTCCCGGTGGACAGCCGCCGCCAAATCCATCAGGGAAATCGGCTGGCCGCTTCTGGCCTGCTGTTCCAGCTGGGCTACGGTCGGCTCTTTGGGACCGTTGTTGATGATCCCGTCAATCATGCCGTAATCGTCCTCCATAGACATTTCCGCATTTTTCAGCGGATTTTCCGGCAGAAATCCAGGAACCTCTGTAAAACCAATGCTGTCGCAGTAGTGACAGGATAACGCACCATCCTGCCGGATGGCAACGATGTCGCTGACACTCATGGAGGGGCTGTGAAAATCCACAGGCTTTTGCAGATTGAACTGCTCATATAGTTTTTCCAGCTGCTCCATTTTAGTGCCGGAGCCGCCCAGCGGGGCGGTGTAGATCAGGTCATAATTGCCCCGGTCCACGGGGATGTCATGGGATTTTAGCCAATCCAGATTCATAAACCGCACATTCTGCGGGTCCTCCCGGCTGACCTGATAAATGGCAAAGCAGTCCCCCTCATGGGAGAGAAACGCCTGCTCCCGTTCCTGCTGGTGGTTCTGCCGGTCCTGCACCAGTGCGTCAAAGGCTGGGCTTTCCTCCCATTCCTCGCGGGAAAGGGCAAACACCGTACCGGGCAGCTGGGATTCAAATTCCTCCCGGTCAAAGAGCATTTCCGCGCTGCCGCCGTCCACCACCGCGTACACCGTCAAATCCTGCTCAAACAGTTCCAGCGCCCGCTCTTTGGAGAGTGGCAGCAAATCCCCGTCCTGATAGCCGCAGTTTTTCAGATCGTCCTCCCGCATCGCCGGGTCCGGCATGGGGTATTCATCCAGCGTCTGCTCCGGCGCGTCGGGCAGCTGGGCGGCTTCCGCGGCATGGCCGATGGAATCCAGCGCCTGCGGGTTTTGGCTGGCGGGCAAAAGGGCGTATTCCCGTTCCTGCTCGGCGGTCAGCGGCTGGGGGTAGTCGATACAGCCAAAGGCGGTGATGGAATCCTGTTCCACCTTTACCCATGCGGCAAGTTCGGTGATGGTTTTCCCATCCATCAAAGGGTAGGTTCCCACATCCAGCGATTCCTGGGTAATGTAATAGCGGAACATGGAGGGGTCCTGCTCCGGCAGTTCGGCGGGGATTTTCCAGGAGGGTTCCGGTTCAGGGGAAACCTCTTGATTTTCCGTATCGGCCTGCGGGCTTTCCGGCTGCATGGTTTCTTTTCCGGCGTCCTGCTCCGGCCCGGATTCCAGATCAATGCCGCGCTCCTTGCAGACCTCCTGAAAATGGCGGTCAATATCGGCAATCAGAGTACCGGCGGTCTTGTTGATGGTTTCCAGGCTGGCCCGCAGTTCCTTCAGCTCCTTGCCCTGGCTCCAGTTCGCAATGTACCCAAAGCTGTTTGCGCCGGTCTGAATCCCAAAATATTGGCAGACCGCGTAAGAGATGCTCTCGGCCTCCACCTCCTCGGTGCGCCGGTCCTTTTTATGGTCCTGCAAAAACCGCTGGGCGGTCTTTTCGCCGCCGTTAAAGTCCAGGCCGGATTCATCAGTCAGAGGGAGATACCCTTCCTCCGGCAGTTCCAGCGGCTTTGCGGTTATGACGGAACCGGCGTGGTTGACCATAACCCGTTCCTCTACCGCAACCGGAGCGCCGGGATCATCATCGGAACCGCGCAGGTCATAACAAAACAGCCCGTCCGGCAGACTGTCAGCCGAAATTCTGTCATTAGAAAATAGGGCGGGCTGTCCGAACAGTTCCACTTCCTGATACAAGGGCGCGTCCGGGTTGTCCGGCACATCAAAGTTGTGCAGCTTGCTGTGGGCGATCTCATGGACAGCGGCGGAAACCGTCTGCACCTCGCTCATGCCCTGGCGGATGGCGATGCGCTGCTCAATGGAAGAAAAATATCCGTCCGTATCCGCGTCCATTTCCTCAAACGCAAGGGGAACCGGGGCGGAGCGTTTCAGCGCCTCCATAAACGCCTCAAAGTGCCGGACATTCCCGAACAGGTCCGCCGCCAGGGAGGGCAGGGGCTTTCCGTCCGTCTGGCTCACATCAAACACCTTCACCGGACGGAACAGCGGGATTTCCACCTCTTTTTCCTCCATGACCACCCTGCCGTTTGCGTCCAGCATTGGCGCGTGGGTGTCCGGGTCCAGCTTCTGCTCCTCGATTTTCTTCTTATAGGGGGTGGGCGCAATGATGGTAATGCCGCGCTCGCCCTTCTTCACATGGCGCTCAAACTGGTTCTTCCACTTGTTATAGCCAGCCACAAGGGTTGCGTCCGGCTTCTGCATATAGATCAGCATGGTATTATTGACCGAGTAGCGGTGGAACCGGGACATCACCGACAGATAGCGCATATACTTTTCGCTCTCAAACAGTTCCTTGATGTTCTGCTCAATGCCCTCGGTGATTTCCCGCAATCGCTCCCGGTTGGTAGGTTTCTCTGCCATTTCCTTGTTTCTCCTTTCCAAATCCATGATTTTTGTTAGGTGTTCTGCAATCCATGTTTTTTGTTCCTCGATGCCATCCTCCATCAGAAAGTCCAGAAGATACTCCACATAGTCCTTTTGGTGCAGCGCCTCCACAAAAAGGGGGTGCGGCTCCGCATCCGGGGTCAGGGGCGCAAGGCCGGTTTCCCAGCCCCGCAGCAGATGGGCGTAGTCTGCCAGCGCGCGGAAACACCGCTGTTTTGATTCCCGGAACTTCTGCGCTTCGGACTTTTGACGGACATAGGTTTTCTTCGGGGGCGCCTGGCTGTCATAGAGCAGTCCAAAATCCTGGGCCAGTTTTTCCGCCGCCTCTTTGGGGGAGAGGTTATACAGTCTGGCGGCAAAGTCGATCACATCTCCGTCCGCCCCGCAGCCGAAACAGTGAAAGCGGCGGTCTAATTTCAGGCTGGGCGTCCTGTCATCGTGGAAAGGACAGCAGGCCATGCCGTTCCGCTTTACCTCGATTCCATAGTGTTCCGCCGCTTCTCTGGTGGTGATGGACTGCTTTACCGTTTCAAAGACATTCCCGCCCATGCTTATTGACCGGAGGAGGATTTCAACGGCGGCTTATAGCCTGCGGCCCTGGCGCGCTCACTGGCGGCTTTGCGCCGCTTTTCGCTGTACGGCTCCCGGACCGATACGCAGCGTTTGGGGACAATGAAGTTGTGGGCGTCCTTCTTGATGATCTGCTCCGGGTATTTTTCCGCCAGCTGCTCCAGCTTCTTCATCAGCTTGGGGTCATGGGTATAGACCTCTGCCGCAGACTCGGCCTGGTTATAAAGGAGAACCGTTTCCTGTTCCAGCAGCGACAGCTTCATGACGGGCCTCCTTTCCGCTGGCCAAAGTCCAGCTTGAAGTTTACATACTCGCCGGTATCCTCCAAAATCACATCCGCGTCATAGGTTTTACCGGTCTTTTCCGAATAGCAGCCGGTGAGCCTTGCCCGCCCGTCTTTTAAGAGGGCCGCGACAATGGACTTGGTGGGCTGTTTTTTCTTGGCGCTCCACCACTTGCTGTCTTTCCAGATGGCAAATCTGCAAGTTTCGCTTTGGCAGAAAAATCCCTTTTGCGATTCCGTAACATCACTGCCACACCGGGGGCATCTGCCTACTGCTTCGCTGGGCGGAGAGAATAGATACTCGGTCCCCTTAACCACCTGATAGGTTGCCGCCAGCTCCCGCAGCATGGCGTAAATCCCGGACAGAAACTCCTCCGGGGAAAGCTCGCCGCGCTCAATCTCGCCCAGCCGGTACTCCCACTCGGCGGTGAGCAGCGGGGATTGCAGCTGCTCCGGCAGAACCGTAATGAGGGAACGCGCATCGCGGGAGGGCATCAGCTGGACCGTCTTTTTGCTCTTTTTCCGTTCCAGAAAACCGGTGGAGGCCAGCTTTTCCAGAATCCCGGCGCGGGTGGCAGGCGTACCTAATCCCTTGCGCTCGGCGGTATCCGGCATATCTTCTTTACCGGCGTTCTCCATCGCGGAGAGCAGGGTATCTTCGGTGAAATGCTTGGGCGGGCTGGTTTTCCCCTCCTTGACGGAGGCGTTGGAAACGGGCAAAGACTGTCCCCCTAAGAGTTCCGGCAGCGTCCTTTCCTCTGGCCCTCCCTCCGGTTCCGGGGCGTTTTTCAGTCCGGTGCGGTAGCTGTCCTCCAAAGCCCGCCAGCCGGGACTCTTGATGGTTTTCCCTTTTGCGGTAAACTCCTGGCCGGCACAGACCAGCGTGGCGGTGGTTTCCTCATAAAGATGGGATTCCGCCACCGCGCACAGCAGGCGCAGACACACCAGCTCCAATACCGCCCTCTCGCCAGCAGGAAGGCCGGATAAGTCCGCCCCCTGAAGGTTGCGGGTGGGGAGGATGGCATGGTGGTCGGAAACCTTTTTGTTGTTGATGACCGTCTCCGGGTTGCAGGCAACCGCAATCCCTTTCCGAAACGGCATGGCATTGGCGGTGAGATTCACAAGCACCGGCAGGCCCTCCGCCATATCCGAGGTCAGATACCGGCTGTCCGTCCGGGGATAAGTACACAGCTTTTTCTCATAGAGATTTTGCAGATAATCAAGCGTTTGCTGGGCGGTGAACCCAAGCAGGCGGTTGGCGTCCCGCTGGAGGGTGGTCAGGTCATAGAGGGCGGGCGGCTTTTCGGATTTCTCCCTGCGTTCCGCCTGTTTCACCACCACAGAACCGCCCCGGCAGGCAGTTTGCAGCTCTTTGGCGGCGGCTTTGTCTTTCATCCGCGCACCAGAAGCGGTAAATCCGGGCAGTTCCAACACCACCGTATAGAACGGCTCCGGCTGAAAGGCTTCGATCTCGGTTTCCCGCTGGACAATGAGGGCCAGCGTAGGGGACATGACCCGTCCGATGTTGAGGGTCCGGTGGTACAGCACCGAAAACAGCCGGGTGGCGTTGATGCCCACCAGCCAGTCGGCCCTGGCGCGGCAGAGCGCCGCCTGATGCAGACCGTCATAGTCCGCGCCGGGGCGCAGGCTGGCAAAGCCCTCCCGGATTGCCGAATCCTCCATGCTGGAAATCCAGAGCCGTTTCATGGGCTTATGGCAGTCCGCCAGTTCATACACGTTGCGGAAAATCAGTTCGCCCTCCCGTCCCGCATCACAGGCGTTTACCACCTCGGTAACATCCGGGGCGCACAGCAGGTTTTTCAGAATGTCAAACTGTTTCTTCTTGTCCTGGCCCACGCTCATCCGCCAGTCCGAAGGCAGGATTGGCAGATCGTCATAGCGCCATTTGGCGTACTTGGGGTCATAGCTGTCCGCATCGGCAAGTCCGGCCAGATGGCCCACGCACCAGCTGACCCGCCAGCCGTTCCCCTCCAGATACCCGTCCTTGCGGGTATTCGCCCCGATCACAGCGGCCAGACTTTGGGCCACCGAGGGTTTTTCAGCAATTACCAGACGCATACAGGTCAACCTCCTTTTCCTGTTTTTCATGCAGCCGTTTTGTCAGGCTTCTATCTTCGGCAAGGTCAAAATCATAACCAAACCGGTAGTCATAACGGTACAGCCTGCCGATCAGGTCGTTGATAATCACCTGGCAGGCCAGAATCACGCGCTCCTTATCCACCTGCATCAGCCGGTAGCGCCGGTAATCGCTGAAATAGTCCTCCTTCTGGCAGCTTTTTTCGGCGGCTTCGGTCAGCATCATGCCCGGAATGTCCAGCGTCCCCTCCGGTGTGGCTTCGGTGTATTTCAAAAGCTCCATCAGGAGAGGGAAATTCTGCTCGTCCAGCGGCCCTTCCTGGTTGATATAACCGATATAGGCCCGGAGGAGCAAAGATACCGCCGTTTTCTCCGGTTCGGTCAGGGCGTCCAGCGTTTCTTTTGCCTGGGGCAGAATTTTCTCCTGAACCAAATCCGGGATTTCACTCTGGAAAGCCATGCGGATGGAATCCACCGACAGGGAAACATCCCCGCTGTCCTCGTAAAACTCAAAAACATCTGTCGGCGGTTTCTTTTTTTTCAGTTTGCGTATCAGAGAAGAAACGATGTCGCCGCCAAAGTACACTGCCAGACAGCACAGGTCAAAGACAGTGACGATTTTTACAAACAAACCAAAATATTTCATTTCCGATCTCTCCTTTCTCTCAGCTGCTTTTCCAGTTCCCGGTGGCAGAATCCCACACAGGGCCTCCCGTAGTTGCCGCAGCCATAGCAGGGGTGGCCTTTGGATAAAGAGGGAGGGCGGGAAGTTTTCTTCCTGCCCTCCGGTTTCTGTGTCATCATACGCTCATAGGGGCTGTCCGTGAAGCGGGTCATTCCGATTCTTCCCCGCTTTCCTCCGGTTCCTCTCCCGCATCCGCCTCGGACTCCCACAGCTCATCTTCCTCATCGCCGTAGTCATAATCGTCCAGATTATCCGCGCCTTTGGTTTTCGGCTTGTTCTTCATAAACTTGAAGTAGTACAGCGCGCCCCCGCCGCCTAACAGAGCCACAGCCAAAAGCAGGACAGCCGGATTCATGCCGGTTTTTTTCTCCGGTTCCGGCTCCTTTGCAGGCGGCTCCTCCGGTTCCGCCGCCTTTCCGGTACAGCTTGTCATGGTAAAGGCACAGACCGGGCAGTTCCGGTTGATCGCGCCCGCCAGACATTTCTCGGTACAGTTACAGACAGCGGGCGGTTCCCCGCTGTCCTCGTCCTCAATTAACGCCATCAGGTCGGCCTCGTCCACCTGGTTCAAGAAATGGACGGTGTTTTCCCCCTCATCATCCCGGTCCACCAGAATGTAGAAGTAGTTGCCGTTTTTGGTGGTGACGGTAATCAGCTGCTTGTTCCCGCCGTAATCGTCCACCAGGGTGGCGTTGCCATCCGGGGTGAGGGGCGGGGTTTCCTCCGGCTGCTCCACCTGTACGTTGGAATCGTTGGTTTCATCAGCCGGTTCCCCGCCGCCGCCCGCGTAGGCGGGGACAGAAAAACCGCCCATAAGAACCAGGGCGGTGCAAAGCGCGGCCAGTGTCCGCAATAGTTTTTTAGATTTCATCGTGATTTTCCTCCTTTTCCTGGGCGTCTGGCGCAGGCGTTCCCACGCCGGGAATCCCGCCGCCGGACAGCAGCGCGTTCAGTTCCTGCGGGGTCATGCGGACCGCCCGCACCAGCTGGACGATTTGCAGGTTCTCCGCCTCGGTTTTCTGCGCCTCCAATTCCCGCAGCTTGTTCTGGTATTCCGCCAGCTTTTCGCGGGTCTTTGCGATCTCCCGGTCAATCCGGTCGATTTTGTTCGTTGCCATCTGTAACACTCCTTCCCTCATGGTTTAGTTCCAGTTCATCAGGCCGTAGCCCTTGATGCACTGATAATTCAGGTCATAGCTTTTGATTTTGCAGGCGTCGCCGGAATTGCCCTCCACCGTATAGACCCGGCTCCCGTCTGTGCCGATCACAATGCCGACATGGTCGGCGGAACCGTCCAAATCCCAGTCAAAGAAAATGGCGTCGCCGGGGGCGATGTTGGCATATCCGCGTCCGCCCCATTGCCCATGCGACTGGAACCAGGGTACGCCCTGGGACTGACAGCCAGCAAAGCGCGGTTCGCTTTTCCCGGCCTGGTTATAGCACCAGCTCACGAAGCAGGCGCACCATTCCACCCGGCTGTTAAAGCCGTACCAGCTCCAATACGGATAGCCGCCCACGTTTCCCACCTGACGCTTCGCCAGATCCACCAGGCCCGGATTGCCGGGGCGGGTCCCGTTTATAAACTCCACGCCGCTCAAATCCTCGGAATTTCCCATATCCGGGGAACCGCCGCCAAACAGCAGCGGCTTGTTGCCCCTGGTGGCGATATAGACCTGGTACATCTCATATTCGTCCGGGGTGAGCAGTTCCGGCGCAAGGGCGGAAATCTGGGTGTTCACAAGCTCCACATGGAGGATGTAGTATTCATAAGGGACTTCCTCGCTGGTCGTTTCCCCGGTTTCCGGGTCGGTGCTGGTTTCGGTGCGGTAGCGGATTTCCACCTCCTCGGTCAGTGTCAGGACATATTGGAGGTCAAAGACCCGCTGCAACTGTGCCGCCGCGCTCTGGGGCGTGTACTCATGGAGCAGGGCGCTTAAATAAGCCGCCAGCTCATGGGGGTTATGGCCGATAGGGTCCAGATCGTACCGGTACTCGTCATAACCGGGGTGCAGGCTCTCCATGTTGTCCAGTTTGGCTTGCAGTTCCGCCTCCTTTGCCGCATAGTCCGCTTCCGTCCCCAGCATATCCTCGTCATTGGAGGGATAGGTGGAACCGGACACCGCCGAGCCGATGCTCTGGGCCAGCATGGAGCAGGAGGACAGGGTATTCATCAGCAGGCAGACCAGCAGAAGCAGCGCCAGCACGATCAGGAATCCCTTCTTGTGCCGCATGACAAAGCGGCCCGCCTGTTCCGCTTTTTCTTTGACGGACTTTGCCGCCTTGCCGGTCTTGTGCGCGGTCTTGGCAGTATGGCCTGCGGCCTGTGCCGTATGCCCAGCCGTTTGACCGGCGCGTTTGGCGGCGGCATATTCCTTTTTGATGGCCTGCTTTTGCTGCCAGCGGGAAAGGGGGTTGCTAGCAAGCTGGGGGTTCTCCGCCAGGGACTTTTGGTACAGGGCGTTGATGTTTGCTTTTTCCAGCTTTTGCTCCGCCCTTGCCGCTTCGCGGTAGGGTTTCAGTTTATGGCTGCGGTATCCCTCCCGCACCAGCCGCGCGCTGACTTCAACAGCCTGCTCGGTCTTGTGCGCCCCTTCCACGCCCACATTGTCCTGTTCGGACTTGCGGATTTCCTTATGCGCCCCGGCAAGCAGCGCGTTGGCCGGAGCGCCCCGTACCGCATGGGACAGCTTGGAGGGCGGCTTTGCCTGTTCCTCAAAGGTCAGTTTCGTTGTTTTCTTTCCGGTATCGGGGTCAATAACGGTCTGCCGTACCTTCTTTTTGGGTATCCTGGCCTGCGCCTTGTCTGCCCGGACAGCTGCTTTCTGTGCGCGGCGGATTGGCTTTTCCAGCGCCGGGTCGGTCTGTTCCTCCCTCGTAAAGCGCAGGCGCGGCTCCTTAATCAAACCATTCCCCCAGCATCAGCGCCTCCATCATATAAAGCAGTTCCATATAGAGGCCCATGCCAGCCGGGGTGTGTAAAGGACGGAGGACCAGGCAGGCATAGACCTGTGCCAGCACATCGGCCAGAAGCTCCGCGCTCCGGCCCTCCATAATCCTGCCGCCAGTGTCAGGGGAGAGGCAGCACCAGATTTCCGCAAGGCGGAGCAGGCCCGTTTCCCCGTCACTGTTCAGTTCCGCCGCCATGCTCTCCGCAGTACGGCACTCGCTTACCGCGTCCGCCATCGCCAGAAGCAGCTGGCGGCGCTGAATGTCCATCGCCCGCTTCAAAAACAGCCGGGGATTGTGTTTCATTTTCTGTGCAGTCATGATTGCTTTCCCTCCTTTAATTCCTGTAATTTGGTGGTCATGATGCGGTACAGCTCGGTGTCCTTTGGGAACCGGTCGATAAAGGGCAGGATGATGTTGCCGTAGAACAGCAGCCCTTCGCCCTCGCCGGAGTGGGTCACATAGGACAGCTGGTGCGGGGAGATGCCCAGCTGTCTGGCTAAAATTTGCCGGTCGCCGCTTGCCTGGTTGAGCATATACACAAAGTCCGAGTTCTCAAAGATGTTCTCGATCTCCCGGCTGGCAAGCAGGTCCTTGATGTTCTGTGTGATGCCGGTGGGAATCCCGCCCCATTTCCGAAAGCGTTTCCAGATTTCAATGGTATAGGCGGCGGTCTGGTCCTCTTTGAGCAGCAGGTGCATCTCGTCAATGTAGTAACGGGTGGACTTGTGGGCGGCGCGGTTGATGGTGACGCGGTTCCACACCTGGTCCTGCACCACCAACATTCCGATTTTTTTCAGCTGCTTGCCTAACTCCTTGATGTCATAGCAGACAATGCGGTTGTCGATGTTTACATTGGTCCGGTGGTTGAACACATTCAGGGAGCCGGAAACATAGATTTCCAGTGCCGTAGCGATGTACTGCGCCTCTTTTTCCTCCTGGGTCAGCAGGAGGTTATACAAATCCTCCAATACCGGCATATTCTCCGGCCTGGGGTCGTTCAGGTAATCATGGTAGACCAGCCGCACACAGCGGTCGATGATGGTTTTCTGGACTGGCTGCAAGCCCTCCTTGCCGCCCACGATCAGCTCGCACAGCGACAGAATGAAGTCGGATTTCAAAGACAGCGGGCTTTCATCGTCCGAGTAGTCCAGGTTTAAGTCCATCGGGTTAATGTAGTCCCCGGAGGTGGGCGAAATCTTGATAACCTGCCCATGCAGCCGCTCCACAAGGGGCGCGTACTCCGATTCCGGGTCGCACACGATGATGTCATCGGTGGTGAGCAGAAAACAGTTGGCGATTTCCCGCTTGGCGGAAAAGGACTTGCCGGAGCCGGGAGTGCCTAAAATCAGGCCGTTGGGGTTTTTCAGCTTCTTGCGGTCCACCATGATAAGGTTGTTGGACAGGGCGTTGATGCCGTAGTACAGCGCCTCTTTCCCGTTCTGGAAAAGCTCCTGGGTGGTAAAGGGGATAAAGATGGCGGTGCTGGAAGTGGTCAGCCCCCGCTGGATTTCCACCTGGTTTTGTCCCAGGGGCAGGCAGCTCATCAGCCCCTCCTCCTGCTGGAAGTCCAGCCTTGCCAGCTGGCAGTTGTACTTCTGCGCGATGCTGGACGCCTGAAACACGTTGTTGCCCAGCTGTCTGGCGGTGTCCGCCGTATTCAGCACCAGAAAGGTCACAAGGAACATCCGCTCGTTGCGGCTCTGTAAATCCTGCAGCAGCTTTTTGGCCTCGTTCCCGTAGGTAGCCAGGTCGCTGGGAATGATGTCCATATCGTACCCTGCCCGGACCGCCTTTTTCTGTTCCTCGATCTTGGCCCGGTCCAGGTCGGTGATTTTGCGCTTGACCGTCTTGATGGCCTTTACCTGGTCTAAGGACTGCACATGGAGGCTGACAATCAGGGAGCTTTCCATATCCAGAAAATCCGCCAGCATCCGGTCGTTCAATTCCGGCGCGAGAATCTGCACAAAGCTGACCGCGCCGTACTTTTTCCCCATGCGGAACTGCCTGCCGGTGCGGAACTCAAAGGAAGTGGGGGCAATGAAGTCCTTGGTGGAAAGGCCGGAGGGGGCCAGCCAGTCCCACGAAAAGGAAAAGGGAACCTGTTCATCCATGTGGAATACGCCATGCAGCTGGGACAGCCGCGCCCGCCCGTCCAGCGGCTCCGCCACTACGCCCAGCCTCTTGAAGTTGTTGAGCAGGTCGGTTTCAATCCGTTCCAGCCGGGGCTTTGCCGCCCGGATGCTGTCCGCGTCAATGCCGAAGGTCAGGTATTTTGTCTTAATCAGGCCGTTGTTCCCCTTTGCCAGCTGGTTTTGCAGCATCTGGGTGTACTCGCCGCGGATGTTGTCAAAATCATCCCCCTGGGGCGGGATGGTGATGGACCGGGCAAAGGTTTCCTGGGACGCGGCCAGGTTGAGGAAGGACAGCTGGAACCGGATGGAGCTGTCAAAGTAGTTGAGGAAATCGCACCAGCCCTCGAAGATGGCGGTCTTATCCTCGTTTTGGGACAGCTGGTAATTGATGTCCTGAAACTGAATGGTCTTGGTATAGTAGCAGTCTGCCACGCGGCAGATGCCGTCCGGCCACATCCGTTCATAGGGGATGCTGTCCTGCGCGGAAATCCCCTTCTGGTCAGTGCGGCTGGCGCGGGAAATGGCGGCTTCGATCTGCTTCCGATCCGCGCGGGAGAGCTTCTTTTTCACCGGCATTGGCCCTTCGCCCTCCGGCGCTCTGCCGTTTGTCCGGTTTTTCTTTGCCGTAAACAATGTCATACACCTCCTTGTCGAGTTTGTCCTGCCGCTCCAATACGGCATAGAAGTTGTTGGTCTGGTAGGGGCGCTGCCGGGGCCGGAGAAAGGATACCCGGATCATGTTGCCGATGATCTTTTCCAGCGGCTGGCCGTTCTTCTCGTACATCGCCAGCAGGAAAAAGGGCAGCATGACAAGCATCATGCACAGGGCGGCGGCGCTGTTCCCGGCTGGCCCCCGAAGCAGAAAGAAAAGCGGTACGCCAATCAGCGCCCCGCCGCCAAAGCAGACTAACTGCCGCTTGGTGAGGTTGAAGGCCACCTTTGTCTTGACCTTCGTTAAGTCTTTGGGTACGGGTACATAAGCCATTTTTGCACACTCCTTTCGTTAGTGGGCCTGGAAGATTGCCTTGGCCATGCTGCCGCTCTTAAAGAGGGTCAGGCAGAGCAGGACTGTATATCCCACACAGGACCAGATGGCGGCAATCGTATCCTCGTCGGTGGCGATGTTCTGCACCAGGACCGCGTAGATTGCCACGCAGACCATAATGAGGAACGCCTGAAAGCCTAACGCCATCAGGGAGCGCAGGTAATTCTGCCCCATGCCGCCCCATTCCCTGCCCATCATAGCGGCCATCGGGACCGGCGCGACCGAGGTGACGAGATATATTTCCAGCATACGGCCATAAATGACGATAAAAATACAGATGGTCAGCGCCCACATGGTAAGGCCGATAAACAGGGACTGGAACCACAGCCCGAACAGCGGCCCCAAATCCATCTCCATGAGCCTTGGCTCCAAATCCGCCATCGCGGAGGAAATGTCGATGGAAGCGTCCGCGCCGATGACGCCGGAAGCCTGGGCCACGATGCCCTGGGCCACATCAAATACGCCCATCACGATATTCCAGGTGTTGGTGACAATGAGGATGGCACAGGCGGTCTTGAAAATCCACTTGAAAAACACAGCGGTTTCAATATCGTGGAAGTTGTTCTTGTCAGTGATGATCTGGATCAGCTCCAGCGTCATCACAAAGGCCAGGATCACGCCTGCTATGGGAAGGATGACGGTTTCCGAAAGGCTTTGGACCATGCTGAAAATACCCGCGTTCCAGCCCTGGGGCGTCTGCCCGATCTGCCCCGATATGTCCGCCACCTGGTTGTTGACCGAATCGAACATACTGGAAAGGTTGCTCATTATGCCGCCCACCAGCATTTCTTTCAGCCAGGTGGTGATTGCATCCAGCAGAAAATCCATACAGTGCTACCTCCTTTCCGCCCCTCCCGCGTTTGCGGGAGGGGCAAAGGTATGGGTGTTTCTGGTGCGGGGATTAGCCGAACAGACCGGAGAGCAGGGGTACAAGCACCATGCCGATGAGGGCAACGCCGCCGCCCGCCATGAGCTGCTTCATGCCCTGGCTTTTCGCGCCAGGGTTATCATTGCCGTAACCTTCCAGCAGGTTGATGACGCCCCAGATACCGAGGCCGGCTCCCAGTGCGATCACGAGGGTCTGCAAAACGTCGATTGCGCTGTTGAAAAATTCCATACTTTAATTTAGCCGGAATCGCTTTGTGGTTAGTGTTGGTTCATAGGCATACAAAAGCCGGACAACAAAACCGCCCTGAATTTTGGGCGGCTCGATTCCGGCTATCCTCCTTCTTCATTTTTTTGTTGAGCTGTCCGCTTTGTACGCCAATGGCCTCAACCGAGGCAGGTTTCAGGGACCCTGGCGGGTAGATAAGATCACTCCTTTCTCGCGGAACAGGATTATTCGCCCTCGGTGTCTACGTCAACTTCAAACACATCGTAGACCTCGTTGGGTTTTGGTTTGAGCCGGGTGGACAGAAACGCTTCAATGTCAAAGGCGTTCTTATCGTCCGCGTCGGCGGTGTACTGGAAATTGGGGTGCTTGGTGATGTCATATTTATCTGACAAAAACGGGCGGACGCCCCGCAGCTGGAGGATACATTTTCCACCATCCATAACCGCAAGCTCATCCTGGCTCATCAATTCTTTCCCCAATTTCTGATAGTTGAGAGAGTGGGAGGTTTCCCGCCCCCGGCTCTCCCCGGTGTTGTAAGTGTCAATGGTTTCTTTTCCCAGGGCGGCGGCTAACTCCTTTAAGGTGGTGGGTTCTTTGCCGCCCAGAAAGATGGAAGTGTCCATATTTCCGATGATGGTGTCGGCGTTGTCCTTGTAGATGGCCTTCAGCTGGGACTGCGCCTGCAATACCAGACAGGCGGAAATCTCCCGGCTTCGGATGGTGGCTACCAGCTTTTCCAGCTTTGGAATCTGCCCGATGTTGGCGCACTCGTCAATCAGGCAGCGCACATGGACCGGGAGCCTGCCGCCGTACACATCATCCGCTTTTTCACAGAGCAGATTAAACAGCTGGGTGTAGCACATGGAAATCAGGAAGTTAAAGCTGTCATCGGTATCGCTCATAATAAGGAACAGGGCGGTTTTTTTGTCCCCCAGGGTGTCCAGTTCCAGCTCATCGTAGGCTGTGACCTCCCGCAGTTCGGCAATATCGAATACCGCCAGCCGCGCACCGCAGGAAATCAGTATAGATTTTGCGGTTTTGCCCGCCGCCAGCTTATATTTTTTGTACTGCCGCACCGCGAAATGGTTGGGCTTCTCGGATTCCAGCGCGTCAAACATCAGGTCAACGGGGTTTTTGTATTCCTCATCGTCCTCCCGGACCTCCATCGCGTTAATAAACTCAATCAGGGTGGAGAAGTTCTGTTCCTCCACCGGGGCCTCGTAGTGGATATATCCAATCAGGGCGCAGTACAGCAGCGTTTCCGCTTTGACCCAAAAATCGTCACCGGCTTTCCCCTCGCCTTTGGTGTTGGCGATTAAGGTTGTCACCAGCTTCAAAATGTCCTTTTCGCTGTGGATATAGGCGAAAGGATTGTATTTCATGGATTTTTTGAAGTTGATGGTATTCAGCACCTTGATCCGGTACGGTTCATAGATGGTTTTGCCGTTCTTGTCCTTCATGGGCTTTCCGTCCTTATCCAGCCTGGGCGCGCCCCGTTGGAGCAGCTTTCCACATTCGATCAGGATTGTACCTTTTGGGTCAGTAACCACATACGAGCTATGGAGCTGCATCAGGTTGGGCTTGAGCCAGAAGCGGGTCTTGCCGGAGCCGGAACCGCCGATTACCAGCACATTTTTGTTGCGGGCGGTCTTGGGGTCCTTGGGGCGGCTGCTCATGGTAAGGCGTTCCGTCTGGGTAAGGATGACATTGTTCTGGAATACCGGATCGACATAAGGGGCGATGTCCTGGGAATTTCCCCATCTCGCGGAACCGTACTCGATATTCGGGCGGTACTTCTTGGCGTTTTTGCCTTTCAGGTAAACAGCCAGCCGGAGCGCCGCGCCGCAGCACAGCCCGACCAGCAGGTCCAGCGGGTGAAAGCTGGGCCAGAAACTTCCAAGAGCCGCCGGAAGGACGGAGATCAGGGACAATACCTTTTCCGAAGCGTCCGCGCCCTGGGCCATCCGCCACGCCTTCCCGAAGTTGGTGGCGAACAGCCCCATCAGGATATAGGGCAGGTTCAGCAAAACGAGCTTCTTGATGTTCAGGGGCTTTTTCATCGTTCCAGCTCCTTTCGCTTTGTGCGGTCCACCACCGCGTTTTTCACCAGCTCCTTGAACTGGTTCAGCTTCGCCAGCACAGACGGGCGGGACGCCTTGCGGACCTTCTTCTGGGTGTACTCGGTAAACGCGGAGGTCAGCGCATCCGCGTCGCGGGCCTTGAAAAAGACCAGGTACTTGGGCGGGGAGCAGCTGCGGTCCTTCTTTACCGCATAATCCACGCCGTACTTCCGGGCAACCCGTTCAAACGCCTTGATGGAGGGGTCTGTGATCTCAAGATTGGACACGCCCTGGTTCTGCCCGATGAGCTGCTTCACCGTCTGCTTTCCCTGGGGCTTGACCTCCGCGCCCTTTTCCCGCTGTTTCTGCATCTTTTGCTCTTTCAGGTGCGCCAGATACTTCATAATCGCCGCTTTGAACAGCCTGCCGGTGAACTTTGTGCCGCTGACAATGAGCGTCAGGGTTTTGCTTTCCACTTCGTCCTGCATGGGTGTTTCGCCTCCTCTCTATGGATTTTCTGCATGGTTTCTCTATCGGAGCTGGTCTTGCCGGTCATAGCGCAGGTTTCCGTTTCGGACCTTCGCATGGCTCACAATCCTGATATGCCCCTGTTCCTGGCGTTCCAGGGACTTTTTATATCCCTCCTCGGTGAGAAAGGCGCGGCTGCGTTCCCCTTTCCAGCCAACAGGGGAATCAGCGGTCAGGGTATCAAAAATAATCATGTGCCGGGTGTCCTCCGCGAACCGGTTTAAGTCCATGTAACTATGGCCGGAATACTCCCGCGCCCCGGCTTTAAGCTGCATTTCCTCCATCAGCTGGCCGATGGTCTTTTTTTCAGGCATGGTGTGCGCCCCCTTTCTCCCGGCCCTGGCCTTTCACCGTCAGAATCCCGTCCAGTGTGGTGGCGGTGATCCGCAGGCGTTCCGCGGTGGCAATATCGTTTTTGACCGTTTCATCGGTCGAGTGTCCGCAGACCACCAGCACATGGGAGCGGCGCAGGTAATCTCTGGCGATGTCGATTCCGTCCTTGTGTTCCTGGGGGATTTCATCCTTCAAAAACAGCGGCAGGAACAAAACAGGGCAGACGGGGGAATATCCGGCGTCATACACCTGGCGGCAGTAGCTGGCGGCGTTTGCCGCATTTTCATGGGGGTTCTTGCTCCAGGGAGCGGTGATATACGCAAGCGGTCGTTTCATAACAGATTCCTTTCTCCCGGCAGTTCCGGGCAGACAAAAACGGCCAGCTTTCAGAAGCCGCCGTACATATCGTGGTTGACCTGTGAGGTGTAATGGTTGCTCATGGTGGTGGGCGCGTTGAACAGCACCGTCAAAAGGTACTGTTTCATGTTCCGTACCTCGGTGGTGTTCTTTTGCAGGCAGTCCATGACAAACTCGATGTGGGAGCTGTCCAGCTTCAGGAAGCGGGAACGCACCACCTCATGGGGGAAGTCCGCCCCGGCAATCCGGGTGGTCTTACGCTTCGCGCAGACGGTTTCCACCAGAAGCTCCACGATCTCGTCCAAGTCCTCCCGGTAGGTCCCAAACCGCTGTTTGAGGCAGTCATACTCGATATTCTCCAAAATCAGCTCCCGATAACTTTCCATCTCTGTCAGTGACATCGTTTCCCTTCGCTTCGGTTCCGGTGGCTTTGCCGCCGTTCCCCGGAAGGGAAGGGAATCGGTAATTGATCCGTCAGTAATTGATTTTTGGGTATTTAATTTCTCTATATTTATTTGCGTTGGATTTTCCGTTGACGGTTTTCCCGTTGACGGATTATCCGTTGTCGGAAAACCCGACAACGGTTTTTCCAACAACGGTTTTGGGGGCAACGGTTGGGCGGGCGGTTCCTCTGTTACCGGACGCTCATAAATCACATACTCGTTGGCGCTGAACTTGCCGCCCGCGTCGGTGGTCTGGCGGCGCTTGATGTACCCCGCCTTTTCCAGCTCATTGACTGCGGAGCGGATGGCGTCCTTGCTTTCCCGGTTGATAACAGCCAGGCCGGAAAGGGTGTAGTCCCAATCCTCCGGCAGCGAGAGCATTTGGGACAGCAGGCCCTTTGCTTTCAGGCTCAGGCTCTTGTCCCGCAGATGATAGTTGCTCATAACGGTGTATCCCTGTGTGCGTTCTACGCGAAAAACGGCCATTTTCTGCACTCCTTTCGTTTCCCAGGGCATGAAAAAAGCCACAATCCCGTAAAAAGAATTGCGGCGTTCATTTGCTGGCTGACTTCTGCCTGTACCGGTGAAAAAACGGCGGCATGGGCGGTTTGTCAAACAGGCTCTCTAACTGCGGAAACGTCAGGGTTTGAAAAATCCGGTCAATCTCAATGGTTTCCATGTTTCGCTGGGAGCGGCAGTCCTCCCGGATGGCTTCTCTGATTTCCTTAACGGTACACATATTCATTCCTTCCTCTCAATTTGTCGGGTTTACGGGTGGCGTTTCTTTTTGGGCTTGAAGTCCAGGATATGCCCCTCAATGACGCGGGCATACCGTTTGATTTTGATGTCCCGGCGTTTCTGGCTGGCGAGAACGGCCTGGTAGCCGTCCTCGTCCAGAAACAGGCGCGTTTCATCGCCGGGTGCGCCGTAGGCGGTGCGGGGCCGCAGGACGGAAAACTCCACCATCCAGCGGGTCTTATCCTGAAACCGTTCCACAGCCAGTATGTTGTGGCCCTTTAACTCCCTGGCAACGTGATCTCTCATAGGCGCTCCTTTCAGCGTTCCTGATCTCTCTGACGCTTTTTCTGCCACTGTTCCAGCAGTTTGATGATGGTTTCCTGCATCCGGGCAGGGGTGTAGCTTTTGGGAAAATACTTCCGCAGGGTGTCGGAGGTAAACGTCACCTTGTCCAGATCGCTTTTCTTTTCCTCGCCCATAATCGCCCGCATTACATCTATGGATAAACGCCCCTCCTGGCTGAATTTCTTGAGCCGCTGGGCTTGGGAAAGGGAGGGGGTGGCCTGTTCGCTGTCCATCGCGTCCAAAAGCTGGGTCTGTTCTTCTTTTTTGAGAAAGGACAGCTCATAGGCCGGGTTCAGGGCAATTTTCTTTTCGTCCACCATGTTCAGCAGTTCGGGGATTAACTCGGTCAGGCGAATGTAGCGCGAAATCTGATTGCGGCTTTGCCCAACCTGTTCTGCTAAAATTTCTCTCGATTCTTTACCAGCAGACTTCCGCCCAACTTGGGCGGAAGTTAAATCCATGCGTTCCCCTTGATGTTTCATAGCCTCCAATTTCATTTTGTAGGCAAAGGCTCTCTCGCTGGGGAGCAGGCTTTCCCTTTGCAAGTTGCTGTCAACCATGATAATCGTGGCGGCGTCATCGTCCAAATCCCGGACAATCACCGGCATGGTTTCTTTCTCTGCCAGTTCGCTGGCCCGATGCCGCCTGTGTCCGGCTACCAGCTCATAGCCGCCCTCCGGGTCAGGACGGGCGATAGCAGGAACCAGAACACCGTACTGCCGGATGCTGTCCGCTGTTTCCATCATGGCATCATCATCTTTGACTTTGAACGGGTGGCCCTTGAACGAGTGCAGCTCACTTAAAGGGATTTCTACCACCTTTTCCCGCCCCGCGTCGGCGCGGCTTTCCTCGGTGGTAAACAGATCATCGACCGATGCCAGCTCTACTTTTTTCGCGCTGCTTTTCAAGTTTCAACACCTCCTTGGTCAGATTTGCGTAGCCCTCCGCTACTTTGCCGCCTGGGTCATGGGCGAAAATGCTCCTGCCCTCCGCGCTGGTTTCCTTTGCCCGGACAGAATGGGGGATCTCTGTGCCGAATACCTTGATTTTGCTGCCGTAGGTTTCCCGCAGCAGGGCGGCAATCTCTTTGGCAAAGTTGGTGCGGTTGTCCACCATCGTCAGCAGGATACCGTCTATTTGCAGTTTCGGGTTGATCTGCCGCTTGACTTTGGCTACCGTAGAGAGCAGCTGTTCCAGCCCTTTGGCGGGCAGATACTCCGCCTGGACGGGGATTATGATCCGGTTGGCGGCGGCCAGCGCGTTGACGGTGAGCATACCCAGGGAGGGCTGGCAGTCTATGAGGATATGGGAATACTGCCCCTTTACACTGTCCAGATATTGCCGCAGAATCGTTTCCCGGCTCATAGCGTTTACCAGCGACACCTCCATGCCGGACAGCTGAATATCCGCCGGCATCAGGTCCACGCCCTCCGGGTGGCGCAGAATCCCCTCGCCGGGGCGGACCGGCTGATCGGTCAGGATACGGCCCATCGCGTCAGAAAGGGTAAAGGGCAGCTTATCCGGCTGGGGATTGCCCAGGCTGATGGTCAGGCTCCCTTGCGGGTCCCCGTCAATGAGAAGCACTTTCTTTCCGGCCTGCGCCAGTCCTATCCCTAAGTTGGCACAGGTTGTGGTCTTGCCCACACCTCCCTTTTGGTTGGCGATGGCGATGATTTGCGTGTTCAAGATAATCACCTCGTTTCTTGGTATGAAAAAAGGGAGAATGTGACCGGAATCAACATTCTCCCTTAGAAACGATATGTGATTGTGCAATAATCTGTCTTTTGTGAGGTTAGCTTTTGAGAGCCATCTCGCCGCAAACCCGCATGAATACTGGGTTTTTGCCTGTTTGCTTTCCCTTTCCCCAATAACCTGTGTTCAACGATTTTTACGCCAAAGACACAAGCAAAAAGGTACGGGCAATCAAGCGAGCGCAGGGACAGGCGGGGGAACATCTGACAAAGCCGCCTTACGGCTACATGGTAAGCCCTACCGACAAGAAGCAATGGATTGTGGACGAAGAAGCCGCCGCTGTGGTGAAACGGATTTTTGATTTATGTATCGGCGGGAAAGGCCCTATGCAGATAGCAAAAATCCTCAAGGAAGATAAAGTACCGACTGCCAAAGCCTACTATGCCGAGAAAAAGGGAAAAGCACTTCCCAAAAATCCGTACAACTGGAAAGACAGCACGATTGTCGGCGTTTTGGAACGCATGGACTATTGCGGACATACCGTAAATTTCAAAAGCTATTCCAAATCCCACAAATTAAAGAAGCGGATTCCAACCACAAAAGAACAGCAGGCAGTTTTCTATAATACCCATGAAGCGATTGTAGAGGACGCTGTTTTTGAACGGATACAGGAACTAAGAGCGAACAAACGCCGCCCCACAAAAGCGGACAGACAGGGATTGTTTTCCGGCTTGGTATATTGTGCGGACTGTGGAAGCAAGCTACATTTCGCTACTTGTAAAAGTTTTAACGGTTCACAAGACCATTACCGCTGTGCAAAGTACAAGAGCAATACAGGAAGCTGTACGGCTCATTTTATCCGCGAGGACGTGTTGAAGCAAATCGTATGGAGCAGGATATTTGACGTGACCGCCCTTTTCTTTGATGACATCATGGCTTTCCATGAAATGATGTATCAGCAACGCTCCGCTGAAACAGAAAAGGAAATGAAGCGCAGGAAACGAGAAGTCGGACAGTCACAAAAAAGGATTGCGGAACTTGACCGTATCTTCAAGCGGATTTATGAGGACGACATAAGCGGCGCAATCAGCCACGACAGATTTTTGAAGCTGTCCGCAGAGTATGAAGCGGAACAGCGGGAACTGGAAGAAAAGGTCAAGGCAGACCAGCAGGAAGTCGATACCTACGAACAGAACAAGAGCGATTTTGACAGCTTCGCCGCGATTATCCGCAAGTATGTGGGGATAAAGGAACTCACCCCCGCAATCGTCAATGAATTTATCAAGAAAATCATAGTCCATGCGCCGGAAAAGGTGGACGGGAAACGGGTACAGAAAGTAGATATTGTTTTCAACTTTGTGGGTGAACTCAATTTTCTTTCTGACATGCAACCGAAACGGCAAGGCGCATAGGAACTCAAAAAGACGGTATAGCCCTTGTAATCGGGGCTATACCGCCTAATCTGAAATTACTTCCCTCTAACCGTAAACATTTATATAACAGGGATTTCTGAATTTAGAAGGAAGTGATAGAAACAAAATGAATGATAACGAATTATGGAATGAATTTTCCAACCATCTATTTGCTCATGTAAAGCATTTAATCTGGAAAGCGCCTTGCGATAAAATCTTCCAGATAAAAGTAAGGAAAAAGATATCCGATCAAATGTATCAAATTTTAATCAAAAATTTTTTGACGTGGAATCATTGAACTTAGTCCAATGATTCCACGTCAAACGTATACTTTTTTGATTTTTCAAACAGGCCTTACTCTTTCGCAAGGGTAAATTGATCTACCAATCTCTTTAGGCTAGCCGCTTCTGCCGAGAGTTCCTGGCTGACAGCAGCACTCTCCTCCGAGGTGGCGCTGTTAGCCTGCACCACAGAGGAAATTTGGCCGATACCCTCAGTTACCTGTCCGATGGCTAATGTCTGTCTCTCTATCGCTTCCACTACAATATTCATCTGTGTAGATACATGACCTGCAAAAACACTAGTGCGCTCTAAGGATTCTGTGACTCTGGATACAGCCTCATTGCCCTCGGCAGCAGCCCCAATGGAGCGCTCAATTAATTCTTTCGTAGCCTTCGCAGCCTCATCGGATTTAGATGCCAGATTGCGCACCTCATCAGCAACCACAGCAAAGCCCTTGCCGGATGTACCTGCACGTGCAGCCTCTACAGCAGCATTGAGAGCCAGAATATTGGTCTGAAAAGCGATGCTTTCTATGGTGCCTATAATGGCGGAAATTTCCTTGGAAGAGCTAGAAATTTTTTCCATTGCGCCGTTCAGCTCACCAACCTGCTCCACACTGGCATTCAATTGTGCACCGGCCTGCTCTACAAAATGACCGGCCTGCTCTGCGGCAGAGCTGGTTTGCTTCGCACTGGCGGAGATTTCATTGATAGTGCCAGCCAGCTCCTCCACCGAACTCGCCTGCATGATAGAACCCTGACTGAGGGTCTGAGCCCCGCTGGAAACATGGTCGCTGGCAGCAGAAACCTGCCCAGCAGCTGAGTTGATCTGCCTCATGGTGCCGCTCAGCTGGACCTTTAAGGTCCGCATAGACTCCAAAATCCCCTGAAAGCTGCCCACATAGGCTTCCCGATTGGCGGACTGTATATCAAAATTTTTTTCCGCCATTGCTGTAAGCAGATAGCCAATGTCATGAATAATGGTATTCAAACCCACTACCAGGTCCGCTGTAGACTTAGTCAGTTCAGCTGTTTCATCCTTCCCATAGCTCTGAGGCACAGGAGACTCCAAATCACCCTCCACCAACTGTTTCATCCGTATGGCGCAGGCCCGCATAGGTACGCTGATATTATTAGCTAGCTTCAACGCCACAAAAATGGAAATAAGGACGGAAACAAGCATAACAGCTATGTTGGTAAACATGCCAAAATATGTATTGGCCAGGTAATCCTTTTTCATGGCAGTAACAGCCACACTCCAGCCGTCCGTACCGCCTACTGGGGCATAAGCCGCAAAGCGAGGGCCGTCAGAAGCATGGAAACTGTCGAAACCTTCACCGCCTTGCCGCATGGCCTTGTGTATCGCAGCCAGCTCCTTCAAGGCCCCATCGCTCTCTGCTTCCCGCTCAATATTCTGGGTGGTAATAGTTTCCAGGGTAGTATCAGCAATGGTATCGCCGGACTTATTAATCATGTAGGCATGGCTGCTATCGCTCACCTTGATAGAGGAAACGATGTTGTTCAAAAATGTCTCTGGAGGTACGAAATAAATCACGCCTACAATATCAGAACCATGATTCCCATTAGCATAAAGCGGAGCCGCCACCATAATGGAGAGACCGCCTGTAATTTTGCTTATCAGCGGCTCAGATACATACACATTTCCCTGCATAGCCTGCTGCACATACTCCCGATCGGAATAATCGTTTCCATCAAAAATACTGATTCCGTCTGCACCAACGATATTACCTCGCTGAAAACCATGCATTCGCACCCGCTCGTCTATAATGGCCTCTTTTTCTTCCACAGGAACATCTTTGTCAGATAGCTGAGGGATACAGCCTGTATCCATAGCCACATTTCTATATGCCCCCAATTCCTGCTCAATACGCTCCCCAGCCAGGACAGCCGTTTCTCTCATCATCTGTTCCACGGTAGCCAGGGTACTCCTATAGTTCAGCGCAATGCTGGAGAGCCCCACTGCAAGCAAGGCAGCAAAAACCGTCGCAATCAGACAGATTGTGATTTTTTTTCGGATACTATTCATCTTGATACACTCCCATTTTACAATTTGTCACTTACCACTTAATAAGTTTAATTCTATTATAGAATATCAGGCAGTAAGTGTCAATGATGGACTATGAACTGGCCCGGGTAAATGCATGAACAGAAATCAAAACATCATCCAAAAACCATCATCATAAGGGCAGCGGCACCATTTTCTTCATTTCGTCCGTATCCTTTCCCAAAATTGCTATCACCTAAACACTATAATGCTTTAGATCCCTTTAAGTTTTTGAGATAAAAAGAATTGTACAGCTTGCAAATGGGCGTGGAGATTGTGTAAGAACGTGTAATCTAATGGAATCAAGCAGCACAAAAGCCCTTGGAGGTTCCAAGGGTAACAGATACGATGTTCAAGATTAGAACAACGATAACTCTACTGAAGGCAGACCAGTCCAAGGCTTAACCACAGCAGTCACAAAAAACCGTTGCTGCTCACGTTCCAATGGCAAGCAGCATCTAGGATAAACAGAACAGGAATCCCCGCTTCGGAACAAATGTATTTCGTCAATAGACTTAGGTTGCCGAAACGATTTGACTGAAGAAATGACAGCATTTTCCCTTATTTTTGTATCATTTCTTATCATGGTACCACACTAACGGTTGTGGAAACTGCAAATGGGTTTCTCAGGTCTACCTCTAACACCTCAGCGATGCGCCATAATTCGTTTATGGTTGGATTCGCAGTCCCATGCTCAATACGGCGCAGATATGAAGTGCTGATCCCACACTCTAAAGCAAGCCACTCCTGAGTAACTCCTTTCTGTTTGCGCAGATACTTTATGGTTTCACCAATTTCATCATAAATCGACATAAAAATACCCCCTCGATAAAACCATAGGGAATATTTTCTTTATATGCCAGACGATATAGAGGCGGTCGGGATTTCTGCTTGGGGGTATCGATCCCACAGCAGTATATAACGAAACCTCCTACTTCTCACATTTCAAGCAGAGTTTCCTCATGTTTTTTTGCAGGACATAACCTCGTTCAATATGCAGCACTTTACGTTATTCAGCTCATACGTGTTAACTCAAAAAGACAGAAGCACAACTTTTTTCGTTGGAAGTCAATCCAAGCTAATATATCTCCTCCGCCTGTCGGCCTTATTATCCCGCATAATTTATAGAGCAACAAGTGGGTTTCATAGGGTTTCCCATCTCATTCAAACTATAAATCTATTATAGGGGAAAATGATTAAAAAATATAAATAATAACGAACTATAGCGTGCATTTTCAAACAGTTTATTCAGTCATGTGAAAAATTTGATACAGAACACTTCTTAAATAATAAAACCTTTTTGCAAAGGTTCTCAAAAAATAGGGGACAGGACTTATCAAATATTTTATGAGAATACAAAATATCATGCATGGCATAAGGGCATGGATAATAAAATAAAGGAAAAAATCCCTCCAACTGTATATTCTACAGTTAGGGGGATTCTTTTCTTTGTAATAAGAATTCCTTTTCCTTCTCTGCTACGTATTCCCTAGTACAGACAATGAGGACAGACGCTTTTTTGTTCTCTCTTCGTTCGAGATATCTGCTTTGTGATGAGGCATCCTCTCACTTCATGGGTCCCTCCTTACCACAGGTAATGGACAGACGCTTTTCTGTTCTCTCTTAGTTCGGAGCGTCTGCTTTGTGATAAGGGATCCTCCCACTTTATGGGTCTCTCCTTACCACAGGTAATGGAGTAGACGGGATTTGAACCCGTGTCCAAAAACCAATTCCCTGTTCTTCTACTATCATAGTCAGTCCTTTTTCATTCCCTCTGACGTCCGGGGACTAACACCCTGACGCTTTCAGTAGCTTCATCATACGCCCACATGCGCAAAGCTTTGCATATGTCGTTTCTCACATAGTCGATGCCAGGATCTCAAGGTGTGAGTGCCCTGAGGCTGACAGGCTGCCCTTAGGCTGCCAGTGCTAAATCGTTGTTAGCGTTTATATTTAGGTTTGCCATTTAACGCATTGCATGCGGATAGCTTCACCAGCTGCATGATCCCTGTCGAAACCAGTACTACCCCTGACTACATTTTTATACTCTTTTATTCTACCAGCATAATTGTGGATTGTCAACGGGCTTATTCTGGCAGAATCCAAAACCTTACCGCAGCTTCATCTTATAATCCCGTTCAACCTCACGCTTCTGATCTTTTCTGGCAATATCTTGTCTCTTATCATACAGCTTCTTTCCCCTTGCCAGGCCCACCTCTACCTTTACAAGGCTTCCCTTAAAATAGACTTGGAGAGGAACCAGTGTCATGCCCTTTTCCGCCATCTTTCCATCCAGCTTGAAGATTTCCTTCTTATGGAGGAGGAGCCTTCTGACACGTAATGGATCTTTATTAAAAATATTTCCTTTTTCATAGGGGCTGATGTGCATGCCATAAATATACATCTCTCCCCGTTCAATCCGGATAAAAGATTCCTTTACGCTGCACTTTCCCATGCGGATTGATTTTACTTCTGTGCCGTATAGCTCAATTCCAGCTTCATATTTTTCATCGATAAAATAGTCATGATAAGCCTTTTTATTATTAGCGATCAGCCTTATACTCTCTCCCAACCGGGCCGCCCTCCCTTCTTCTTTCTGCCGGAATAAAATCAATTGTCCTGGCAAATTTATCTGTTCCTATGGCTTCAACCCTGATTTTCTGTCCCAGCCTGTAGGATCTATTTGTCATCTCTCCCCGAAGTTCCAGATGCTCTTCATCAAAAACATAATAATCATCTTGAAGCTCGTTCACATGAACCAGTCCTTCTACCGTATTAGGAAGCTCCACATAAAAGCCCCAATTGGTAACTCCAGAAATCACTCCGTCGAATTCTTCTCCGATCCTGTCTTCCATGTACTCGCATTTTTTCATTCTATCTGTCTCACGCTCTGCTTCCTCTGCCCTCCTCTCAAGGACAGAACACTGTACGGCAGCCTCTGGCAGAAGCCTTTCGTAATGAACCCGCCTTTTTTCCGATAATCCACCCTTTAAGTTTTCCTTAATAATCCGATGGATCTGAAGATCCGGGTAGCGGCGGATCGGGGAAGTAAAGTGAGTGTAGTATCTGGCAGAAAGCCCAAAATGGCCTGTGTTTTCTGCTGTATATTTTGCCTGTCTCATTGAGCGCAGAATCAGCCGGCTAAGGAGGGCTTCTTCTGCCGTTCCTTCTATCTTGGTTAACAGGCTCTGAAGCTCTCCTGGATGGATTTCTCCCTGATGAAGCTTTAAGGTATAACCGAAGTTGTTAATAAACAGTGCCAGCCTTTTTATTTTTTCTGGATCTGGCTTTTCATGACTCCTGTATAAAAAGGGAATTTCCTGCCAGAAATAATCTTCTGCAATAGTTTCATTGGCAGCCAGCATGAAGTCCTCAATGATCTTTGTCGCTGCATTTCTCTCATGGGGACGGATATCTACTGCTCTTCCCCTTTCATCCAGGATGATCCGGCTTTCCGGAAAGTCAAAATCAACAGCTCCCCTCTTCTGCCTTTGTTCCCGTAAAAGATCTGATAGCTCTTTCATCTGGTCGAACAGCTCTGTAAACTCTTGGTATTCCTTCCTTACAGCTGAATCCCGATCTGTCACAATGGCATTCACTGCTGTGTAAGTCATCCTCCTGTCCACATAAATCAGAGTTTCTGCAATCCTATGGCCGATTACCCTGCCTTTGCTGTCAATATCCATAAGGCAGCTTAATGCCAGCCTGTCCTCTCCTGCATTTAAAGAACAGATTCCATTGGAAAGGCGATGAGGCAGCATAGGAATTACCCGGTCTGCCAGATATACGCTGGTTCCCCGTTTTATGGCTTCCCGGTCCAAAGGGCTTCCTTCTGCCACATAGCAGCTCACATCTGCAATATGGACGCCAAGATGATATACGGTTTCTCCCCCGTCTCGGCTTTCTTTCACCAGGCTTACTGCATCGTCCAGATCCTTTGCATCTTCTCCGTCTATCGTTACCATAGGAAGAGCTCTCAAATCCAGCCTTCCTGCCTTGTCCTTTTCTTCTACCTGTTCAGGAATCCGTTCTGCCTGCTTCATCACCTCCAGGGGAAATTCTTCTGGAAGGCCATATGCCCTTACCAGCGATTCAATATCTGTCCCTGGGTCATTGATATGTCCGATAATCTCTGTTACAACGCCCTCAGGCTTTCTATCGCTGCTGCCATAATCCGTAACCTTCACAATTACCTTGTGGCCGCTCACTGCCCCCATATCCTTTCCCTGAGGGATAAAAATATCACGGCCTATTTTAATCTGATCAGGGATCACAAAGCCAAAGTTTTTATTCTTCTGATACAGGCCCACCACTTCCCTATTGGCACGTTCCAAAACCCGGATAACCTGGCCCTCTGCCCGCTTTCCACTGCCTCTTCCGGCCGCCTGATTCAGCACCTCCTCACTGCCTGCTCCATCTATTGTAAGCAATACCTTATCTCCATGAAGGGCACTTCCTGTCTTCTCTGGCGGAATGAAAATATCCTGTTCCATGCTCTCCACGGTCACAAAGCCAAAACCTTTCGGATGTCCTGAAAAAATACCAGCCACAGCAAATATTTCTGGCTTCCCATATTTTCCTTTTTTAGAAATGCTGGCTTTTCCTTCTGACACCAGCATGTCCATGATCTCCCTCAGTTCCTCCCTCTGATCTCTGGGAATATCCAAAAGAGCAGACAGCTCCTTTAGTTTCATGGGTACATAAGCAGGATCATGAAGCAGCTTTTCCAGCATCCCTTTTCTCTCTTCCATTAATTGTTTTTCCATAAACTCCTCTCCAATTCATCGCAGTTTTTCGCAGGCTTAAAATTTTTTCATCCTATGAAAGAACAAAGAATCCTGCTTTTATAGGATTCTCCGCCTGCGGCTGGCCGCATAAGCGGTATAGCCCTTGTCTGCCGCAGTGCGATAAGGTTTATTATTATATAGGAAATTCCTCTGACATTTCCTATACGATAATAAAACACTCTTGTTCCCAAGAGTGTTTATCGTCTTCGTCTTACAGTAGATTGAGTATTACTGCCAGCAGCAGGAACAGTCCAGCTGCAAACTTGGTAAATTTTTCAAGAGCACCTTCCATGGAACGTCCCTTATTTTTTCCCCAATAGGTATCTGCAATTCCTGCCACAGAGCCAAGGCCAGCGGACTTGCCCTCCTGCATCAGGACGATTATGGTCAGCACGACTGCAAGTAAAACGAATATAACGGTTAAAAGCGTTTTCAGCATAATCACACACCTCCTGTAGTCAAACATCGTAATCATACCACATTTTTCGCAGAATGGCAACCACATTTTTCCTCATATCCATTTTCCGCTGGTCCTGTTCTTTTCTCATGGCTGTTTATAAAGGAAATACCAGCTCCATAACCTGACAATTATCTGACAAAACCTATATGCCGCGTTTCCTTTCTCAATGATTGCTTACGATGTACATCGTAATTCTTTCCTCATATCCATTTCCTGCAATATGTGGCAAACCAATCAGAAGCGTTCCAGTGGTTTTCCTTCAAGCCTTATCCCATATCCTCTTCAATCCGCAGCAGCTGATTGTATTTTGCTGTCCTGTCACTGCGGCAGGGAGCTCCTGTTTTTATCTGCCCTGCATTGACTGCAACTGCAATATCTGCAATAAAGGTGTCCTCTGTTTCACCAGATCTGTGGGAAATAACAGTCTTATAGCCAGCTTTTTTCGCCATCTCTATAGCCTCCAAGCTCTCTGTCAAGGTGCCAATCTGGTTGACCTTAATCAATATGGCATTGGCTGTTCCCAGGGAAATTCCTTTTGCTAAACGGCTGGTATTGGTGACAAACAGATCGTCTCCCACCAGCTGTACCCGTTTTCCCAGCTCTGAGGTAAGGATCTGCCATCCCTCCCAATCCTCTTCATCCAATCCATCCTCAATGGAACAGATAGGGAATGCATCCAGAAGACGGCGGTAATAATCTGTCATTTCCTTTGCTGAACGGCGTACCTCCCGCCCTGTCATCTTGCTTTCTCCTGGGAACAGGTACATGCCTGTTTCTTCATCATAGAGCTCACTGGAAGCAGCATCTATGGCTATTTTTACATCTTTTCCCGGCTGATAATTGCTCATTTTAATGGCATCTACCAGATAGGTAAGAACTTCCTCTGTATTTTTAAGATCCGGGGCAAAGCCGCCTTCATCCCCCACTCCTGTAGCATGGCGGCCGATTTCCAACAGCTTTTTTAGAGTGTGGTAGATTTCGCCGCACATTTGAAGCCCTTCTGAAAAACATTTCGCCCCTACAGGCATAATCATAAATTCCTGAAAATCTACCGTATTAGCAGCATGAACCCCTCCGTTAAGAATATTCATCATAGGAACTGGAAGACTTCTGGCATTCACTCCTCCCAAATAACGGTATAACGGAATATGAAGTCCAGCTGCAGCTGCTCTTGCTGCAGCTAGAGAAACTCCCAGAATGGCATTAGCCCCCAGATTTCCTTTATTTTCTGTTCCATCTGCCTCACAGAGAAGATGGTCAATCTGTCTCTGATTAAGGACATTTTCAAACATAACTGCTTCTGCCAGAACCGTATTTACATTGTTTACAGCCTGCTTGACTCCCTTACCCTGATACCTGCTTCCACCATCTCGAAGTTCTACTGCTTCAAATTTTCCTGTAGAGGCTCCAGAAGGCACGTCTGCCCGTCCTATGGCCCCGTTTTCCAGCATAATCTCTACCTCAACTGTAGGATTTCCTCTGGAATCTAAGATTTCCCTTCCCTTTACCTGCGCAATATCAAAACCCTGATACATAAAAAGCCTCCTCATATCCACATTCTTTTTCTATGAATATAAGGATGGCTCTTTTTTTATTTTCTATTCGTTTTCTATGCTCATCTGGAAAACTGCTTTTTTAAACCCTTTCTTCCCTTTTTCTGCTCATCATGTTCGCAAACTCTTCTTCTGTATAGCCGATTTCCTCCAAACGCTTTCTTCTCTTTTCTCTGCGGACTCTCTGGCGTTCCTGCTCTTCTTTCTGCTTTTTCCTGTACCAGAAAAATCCTCCTGTCCCTAATACAGCGCACAGAATAACTGCCGCTACAACTAAAACTGCAGCGGAAGGCATATGAAATTTACTGAATACTCCAGGCTTTTCTTTTTCCGGGCTTTTAGAAGCATTGGACTGGCTTCCAGAAGTCTGATCCTCTGGCTCTCCAGAAGTCTGTGCTGCCATATCCCTAGTGGTACAAATCCATGCAGAACCAATTTTTCTGTCATTATAGGTATATTCAATTTTAGCAACTGCCTGCTCCGGATGGTTTTCTAAAAGCTCTGTAACCAGCCTCTTTTCTCCATCTGCAAAAACTGCTTCCCCAGGCAAAGTGATAACCGACTCCTTATCAATAAACAGCTCAGAAGGCTGATAGGTTTCTCCTCCTGCCAGCAGAGGCTCTTCTCCTGTTACCCAGGATGTCTCATTCTCAGAAATGTTCACATGGTGAAAATGCTGAAAGCCAAACTCCAGCAACAGCTTAGTATCGGAATAATGGGTCTTCTTTCTACTTCTTAATGTGACAGCAACCAGCCTTTTTCCATCCTTTTCCGCATAAGTAACCAAAGTCTGTCCCGCTATGGAGGTATACCCTGTCTTCCCCGCTTTTGCCGCTGGATAGTAATTTTCACTAGCTTCATCCTCTGTAATCAGAAGCTTATGCTCCATCTGGAAGGTGCGCCCATCAGGATTGTTGATCGTAGCCGGAATGGTATACTTTTTTGTAGAATCAATTTCAAGAAGAACTGGATTCTTAAATGCAGCCATCCCAATCAGGGACATATCATAAGCCGTCGTATACTGTCTCTCATCATTTAAACCAGAAGGGTTGGCAAACTGGGTATTCGTACAGCCTAACTCCGCTACCTTCTGATTCATTAATTCTACAAAGCCATCTCTAGTTCCAGCCACATGTTCTGCTAGCGCATTCGCTGCCTGGTTAGAAGACTGGAGCAGCAAAAGATACAGGCAGTCTCTAACAGTCAGCCTGTCCCCTTCTTCCATAGCCATTTTATTGCCGCTTCCACTTTCCACATTGTAAACGGCATCATGGGAAAAGATTACCTCAGCATCTAAATCAGCCCTCTCAATCACCACCAAAGCTGTTAGAAGCTTGGTAATGCTGGCAGGGGCCTTTTTTTCATGAATATACTGACCGAAAAGAACAGTTCCTGAATCCATATCCACTACAATTCCAGATTCTGATTCCAGTGCCGGGCCATTAGGCCACTCCGGTTTTGCATAAGCTGGAATCAAAGAGGGAATAGCCATAACAGCAGCTAGAATCCATGAAAGGAATCTCTTTTTCCTGTCCTTTTTCTTTGTTCTGTTCTCTTTTCCTTTTCCGTTCATAGCCTTTTTATCCTATTTCATGAATTTTCACATCGCCAAAAACAGACTTCCAGTCTTTTCTAAAGTCATCTGCTGCTTTTTTTATTGCCGGAGCGTTTAATGCGTCGCGCAAAAGAGCTGGCGGAAGAGTAACAGTATGGGAACCAGCCATAAAAGCCTCGTTCACCTGCGCCATATTTTTAAAACTGGCAGCCAGAATTTTAGTCTGGTAATTCCATTGGTCTATCATATGAGAAAAGCTTCTGATTGTATCGGCTGCATGAATGTCCATATTTTCCATCCGGTTAAAATAAACGGCAATGTAATCTGCTCCAGCTTCCATAGCCAGATATCCCTGGGCTTTGGTATAAATCGCTGTCGCCGTTACCCCGGCGCCTGCTTGCTTCAGCATCCTAATTGCTTTAAGCCCTTCTTCTGTCATGGGAATCTTTATAAATACCTTGTCGTCTACGTTTTTAAGGATTGCTTCTCCCTCTTTTACAATTTCTTCTGCCTCCAGGGCAGTAACCTGGATATGAAGGGAACGTTCCCTGCCGATTATCCTCCGGATTTCTCTGAAATGCCCGAAAAAGTCTATTTTTCCCTCTTTTTTTACAATGGAAGGATTCGTCGTAACTCCTGTGTAGGGATATATGGCTCCATACGTTCTGATTTCTTCAATATTAGCCGTATCAAACAGATATTCCATGGGCTTCTCCTCTCTTCCTTTGGATACAAATCGGTACTGATATATTTCGATTATAGCACATCTTTTCCAACTTTTCTACTGGAAAAGGAGTGAAAAACAGAGGCTGATACAAAAACATTCTGACTTTTTCCCAATACAGCTCTTTTTGCATCGGAATGTTGCAGAGTAAAACAGGCAAATGCCCCGCAGGCTGCTGGCAATACATAGGATTTGCATTCCAGCAGACAGCGGAGTATTTAGCCTTATAGGAACGTCTGCATATTTCAACAGCCTCTAAACCTTTATATCCTTGTAAATCTCCTTTTATGCCCTCAGTTCAATTCCCATCTGCCTTAATCCATGGAGGATTTTTTCCATCACTCCATTTACCTCTTTATCTTCCAGAGTATGATCCTTTGCCCGGAAAGTTATAGAATAAGCCACAGACTTATGTCCTGCCAAAATCTGAGCGCCCTCATAGATGTCAAACAGCTCATAGCCTTCCAGAATCTTTCCACCCCTTTGAACAATCATATCTTCAATCTCTCCGACCATAATATTTTTCGGAACTACCATGCTTAAATCCCTGGTAACAGCCGGATATTTTGCCAAGCCTGTGTATTTTCTATCAAAAGTCACATACGGGTCTACGGCAGGCATATCCAAAACCGCAAGATACACCTTATCGCCAATCCTGTAATTGTCCGCTACATCTGGATGTACCTCACCCATATATCCGATTATCTGGCCTTCGTATACAATATCTGCCTTTCTGCCTGGATGAAGGAAGGGATGGCCGCACTGAGGATTATAGTGGACTTTTTTCCTCATTCCCACCTTGTCAAAGAATTCCTCTACCACGCCCTTCATCGTAAAGAAATCACCATTTCCATACATCCCCAAGGTAAACTGCATCCGCTCCTCAGGAAGTTCTGTCAGAGGAAGGGCTTTGGGAAGATATATGTTTGCCAGCTCATACAGCCTTACGTCCTTATTCCTTCTGTTATAGTTGGTTCCCAGGGAAGTAAGCAGACCATTGAGGGGAAGGGTTCTCATAATGCTGAAATCTTCTCCCAGGGGATTCATAATCGTTACTGTTTTACGAAGCTTATCATCTGCTGGAAGCAGAAGTTTATCAAATGCCTTAGGGCTTTCAAAGGAATAAGTCATACTCTGGGAAAAGCCGCAGAATTCTGCCACTTCCCTGGCGATTTCCTCAATCCTTAATTTATCGGAAAGCTTTCCAGTTGTAGCTTCTCCAGACGGAAGGGTGGTAGGAATATTATCATATCCATAGAATCTTGCTGCCTCTTCTGCCAAATCTGCCATGCAGTGAATATCCTGACGGAAGGCAGGAACAATCACCTCATTTTTTTCCTTGTCATATCCTAAATCCAGCTTTTTGAAATAGCCCAGCATATCTGCTTCTGGGATTTCCGTTCCTAAAAGCTGATTAATCTTTTCCGGCTCAAAGGATACACGAACTTCTTCTCTCTTTACCGGATAAATGTCAATGATCCCTCCTACTACCTCTCCTGCTCCCAGCTCTTCAATCAGCTGGCAGGCGCGGTCAATGGCTGCTTTCGCATTGTTGGGGTCCAGGCCTTTTTCGAACTTTCCAGAAGCATCCGTACGAAGCCCGATCCGTTTGGCTGACAGGCGGATATTGGGCCCGTCAAAACAGGCTGCCTCAAAAACCATGTTTTTAATGTCATCTGTAATCTTGGAATTTTCACCGCCCATGATGCCTGCAATGCCGATTTCCTTTTCTCCGTCATTAATCATCAGCACATTGCTGTCAAGGTTTCTTACCTGGCCGTCAAGGGTCTGAAATGTGTCCCCGTCCTTTGCACATTTTACAATGATTTTATGTCCTGCAATCATGTCATAGTCAAAGGCATGCATTGGCTGGCCGTATTCCTCCATCACATAGTTAGTAATATCAACAATATTATTGATTGGACGGATTCCACTGGCAGCAAGCCTCCTCTGCATCCATTCTGGTGAAGGGGCAAGCCTGATATTTTTTACCATTCTTGCACAGTAGCGGGGGCAGAGCTTTGTATTTTCCACAGAAACCTCCAGGTAATCCCGGATGTCTTCAGAATTTCCAGTTTCTCCGACTACTGGAGGACAGAATTTTTTGTTAAATGTAGCTGCTGCCTCTCTTGCAATGCCTAATACACTGTAGCAGTCCACTCGGTTGGAAGTGACTTCATGCTCAAATACTACGTCATGAAGCCCCAGAACCTCTATGGCATCTGCTCCTACTGTGGTATCCCTTGGAAGGATATATATGCCAAGCTCCGGCGCATTGGGATACATATTCCTGTCAGAGCCAAGCTCTTCAATGGAACACATCATGCCATCAGATTCAATTCCCCTTAATTTTCCTTTTTTGATTTTGATCCCCTCTTCCGGAAGGGGGCCGCCATCATGGCCTCCTGCTACCTTTCCTCCATCCAGTACCACTGGAACCTTATCGCCTTCCTTTACATTTGGCGCTCCTGTTACTATCTGGATTGTTTTCTCTCCAATATCTACCTGACAGATAATCAGCTTATCTGCATCCGGATGCTTCTCAATCTTTGTGATCTGTCCGACCACAATTTTTTCCAGATTTTTATCAAGACATTCAAATCCCTCTACCTTGGTTCCTGACAGTGTCATTGCATCAGTATATTCTTGTGGGGTCACGTCCAGATCTGGCACATAGGCCTTCATCCACGATAATGCTGTATTCATAATGATTCTCCTCTCAACTTTCTTTTTTGTCTTTCTGCCTTCTCTTCCCCTACATCAGAACTGCTTTAAGAAGCGGATGTCATTTTCATAAAGCAGGCGCATATCGTCAATTTCGTATTTTAACAGTGCAATCCTTTCCAAACCCACTCCAAATGCAAAGCCGGAATATTCCTTTGGATCAATTCCGCACATTTCTAACACATGAGGATGTACCATCCCACAGCCTAAGATCTCAATCCAGCCAGTTCCTTTACAGAAACGGCAGCCTTTACCACCACACTTAAAGCAGGTTACGTCTACCTCTGCGCTCGGTTCTGTAAATGGGAAATGATGTGGACGGAATTTAACCTTGGTCTCTTCCCCAAACAGCTCTTTTGCAAATTCTGCCAAGGTTCCTTTTAAATCTGCAAATGTAATGTGTTTATCAATTACCAGGCCTTCCACCTGATGGAAGGAAGGAGAATGGGTGGCATCTACCTCGTCAGAACGGAATACCCGCCCTGGCGCAATCATACGGATTGGCAGATGGCCCTTTTCCATTTCCCTTGCCTGGCAGGGAGAAGTCTGTGTCCGTAACACAATCTCCTTATTGATATAAAACGTATCCTGCTCATCCTTAGCCGGATGATCTGCCGGGATATTCAGCTTTTCAAAGTTATACAAGTCATACTCTACTTCCGGGCCTTCTACCACCTCGTATCCCATTCCCACGAAAATTCTCTCTACCTCTTCCAGAGCGATGGTATTTGGATGACTGTGGCCCATAGGGTTCTTTTTCGCCGGAAGAGTGACATCGATCACTTCCCTTTTCATCTGCTCTTCCCTAGCCTTTTTTGCCAGATTCTTTTTTGTTTCCTCCAGTTTGGTTTCAATCATTTCTCTGGCTTCGTTTACCATCTGCCCTACTTTCGGTCTGTCCTCTGGAGCCACATCCTTCATGCTCTTTAACACGCTGGTTAAACGGCCCTTTTTACCTAAATAAGCCACACGGATTTCATTTAACTTTTCCAGGGCCTCTGAAGCCTCAATCTGCTTTAAGGCTTCTTCTTTGATCTTCTCTAATTGCTCTTTCATAATCTTCTCCTTTATTCCATATTTTTGGGCGCTTTAACGCTTTATGGCCCTTTCTATAGGCGTAAAATTCAGGTATTAACTACCAGTTCAGAGGAATTTCCTATATGGATTAAGGTGTCAAAACTACCAGCCCAGGAAAAGTGTCAGAATATTTTTGAATTTGCAGGAGCCTTAGAATTTCTCGGCTCCGAAACTGCAAAAATATACTGACATTTTTCCGTTTGCGGCCCTTTTAGCACCCTAATCCTATATGACAAAAAACCCCATCCCTCCAAAAATGAAGGGACGAGGTCTCATCGCGGTACCACCCTAATTCCTGCCGCAGCCAGCAGGCACTCTTATATGCGTAACGTGCAGGATACGTCACAGCCTATTCTCTATCCACTAAATATCAACGAAAGCACTCATTAAAAATAATCCAGTGGAAAAACCTGATTTCAGCCATGCAGCTCCAGTGGGAATTTCGTCATATCATCTGAACTCAGGAAAGCTTACAGCCGGCGGCTCTCCCTCTCTGTGAGAAAATAATATGCTACTAATACACCTTCAGCGCCTTTTCTATGTGATTTTTAAATCTAGGCTACATTGTAACCATGGTTTTTCCAAATGTCAAGCAGATTTCTTGAAATCATATAAAAAAGTGTGCGTCTCCTTTGACATCTGAACCCTACGATATAAAAAGCGCTGTCACATGCACCGGAATACTATTCTACCAATATTTCATTCGAGCCTTCTCCCTCATAGCTAATCCACCAGCCTGGATCTGCTATAGCAAGGATATTCCAGATTTTATCCCCGCCATTATACATGGAGCTGTTCATATAAAACTCATAAAAGCCGATTCCTGCTGGAAAATCAACATTCACATGGTCTGGGCCGATATAACGGATAATATTATAATCTTTAAAATACAGGCGGTATTCCCCACCATTGGAATCCATAGCAAAGACAAAGGCAAGATGTTCGTAATCAGAAGAACCAGACGCTCTCTGTGCACCCAGAGCCGGATCATAATAGTAAATCTCTGCACTGAGCCCGTCGTTATATTTCCTCGGAACAGTTCTTCTAATCACCATATTATTGGCGTTATAGTAGCTGGTCTCATCTTCATTTGTATAATAGTCGTATTCTGTGCTATAGCCCTTCACCTTTTTATAGCTGTTAAGGGAATTGTTGGTGTGGGCAAATAAATCCCGGATTGCCTGGATATCCTTTTTCATATCATACAGCTTTACTGCCACTGTTTTTTTCTGCACTACCCCATTTACCACCCACAGGCCGTTTTCATTCACCCTGTATCCGTCTGGCGTTACGGCATTGCGCAGAAGCGTCCCATCTTCCTTAAAGTAGTAACATCCTGCCTGTCCGTCACGGTTATTATCGATCCATTCCCATCCAGCTAACGAGGTCTGCGCAGCAGCAATTGTGAGTGCTCCGGCTAATACCATGCCGGCTGCCTTCTTCCTGTTCTTTCTCCCTGTCATACACTTTTCGCTTCTCATATAGATCTTCTCCTTTTTACAAATTTTTTCTTGCGTTCAACGCTTTTCTTCTATACTGCTGCGAACTGACTGTTATACAGATCTGCATAGAATCCCTTTTTCTCTAGTAACTGCTCATGGCTTCCCTGCTCAATGATATGGCCGTCTTTCATAACCAGGATAACATCAGCCTCCTTAATGGTGGAGAGGCGGTGAGCTACGATAAAGCTGGTACGTCCTTCCATCATTTTGGCAAATGCCCTCTGAATCCTGATTTCTGTCATGGTATCAATCGAGGACGTGGCCTCATCCAATATGAGCATAGGAGGCAGGCAGAGCATCACACGGGTAATGCACAGAAGCTGCTTCTGGCCTTGAGACAGATTGCCGCCGTCCTCAGAAATCACTGTATCATAGCCATCAGGCATACGCTTAATAAAGCTATGGGCATGGGACTGTTTTGCTGCTGCAATGATCTCCTCTTCCTTGGCATCTGGCATGCCATAGGCGATATTTTCCCTGATCGTCCCTGACTTTAGCCATGTCTCCTGAAGAACCATGCCATAATTGGTCCGCAGGCTCTTTCTCGTCATATTACGTATATCGATATTGTCTACGGCAATGCTTCCCTTATCCACATCATAAAAACGCATGAGCAGGTTAATCACTGTACTCTTTCCACAGCCAGTAGGCCCGACGATAGCGATTCTCTGCCCCGGCTTTACGGAAAGGTTCAGATTTTCAATCAGCTTTACCTCTGGAGTATAGGAAAAAAACACATTTTTTAATTCAATCCTTCCCTCTGATTCCCCTAGTTCCTTTGCATCCGGCCCTTCTTTTACGATTGCTTCCTCATCGATCAGCTCAAAGACACGGGAAGCCGAAGCCAGGGCGTTCTGCAGCTCTGTCACTACGCCGGAAATCTCATTAAAAGGCTTTGTATACTGGTTGGCATAGCTTAAAAAAGCGGAAAGCTGGCCTACGGAAATCAATTGGTACACAGCTGCAAAGGCCCCTGCAATACAGACTGCCGCATAGACCAGTCCATTGACAAAGCGCGTAGACGGGTTCGTGATAGAGGAAAAGAAAATCGCTCTCAGGCTGCATTTTTGAAGCCTTCCATTGATTTCCTCAAAGCGTTTCTGAATAGCCTCTTCTCTTCCGAAAGCCTGAACGACCTTCTGGTTTGCCAGCATCTCATCCACAAGCGCTGTCAGCTCTCCTCTGGTCTGAGATTGGAGATGAAACATGGAGAAAGTCTTTTTAGCAATAAAAGCTGCTACAAAAAGGGAAATCGGCGTGAGCACCACGACTACGATTGTAATAAACAAGTTTACGGATGCCATAAAGCCCAGAGTCCCAAGTATTGTCATAAGACCGGTAAAAAGCTGAGTAAAGCCCATGAGAAGCCCCTCGGAAAATTGGTCGATATCTGCAATAATACGGCTCAAAATGTCCCCATGCTGATGGGAATCCACATATTTCAGAGGCAGAACTTCCAGATGGTTAAATGCCCTTGTACGGATGTCCATAACCACCCGATAAGTGATCTTGTTGTTGATATGATTCATCAGCCACTGAGAAATGGCAGTAATGGCTACGATCACTCCTATTTTTTTCAGTATTGCAGCCAATGCAGGGAAATCCACATTTCCCTTGCCCACGATCAGATCAATGCCTCTCCCCACAAGGATAGGGGCATATAAGGTGGAGGCTACTGTTATCATGGCCAGAATCAGGGAAAGAATGACCCAGAACCGATATTGGCTGATATAGGAAAGAATACGCTTTAATGTAACCTTCTGTTTTTCGTCAAATTTCATTCCCTTCATCCTACTGCACCTCCTCTTTGGAAAGCTGTGATAGACAGATCTCCCGATAAACACTGCAGGTCTCCAGAAGCTCCCTGTGGGTTCCACAGCCAGCCATCATGCCATCGTCCATTACTATGATTTTATCTGCATTTTTTATGGAAGAGGCTCTCTGGGAGACAATGAACACGGTCATCCCGTCAGTCTCTTCGCGGATTGCCTTACGCAGCCTTGCATCAGTAGCAAAGTCCAGAGCAGAAGCGCTGTCATCCATAATCAGGATTTCCGGCTTTCTAACCAATGCCCTTGCAATCGTAAGACGCTGCCTCTGTCCTCCGGATAAATTTTTTCCTTCCTGGGTAATGGGGAGGTCAAGGCCTTTTCCCTTACTGTCTACAAATTCCCTTGCCTGAGCAATTTCCAATGCCTGATAAATTTCTTCATCCCCAGCGTTTTCCCGTCCCCAGCGCATATTATCCCTAAGGGTGCCAGCAAACAATACGGCCCTTTGGGGAACTACTCCGATTTTATCTCTTAACGTCTTAATACGGTAGTCCTTAACATCCACTCCATCTATTTTCACACTGCCTTCTCTCACATCATAAAAGCGGGGAATCAGGTTTACCAAAGAGGATTTTCCTGAACCAGTGCCTCCGATAATCCCAATGGTCTCTCCCTTTTTCACCTGAAGGGAAACTCCTTCCAGAGCCGGCTCCTTCCCACCTTCATAGAAGAATCGGATCTGGTTAAATTCCACCTTGTATTCAGCCTCTCTCTTGGAAGGCTCGCCAGTATCCGCTTTGCCGCCTTCTATCGATCTGCCGCCTGTTTCCTGCCTTCTGTCTCCTGTCTGACTGCTGTCTGCTTCCTGTTTCCTGTCTTCCGTCTGGCTATTGTCAAGTTCCTGTCTTCTTATATCTTCTTTCTCTCCAATGCTTGTTCTCTCTTCAAATACCTTCTGTACACGTCCGGCACAGGCCAGGGCTTTTGAAATATTAATAATCAGATTAGCCAGTTTAATCAGCTCTATCAGAATCTGGGACATATAATTCCACAGAGCAACTGTCTCTCCCTGGGTGATGATTCCTTTATTTACCTGATCTCCTGCAATCCATACCAGAACCAGGATTCCGCCATTAATAATCACATAGGTAAAAGGATTCATCAAAGCAGATATTTTTCCCACAAATACCTGCACTCTTACCAGAGCATCATTTTCCTCCTTAAACCGCTTAATCTCATCCTCCTGCCGGTTAAAAGCACGTATTACCCGGACACCTTCCAGATTCTCCCTGGTTGTAAGCATCACACGGTCCAGCATTCTCTGAACCCTTTTATAAAGGGGCATACTAATCAGCATAATGCCAAATACCACAACAGAAAGAAGGGGAATCACCACGACAAAAGTAAAAGCCGCCTTCACATTAACGGTAAAGGCCATGACAGCCGCTCCAAATACAATAAAAGGAGAACGGAGAAAAAGGCGCAGAAACAAGTTCACTCCTGTCTGCACCTGATTGATATCGCTTGTCATTCTGGTAATCAATGTAGATGTTCCCAGCTTGTCAAGCTCTGAATAGGAAAGGCCATTAATATGGGCAAACAATGCGTTTCTTAAAGAGGTACAGGCTCCTACAGCTGCCTTTGCGCTAAAATACTGGGCTGTCAAAGAGGCAGCAAGGCCCACAATCCCTAGCAAAACCAGCACACTTCCCATTTTCAGGATATACCCCTTATCTTGATTGCGGATTCCCACATCAATGATCCGAGCCACTACAAGAGGAATAAATAGCTCAAAGGTTGCTTCCAGCATTTTAAATAAAGGGCCTAGGAAGCTCTCTCTTTTATATTGTTTTAGATATTTCAGTAATTCTTTCATCTCATTTTCTCCAGATTTTGCATATAGTTTTTCAAATTCATTGGACATTATACTAAAAAATTCCATTGATTACAAGTATTCCAGATGGTTTTCCATCCGGATCCGGATGGAAAGATATCTCTGATATGATCTGTTTACACCACAGAATTCTGTAAATCAAATTCCTTTTTTCATTGCAGCAATCTGTCTTATCTGTTAAGATGAAAACAGTTCTGCCTTAGCAGAACAAATCCCACGAAACAGAATTCTCTGCCTGCAGCAGGTCTTAGCAGCATAATTTTTCTCTACCTGAAGCAGATATGCATAAGCTCTGGCTGCTATGATACAATATAAGTAACTACTCCTTTTGGAAAGGATGGTCTGCCATGATTTCCTTTATTGTCCTCTGCAAACAGATTGCAGACAAATTTATCCGGGATGAAATGACGGTTTATGCCGCCCAGGCTTCCTTTTTTATCCTGCTGTCCTTTTTTCCTTTTATTATGGTCCTTGTAACCCTTCTTCAGTTTATTCCCCAGCTTTCTGAGGATATGCTTGTAACGGTTCTCACCGCCTTGATTCCTAATGTAAGCAGAATCCGTCCTTTGATTGAGGGTGTTGTTTCGGATCTTTATATTCATTCCCCAGGAACCATCTTATGGATTACTGTCCTGACCGCCCTCTGGTCTGCTTCTAAAGGGATGATGAGCATGGAACGAGGACTAAACCGGATATGGGGAACCAATGAGAAACGGGGCTATATCAGAACCAGGATTATCTGTACTGGATATACTCTAGTATTTTTGCTCATGTGCATCATGTCCTTGCTTCTCCTCGTATTTGGGACTGCCATACAGAATTTTATTGTCCATACAATTCCAATTATTTCTGGAATCACACAGACAATTTTAAACATACGTACCATCTTTGCTGTAGCTCTTTTGGTCCTTTCCTTCACTACCCTATATGCAGTCGTGCCAAGGAAAAAGCTGAAAATAAAGCCCCAGTTGCCTGGAGCCTTATTTTCCAGCCTAGGCTGGATCCTTTTTTCTTTTGGTTTTTCCATCTATTTTAACCAGTTCAGCCGCTTTTCCTATACTTACGGAAGTTTGACTGCAATTGTTCTCCTTATGCTCTGGCTCTATTTCTGCATATGTATCCTGTTTGCCGGAGCAGAAATTAATTATTTTTATGTTTCCTATAAAAATGGAGCTTTTCATTTCCATGATTTCGAAGACTGCTGACAAGCTAAGCTCTCATTCACCCATAATGATCTTAACATATTCAGTGCGGATCACATACTCCTGCCGTTCTCCCTCTGCCATGCCCATAGCCGCATCTCCAGCCATATGGGCCTGGGACACATAATCATTTAATACGGTCCCGCTCATCCGGCCGTCACGAACCATAGCCACTGCTTCCCTAAGGGCATCCACGCCTACCAGGTAGATGTCCTTTCCTACTGTCCTCCCTGCCTTTTTTATCGCTCGCTCCGCTCCGATTGCCATCGCATCGTTGCCGCAAAAGATAACCTCTGCCCTCTCTCCGTACTGTTGTAAAGCTTCGGCTGCCAGCTGTTCCCCCTCTTTCTCCTGCCAGTTGCCAGGACGGCTGAAAAGAACTTCCACCTGAAGTCCTCCTTCTCTCACTGCCTTTTCTGCATATTCCCTGCGGTATCCTGCTTCCGGATTATTTTCATCTCCTGTTATCATAATACAGGAAATGCGGCCATCTCTGTTAAGATCCCCTTTGTCCGGCATGCTTAAAATAATCTCGCCTTGATAGGTTCCAGCCTGATCAATATCTGTCCCTACATAGCAGGCAGATATTTTTTCCTTTTTCCACCGTTCAATCTCCTCTTCATAAGGCTCTACATTCACAAATACTGCTGGTATTTCCCTTTCAGAGCACATGTCAGCCAATTCTCCTATGATTTTTGCAGAAACAGGATTTATAATCATCACATCTGGTGCGGTTTCTAGAAATTCTTTAATCTGCTGCTTTTGGATATCCTCACTTTCCTGTCCATCCATAAGATGGATTTTAGCTCCATAGGATTCCTCTAGATATTTTTTCAGCTCTTCCCTATAAAGCTCCATAAAATCGTCCTGAAAATCATAAATACTAACGCCAGCCACAAAGACTTCCCCCTCCTGTTCCTGAACCCTTACTCCTGGATTAGAGGCCGGACGGCTGCAGGAAGAAAGCAGCAGGAGCACAGGAAGACAGAATAGACCGAATGATTTTCTCATTCCTTCCCCTCTTTTTTTTCTTTCCCTCATAGCCCCTTCTCTCCCTTCCCATCTAATTTGCTCCTATCTTTATCCTTAAAAGGCTGGTATTCCTCCGCCAAAGCTGCCAGAAGCTTCTCATTGCTTTTCCTGTCCCTGATACAGATCCTATAATATCCCTGTCCCAGCCCTTGATAGTTATTGCAGGAACGAAGAAGTATTTTCCGCCTTTTCATTTTTTCATAAAGGCTTTCCTCTCCCTCCCCATCTCCTGGCGCATAAAAAAGCAGGTAATTTGCCATGGATGGATAGACAGAAAAGGAACATGTTTTTAATCCCTTTTCTAAAAAACCTCTTTCCTCTAACACTAATTTTCTTACCCTCAGCACATATTTCTCCTCTTTCAAAGCTGCTTCTCCTGCCTTCTGGGCAATGCCAGATACGCTCCAGGGCTGCCTCTGGCCTTCCATCTTCTGAAAAAGTGTCTGCCTGCTGCTGATTCCATATCCTAGGCGGAAGCCAGCCATAGCATAAATCTTTGTAAATGCCCTGAGGATAAAAAGGTTGTCATATTGGTTTATATAGGGAATTACAGAATATTCCTCTGGCTCCTCTAAAAATTCATTAAAGCATTCATCTACAACCAAAAGAATCCCTTTCTTCCTGCATATCTCTGCCATCCAAACCACTTCTGCGCTCTTTAAGGCCTGTCCTGTAGGATTATTAGGATTGCAGATAAAGGCCATTTCTACTGAAGTATCTGCCAGCGACAGCCATCTCTCCATATCCGGTTGAAAATCATCTTCCTTTCTCAGGCAGCAGCGGACTGCTTCTGCCCCTACAGCGGCAAGAGCCTGCTCATATTCCTGAAAGGATGGGGCTGTTACTAAAGCTTTTTTAGGCTTCACTGCCTGTACAAGCTGAAAAATCAGATCCGCAGCTCCATTTCCGCAGATGATTTCCTCCTTTTTTATCCCATGGAATACAGACAGGGCCTGTCGAAGGCTGCGGCAGCTGCTATCTGGATAAGTGCAAAATTCATCCAGACTATCTCTGACCGCCTTCTTTACTCCATCCGGCAAGCCTAATGGGCTTATATTGACTGAATAATCCATATGAATCTCCTGGCTGTATATATCTCCTCCGTGAAGATACGGTGCCATAGGCTTTCCTCCTTCTGATTTCCTAGCTCTGAAACTGCAAAAATATTTTAACATATTTCTCCCAACGGGCTTTTTATTACTGTGAAACTATCCTTTTCCACAAAGCGGAAAACTGAGTTCAGGGCTTCCAAATGCGCTGAAGCCTTTCTTATTCATAGTAATGCGCTAACTGTGCACATGAGGGCCCATAGGAAGCCTGAAGAACTTTCCTATCCAGACCATCAAATAAGAAATTCCTCCGGCTGCCAGAAGGGATAAAAAGGCTGTTATATACATAAGCTGATTAGCCTTACAGATATCTTGGTTTTCTACTGCCCTCTTTCCCTCTCCAATGACAGGCTTTTTCACCAGGCTTCCAAAATAACTGGCATCGCCTGCAAGGCTAAGGCCCAAGGCTCCGGCACAGGCTGCCTCTGTCTGAGCGGAATTAGGACTTTTATGTTTTCTTCTATCTCTAAGGAAAATTTTCCATGCGTTTTTTCCGTCAAAATCTCCCCATAACGCTGACAAAAAGGCGGAAGCCACCATCAAAAGCCCTGATATTCTGGCAGGCAGCCAATTTACCAAATCGTCTAGCTTAGCAGCCGCCTTTCCCAGATATTCATATCTATCATTATGGTATCCAATCATGGAATCCATAGTATTTACTGCTTTATAGAAAAATCCCATAGGGGCCCCTCCTGCTGCCATAAAAAGCAGCGGTGCAGTCACACCATCCGAAGTATTCTCTGCCACAGTCTCTATCGCAGCTTTCCGAATTCCTTCCACAGTAAGCGAGTCTGTATCCCGTCCTACGATCATGGAAACTGCCCTTCTCCCTTCTTCCACATCTCCTTTTTCCAAAGCCTTATAGACCTTCATGCTTTCATCCCTTAAAGCTCTTGCCGCCAGAATCTGATAGCACATGATACATTCCAGAAAGAGCCGCAGCCTTTTGCTCACTGTCCCAGCAGCTTTCAATGTAAGCCAGGGCAGAGCGGTGGAAATCCCTGTCACAGCCAGACATAAAAAAACACCTCCTGCTGTCTCTCCTCTGGATGTATCTGGAAAGATTCTACGAATAAGCTTTTCACTCTTCCTAATTAACTTTCCAATACTTCTTATGGGATGATACCATCCATGGGGATCCCCCAGCAGGCAGTCCAGTAAAAATCCGATTGTCACCTGCAGCATCCTGATTTCTCCTCTCCTGTTTCTTCTTTTTTCCTTTACTGTAAAAGTACCCTTTTCCATGAAGTGGAAAACTGAATTCAGGTATATGCAATGCCCATGAAGGTTTACTATGAAAGTACCTTTTTCTGCGCAGCAGAAAATTGAATTCAGGTATGCCAAATGGGCCGAATACTTTCATTCATAATGGTACATTGGCCTTTTGCATGAAGGTTTCTGTCATACCTTCTGACAAGATAAGACCTGATATTGTATAAATAAGGAGGCTACTTAATCCTTTGTCCGATTCCTGCTGTTATCCGATATACCTCTTTGGCCCTTTTAGCCAAAAACTGACCGGCCCTCCCAGACAGCTCCCTGTAATGGCGTTCAAACCCATCTATGGGTGTCACACCTTGACCGATTTCGTCCATGATAATAATAACTTCAGGATTTTTTTCCAGGATTCCACCAAGGAAGGAAAGGATCTCTTCCTCTGTCTTTCCCTCTACAGCAAGTCTTCTTATATAGTGATGAAAGTCAGTAATTCCCTCTGAAGTCTCTGCTGCTTCATAAGAAGAAGCGGCTCCATCAGCGAATTGAAGCTCCCTTCCCTCCTTTTGAAGCACCCACTCTTTCTTTCCCTGCCATGCTCCCCCTATTACAAATTTCATCCACTCCCACTCCTCTCTGCTGCCATATACCCTTTTTCTTTTCTGAGCCAGATTCCCAAACTATCTGCTTATTACTGTAAAAATACCCTTTTCTGCACAGCAGAAAACTGAATTCAGGGATTTCTAATGTGCTGGGATACTTGCATTCCTAAATGCACATTCCTTGGGCGCATGAAGATTTCTAAAATAACTCTATTTTCCCTGCCGCTGCAATTCCAAATAGCAGCAGCAGCTCTTCTAATTGGAGAAAATATCCGGCAACATCTCCTGTAATCCCTCCAAAGGCTCTCTTCCCCAAGGCATAGTAAGCTCCAAAACCAGCAATACTGATTCCCATAAGAATCACAGATGTCCAAATGCCTCCCATCACAAAAAACCATGCTGCAGCAATTATCCAGGACAGAACCATAGCAATACCAACTGCCATTTTTTTAGAACTGTCTGCAAACATGGCAGCCAGGCCGCTTTTTTTTGCCTTAGGGAAGCTTACCACGGAAAGGCCGCTAAGTGCCCGGCTCATGACGGGAACACTGGCAAAAAGAAGAAGCCCCTGGCTGGAAAGCTCTGCAAATAGACCAAAAAATACCATCATGTAGGAAACAATGCCAATGATCGCAAAAGCTCCCGCATGGGGATCTTTAAGGATCTCCAGCTTTTTCTCTTTCGGCTGACAGGAAGAAAGCGCATCTACTGTATCGGCAAATCCATCCATATGGATTCCTCCTGTCACCACCACTGGCAGAACTGTCCCAAAACAGCTCCTAGCAATCACAGACAGCCCTGCTGCCTCAGAAATTTTCCACAGCCCCACTAACAAGCTGCCGATTACTGCCCCTATCAGAGGAAAAAAACACATGGCATATTCCATACGCTCCTTTGTCCATTTGACCTGAGGCACAGGAATTCTAGAATACATGGAAAACGCAACTGCCATACTCCCTAATAAATTCATATCATTCCCTCTTCTTCCCTTGTTTCAAATAGAGCGGAATCCCATATACCACTTCCACTGCTTCATCTGCCATAGCGGCCAGGCGACAGTTGATCCTTCCTAAAGCCCGAAGATAGCTTCTCGTTTCCCTATCATAGGAAGCGCCGTCTGAAAATACCTCGTTGGTAATAATCACCAGGTTTTCCGCCTGCTGTTTCAAAAAGCTGACCCCTGAAAGAATCTTTTCCACAACTTCACTTTCTCCTGCCGGAAAACTGCCTTCTGCCATTTCTTCTGTTCCAAACATTTCATTCGCTGTCAGGTTGGACATACATTCTAAGAGGACAGCAGAGTGTTTTGGTATTGCTGCTTTGTGGATATTGCTGTATTGCTCCACAGTTTCAAATGACTTCCCAGCACGCATAGCCTGATGTCTTTTGATTTTCTTTCTGCATTCCTCATCCCATGGCTTCATCGTAGCCAGATAGATCCTTTTTTCTCCCGGAAACGCCAGAAGCCTCTCTTCTCCATATGCAGACTTTCCACTGCCGCTGCCTCCTGTTATCAAAAGCATCATAGTGCTTTCTCCTCTCCATCCTCTAGTCTGATTCCCTAAGCTTACAGAAATAGATTCTGTCTTCCAAACTGCCATCCTGAGAAAAGTATCAGAGTATTTCTACATGGCATGGAGCTGTCTTTGCCTGTTCCTGAATACTAAGACAATGGTTATAAACCAGCAGGAGCTGCTTGTTATTCCTCATAGCTACAGCTGCAGGCCAGGATTTTCCTGATACTCTTCAACCTGTATTTCTTTAAATGTACTCATTTGCCTATAAATGGATATTGCCATATCCAGAAGTGGAAGAAAGGCCAGTGCCCCTGTTCCCTCTCCTAAACACATCTCTGCATCAATTACTGGCTTAAGGCCAAGCGCTGATAAAATCATTCTGCCGGCCGGCTCTGGGGAAATGTGGGAGGCAAGCATATAATCTGCTGCTTCCGGACAGATTGTCTTTGCTGCCAGAGCTGCTGCTCCTGATATCAGGCCATCCACTACAATAGGAACTCTCCATATGGCTCCTCCTAGAAATAAGCCAGCCATTCCGGCCAAATCCAGGCCTCCCACCTTTGCCAAAACATCTAGTCCATCCTCTTTATCAGGCTGATTAAAGGCAATGCCCTGACAGACCAGCTCTATCTTTCTCTCCAGACCTTCATCTGATAGGCCGGCTCCTCTGCCTGTCACCGCTTCCGGCTCCAATGAAAGGAGAACAGAGAGCACTGCGCTGCTGGTAGTCGTATTGCCGATTCCCATTTCTCCTGTGGCAATGATCCCATAACCCTTTTCCTTCAGCTCCTTCACCAGAAAAATCCCTGTCATAACTGCTTCTTCTGCCTGCCTGACAGTCATAGCCGGCCCCTTTCGAAAACTGGCCGTACCTGACCTGATCTTCTTTTTTATCAAAGGATATTTATCTCCACAATGTTCCAGCGGTTCAGCGACTCCCACATCTACGGGAAATACATCTACTTTTCCATACTCTGCCATAATACAGGAACAAGTATTTCCTCTGGTGAAGTTCTCTGTTACAATTGCCGTTACCTCTCTGCCTGTCTGAGTTACTCCTTCCTCCACAATCCCGTTATCTGCGCACATAACCACAAGGGCTTTTTTTCCCAACTCCATGGCAGGCGTTCCCTTCATTCCTGCTATCCGTATCACATCCTCTTCCAGCACACCTAGGCTGTGAAGAGGATGGGCCACTGCATTCCATCTAGCCGCTGCCTGTTTTTCTGCCTCCTTATCTGGAGGAATGACAAGGGACAGGAGCTCCTTTAGGCTTATTTGTGAATCCCTCCAGCTGTTTTTTCCTTCCATAGCTTTTCTTCCTTATCCTTTTTATATTTCTTTAAAAGTACCCTTTCTGCGCAGCGGAAAACTGAATTCAGGTATGCCTAATGCGCCAGATACGTTCACTCATGGCGGGACGCTGATGATGCACATGAAGGTTTACTGTAAAGCCCCAGCTTTCTGCTTTCTATATTCCCTGCATGCCTGGACAAATCCTTTTGCATAGGAAGGAGCGGAAGGGTAATAGAGATGAGGGAAACCGGCTAAAACATTTCTTTTCCGGCGGATACAGTCCCATTCCCTTCCTCCTGCCGGCTTCTTCCCATGAAAGATATTTCCATTATCCGTAGAGTCCCAGTAATGAAATTCATGGCCTCGGATCTGCTCTCCCTCTCTCATGAAGCCGGCAGCAGAACTGGCTGTCAATTCCAGATATCCAAAACGGACCAGCTTGTCTCTACGGATTCCCCGTCCTTCCAGCACTCCTGCCATAGGATACATGCTTCCGTCCATTCCTTCCAGCTCTTCCAATAGATAAAGAAAGCCTCCACATTCTCCCAAGATAGGCATGCCTCTGTAAGCAGCCCTTTGTATGCTTTCCCTCATCTGGACATTTTCAGATAAAGCAGCAGCATAAAGCTCCGGATATCCTCCTCCAAGCAAGAGCCCCTCTGCACTTTTTGGAATTTCCTGGTCATGAATCGGACTGAAATATTCCAGTTCGCATCCAATCTCCTCCAAAAAGGACAGATTCTCCTGATAATAAAAGCAGAACGCCTCATCTCTGGCTATTGCCAGCCTTACCGGCATCTCTTTATTCCTCCAGCCAGTTCTCACGGTCTGCCTGGTTTCTGCCTGATTTAAGGCTGACGTTGTCTCCTGCCATGAACCATAGCTCTCCTCTGCAATCCTTAACAGGCGTTCCATATCCAAATACCTTTCCATGCCTTTTGCCAAGCTCTCTATGGTTTCCAGGATACTTCCTGTTTCCTCTGGAAACATAAGCCCCAAATGGCGGCTGTCCCACTGCCATTCCTTTTCCTTGGGAAGACAGCCTAAAAAGGGGATTCCCTGTTCTTCCACACAGGCCCGAAGCCGCTCTTTCATAGCTGGGCTGGTTTTATTGGCTATCACTGCAGCAATCCGGCTGTCCTTTTGGAATTCCCTAAACCCTTTAATAAGGGCTCCTAGGGAAAGGCCCATACCCTCGCTGTCTACTGTGAGAATGACTGGAGTCTCTGTAATTCGGGCAATATCCCAGGAACTGGCCCGCAGGCTGTTTCCTCCCAACCCGTCATAATACCCCATCACACCTTCTATGACTGTAATATCCGTATATTCTGTTTCTCTTCTGATACGGTTTCGTATCTCCTCTTCCTCTGAAAAATAGGAATCCAGGTTTCCCCCGTTCACTCCCAGAATGTGACGATGAAACATAGGGTCAATGTAATCCGGGCCGCATTTATACGCTCTTACCGATAAACCTCTGTTTTTCAAGGCTTTTAAAAGGCCGCATGTCAGGAAGGTTTTTCCGCTTCCGCTTTTAGGCGCTGCAATCATAAGCCGGCCGCCGCTCATTCTTTCTCCTCCTGCGGCTTTCCTCCAAAGGAAAGGATATAGATGGGATTTTGCCCTTCCATCAGATGGTATGGTCCTGCCTTTTTCGCCTTTGCTACCTGAAGGGAAATAATTTCCGGCTCTATCCCTCGCCTTTTAAGGCTTTCCAAAGTCTTTCCCAGGCTTTCTAAGGCAATCACATTGATTACTGCCCGTAGAAAAGGGTTCTTTTCCAGAAGAAGATCCAAAATCTCATCCATATGCCCTGAAGTCCCTCCCAGAAAAGCATGGGATGGACAGGGAAGTTTCCTGAATGCTTCTGGAGCCATTCCCTCTACCACCACCACGTGATCTGCAGAGAATCTGTCTTTATTAGCCTTTAAAAGAGCAATGGCTTCTTTCTTTTTTTCGATTGCAAATATCTTGCCTGTTTTCAAGTATCTTCCAGCCTCAATTGAAACGGAACCTGTCCCGGCCCCCACATCGTAAAGGATCGCATCTTCCGTAAGCTCCAGCTTAGATATGGAAACTGCCCGTACCTCGCTCTTTGTCATAGGCACATTTCCTCTTATAAAATCCTCATCCCTCATTTTTCACCTCTTATGTTCCAGTTCCTCTGTCTCTCTTTTAATCCACATGGCGGCCAGAGGGGCAAATTTCTTTTGAGCCAGCTCTCCCGGCCTTCCTCTAAGGATTCTTTCATCTGGATAAGAAAGGTTTGTTCCCACAGTTATCTGATAGTTCTCTCCTCGTTCTCTTTCTGCCTGCTCCAGCCTAAGGCATAAGTGGTTGACCTGGCCCTCGTTTCCTGCAAGGAGGAAAAGAGCCCCGCCCCTCTTCAGACAGTCCAGATTTTCCTCTAAGGGACATTCCCTGCCATGGCTGCTTAAAAGAGTTACACCATCCCAGCTTTCCTGTATTCTGGACGCCATGTAGGAAACTGTGGAAATCCCTGGAACCACTTCCGTAGAAAAAGCTTCTCCTCCCTCCCTCTCTTCCTGCCTCACATGCTCCAGCAGGCCGGAAGCGCCGCTGTAGAAACCTGTATCTCCAGAATACAAAACTGCACACTGCCTGATCTCTTTATGTATTTTCAACCATGACAAAATACGGTCCGGCCTGTATTCCCATATGGCTTTTTTGCCTATTGGGGCATATTCTGTATATTTTAGACATTCCCTCATCCGCGGAGCGCCGAATACGGCCTGACTGGCCTGTATACAGGAAATTGCCTGGCCTGTCATCTGGCCTGGACCTCCCATCCCTGTACCGATAAGGAAGATTTTCCTCATCGGTCTGTTTCTATCCGGTTTCAGCTGCGGCTCTAAATTTTTTTTATTCTTCTCTCCCTCAGCCCCTCTGGCCTCTGAATATGATTTCAGATACTCCATAGCCTCTTCTACACTGATTCCTGCCTCCTGTCTTGGACGGCTGAGCAGGACAATTTGTACTCCCAGCTCCATAGCTGCATTTACCTTTTCTTTAAATCCTCCAGCTGCTCCTGCCTCCTTTGTCACCAGAAAACGGATTGCCAATTGGTTCATCACAGCCCTGTTCATTTCCTGGGAAAACGGCCCCTGCATAGCAATAATATGCTTTCCCTTTATGGAACAGGCTTCACACGCCCCAATTGCTTCCAATGAAGGCAGGACGCGGACAAACAATCTATCTTCATATCCAGGAATTGCAGTAAATGCTGAAAGCTCTTTGCTTCCTGTCGTAAGGAGGATATTTCCCGTCTGTTTAGAAAGATACCTGGCAGCTTCTTCCGCTGACCTGGTAATTACCATGTGCTCCTGATCTTCTTCTGCCTCCTCTCTCACAACCCGAATCCTCCGAATCCCCAGAAGGCGGCAGCTCTCCTCTATGTACTCTGAAACATGGACCGCATAGGGGTGAGTACTATCCACCACCAGACCAGGCCGCTCTTCCTCCATCCAAAACCGTATTTCTTCCCTTGACAGAATCCCCTCCTGGATTTCAATAAAAGGGCTAAATGGTAACAGCTTTCCTCCATATCCAGAAACAACACTCACCTTTGCCCTGATTTTCTTTTCCGCACAAAATTCTGCCAGCTTCCGCCCCTCGCTTGTACCTCCGAAAATCATGATTTCTGCCATACTGATTCCCTGCTCCTTTAACTTCCTGCCTCAGAGAAATTCCCCACTCTGATTTCCATCCTTCTGACTGCTGCTGCTACTGTAATTCCATTTTTCGCCAGACGGCCTCCAAACAGCTGTCCCAAAGAGCCATCTTCTCCCATAGCTCCCAGGGCAGCAGCCCGTTCACACACATTTCCCACGCCCACTGTCTGTCTGACAAACTCAGACTCCTGGAATTCACCAGGAATGTCTAACAGTTCTTTGGCTGTATAAGTAAGGAATTCTGCCCCCAATCTCTCTGCTAAGGCCAGAATCCCTTTTTCTTCTGCTTTTTTATCGATACTTCCAACCCGATATATGCTTCTTTTGTCAATCTGTCTCGTCTGGCAGAATTCCTCTACAGCTTCCCATATCTGGCTCTCTTCTATCCCTTTTCTGCATCCAATTCCTAGAACCATACAGCGAGGAATGAGAAAAAGCACATGGCTGTCTCCCTTCTCTTCATCGTTCCCCTTACATCCCATCGTTCCACCAAGCTTGGCCGTAATGGCAATTGCCAAACCATGTTCCCGCCTATCCAGACCCTTTTTCCAATCCTCTTCCTTCAGAATATACAGTTCCTGTGGTATTTGTCCCACAACAGGAAAATCGCTGAAAAGCCTTACACAACCTCCGTCCAAAATTTCAGCGGAAATTTCCTTTGCCAGCCTGCGGTCTGTCAGAATAAGGCCATTCTCCTCTGCAAAGACATCAACGGCAAACCTGCTGTTTAAATCAGTAGCCGTTGTAATCACAGGCTCTGCTCCCAAAGCCTCTGCTGCCTGTCTTGCCAGCCGATTAGCTCCCCCCAGGTGGCCGGAAAGAAGGGAAATCGCATATTTTCCCTTTTCGTCTATCACTACTACAGCACTATCCTTTCCCTTATCCTGGATCCATGGAGCTATAAGGCGTACAGCAATTCCCACAGCCCCTATATAGATAATTCCCTGGGAGTCCTGAAACCGCTCTCTGGTCCATTCACCAGCATTTCCTTCCCAGTCCCGGATTCCTTTTGGCCATTCCCCAGCATCCTTCGGCCAGAATTTCTTTTTTATATATACCTGGCATTCCCAGGCTTCGGAAAGAGACCTTTTAAGCCTTACTGCAATTTTAGCCCCGGCTCTTGTAAAGCTGATAACTGCAACTTTCATACCTGCCCTTCTTCCTCTCTTGTATCTGACAATATGAATGGTCTGATAGATTTCCCCTTTCTTCCTTCCATCCATTGCCAGCCTCTCCCAAAGTTCCAAGCCTGCTGGAAAACAAAATTACATCCATAGTAAGCTTTCCATCCGTCCAAAGGAGAATCTGCCTTCTGATCCTCTCAGCCGCCAGCTCTCCCACCTTACGGTGCATATGGTATTTTTCTAAAAGCTCCATGGCCTCTTCTGTCGTATTGGAAACAAGAATCCGTTCTGTCAGCTCTTTTTTTATCCTCTGCTCCTGGCTCCTGCCTTCTTTTTCTATCCATTCCCTAAGGCAGTCAGCAAGAATTTCCATCCTCCTGTCCCCATACATGGAATGAGTGTTTTCCACACCTCCAGCTACCTTAATCAGCTTTCCTATGTGCCCAGCCAAAAGCCCTCTGCGAAATCCCTCTCTGGCAGCACTTCGGACAGCATCACCGATAAAATTGCTGCATCTAACTGCATGATTTATGGAAATGCCCTTCTCATCCCTTAAAAATCTTTCCCCATAATTTCCTGGGACCAGTACAAGGTAACAGTTTCCCTCCACTGCTTTCATATGTATTTCCAAACGGATGGAGGCCGCAAGCGCTTCCTGGCTCATAGGCTCTACGATTCCTGTGGTTCCCAAAATGGAAAGGCCGCCTAGGATTCCAAGCCTAGGGTTAAAGGTTTTTTCTGCCAATTCTCTGCCATTGGGAATTTCCACTGTTACAAGCAGAAAATGCTCCTCCTGCCATTCTTCCTTTACCTGAAATACCTCCTGGAAAATCATCTCTCTTGGAACTGGATTTATAGCATGACTTCCTACGGGACAGGGCAGTCCAGGCTTAGTGACAACACCGATCCCATTTCCGCCAGTTAAAGCGATCCCTGGATATTTCTTATCCTTATACCACATCTCATCCCAACTATTTTTGCCAGATTCCAGCCGCTTTACAGAAACGCAGAGAAGGGCCTGGTCCGTAATATCTGGATCATCTCCTGCATCCTTTTGTACCATACATCGGGCCATATTTTCGTCTTTCTCACTGCTCCTTATCTTTAAATCTGCCTGCTGTCCCCTTGGCGTAATAATCCTCACCTGTTCCACTGGCCTTCCGGAACACAAGAGAAACGCCGCTGCCCTGGCAGCAGCGGCAGCACACGTTCCGGTTGTAAATCCGCTTTTCAGCTTTTTCTCCATCTGTTTCCTCTTTTTTCAGCCTTCCCTGCTTCTTTATCCTTTATAAATTTTCTTTTCTGTCAAGACTTATTATATGTGATTTTTTCCTGTCTTTCAATCCTTGTTTTCCAAAGCCTCTTTTTTCAGTTCTCTTTTTCTTTTGGTAATCAGACCTCCAATCCGCCCGCTCTCCTTGGCTGTCAGGCTTCTCCAGCCTCCCTGCATTACCTTATCTCCCAGTCCAAGCTCTGTGGCTATCTCAAACTTTAACATATCCTCTGGCTTTAAATCTCTGGGATCAAATCCTTTCTCCTTCTTTTTCTTTTTATTTTCACCCATAAAAGACATACTCCTTTCCGGCTCGACTGTCTCAAACCAAGAAATTTCCCAGCCTGAAATGTGTCTATTCTGCCTCTTCAAGGAGTATGCCCCATTCTTCATCCTGTATTCAAATACAAGGAAAGTCAGCGACTTTCCTTGTATAGCCCGCAAACCCACAAGGTACCTTATACAGAAAGGAACTTATGAAAGTCAGCAGCTTTCCTTGTATAAATGGCCATACGGTCTGCAAACCCACAAGGTATCTCATACATAATAGGAACTATGAAAGTCTCCTCCTTTTCTTGCACATATGGCCTATGTATGAAGGTTTAATATCTTGGTTCCGCCGGATTCTCCGGAACGATCACCATAGCGGCCAGGTAAATCAGTATCCCCGATCCGCTAAGGCTTAAGATTACCCAGAGAAGCCTGATTAATGTAGAGTCTATCTGAAAATATTCTCCCAGTCCTCCACAGATTCCAGCCAGCATCCTGTCTCTTTTTGAACGATACAGCTTTTTCTCCATTCTCTTTTCCTCCTTTTGCTCTATGGAATGTCCATCTCATCAGCATTCAATACCTGAATATTTAAGGTGATTTCATAGTTTTCTCCCACTCTGTTGGTAAAGATCAATTCATTGCTCCCAGCAGGCAGTACAAGTTCTTTATTAAAATGGTTCTGCCACATATAAAGTCCTCCGGCTGATTCATTAGTTTGATAGTCAGTCACTTCCATCTCCTGTCCGTCTTCTGTCTTATATGCCAGACAAAATCCCCTCAGCCGCATGGCACCTGCATTCTGATTGGTGATTTTCACTTCAGCCAAGACTCTTACCCTGGCATCATGCTCTAAACTGGTTGTAAGAACTACAGAAGATTCATCATCATCTGTAAAAACAACTGCCGTATCATTTAGCAAGGCAGCCTCATCACCCTCCCATTCAAGCGTACCATAAGACATATCCTCCAGAACAGAGGGAAATGCTTCCAAGCTTCCCTGTATGTCAGAAAGGATTCCATCCTTTGTTTTCTTCACTTCCTCTCTAAGTCTGCTGTCTAAAGCCGCTGACACAGTCAGTACAGCAGTCCCGCATACCAGGCAGATGGCTCCTATTATTGCAGCAATTCTGGTATATTTTTTCAAACCGCTCCTCTCCTTTCCTTCCCTAACAGCCTGGTACACACGTTCTCTGTCTTATGGAATATCCAAGGCAAAACGATTCCATAAAACCATATGGCTAAAAGCAGGGCAAAACAGCCAAAACCGATGGAAAGCAGTCCCAACCCGATCCACATAAGCCCCTGGAAAAGCTCTCCAAACATAGTTACCAATCCAAAAGCACCAAAAGCTACACCTCCCAAAATCAGGCATATGGCCGCAAGGCCGATACCAATAAACAAAATACAGATTCCCACTATAATCCCTGCAACAGCTGTGAGCACTCCCTTGCTTATTTTAAAAATCCCTGTTACAGCTGCCAGCAGAATCAAAAACAGCAAGAGCCTGCGAACTGCTAGATTTCTTCTGTCTCTGTTTGACATTGCTCCATCCTGTCCGGTTCCTCTCCAATCCGTTTTTCCTCTCCAACTTCTCCCTGTCTGGTTTCTCTCTTCTCTTTGTTGTTCCTCTTGGCTATGCTGTTGGCAGTCTCGTTCCTGCTCTTCCTGCCTCTCCCTGTCTTCCTTTCGGCTTTCCCTAGTTTTATCCTTACTCTTTTCCTGACTTTCAGGAAGATCCAAGCGTTTCTGAAGCTGAAAATTTGGTTCCCGAAAACGTTCATCTCCATATCCTGTTTCCGTAAATTCGCCTCCGTCCTCTATGTTTCCACTAATTCCGGCCCTGATAATCGCTGCAATCCGTTCTGGGCTTCCAAATTCCCGAATCACCTGCTCCTCATTTTCAGGGCCTGCCTCATCCAGATAATCTCTGTAATATTCCAGGGCGTCCTCTTTTTCTTCTTCTTTCACATCCTGAAGAAGATATTCCAATTCATTCATAAAAGCGTCCCGTTTCATTAAATTGCCACCTCCAGAATCTTTGTAATCTTTCCTGAATATTTTATCCATTCTTCCTGATATAAATTAAGCTGTATCCGGCCTTTTTCTGTAATCTTATAATAGCGCCGGTTTCTTCCATCAATAGCCAAGTCATACACTTCCAGGCAGTCTTCTTTTAAAAGCCGTCTTAAAACCGGATATAATGTAGACTCCGATATATCGATCACATCTCTCACATCCTGGGTGATCTTATACCCATATGTCCCCTGGAGCTCTCTGGATACTACTGCAAGAACAATCGCATCCAGCAAAGCTGCTCCTGTATTGAATACCATAGGCTCTCTCCTTTTCTTAATATAGTCCAACGAATATTACTGTATTATATAATATATTTTTAAATTTAATATTATATATCATATAGTATTCTTATATATTATATAACATATAATATTATACCATGTCAATACTTTTTGCGAAACTTTATCATTACAAAGTAACCGCTAAGGACAAGGAGTCCCACAGGCCAGACTCATGCGCCGGAGCGCAGCTGCGGCAGCAGCCATTCCTTAGGGCAGAATCTGCAGCCTAAAGGGAGCTTTTTTGCTTTACCCTGAATCCTATAAAGCAAAAAAGTGTCAAAATTTTCCTGGCTCTAAAACCATAGAAAAATTCTGACACTTTTTCATTCTATTTACTCAATTTTAAAGGATTCTGAGTGAAAATCGGCATAATACCGTCCATTTTGTGCTGTGAATTTCAGTACACAATAATCAGGATCTGTTACTCCCCTCGGATAATACATGGTATCATTCTCCTGCCAAATCATCTGTTTACTATTGCTGTCCTCCAATACCTCCATGGTTCCAACCAGCATAACACCTCTGAAAAAACGTTTGTTACAGAAATATATGGAGGCACTAGGATTTTTTCGATACTGAGCCGCCCGCATAGAGGATGTGTTGGTCGTAAACCAAAACTCTTTTATTCCCACCCTTTTTCGGGGAGGAAGCATCGCTTTCACATTAGGAAAGCCCTCTTCAGAAACAGAAGCAATAAAAGAAACTTTTTGTTTATCAATTAAATTTCCTATTGTCTGCTCCGGATTTCTCATCATAATAACTTTTCCTCCTACTGCTCCTTTTCAAAATTCTGCAGCTCTCTCTCCAATATTTCCGCAGCCAATGCCGCCAATTCTGGGCAAGGCCTTTTTTTGTAATACTGCTCTGTCCTCTCCTCAGGAACAGGCCTTGTATCATTATTAATCCCTGCCAAAAGCTCCCGGCAGATAATGCTTCCACTTTCTTCCCGAAACTTTGCAGCCAGCTTCTGAATTCTCTCATAATGAGCAGTCTTTTCTTTTCCTGCCTTTGGATCAGAGTATCCATAAATAGCTCCTGCCGCCAGAGCCATACCGCTGACACAGCCACATACCTCTCTCAAACGGGCCAGACCACCACCAAAGGACGAAGACATTTTTGCCACTGTCTCCAAATCCATCCCCATTTCCTCGCAAAACGCTCCTGCTACAGCCTGAGAACAGTTATATCCTTCCAAAAATAAGGCCTTTGCTCTTTCACCATGAGTCATAATCCGATTCCTCCCTCTGTTTTTTCTAAATTAATCATAGGATATCACTTCAACTTCATCCTTTTTATAATCAATAAATACTTGATAGGCATCTCCATTTTCATCTGTATCCCACAGTTCTACAAATTCTGGCGTCACCTCAATCAGGATCTCCGTATCCTCATGGCTGTATCGATTATAACTGTTTTTTAAATAAGTCTCATAAAGGGAAGCAAACCTTCTCCCTGGCTCTTCTACCACCAGCCCTTTATTCTCTGCACGTCCTTCCACCTGTACGCCGTTCCAGCACAAAGCCACCTGAGGATTTTCATAAAGCTGTTTTGTCTTTCTGAAATTTTTATCTGTCTTAAAATATATTTTTCCATCATAAAACAGACAGCTTACATTTCGTACCATAACATGATTTCCCACACTGGAAGCCAATGCCATGATTTTCCATGCACCTAAGAGGCGGAACATCCTCTCCTCCCCCTCTTTTACTGTCATATGTCTTTTAGGCCTTTCCTGCATAACACTCCTCCTGTAATATATTTATAATAAATGTATCTCATACCCCGCCGCTTAGCAAGGGATTTCATTACGAGATTACTATGAAAATACCCTTTTCTGCGCAGCAGAAAACTGAATTCAGGGATAAGAAATGCGTTGGTTCCTTTCACTCATGGCAGCGCATTGATTATGCGCATGGAAGCTTACTATGAATGCCTTTGATCTTCACAGCATACATAGCTATATGCCCCGCTGCCCGGCAAGGGATGATATCATAAAGTTCACTTTTGATTAATAAAATGCTTAATATGTACACTGATCTTTTTATATGCAAAATATGTAATCAGAGAAGCAGTGCCATTTTTAATCAAATTAAAAGGCACGACTCCGAACAGGGCAAAGGTAAATGGATTGGTAACTGCTGGATTTACTGCCTGACACATCTTGATAATATCCTCCATGTTCATTCCAAATAATTTTACATAAAAAGGAATTATGATATAAAGATTGGTAAAACACGCTGTTATTGCACAGATAACTGTTCCCACCGCCATGCCAAGAACCGCATGGCCTTTTGTCTTCTTTCTTCCATAAATCAGCACTGCGGGAATCACATAGGCACAGCTTAAAAGCACATTCTGTATCTCACCTGTAAAGGCGGAATTTGTTCCCTGGATTCCCATCATTACAAGAATTTTCACAATAATAATCAAAAAAGCTGCTGCCGGCCCCATGGCAAACCCTCCGATAATCTCAGGAAGGGCAGAAAAATCAAAATCCATAAAAGGCGGCATAAAGGGAAGAGGGAAACGAAACAGCATAAGCACTGCCCCCAGTCCTCCCATCATTCCAATCAACGCAATATTTCTTGTTTTCAGCACATTCTTTTCCATTTTCTTATGTCCTCTCTCATCTTGTTTCATAGTAAATAAAAACCGGAAACCGCCTGCGCAGTCTCCGGTTATATCCATAAAAACGCCTTTTCTCATCCGGACTGTCACCGTCGGTTTTGGAATTTCACCAAATCAGCCGTAAGGATTACGGTTCATGGACTATCACCATCGGTAAGGATTTGCACCTTGCCCCAAAGACTTTTATTTTCCTAACTTACTATACACCTCTTATGCTGAAATGTACATACCTTTTTCTTTTTTCTGCTGATAAATTTTTACATTTTTTAAGAACTTTTTTATATTCCCTTCTATTTTCCGTTAATATAATTTACCAACCCTCCAGCTCCAATGATTCCCTGCATAAAAGGAGGGAACGCCTGGCCCTGATAGGACTCTCCCTTGGTCTTATTCTTAATGATACCACTATCAAAATCCACTTCTACCTCATCTCCGGCCTCAATAGAGCGGGCAGCCTCTGGACACTCAATAATAGGCAGTCCGATATTAATCGCATTGCGGTAAAAAATCCTCGCAAAGGTTTCTGCTATGACGCAGCTTACTCCTGCGCATTTAATGGCCAAAGGAGCATGCTCTCTGGAGGAGCCACAACCGAAATTTTTATTAGCAACAATCAAGTCGCCCTCCTGCACCTTGTTTACAAATTCCTTATCAATATCTTCCATACAATGCTTAGCCAGCTCTTTTCCCTCTGTTGCATTTAAATACCTTGCCGGGATAATCACGTCTGTGTCTACATTGTCCCCATATTTAAAAACCTGTCCGACTGCTTTCATAAAATACACACCTCCTATTATTCCAATTCACACGGGCAGGAAATCTTCCCTGTTACCGCGCTGGCCGCTGCCACTGCCGGGCTTGCCAAATATACTTCAGAATCCACATGGCCCATACGGCCTACGAAATTACGATTCGTGGTAGATATGCACCGCTCTCCTGCTGCCAGAATTCCCATATAACCGCCAAGACATGGGCCGCAGGTAGGTGTGCTGACAATAGCCCCTGCTTCAATAAAGATCTCTAAAAGTCCCTCTCTCATAGACTGAAGATAGATTGCCTGTGTAGCAGGAATTACAATACAGCGCACATTCTTTGCAACCTTATGGCCTTTCATTACCTGAGCCGCAATCCTCATATCATCAATCCGCCCATTGGTACAGGAACCGATTACTGCCTGATCGATCTTTACCTCTCCTACTTCGTCAATGGTCTTTGTGTTTTCTGGAAGATGAGGAAAAGCTACTGTAGGCTTTAATTCTGACAGATTAATTGTATAGACTGCCTCATACTCTGCATCCTCATCAGCCTCATAAATCTTATAAGCCCTTTTAGAATGCTCTTTCATATAAGCTTCTGCCCTCTCATCTACTGGAAAAATGCCATTCTTACCGCCAGCCTCAATCGCCATGTTACAGATTGTAAAACGGTCATCCATGGAAAGGCTTGCAACTCCCTCTCCTGTAAACTCCATGGATTTATAAAGGGCACCATCCACACCAATCATTCCAATAATATGCAGGATTACATCCTTTCCGCTTACCCACTTTCCAGGCTTTCCTGTAAGGACGAATTTAATAGCCGGAGGAACTTTAAACCAAGCTTTTCCAGTCACCATCCCTGCTGCCATGTCCGTACTGCCCACACCTGTGGAAAATGCTCCCAGTGCCCCGTAGGTACATGTGTGGGAGTCTGCCCCGATTACTGCATCTCCTGCTGCTACCAGACCTTTTTCCGGAAGAAGGGCATGCTCAATTCCCATTTCCCCTACATCAAAATAGTTGGAGATTTCATGATGACAGGCAAAATCACGGCAGCATTTACAGTTTTCTGCTGATTTAATATCCTTATTCGGAATAAAATGGTCCATAACCAGTGCGATTTTATCCTTGTCAAAAACAGTCTGGCTGTTCATCTTTTTCATCTCGTTAATTGCTACTGGTGAAGTGATATCATTACCCAGGACAAGATCCAGATCCGCTTCAATCAACTGTCCTGCCTTCACCTCTGAAAGCCCTGCATGGGCTGCAAGAATTTTTTGGGTCATTGTCATTCCCATAAACATATCCTCCTTTTATCCTTCCTGTCAATATGGCTTTCCTTTTTCATTCAAACCCTAAATGTCCTTTTTACAAAGACATTTTCCCTCATCTGTGTTTTATACTTTACATTTTAACACACTTTTTGATATAATGGCAATACATATTAGATATGTTTATTATAAAATGAGGTTATGGGGGATAGCTTATGGAACAACATTTATCGCAATATCGCATCTTTTATGAAGTAGCAAGAGCAGGCAATATCTCCAAAGCTGCCAAGGAACTATACATCAGCCAGCCAGCTATCAGCAAGGCCATCGGCAAGCTGGAGGACAGTTTAAACGTTTCCCTTTTCACCAGAAACTCCAGGGGAGTACATCTGACCGAAGAGGGAGAGCTGCTCTATACCCATGTAAAAGCAGCATTTGAATTTCTGGATAGAGGGGAACAGGAGCTAAAACGCATCCGCGAATTTAACATCGGACATCTCCGAATCGGCGTCAGCAATACTCTATGCCGCCATATCCTATTACCTTACCTCCACGAATTCATCAAACGCTATCCCCATATTAAAATTACTATTGAAAGCCAGTCCACCACCCACACCCTGTCCATGCTGGAACGACAGCAGATCGACCTAGGGCTGGTTGCTGAGCCTGACAGCAAAAAAAGCCTCACCTTCCTCCCTACTCAGGATATCCATGATATCTTTGTTTCTACCAAAAGCTATCTGGATAACCTGAAACTCAGGGAAGGCAATGAGGCTGATATTTTCCAAACCGGCAACATTATGCTCTTAGACCGTAACAATCTGACCCGGCGTTATGTTGATGAATACATGTCATTTCACGGCATAGTCTCCAACCAGGTTCTTGAAGTCACTGCCATGGATATGATCATTGAATTTGCTAAAATCGGCATGGGAATCGGCTGTGTAATCAAGGAATTCGTAGCAGAGGAATTGGAAACAGGCGCCTTGGTGGAAATCCCCTTAAAAGAGCCTGTGAAGGAGCGAACCGTTGGCTTTGCCTACAATAGCATGCTTCCTTCCTCTGCACTTAATCTTTTCCTTCAGTTCCTTTCCAGATGAGCCATTCCTTTTTATGCATGGACAATATTGGTATATTCTGAAATCTCCCTGCTCACTGTACACAGATCATATACTGATAAGTCATGGATCTGATTATGACCTGTAATCCTTGCAAATGTCCGTAATTCTTCAGCAGAGCATTTCAGATAATTAGCCACTCTTTGAGCAGCAGCCTCTGACTTCAGCCTTCCTCTCAGCTCCGGATCCTGGGTCGCCACACCTACTGGGCACATGCCGGTTCCACAGATACGGTACTGCTGGCATGCTGCTGCAACCATAGCTGCAGATGCAATTGCTGCTGCATCTGCTCCCATGGCAATGGCCTTCGCAAAATCCGATGAAACCCTCAGCCCTCCTGTAATTACCAAACTGATATCTGATTTTACAGAATCAAGATATTTTCTTGCACGATAAAGGGCATATACCGTAGGCACGCTGGTAGAATCACGTATCATCGCTGGAGACGCTCCTGCAGCGCCGCCTCTTCCATCAATCGTAATAAAGTCCGGCTCTGCAAACACACAGTACTCCAAATCCTTTTCAATTCTTCCAGCTGCAATTTTAATTCCAATCGGCCTGCCATCACTGCGCATGCGCAAATCGCTCACTGGTCTCCTTTGGATAAGCCAGATCCGAATTCTCATCATTCTCATCCACAGCCGCCCCATTCTCCCCTTCTGACGACACCAGAACAAATTTATCCATTGGCTGTTTGCACAACGGACATTCCTTTAACTGGGAAAAAGCTTTCCCCTCTGCCCCCTCGTCAAACACATAGCCGCACACACTACATTTGTACACCATAAAAATACCTCCTATTTTTGTTTATTTTTACACTCAGGACAGAGATAGAAGACTTGAAGATCATAAAACAAAATCTCCTCTCCCAGCTGCTGTTCTAGTTTTTTTGTTAAATCCTCAAAAGTCATATCTGACAGTCTTCTACATTTCCTGCATATGAGATGATCGTGCTTTTCTATCCTATCATAACGATCCGGCGAGCCCTCTACAGACACCTTTCGGATCATGCCCTCCCTCCAAAGTGCATTTAAATTATTGTATACTGTTGCCAAAACGATCTTTGGCATCTCTTTTTTCAGTTCCAGGAAAACGTTTCGTTTTCCCTTCCCATAAGAGGCTGCTTTAACGGCCTTATTTTTTCCTGTCTCGATGGAGAAATCCTTTTTATCCTATAGGGATTAAGGTGTCAAAACTACCAGCCTAGGAAAAGTGTCAGAATATTTTTCCGTTTGCGACCCTTTTGGCACCCTAATCCTATCGGAAAATCCAAAGGAATTTTCTATTAGGATAAAATAAAACATATCCCTTTCAAATCGCACTTTTCCATGATTCGAAAGGGATATGTTATCTGAAACCGGCTCACACCAGTTTTTTCTTTTTTTGTCTGCTGCTCAATATTAATTATTAATCAGTTTATCAGAATCATTCCAGCTATAAAGCTTACGCAGTTCTTTTCCAACCTTCTCATGAGGGCCTTCTGCCTCCAGCTTTCTCATGGCATTGAAGTGCGGGCAGCCTGCCTGGTTCTCAAGGAGCCATTCCTTAGCAAAGGAGCCGTCCTGGATATCAGAAAGGATCTTTTTCATTGCCTTCTTGGTTTCTTCTGTTACAATCTTTGGCCCTGTAATGTAGTCACCATACTCTGCAGTATTAGAAACAGAGTATCTCATTCCTGCAAAACCGCTTTCATAGATCAGGTCTACAATCAGCTTCATCTCATGGATACACTCAAAATAAGCGTTCTCCGGTGCATAACCTGCTTCTGTCAAAGTTTCAAAGCCTGCCTTCATCAATGCGCATACACCGCCGCAAAGAACAGCCTGCTCGCCGAACAGGTCTGTCTCTGTCTCCACACGGAAGGTAGTCTCCAGAATACCTGCTCTTGCGCCGCCGATTGCAAGTCCATATGCCAGAGCTTTATCCAATGCCTTGCCTGTCGCGTCCTGATGTACAGCAACCAGACATGGGGTTCCTCTTCCCCTCTGATATTCACTTCTTACTGTATGGCCCGGAGCCTTTGGAGCAATCATCGTAACATCTACATCCTTAGGCACTACGATCTGTCCAAAATGAATAGCAAAACCATGAGCGAACATAAGCATATTGCCTGCTTCCAGGTTTGGCTCAATGGATTCCTTATACATCTTAGCCTGCTTTTCATCATTGATTAAAACCATGATGATATCTGCTTTCTTAGCAGCCTCTGCTGCTGTATATACTTCAAAGCCCTGCTCCTCTGCCTTTGCCCAGGACTTGCTTCCCTCATAAAGTCCTACAATCACATGGCAGCCGGACTCCTTTAAGTTAAGTGCATGTGCATGTCCCTGGCTTCCATAACCAATAACAGCAATGGTCTTGCCTTCTAACAGGGATAAATTACAATCTTCCTGGTAATAAATCTTAGCCATGATTTCTTTTCCTCCTCAGATATTTGGTAATGTATCAGCAAAAAGGGGAACGACCGACGACTCTCTGTCCGCCTCTGGCCTGTCCCTTCAGCTTACGGTAAATAACGGACATCCTCTGTCCCTCTGGAAAGACCTGTCACACCGGTCCTTGCAAGCTCCAGAATTTCATAATCCTCCACCAGATTAATCAGGGCATTCAGTTTGGACTGATCTCCCGTAAGCATAATCGTCAAAGATTCCTTACCCACGTCTACGATGGAAGCCCTGAATATATCTGCAATCGCACTGACTGCCTGTCTCTGGCTGGCATTTGCCTTTACCTTTACCAGAATCAGTTCTCTGTATACAGATGAATTTCCACGCAGCTCTTTAATGTCCCGCACATCCTCCAGCTTCTCAAGCTGATTCTTAATCTGTTCCAGAATTCTCTGGTCTCCAAAGGAAACTACAGTCATTCTGGAATACCGTTCGTCCGCTGTCGTACCGACAGTAAGACTTTCAATGTTATATCCCCTGCGGCTGAACAAACTGGATACCCTGGCAAGGACACCTGCAGTATTGTCTACCAGAAGGGATAGAACAATCCTTTCCATATTTTCCATTGAACTCCTCCGTTCCCTATATATAGTGCCTGACTTCGGGCAGCTTTGGCCTGCTTGTGTCTGTACTACACTGACCAGCACCGATATCATTCTCCATCATATCAATATGGATAAATTTTGTCAACTATTGAAAAGGAATATTTCTTATAACAGAGAGTTATGGATAAACTGGTCATACCAGTTTTACCCAGGACTTATATTTTTCTGAATAAAATTTTTCAGGAAGCTTTTCCTTTTCATCTGTTTCAAACATTTCATTAATCATGGACACTACATTTTTCCATTCGGCTCCCTTAGATAGATTGGTGTAGGCATTTTTCCAATTATCCCTTATGGTAATCATCTTCTTACCTATATCCTTAGGCATCTGCTTCCAATCCTCATACCGCATTTTCAGATCCTCCTCGGAAACTCTCCGCTCGATCTCATAGCCCAGCTTCTCAGCCCATTCCTGCCGGCTCTGTTCTATCCGGTCAAGCATTGCCAGCGTCTCCGGTTCTCTTGCGATATCAAGCTCCATCCATTCAATCTGGCTTTCATAAGCCTTATCCAGCCTTGCCAGCTCCTCTTCCATCGTCAGCTTGTGCAATTCATACCCATCCTCACTCCTGATAAATTTTTCTCTGGTCCCATCTTTATATCCCTGCACGATTTCATCATAAATCTTTGTATAGGCTTCCATAATGTTTTCTGCCCTATTCTGCCAGGAAAGAGTCCCGGAGCGTTCTCGATCTGCCTCATTCAGCTTTGCCACATCTGAGGAAAGCCAAAAATTATAACTCCAAATCGTTGACTCCATCATGTGATTTGTTCTTTCCACTTCTGCCTTAATTTCTTCCACGGAAGGCGGCTGCTCCTTCTCCTCCATACTCTTACGGAAATTGTCATATGCCTCCTGGGAAACCGTCACTCTGACCGGCTGTTCCTTCAGCTTAGGAATCAAGTCACAAATTCTCTGCTCCCCATCCTTCTCTTCTTTCTGTTCTTCCGTTCTAGTTATTTCCCGCCCCAAAAGCAACGATTGTCCTATCCCCGTACTCTGAATTTTCATTCATACACCTCCAAAAATTCCCTATACCCTCTCTGTCTCCTCTGCCTTTTCACAGGCAGGAAGCACACCTCTATGAAACAATTAAAATGCTAAAATGAGAAAATGCCGAAAATATTCTATATCTATATATCGTCCTCCTCTTGTAAAACTTAATCCAATGAAGGTATATTAACGAAGCGAGTAACAGCACAGGCTGCTATAAAGGGGTATCATCAATGCGGTTCGTAACTACCACTATACAGATTCTTGGCTATCCTACACAGAGAGAACTTTACACATGGATAGCTAATGAAGGCGCGGCCAAGCCCGAATGAAAGCCTTTGAAGCATACTAACACAGCAGAGCAGCCTCGAGCCCTCTCAGCAGAAGTCAAAATGAAGGCAATTCATCGTTGTTTTGAACTGGGGGGAAAGTATAAAATCGGTATCAGAAGATATCGGTTATACCAGAGCCAGCATTTACATCCGGCGAAAAAAGTACCTTCAGGGAGGCCCGCTGCACTGATGAATGATAAAAATATAAAGCCTGATACACTGACAGAAGGTTCTGCCGCATCTGCTCCTGAGCTGGCACAAATTTCTGAATCGAAAAAGCAGCGGATGGTTTTCCTAATATGAAAACCCTATCCACTGCCTTACTATGAAACTACCCTTTTCTGCGCAGCAGAAAACTGAGTTCAGGTATTCCAAATGCGCTAGATGCTTTCATCTATAGCAGCGCACTGCCCTTAAGCATGAAGGTTACTGTTTGAAATATTTTCACTTATCTCACATAGGTAACAAAATCCTCTTTCCTAGGAGCTGCCTTAGGATTTTCACCATCTATATAGCCTAGGATACAATGGCCGATTCCCTCATAATCTCCCTCAAGTCCCCACTCCTTCAGAAGGGATTTTCCATATTCTGTATTAAATTCCTCTTTTGCACGATTAATCCAGCAGGAACCGATTCCCAGGGATTGGGCAGCTGCCATCAGGTTCCCCATAACCAGGCTTCCATCATAAAGATAATTGGAAGATTTCCTATCAGCCAGTACCAAAACAACTGTCGGCGCACCAAAAAATGCATCTTCCATCTCTGGCTTTCCTAAAAATTCCTTATTCATATCAGATAGCTTCTTTAAAACCTCTTTATCCTGAATCACAACCATATGGGTTGGCTGCATATTCTTTCCAGAAGCTGCATATTTACCTGCCTCCAGAATCATCTCCAATTCCTCATCTTTAATCTGCTCTGGTTTGTATCTGCGGATACTTCTTCTCTCAATTAAGTTTTTAATGGTCTCATTCATCCTTCTTACCTCCATAAATTTGCGGATTTTCTGCCCCAGTCCATATAATGTCTCCTTTTCCATGACGGCCATACCAGCCCATGCTTGGCAAGGCAGGCCATCACACAGTAAATCGTTTCCCGTTCTGGCGCCTGACTATTTTTCATTATAGCCTCTCTTTTTGGAAAAAGCAAGACTGGACCTGGCCTAAAGAATTATAATCACAGGCAAGCAACAATCCATCTGCCTCATCCCTTTATCCCTCTCCTTCTATGGCCTTTTATCCGGTCCTCTAAACTCTCCCCGTATATCAAATGCATGATTCATTGGTCCGTTTCCCTTCCCTAAATCAAGCTTTGCCTCCAGAGATAGAGACAAATAAAACTTTGCCTCTTCCACTGCCTGATGAAGTTCCTGCCCCTTGGCCAGATTAGAGGCAATTGCACTTGATAAGGTGCAGCCGGTTCCATGAGTATTGAATGTGTCAATTCTTTTTCCATAAAACCACCAGAAACTCCCATCCTGATAAAGGAGGTCATCAGCATCCCTTTGCTGATGCCCTCCTTTGCAGAGTACAGCGCAGCGGCACCTGTCCCCGATCAGCTTTGCCGCCTTTTCCATATCCTCCTTTGTCCTTATCCTCATGCCGGATAATACCTCTGCCTCCGGAATATTTGGTGTCAGTAAATCTGCTAGCGGAAATAGTTCCTCTTTCACAGCATCGATTGCATCATCGCTCATCAGTCTGGAACCGCTTGTAGAAACCATAACTGGATCGATTACAACATTAATTGCCTTATATTTTTTCAGCTTTTCTCCGATTACCTGAATCAGTCCCCTGGAGGAAATCATTCCAATTTTTACGGCATCTGGAAAAATATCGGTAAATACTGCATCTAATTGGGCTGCCAGAAACTCCTCTCTCACCTCCATGATAGCTTTTACCCCTGTGGTATTCTGAGCAGTCAATGCTGTAACTGCACTCATAGCATATACACCATGAGCAGTCATCGTTTTAATATCTGCCTGGATCCCAGCGCCGCCGCTGCAATCGCTTCCAGCAATCGTTAATGCTGTTTTCATAGTTTTTCCTTTCTGTCGGTCTGGACTTTTTATCATTTACCCATATCAAATATTCGATATTAGGATATTTACCACTCAAATTCTCCTATAGAGCATTTCAAACTCTAATAACGAAAAAATAAGGGAGATAGAACCATATAACACATTATAACACAAAATATATGGGATAGGGGGAATTGATTAAAAACCCTTTCCAAAAATAATCTATCTTCCCTAAAAATTCGGATATCAAAAAGAGGGCTCGATAAAGAGAATTTTCACACTCTCGATCAAGGGAACTTTCACAGCAGCTTGTATTTTACCAAATACAAGAGTATGATATAAGGAAAGAAATTTTTAAGGGAATCATAAGGTGTAGACCAGATTTTCTGAAAGGAGCTGTACCATATGGCACAAACTGTATTTGAATCGGTTTATAAAAATCTGTTTCCTTTTTGGGAGGAAATAACAGATACTGATCGGGATTATCTCTGCCGCCATTCTCTATCTTTGACCTATCCTAAGGGAACCAATATCCACGATGGCAATGAGTGTTCTGGCGTAATATTTGTCCGTTCAGGCAGTCTCAGACTTTATATCATGTCCGATGAGGGAAAAGATATCACGCTTTACCGCCTGCATAAGGGTGATATGTGTATGCTGTCCGCTTCCTGCGTACTCCAGGCTATCACCTTTGATGTGTTTATAGATGCTGAGGAGGACAGCGAATGCTATGTAATCAGCGGTCCTGCCTTTGCGGCAGTATCAGAGCGCAATCCAAGCATTAAAATATTCTCTCTCGAAACAGCGGTCAGCCGCTTTTCAGATGTAATGTGGGTTATGCAGCAAATTCTATTTATGAGTATGGACAAACGGCTTGCTATTTTTCTTTTAGATGAATCGATCCGAACTAGTTCTGATACGATCACCTTGACTCACGAGCAGATAGCCCGCTATATGGGTTCTGCCCGTGAAGTTGTATCCCGTATGCTTAAATACTTTACAAGTGAAGGGATTGTGGAGGTTTCCCGAGGAGGCATTAAAATCCTTGATAAAAAACATCTCCGTAAATTAGCTCTCTAAACTAAGTTAACTCTCTAACATAGCAAGAATCTGTTTCTTTGGTCTTGCTCCTGTTGAGCGATTGACAACTTTGCCGTCCTTTATTACGACCAGTGTAGGAATGCTTAGAACGCCAAATTCCTGAGCCAATTCAGGCTCGCTGTCTATATTGATTTTACCTACAAGATACTGGGGATTTTCCTCTGCAATCTCATCCACCAGAGGGGACACCATACGGCAGGGACCGCACCAGTCCGCATAGAAATCGAGAAGAACCGGCTTACTGCTCTCTTTGATGGAGTTGAAATTGTTTTTATTAACACTAAGTACTGACATAATGGTTTTCATCCTTTCTTCTTTTACTTTTGTTTTATTATAACCTGTTATTTTTTTGTTTTCTGTGATGAGATCACATTTCCTGCTTTACATATAAGCTGTGTCATGGTTCCCATCGGGCAGTATACACACCATGAACGAGGCTTAAATAGAACCATTGTAATAAAACCAAGAATGGTGGATGTAAGCATTACACTGTAAAATCCAAAGGCAAACTGTGCTGCTCCATTAGAAAATAATGTGCCGTGATAAGCCCAATGCCAAGGAACCTTAAATGTCCACAGCAGCGTTATCACCATACTCAAATCTTTTGCTCCAGTAAACACTAAATAGGTATTCCACAGCATGAGAAAGAACATTACAAAGAAAAAAATCAAAAATCCATATCTGAAATACCTTGATCTCATCCATTTGGGAATATCTTTTTTGCGAGAAATTCCAAACCTGCCTCCTACAAGGGAAAACAACTGCCCTCTGCCGCAATACTTATTACAATAAGCTTTATTTCCTTTTACGACTGATATAATCAGCGGTATAAAGAAGCAAAGAAGTCCGAGCCAGGCAAATAGAATATTGAAAAATCCCAAAATCAGATATGTAAGAGACACAATCCAAAGATAGTCATACCATTTCTTTTTTTGTTTCATTGTTCTATCACCTCCAATGTGATAACACTTGCCGGACATTCCTTTACACATCGCCCACATCCGACACATAGATCTTGATTGATTTCAGCATATATGCCTTTTGGAATGGCTATCGCACCTTTCGGGCAGACCTTGATACAGCATCCACAAGCGACACATTCCCGGATATTGACTGCTGCTTTTCTCTTTATCATAATAAATCCCCTCCTGTTTTTCATTAGTATATAGAGGGAAATCTTTTCATTCAGTGACAAAGTCACAAAAAAATTCTCAAACGACTTATATAGGTAATCTCTCCGTAAACTCTTTCTTTCTACAGGTCGCAAAAGAGGCTGCTGCAAACTCCTTTCATACAATATATAGCAAAGATATCCAAATCGCCATACTATATATCGTATGAAAACATCATTTACAACAGCCTTTTAAAATATTCCTGAAAATTGCTTTTTCAACCGTATCACTAATCTTTTCTCAGAATACTCCTCATTCCTGCCAGCTCATCCCACTGCCTATGCGATATGCTTTCCTTCCTTTCTTGAACGGATACTGAAAAGAACAGCAAACAGAAGGACAAGTCCTACTGGAAGGGAAACAAGAGGATTCTGGGTAAAACCTGCTACAATATAGGTAACAAAGGAAACAGCAGCAACCATTACTGCATAAGGAAGCTGGGTGGACACGTGGTTCACATGGTTACATTGTGCTCCTGCTGATGCCATGATTGTTGTATCAGATATGGGAGAACAATGATCTCCGCACACAGCTCCTGCCATACAGGCAGAAATAGAAATTGTCATCAGCTCATGGTTCGTATTTGCGAAGACTGCAACTACAATCGGGATTAAAATTCCAAAGGTTCCCCAGGAAGTGCCTGTGGCAAAGGCCAGGAAACAGCCTACCAGGAAAATAAATGCCGGCAGCAAATTCATCAAATTTCCTGCACTGGATTCCATGATGGAAGCCACATATTCTGCTGCTCCTAAACTGTCTGTCATCGCTTTCAGAGTCCATGCAAAGGAAAGGATCAGAATTGCTGGAACCATTGCTTTAAACCCCTCCGGAATGCAGGACATACACTCTTCAAAGCTCATAATACGTCTGATAAGATACAGAGCAATCGTAATCATAAGGCCGAAAAAGCTTCCCATTGCCAGACCCTCTGAAGCATCGCTTCCGGAAAATGCCTCTACAAAGCCTGCACCGTCAAAAAAGCCTCCTGTATAAATCATGCCGATCACACAGCATACAATCAAGGCAGCAATCGGAATCACAAGATCCATTACAGTTCCTCTTCCCACATTGTCTACTGCTGCTGCATTCGCATAGGGCCTGTCCGGTGTTGTATAAATATCATCATGTTCTACTGCATTTTTCTCATGGACTGCCATCGGGCCATAATCAATCCCTAAAATGGCAATTACTATCATCATAGTAATGGTAAGCAGTGCATAATAATTGTATGGAATTGCTGAAATAAACAGAGCAAAACCATCCTCTCCTTCTACAAAGCCAGTAACAGCTGCAGCCCAGGAAGAAATAGGAGCAATGATACATATTGGTGCTGCTGTGGCATCGATCAGATATGCCAGCTTTGCCCTGGAAATTTTATGTTTATCTGTTACTGGGCGCATAACACTCCCTACTGTCAAACAGTTAAAATAATCATCGATAAAAATTAGAACTCCTAATGCTGCCGTAGCCAACTGAGCTCCTGCTCTGGTCGTAATCTTTGTTCCAGCCCATCGGCCAAATGCAGCAGAACCGCCTGCCTTATTCATAAGGGAAACCATAATTCCTAAGATAACAAGGAAGATCAGGATTCCCATGTTGTAGGAATCACTCAGCACAGAAATTAAGCCACTTCGAAATACATGGAGCACAGTCTCCTCAAATCGGAATCCTGAATAAAACAGTCCCCCTACCACAATTCCTATAAAAAGTGAACTATATACTTCTTTTGTAATCAATGCCAAGCCAATTGCAACAATTGGAGGCACCAGAGCCCAGAAGGTCGCATAGAGTGTCGGCTGATATCCTTCTGCTCCCTCCCCTTCTGCAAAAGCGGTCACTGTAAAAAGAAGGGTACACAAGGCGGCCATAATAAAAAGCCGGAAAAGCATTTCTTTTGTTCTTTTGTCTTTTCGTCTTTCCATAAATATTTCTCCCTCTTAAGCTTTATTTATTGTTTATTATAGGATTAGGGAGCAAAAATATTCTGATGCCTTTCCTAAGCCAGAGATTTTGACACCTTTATCCTACAGAATAAAAAATACCATAAACAGCAGCTTTCCGCGTGCGCATCTATGGTATCAAGAGAGATTCTTTTTTCCAATGATAGCGCTTCACACGTTGTGACAGTCTGACGCATATTCTGCGGCAGCCCAGGAAAAATACCTATGGGAAGGTATATTCTCCTTCGGCGGCTTTCCCTTTCCCTCCAGGACAGCTCCCATGCTTTATCCGGGGTACTCTTTAAAGCCGCGCCTCTACCATTTCTTTTTATGGCAAAAAGGATATAACGTCCTGTCAGACCCTATATCCCTATTAATTTTCAGATTCCTTGGAAAGCTACTGAGGGGACTCGAACCCCTGACCTATTGATTACGAATCAATTGCTCTACCGACTGAGCCACAGTAGCGTTTGTAAAAAATGCTTTGGATATCCATCCAAAGCATCCAATGACCTATCCGGGAATCGAACCCGGGTTTCCGCCGTGAGAGGGCGGCGTCTTGACCGCTTGACCAATAGGCCTTATAGTCGAGGCGACAAGATTCGAACTTGCGGCCTCTGCGTCCCGAACGCAGCGCTCTACCAAACTGAGCCACGCCTCGCTGACTACGTTGCATAGTATAATACGAATTGTCTTAATTGTCAACACTAATTTGCAAATTTTATCCATGTTTTCGCCGGAAATAAGGGCTCTTCCTCTCACATAAATAAAACCTTTTATGACACTTTTCTTATGAGGATTAAGGTGCTAAAGCCCTTAGCCTAGGAAAAGTGTCAGCATATTTTTTATCATCAGAAACAGTTGCCGAGGATTTCTCGGCAACTGCTTGTGTATTCATTTCACCACTGGAAAAAGTATTTTTCAAATGTAGGCTGATATTGTCTGTGGAACAGTCGGAAATCTGAGCCATACTTTTCTGTGTCAGCCATACATCTTCATCATGAGCCCTGACCTCAATGCCGCCTTCCTCTTTCCATCAGCCTTCCTGTTCAGCCTTATATCTCTACCGGCGTAAAGCCCAAATCATCCAGTATTTCAGCTGCCTTTTTGGCCTCGCTGTCCTCATGGATTGTAACGGTTTTTGTATCCAAATCTACTCCATGGCTGATATTCTCAGCCTCCAGCCCTTTGTCAATCCTTCCCACGCAGTGCATACACATCATGTCCTCACATTTAAACTGTTTCATCTTTTTCTCCCTTTCTTCATTGATTATCCTTACTTTTTATTACTTCTTAACTTTTTCGCTTTACCACACCATATTGATTCCTGACTTTTTCGTTTCACCTCATCAGCTTCTGAATCGCTTTCCAAAGCTCTTCCACAACCTCCATATCTCCCTTTTCCACCCTCTCCACCACACAGGTATGGATGTGATCAGTAAGAAGAGTCCGGTTAAAGCTGTCTAATGCTGCCTGTACCGCAGACACCTGGGTTAAAATATCAATACAATATCTCTCGTTTTCTACCATGTTTTTGATTCCCCGAATCTGTCCCTCTATTCGGTTCAGACGGGTTAAAAGGGCTTTTTCTTCCTCTTTGGACCTGTGTTTATGTTTCACACAGGTACATTCCATATCTTCCATTCCTCTGTTCCTTCCTTTACAGACGTATGGTCCTTAAGCGCAGGGCATTGCTTACCACACATACAGAGCTTAAGGACATGGCAAAGCCGCCAATCATAGGGCTTAACAGCGGGCCGCCCATCAGATATAGAAGTCCTGCTGCTACCGGGATTCCCAAACTATTATAGAAAAATGCCCAAAACAAGTTCTGCTTAATATTCCTGATCGTGGCTTTGCTAAGCTTTACTGCCCGGTATACATCCTGCAGATCTGACTTCATCAATACCACATCTCCTGATTCCAGGGCAATATCACTGCCAGAACCAATGGCTGTTCCCACATCTGCCTGCACCAAAGCCGGAGCATCATTGATACCATCTCCCACCATCATAACAGTTTTTCCTTCCTTCTGCAAGCCTGTTACCACATTAGCCTTATCGTCTGGCAGTACCTCAGCAATCACATTATCAATATGGGCCTGGCTTCCAATGTATTCTGCTGTTTTCCTATTATCTCCAGTCAGCATATATACCTGGATCCCCAGTTCCTTCAAGCTGTCTACAGCTGATGTACTCCCTTCCTTTATTGTATCAGCCACACAAATGATTCCTTTTAAGCTCCTGTCCGCAGATACATACATGGGTGTTTTCCCTTCTGATGCCATCTGCTCCGCCTTTTCCTTCCATTCCCCTTCTAGGGCAATTCCCTCCCTGTCCAGAATCCTGTAATTGCCGATTGCAATCTCCTGACCCTCCAGCTCTGTAAGGATACCAGCCCCAGTAACACTGGTAAATTCCTCCGGCCTGGAAAGAGATATCCCTCTTTCCTTTGCACCCTCTACAATTGCCTTTCCTAAAGGATGCTCGGAGAGAAGCTCGCAGCTTGCGGCAATACGAAGCAGCTTCTCTTCATTCCAATCTTCTGACGGCAGAACGTCCGTTATCCTTGGCTTTCCCTCTGTAATTGTCCCTGTCTTATCCAGAACGACTGCATCTACTTTATGGCAGATTTCCAGGGCTTCTCCGCTTTTTATCAGAATGCCATGGTTCGCTCCCACGCCGGTTCCTACCATAATAGCTGTAGGTGTTGCAAGCCCTAAGGCACAGGGGCAGGCAATTACTAGAATTGATACAAAGATTGTCAGTACAAAGGACAACTCCTTTCCACCTAAGAACCACCATCCCAGGGCTGCCACAAGAGCAATTGCCATAACCGCCGGTACGAAGATACCAGCCACCTGGTCTGCCAGCTTGGAAATAGGCGCTTTTTTCCCCTGGGCATCTTCAATCATTTTAACGATTTTAGAAAGGGTCGTATCATTTCCCACATGGGTGACTTCCATTTCCATAGCTCCATTATAATTCATGCTGCCCCCGATCAGGCTGTCGCCCTCCTGCTTCTCTACCGGAATGCTCTCGCCCGTAAGCATGGATTCATCCACACTGCTGCTGCCCCTTTTCACAACCCCATCCAGAGGAATCCTGCTTCCTGGCTTAATCACCAGGGTCTGCCCAGGAAATACGGAATCTGTAGGCACTTCCCGTTCCTCTCCATCTATCAAAAGAACAGCTGTATCCGGCGCCAGCTCCATCAGCTTTCGAATAGCCTCTGAGGTCTTTCCTTTGCTGCGGCTTTCCATATATTTTCCCAGCATAACCAAAGTGACCACCACTGCAGCAGACTCATAGTAAAGATGATGGGCATTCATAGGATTGCTCCCAATTCCAGCAGTCATATAAAGGCTGTAAAGAAATGCGCTTCCTGTACCAATGGCTACCAAAGAATCCATATTGGGATTTCCTTTCAAAAGAGCTTTAAAGCCTACAATATAAAATTTTCTTCCAAATATAAGAACCACTGTTGTTAAAACGAGCTGTGCCAATGCATAGTTTAAGGGATAATTATCAGGCTTCAAAGTCGTTGGAAGGGGAAGGGGCACAGGAAGCATATGTCCCATAGAAATGTAGAGAAGCGGCACAGCAAAACAGATTGCTAAAACCACTCTTTTTTTTTCTTTATGGAGGGTTTCCTCCTGCTTTTTCCGTTCTTTCTCTTCCTGTTTTTTCTTATCTGTTCCTGCCTCTTCCAAAGAGGCTGTAAAGCCTGCCTTACTTACCTTGTCACAGATCATTTCTGGTGTCACCTGAGCTTCATCATAGGTGATTACCATTTTATTGGTTGTCAGGTTTACATTGCTTTCCAGCACCCCTGCCATTTTTCTGGTAACTCTTTCCACTGCCGCACTGCATGCAGCACAAGCCATGCCGTCTATATGATATAATTCCGTTTTCATATGCCTGCCTCCCTTTCTGCCTTCCTTCTTTTCATGGAACTTATTATATCCATTATTCTGATTTCGCATACCCTATGGGGGTATATAAGGATTATAATATCTTTGCAGTCATTTGTCAAGTACCCCATGGGGGTATTTCATGAAACAAATAATATGTGTGCTTGAAAACTCCTTATCGAAGTAACGGCATACTGCCAGTGAGTTTATTCACTTTCTTTTTTGCCCCGCAGATAGCCAGTCCAAAGTAATTCAAGTCTGTTTCAGAAATCAGCTTCATTTTTTCAATAAATTCATCATGGGTTTTGCAGCCTTGCGCTAAATCTGAAAAATCCACAACTGTCAAATCTGAATATTGCTGAAAATGCCTTGGTAAACACCAGGGGCAAGTCCAACCTATTCCATTTTCTTTTTTAAACTTATTCCATCTGTTTTCGTAATGAATAAGCGGATAAAACTCATATCTTTTTATATGAAAATAAAAAAAGAAAGAACCAGGTGCTGATTTTTCTATCAACCCTGGCTCCCTCTTTTTTTTATCTATGCCCGTATATCAATATGTTCTCCCAGTCCTGGAACAATGGAAGCAGCTTCCATCATCTCAGTGAGCGCTTCTCCAGCTATCTCCGCTGTATCAAGCGCCTTAGACATTAAAGCCATACTTACATCTGCAGCAAACCTACTCGTAGACATAGAAACTGATAATGCAGCAATGTCCATACAACCACCTCGCTATCCTTAAACCTTCATATACACAATTACGCACCGCCATGGATAATGGTATTCCAGCACATTTGATATACCTGAATTTCACTTTCTGCTGTGCGAAAAAAGGTACCTTTATAATAATATTAGCAGAATGAAAAGATAAATGCAAGATTTAATTTATTGATTCCATTTTATCCTCTATTACTGCTTATCACCCAGGCTAGTACATCGAATCATAATAACTAATTCATTAATATTCCATGTATCAGCATTGCTATTTGCCAAATAAGCCACTATGTGTTCCAGTGCAAGCAGCACATCTCCCTCAATGCGATAGAGCAGCAGACCCTATGCCTTTTTTATATCATTAGAAACCATTTACTGCTGCATCTTCTTGCTGATAGCCGCCCGCTTTCTTAATGTAGGATCCAAAATCTTTTTCCGAATCCGCAGGCTCTTAGGCGTAACCTCTAAAAGCTCATCTGTGTCAATAAAGTCCAGGCACTGTTCCAGACTCATCTCCTTAGGAGGTGTGAGCTTTAGCGCCTCATCTGCGCTGGAGGAACGGGTATTAGTCAGTTTTTTGGTCTTACATACGTTCAGCTCAATGTCCTCGGCCTTGGGATTAGAGCCTACTACCATACCGGAATATACTTTCACACCTGGTCCGATAAACAATGTACCTCTCTCCTGGGCGTTAAACAGGCCATAGGTAATGGATTCCCCTGCCTCATAGGCAATCAATGAACCAGTAGGGCGATAGGACAAATCTCCTTTATAAAGGCTGTAGCCGTCAAAAATCGTATTCAGGATTCCGTTTCCCTTGGTATCAGTCATAAACTCTCCACGGTATCCGATCAGGCCTCTGGATGGAATGGAAAACTCCAGCCTGGTATATCCTCCTGCTGCTGGGCTCATTCCCTGAAGCTCTCCCTTCCTGCTGGTCAGCTTCTGAATAATACTTCCAGTAAATTCTTCCGGCACGTCCACATAAGCCAGCTCCATAGGTTCTATCTTCTGATTTCTTTCATTGGTCTTATAAAGCACCTCGGCCTTGCTCACTGCAAACTCATATCCCTCTCTGCGCATGTTTTCAATCAGGACTGACAGATGAAGTTCACCTCTTCCTGATACCTTAAAGCAATCCGGGCTCTTTTCCTCCACTCTTAAGCTTACATCTGTATTTAATTCGCGGAACAGCCGATCCCTTAAGTGTCTGGAGGTAATATATTTGCCCTCCTGTCCTGCCAGGGGACTGTCATTTACCATAAAATCCATAGCAATGGTAGGCTCTGAAATCTTTTGGAAGGGAATCGCTTCTGGCTTTTCCGGAGAACAGATGGTATCGCCGATATGAAGGTCTGCAATTCCGGAAATCGCAACAATCGAGCCGATTTCTGCTTCTGTCACTTCCCCTCTTGAGAGGCCGTTAAATTCATACAGCTTTCCTATTTTAATTTTCTTACATTTATCCGGATCGTGATGGTTTACAAGGACACATTCCTGGTTTACACGGATGACTCCATTATCCACCTTTCCGATTCCGATTCTTCCTACATATTCATTATAATCAATCGTGCTTATCAAAACCTGAGTAGCGCTTTCTGGATCTCCCTCCGGCGCCGGGATATAGTCAATGATCGTCTCAAATAAAGGAGCCATATCCACTCCCTCATCCTTCATATCCTTTTTTGCGAAACCGGCCTTTGCAGACGCAAAGACAAATGGGCAGTCAAGCTGCTCGTCAGAGGCATCCAGATCCATAAAAAGCTCCAGGATCTCATCAATTACCTCGTCTGGACGCGCCTCTGGCCTGTCTATCTTATTGATGCATACTACAACCGGCAGATCCAGCTCTAAGGCCTTCCTTAACACGAATTTTGTCTGAGGCATGGCGCCTTCATAGGCATCTACTACAAGGATTACGCCATCTACCATTTTCAATACACGCTCCACCTCGCCGCCAAAATCTGCATGGCCGGGAGTATCTACGATATTAATCTTGGTTCCCTTGTAGGTAACTGCCGTATTTTTAGAAAGAATAGTAATTCCCCGCTCCTTTTCAATGGCATTGGAATCCATAACCCGTTCTTCCACCGCCTGATTTTCACGGAATATACCGCTCTGCTTTAAAAGAGCATCCACAAGGGTAGTTTTTCCGTGGTCAACATGGGCGATAATGGCAACATTTCTCACATCGTCTCGTTTCATATTCATAACCGTATTCTTCCTTCCAATCTTTCATTGAAAAGAGACTGCTGCCAAAGAATGAGCTTATACAATCTGCAGCAGCCCCCTGTCTCACCTTTTTTATTTCATAGGATAACATATGAAAATTATCTGTCTGAAAACGTCTCAGCATATTTTTAACACTCTAATCTCAGTCAGTGAGTATATCATCATATTTTTCAGATTGCAATAGATTTAATCAAAAACTATAACTTCTTTTCCCAAAAGCCCATAATAAACCTGTCTTTTTTTCTCAATCCGGCTTCGGCCGCTGGTTCCTTCCCTAATTTTTGCTACAAAACCCTCTGTAGTCCTTACTGGAATAAGGAAGGAAAATTCTGCCCTTTCTCCATATCTGCTCTCCAAAGCAGTGACTCCTTCCTGAGCAGCAATATATTGGATTTTTCCTACCCCATTATAATCTGTCTCTACCTCTATTTCATCTGCCAGACATTTTACTATGACTTCGCTATTTTCCAATCCAATCTTTGCAGCCCTGGAATAAGCCCGTACCAGCCCTCCTGTACCTAAGAGAGTTCCGCCAAAATACCTTGTAACCACAATACAGGCGTTGCGCACCTCTTCTCCTAAAAGCACATCCAGCATGGGGCGGCCTGCTGTCTGTCCCGGCTCCCCATCGTCACTGCATCGTTGTATCTCTCCCCTCTCGCCGATCACATAAGCAGAGCAGTTATGAGAAGCGTCCCAGTATTTCTTCTTTCTTTCTTCAATAAAAGCGAGGGCCTCCTCTTCTGATTCCACAGGTTTTGCGGCAGCAATAAAACGGGATTTTTTCTCCACGATTTCTCCTTCTCCGCCTTTATATAGAATTTTATATTCTTCTATCATAAGTATCCCCCATCCATCATTTAATGCCTTTCCGAATGTTGAGCCGTATCACTGTCCATAATTTAAGGTGTCAAAACTCCTAATCTAGGAAAAGTGTCAGATTTTCCCTTTTAATCCCATTTTTTCCCAATCAATCCCACCTTAAACCTCCTGGCTTTCTTCTTTTTCTTCCTTAAACTGGCTCAGGATTTCCATAAATTCCTCCCCAGTAATTGTTTCTCTGGAATAGAGGAACTGGGAAAGAGAATTCAGCTCTTTCATATGGGCCCTTAAAAGGGCCTCTGCCTTTTCATACTGTGTTTTTACCACACGGATTATCTTCCGGTCAACTTCTGCTGCTGTTTCTGAGGAACATGCCAAAGAGGTATCGCCTCCAAGATATTGATTCCCTACTGTTTCTAGCGCAACCATGCCAAATTCATCGCTCATGCCAAACCGCGTTACCATGGCCCTGGCAAGCTTAGTCGCCTGTTCAATATCATTGGCAGCCCCTGTGGTGATGGAATGGAAAATCAGGCTTTCCGCTGCCCTTCCTCCTGTATAGGTGGCAATTTTATTTTCCAGCTCTTCCTTTGTCATCAGGTTGTGTTCATCCTGCTCCACCTGCATGGTATAGCCCAGGGCGCCAGAGGTACGGGGAATAATGGTAATCTTTGTCACTGGAGCCGAATGGCTTTGAAGGGCAGCCACAAGGGCATGGCCGATCTCATGATAAGCTACCACCATCTTTTCATGATCAGAAAGGATTTTATTTTTCTTCTGATATCCTGCGATTACCACCTCTATACTCTCTTCCATATCTTCCTGAGTTACAACGGTTCTTCCTAAACGGACGGCCCTTAAAGCGGCTTCATTCACGATGTTAGCAAGCTCTGCTCCTGACGTGCCTGCCGCTGTCTTAGCAATCGCAGAAAAATCCACATCATCCCGGATTTTTACTTTTTTGGCATGAACCCTGAGGATTGCCTCTCTTCCAGCCAGATCCGGCAGTTCTACTGGTATTCTCCGGTCAAAACGGCCAGGGCGCAGAAGTGCTGGGTCAAGAGATTCAGGACGATTGGTCGCAGCCAGAATAATAACCCCTTTCTTTGCATCAAACCCATCCATCTCTGTAAGAAGCTGATTCAGGGTCTGCTCCCTTTCATCATTTCCTCCCAAGGCTCCGCTGTCCCTCTTCTTTCCAATGGTATCAATTTCATCAATGAATACAATACAAGGGGCCTTTTCATTGGCCTGCTTAAACAGATCTCGGACCTTTGCTGCCCCCATTCCTACAAACATTTCTACGAATTCAGATCCAGAAATAGAAAAAAAGGGAACTTCTGCCTCACCGGCTACTGCCTTTGCCAGAAGGGTTTTCCCTGTTCCAGGAGGGCCTACCAGCAAGGCTCCTTTCGGAATGGCGGCGCCGATCTGTGCATATCGTTCCGGCTTGTGGAGATAATCTACAATTTCCTTTAGAAGCTCCTTGGCCTCATCCTCCCCAGCCACATCTGCAAATCGGATACCGTCTGTAGAGCGGACATAGACCTTTGCATTGCTTTTTCCAAAGGACATGGCATTGCCCAGTCCGCCTGCGCCTCCCATTTTTTTCATCATATATCGTGACAGGAGCTGTCCCAGAATGACGAAGACAGCCATGGGAACCACCCAGCTTAATATCATGCTGAGCAGGGGCGACATCTGCTTAATGATAGGAGAGCCAAAATCCCGGATTCCTGCCTTATAGAGCCTGTCCACCAGGAAGATATCATCCATTCTCCCCGTTTTATAGTACCTTTGAGGCTGGCCGTTATCGGAAAATAGAATTTCATTGTCTTTAATCTGTACTTCTTTCAGCTCCCGATTCTCTGCCATATCTAAGAATCTGCCATAATCCACTTCCTGCACCCTGGCGGTAAAGAGCCTGGGGGAAACCAAAAGGTTAAAGAGCATCAGTGCGAGCAGAACCATCATGTAATAAAAAATCAACGGCTTTCTTGGGGGTTTTATTTCATTCATATGTTTTCTTTTTCCTCTCTTTCTATCTGCTTTTCCTTTCCAGGCCGAATCAATCTTATTGAAAATTTTACATGATGGGAATACTGCTGTCAATGCCAATTTGACCCGGTACATTTCCAGATTCAAAGGATGAAAGCGCTGTCAAACGAAAAATGTTCTAACCCTTTTTCCAACCATTCCTTTTCATACCTTAGCCATGGAAAATTAAAACGAATCCTTTCCTAAATGGTATTCTTTCCCCAATAAGGTGAAAAAATAAGAATGATTGAATTGTCAGGAAATTTTTGCTATACTGTAGTGTATGTCATATTCTGCATTCAATTAAGGAGGACTTTTATGAATTATGGCAAGTATGCAACAGAACAGAAGATAAAGTCCATGAATTCCAGAAGCAGAAAATATTTTTCTAAATTCTGTTTTTCTCTTGTAAAAGCGTTCTTTATCCTCTGCCTGTTTACAGGCCTTGTAAGTGCCAGCATAGGGATCGGAATGATCCGTGGAATTATTGATAGCGCACCGGAAATCAACATGGAAACCATTGTTCCCAGCGGTTATGCCACTACAGTATATGATAGCACAGGCGCTTTGACTGATACCCTGGTAAAAGCCGGCTCTAACCGTGAGGAGGCTTCCTATGAAGAACTGCCTGAGGAATTAATCAATGCATTTATCGCCATAGAGGATTCCCGTTTTTGGAGCCATAATGGCATCGATATCCGTTCCATTACCAGAGCTGCTGTAGGCCTCATTACCCATAATTACAGCGGCGGCGGCAGTACAATTACCCAGCAGCTCATTAAAAACAATGTGCTCAAGGGCGGAAGCGAAAAAAGCTGGGGCGCAAAAATTGAAAGGAAGGTACAGGAGCAATACCTGGCTCTCCAACTGACTAAAGCCATGGACCGAAAGCTGATCCTTACCAATTATCTTAATACGATCAACCTGGGAAATAATACTCTGGGCGTTAAAGTTGCTGCCAAACGGTATTTTAACAAAGAGGTTTCTGATCTGACTCTTTCCGAGTGTACAGTCATTGCTGGAATCACTCAGAATCCGGCGAAACTAAATCCAATCAGCGGCAGGGAAGAAAATGAAAAAAAGAGGAAGATTATCCTTCAGTATATGGTGGATCAGAACCTTATTTCCAAAGAGCAGCAGGAAGAGGCGTTGGCCGATAATGTATATGATAGGATCCAGAATGTGGATCTGGTCTCCAGGGAAAGCTCTACGCCCTACAGCTATTTTACGGACGAGCTTACCCAACAGGTGACAGAAGCTCTGAAGGAAAAGCTGGGCTATTCGGAAACTCAGGCATACAACCTCCTTTACAGTGGAGGCCTTAAGATTTTTACCACCCAAGATCCAGTCATCCAAGCTATTGTAGATGAAGAGATAAATAATCCAGAAAACTATTCAACTGCCAAATATTCTATGGAATACCGCCTGTCCATAACTCATGGAGATGGAACCACAGAACATTTTTCAGAAGAAAATATTCGTAAATACCAAAAAACCATCCTTGGAAACACAGGCTATGATGGCCTTTACCCTTCCCAAGAGGCAGTTCAGGCTGATGTGGACAGCTATAAAGCATGGCTGCTGCAGGAAGGGGACGAGATCATTGGAGAGCGGCTCCACACCACCTTGCAGCCTCAGGCTTCCTTTGTGATTATGGACCAAGCAACAGGTCAGGTTAAGGCCATCAGCGGCGGGCGAGGAGAAAAGACTGCCAGTCTGACCTTAAACCGGGCATGTGACACCCTTAGGCAGCCAGGCTCCACTTTTAAGGTTCTTACGGCTTTTGCCCCTGCCCTTGATACCTGCGAAAGTACTTTAGGGACTGTGTATTATGATGCTCCTTATTCTGCCAATTCCAAATCCTTCTCCAACTGGTACAGCCAAGGCTGGCTCGGCTACTCCAGCATCCGGGATGGGATTATTTATTCCATGAATATTATAGCGGTCCGCTGCCTCATGGAAACCGTTTCTCCCCAGCTGGGTATTGAATATGCGAAGAATTTTGGAATCTCCACTTTGATGCCTGAAGATGTCACTCCTGCTTCTGTTTTAGGCGGCTTAACAAAAGGAGTTACTAACCTAGAGCTTACCTCTGCTTTTGCTTCGATTGCCAATGGCGGCGTATATACTAAGCCTCTTTTCTTTACAAAGATTCTGGATCATAATGGCAAGGTATTAATCAGCATGGAGCCGGAGACAAAGAGAGTCCTTAAGGATTCTACCTCCTTTCTTCTGACAGATGCCATGGCAGATTCTATGCAGAGCAACCGCAAGTTTGCCCGCTCTGGGATTTCGGTCAACTCCACCAGCACCAGGTCAGCCCTTACCAACATGTCTGCTGCTGGAAAGAGCGGAACTACTACAGCCAATAATGATATCTGGTTTGTAGGCTATACTCCTTACTATACTGCTGGGATATGGGGCGGCTGTGACAACAATCAGAAGCTGATTGACAGGGCGACGGGAATCAATAATGGCGGTACTTCCTTTCACAAGGACATTTGGCGGAAGATCATGACAAGGGTACACGAAGGCCTAAGCGATCCTGGCTTCCCTGTGCCTGACAGCATTGAAACAGCCGAAATATGTCGAAAATCTGGCAAACTAGCTGTATCCGGCGTATGCTCCCAGGATCCAAGAGGGAATGCTGTCTATACGGAATATTTTGCAAAGGGTACTGTTCCTACGGAAATGTGCAGCACTCATGTACGTGCAACTGTATGTGCTGTTTCTGGAAAGCTTCCTACCCTTTACTGTCCTGAAAAAACTACTGGCATTTTCATTGACATCCCTGCCGGCGAAACGGAGTTAACCGATGATTCTGTATTTGCCCTTCCAGGAACCTGCACCATTCATACCGATGTGGGAACCATTATTGATCCAGATTCCATGGAAGATCCATCCTCTTATCGTGGACCTGGATATATTCCAGAGAATTCTCCTTCTTCAGAGGAAAATCCGTCCTCTGCTGTAAGGCCTTCTTTTTCCACTCGGACTTACGAGGACGATGCACCTTATGCTCCTACAACCAGGCCATCTTCCTCTGGAAGCGATGCTGTTCTTCCCAAACCAGAAACCACACAGCCCTCTACTGCTCCCAGAAGGAATTATACCAGGCAGGGAGAGTGGAATGACTGGATTAACTGGTGGATACAATAGATTTTCCACTTTCGATTCCTTTGACACTCCAATCCTATATGACAAAACAGCGGCTGGAGAGATAGCGTATAAAAGCTATCTCTCCAGCCGCTTCTCTTCCAAAAACAGATCTCTTTAATCCCTGACACTTGCCTTATAAACTAGCTCTTTTCTTTCCAGCACCAACCTCGAAACCATAGTTCAATCACCAGCCATCCCTTTTCGTCAGCTTTTATACTACATATGGCTGTCTGGCTCAAAACATCCAGGATTTCCTTGTCAAAATCTCCCAGCAGAAGGATTTCTTTTGTCAAAATTGTTACAGTAATCCCATCTTCCTGGATTTCATAGGTAAACTTATCCCAATCTTCGCATTTCTCTTTCAAGCACCCAAGTCCAACTTTGTAAAACCATTCAAACAGTTCTTCATTCTTTTCTTTTATATGGTTTTTTTCAAATCTCTCCCATATTCCACAAATCTTTTCCATTTCTCCTGACACACTCTCACCTCATCTTTCTTATGCTTATCGCCTTATTGTAATATGTATATTATAGAACATGTAGCTATCTAACCCTATTCTATCATATCATTTCATTCTGATAAAGTGCAGATTTGCTTATTTTGGTAAAATTAATCTAACAATACAAAAGGGAATATGAAAAAAATTTTATTCCTATCAGCATACATATTCTTAAAATTTCTACAGATAATGAAAAGGGATAACATTTTCAGGAGGTGTTTTATTATGATGACAAGTGGAAAAAATCCATGCATTGAATGTTCAATTAGCAATTGTGCCTACCATGCACAGAATGAGAATTACTGTACACTGGACAAAATTAAAGTTGGTACACACGAAGCCAATCCAACCATGAAGGAATGTACTGACTGTGAATCCTTTGTAAACAAAGCTTAAACAGCATCACCCGTTAGACATATGTTCGCCGGGCGCAAAATAAAAAGGCCTGCAGATATACTGCGGGCCTTTTTCAATATTCATTTGTTTTTAGTAATAGCAGATAATAGGCATCCCTTTGTATACAGCCTCATAAATCTGTGCTGCCTTGGCAGGCGGCAGATTGATACATCCATGTGAGCCTGAGGTCTTATAGATACTGCCTCCAAACTTCCCCCTCCAATTGGCATCATGAAGGCCAATCCCTCCATTAAAAGGCATCCAATAGCTTACAGGACTTGCATAGTCCTCACCTCTCAATATCTTATCCTTCTGTTTATAATACAGGCTGAAAATTCCAGGTGGAGTCGTCCACCCCTTTGACACATTGCCTGTAACACATGGAGTATCTAAAACGCATTCCCCGTTCTGATATAGATATACATGCTGATTCGTCATATCAATCTCCACATAAGCAGGCCCCCATTCTGCCCCTCTGGCAGCTGCGGTCTGAGAATACACAGGCTCCCTTTCTCCGCTCTGTCCTGCCTGAATCATCTGCAGAAGGCCATCGATTTCAGCTTCCACATTAATCTTCCATCCATAAGGACCTGTTACTGCTGTTTCTCCTCCGCTGTGGGTTTTAAATATCCTCTCTTTTCCTGCTGTATCATATGTTTCTGCCAGAAACCTCACATAAGCTGCCGCCTTTTCTCTATCAAAAACGATCTGGGTTCCACTGGTTTCCTGAATCCAGGAAGTGATAACAGAACCATCCAACTGCTCCTTTTCGTCTCCAAATACATAATCTATTGTCATAGAGCGAAACTGATTCATAGTATTGCAGAGCTTTTTCAGCTCTTGACTATCAGCCGTCACCTTGATCTTATCATAACAGCCGCTAGCATACAGGTCCACTGTCCTCTCTCCGGATGCAATTGCCTCCTTCACTGTCTTATAAAGCGCTTCTTTATTTACGCTGTTTCCCTTCACTTCCGGTATAATGGTAAATTCTTTCCCCTCTTCATAAGGCGAGATACAGGCATCCCTTGTCTTTATCACTCCGCTTGTCATACATTTTAAAGAATCCAGCTTTTCTGCCAGACGGTCTTCATCATATGTAATCTCAAGCTGGACAGAATAGCGGTTATCAGAAGAAGGACCGCTTTTCCTTCCACCTTCATTTTCCTTTGCCAGAACCTCCTCTAGACCAGCCTTCACTATAGCCTTAAGATTAATATCCTGATGGCTGATAATTGTCTCTCTCTGGCTGCTGTCAATCACCAAAAGCTCATACCGCTCTACCAGAAACTCCTCAATATGCGTCTTTGCCTCTGCCGGCGTAAGACCTGATACATTTACTCCATTCACTGTGGTCCCACTCACATATACTGCCGGATTGGTGTCCGCTTCGCTTTCTGCATAAGCCGCCCTGCTCCCAAAGAGGCACAGCCCGATTGCCAGCAGCAGACAACTACACTGTTTCAAACGCATTTTTACCATATTATTTTCCCTTCTTTGCTATATACTCTTTTAAAAGTATACAAGGAAGTCTTTTGATTGGCAAGACTGTTTCTCCACAAATTATATTGCTTTTTTTATCTTTCCATAATAAAATAATATCAGAGTTAAGATACCTTTTGGCCAAAAAATTATAATCTATTATAGAAAAATACTCTGGAGGATTTTAATATGACATTGTTTGAAAAACAAAAGAAAGTCCCTTCTTCGGCTTCTCGTCCAGATGGAACTTTCCATAGCAGCTCCTCTTCTCTTCTGCCATCGGGGCGCAGCGAATGCCATCGTTACATGCAGCAGCTTTTAGACAGGCAGAGCCACCAGTCAAAGGGGGTTGCTTTAAAATTATATATTGAAAATTTTAAGCGGCTCAATGAAATCTTTGGATATCAGTATTGTGAAGATCTTCTTACTCAGATCATTTCCTATCTGGAGGAGGTTTCCGGATGCAGCGTATACCGGTATATTGGAATGGAATTTCTGATCTTCCTTGAAAATACTTCCTCTGGGCAGGCAGTGGATCTGACCGATGAGATTCTGGATAAATTCAGTCGTGCATGGAAGGTAAATGGAACCGACTGTCTCTGCTCTATTCAGATCGGTCTGTGTTCCTATCCTGGCCATACCTTTTCTGCCGATGAGATGATGAAGCTCCTTGATCTAGCCATATTAAAAGCCTCTGAATTCGGACCAAATCAGTATGCTGTCTACGACAGCCAAATGCGGGAGGAATTTACCAGAAAGCAGATCATTGCCCATTATCTTCAAACTGCCCTTTCTAAGGATGAAATTGAAATTCATTACCGGCCTGTCTATGATATAGAGAAAGAGCGATTTACACGGGCAGAGTTCTATATGCGTATTTTTATTAAGGGAATCGGCCTTGTGGGGGCTTCTGAATTTCTTCCTATTGCCGAAGATACTGGGCAGATACGTGCAATCGAATATTATGCCCTGGACCGGGTAGGCGCATGTATCCAAAGGCTTATAGATGGTGACAGAGAATTCGACTGCATTTCCCTTCCTGTATCGTCTGTCCTTCTGCTTCAGGAAGATTTTCCGGACAAAATCCAAGAACTGATAGATACTTATGGGATTCCTGAAGGAAAGCTAGCGCTTGAATTAAGGGAAGATGCATTCACCACTGCTTATTTGAATATCAATGTGCTTTTACAGGAGCTTTCTAATATAGGTGTCGAATTGATTCTCAATGAATTTGGCTCTGGCATGTCCAGCATGGCAAGTATTTTGGAACTTCCTGTAAATACATTGAAGCTTGAAAAAATGTTCATATGGCAGCTTGAAACAAACTCTAAGGCTGCTCATGTGATTCGCGGCCTTGTAAATATCGCCAGAAAACTAGAGCTTAATATCATTGCAGAAGGTGTGGAAACAGAAAATCAGCTTCAAGTCCTTACCGCTTCTGGCTGTCGGTTCCAACAGGGATTTTATTACTGCCCTACTATAAAAGAAGAGCTGCTGCCCCGTATCCTGGGCAAAGACCGGCAACGAGCTGCTCGCATCATAGGGAGTGAAAAATAGGGTTGCCAAAACAGGTATCATAATATCTTATGTCAATTTGTATAAAGACAGACCAGATATTTTTTCATTTTTGTGCACACTTATTTTCATATATATGTTATTATAATTCATGTAAACCCCCCAATACATTATATATAGTTTTTGCTACACCCCCATAAAACGAAATACCTTCTCCTTGAAACGGCCGGTTCCCCTAACCGGCCGTTTTCTTTGTGTTGTTCTCTGGCAGAGAGGAATGATACTGCTCATACCATTCATTCCAGGTGAGGAACCCTGAAAAACAAGATTTTTTACATAGGGTTTGGATGTCAAAGGGACAGCGGATGGATTATACCGCTGAACGGTCCCCCATCCAATTGACCTTTTCTCCATAATATGATAGACTGATAATGTACGACTTTTCTGCCTGCTGTTTCCACAGCTCGCAGATTTTTAACAGGAGGAGTTACCATTGAAAATACAGGAATCTGCTGAAAATTACCTGGAAACAATTCTAATACTTAGCCAGAGGAAGCCCCATGTACGTTCTGTAGACATTGCCAATGAGCTTGACTTTTCCAAACCCAGCGTCAGTGTCGCCATGCGGAATCTTCGTGAAAACGGCTATATCATCATAGATGATAATGGTTATATCACCTTAACAGAGTCTGGAAGAAAAATTGCTGAAACCATATATGAAAGACATACCACCTTATCTCACTGGCTGATGTTCCTGGGAGTGGACGAAAAAACGGCTGTGGAAGATGCCTGCCGTATTGAACATGTGGTTAGTGCAGAAAGCTTTCTGGCGATCAAGACCCATATTACACAAAGCCATGAATTTCTAATGGAGGATAAGGCGTAGGCAAAAATACTTTAACATTTCTTAATATTTGAAAAAAGAGAGTGTCGCAAAATCGTCTAATTAGATGATTTTGCGGCACCCTTTTTTCAGCCTGCTGCACATTTCTGCTGCAAGATTTCCATAAGAGCTGCTTTGCTGCTGCTGTGGCTTCTTACTATATCAGTCTTATTGTTGTCTACCTCTTCCAGCGCACACCGTATCATTTTATGAGAAACTGTACTCGTAAACAAAACCAGCAGATCCGGATATCCAATCTGTTTATCCATATCCGCGCTCATCTGAGTAAACACTTTTGCTTTGCATTGATAAGCTTTACAAATCTTTTTATACTGGCTGACCATCCGATCATGTCCTCCGATAATCACTACACTCATCCGCCAACCTCCTGATTTTGAGATTTTACATTCCAGACTTAGTCATAACTAATCCCATAATTCACAATACTTATATACTTTTTGATCCTGTTTTTTCTTCTTGGTTTTTTCATATCCAAATTCTTTTAATGTTTTTTCGTTTCTATCTTATATACAAGGTATCCTGCAGACCTTATCAAATCTTTCAATTCCTGGTCGTCCATATCCTGTTTCATATATACATCTGCTTCTCCCTCTGCTAGTCTGACTTTTGCCCACAGACCTTCCCTCTGATTCAGTGCATTTTCCACAGTGACCGCACAATTGCTGCATGCCATGCCATCGATTTTTAAGACCTTATGACAGGAGTAATGACCAGGATTCCTGTCATTCACTTTTATTCTCTTCGACCGTCTTCTCCCAGAAGCTCCGCAGCACCCGGAAACCAGCCTCTTCACGCAGCTCTTAGCTCCCACTCCTGCCAGACCAATCAGAAGGAGGCATATGACTGCTGTTGACATATTTCTTTCCCCTTCTCCTCCAGCGGAAACGTTATATCATAATAGCGGCGGCTTAAAACACCTATTTCTTCTAAGACTGCCACCATACGGTACACGGTTGCCAATCCTATGGATGGATCTCTTTTAGAAACTTCATAGTAGAGCTCCTTACAGCAATTCCAATTTCCCTCTAGGATTATATCCAAAAGCATTCTGCGCTGTTCCGTTATCCTCTTTCCCCTTTTTTGAAGTTCACTCATGATCTGTTCCTTCTGCCGCATATCAGCACTCTCCACTCTTTCTGTCAGCCCTCCATATTTCTATGAGAATGGCAGCTTTTAGCACAGCTTCCACAGTTTCCGCTGCATATCTTTCCATTTTTCCTGTCTTTTACCATTCCTATGATAATCAAGGTTACAACTCCCATTAATCCCAATAATATCACTAATGTAGGTATGTTCATAAATACACTCCTATCCACTATCTGTCTATTCTGCTTGCCATCTCCATGGAATAATCAGGCTGTTGCCCTTCTCTTTATCGCAAGACTGCCGCTTTCCCTGTAAGGCCTTACCAGAAGATAGATAAAGACTGCTATAACCAGTGCTGCTGCCACAATTCCTCCTCCAAAGGTGCCTGTTGTCAAAAATGTGCCGATCTGGTATACACATAAGGATACACAATACGCAAGAATTGTCTGGTAGCCGATTGCAAACCATGTCCATTTTGCATTGTTCATCTCTCTCTTAATTGCTCCAATCGCAGCAAAGCAGGGAGCACAGAGCAGATTAAATACCAGGAAGGAATAAGCGCCTGCTGCTGTAAAGCTTCCAGCCAGATTTCCCCAGATTTCTTCTCCATTTTCTGCAACCTCTGCAAATCCATAGAGAATGCCAAAGGTGCCTACCACATTCTCCTTTGCAATCAGTCCAGTAACAGCAGCCACTGCGGATCTCCATTCTCCCCAGCCAAGAGGAGTAAACAGCGGGGCAATCACATTCCCCATAGCTGCCAGAATACTGCTGTCCAGTTGTTCTGCCTCAAGCATGATAAAGCTTCCATCTACCCAGCCAAATCCTTGAAGAAACCACAATACCATTGTGGAAAGAAGAATAACAGTACCTGCCTTTTTAATAAAGGACCAGCCTCTCTCCCACATACTTCTTAATACATTGCCTGCTGTAGGCATATGATATGCAGGAAGCTCCATAACAAAAGGAGCCGGATCCCCTGCAAATATCTTTGTCTTCTTTAAAATAATTCCGGAGCACACAATTGCTGCAATTCCTACAAAATAAGCGCTTGGAGCTACCCAGGAGGCGCCTCCGAACAAGGCCCCTGCAAACAATGCAATGATTGGCATCTTGGCGCCACATGGAATGAATGTGGTTGTCATAATAGTCATCTTCCTGTCTCTGTCATTTTCAATCGTACGGGAAGCCATAATACCAGGAACACCACAGCCTGTTCCAATCAACATAGGGATGAACGACTTTCCAGAAAGTCCAAACTTGCGGAAAATCCTATCCATGATAAACGCAATCCTCGCCATATATCCACAGGACTCTAAAAATGCCAAAAAGATAAAAAGTACCAGCATCTGAGGCACAAAGCCTAACACGGCGCCTACGCCGGCTACTATACCATCCAATATCAGACCCTGAAGCCAGTCTGCACAGCCTGCGCTCATCAGAAGTCCCTCTATAGCTGGGGGGATAATTTCTCCAAACAGCACATCATTGGTCCAGTCTGTCATAATAGTGCCTACCGTAGTAACAGAAATATAGTATACAAGCCACATTACAGCAGCAAAAATCGGAAGGGCCAGCCAGCGATTGGTAACAATCTGGTCAATTTTATCAGAAATGCTCAGCTTTTCCCGGCTCTTTTTTATATAACTGTCCTTAATAACATTGGCAATATAATAATATCTCTCATTGGTAATGATGCTCTCTGCATCATCATCCATGGAATCCTCAAGCCCTTTAATGATAGAATCCACATCCGGAACTCTTTTCATCTGAGCCGTAATCTTATCGTCCCGTTCAAAAAGTTTGATTGCAAAGAAACGCTTCTGATTTTCTGGAATTTCATCACTCAGGCAGGCTTCTATTGCCTCCAGAGCTGTCTCTATATCCTTACGGAAGGTATGTACAGGCATGGTTCCCTTTCTGTTCTGTGCCAGCTCTACTGCTTTTTCTGCTGCTTCTCCTATACCTGTTCCTTTTAATGCTGAAATCTCAACTACCGGACACCCCAGATGCGTGCTTATTTCTTGGATATGGATTTCATCCCCATTTTTCTTTACAATATCCATCATGTTTACAGCCAGAAGTACAGGAATTCCCAGCTCCATCAGCTGCGTGGACAGATACAGGTTCCTTTCCAGATTAGTTCCGTCTACAATATTAAGGATTGCATCCGGCCGCTCTGTAATCAGATAATTACGTGCAACCACTTCCTCAAGAGTATAGGGAGAAAGGGAGTAGATCCCTGGAAGGTCTACAATAACCACATCCTTATTTCCCTTTAGTTTCCCTTCCTTCTTTTCTACTGTAACACCAGGCCAGTTGCCCACAAACTGATTAGAGCCGGTCAACGCATTGAATAATGTTGTCTTTCCACAGTTTGGGTTACCGGCTAATGCAATTTTGACTGCCATTTTCATATCCTCCTCATTTTCAAGCTGCTCTGCCCTGTTATCGTACCTCTATCATCTCTGCATCTGCTTTCCGCAGGGATAATTCATAACCTCTTACATTTACTTCGACTGGATCACCTAAGGGTGCCACCTTTCTCACATAAACTTCTGTCCCTTTTGTAATACCCATATCCATAATACGGCGCTTCACTGCTCCTTCACCGTGAAGCTTCACAACTGATGCTGTATTCCCACATTTAATGTCTTTTAATGTCTGCATCTTCATACTCCCTTCTTTTTTACTCATGGCTGGTTAAACCATAATCTTATTTGCCATTTCCCTGCTGATTGCAACTCTGGTTTCCTTTACGCTTACAATCACATTTCCTCCATTCATAGAAATCACAGTAATATCTGTTCCAGGTACAAAACCCATAGTCTCCAAATGGCGCCGTACTTCGTCTTTTCCTCCTACGCGTCTAATTGATATTGTTTCCCCTTCTTTTGACATTGTCAAAGGCATGTTAATCCCCCCTTTACTCAGTAAGCCTTCATGCGCAAATCCGCTCCCAGTATAAATAAACGTATCCTAGCGCCTTAGGCATATCTGAATTCAGCTTTCTACCGTATAAAATGGCGCTTCAAAAGTAAGTTAATACTAACCTTATATCTTTAAAAATGCAGCCATTTGAGTTATTCTCTCCTAACTGCATTTATAGATTAGCACTAACTAACAAAAATGTCAATATTTTTTTCAAAAACCAAAAATGCTCTTTTGAACACATATCATAGCTGCTGTCCATATTTCTCTGCCTGTAAAGCCCTGATAACACTGCATCTATACATATCTTAAATCAACATAGTCCATATAGCCGGCATATTGAACGAGGCAGTCTCCGGATAGCTCTATGCCTTCTGTCTTTTTTCCTGGTCCTATTACTTTATTTTTCATCCTATCAATCGTATTTTTCTACATAATTTTCTGATTGTAACATCTTTTGTATCTGAATTCTATAGAAGTATGTATTCTCTACACCCTCACATCTAAAAATATTTTATATCAGGCTTGCAAGCTGTCTTCCCAGCTCTCTGCACTGGTTAATTCCATCCTCATCAGGTGTTTCCTGGCATATCACCCCTGCTCCTCCTGCTATTCTTGCACCGGCATCTGCCATCCTTTCCTCCCAATCCCGCATCCACTGGCCATCTCCCCACCCATAGGAGCCAAAAAGCCCTATGTTCTTGCCGGAAGCAAAGCTCTCAACCTCCATTACAAAAGGTTCCATCTCTCCTTCTTCCAGCACTTCTGCCCCCATGGCCGGGCAGCCCATAGCAAATACAGAAGCTGATTCCAATTCTTCCATGGATACCTGAGAGATGCCGCAGACCATAGCTTCCTTTCCGGATTCCCGGATTCCCTCTCCTACAGCCTCTGCCATAGTCTGCGTGTTCCCTGTCTGGCTCCAATATGCGACAATAATCTTATTCATCTCTTTTTTCCTCCTTATGGCATTATGAAAATGAAATCTTCCGGCATATTTGAAGAATCTCACGTATATTTCTTCCTTGTCTTACCATAACCATAACTGCTGCCTGCGCTTTATCATAAAGGCGGAATGTGCGTACAGCTTCCATAGGATTTCCATATACCTTCCAGTATCCTGCACATAAAAAATTTTTTCCCTGATTATCCATAAACCCTGCTACATCTTCCACAGGATATCCTAAAAGGATCCCTATTTCATGAGGAAATTGTGCTCTTTCCTCCATATGGGCTCTATATCTTGTGCTTACCCCTTTCAGGATTTCATCCTGTCCCATATGGACATAACCCAGCCGCTCCATCAGTATTTTTACCTCCTGGCATTCCAAATATTCTTCCAATCCTCTTCTGTGGTACAAAAGAAAAGTGGTTTTATCTCCTGATTCCCATAATACATGGCAGGATATCCCTGTTTGATAAAATATTTTTAAAACACACTTTCCCTGGGTTTTGGAGACAGTAAGAAGATTGGACATTTTCAAGCCTGCCAGCAGCGGTGCACAGTGAAAGGCAATATGGGTTCTGATTTCATCCATATCCATATTCATAATGATCTGAAATGCCTCTTCGCTCATTCTTTCACTCCTTTTGGCTTTTATTTACCCTCAGGCTTATCTTTTCTGTATCAGTATTTGTATGCCGTCTGATTTTATTCTAAGTTAGTTTTAACTAACTTAGTGACATTCTACCAGCTTTTCCTTTCTTCTGCAAGGGTTTTTATAAAAATGATAATTATTATCAAATATATCAAAATCCTTGTTTTTTGCAATAATCAGGCAAGGGAGTCCAAGGCATACTGCCAGTATATTGTCAAACTCTCCTTGTTCCTCTTTTACCTTATCCAGAAATCCAACACATCTCAACTGCAATTCCTAGATGCTTTCTCCTCCCTTTGGAGGGATAAAATGTTCTGGCTCTGCAAAATAATTATGGAGAGGCAGCTCTTCATTTCTGTCTATCTCATCCAATAGCCGGCCCTCATCAACTCCATAAGAAATTTCCTTTATTAATTCCTCATAGACGATCGGGCAGTTCTATCCAGACAGGGCCGAAGCCGCAGTCTCTCTGGCCCGTAACAAAGGGCTGCAGTAACATTTATCAAATCTAAGAGAATCAGGGCACATCCACTCTGCCCTGGTTCTCGTCTCCCTCTTCGATTCTTTTCTATTCAGCCAGATTGCCAGAAATCGTTTTAAATACGACTCGGTCCTGTTCGTCCAGGATATAGAGATAGACTCCTCTTACTACAGCCTTGGCCCGGCTGTCCTTCAGCATACTCCATTCTTCATCATCAAACTGAGTCCAGACAGTTCCATCATCCTCATAGGAGATACGTTCACCCGTATGAGGGTTCCATGCAGAGATGCCTCCCTCATAAGGAGACGCCATAACTCCGTTTCCACCCATGCGCAGTTCATTTTCTTCATAAACATAAGCCTCTCCATTCCCTTCCCAGTCTGGCGTCACAACGATGATAAATACGCCTTCATGGGGGTGAAAAACGTCTGGTGTCTCTCCAAAACTTCCAAGATAGGTATATTCCTTTCCTCTTTCATCCTGGATTATGATCCTATCCTCTAAAGCAGCATAGCAGCAGAAGCAGTCCATGTATGTGCTGATTTTCTCAAAAGGAATCCCTGACTGGCTCTTCATAGCTTTTCCATCTGTGTCCAATATCCAGCTTTCCTCATCATTACTTACTGATATCGCTTTTCCATAAGCCCATACGGAATCGCCGGCATGGGTCAGCAGCTTCTTTTCTTCCACATCATAGGCAAAGTTTTGACTGCCCTTGCCCAGAATAGCAACTTTTCCACTGTCTAATATGCTAACCAGACGGATCCTATCATCACCTGAACTACCAGCGTCTTTTAATTCCTCCACCTCTATCTCTATGGAGTGGCAGATTTCATCTGGAACCATACTGATATCATAATAAAAGGTTCCGTCTTCCCGAAAAGCAGCCATCTTTTTTTCCTCAAAGTTAACCTGACAGATAGGACCTGTAAACAAATACTGAACATTTCCGTAAGGGGAAAAATCGATTTCTGCTGTCTGCTTTCCCTTTAAATCATATATTTCTGCTTTATTCTCCTCCATATGGACTCTCCACAAATAATGCTCTGTCTCATTGGAAGTATAGCCCTCTGACGGAAGGCTGGCAATCAAGCTGTAGTTTTTATCATAATAGTCTGCTACGCCATCGCTGGACCTGATTGCCTGATACAAACCATTGTTCATCTCATATATATCATCATATTCCGGCGGAATCATCCATTTTTTTCCAGGAATATCACGTATTCCACAAAAACGGCCATAATCTGGCAGCTTCTTGAGCACCTGGACTGGCTTCCCTATATCAATGATGTCAACGGCCTTTTCTTCCTTTAGAATGTAGTCCCTGATATATGTCATATGTCCAGCATCCTGGTCTAACAGCAGAGTGCCTGGCGTTCCTATCCCATACTCTCCATCTATCAGAAGCCTTTCATTGTCCTCCAGCTTAATCCAGCCGTCAAAGGTTTCCTTCTCACTCTCTGCCTCCAGTCTTTCTCCTGAAAAATGCTCTATCTCCTTTACGGCCACGTATCCCAGGCTCTCAATAAATGCCTGCCCCTCATCCTCTGTAAGCCAGGTAAAAAGCTTATACTCTGGTGAATCTTTTGAGGCATTCTTCTGAATTGCTGCATAAAACTCATTCACATAGGGATATTCTCCTGATTTAATGGTCTGATTATCCGGTATCACTCCGTCTACTCCCATAAACCGCAGACCTGGCTGTTCATACATATTCCTAGCATAAAAATAAACGGAATAGCCCAAAGCATTTTCCTCATTATTGTAAGAAGCTACCCGGTCTACCAGTTCTCCCATTTCTGTTGCCACCCAAGCAGCTCTTGCCTTGGACATGGGCACGTCCTTCATCACCAGCTTCTCCATAAGGGTCTGGCTTCCAGAACCTGAGGGCCTCTGAAATGCTGCGATTTCTCTATCCCTGCCTCCTACTTCTGACCAATTGCTTATTTTTCCGGAATAAATGTCTAAAAGCTGTTGCCCTGTCAGGGATTCCACTGGATTTCCCTCATTAGCAAGGAAAACCAATGCATCCCTTCCAATGGGACGGATATCTAGCTTTTTATCACTTTTTTTCATATCCTCATAAAAGGCTTGGGGAGGCTCATAGGCGATTACCAGATCCACATCTCCCCTGAGCAGACGATAATAGGACTCTGTGGTCTTATTATGGATAATATCCTGCTCTGCCTCGTCCTGAGTTGCTCCTGTGGATAGGCAATACATTCCCTGGGAAAGAGGTATTGTGGCAGTAGAGCCATCTACCATTGGATACTCTTCCTTGGATAGGACAGGGATTCCCTTCCTGGCTTCCTCTGAAAGATTAAATTTAGAGCTCCTGGCTTCTATCGGGATCTCCTCCCAGCCATAAGCATCCTTCTCCAAAAGAGCTTCCTCTCCTTCTGCCTCTGGATTTTTTCCCTGCCTTTCCTTCCTGGAGGAATCTTTGCTGCTTTCCAGAGGCTTTTTCTTGCTGTCTCCATAACAGCCAACAGTCAAAAGAGCAGCTAAAAGAACACATGCCAGTCTCTGTATCTTCTTTCCCTTCATTCCCTTCCTCTCCTTCTGCCCATATGGGAATCTGTTGATTCCATGCTGTCAACCGCCAGGTTGATACAAATATTATGTTTCTCTAATTACACAATACTGTCAACTGACAGGTTGAGCATTAAATAATGAGTTTCCTTGATTATCTATATCAGTAATCGCCAGGTTGATAATAAGTGATGTATTTCCTTAATTATACTACAGAATATTGCTAATTCAAATTGAATTCTTTCGTTCCATTATGTATAATAGAAGAAATTGTTTTCTGCTCAGGGCTTGCAGCTTCCCGGCTTTTCATGGTATAAAGCTGCTTGAAGAACCTTTGCTTGAACAATCAACTCTACTATCACAATTAGGGGGATACTTATGAAAACACACAATCAATGGGCCAGCAGACTGGGATTTATCCTGGCTACGGCCGGAGCGGCCATCGGCCTTGGAAATCTATGGAAATTTCCTTATCTCATGGGACGTAACGGAGGCTTTCCCTTCCTTATCACCTATCTTTTTTTTATCTGTATACTGGGCGTTCCAGTTATGATTACAGAAATGTCCATTGGACGCAGAACCAGGAAAAATCCGGTTCTAGCTTATGCTTCTATTCATCCTCGTGCTAAAATCGTAGGATACTTTGGTATTCTGGCTGCCTTTGTCATTCTTTCCTACTATGCCATCATCGGCGGCTGGATCTTAAAATATTTTGTTAGCTATACCTTAACAGCACGGCCGCCAAAAGATTTTGGAGCATTTATTGCTCAGCCTGTACAGCCGCTTCTCTGGTTTTTCCTTTTTCTTCTGATGACTGGTTTTATCTGTTATTTCGGGGTAAGAGGAATTGAGCAGGCAAGTAAATTTATGATGCCTGCCCTGTTTATTATTCTCATTGTCATAATCATAAGAGGAGTTTCCATGCCAGGCGCTTCCAATGGACTCTCCTTTATTTTCTCTCCCCGCTTTGATGATTTCAGCATGGGATCTGTAAGCGCTGCGTTGGGACAAGTATTTTATTCTCTCAGCCTCTGTATGGGGATCACTATAACTTATGGAAGCTATCTAGATAAAAGCGCGGATATCCCTAAAAGCTGTATCCATATCAGTGTCCTGGATACTTTTATTGCTGTCTTAGCTGGAATTGCCATATTTCCAGCTGTCTTTTCCTGCGGCCTGGAGCCAGCTTCTGGTCCCAGCTTGATCTTTGTCACTCTGCCTGAGGTATTTCATGCTATGGCAGGCGGCCCTATATTTGCTGCTTTGTTTTTCCTTCTTGTATTTTTTGCAGCAGTTACAAGCGCTGTGGCACTGCTGGAAGTCGTAGTTTCCTTTGTGATAGGAAGCTGGGGGTGGAGCCGAAAAAAGGCAGTTTTTCTTCTTACAGCTGCCCTTTTCCTTCTTGGGCTTCCTAGTTCTCTTTCCTTTGGCCCTCTAGCCCATGTGTCTATTTTAAATTACAATATTTTTGACTTTGTCTGTATGCTGACAGATAATATTTTCCTTCCCTTTGGCGGCCTCTGTATGTGCTGGTATGTAGGCTGGAAATGGAATCCGGAAACTCTGGTCCAGGAAATCCAGCAAAATGGGCATCTTTTCAAACTGGCAAAGGCCTGGCTTTTCCTCATTCGTTTTATTACTCCGATTATGGTGGCAGTAGTAACCATAACAGGCTTTGCTGGAATTTACCAGACTGTGTTTCAATAGAGTGAATGGAAAAGTGTCAGAATATTTTTACAGTTTCGGAGCCAAGAAATTCTAAGCCTGCGAAAAATTTCTAAGGCTCCTGCAAATGTAAAAATATTCTGACACTTTTCCTAAGCTGGCAGTTTTGATACCATAATCCGATGATGTTGGGGGGAGAATGGATTTTTATATTGATTTTAGAGGTCTGCTCTTGCAGATACTAATCATGGGAGAAAACCAGTTATGCATGACTAAAGATACAGCTGGTTTTCTTTTCGTTTGCTGCATACTTCTTTCAGCTTCTGCTCTGTTCCAAATACCAGGAGCTTATTGTTTCCTCTCGCTTTCTTTGGACAGACAGCAATACAGTGCATACAAGATATACATAAATCTTTATTAACAGTCCTGGGATTTTCCCTTGGGATTGCTCCTGTGGGACATTCCTCGGCACATGTGCTGCAATCCATGCAATTCTTTCCTCCCTCTGGTTTAAGGGGCACTCCGCCATATTTCCGGTAAGGACGGTTTCCTGGCACCTGCAAAGGCGCTCTTTCCTTTTCTCCGCCTGCCATCAGAGCAGCCTGGATCTGCCTTCCAAACTCTTTCAATTCTTCTCTATCTTTTTCGTCCGGCCTTCCGGCTGCGAACTTTCGGACAATAGAATGTTCAGCCACTGCTGCAGCTGCTGCAAAAACAGAAAATCCTGCTGCTTCTGCTCCATCCTTTAGTTCCAGCAAAGTGTCCTCAAATTCCCTGTTGCCATAGACAGCCATAAGGACAGCACAGGCATTGTTTCCTTTCATCTTTTTCAGCTTTTCCATCACTGGCCCCGGTACACGGCCTCCAAAGGCAGGGACTGCAAAAATACATATATCCTCACAGGTAAACGAATAACCGCTGCCATCCTCTTTTGGGGACAGCAGATCGATTTCTTCTTTTTCACATTCCCAGGCAGCCGCAAGAAAATCTGCTGCTCTTTTTGTTCCTCCTGTAGGGCTGAATATTATTTCATAAAGCTTCATGGTTCAAAACCTCCTTTTATTTTTTAATATTTCCATTTTTTAAGCATGGGAGAGCTTGTAATTTCGTTTTACAAATACAATGTTTTGCGGTATACTGAAATGACACATATCATGATAAGGGGGATATTATAATGGCCTTAATCCAATTTATGTACCAGCTTCTATGGGGCGATTTAATCACTATTCCGCTTCCTGGCGGGAGCTCCGCCGGACTTTCACTGCTGGTACTTATTCTGATACCATCTGGCATTTACTTTACCATTCGTACCCGTTTTCTTCCCTTCCGCCTTTTTCCTGAGATGCTTAAAATCACTGTTGAAAAAAAGAACTGCTCTCAAAAGGATTCTATTTCAGGTGTCCAGGCATTGATCATCTCAACAGCGACCCGGGTAGGTATGGGCAATCTAGTAGGCGTCGTTGCCGCTATTTCTGCCGGAGGCGCAGGAGCCGTGTTTTGGATGTGGTTTATGGCTCTTCTTGGTTCCTCTACTGCATTTGTCGAAGCAGTTCTAGCACAGATTTATAAGGAAAAAGATCCTCTTTACGGCGGCTATCGGGGAGGCCCTGCCTATTATATCCATCATTTCTTCATAAAAAAATGCAGGCAGTCCTCAGAGGGCTTTGATGATAGAGAAAGCTCTATGAGAATTTCTTCTATCATGAAAAAGAAGCGTCATCATAGACGCTCTGTAGTTGCCATATTGTTTGCCATTTCCGGCCTTATATGCTGGTGTGGCATCAGCCAGGTCATTGGTAATTCCGTTTCTTCTGCATTTACCAATGCTTTCCACATTCCCCCACTCCTGACTACCAGCCTTCTTGTATTAGTAGCAGCTGTGATTGTATTGCGGAAACATGCTACGGTAAAGGTTCTGGATGTAGTGGTCCCGATTATGGCCGGACTTTACTTTCTCATCACCCTGTTCATTATTTTTAAAAATATTGGACAGCTTCCCCACGTGTTCCGCCAGATATTTGAAGAGGCCTTCGGCCTTCGCCAGGCTGTTGCCGGAGGCTTCGGCGCAGTCCTGATGAATGGTGCAAAGCGAGGGCTCTTCTCCAATGAAGCCGGTTCTGGCTCTGCTCCCTGTGCAGCAGCAGCTGCTGATATCAATCATCCAGCGAAAGAGGGCCTTCTCCAGGCTTTTGGCGTATTCATTGATACCATTGTAATCTGCAGCTGCTCAGCCATGATTATGTTGATGACTCCTGCTGAACTGATACAGGGAACAGAAGGCATGGATCTTCTCCAGGCAGCCATGAACTATCATCTGGGGACCTTTGGAGTGATCTTTATCGCTCTTATCCTGTGGCTGTTCAGCTTTTCCACATTCATTGGAATCCTTTTTTATGCAAGACCTAATGTGGCTTATCTCTTTGGAGATAACTGGCCTTCTCAGACTATATATAAAGTCCTTGCATTGATTATGCTGTTTATAGGGGGCCTCCAGACCTATACCTTTGTTTGGGATTTAGGAGATATCGGCATTGGTCTGATGACTGTTTTCAATATGATTGCCCTGATTCCCCTGTCCCGGCAGGCCGCTGACTCCCTGAAAGACTATGAACAGGGACTAAAGCGAGTATCAGCCAGCTCTGCAAAATAATTGTGCGGTTAAGAAAAACTGCGTGAACACTCTTTTAACCGTTCTATCACATCAATCTGCTGGGGACATGCCTTCTCACACTGGCCACAGGCAATACAGTCAGAAGCTGTCCCCACTGCTTCAGTCGCTTTTATATAATCCTTCTTTCCCTCTTCCAGCTGTCCCCATATTAACTGTTTATTCCGCGCTGCAAAAATTTCCGGAATCGGGATCTGCTTTGGACAGCCAGCCGTACAGTAGCGGCAGGCTGTGCAGGGAATAGACTTAATTCCATTCATAGCTTCCTGTGCCTTCCTGATTGCCCTCTTCTCCTCTTCATTCAGAGGCTGAAAGGACTTCATGTAAGACAGGTTGTCTTTCATCTGTGCCAGATTAGACATGCCGGAAAGCACTGTAATAATTCCATCCAGAGAGGCTGCATAGCGGATTGCCCATGAGGCACAGGAAGCATCCGGATTAGCCTCGCGAAAAACTGTCTGAACAGACTTGGGCGGTTTTGCCAAAGCACCTCCCTTTACTGGTTCCATAACAATAATTGATTTTCCATGTCTCCTGGCAGCCTCATAGTTTTCTCTTGCCGTTACATCTGGATTTTCCCAGTCTGCATAATTAAGCTGAAGCTGAACAAACTCTGCATCCCCATGCTCTGTCAAAATTTCCTCCAGGACATCTGGTGTGGCATGAAAAGAAAAGCCCCAATGCTTAATCAGTCCCTTCGCCTTTTGCTCCTTTACAAAGTCCCAAAGGCGATATGTATCATAGGCTTTATAATTATCTTTTTTCAATGCATGGAGAAGATAATAGTCAAAATATCCAGCACCAGTCCGTTCCAAGCTGGTATAAAACTGCTGCTTTGCTGTTTTTTCATCATGTGCACCCATCCATGCACACAATTTTGTTGCCAATGTGTAGCTTTCCCTGGGATATCGGTCTACCAATGCTGCTTTTGCTGCCCGCTCTGAGTCTCCATTATCATAAACATAAGCAGTATCAAAATAATTTAATCCAGCTTCCATAAATAAATCTACCATCTTCTTTGTCTGCTCAATGTCTATTTTCCTCAAGAGGGTTTTAGGAAGCCTCATCAGACCAAACCCCAGCTTGGGTGTAGACGCTCCAAAGTACTGCTCCTTTTGCACTTCTCCCATTTCTTTCTCCTCCATTCGTTTTTTCTTGGCTTTTTTGTGCCTGGACACTTTATCAAGGGGATACCCCATGCCTTGCCAGGCGTGGGGCTCTGCCACACCCCCTATTCCAGCAGGAGCTTTATTCCTTTTCTCCGAATTCAAGGCCATATCATAAAATATTCCTTTTCTCCGGTATCTTTATCCATATGTTCTGATTGAATTTGAAAGCTTTCCCGCTCATAAAACCTGACTGCCCTCTGGTTTTTCTCATATACCCTTAAAGTCAGCCTAAGCTTAAAAGCCTTCACATAGTCCAGAAGCTGTCTTCCTATCCCTCTGGATCTGGCTTCCTCACAGACAAAGATTCCTGCAATATAATCTCCGCTCATCCCGACAAACCCCTGTATCGTGCCAAAGTTAGGATTTTCATAAACATACACCTCAGCTTGTGAAATCATTTCCCTTACTTCTTGAAGCTTATCCCTCCAGTAGCTCTTCGGCACAAAATCATGGGCCAGAATGTTAGCTTCCAACCAAATCTCCATCACAGGGTCCATATCCTTTTCTTCCAGCTTCCTTACCATATCCTTCCCTCTTCTTCTATACTGTAATCTATCCATCAAAACTCATAGCAATAAAGAAAACAGCTTCTCTTGTAAACTCCCCGTCTTTTGTCATCCCTGACCTTTTCTGCAAGCTATGCCAATTCCCTGATAGTTTTGTTCGATATACTGCTCAAGCAGCTTGTCTACCTTCAAGCTGTTTTGATATATCTCTTCATATCGGGCATTTTCACTGATGCTCTTGTCAAGTATCTTTCTTGCTGCTTCTATTTGACATATCAGTTCTTCCTTTGAATAGAGCATGTATTCCTCCTCGCCGTTAACTGAAGCCCTCCTTTCACATGTTTTACGCTATCTGTCCATGTCCTCATGCTTTTTCCATGACGTTAAAACTGCCATGGTGTTCAGGCCTTCGTTCGCTTATTTTGCAGATTTCATCTGCCTCATATCATCTTCCTGCGTTTTCCTATCAGAAATGCTCCTGCCGCCAGAACAAGTATTAGGGATAAGGCCTGGGACACTGGTATCCCTGTCCCAAAGAAGAGCAATTGGTCTGTACGCAATCCCTCAATCCAACATCTCCCCAGACCGTATCCGATAAAATAGACCGCAAGCATTTCTCCATCGAACTTCTTTCTTTTTCTGTACCAGAGCATAAACAAAAGTACACCTAGATTCCATAAAGACTCATATAGGAAGGTGGGATGAACCTGTATATACTCCACGCCATTTTCCACAATCAGGTTATTAAGGAGCTCCTGAGAAATCATGCCTGGACTGACAATACTTTTTTTGATTCTCATGGCAAAGAGGCTTTCTGTATATCCGCCAAAAGCCTCGCAATTAAAAAAGTTCCCCCATCTTCCGATAATCTGGCCGATAATCAGACCGAGACATCCGCTGTCTGCCATGGAAAAGAAGGAAACCTTTCTTACTCTGGTAAAAATCAGCAGCGTCAGAGCAGCCCCGATCACGCCGCCATAAATAGCCAGTCCTCCGCCTCTTAAATTTAGTATCTCAAAAAGGTTGTCCTTATATACATCCCAGGAAAAGAGTACATAATACAGCCTCGCCCCTATGATGGAAAAAATAATGGCATAAAGAGCAAAATCCAAATAAATCTCAGGATTCTGGCCTCTTCGTTTGGCATCCGACTGAGCGATCCATATTCCGGCCAGCATTCCGATTCCTATAATAATGCCATAGTATGCAATCCGAAATCCAAAAACCGTAATACTGTTTCCCAGATGTTCAACCGTAATGCCTAAATTTACAAAACTTATGTCTGCTTCCTGCTGCATTGCTGCCTTCTCCCTTCAAAGCTGTTTCTATTATTTTACCCCTAAAATCGTCAAAAAGCAAACTTTTTTATCCATTGTACAAGCTTTCTCTTCGACAAGCCCCTGCCTATTTCGACATTTTTCATTTTTCTAAGCATAGGGACCGGATTACTTTCACTTGAATTTATCCAATTATTATGTTATATTCAAACATATTTCATCAGATATTTAAAACTCATTATTACACATAAAGGAAGGTATTATTTATGAAACTAGGTATTGTAGGCCTGCCCAATGTGGGAAAAAGCACCCTTTTCAACTCTTTAACCAAGGCCGGTGCGGAATCAGCCAACTATCCGTTCTGCACGATTGATCCCAATGTCGGTGTTGTTGCTGTACCAGACGAGCGTTTAAAGCTTTTAACGGATCTCTATCATTCAGAAAAAACTACCCCAGCAGTCATCGAATTTGTGGACATTGCAGGCCTTGTGAAAGGGGCTTCCAAAGGGGAGGGCCTGGGCAATCAGTTTCTTTCCAACATCCGGGAAGTGGATGCCATTGTCCATGTGGTACGCTGTTTTGAGGATTCCAATGTAATTCACGTGGATGGAAGCGTTGATCCCTTGCGAGACATCGAAACCATTAATCTGGAACTTATTTTCTCTGATCTGGAAATCCTGGAGCGTCGTATCTCCAAATCCGCACGTGCTGCCATAAATGATAAGGCTCTTGCTAAGGAGGTCGCTCTTCTAAAAGAGCTTCAGGCACACCTGGAGGAGGGAAAGCTGGCAAAGAGTTATGTTCCTAATGATGAGGAAATGATCCCTTTTATTAACTCCTTAAATCTTCTTACTGGCAAGCCAGTTATTTTTGCTGCTAATGTAGCAGAGCATGACTTGGCTGATGACGGCAGTTCTAATGAATATGTAGCAAAGGTACGGGAATTTGCAGGGGAAAACGGCTGCGAGGTATTTGTCATTTGTGCCCAGATTGAACAGGAAATCGCAGAGCTGGAGGAAGACGAAAAGAAAATGTTTCTGGAGGACCTTGGATTAAAGGAATCTGGCCTGGAAAAGCTGATTGCAGCCAGCTACAGCCTTCTCGGCCTGTTAAGCTACCTGACTGCTGGTGAAAAGGAAACACGGGCCTGGACTATTACGAAAGGTACTAAAGCTCCCCAGGCTGCTGGAAAAATCCATAGCGATTTTGAACGAGGCTTCATCCGGGCAGAGGTGGTGAACTATCAGGATCTGCTGGATTTGGGAAGCTATGCAGCTGCTAAGGAAAAAGGGCTTGTCCGCCTGGAAGGAAAGGAATATGTGGTAAGAGATGGGGATGTGATTTTGTTTCGGTTTAATGTGTAAGGGGCGGAAAGGAGCCGGAAGCTTTTTGAGCTTCCGGCTCGTTTCCTTCGATGGCTGCTCTGATGGTTATGGTTTGGGAGAGTGATTTCAATAGGAATTTGAGATTTTCGTAGTAACAGGAGCTTTCCACGGTCAGGCCTGCAAAAGCTGTTAAAGCAGCAGCAATCCCTATAGTGATTGCTCTAACTCCCCTTTTCATATGCTCTCCTTTTCCCACAAATCCTTTTCTATATCCTTTTTATATCTCTTTTCCATTCATCCTTTCTTGCCAAACTGGAAGAGACTTTTTAGAAAGGAGCCTGAACTTTCCTCTCCCTTTCTCTCTTCTCCCATGAATATTCCCACAGCTGTATAATTGTCCATATTTTTTCCAACACCGTTTTTCTGGACAATCACTTCCATCTTCTCCAGCCATTCTTTGGGAGAAGAAGACTGCTTGAGACAGGAAATCATATCTTTTTCCTCAATCAACTCCCAAAATCCGTCGGAACAGAGGAGGAAGGACAGGGAGCTTTCGCAATCCATTGCCTCTGCCAGCTCATACCGCGGCTTATCCCAGGGAGCTCCCATTACTCTTAAAAGCCGGTTCCGATCTTCATGGCCCCGGATATCCTTTTCCTTAATTTCCCCGGAAGCCACCAGCATCTGAGGAACACTATGATCCAGGGTTCTTGTCACCAGCTTATTGCCTCGAAAGCAGTAGAGACGAGAATCTCCGATATGGCCCCACTGAAGCGTGCTGCCATTGGATACCAGAGCTGTCATGGTGGTTTTCATCTCCCCCTCAGCATTCTCCTCTTCCTGCTTCTTCAGCAGCTTTTCCTGGCTGTCTTCAAAGCACTGCTTAAGAAATACTTCTGTATCGCCGGAAAACTCTTTCCACAGGGAAAGGCTGTTTTTTACTACGGACTCAGAAGCCACCTCACCTCTTCCATGGCCTCCCAAGCCGTCCGCAAGGATAGCGCAGAAGCTTTTGTCCTCGTTGGGGCCTGCGGTCCCAGCATAGTCCTCATTGATTTCACGGCCGCCTTTATTTGTTAAGATGTAGTAGATCATGCTCTGCCTCCTCATATGGATATTCTCCTGCGTTGGTACAAAAAAGAATTTCGCACTGTAAACGCGTTGCTTCAGCCACACCCCGCATTCTCGTGTGGATTTCTTGTCCTAAAAAGTATCAGACAAAACCTGATTGATATCTTAGGACTTGTCGGAAAGCCTTTGCTGCCCTATAGGAAAATCCAAGGGTGTTTCCTATAGGACAGCAAAGACATCCCTTAAGTCTCTGTTATGTCCTCTGAATCCGTTTTCTCCTCTTTCAGCCTACAGGTTGAAGCAGAAGCATCCAACTCCTCTGAAGAAGGTACGCTCTGGCAGTCACTTAGCTTGGAAACTTTCAAAGCCACTGCTGTAATATTATCTTTCTCTCCCCTGTCCATAACAAGCCTTACCACACTCTGCAGCGTTTCATGGATTACCAGATCATCTGTCATTCTGGAAGGCATAAAATATTCTGTCCACTCTTCCTCTTCAATCAAATGCCAGAATCCATCTGAACAAAGCAGATATACTGTATCTTCCTGCATACTTCCACATAAAATATCAGGCTTTACCTGCGCCCTTGCCCCCAAACATTGAAGGATCAGATTTTTCCGTTTATCAGCCTTAGCCTCTTCCTTTGTCATACGCCCACATTCGACCTCTCTTGCCAGAAAGGAGTGGTCCTTTGTAATCTGATGAAAAGAGGATCCGATTTCATATGCCCTGCTGTCTCCTACATGAACAATATAATACTGATTTTTCCAGAAGAGCATAGCTGTCATTGTCGTTCCAAGAGTAATATTATTCTGCTTACCGTACACAAAAATCTTATAGTTAATGTCCTGGGCCAGCTGCTCCAGACGATTTGTCATAACTAAAGCTTCATCCTCCTGATTTGCAATCTGAGGCAGCTCATAACCAAACCAGTCAGACAGCATTCTGGCTGCTGCCCTGCTGGCATTTTCTCCATGGGAAAGGCCGCCGACTCCATCACAAACCGCTGCCAATACCGCTTTTTCGCCCTGAATATCTCTCGTTGTAACCAGAAGAGCATCCTGATTTACCTGTCTTGTATTTCCTATGTCCGTATTGTATGAATAACAAAACTCCATTGTCTACTCCTCATCAATTAATCCTGAAATCAAATTCTTCATCTGCCAGACGAATGATATCTCCGCTCTGGAGGGGTTTCATTTCACCGGCTGTTACCATAACTCCATTAACAAATGTATGGTTTAATGAATTCATATCCCGGATAAAATATGCGCCCTCGTCACAGATGATATCTGCATGGGCAGAACTAATGGCCCTATTATCACCAATAAAAAAGTCTGCAAAGCTGCTTTCCTTTCCCATGTGGAATACAGATTTATTAATCATCATGCTCTGACCATTTTTTCTTCTTGTAATAGATGCAATTGTCATCCCAGCTGTGGAATTGTCCGTATCACCGCTATATCCAAGCACCATCGTACTTCCCTCATCATCTCCGCCCCCTACAATAATTGTCCTGTTATCATCATCGCTGAAGGAACCAGCCATATGAACCATAGGCTGAGGCTGTACCGGCTCAGGCTGGAAAGAAGGCTGGGGCACCGTCTGTATTGGCTCAGGCTGTGGATTTTGATATATCGGCGCTGCAGGCTGTCCAACTGCCGGTGCCTGGGGTATAGGACGCCCTCCCCTATTTCCTGCTGACTGCACAGAATCCTTTCCTTTAAACAGATGAAATCCTTTCTTTTCCTGTGGAGGATTCCCTGGCATAGATGGTACTCCAGAAGCTGGCGGCATTCCTGGCATTGAGGCTCTCCCTGGGACAGCACCTATTTCAGGCATTGGCGGCACTCCAGGCGCTGGCGGCATCCCTGGTATTGGACGCTTTGGCATAGGCTGCCCTTGCGGCATTCCTGGCATTGGGGGCACTCCAGGGGCTGATGGCATCCCTGGCACTGGACGTCCACCCTTTTTTGCTGCTTTCTTTGCGGCCTTTTCGGCCTCCTTCGCTGCCTTTGCTGCTTTTTTATCCTGCTTATCTGACTTGCCTCCAAATAGTCCTCCCCTCTTTTCTGGAACTGGAACACCTGTAGGAGGTACTCCAGGAATAGGGGCTCTTCCTGGGACAGCGCCTATTCCTGGCATTGGAGGCACTCCAGGCGCTGACGGCATCCCTGGTACTGGCGGCACTCCAGGCGCTGGCGGCATCCCTGGTGCTGGTGCCATTCCAGGCGCTGGCGGTGTCGGAATAGGTCTTTGCTGCTGAGGCATACGGGCTGGAGTTGCTGGTGCTGATTCTATAACTGGCCTTCTGCTTTCTGGTTGAGGTGTAAAAGCCTGTCTGGGCGGCTCTGACTGAAGGATTGGCTCCTGAATTGGTTCCTGATTTATAGGCATATTGGGAGGAACTGGTCTGACATTGACCGGATCCGGCCTGGACTCCTTTTGAGCAGCTCTGGCCGAAGCTCCTCTCTCTGTTAAAAGCTTATCCATAAACCTTTTTATTTCTGCTGGAGAATCTCCCTTGCTTTGGTTAAGGAAATTCAGACTTTTTCCCACATAACTTAAATCCTCATTTTCATCATAAATGCTGTCTGCCAGCAATTTTTTAAAGAAGTCCTTTAATGAATTATCCTGCTTAAATTCATCCACAGGAAGAAATATGATGCTAGCCTCCTTTTTGCTGATATCTACATAAATTTTGTCTGCATCCAGGAGAAATTTATCCGGCAGAAGCATGTATTCCTCTGCGTTTTCCAAACCAGCAGCTATGGACGAAAATATTTTTACTACCTTTTCCTTTGTCAGCTTGTCCCTAAAATACTCTGATAACATCAGCTTGGAAGTAATGTTATATTTTAGGTATTGCTGAGTATCCTTTTGGGTGAACGTAGGTTTTATCACCCCTTCAATCTCATTGTTTTGCAGCATTCCTTTTGCAAAGCTGTCCAGGTTTTCTTCCTTTGTAATCTCATATACAAGGTAGCTGTCCGCTCCCTGATTTTCAAACGTAAATTTTCCCATCATTCTCCTCCTGCTTATTCTATAACATTTAATTTAATGCCGCTCCATCGGCTGTTCTCCTTTACAGGAGCCACACCCTTATAAAAGCTTTTTGCATCAAGAAACTTATCTTCAATTACCAGCTGATTCTCCTGTGTAATATATCCCCATGAGGAGCCTGGCATCACAGGAGCAAGTCCATTGGAAAAGGGCCTGGCGTCTGCATACTGAGGCTCGATTACCATATTTCCATCTAAATCTACAAACCCCCACTTTCCATTTACCTTCACTGCCGTAGGCTGTTCCGTAAGAAAGGGCTTTGCATCTTCAAATAAAGTTTCTGTCACCTGTTCCCCTTTATCATTCAGCATAACATAGCCTCCTGCTGTTTTGGCAAAGATTCGGCCAGAAATAGAACAATATCCATAATCATCTGTTTTTATCTCTTCATAAATAAAATCTGTTATCGTATCGTATTTGCTGTTGATAACAGCCCATTTGTCTCCCTGCTTTACGGCTCCCAGCTTATTTTGTATTACCGTTGCACCATCCCATTCAAATGGAGAAACCTGATGGAATTTGTTATCAATATAGCCATACTTTCCATTAATCTTTGCAGGCGCCACATCGCTGCAGAATACTCCCAGGGCTTCTACTTTCTGATCCGTCTCAGGAACCAGAATGCGGTAGCCACGCTCATTTACATAAAAATATTCCCCATTTTCCAATACAGGAATCAATGTCCTATCGCTGGATAGGGCTCCTGCCCAGTTGTAATTAGCTCTGACGCGGACATTGCCTTTGGTATCAATGACTCCATATCTTTCCTCTGTCATTACTACAGCACTATCATTCCTGAAATCCAGGATATCTTCATAGCGGATAAAGAGATCTGTATAAGTATAACGCAGCTTTTCAAAACGCTCCTTTAGACTGTCCGCATTTTTATGTACCTTCATACCGTTTTGAAGAAGGCTGATCGCTTTTTTCTCTAGTTTATTTTCTATATAATAATCTGCCAGACGCTCTACATTGGCAACTGGATAATTATAAGCAGAATTGATTTCGTTGCTTCGGTTCACAAATGCTGAACCATCTCCCAGCAGGCGGTAATTCTCTGCGATCTTCATTTTAAGTTCCAAAGAGTCAGGCTGATAAGCTTGGGCATCTTTATATCGTTCAATTGCCATCACATAAATCTTCTGTTCCTCATATTTTTGAGCTTCTTTCATCAACGCATAATAAGCGCTTGGCTTCTCAATCAACCCCTTGACCGTAACTACCCAGCCCAGGATAAAAAATGCGGTCAGAGCAAGTGTAACTGCCTTTTTCATATTTCTTTTCCTCCTAAACCTTCCTACTTCCGGCCATTACTGCCGTGAATGAAAATATCTTAGTTAAAATCCCATAAGCAGCGTAATAATCGTACCTGCTGCCGCGAAAGGGCCAAAAGGCAGTTCTGTTTTTAGAGAAGCCTTTTTTGCTATTATCATGCCAAGACCTGTAAACACAGTTAAAAGCATCATGATGATAAGGCAGCTTATGGTTGTCTGCATGCCAAGATAAAAGCCCATGACTGCTAAAAGCTTTACATCTCCCATGCCGATTCCCCCTCTGGAAAGGAAATAGGCGATCAGGAACATAACCGTACACCCTACCAGCCCTGTAAGGGAAGAGGACAGGATCATATTCCAGAAGGAGGGAAAACACATGATTTCCACTGGCAGTAAAACAGCTCTTATCGCAAAAAGAGCGGCCAGAAAACGATTGGAAATCGTCTTTGTCTTGCTGTCAATTACACCAATCTGTATTAACCCAGCCATCAGAATCAGATATCTTGCTGTTTTTAATATATGGTAGTCATATCTGGGCATAAGCCATAAGCCAGCTGTAAATACCGCTCCATTCAAAATACCCAATATCCATACGAGATTTTTAGACCATAATTCCTTTTTCTGAAGCTGCCAGCGCTCTGCTGCTGTTGCAGCAGCTGCCAACGCTATACCTGCTGTTATTTCCATGTGTTTTCTCCAGTTGTTTTTAGCTTTTCAATTCCTCCAGGGCCTTTCTTCGTGTTTGGAACCCCAGGCCTCTGTAGATGCGGTCTGTTTAAACATAAATTCCTTAGTTTTTATAAAAGGATAATCGATTTTCATCTTATATACAACAGAAACCGTAATTGTTTTTCCATCATTAAAGAGAGTACAGCCCATAAAATTCAGACCGTCAACTCCATCCACCACTCCCAGCTTTTCAAGGACATCCCTGCCCTGGCTGTCGTGGCCATAGAGATCAATCTGTCCCTTTACCAGCGCCTTGCTGATAGGAGCCGCTATTACATAGCTTTTGAGTGCCTTAAACCCCTCATCTTTGGCAACTGACAGAAGCCCCTTCAGAATTTTATCCGGCTGGCTGAAATAGCTTTCCGCCTCCTCCATCATCTGATTGCTGGCATTGGTAATATTCTGGAATTCCTCCTGTGTGACATTTTGCAGGTTTCCGACTCCATCAATGGATGCCTGCCAATCCCCATCAAAAGGGATTTCATCAAAAGCTCCAGAAACACTGTCTGCCCCGCTATCCATTGCCTGATAAAGCTTTACCACAGAGCCGATTACTTTATCAGCATCTGCCTTTGCAGATGCTGCCTCTTCTCCCAGCGCTGCACTGTCTCCCATCAGGCCTGTCTTACTTATGATATAGCAATAGGTGGATATATCCCTTGCCGCCTGGGAGATACTATATTGGATAATTGCCTGCGCCCTGATAAAGCTTACAACACTGGAAATTGCCACATAACCGAATATAAATATTACAATAATGATGGTTGCCTCCATTGTGAGAGAGCCTCTTTGATCTTTGTTTTTCATCTGAATCTCCCACCTTTCTAGTAACCCAGGATTCCATGATAGGAAATGCTGTATTTATCCTGTCCTAATACCTTGGAGCCTCCGTCAGTCATAGGAACTGGCATGGCAAAGAAGGTTGTCCTGATCTCCGAAGAAGCCTTTAATTCCAGCATAGTTGCCGCCTCTCCAATCTTAAAATCCGGGGAAGGCTTGGTCTCTGACAAGGCCAGATTGGCTTGTATCAGATTTCCAATTCTCTGGAGAATCTGCTTTTCTCCGTTTCCTCCAATACATTTTATGGCAATAAAAACATTCACATATTCTTTATAATTCATCGTCAAGGCTGCTGCACCGCCGGATTTTCCCTTGCTTCCGTCTGGTATAGTCGTATCCGGAAGCTTGCTGTCTGCAATACCGCCGTTGATCTTTGACACCATATCATCTAATGCATCGGATGCAGCCTTCTGGATGTTCTCATTACCACTGTCTACTGCAGACTCCACCTTCTGTACAAGAGGGTCCACCAAGCTGTCAGCTGCTGTTGTCAATTTGGACTCCAAACTTGACTTTGCATTTTTAAAGTAAGAATCAATTTCATTTAACAGGGTCTGGTTATCAATTCCGGCATCCGAACAGGCTCTCTGCTGCAGATCCGTAATTTTATTAACCAGATTGTCCTTATAGCCTCCGCTTACAAACTCCTCCAAAGCCTTCTTTTTCAGCTTAGAGGCCACTGTATCATCTTCGCTGCTGATGGATTCTGTAATCGCAGTAATTGTATTATCCACCTTTTCGGCTACCTCTTCCCGTGAAGGAGATATCTTATTCACTTCAGCTGCTAAACATTTCTCCATAGGGCTTAATACCGTATTTACAGCCGTATCCACCACTGTATCAATCGTTTCCTTTTTATAGTCCTGCAGGGTCGACTTAAACTTATCCTTTGTATCCTCTGTCAGCTCGTCCAGCTTCTGGAAGAGATACTCCTTTCCCTTTTCTGCTGTCTTATTCACCGCTTCTTGGACTGCTGCTTTGGTAATTCCAGAAGGCTTTACCACCCAGGTGTTCTGAGATTTATAAATAGGGACATCCCTGCCGTCCACTAGTTCTGTCATATCATGGGTGGTTTCTGCAAGAGCAAAGCCTATGATAATGACACTCTGTACAAGCGGAACTCCAAAACCGGTCCATCCTGCAATCGCTGTAGCCATTGCCAAGGACACGTGCCGGATCTCTGGATCTCCGGTAAAGGCGTATATGGTATTTAAAAGGAAACGAATCCCAAAGATAGAGGCCAACGTATAGTTGATGTTGGTGCTTCCATCTGAATTTCCCCAGAGGATGTATTCTGCCTCCGCCCTGTACATTACATTGTTAGCAGAGCTGAAGGGATAGCCGCTGAGGGACTTTGCCTCTTTCTCAGTCTTTTCTATGGTATAATAGCTGAACATTTCCATGGCGTATTCGGAAATATACAGCTTATTCCGTCCATTTGTCAACAGTTGTCCTACCTGTTCGATAAAATTAGCGGAATTTTTGGAGTTTTCCTTGGCATTTGCGCTGACTGTTTTATCATCTGCTTCCTTGTCCGTGGACTTAAAGTCGCTGCTCCCGTCTCCGCCTCCTGTATTCAGACGTACATTGATCCCTTCTGCCTTAAAGCTTTTATTTCCATTATCCAGCAGTGTTTTCTTTGATTCTTCCGCATCAGATTTTGCCCCTTCGTCTGACTCCTTCTGTTTGCAGGTCCGCTCCAGATATTTGTAGAACTCATCCTCTTTCGCGCTGATATTGTTCATATCATTTTTAATAGAATCCAAATTCATGGATATGTTTTTTCCAACGGTCTTGCCCCCTCCTGGAGTTTCTACGAGATAGGTAACACAAGCCGCATCTGATTTGGCCGCACAGTCTAAAGCGCATTCCTTATAAAATTCCCGATCAAAATTTGTATATCCATTGGCAACTGCACTGTTTGTGTCATTGCCGTAGGAAGATGCATTGAACTGATTTCTCAGAGTATCTGCATCCTTTCTGGCATCCTTTCCCATAAGGCTGAAAATTTTTACTCTGTCCACTGCTTCTATAAGCTGCTTGCCGTATGCCTCTCCTTTTTCCAGCCTCTCCTTCAATTCCTTGATCTTTTCCCGATCTAAGACCTTGGATTCTGCCGTATAATCTGCCTTCATGGAGCTTTTCACATCTCCATCATCCAAGGTGTTGATGGAACTGTCCCATGCCTGTCCCGCAGCCTCCGCTTCATCCAGGCCGATCACCAGGTTGACAATCCCCTTTTGGCCATCTATCGCCATTTCCTGCAAGTGTACTGCATCCTTTCGAAGATCTCTGAGTGCTTCTCCAGCCAGAGAAGTTTTCAGGTCTACACCAGCCTTTACCTTTTCTCTTGCTGTATCCAGTATTTTTGTCAGGGGATTAATGGCCTCCTCTGTATCGCTATATATTTCTTGCACTCTCTCATATTCTTCTCGGAGTTCAGCAATCTCATCTATCAGCTCAGCTATCGCATCTTCATCTGGTTCCTCCTCTTCTTCCAGCTCTTCAATCCGATCCCAGCGCCACTCTCTCTCTCGTTCATTATCCTCTTCAAAATTAATCCATGCGGTATAGACCTTGCGGTATTTCTCATATTCGTAGACATAGCCTAACGCTGCCTGTGCTGCCTCCATTCCGCCCTGAACCAGCATATCCATTTCAGCGTTTGTTACATTGACAGCCAGATTTGCTTCTGCTGCCTCTGCAGTTATTGTCAACTGGTTCAAATAGGTACAGTTAGAAATACAGCCTTCTACATCCGTTCCACTGTAATCTGTTTTCTTCTTCCAGTTCTTATCCAGGTGGAAATCCCTGGTTAACAGGCTGTAGCACCAGGTTCCCTCTATGGCTCCTCTAATATTTTTATTAATACCTATACTTCTTGGCTCTACGCTGTTTTTAGGTTCCAGTTTGCCGTCCAGTATATCATTGTAGGAGACTTCTCCTTCTGGATTTAAGGCTTTATATACTTTCTCACACAGCTTCTCAATGTCTGAAAGCTTCTCCTCATAATCCAGCTTTTTCTCCATGACCTTCTGCTGCTTCTTCATATCTTTAAACATATTCAGCTTCTGAAGAATTCCATAGCCGATGCTGGCTGGACCGCGGTACTTCATATATTCTAGAATCTGCTGTTTGATTACATAATCATTGGATAAGACAGAATTGGGGACCTTGATGACCGAAAGGCTTTCTGGCTCCAGCTTCATATCCAAAAGCTTTCCCATCTCGCCTCCACTGAATTCCCCCTGAATGGCGCTATCCACCAAACCCAAAAGCTGGTCTACATAAGCGCCTTCTGCCTCCCCCAGGGACTCTCCTAGAGTCCTTCTGATATGGGTTTCCAGATTGCTTTTTAGTTCATCCTCTGTCTCCGAAATGGCAAACAGGCCGTAAATATCCCTAAGAGCCTCATCATAATAAGTGAGCCCTGCATTTAAAGCCAGATCACCGGCATCCGCTAACCTGCTTTTTCCAGCCAGTATTTTGCTGCCGTCAATCAGAAAGCCCTCCAGAATTACCAGCAGCAGTATTATCATAGAAAGAAACAATGAGATAGAACCTCTTATCTGTTTTGTAAACTTTTTCATACCCGGAACCCTTCCAAATTACAGTATTTTATCTTTGATATCCTCTACCTTTTTCAGGAACGTATCTACTTTGTCCTTCAGATTAAACTGCTCCAGCAGAAAATCAATCAGATCAAAGGCCAGATCCGTATTGCGTACCAAATCCACTGGATTGGATGCGCTTCGTTTCACCACTGTCCTTAATTTTAAATCCATGGGCACTCCCACATATGCCAGGAATTTAGGGCTTTTCAGCCCATAGCTTGCCGTCACCTCCAACTGTCTAGCAATCACCTGGTTATGAACCTCTGCGTGTACCTCTACATCTATGCCTGATAAAAAAGTTTTCTGGTTCATTAATTCTTCCAGATCCCTTTCTATTTTCCCTTTGTATTCATCGTAATTAAACTGCCATTCCCGATAAAGCTGCTTTGTATAAATATCATAATAGTTCTCCACGGAGGAATCAAAATCCGTACTTGTCTTAAAATCTACTGCTGCTGATATAAGGGAGCCGTCCCCACTGAAGGTCTCATATCCGGGAAATGCGATTTCTCTAGCTCCCTCTGTGGCTATTTTCTGTACCTGAAAGGTTAGGATACTTTCCTGGTATTTTACCATCCCATAATAGATCATAGCAAACACAGTAAAGATTACTATGGGAAAATATATGGAGGCCTCCACCATAATTACGCCTTTTTCCTCTTTCCATTTTTTCATTTGGAAATCCTCCTCCGGATTTTATCCATTTTCCTGTCTTTTTGAAACCAGGGGAGGTGCAGCTATGATAAGCTGCCGTCCCCTATTACCTTTTCTTAGTTTGACTCTACCCAATCATTTGCCTTATTGAATACGGTTTCAACAAGTGATGTAAGCTGATCCTTAAAGATAACAGCTACTGCAAGCAGAATTACGATAACAACCATAATCGCTACAATATCAGAAGCTCCCTTTTCCTCATGCAGCAGCCTGTTCCAAAATTCTCCTGCTTTTCTTTTTGCACTCAGCAATGCCAAATCCATTTTTTCAAACATTTCTATTTCCTCCTGTATAGATTTTTATTATAAAGCCTATTTATAAAATAGCCTGAAGCCCTCTAAGAACTCCTGCCTTATAACCTTTACTTAGAATCCGTTCATAAATATCGGTACAATGATTAAAATCAAAATTCCAATGAAGATCATACCGATGGGCAGAAGCAGTTTAGTTCCCGCAGTCTCTCCCTTCTGCTTTACCAGATTCTTTTTCTCCTCCCACAATTCTGCGCTCATTTCTGACAGAAAATAGGTGATTTCCTTATTTCCTTTCTGCATGTTTTGGATTAATGTGGAGGTCATCTTCCGGATCTCCTTCACAGAGCAGCGTTCTGCAAAATTCCGATAAGCATCCAGCTCAGAAGCCCCGTTCATCATTTCCTGTGTGGTGATCCGCATCTCCTGATATAGAGCCCTGTCTCCTGTCTCTGCCACCTTATTCCATGCTTCCCTCATAACCATCCCAGAATTAATCAGAAGGGCCATTTTAGACAGCATCTGGGGCAGATCCAGAATCAGCTCCTCTCTCCGTTCCTCTAACTTATCATTCATCTGTTCATCCAGATACTTAACAAGCAGAACGCTCAGGGCAACTCCCAGCAGGGCAACTCCTGGTTCATTGGAAAATGCCGCAAAGATCAGAACAAAGGGAATCAGAGTAAGCAGGTAAGTAAAGCTTGCGCTTTTTGCTATGTAAAAATAGTACTCTGCATATTTTTTTCCTTTAATCTCTGCAATTTCCTTGATTCTTTTTCTCGCCTTTTCTGAATGAAGATCGTAATGGCTCAGATGAATGAATCCCATACCGATGAAAAACAACTCCGGCATATGGTATTCCTCTGGGGACAGGCCCGCAATATAGGAATCGAAGGTATGGCTGTATTTTTTTAACAGTACAAGCCAGAGGATTGTAAAAGGAGTAGCAAGCGCCATCATAATGATCTGAAACCAGTTAATCATCCATTTTTTCCTCCTACAATTTTATCTGTATCATTTTGCTTCCAAGAACATAGGCTCCTGCAAAAATCCCAAGAGCTATCAACTTTACCACTACGTTCATAAAGCCATTCCCTACCATAGAATCCCCAAAGCCTCTCATGCTCAGCATAATAATCAAAGGCATAACCATCATGATATTCAATTCATTTTTGGAAGCGGCGACCATAGTCTGGATTTCCATCTCGATCTCGATCTTATCATTAATAATGCTTCTCGTATCTCCTACAATCTGCTGAAGATTGCCTCCCTTACGGTTACACACGTCAAATACATTGGCAAAACTATTTACATCATCCAGGCCGCAGCGGTCTGCAAAATTCAAAAGCAGATCTTCAATATTATAATTATGCTGAAGCCCTATGTTGATAATATGCAGTTCCTTCGCAATATCCGAATCTGCGCCGTACAGCTCAGACATCTCTCCCAGGGCATCCTGAAAGGCTTTTGCTGTTGTCATACCTGCCGAGTAGGATGAGGAGAGAGCCTCCAACAAATCCTTAAACTGCAGAAGAAGGGCCTTCATCCTTTTTTTGTAAAGATAGTTCTCATAAGGCTTCTGAAGCTTTACTGCTGCCAAAATCCCAAGGGCAGCTGCTACAATCCAGTTATTAAAAAACACATAGCCGATCACAAGGCCGGCGGCAATTCCGAGAAAGGCTCCTGTGATCCTGTCCTGCCGGGTCATATGATAGACATGGTAATCCTCTCCCATTCCCATCAGACCAGGCTTTGGAATATAGACTTCCTTTTGTTTTTTTGGTTTCTTTTCTTTTTCTTTTCTCGCCATGGTGCTTTATTCGTCTCCTATATTTCTTCGTGATAGCCCATCAGCTTTAATTTAAAGTCATTTTTCAGCTTATTTTTTGTCCTTTTCAGGCTTCCTGATACCTTTGTCAGCGTACTATTTGCATCCTCTTCAAATACATATAGGGGATTTAGTACGATTTCTCCATTTTTGTAGCCGCACACTTCGCAGATTTCCATCGTCTTTCTTGACTTATCCCTCAGTCTTGACAGATGGATGATAATATCAAGAGCTGATGCAATCTGCTGGCGTATTGCTTCCAGGGGAAGGCCTTCCGCGCCCTGAAGAACCATGGTTTCCAGACGGCTTAACATATCCCTGGTAGAATTGGCATGACCTGTGCTCAAAGAACCGTCATGGCCTGTATTCATGGCCTGAAGCATGTCAAGAGCTTCTCCGCCTCTCACCTCACCAACAACAATTCGTTCCGGCCTCATTCGAAGAGAGGATTTAATCAAATCCCGGATAGTAATAGCACCGCTTCCAGAAGCATTGGCATTACGCGTTTCCAGGGTAACAAGATTATCCACTCCAACTATCTGAAGCTCGGCAGAGTCTTCAATAGTAATTACCCGTTCATCTCTTGGAATGTAATTGGACATTGCATTTAAAAAGGTCGTCTTTCCGGAGCCAGTACCTCCACAGATAAAAATATTATATTTTGCCTTTACCAGGATTTCCAGGACATTAGCGATTTCTGGTGTAATTGACTTGTACTTAATCAGCTGCTCTACTGTCATAGGAGTCTTGGAAAATTTTCTTATGGTTACGATTGCACCCTTTAAGGAAATAGGTGGAAGCACTACGTTTACACGGGAACCGTCCGGCAGACGGGTATCTACAATTGGATTAGCCTGATTGACCTCTCTTCCTGCCATACCTACAATTTTCTGAATAATATCTTCCAGGCGGCGTTCATTCTCAAAATGCTTATCCAGCTGCTGCAGCTTACCTGATTTCTCTATAAATATCTCATCTGGCCCGTTAATCATAACCTCCGTAATGGTATCATCCTTCATAATCAAATCCAAAATTCCGAAACCACGGATGGCACTGAAAACCTGTTCTGCTATGGTGACACGCTGCTCTACTGATACATAGCCGACCTGCTGGCAGCGGTCTTCAGTTAATTCCCGGATTTTTTCTTCCAATTCATCATCAGACATTGTGCTCAGAGGAAAATTATCAGTCACATAATATCGGATACTGTCTATCATTTCCTGCATAGCTGTATCTGTCATGTTATTTCCTCCTTACCGCAGCTTTTCAAAAAGCCCCTGTTTCGTCAATATAATCTGTATGATTTCATTTACCAAAGCATGCTTAACCGGAGGAAATGTCCCCAGAACCGGCAGCAGGGCTGGAGGCAGAGTATTGCTGGATTTACTGCTGCTGAATTTATTATAGATCATTGCAATGTGATCCAGAATTCTTACCTGTTTCTGTTCTTCTATGATTTCCAAGGTTTTCATGGTACGGATCACCTTGCTGTTAGCAATATCTGTGCCGTCATTAACGATAACAATCTGGTCTGCATAATCCATAACCTGGATATAACGGTCTGTCAATGCAAATTCCATATCAATAATAACCTTTGTATAATCACTTACATTTTTCAGAGTAGAAAGGATCTGCATGATATCATCATCTGTCATCTCCAACATAGAAATTGCCATCTTACAGGGGGCAAAATAGTATACGCCGCTTGCATCTCTTCTGACTGTACTCTCCAGCTTTAAACCCAGATCCACCCGTTTGCTTTTCAGCGCATAGATGACATCTTCAAAATTGTAATTGCCCTCTCCTTTAAAGAAGCTGGCTGAATTGCCTGTTGTCTCCAGATTCAGGTACAATACCTTCTCCCCACAGGAGGCCAGATATCTGGAAGCGGCAGCCGACATAGTAGAGGCTCCAGTTCCTCCTGAAAATCCCTGGAAAAGTATGAGCTGGCAGTTGGTATTGCTCTTGGCATACCCGCCTCCGCCCTTCCCTCTCTCCGCATACAAGGCCAGAATATCCTTATAAAGCAGCTCCGGTTTGCGGAATTTGCTGACGGTTCTGACTCCATCAATCTCTGTTCTTTCGTTATCATTTACCAGCCATGCTGTCCTGGCCTCTCCTGGAACCTCATCCGGCGTCATGCCGAACTCCTCATCCAGAAGGACGATATCTACCGTATTGCTTTTAAGGAATTCCTTCAGCAGTTCCGGCGTAGAGAATGCCCTTACCTCTACTTGTTCCATATAATTTCTTTCCAGAAAAGCAAGAAGGGTATTCATATACCTTGTATCCTGCTCTCCCAGCGCTAACTGAATCCTCATGTCCCTTTCCTCCTGCCGATTTACCTTTCAGCCCCTGCCCGCAGGGGCTGTTTTCCCTTTTTCATCTAAAAGATTAATAGCTGTATCTATTAGCATTACGCTCATAGATATCCTCATTGGCAACCTCTACTATCTCAATAAATTCATCAATCTCTTCCTCTGTAAGCAGTGTCTTCAAACTCTGATATGCATCAGACTCAAACTGTTCGTTGCTGTAGTATTGGCCTTCAGAATACTTATTTTCCAGTCCCCTCTTTACGATTTCCAGCGTATCACTGCTGTCCGGCATATAATCCCATTCCTTTGTCTTGGAATTATAATAGGAAATCCTTCCATCCCTGTCATATCTCACATTATCTGCCTTTTTGCTGCGGATCAATTTGCCATCTGCGCCTGCCTGATAGCGATAGCCCTCAAATTCAAACACACCTGTTACCATAGCTCCTGTATCCAGATTCAGGAAATAGATATCCTTATCCAATGTCAGGAAGCCAAACTGCATTACTCCCTCTCCATTCATATAATACCATTTATTATCCACAGAAACCCAGCCTACCTGAACCGCACCGGTTGCATCCATATAGTAGTGACACCAGTTATAATAATCCCAGCCAGTCTTCATATATCCGTCATTATCGAAAATATAGGTCTTTCCCTCAATTTGCCTCATTCCCTTTGCCAGGGTTCCATCTTCATTTACATATTGAAACCTTCCATCTCCTGCTGTCTGCCGCCAGTCTGCCAGGGAAACAAAGGCTCCTGTCATGGAAAGGCCCAGGCCTAAACCCACTGCTAAAAATCTTTTCTTTAACATTTTCATGTCCTCCTTTTGGCTCTTTAAACTTTCTTTTTTATTTTTCTTTGTTATGATTTATCCTTTTTAAACTCTCTTTTTCAGAGATTTTAGCTGTCCCACTGATTGATAAGACCGATATCATTGTTGATTACATCATCCACCTGTACCTTCGTCGGAGCTGTTGTCTGAGGCGGAGCCGTCGTCTGGGGCGGCGCTGTGGTTTGTGGCGGAGCTGTCGTCTGGGGCGGCGCTGTGGTTTGTGGCGGCGCCGTCGTCCTGGCCGGCTGTCTGTCTCCATTGTTATTCGGCCTCGGAGCTGTTGTCTGAGGCGGCTGCTGTACAGGCATTGCTCCACGGCTTACATAGAATACCACCGTAGTTCCCTTCTCCACGCTCTCTCCAGCTTCTGTTTCCTGACGGGTAATAGAGCCTGCTGCTACGCTGTCGCTGTATTCCTCACGGCGTTCTCCCTCCAGACCGTTCTCAGCCAGAAGTCTCATAGCCTCCTCCTCGTTCTTATACTGGATATCCGGTACATGTACCATCTCTCTTCCTTCGCTCACAAGAATCCTTATGGTATCTGTCTGCCGGATCACAGTTCCTGGAGCTGTCTCCTGACTGATAATCATGCCCTTTGGTACGGTATCACTGTATTCAGAACTTCTTGCCAAATAAATGTACTCCTTTATCATCTTATTAGCAGCTTCCTCATAATCCATTCCTGTGAGATCCGGAACTGTAACACTGATATCTGCATTTCCGCCCTCTATACCCAGGGAAATCTCCAGCCCGATCTGAGTTCCTGTGTCCACCTGAGAATCTGCAGGAATTCCCTGGCTTACTACAGTTCCTGGAGGTGTAAGGCCCCTTGATTCTGTAAAGTTTCCTCTCAGGCCTATATCCAGAAGCTGTTCCTCCACAGCCTCTCGTTCCATACCGAGAAAGTTCGGCACATAAATCTTTTCAATACCTGCACTGATTACCACACCAAGCCTTCCATTGACTTCCAAAAGAGTTCCTTCCCTAGCATCCTGAGAAAGAACCTTGTCTGCAAGGATATCATTAGAATACTGCTTGTCGTAAATCTGTACTGTTAATTGAGCTTCTTGCCCCATCTGAAGGGCTGTTTCCCTTTCCTGATTTACCAGATTAGGAACTCTTACCTGGCCTTCCAAAGCCTGGGTCTTAGGCGGTCCTGCTGGATTGAATCTAGCTGCTGCTGCCGCTCCCAGGGCAATTACTACCGCAAGGGCACATACACCAGTGACAATCTTCATTCCTGTGGACCATTTTCCCACATCAGTTTTCTTATCCTTTACGATCACTCTTTTTACTGTGGCAGCTGTCAGCTCATCTGCAAAGGCCTTGGCAGATCTGGTTCTGCCGGCAATCTTTACATTCATAGCGTTCATAACTGCTGTTTCCACACTCTTCTTGAGGGGAATTCCCAGCTTAGATGGCTCTTTTACCGTATCCTTTACCGCCCGTTCCATGGCGTCCTCAGGAGTGATGCCAGTCACCATCTTATAAAAGGTTGCTGCTGCCGCATAAACATCTGTCCAGGGACCTTGGTCCCCCCGGCTTCTATACTGCTCCTCTGGTGCATAGCCAGGCTTAATAATGACAGAAAGGCTTTTGCTATGGCGGCTTGTAGCATAGCGGGCAGCGCCAAAATCCAGAACCTTTACCACGCCGGATTTGGTAATATAGATATTATCCGGGGCAATATCCCTGTGAATAATTCCGACTGCATGAACTGCCTCCAGCGCCTTTAAGACTGCCATAAGGATCCTTAAAGCTTCATCTACTCCTATCTTCCCTTCCCGCTCCAGCCTTTCTTTTATGGACTCCCCTTCCAAATATTCCATAATAATATATGCCGTATAGTTTTCCTCCAGGCAGTCATAGATATGGACAATTCCCGGCTCTGTCTTAAAATTAGCCAGCCTTCTGGCTTCATCCATGAACTTTTCCATTCCAGCGATAAACTGCTCTTCCCTGTCGCCGGAATATACGGTAATTGCCTGCTGCTCTGGCATCCTGGTGGCAAATTCGCTGGGCAGGTATTCCTTAATTGCCACCTTATGGTTTAGTACTGTATCATATCCGATATATGTAATTCCAAAACCGCCGAAACCTAAGACCCGGCCGATCATATACCGTCCCTTCAGAAGGGAACCTGGTACGAGATGATATGCCTCCTTAGGAGGCGTTCCCTTTTCGTATCCGCAATTGGGACAGAATTGGAAATCCTGCTGGAATTCTTCCATGCAGCCCATACAACGCTGTGCCATATTCTATCTCTCCTCTGCCATGTCTTTCAAATAATCTGCCATATTCTCCTTATCTTTGTACAGCTTCTGATATAATTTGTCACATTCCTGTGTCATATCCCCTGGAGAAACCATATTCATATTCTTTATCTCATCTTTTACAAATGACAGCTCTCCGTTTACCTCCAGATACACTTCTGCCTGGCTTTTAATCAAAGGAATCGCTCCCCTGTTGTCTATATGCAGGACTTCCTGCCCTTTCTCGCTCAAATAGTAATAGAGGAAACGTTCTGCTGCCCTCTTCTCTGCTTTGGAAGCTGATTTGCTTACACTCCACAACCCGTCAAAACAGCCTGGCGCTTCTTCGCCTGGCATGGCTTTAATCAAGTACAGTCCGGACAGAGTGTCCTGCACCTTATGATACAACTCCGTAGAGCCTGCATATACTGCTGTATCTCCATCTAAAAAGCCCTGCTCATCATTTTTCTTTGGAAAGGACAAGGAGTCCAGCTTCTTGCTGTTACCATAAAGGACACCTGCCTGAAATCCTAAAGGCATCTGCTTTTTGTCCGGAAAATAATCCTCATATTGGTTGAGAAAATAATATTCTTCCCAGTCAAGCCTTTCTAAAATATCACTCAAAGGCTCTGCTGCCTTAGACAGACTGTCCTCTGGAAGGCCGCTGCTTTCAAACATGGATGGAAGTTTTCCACTCTCTAAAGCTTCTTCCACCTGGTCATCATATTCCTCCTCAGGAATAAAGGAAACTTGGAAGGTAATATCCGGGTAATCCTTGGCAAATTCTGCAGCCATCTCCCTGAAAATATCCTTTTCCTCATCCTCTGTCCTGCCTTCTCTGACTGGAATCCAGATGCTCACATCTGCCTTTGCCAAAAATGCTTCGGCTCTTTTCGACTGGTAAACCATTCCGGCAGCTCCAGCAGCTCCTAGAAGAACAAGAAATGCCCCTGCCACGCCTAGGGCGCGCCTTCTCTTTCTCCGCCTGATATCCTCTTCCAGACCCAAAACCTTTGTCCTATTTAAAATAGCCTCTTGAAATTCTCCGATGCTTTGAAAACGGAATTCCGGCGTCAACGCCATGGCTCTCATAATCGCCTTACTTAAATAATCCGGTACTGAAGGCTCTAAAAGCCTTGGCTCTGGAACTTTATCTTCTACCACACGGTTTACCGATTCGTCTGGCACCTTTCCGCTCACCATGCGGTAAAGAGTAGCTCCAAGGGCATAGATATCTGTCCAAGGGCCCTGACGGCTCTTGGAACGGTACTGCTCCGGCGGCGCATAGCCCATTTTCAACACAATGGACATGGTTTTTTCCTCTTCACCAGTAGAAAACCTGGCAGCGCCGAAATCGATTAATTTGATTTTCCCGTCATTACAAAGAAAAATATTATCTGGACTGATATCTCTGTGAAGGATTCCTGCCCCGTGTACCTGCTTTAATGCCTCCATGATGGCGCAGACAATCTTGACAGCCTCATCACTGCTCAGTCTGCCCCCTACCCTCTTCAAATAGTCTTTTATAGAAATCCCGTCCAGGAACTCCATGATAATATAAGCAGTTCCATTTTCTTCAAAAAAGTCAAATACGTTTACAATATTAGGATGGTTGCTGAATCTTACTGTATTCCTTGCCTCTTCCAGGAAACGATCCAGTCCGCTCATAAATTCCTTCCGGCTTTTTCCCGTATAAAGGATTACCTCTTTTTCCCCAGGAATACGATTAACAATTCCCACTGGATAATACTCCTTGATTGCAACCATCACATTCAACTTGTTGTCCCATGCCCGGTAGGTAATTCCAAAGCCGCCAAAGCCAAGGACAGTTCCTACCATATACCGGTCCGCCAGCACCATTCCCGGATGAAGGTGATAGATCTCCTTTGGCTTTGTCCCCATCTGAAAACCACAGTTTGGGCAAAATCTGGCTTCAGCCTTCAGCACCTTCATACAGTTAGGACATCTGCCCTTAGCCTGTCCGGCCCAGTCCCGCACCTCTCCGGCAGAGTAATCTGGACGCACTCCTGGCTGTTCGCCTGAAGAATGGGAAAACTGCTGTGCTCCCATTCCATCGTTTCCTAAAAGAACAGTATGCTCCCCATCTTCCATACCACTGCCTAGAAGAACCGTACTCCCATCATTTCTTCCACCGTTGCCTAAAAAAGCATCGCTCCCGCCATCTGCACCGCTTCCTAAAAGAACGGTGCGTCCACCATCCTCTATACTGCTGCCTGGGATACCCCTGTTCCCATTGCTGCTCAGAAGAACTGTATTCCCATCATCCCCTGTATTGCCGCTCAGAATGATGGTTCTCTCATCATCTCCTATACCTTCACCAGAGACCGCAGTTCGTTCTCTTTCTTTTTCTGCCTCCAGGATATTTTCTGTATCTCCACTTAAAAGAACCGTCTTCTCTGTGTCATTATTCATTTGTCACTTTTCCTCTCCAATTCCCCATATATATCCTACAGGGCATAAATCGTCAATATTACTTTAGATTATAAATAATATAATTGTTTAATCAATATGTGCTCGTAATTGTGCTTGCATTTTTTACAATAATGACCTATACTTAAGCGTAAATGGATACTATACATAGTGGCATCTAGAGAAAAAAGTGTGTATATATTGGGGGGAGGGGGATACCCATGACTTTATTTGCAAAATTACTGAAATATTATATTGATTCCAGCGGCCATTCCATATATCAGCTGGCAAAGCGTTCTGGTATGAACCGGACTTCTATTCACAAGGCTATATCTGAAGACCGACTTCCTCATCCTGACTCCTTAAAAGAGCTGGAAAAATGTTTAAATCTCACTCCTGAGGAGCATCGCCAGTTCTGGGAATCCTACGAAATGGCATTTTATGGAGAGAGCGTTTTCTATCGCCGGCAAAGCGTCCTACGCCTTATATCCTCTCTAGCCTTAACGTTTTTTGAGCAGAAGCCTATCTCATGGCCTTCCTATTCAGGAAGCTCAGGAAGCTTATCTCACCTCCTTCCTTCCAAAAAGCTTTATCACAGCCCGTATGAATTTTCCCAGCTTTTCTTCCATATTTTAAAGAAAGAAGCTGGAAATGCAGAAGGAGTGGAAAACAAGGCTGATTCTCTCCCCATTCTCATATCCTTTGCCCAAGCTCCGCCGCCTTATATTTTTGACTGCTTTGCCTCATTCTTTTCTGCTGGTACGGAAAAAAGGCTGCAGGTACAGCAGATTATTCATTTTATTAAAAATCCTGATACTGCTGGCAAGCCCTCCTATAATCTGGAACTGTTGTCCCGTTATCTCCCCTATATCTTCATCAACCGGGAGCACTATGAGGTCTATTACTGTTACAGGGAAAGCCTGACTGAGTCCCTTTACCCAGAACTCTTCCCTTCCTATATGGTCTTTCGAACTTGCATCCTCCTTTTTTCCGGAGATTTTCAAACTATATGGGTAGAATCCAATGAGGAGCTCTTGTCCTACTACAGGAATATTTTCCACCGTTCTGCCAAGGAAGCCTGTCACCTATCCAAGTATTTTTATAATTTTAACCAGCTTGATACTTATTTCCAATCCTTTAACCGCGAAAACAGTTCCTTTGCCTCCCTGGAATATCTGCCCTCTTATCCTCTCTTGTGTAATGGCCATATGCTCAGTCAGGATATAGTGCATAAGCAGGAATTTTCCAGTCTGGAAGAAAATACTTCTTATTTTTTTAAAGCTTTGGACAGATGGCGTGCCCATTTTTCTTCCATATCTCATGTTACAAGCATTTTTTGTGCAGACAGCCTGATGGAATTTGCCCGTACTGGATTTCTTTCTGGGATTCCAAGATCTTTTATCCGCCCCCTGACGGCAGAGGAAAGGCTGCTATATCTGGAGGAACTGAAAAATGCATGCAGCCAGGGCGAATATATCATCCGGGCCGCCCCCTCATCCGGACTGTCCCTCTCACCCCGGCTTTCCATCTTTCTTCATGGCGATAACAGTATTTCTTTTGGATTCCTGGACACAAAAAAAGAATCCTGGTATTATATCTCCATTGTAGAAAATACAATCGTAGATTCCTTTTATGATTTTATTGAAGCTTCTCTGACAAACCGCCTTTTTCTCTCTAAAGAAGAAACCATCGGACTGATTCAAGAGGCTGAGCTTCTGGTTATGAAGGATGCCTGATATTTTCTCCGTCCAATTTCTGTGGAAGTTTTGAATCCTTACAGTATTGCAGATTTCAAACAACCGTGAACGCCTGTGAAACATGCAGAACTTTTATTACTTTTGGCCGCTCCAGTCTAGCGGCAGAATGGAGACTTCTATGATCTTAAGCGCCAGCCGCAGAACAGACATCCCTAATTATTATTCCGAGTGGTTTTTTAACCGGATTCGGGACGGGTATCTATATGTCCGCAATCCGATGAATGCCCATCAGATCAGCCAAATCCCATTAACACCTGCGGTTGTAGACTGTATCGTATTTTGGACTAAAAATCCCCAGCCAATGCTTCCACGGTTAGATGAATTAGCTGACTATCCCTATTATTTTCAGTTTACACTGACAGGCTTTGGCAGTGATATAGAGCCCTATATTCCTAATAAAAGGACATATATGATTCCAGTATTCCAAGAATTGTCACGTAAAATCGGGAGGGAAAAAGTAATCTGGAGATATGATCCTATTATTTTTACAGATAAATATACTCCTGAGTACCATTTAAATGCGTTTAGACAAATCGCAGAAAATCTATGTGGATACACAGGGAAATGTGTGATTAGTTTTGTTGATCTATACAAAAAAACTCAAAAAGATATGGGAACATTAAATGTTCATTTCCTGAAAGAACGAGAACTGATTGAGTTTGGAAGGAAAATTGCTTTAACAGCTAATAGCTATAATATTAGAGTAGCTGCATGTGCTGAAACAGTAGATTTATCCGCTTGCGGCATCCAGCCGAATTGCTGCATTGATAAGGAATTAATACAGCAGATCATTGGGTGCAGAATCCGGGCAAAGAAGGATAAAAACCAGAGACGGGAATGCGGCTGTATAGAAAGTATTGAAATCGGTACATATGACACATGTAAAAATGGCTGCCTCTACTGTTATGCAAATAGCAGTCCAAAAAGAGGTTCTAAGAATTTCCATCTATACGATGTGAATTCTCCGCTTTTATGCGGAAAAGTTGAAGATAATGATTTTATTAGTGAGAGGAAGGTAACATCCCTGAGGGAAACCCAGATAAATCTTTGGGATTTTCCACAGAACAAACCGGCTATGGAGCGGATTCCTTAACTCCTAATCAAAGGCTTGTTGATAGGATTCAGGTGTCAAAACGGTCATCTTAGAAAAAGCGCTAGAATATTTTGACACCCGAATCTTATGCTTGTTCTCTCGGCACCATTGAATATACTCATAATTTACGTCACAATACGTCAACGAATCTGTTAGACTTTGATAGACTTATAAATATAATGGACAGTTACAGGTCCTCCAGTTCATCTTCCCCTACCAGTTCATCATATTCCTGTTCATCTAAAAGCTCATCAAATGCATCCGCTACAATCTCGTACTCCTCATCGTCCTCAATATTTTCAAGGTCTGGCTGCCCATCCTTTTCCATATATCGGTACAGATATACTTCCCCTTCCTCTGCATCGATTCCCTCTGTGGGAAGAAGAGCAATGTAATCCTTTCCACCTGCCTCAAAAATGGTAAGAACCACACATTCCAGGTCACTGCCATCATCCAGACTCAAGGTCACTGTCATCTCCTCTGCCGGCTCCTCCATCATCTTCTTTTTCTCTGCCATGATCTTCTATCCTCCAATCATACGGTAATATAGTAACCAATATACTGCCAGGGACATATATCTATTTTAATACTCAATCCCCTTCCTTGCCTTCACTCCTTTTTCATAAGGGTGCCGCACTGCCTGGATATGGGAAATATAATCAGCTTCTGAAAGAAGCCTATCTGAGGGATCCCTTCCTGTAAGAACCGCCTCCAGCCTATCCGGTCTGTTTTTTAAGAACCAGAGCAGCCTATCCTCTTCTATCACTTTTTTTTCACAGGCTGTCACCGCTTCGTCCATCACCAACATATCCCAGGTATTTTCTATTGCCATGGAAATTGCCCGTTCCAGCAGCTTTCCATACCACTCTATTGCTTCTTTTTTTGTCTCCTCGCTCATAGAAGACAAAAAACCAAATGTCTTTTCGCAGGGAATCAGGGTGATTTCTGGAATGCGTTTCAATATTGAAACTTCTCCAGAATCATCTGTTTTTAAAAAGCGGACAATGAGAACCTTCTTTTTCCTTCCTGCGGCCCGCAGAGCCAAACCAAGGGCTGCTGTCGTCTTTCCCTTCCCATCTCCGCAGTAAATATGGACAAGCCCCTTTATTTCCCTGCCCTTGTCTTCCATATGCTCCATCTCTTCCAAACCTCCATTGTACTGCAGCCAGCATATGGCAATGAACAAAATATACTGCATTTCACACCTATTCTGGTTCTGCCGGCTCCCTATATTCCCCGATAAACCGGGAAATATCCTGTTTTTTTCCATACCGCTCCTTTACACAGAAGACATGGAGTCTTTCTTTTGCACGTGTCATTGCTACATAGAACATCCGCCTCTCCTCTTCCAGATCTGCATCCAAAACAGCCTTTCTATGAGGCGTAATTCCTTCATTGGCATCCAGAATAAAAACAATCCTGTATTCCAGTCCTTTGGAGCTATGCATAGTCATAAGAGCTACTGCTTCTCCCTCTTCCTTTCTTGTCCTGTCCTGAGAATGGGCCTGTTCCTGAAGCTCTTTTTTATAGTTCTCTATATGGGAAAACCAGTCTTCAAAGGTCTGAAAGCCAGAGGCACTTTCCTGAATCTGATCCGCTGTTTCCAGAAGGTCCTCCTCTTTCATCCTGCGGAAATCCGCATATTCCCTGAGATAGTCATTATATCCTATTGCCTTGCGGATATAATTCACAGCAGCCACAGGAGCCATCTTTCGGATCATGTCCAGATCATATTCCAGCTGTTCCACTCTCTCTACCATCCATCCCTTATCCTGGTAAAAGGACTTTATTTTCTCAAAAGAAACGTGTGGACTCTCCAATGCTTCCCGGCTGATATATCGCTTTGGCCGATTCATAATCTCCATTATCTTTGACCTCTCCCGATTTCCCAGAGCCACTTGAATATAGGACAGAATATTTCTTGATATCCAATGTTCATAAAGGTTAGGCAGGGAATCTCTCATGGCGAAGGGTACATTATATTCCATCAGCTTCTCCACCAGAAACCGAGGCTCCAAACTGGTGCGATACAGTACCGCCATATCCGAAAGGCGGTACCCAGCCTTTACATAATCAAAGATGTATTGAATGATTCTCAAAACTTCTTCCTTTGTATCTGTGCAGACTCTTGTATCAACTGGCTTCCCCTCGCCCTGGCTGGAAAGGATTTCCTTATGAAAACGCTCCTGGTTAAAGCAAATAAGCCGGCCTGCTGCCTTTACAATATTCCTTGTGGAACGGTAATTAATATTGAGAAGCACACGCCTGGCAGAAGGATAATCCCGTTCAAATCCCAGCATGATCTCTGGCTTTGCTCCCCGGAACCGATAGATGGACTGATCATCATCACCTACAATAAACAGGTTATTTTCCGGAAGGGCCAGCATCTGGATTACCTGATATTGGATACGGTTAATATCCTGAAATTCATCGATTAAAATATATTGATATTTCTTCTGCCAGACAGAGAGAATGTCCTTTCTCTGAGAAAATAACTCATAACACATGACAAGCATGTCGTCAAAATCTATTTTCCTATCCCTTCTAAGCTGTTTTTCATATCCTTCATACAGCTTTTTAAACACAGCTTCCGGACAGTTTTTGGAATAATAGTGTTCCAACTTTATCATGCCGCCCTTTACCATGCCGATTTCCCCCAATATGGAGGAAATAAACTCTGCTTCATCCTCTGTCTCAATTCCATACTCCCTGATCAGTTCCTTCAGAATACGATTCCTCTCCTCGTCCCTGATAATGTCTCCTGCTTCATAGCGATAGGCATACCGGAGTATGGTAAAAAATATGCTATGAAAGGTACCGAAGCTTACATGCACCCGTTCTTCTCCCATAAGGGTTTCAAACCGGGCCTTCATCTCCATGGCAGCAGCTCTTGTAAAGGTAATTACCAGAATATTTCCCGGATTTACCCTGTGCTCCTGTATTAGATAGCGGATTCGATGAGTAATCACCGTGGTTTTTCCAGAACCAGGGCCGGCAAGGACCATCATTGGCCCGTCTTTATGGCTGATAGCCTGTCTCTGGGGCTGATTAAAGGGCATGTTTCAGCATCTCAATTCCCTTACGGATTCTGTTTAAAGATTCCTCTTTCCCCAACACCTCCATAATTTCTGTGGCGCCAGCCGGAGTCATCTGTTTTCCAGAAACAGCGGTACGAATAGGCCACATGACAAAGCCTGTCTTCACGCCCTTATCAGATACATATTGGGAAAGAGACTGATAAAGGGCATCATTGCTGTAATCCTCTTGAGCCTCCAGAATCGGCAGCACCTCTTCTAAGGCAGCCAGGGAATTTTCTCCATTTGTCTTCATCTTTTTATGAGTATACATGGCTGGATCATACTGGGGAAGCTCCTCAAAGAAATCAATATGGCCTTCAATATCAGGGAATATTTCAATCCTTGTCTTAACCATGGCAGCAATCTTTTGCAAATCCAGATCCTTTGTAATAGACTTTTTTAAGTAGGGCTCTGCCATCTCATAAAATCTATCGAACTCCATATTTTTCATATATTCTCCGTTCATCCATTTCAGCTTTGTCATATCAAACACAGCCGGAGATTTGCTCATCCTGTGATAATCAAATTCTTTTATCATCTCATCCAGGGTAAATATCTCCTGATTCCCTTCTGGGGACCAGCCAAGGAGAGCCACATAGTTTACCACAGCTTCAGAAAGAAAGCCCTGGCCGATCAGATCCTCATAGGAGGAGTGTCCGCTTCTCTTGGAAAGCTTTTTATGTTCCTCATTTGTAATCAGAGGGCAATGAACATAGACTGGCACTTCCCAGCCAAAGGCTTCATACAGACGATTGTACTTGGGAGAGGAGGAAAGATATTCATTTCCTCTTACTACATGAGTAATTCCCATCAGATGATCGTCCACTACATTGGCAAAATTATAGGTAGGATAGCCGTCGGATTTAATCAGAATCATATCATCCAACTCCGAGTTGTCTACAGTAATATCCCCATAAATCTCATCACAGAATGTGGTGGTTCCTTCCCTTGGATTGTTCTGGCGGATGACATAGGGAATTCCTGCTTTTAACTTTTCCTCCACCTCTTCTTTAGACAGGCTCAGACAATGCTTATCATAAGTCATAATTTCTTCGCCGTTTACCACCTGCTTCAGTCCCTCCAGCCTTTCAGGAGTACAGAAGCAATAATAAGCCTCTCCCTTATCAATCAGCTTTTTCGCATACTCCAGATAGATACCAGCCTCCTGTCTCTGGCTCTGGACATAAGGGCCGACACCTCCATCCTTATCCGGTCCCTCGTCATGGACAAGGCCTGTGGCCTCCAGAGTTCTGTAGATAATCTCCACAGCTCCTTCCACATATCTCTCCTGATCCGTATCTTCAATCCGAAGAAGGAAATCTCCCCCTTCATGCTTTGCAATCAGATAGGCATACAATGCTGTTCTCAAATTCCCCACATGCATCCTCCCTGTAGGGCTGGGGGCATATCTTGTTCTTACTTTCATCCTTTTTCACTCCTGAAATTTATTCTTTTCATATGATTTTCTCAACATACTCCGTGTATTATATACCCAATTCCCCAAAAACTCAATTCTTACTTGTCCTAGAGGGGGACCAAACGAAGCTTTACATCATTTATTCCTCTTTCCTGATTTTTTGCCATCAGTATCATTACCATATTCTCTGACGGACTTTCATACAATCAAAACGAATGTGAAAAAGCGAGTACCACATCAAAAGGTGTGCTACCCACTTCTCATATCTATCCTCTCAGCCAATATCACGTAAAACGAGCGCCTGCTCCGAAATAATCTTCTTTATTTTCTCCACTATAATATTTTGCTCATAGAAAAGTCTTCCAATGTAAATGTTCTCCTATATAAAATGCAGGCTATTTTTCCATTATTTGTTCTTTATTTCATTTATACGTTGATAATATTCTATCATTCTCTTCACTACACTTTGATAAGATATGTTGCGCAATTCTGCCTGTTCCACTATCTGATTATATAGATCTATATCTTCATTACTAAAAACAATATTTAATTTCTTTTCATTCTCCCCTGCAATATGCTGATATTCTTCTGGATATGCGTAATAACAAGTTTTACACATATCTATATTTTTTCAACCCAATTAACACAATGCTCGCATGCCCATGATTTATCTCTATTTGCCGATGGCGATAAGAGCATAAAATAATTTGGATCTAACATATCAATTGGATCTCCACCTATTTCGTAAGGAATCCTGTGATCTGGCTGCAATAATCTTACCGGGTACTCTTCTCCATATAAATGACATCTAGCTCCATACTTTTCAATTAACGCGTTTTTTAATTTTTCTGTAATCTGAGTTCTTCCTAACGCCCTTGCTAATTGATTAGTTTTCTTTGCCGCTTCCCAATCTCCAAATTTATAGGCAGCAATAGTTTTCCCATTACTATCCTTAACTTTAAATGTATCTAATGGTATTCCTAGTTCTTTTACATCTCTAGAAGCTCTTGGTGCGTGCTCATATCCTCCATTTTTCAAATCTTCAGTACTGCAAAACCCCTTATCCAAAATAGTGTCTATTATAAATCTTGCTCGTTTATTAGTCACAGCTTCCAAAATCTCTTTAAAATCTTTAGGTAAATCCATCTACTTTCTCCGTTATCCAAAACATAATTCTAATTGTTTGTACTTATTTTGCTTGATTTTTAAATTTTTGCTTGTATATAAAGACTCATATGTTATTTCTTTTTTTCCATTGAGTGTTGCCTGTGCTGACACTCCTGCATTAATATATGTGTGATTCAGCTCAAGTTTCTGAGGAAGATGCTTTCCAATTATTTTATCGCCTGTCATGCCATCATAACTTACAATAAAATCTATACCACGATTATTCAACTTTGCCAGCTCATTAACAAATTCCTCAAAGTCTACCCCCTGTATATAACGATTATCCCTTAAACTATCTCTATTTGATGTTCCCTGATATGGCGGATCCATATAAACTAAATCCCCCGGCTTTGTCAATGCCAAAATTTCTTTATAATCTTTACTAGAAAAAAGTGTTTTTCCCTTTAATAGTTCTGATATTTTAAAAGCATTATTAGCTATTATTTCAGGTTTCGTTCCATATCTCCGCTTATCACATGATTGATTTAATTCACCATGACTATTATATCGAACTGCACCTTTAACAACTCTCGCCAATAAAAATAACATTCTAGCAGAATCCTTCATACCACAATTAAACTCTTCTCTCACCTTATAAAAATAGTCTACATTATTCTGATCAATTTGAAATTGTCCTTCCCAGATGGTCAAATATTCATTAGCCAGTCTTTTAGGTGAATTTATACATTCTTCCATCATTCTTATCAGTGGTTCATTTATATCATTGACCCAAAAATTATCACATCTGTTTTCTGCAGCAGCCAAAATTGAGATTGCACATGTTCCTGAGAATGGTTCTACTAACCTATCTATCTTATTTGGGAAAAATTTTATAATTTCCGGAGCAATAATTCTTTTACTTCCTTGATATTGAACCAAATGTGGTACTTTCATCCCAATCTCCTCAATTCTAAAACAATATTGCCTTTCGATTTAAGTTTATTATTGCATCCTAATTTAACTTCGTCAAAAAAGACATGGCTTCTTTTTTGGTAAGTATACCAAAAATAAGCTGCTCCTTCAATCAGAAATTATTTAACCTATTATGCTGCCTTGACAAAGTTTTTAAAACTATCAACCTAGGAAAAGTGTCAGAATATTTCTGCATTGAATGTAAACACTTGTGTATATGAGTATTTGCATGTAAGAACCTTAGAATCTCCTTTTTCTGAAACCACAAAAATATTCCAACTCTTTTCCACCCGATGCCTTTTTAACATCCAAACCCTATGAAATAAAAAATATCAAATAATAATAGGGCAGAAACAACCGTCCCGCCATTCTAAGCTGAGGAAGCCATTTTCCCACATCCACAAATACAGGGCACAGGGCCAGGCTTCCTATCATAAAAAATGGTACCATACCAGCCAGAGCCTCTGCTCTCCTGCCGATTATTTTCAGCAGGCAGGAAAAAACGGCAATCTCCCCCACATACAAGCCCATATATCCTATTTCTTTTATCATTCCGCCCACTCCGATCAGAGCTTCCCCAGTTAAATAAAGGGAAATCACCACAACCCCAGCGCTCATAGCTACAGGAGCTGCTGTGCCTAAAAGAGTATACCACCATTTTTTTTCATAGGGCACACATAAAAACAGCCCCTTTTTCTCATCCTCTGCCAGAGAAGAAACTGCAAAAATCCCGGTCACAAACAGGAATACAGCTCCGATTCCTCTCACTGGAAAGGTCATCGCCAGGCTGTTTTCCTCTGCTTCTCCTCCCCCCTCTGATTCGTACTGGAAGGAAAACGTGCTGCCGTTAGAAGAATATTCTTCATAAAGCTCCTGAACCGCTTTTGTATCCCATCCCTGCTCCTTGCTGTAATCTATAAGGATTTCTGGAGCATAGACCTCCATAAGAGTAGAGAACACCACTTCTTCTGACATGAAATCCAACACCGTAGCTGGTGAAGAGTAGAGTGTAATACAGCGGCGGAAATCATTTTCCCTCAGCCGCTCTCTCAAGTCCTTTGGAAATACATAGCCACATTCTGCTTTTCCTGTCTCCACATCAGCCTTTAGCTCTTCCAGAGTGCCGCAAATGTAAAAGGAAAAGGCCCCGGACAGCTCTGTGAGAGCAACAGCAGTCTTTTGTTCCAGGCTCTCTCCATGTCCTTCGCCTGCTGCTTTCTCCACTTTTTTCCCAGGGTTCATGCCCTCTACATACAATGCAATAGCCAGCCCCTGGCTCTCCTTCTTTCCCATAGAAGAAACAGCAAAAAGCAGAATGGGGATTATGGCAAGAATAGCCAGAAAGGATGGCCTTCTAAGCTGTCTTTTACAGGATAATAGAAACCAGATTATGCTGTCACCCATGACTTTTCCTCCCTGCTGCTGCAATTCCCCAGGAAATCAGAATAAGCCCTGCCATTCTTCCTGTCTCTTTTATCCCCCATCCGGAAAACACAGCCTTTTCCATTCCATCTATCATATAGGCAGCTGGCATAAACTCTCCCAGCTTTTTTAATGCCTCTGGCAAAAATGCTGAAGGCAGGATCCCTCCAGCCAGAAACATCATCACAATGCTTCCCCAAAACAATGCTATCATCCCTGCCATACGGCTTCCGCAAAGCTCGTAGACAGCCACAATTATAGCAGAAGCCGCCATCGCTGTAAGGAAGATTCCCCAAAGTCCTGGCAGTGTCAAACCCTGAAGAGATGCCCAAATGGAAGGGAAAAAGAAGCCTCCCAAGGCTCCTAAGACTGCCAAAGCTGCTCCATACACACAGGACAGTGCCAAAATCTGTACTGCTGTAGAAGTCCCCTCACCAATCCCTGACATTTTCAACTTTTTGTAAAAGATCGTTTTTCCTTGGCGGAAAAAGCCAGAAAGAGGAATACCTCCAAGAATCAAAAACATCACCAGAAAGCAGATTCCAAAGTGCTCTCCTGCCGTCATATCTCCTGCTGCTGATATCCTGTTTTTTCTGAAATAGATTTCCCTGTCCATGGCATATTTCAAATATATTCTGTTTAAATCTGCCTCTGTCTGAGGGATCAGCTCCCGCTTGCCCTCCCGAATGCACCAGGCATCTGCCGCATAGATACCGGCCTGAGCGGATTTCAGAGTCCTGGTACCAGCCTCTGTCATCTCTCGCATCACCCTTGCCTCAATTCCTGGATTCTCTGGAAGCACTACTGTAATCTGCCGGTTAGTACCATCCATAATGCTTTGAATAAAATCCTTTGGAATAAGGAGCAGTGCGGATAATTTTCCCTGTTTCAGCCCCTTTATCCCTTCCTCCTCCGTGATATAGCGGAAATCACATATACTTTCTACACTGTCCATAGAGCTCAGCATGGATAAGGCCTGTCTAGCAGCCCTGTCGTTCTCTGGGAGAACAACACCTGTTTGAATCCTCCCGAGAGCAGTTTCCCCGTAAAGAACCTTTCCTGCCAAAAGAGCAATTGTGCCCAGCAAAACTGCCAGCACAATTGCTCCTGCCATAAATATAGGAAAGATTCTGCACGCTCTCTTAAATTCCATTCTGCAGTAAGTGAATGCTGCAATCATAGCTTTCCTCCTGATTCCCTTTTACCATCCGATGGATGGTGCCAGGCTTTCCAGCATGGCTGTCAGGTCATCCATATTATTCTCCACTTCCCTACTCACTTCCACCCAATCTGTTATGGACGCACTCATAATATCCATTACTTCTCCATCGGGCATATCAATTTCACCCTCCAAAGGCTTTAGATAATAATCTCCTGACAGCACAGCCATCCTGCTTCCGTTCCAGGTAAATGCAATCTTATCCATGGAGATATTAACAGATTCTCCTGCTTTCAGGTCAGATACTGCTCCGTCTATGCTAAGGCCTCCCTCTTCGCTGCCAACTCCTCCCACAAGCCTGAGATGGTAGTCTCCACTGCCAATATCATACTCTGATTCGCAGCTGAATTTAATCTTCCTATCGCCGACACCTTTAATCCGCAGATATTGATTCTGATTCAGCTTATCCTTATCATAAACTCCTTCTCTTTCCAGAACAAAGGTTACTGTATCTCCACCATGGGAAATCGACAGCTGGGATTCCATATTCTGTGTCACATAACTTCCGCCCTTAAACTGTGCTTCCAGCTCAAAATCGTAAACTCCATCCTCCAGGCTCAAGCTGGTAACACCATTCAATCCTGCCATACGGCCCTTCTTATCTACATAGACAGTTATCTCAATGTCTTCTACTGATTCTTCCATAGCAGCGATGGCCTGATCGGCATATTCTTCCATGCTTTTCCATGCTTTTATCTGAAGCTCCTCCGGGCTCATCCCCACCATTTCCCTGCCTCCTAACGCAAGGACCTGGCTTAGGAATTCCCTCACATCGCCCTTCAGGTCGTCGTCTTCCATAAAAAACTCTGAAGTTGTCTCAATAAAGTCAATCACAGCTTCCTGAGAGATTACCACATCGTAGCCTTTACATTTTACTTCCTTGCCATTCACTGTAAAGACAGCTGGTTCTGCTTTTTCCACTGTCATGGCCTCTTTAAACTCTTCCATAGCAGCGCTTCCTGTCTTATAACGCTCCCAAAGGGCGGGAAGATCAAAGGGACGGTCCGCCTCGTCATAAAAACTCCAGAGATATGTGAAATAACTTTCTACTGCAGAAGCCTCTATTCCCGCCTGGGATAAGGCGCTTCTTATGATCATATTATCCTCTACCTGCTTCTCCAGATCATCTCCATAATTTAACAGAAAGACCTTTTTACTAAGTTCTGGAACAGAAACAGCCAAACTTTTCTCATCCATATATATCTTCAGGCTGCATAAATCCATATTTGCCACCTTAGCGCTCATATCCCCATTGATTTTTTTATCCCCTATATTTACCCTGCTTACAGAATCCACTCCGGTACCTGCTAGGAAGTTGAACATAGGATTGCTGGTTTCATTCAATACAAGGCTGAATCCGCCCTCCATATTTTTTGTTCTTGATGATTTGGCAAGAGCTTCCCAGCCAAACAATTCCTCCGAAGGATAGGGGTTATCTGGAGCGTATACGCTTTTAAAGGCATCGATTACCACCTCTTTAGGATCCTTTTCCATCATTTTTATGCCTGCAAAAACTCCCACCGCTGCCAGAGCAGCAATCACAGCTCCTGCTGCAATGATCTTTCCTGCTTTTTTCTTCGGGGCTGGAGCTTCATTCATGCCATAGCTTCCCTGGGAATATCCGGATCCCCCCTGAAAATACTCATTTCCTGTGCTATAAGCGCCTCTATCCCCTGCCTGCATATAAGGCGCATTGCCTTCAACAGGCTCACCAGACGGCGGCGTGCTTTCTGTCGCAGGCCCTGTCCTCCTTCCACAGGCTGGGCATACAGTTGCTTGTTCCTGAATCTCAGTACCGCAAAATGAACATTTCATAATTATATTCCTCCTCTTCCCCTGATTTATCTGTATAAAAGCTTCTGACTCCTGCTGCTGATCTCATAACTTTTAGCAGATAGGCTTTTAACAGCCAGATTGCCTATTTCCTGACTTTTTATATCCTGCTTCCAATTTCAAACCTTATCCCTCAAAGGCTGCTGGACGGACAAGCATCTCTGGCAGCTGTTCCACCGGAAATCCCTTTTCCAGCTCTTTAAGGACTCCGTCCCTCATCATATAAATCCTGCTGCACATTTTAAGCTCCATCAGATCATGGGAGGTGAGAATTACAATCCCTCCATCTCTCCTATAAATCTCCAGATATCTTCGGATCGTCTCCTTACACAAAAGATCCAAAGCAGCTCCAGGTTCATCCATAATCAGGATTCTGCCGTGGTTTGCCAGGGAACAGGCTATGGACAGCCTTTTCTTCATTCCCCCAGAAAGTTTTCCAGCTGTCTCTTTTTCATGGCCGGAAAGCCCCAGCATGGCAGCTGCTCCTCCTTTCAGATCCTGGTCCAGTTTTTTTCTGTCCCCCTGATACCACAGCAAAAGATTATCTCTTACCGAAAGTTCTTCCATCAAGGGATTCTCCTGAGGAACATAGGCTGTACATTTCTGAATCGCCTTCCGGTTTCCCAGGATATTCTGTCCAAAATAGGAGAGTCTTCCTCCGTCCGCCTTCAATATTCCAGCCAATATAGACAGGAGCGTTGTTTTACCACAGCCATTTTCTCCTACAATTCCTACACATTCTCCCGGCTTTCCGTAAAAAGAAATATCCCTTAGAACTGTCCTGCCTCTGCGGTATTCTTTGCAAATTCCTGCCGCTTCTACCATAGTTCCCCCTTTTCATCCTTCTGTCCCATAAAACTCTAGTAAGTTTTGCACAATAACAGTGTTAAACCAAACCCCTTACTATCAGCAGCAGGGTATCAACTCCCATGGGCAGCCGCCAAAATCAAGCCATTTGCCTCACTGCCTTCATAGGAATCAATGGGTCCAGGCATAGTAAATGGCATCTGCCCATCCAGTTTTGTTTCTGGACCAGACTCTTGGCCATTGGGAAACAGGCATGGGACATTCTGCAATCCCTGTTTCAATGGTAAGGCTGGGCACCGGATTTTCCCTTGCCTGCATCCAATCCTTAAATCCTCCCTTGCCATCAGACCCTAATAGTCGATAACCCGTTGACTGTACAAAGAGCTCAGCCAGCTCCCTTGACTGGTCTCTCACCTTGTTTTCCTCATAATCCCAATAAATCACTTCACCTCTGGAATGGTAGCTTATAGAGGCTGACCAGGTATGCTTTTTCACAACCTCCATCATTCCCTCAGTCTCTGGCTCTGAACCAGGGCTTTCTCCCTTATAGAGCATATAGGAAGCATGGCCTGGAGAGCTCATAATCTGCTCCCATGCAGCCGGGAAGTTTACATTCAAATCTACTCCCCTCCCGTTCCCCTTACAATAGGGGAGATAATTCTCTATGGGGATATCTGTCCGCCCCTCCTCCAGATCCCTTTGGTAACCCTGGATCATAATCTGCCTTAATTCCTCAGAACGAAGCCCAGAAAGTCCCATCTGACTGATGGTAACTCCATCTGGATTTGTCATCGGAAGAAAATGGACCTGAACCTTATCCAGCATATAAGCTAAGGGCTGCCCTCTATAAGAAGCTGTTTCACCAAATTCCAAAGCTGTTTCAATCTGTTTCATAACAAGAAGAGGAGTCATATACTCTCTCCCATGTATGCCTGCCTGAATCAAAACATGCTTTTGGGCTTCTGGATTGCCGATGATAACCTCATATAAGGCTCTTCCGTCCAAAGAAGTTCCATAATTCCCTATCCTTATTCTGCCCTCATAACGCCTCTGCAGGCTGTCCAAATCTGCTGCCATCTGATCGTATGTATACTGAGCAGCTACATTTACAATAGGATTTGACGACTCCATCAGGGAAATATCATTACTACCTGTCTCAGCCACTCCTCCCCCGTTTTCTCCCTGCTGATTTTCCTGCTCTTCTCTCTGCTCCAATAGATCTCCCGGACCTTCTGCTACAGAAGAAGCAGGCATCAGGCAGGAAAGTCCTATGCTTAAAGTCAAAATTCCTGCCAACCTATAGTGTCTCATAAGCTGTTTTCTCTCCCTTGTCACTTTTTCTCTGCTTTTTCTTTCTGTTATATACCTTACCACATTTTTATCAGAAAAGCCATCACTCTTTTATTACAATTTTTGACGTCCCAAACCTTTATGTCCATGGCCCACGCCCCACTATAATAGAACGAAAAGGAAACTGCTAAAAATCTCAAAGCAGTTCCCTTTCCCTGACAGCTATTAATTTTCCGCCTTTTCCTCCTTAGGAGTCAGATCCGACGGCTTCATACTCAGATTGATTCTACCCATACGATCGACTTCCATAACCTTTACTGTTACCTCATCGCCGATATTGACAACATCCTCAACCTTTCCCACTCTCTTTTCTGATAGTTTAGAAATGTGGACCATACCATCTTTATTTGGAGCCAATTCCACAAATGCGCCGAAGTTCATGATGCGGACTACCTTGCCGCTCATAATCATTCCAGCCTCCACATCTGTAACGATGTTGTGGATAATGCCTAAAGCCTTATCAATCATATCCTGATCTGTACCACATACGCTTACAGCTCCATCATCTGTAATATCAATCCTCACTCCAGTTTCTTCAATAATCTTATTGATAACCTTACCTTGCTTGCCTACCACATCGCCGATCTTAGCTGGATCAATCATAATCTGTTTAATCTTAGGAGCATATTTGCTTAAATTCTCACGAGGCTTGGAAATCACCGGCATCATAATATCATCAATGATATGAAGCCTTGCTTCCCTGGTTCTGGCAATTGCTTCTTCAATAATAGGCCTGGTAAGACCATGAATCTTAATATCCATCTGAATAGCAGTAATTCCCTTGTGAGTTCCGCCTACTTTAAAATCCATATCGCCGAAAAAGTCCTCAAGCCCCTGAATATCCGTCAGAACGATATAATCGTCGTCTGTTTCTCCTGTTACCAATCCGCAGGAAATACCTGCTACTGGCGCTTTAATCGGCACTCCTGCTGCCATCAAGGACAAGGTAGAGGCACAGATGCTCGCCTGGGACGTAGAACCATTGGATTCCATAGTTTCTGATACTGTACGGATCGCATAGGGGAATTCCTCTTCGCTTGGAAGGACAGGAAGAAGAGCCCTTTCTGCCAATGCCCCATGGCCGATTTCCCGTCGTCCCGGACCTCTGGAGGGCTTTGTTTCTCCTACAGAATAGGACGGGAAGTTGTAATGATGCATATATCTCTTGGAAGTTTCATTCTCATCCAGCCCATCCAGCTTCTGTGCTTCTGATAAAGGAGCCAATGTGCAGGCATTGAGAATCTGAGTCTGGCCTCTTGTAAACATGCCAGAACCATGAACTCTAGGCAGAATATCGATTTCTGCTGCCAGCGGACGGATTTCTGTAATCTGGCGGCCATCAGGACGCTTATGATCCTTTAAGATCATCTTACGGACTGTTTTCTTTTCATATTGGTAAATAGCATCCCCAAGCAGAGGCAGCCACTCTTCCCTTTCAGCAAAAGCTTCCTCCAATTTACTGGTGATTTCCCTGATGTTTTCCTCTCTCGTCTGTTTATCATCCGTAAAGACTGCTTCCTCCATTTTCTCTGGAGACACGATCTCCTTGATAGCTGCAAACAGCTCCTCTGGAACAGCGCAGCTTTCATAGGAATGCTTTTCTTTACCGCATTCTGTTACAATCCCATCAATGAAACGGATAATTTCCTGGTTAATCTCATGAGCTTTAAAAATGGCGTCCAGCATAACCTGTTCCGGCACTTCATTTGCTCCTGCCTCAATCATAATTACCTTTTCCCTTGTGGAAGCCACTGTAAGAGCCATGTCAGACACCTTTTTCTGTGCTGCCGTAGGATTCACGATGAATTCTCCATCAATCATACCGATTTGAGTTGTCGCACAAGGACCGTCAAAGGGGATATCAGAAACACAGGTTGCAATCGCTGAACCAAGCATAGCGGTCAGCTCAGGGCTGCATTCCGGATCAACGCTCATTACCAGATTGTTTAATGTAACATCATTTCTGTAATCCTTGGGGAATAGAGGGCGCATAGGCCTATCAATTACACGAGAGGTAAGAACGGCATTTTCAGAAGCCTTTCCCTCTCTCTTATTAAAACCTCCTGGAATTTTGCCTACTGCATATAATTTCTCTTCAAATTCCACACTTAAAGGGAAGAAATCGATTCCCTCCCTGGGTTTGTCGGATGCAGTTGCCGTTGATAGGACAACTGTATCACCATAGTGCATAAATGCTGCACCATTTGCCTGAGCTGCCACTCTGCCGATCTCAACCGTCAGGGTCCTTCCAGCAAGCTCCATTGAAAAACTCTTGTACATAATCTTTTCTCCTTACTTTTGCACTTTTCGCGATTTCCGGTATCTCCACTGGCAGGCATGTCTGTTTTCTGCTTCCCATAGCAGTAAAGGTATCCGAAACTACTGAACAAGCTGCAGGCACTTTCTGTTAATCTGTCTGTCTCAAAGCAGACTGGACTGTCATACAGCCATTATCTGTAAAACAGAGCGTATTAGGCGCATACAGGTTCTTCAGTGGTCTCGGGGCTTCCTTCTGTCATGGAAATCATACAACAAGAATCCTATCCAGAGAATTTTCATCATAGGAACCTCCTATGTCTCCCTGCATAGAGGCATCCGGGGTTTCTTATTCCTAATGATATTACAATAGGGTGGAGCTGCTTCTCCACCCTAAACCATTTACTTTCTGATTCCTAATCTTCCAATCAGTGTACGGTATCCCTCCAGATCAGTATTTTTCAGATAGTTTAAAAGGCCACGTCTCTGGCCTACCATCTTAAGAAGACCTCTTCTGGAATGATGATCTTTCTGATTCTTCTGCAGATGCTCCGTTAATTCGGCAATTCTTGCAGTTAAAATAGCAATCTGTACTTCTGGTGAACCTGTATCACCAGGCTTTCTCCCGTATTCTGCAATGATAGCAGCTTTCTTTTCCTTTGAAATCATAGGGATTTCCTCCTTCTTTCTAAAGCTTACCGTGTACCAGGCTCCCGGCTGGAGATTCCACGGAACTGGGCACCGGCGTTTTTTTCATACAGGAGCAACTATATCATATGCGTCCTGGTTTGTCAAACCTTTTCTTTGCTATAGGATTCGCGGCCCCTTTGAAATCCACTTTAATAGTTTTCTGCGCTTACTTCAAAATAGCTCTGGGGATGATTGCAGGTTGGACATACCTCAGGAGCTTTGGTTCCCACTACAATATGTCCACAATTCCGGCATTCCCATACCTTTACTTCGCTCTTTTCGAATACAGCAGCAGTTTCCACATTCTTTAAAAGTGCGCGGTATCTTTCCTCATGATGCTTTTCAATGGCTCCCACCAGTCTGAATTTCTCTGCCAGCTCAGGAAAGCCCTCGCTCTCTGCTGTCTTTGCAAATCCTTCATACATGTCTGTCCACTCGTAATTTTCTCCATCTGCAGCAGCCTCAAGATTCTCTTTGGTATCTCCGATGCCGTTTAACTCTTTAAACCACATCTTGGCATGCTCTTTTTCATTGTCCGCTGTTTTTAAAAACAGGGCAGCAATCTGCTCGTATCCCTCTTTTTTTGCTTTGGAAGCAAAATAGGTATACTTATTCCTTGCCTGTGACTCTCCTGCAAATGCAGCCTCCAGGTTTTTTTCTGTCTGTGTACCAGCATACTTTGTTTTCATTTTTCTCTCCTTTTCTCTTGTAATGTTTTTATATGGTATCATAATCTGATAGGCCCTGTCTATATTCCTGCTTTTTTCCTGAACTCATTTTTCCGCTTCGCGGAAAAGTAAAATGCTGCTAAAGAGCCTCAGGATAGTTCATATGGATATCCATACTTCCGCTTCGAAAGCCTTCCATATCCAGGGTTATATAAGAGAAACCCGCTTTTTTTAATGCGGCTGTGATCTCATCTCCCTTTGCCAAAAATTCAGAAAAACGACCTTTATCTATTTCAATCCGGACAATCTCCCCGTGGACACGCAGCCTTATGTTTCCGCCTAAAAAACTCCTGAGAAGTTCTTCTCCTGATGCAATCCGCCCCAAGAGCTCATAGTCAATCTCCGCCCCATAGGGCAGGCGGGTCGCCATACAGGGAGCTGAAGGTCTTTCTGCACAGGAAATTCCGTATTCTTCTGCCAATCTGCGCACCTCTTTTTTCGTAAATCCGGTTTCCGCAAGAGGGCTGATAACAGAAAGCTCCTTCAAAGCCTGCAAGCCAGGACGGTATTCCTTCCGATCATCCCCATTAGTTCCATCCAGACAGAGGGCTGCTCCCTTCTCCCTTCCAAAGTCCTTTAACCGGGAGAATAAATGCTTTTTGCACAGATAGCAGCGGTTCGGAGGATTGTTTCGGATCTCCTTCTGCTCTAGCTCGTCAATTTCCAGTACTGCATGTTCTCCACCTAATTCCCCAGCCACCTTTCTGGCATTTTCTATATCACAGGAAGGATGGAGCTTTGTGGCAAAGGTTACTGCATATACGCGGCTGCCTCTCTCTTTTGCCTGATTCCTCAACAGCTTCAGCAGCAGGCTGGAATCCACGCCGCCGGAAAATGCCAGGCAGATATCCTCTTGACACAGTTCGCCTATTCTGTCCAGAAGCCTTTTCTTTTTTTCTTCGTATGTGTGATTTTCCATATTTTTCCTTTTCTTCTTTTTCTCATAAATCTTACCCCATTCCAACAATTTTCCTTTGCCAGAGACACCCTGAGTATAAAAACGGATAACATAGAACCTGCGTGAAAATGGGACTCTTTTTTCATCAGGAATACTTCCTGCGGCCTTCTTCCTCAATCAAGCAGTAGGCCTCCTGATAGCTGACCGGATGGATTTTACATATTTCCTTTACGCTCTCATGCTCCGGATAACAGGACATACTCCCTTTATAAAAGCATAGCTTAACCGATGCTTCCCCATATCTGGTTGTTACCGTCCCCTTTTTTCTCTCCAATATGGTTCTCTCCACCGGATATCTGCGGATTCCGATTGTAGTGGTTGTGGAAAAGATAATATCCTCCATTTCTTCTATCATTGCCCTTTGGCACAGGACATGAAGGACATAGGCCGGCCTGTTCTTTTTCATAAATGCAGGGACATACCATACATCTGCAGCCCCGCCCTCTATCAGCTGTTCCATAGCAAATCCCAGGGCCTCTCCTGTGGAATCATCGATATTGGTTTCCAAAACCCACATAGCATCTTTTTTGTCTTCTTCGTCTAATCTCTTTTCTTGTTTTACCTCTTCGATCAACATGGCCCTGAGAATATTAGCATTTTTGAAATCTTTATTTCCAGCTCCGATCCCGATTTTCCGGATACAGTATTCTGAAGGAAGCGCTTCTCCACAATGATAGGCGGCTGCAATTGCTGCTCCTGTAGGCGTAACCATCTCCCCCTCATTATCCGAAGGCCTTAAAGAAATTCCATAAGCCTCCGTAATATTTGCCGTAGCCGGTACTGGAACAGGAATCACTCCATGCTGGCAGCGCACATAGCCATGCCCTTCTGCCAAGGGAGATACAATCACCTTATCCACCTTAAGATCATCTATTAGGACTGCTGCACTGACAATATCCACAATTGAATCAATGGCCCCTACCTCATGGAAATGAACCTCATCCACAGGAATTCCATGGGCCTTTGCCTCTGCATTTGCCACTATGGAAAACATTCTTTTTGCCATTTCCTTTACAGAATCCTTTTCTTCCATTTTATCAATGATTTCCCTTATATCTTTCAAATTTCGATGAAAATGTCCATGGGAATGGGTCTGTTCCTGTCCATGCCCGCTGCTGCCGCTGTGCTCATGGCTATGAGTATGCTCATGTTTCTCCGGTTCCTCTAAAAACACATCAAAGTCATAGGCATCGATGCCGCACTTCAGCTTTCTTCCTAATCGGAGCCTATATCCCTTTTCCGGCAGGCTATGGAGTGCCCTGATAAGCCTGTCCTTATCTGCACCCAGATCCAGGAGCGCTCCTGCTGTCATATCACCACTGATCCCTGAATTACATTCCAGATATAAAATCCGTTCCATTTTATCCTTTTCATCCTCCAATTTCTTCCGCTTCTCCGGCTGGCCTGTTTTATCTTTTTCCTACTGCAAGCCTGTTAATCTGCGTGGCTAAATATCCAGCCCCATACCCATTATCAATATTCACTACAGAGATTCCATTGGCACAGGAATTAATCATTGTCAAAAGCGCGGATAGACCGTTAAAATTAGCTCCATAGCCTACGGAAGTAGGCACAGCAATAACCGGATGCTCCACCAGCCCGGCAACTACTGTTCCTAAGGCCCCTTCCATGCCGGCTGCAGCGATAACACAATTGGCCTTTTGAAGCCGTTCTCTCTGGCTCAAAAGCCGGTGTATCCCAGCTACACCTACATCATAAATCCTATCCACATAGCTTCCAAAAAACTCTGCGGTCTGTGCTGCCTCCTCTGCCACAGGAATATCTGCTGTTCCTCCGGTGCATACAGCGATACACCCTTCTCTTTCTTTATTCTCTTTTTCTATCTTAATAATCCTGGAAATGGGGTCGTAGCCTGCCTGAGGCAGCACAGTCTTTATCAGCTCATATTGTGCAGAGAGGGCCCTTGTGCCTAGCACTTCTCCGTTTCTTTCATATAAGGTTTTAAAAATCTGTATCAAATAGGCATCCGGTTTTCCCTGGCAAAATACGGTTTCCGGGAAACCGGAGCGAAGTTTCCTGTGAAAATCCAGCTTAGCATAGCCCAGATCTTTATAAGGAAGATCCTTCAATTCTGCCTCTGCCTCTTCTACAGACATCTTTCCCTCTGATATTAGCTGCAGCAATTCTCTTATATCCATAGCATACTCCTTGTTCTCTCCCGGTTTAATGTCTACCATACCTGCCACAGGGGCATATAGCTGCATCACAGATTTGTGGTTCTCCTGTGTTGTTGTCCCTTGGCGTATATCCACAGGCCTCATTTTCAGTATTTCGTCAAATCACAATCTGACAATCCGGGTGCATACCTGTTCCAACAACTCCTCGGAATGGCTTACCACCAGCATTCCCAGATTTCTCCGCTCTGCTTCTTCCTTTAGAAATGTCCATATCTGGCTTTGAGTAATCAGATCCAGCATAGTGCTGATTTCATCTGCCAGAAGAATTTCTGTCCTGTTTCCTAATGCTCTTGCAATGCAGAATCTTTGCAATTCTCCTCCGGAAAGCTCAAAGGGATATCGGTTTTCCCAGTCCTTTTCAATTCCCAGTCCCTGGATCACCCTTTCCGCCACTTCATCTCCTTCCCTCAGAACTGCTCTCATCCGCCTTCTAGGATTGACAGAAAGCTCAGGATGCTGCCAGATCATCTGTACGGGACAATAACCCTTCCATTCAGAAAGAGGGATTCCGTCTAACAGCACTTGTCCGCTGTCTGCTCTTTCATATCCGCTCAGAATACGGCAGCAGGTGGTCTTCCCGAATCCGCTAGGAGCTGTCAAGCCTACTCGTTCTCCGCTTTCTATGGAAATGGAAAAGCGGTTTAAAATTTTCCGGTTTCCATTATCATACTGAAATGAAAGCTCCTTTCCTTCCAGCTTCATAGGCTGTTTTCCCCTTTCTGCAGCTTTCCTGCTCTGTAAACAGGAGATCCCCTCAAGTTCTTTCTACACCTTACATATCCATTTTCCACAGCCCTCCAGGGGATCTCTTCCCTGCAGCTTTCTTCCTTATAAGGACACCTGGGACAGTAGGGACACCCCTCAAGCCGTTCTTTTACATAAGGCTGGGTCCCAGGCTCTGCCTTAAAGCCATGACCTGGCATAGCCCGAAACAAAGCTCTCGAATAAGGATGGCGCAGACATTCCTCCTTTTGGAAATCCTCTGCCTGTGCCTCTTCTACTGTAGTCCCTGCATAAAGGACTGCAACACGATCTGCTATCTCCAAAGCCAGCTCCAGATCATGGGTAATCAAAAGCACTCCAGCCCCTCTGTCCGCAATTTCTCTAAAATGTCCTAACACCCTTTTAGCTGCTTCGATATGAAGCCCAGGGGTGGGCTCATCTGCAATTACCAGAACAGGTTCCTCCATAACTGCTGTGGAAATCAAAATCCTTCTTGCCATTCCCCCTGAAAGCTCAAAAGGATAAAGCTGCCCTGTTTCTTCTCCAAGGCCATATTGCTTCAAAACAGATTGTTCCCGTTTCCTGGTTTCTTCATCTCCTCTGCCATTTCTCACCTGGGCTCCTACCTTCATCAGAGGGTCCAGATAAGATACGCTCTGAGGTACCAGAACAATTTCTCTGCCTCGTTTCTCTTTTTTCATTGATTCTGCCAGCAGCTCTCCCTGATAACGAATGTCTCCCTGAGAAACAGCATTATAGGGGAGGATTCCCAAAATGCTATGAGCCAGCAGGCTTTTTCCTGAACCGCTGGAACCAACCACTGCCGTAATCTCTCCAGCATGAACTGACAGATTTAAATCCTGGATAACTGGAAGTTCTGCCCTGCGGAACCATTTTTCATATTGGGTAAAGGTAATGGATAGGTGACTCACCTCCAATATACAAGGAGATTTCCTTCTTTCCTTCCTCTCTTCTGCCATCATACCCTGCCTCCCTATTCATGGACACTTCCCGGATCCAGAAGCCTTAAAAGGCCCTGCCCCAGAAAATGAAACATCATAACTGTAGTAAGAAGAAGCAGGCCGGGGAATAGCGCCAGCCACCATTTTCCCATGGCAAGATATGCCATGCTTTCAGAAAGGATAATCCCAATCGCCGGCTGCTCCGGTGAAAGGCCGAAGCCTAAAAAGGTAATGCTTGCCTCATGAAGTACTGCATGGGGAAATAAAAGAATCAATCCTATGATAAACTGAGGCAGAAGCTGAGGAGCCATATGATGACATGCAATATACCATCTGCCATGACCCAGTTTTTCTGCAATTTTCACGTAATTACTTTCTTTCAGCTGAAGCACTTCTCCACGGATCAGCCTGGCAAGGGATGTCCAGTGAGTCAGGGCTACCCCGGCAGCCACTCCCCAAAAGCCTTTCCCGCATGCATAGGAAATCAGAATTAGCAGCAAAATATGTGGTATCCCCATAATAACATCAATCAGACTGCATATCAACCCATCCACCCACTTTTCCGTAACCGCTGCTAAAGTCCCTAGAAGGAACGCAAGAACTGCGCTGACCATTGCTGTAAGGATGCCAATCCTTATGCTTAAAGAGAGCCCGGTTATGGTTCTGGTAAACATATCCCTTCCCATCCAGTCTGTTCCAAAGACATGAGAAGCACAGGGAAGCAGATTTTTTCTGGAAAAATCCACTACAGCCGCTTCCTCTCCCCATACTTGGCCAAGCGCTGTAACCACTGCTAAAAATAAGGTTGCAGCAATCATGAGCAGGAATAAGCTGATCCTGTTACTGATAAAGAAATTCCTCCTGCCTGTCAAAGCCTCTTTCCTCCTCTTCTCATTCTGGGATCTACAATTCCATATAAAAGGTTTGCGGCTGTATTTCCCACAAATACGATTCCAGCGCTGATTATAGTAATTCCAAGAAGAAGCGGAACATCACTGCCCAGACCAGCCGCAATAGCAGCCTGTCCCAGTCCTGGATAGGAAAATACCTGTTCCACCAATACAGATCCTCCAAAAATCTCGCTGATAGAAGCGAGCTGCAGAGTGACCGCAGGAAGCATCACATTCCGTATACCATGTCTCCATATAATTGAAGCCTCTGAATCTCCTCTCGCCCTGGCAAACAAGACGTAATCGCTTTCCATCACCTCTATCATTTTTTCTCTTGTCTGAAGTGCAATATGAGAGATTCCTGTCAGACTCAAAGCAGAAGCTGGCAAAATAGCATGGAGGATTCTTTCTCGGAACCCTGCTTCTCCGGCAGCAGTACCAACAGGCACGCTGAAACCTGTAGGAAGAATCTTAAGCCATACCGCAAACACCATGAGCAGGACCATTGACAGCCAAAAGGCTGGTGTACTTGCTACAGTTAAAGCATATCCTGTCACCAGGCGGTCTGCAGCGCTTCCCCGTTTCTTTCCGGCCAGAATGCCTAGAAGGAATCCCATACAGCCTGATATCATCCATGCAGCCGCCATAAGACATATGGAGTTTGAAAATTTTTCTCCAATCACCTCAAGCACTGGCCGACGATATAGAAGAGACATCCCCATGTCGCCTTTTAAAAAATCACCAGCCCAGAAAAGGAACCTTTTCCCCATTGGTATCCCGGCGCCCCAGTAAGCCTTAAGCTTTTCTATCTGCTCCTGGCTCATGGAACCGAGAGCTGCCTGGCCTACATTCGTTTTTAAAGGATCAATTGGAGAGATAGAGAGAAGGACAAAAACTGCAATGCTCACAAAGCAAAGGAGCACTGCCATTCTTACAAGCTGTTTCCCTGCAAAAAAAATCAGTTCTTTTTTTCTGCCTATGCCTTTTCTTTTTCTCTCCATCTTATCCCTCCTCCTTCTGACTCTGGCTCTTACGCTTTCATTCCCTTTTCCCATTTTCTTCTTTTCATAGCCCTCTGATTCCTGGCCCAGCCTGGCGTTTCCCTTTCCAGTTCCTTATTCCCAACTCCACTGATCCACATTATTGACAATCGACCATCCATGCCCATGGGGATGGAGCTTCTGCTCTGCTACCTGAAGACCTTTTTTCTTCCAATAAAGGTGGTCGATATTTACCAGCCATATCCATGGGATATCCCCCTCCTGGCTGACTCCTTCTTCCCCATCCCATTGGGCTTTTTTCCAAAGCTCATAAGAGTCCTCCAGGCTGCTGCTATGAAGGGCCTCCTCCATATACTGATCCACTGTTGCATTCCTATATGGAGAATATCGGGCATAAGTGCCCTCTTCCCCCTGGCCGGAATGATAGATATTGTAAAGCTCCATAGGTGTATGGGCTCCCCAGCCCCATAACAGCGGTTCTGACTGCGCCCTGTCATAGGCAGTATCCCAGTCCGTTCCCTCTATTTCAGCCTGAATCCCTACCTCTTTCAGTTGATTTGCTGTATCAGCCGCAAGAGCCTGCCGCAGAGAGTCTCCGGCTGGATAGAGGATATGAAAGCCTGCCCTTATCCCATTTTTTTCCCGGATGCCGCTACTGCCTAGCTTCCATCCTGCCTCATCCAGAAGGCGCTTTGCTTCCTCTCTCTCAGTGGAAACACGGCATTCCGGATTATACCATGGCATTTTATCACATACACTGTATGCTGCTGTGCCATAGCCGTTTAATACATGTTCAATCATTTCCTCCCGGTCAATAGCCAGGTTGATGGCCCGGCGCACCCTTACATCGCTGGTAAAATCATTTCCTAAAGGCACTCCATCTGCATTTGTTTCTCCTGATGGAATGGTCGGAAGGTTAAAGCCTCTGTTGTCCACAGTCTCAACAGCCAGAAGGTCATAGCCATCAACTGTCTGGTCTGAATAGGCTGCAGCTGTATAGGCAAGATCTGCCTGCCCTGCCCGCACTGCAGCAAAAGCAGCATCCTCTTCCATAAACAGGATAATTACCCGCTTCATCTTAGGCGCTTCCCCATAGTAATCAGGGTTCGCCTCTAAAATAATCTGCTGTCCCTTGTTCCATTGCTTCAATATATATCTTCCAGAACCTATGGGATGATTGCCGTAGTCACTCCCATAAGCATGCTTTGGGAGAATTCCTGTTATAGCCATAGTATAAGGCCATATAGAATAGGGACGTTCCATATAAAACTCTACAGTAACATCATCCACTGCCTTTGCTTCCTTCAGCATGGTAAAATCATTTACTGAACTGCTGTCCCTAAGAGTGTTATAGGTAAACGCCACGTCTTCTGCTGTTACCCTTTTCCCATCTGTAAATCTGGCATCATTTCGAATCACTACTGTCCATACCATTCCGTCACTGCTGACTTTCATATCCTCTGCCAGGTCATAGCTGATCTCCAAATCCTTTGTAGTCACAGTCAGCGTGCTCTGGATCAAGGGCTCATGAACATGCTCGCCTGCTCCCCAGCCGTAAGCAGGGTCAAAACCTGCTTCTGGTTCAGAAGAAGGCCCCATGACTACAATAACTGTATCCCTCATAACACTCTCTGCTCCTGCTGCTTCTTTTCCATCTTCTGTTGTCGCCTGCCCAGAAATCTGGCCCGATTCAACATCATGTTCTCTCTTTCCACAGGAAGCAAGCCCTCCCATGATACACAGGGCCAAAAGCCCTGCAGCTGCCCTCTTTCTTATCTGTCTGATTTGATTCTTTTTTTCCATACGTTTTCGTTTCCATCTCCTTATTCTCTGATGACTGCTTTTGTATTCTATGTGCAGACGCCGCAGTTCACAGGAAACTCCCTTTCGTTCATGGCGATACCCTAACTGTATACATGAAGATTCATAAGAATACCTTCCCTATAAACCTTCATGCGCAAGGCTTGCGCGCTGCCATAAATAAAAGTATCCAGCCCATTTGGCATACCTGAATTCAGTTTTCTGCTGCCCAGAAAAGAGTACTTTCACAGTAAACAAAAAATACCAGAAAAGCTGCTGTCCTTCTGGACCTGCTACACCTTCCTGGCATTCATTTCTTCTTAAAAATTATTATTACTATACAGAAAGCTATATATACAGCAGTTGCTGCCGTATATAGAAATCGAAAGCAGAAGCTCTTCTGAACTTCCCATCAGCTTAAGCCGAAAATTGTTTTCATTATACTGAAATTACCTTTCCCAGTCAAGCTTTTCTTTTCCAGCAGCCTTATTCAAACAGATCATAGTTAATCTCCATGCAGTGTTCACTCATACACACAGGAAACTCATAATATTCTCCATTGCTGTACTGACAGGCTGACCTGACCGACTCATAGATCTCTCCAGCAGCATCAGAAGTCCATAAATCAGATAAGTCTGCCATCATTCCCCTCTCACCCCATTTAGCAACCAGCCGCTCTGGACCTTCAAAGACCAGATCTGGGGCCCTATTTTCTGTGGAAGCCCTTTCCATCTGACTGTCATCGTCAGAATTGTAGTCCTGATATTCCACCAGTATATGGATCTTGGGATATTTCTTATGAAATCCAGAAAGTATATTAGCAACTGCAGATGGATTCCCCCAATTTCCTACTGGATAGGTCCATAAAATAAGTTCTATGTCTTCTGCTTCAGCTGTTTTCTGCTGCTTTCCTCCCCTTCCTGTTCCATCAGCTATTGTATTTTCCAATGTCCTTTTACATGCGGTAAGGCTGAATGCTGTAACCATTGCCAGTACCAGCATAAGGCTTCTTTTCATTGCTCCATTCATCCCTTCACTATGTGTTCCATATCTATCTTCACTTATATTACATACTACAGAATATACTTTTCCAGCAGCCTGGCTACTTCCTGCACATCCACAGGCTTAGCTGTGTGTGCATTCATCCCGCATTCCAGACATCTTTTAATATCGTCAGAAAAAGCATCTGCGCTCATGGCAATGATCGGAATTACACCAGCATCCTCCCTATCCATAGCTCGGATTGCTTTGGCCGCTTCATAGCCTGTCATCTCTGGCATCCGCAGATCCATCAGGATAGCAGCATACCACCCTTTCGAAGACTTTTCAAATTTTTCTACACAGATCCTGCCATCTTCTGCCCACTCCAGTTCCAGCCCCAGGTCAGACAAAAGTTCATTGGCAATTTCCCAATTTAAATCATTGTCCTCTGCCAGAAGTACATGCTTGCCAGCAAAATTCTTATTTTCTTTCTTTTCCGTTATAATCGGCTCCTCTGTTTCCCCTGCAAAAGGCCGGAGACCGTAAAACAGTGTAGATCGGAACAGCGGCTTGGCAATAAAACCATTGATGCCTTCTGTCTCAACCGTATTTCGAATGTCATTCCAATCATAAGCAGACGTAAGAAGGATAGGAATTTCATCCCCACAGCATTTACGGATTGCCTGTGCGATCTGGATACCATCCATTCCCGGCAGCTTCCAGTCTATGAGAATAATATCATAGTCATTTCCCTTCTCATGGCGTTCCTGGACCATCTGGATCCCACTATTCCCATCCAGTGTCCAGTCAGCCCTGACTCCGATGGATTTCAGAACTGCTACAGCGCTTTCGCATAGCATTTCATCATCATCCACCACCAGAATATCCCAGTTAGGAAGCTTTAGCTCATTTTCCTGTACCAGCGTCTTTTCCAAATCCAAAATCACGTGAAACTCTGTGCCATAGTCCGGCTCGCTTTCCACCTCAATCGTTCCTTCCAATGCATCCACAATATACTTTGTGATCGCCATTCCTAGGCCGGCACCCTCTGTTTTTTGAATGCGGGCATTATCCTCTCTCATAAAAGAGTCAAAAATTTTCTCTTTAAAGTCTGCGGACATGCCGATGCCATTATCCTTTACCCTCAGGTGGGTTCGTATATAGGAGCTGCCTCGCGGAGAAGGCTCTTCATACAATGCTACCTGGATTTTCCCTCCCTCTGGTGTGAATTTAATGGCATTTCCCAGAAGGTTTAATAGAATCTGGCTCATACGCAATCCGTCGCAGCATACATGCTCAACCGAAATATCATGAATATACACATCAAAATCCTGTTTCTTAGCCTTTGCCTGAGACTGAATAATATTTATAATCCCCTGCATAACCTCCCGAAGCGATACCTGTTCCATGTTTAGAGAAAGCTTACCGCTTTCAATCTTGGACATATCCAAAATATCATTAATCAGACCCAGCAGGTGCCTGCTGGACAAAGTAATCTTCTTCAGGCAATCCTGCACCTGATAGGTGTCTTCAATATTAGCAGTAGCAATCGCTGTCATTCCTACGATGCCATTCATAGGCGTCCTGATATCGTGGCTCATATTAGAGAGGAACTCGCTCTTTGCCTTATTCGCACGTTCAGCTGCTTTCCTTGCCTCATCCAGATCATTCATCTGTTTCCTGGTGAAATGAAAATACCCAGCAAAGACTGCAAGCAATGCTCCAAGAATCAAAGCACAGTCAATAGCAGCTGTAACTGTCCACTGGTTTCCCAGCTCATTGATCGTACGATCCAGAATACCATAGGGCATAGATAAGAGCAGGCTCCATTCAGAATAGGGGAGACGGGTACAATAAAGGCGTGTTCGCTCTCCATTTAGGATTATCTCGCTAATATAAGCTTCACCGGAAGCCACTGCATCACCCAGCTCTGTAATATGCTGTGTTCCATCCTTTCCCTTTATATTTTCACTGTGAGCTTTTACCCACTCAAAATAATTGTCACCTTCCATTCCTTCATCCCGCACAACAAAACTTCCATCCTCACGGATAATGGAATAACCGATCGTAGACTCCAAATCTTCAGAAAGGATGTCTTCAAAATAACTGGCTGACAGACCTGCAACCAATGCAAAGCAGGTTTTTCCGTCTTCAACAGGATAATCTGACGGTACTCCCATCAGGATAATCGTATTTCCCTCAGCATCTATGCCTGTGGCCACCTTCTCCTCTCCACGGCTGACAGACTCTATAAAAGATCTTTGCCTCGCCCCCTCTATCTGTATCCCATAAATCATACGGAATGTGTCGTCACTACAGTAAAGGGCCAGGGAATCAAATCCCCTGGCCCTTGCATTATAAGTCAGCGGTATTTTCATGGAAGCGCCTCCGTCTGTCCTTTCTGGAGGAACTGAGTCTACAAGAGCTGACACCTGAGACATCCACAGCTCAATCGCAGTTCCAAAATGCATACTTGTCTGATGGCTCATCCCTGACATATAGATTTCCCCTACCTCACTAATGGTCTTTGCTCCCTTCCGGTTCATCCGAAAAACCAGTGAAGCAAAGATAACTACACATAAAATTGACACAAAAACCAGGCTGGCAATCAAAAAACGATTTGTTCTATTTTTCACTTTTTTAATTCCCCCTTGACATATCATGGTAAACACCAAATGTCCCTTCCTGCATCTCTGCACTTGTATAAAATTTTTATAATATAACATTTTTTACGCATCCATATAACTAATAAAATACGTTGGCATCCCTGAATTCCGTTTTCTGCTGCGCAGAAAAGGATACTTTCGCAGTAATCAAATGTTAAAATTACTCGTTCAGAAAAAGTGTTAGAATACCTTTGTCCCTAATATCATTATATGACTTAATCAATAAATGGGACATTTATTCATATCCATTATTGATGGTTTTTTTGAAAATTTTTCTGAACAGCATAATTCCTTTTCCGTCTCAATGGGGTAAAAAAAGCGCCAGAGTATTTTGCGCTTAAAGAACTCCTGAAAATCTTGAACTCTAACGCAAAATATTCTGACACTTTTCTATCACTACAGATTCGCCCCTGGGCCTTTCATACCTTCATCCTCCTGTACAGAAGGGTTGGTACTATCCTGATTTTCTCCAGTATTAGATAATCTGTCTTGTTCCTCTGAAGTATTTGTCTGTGACTGAACCTCCTCCTGCTTGATGCAGGAACCATCTGCCCCTGCCACATAGGTTTCACCGTTCAACTCCAGCTCCATATTGGCCGCCATGACTCCGTTTTCCTTAAAATAATAACGCTTTCCGTCAATCTCTCTCCACCCTGTTACCATTGCCCCAGAGCTTTCCAAGTAGTACCAAGCACCGTCTATCTGCCGCCAGCCAGTTGCCATCGCTCCAGACGGCCTTAGAAAATACCAGGTGCCGCCTATATCCTGCCAGCCGGTCTCCATTTTCCCAGTGCTATTTAGATAGTACCACTCTCCATCTATTTTCTGCCAGCCAGTCGCCATCTGTCCTCCAGTTCCAAGGTAATACCAGACTTCGTTTACCTTCTCCCAGCCGTCAGCCATTGCTCCAGAGGGCTTTAAATAGTATTTCGCTCCATCCAGTTCCTGCCAGCCAGTTGCCATCAGACCTGAGGGAAGCAGATAATACCGTTCTCCCTGTATATCCTGCCAGCCGGTTGCCATTCTTCCATCGGATTCCAGATAATACCAGCCATGATCCACCTCCTGCCAGCCAGTTGCCATAACTCCGGATTGCTTCAGATAATACCAGCTTCCATCTACTTTCTCCCAGCCAATTGCCATTTTTCCTGAATCCTCGGCCAGATAATAGGTTCCTTCTGGGAATTCCAGCCAGCCTTTCGAAGGACTTCCCTCCTTATCCATATAATACCAGCCGTCACCGTCATGGATCCATGCCGCCTTCTGCATCAAATAATCTTTATAATAATATGTATTGCCTCCAATGGTCCTCCAGGTGCTGGACGGGAGCAGAGAAGCATAATCCTTATAGAGAAAATCAATATCCACATTGGTGGAAATTCCGTCAACAGAGCCTGTGCTGGTTGCCTGCCACATGGTGGGATTGTCATAGGAATGCATTACATTATATCTTGCTATCCAGATATCATATTTGATTGCTGACAGATCCAGCTTATTTTTTAGCCAGTAATCATTAGAATATACCATAGGATGGTATCCGGCATCTTCTATTTTTTTGCAAAATGCATTGATGATCTGGCTGACTTGATCCGGTGGAAGGGTCCCGAGAGTCCCTGCATCTTCTGCGTCAAAAGCCACCGGAAAAGATATAGGATAATCCTTAATCAGATTTAGCACGAAATCTGCTTCTGCTTCTGCCATTTCCACAGAGGTTGCATAGGAATAAATATATGCTCCCAGCCGGATTCCCTGTTCATGGGCAGACCAGGCATTATAGTGAAAACGCGGATCTGCCTCGCCTTTGTATCTAGTTCCCAGCATAACAAAGGACACATCATCCTTCCCTACTCTTTCCCAATCCACTTCCTGCTGCCAGTGGGACACATCAATCCCCCTTGCAATCGCCTTAGGAATTACAGTGATTCCATCTGCCATTCGATAGCTTCCATCTGTTTTTCCCCACTCTTTTCCATAGGCTGTCTCCGGATAGAGACAGCTGCCAATTCCAATCAATCCTGCCAGTACATAGGCTGCCGCCCTTCTTATGTATCTCGTCATTCTTTTGCTATATTCCTTTCCTCTGTTTTCTCTATTCATTTTACCAGATTTCTCTCTCCTGGCTCAATAGCAAAATTCTGACAATTCTATGAAGCTTTCTTAAGCACACAGGGCTCTATGCCATCTCCTCCTCATAAAACCGGAAGGAATTCTTTTTCTCCCTCTTTACCTGATATAGTGCTTTATCCGCCTTATCATAGAGTGCCTTGAACTTAATCCCGTTTACAGGTGTTACTACAATTCCAGCTGAAGCAGTAATGGTAACGGACTTTTCTCCCTCGCCATAGGTCAGTACCAGCTTCTTCAAAAGAGCCTGGATATTCATCCCGATTACATCTGCAGGAATATTTTTCATTAACACAATAAATTCATCGCCTGCCAGGCGGCAGATAATATCATAATCCCGGAAATGCCGGCGCAGCACCCTTGCTACATCCTGGAGAGCTTTATCGCCAGTCTGATGTCCCAGCGTATCATTGAGCTTTTTAAAATTATCCAAATCCATAATCACAATCGCATGGGTACCAGACTCCAGGACAACCGCATCTTCCAAAAAGCTTTCTATCTTCCTGGTTCCACTTCTCCGGTTATCCAGTCCGGTGAGGAAATCAATATCTGCATTTTGGCGCAGCTGAATCTCCTCTGTCACATCCTGCATGACACATACGCACTGCATCACCTCTTGTTTTTCATTGGCCCAGCTGCGCAGCTTCAGGCGGAATTTGTGCAGTTCCTTCTCTACTTTAAGGCTGAGGAGAAATTCCTCTGTTCCATTCATTTTTTCCATGGCAGCAAAGATTTTTTCCAGCTGCTCTGACACATTCTCTGTATCCGCCAGATAGACAGGCAAGTTTTTCGGGGCATTTTCCAATACTGCTGGCAGCCGGATCCGGGAACGTTCATGGTTCATAATTTTTAGCTGTTTTTCCTTTATATTATATACCATGATGATAGAAGCGCTTTCGGCAGATGCAATACGGAAGATTTCCTCATCCATCTTCATCTGCTCATATACCCTCAAAGACTGCTTCTTTTCCTTTATGGAAAACCAGACAATCAATACACACAAAAGGGCTACCGCCCCCACCACTTCTGCCATAAGGAGATAGACATCATTTCCCAAAAGGCGGCTGACACGTTTTGTAATATCTGCCTTATTCATAACAGTGACAACATACCAGTCATTCATCTGAAGGGGAGAAAAATAAATAAGATATTCCCTTTTTCCATCGGAAACCTCTGTAATAATCGGCTCACCCTTCTGGATTCGACTGATCACTTCATCCGCAGGAATCTTACTCTCTACCACCCTAAGTCCATCAAAAAGATTTTTATCCTTTACAATCGAGCGCTCTATATTTTCTCTCATAATATAGGCTCCCTTGCGATCAATGACCTGGAGATATTGAGAAGCCAGATCAAGGCTGGTATTTTCATACAGGCGGAAGCTATCTGTTTCAATTACCCCATATAAAACCCCTCGGGGCTGGCCATTTTTATCCGGCACAGGAACTGCTACAATAAATATTTCCGCATCCGCAAATTCTGACTCCTTGCTTTCTGTAATTACATATTTCTGATTCAGAGCCTCCTGGAAAAAATCCCGGTCGCTGATATCAGAGTTTGAGCCATTGGTAATCCATGCCTTTCCTGACAGATCCGCCACGCCAATATACTGAAAATCCATCTCCTCCCGTCCGGCTGTATCCTGCAGATATTTCCTGTTTGTCTCCAAATCCAGAGCTCCCTCCTGGAGAAAGCCTGCCAGGCCATTCAGGGTATTTACATATCCTCCCAGCTTTGTCTCTATACTCAGGCTTCCCTGATCGGAAAATTCCTTCAGAGCCTCCAGCTGCATCTCATATTCTCTTCCCTGGATATGGACCTCGAAATTAAAAAGGGCAGCAACTACAAATGTAAATGTCAAAAGGAGAAAAACACCTACACTTAAATATTTTTTCTGTTTGCTCTTTTCCACAAATGCTTTCCTCCTCTAAGGACTATTTATCACTGTGCCACCAGGACTTATCCTCTATATTGGAATAATATCTCTGAATGGGAACAATCACGCCGTTTCTTATTTCAAATACTTCCCATATTGCTCCTGGCCTGTTGGATGGAACGGTAAAGGAAGCAGTCAATCCATTGGACGTATATACATCAACAACAGCTCCAGAATTCGACATTTCATAAGAAGATGGATTATTCCTACTGCAGTTGGTAAAGTCCGCCACATAGTACTTATACAGGCCATTTTTCAGCATGGGGATTGTCATGGTTTCCGGACCATAGCCATTCGTATCATCTACATCTAGGTTATTGCCTACGGCATCTCTTTGGTTTCCATACCAGATGTGATAGGTAGTATCACCGAATACATTGTCATAAGGAGTAAACAGATGAGAATCCAAATCCTGCGGCGTATATCCCCAAGTAAGCACAATGCGCACCTCGCCTTGGGCAAGTTTAGGCGATACGTTAATCCGTACTGCCTCCATCCCTGATTTCACGGCAAAATTATAATAAGTATTGTCAAAGCCCGACTTCACTACCTCTGCAGTATACATGCCTGGGCTCAGCTGTACGTCAACGATACCGTTAGCTGCGGTCGTTCCCTGAGCTACAACACCACCTTCCAGGTGGTTCACCCCATCCCTGATATAAACGCCAGCGCTGCCCAGCCGTTCCATTCCGCTGCCATCTGAAGCATAGTGAAGGGCATCATAGACCTGCACTTGTACCGGCATGGTCTGGCCGCTCTGGCTCATCATATAAACCGGACTCTGAAAGTCTGATAAGGTCTGGCCGCTGACCTCTACACCATATACCATGGCAGGCGTATAGTTTCCACTGTTAATAATCAGGTGATACCTGTTTCCTGAAGATGGGACGACAATCCGGTACATGCCCGAGCTGTCTGTCTTCGTCCGATACAAGTTTTCACCTGTTTCCTCTGAAACCAGCAGAACTTCGGCCCCCGCCTCCGGACCTCCGGCTTCATTATAGACATATCCGGTAATCTCGCTGACTCCCTCTGCTGCCAGCACCGTATTGTATGTATTATATGCTGCATTGATCATTCTTTTTTCCTGGGCATCATAAGCAGCCTGCGCGCCTGCATCCAACCCAGTATACATAAATACACTTCCTGCCGGATTTGCATCCGCAGCCTCCTGCCCTACACAGTAATTTGTCTGTACTCCACCTGCCACAGAACGCCATTTTGTCATACAGTCACTGTTAAAATAATACCTCTGTCCGTCTTTAGTAGGTACTGCATAGGAGGGAATATAGTTAATATCATCTCTTACAAAGATAAAACTTGCCTTTCCATAATCATCATAGTAATAATCTGTAATCTCAAGATGGTCAGAAAAATATTCGATGCTGACAATCTTATTCACCTTTCCAGTAACAGGATTGGAATAGATTTCATACTCCATCCGGTTATTGCTCACTGCATTACGGAGCATTTTCCTAGCAATATCATATCCGTTAATTTTTCCATCCGCACTGCTGGCAGGATTAATATCTTCCAAACTATAGAACAAGTGCCTGTCCCAAGTATAGCTGAAGTTTCTGGAACCTGGTGTATAATTATCTGCAAATACATCAATGGCTACTGTAGAATCAGTCCCCTGGTTATATTTTGCAATCGTCCTTGAGAGCTCACTGTCCGATAGGGCTCCTAAAACCTCATCATCACCCTCGCTGGCTGTTTCATTGCCTTCCTCACCATTCTCTGGCTGTTCTGCCTCACCATCTTCCAGTGAATCGCCATCCAGCCCCTCCTCTCCTTCTGACTCCTCTTTATCCTCTAACTCCTGCTCCTGCTGGGTATCCGCCTCTTTTCCTTTTGATAGACGAGTCCACAAAAAGAATCCTGCCTCTGCCCCAATCACAAGAATAATCGCAATAATCAGGAAAATAATAAGAGGCTTTCCCTTTTTTCCCTCTTCTCTTTTGGAACCTCCAGGGTAATCCTCAAAGAACATCTCTGGATTTTCTCCTGCTGTTCGCCCACTGTCCCAGCCTGGTTCTATTCCTGGCTGCTGGAAGATGCCATTCTGAATCGGCTGAGCCCCTGACTGCTGGCTGTAATTATCCTCACCCTGTAATGGCTGGGCTTCTGGCTGTTGATAATAACCGCCTTGGACCGGCTGGGCTCCCGACTGTTGATAATAACTGCCCTGGACCGGCTGCTCTTCTGACTGTTGATGATAGTTGTCCCCTCCAGGCTGGGACCCACTCTTTAGCTGCCTGCCGCAACGGCTGCATACCTGTGCATGATCATCAACCATATTTCCACAATATTTGCAAAACACGTTTCTTCCTCCTGCCCTTCCCGCATAAATCTTTCAATTAGTTCTTATCAAAATGCTGGTAATCCTTTGGATTATTCCAATCTCCGCCCCATCGGAATCCATACTTTGTGAATACCTGATAGGCCAGGTCCTCATGGGTAATCACATGAGGCAGGCCTGTATCCCTTTTGATGTAATCATTGGCATTGGAGTGGGACCATTTAGGAGAACCGCTGCTATAGGATACATAAGGGTTCTGCTGAGGATTTAAGTCAATTGCCTTTCCGTATGCATGATTAGAAAGCTTCCTCCCTCCTGTCGCCTGGCGATAGCAGAAGGCAGATGTATTATTTACATCAATCGATGCCGAATCTGTGGTATCCGGATCTCCTGTCCAGTAATTATCCACCAGATACATGGACTGGATCTGATATTTTGCTGCAAACAATTCTTTAAAAATATTGAAAACATCCTGTTCAATATCTTTGCTTACAATCAACTCTCCCACCTGAATCTGTCCCTGAAAATTATAGTGGGGCATCTTCAAATACCGCAGAGAATTTAAAGGCACATAGTCATTTTTCCGGTAGGACTTTCCATTAATCCTTTCGTATAGATTGTCCCCTTCCTCGATCTCCCATGACATAAAGTACTGGTCTATGTTGGAAAAATCCATTTTTTCTTCTGCTATAACGGTTCCCGGCTCTATTCCTGACAGGCTCTTCAGATAAGGAGACTCTGGCTCAGCTGAAGCCTTTGTTCCATCGGAAGATGCTTCCCCCTCTTTTATTAAGGAAGAAGGCCCTTCATCTTCTTTGTATGTGTCTCCCTGGCTTTCTTCATTCTCTGAGGACAGATGAATATTTTCTTCTCCAGATGCCGTGAGCCTGCCTCCCCCCTCTTTGTTTTCCTCCAAAGAGGCAGTCTGGCTATTATCACTGTCTTCGTTGTCTTCCATAACCGCAATCTCCATATTCTGCCCTTGTTCTATTTCTTCCATTCTCTTTTCCATCCTTGCAATATGGTACAGCAATTCATTTATCTGCTGCTGTTTCCTGCAAAGGAGAATCACAGAACCTAACAGCCCAGCTGCCAGGAAGACACTCACGATTGCCAGAACCATCACCGGCTTGCTGCTGCCTTTTCGTCTTCTTAAATTTCTCTTTCTTTCCTCCATTTTAATTTCCATACACTCCTACTTCTGAAATAATTGAATCTGTATATTCCGTTCCCTGATATACACCATTAATCGTAATTCTAATATCAGATGCTGCCACTGGTCTTGAAAGTGCAACTGCAAACTCTGTCTTTTCCTTTGGAAACTCTACCTGGAAGGAAGCAGCTCCCAGACTGATTGTCAAAAGTCTAGGTGTGTTATTTTTAATATACCATTCATCCGACCTGTGATTGCCTAAAAGCAAGGTAATCACCTGAACCTGATATTCCCGGTCAAAACCGATGCCTATATATTCACCGATGCCGTCTCCCGGCGCCCCTTCCTGCCAGCTTGTAGTGCTCTGGCCGTCAAATGCGCTCCATGCCGAATTGTCGATTCTGGAATTAGCCTGAACTACATGAGAAGAATCTACTGCAGTATTCCTTAGCATAACTGCCTTTACCATCCCTGACAGATTTACCTCGCCTGCATAGTGCACCTGCGCAGTAACCGGCTCATCTCCTTCCATAGCAACCGGCTCTGTAGGCATCTCTCCAGCTGCAGATTCCATTCCGCCATCTGTGGATTCCTCCTCTCCTCCATCTGCCTCTTCGCCTTCTTCATTATCATTCTCAGAATTTTCGGAGTCCCTGTCTTCTGAATCTTTGTCTCCATTATCCTCTTCCTCATCATCCTCATCTCTATGGGACTCTCTGTCCTTCCGTTCACGGTCTGACTCTGTCTTTGTATCTCTAGTAAAATAATAATAGGCTCCCCCGCCGCCTCCTGCCAAAAGCAGAAGCAGGATAATGAGCAGCAGGATGATAAGCCCTTTATTTTTCCTGGGCGGAGTCCCCCCTGGCTTTCCCATCATAGCCGCCGCCTGCTGATTCCTTCCATAGGCCGCCTGCCCTGCCGGATTCTGGCCAGGCCCTGCCCCCTGATTTGGCGCTCCCCCTTGTCTATGGCCGCATTTCATGCAGAATTTAGATCCTTCCTTGATCTCTGCGCCACATTTTGGACAAAACATATTATTTTCCTCCCTGTCTTTTTATATAATCCCTGATTGAAGCGCATAACAGCATTTCCCTTTGCTATCTCCACGCCCTAGTGCCTCTCCTCATCCCTAAAACATTCACAGAACCTGGCTGAAAAGGAAGGCAATTCCCCTCCCATATATAGATGGGATACATCGCCCAAACGAAGTGCTCTGAAACAGGCAATTCCTTGCTCTCTTTCCTCTGTCACCACCTCTGTGACAGAAGCAGGAGCAAGCGCCAGGCTGTGCCATAGAATAAAAGGAGACATATTCCATAAATGGGATAAAAGCATACAAGTGATGCCAAAATGACAGAAAAAGGTCACAGTCTGCTTATTCTCCCATTCCACCCTGTAATGCATGTCAGTTCTTACATATCCATAAGAAGCCAGAAGGCGGTCCAGCTCTTTGGCCGCCCAGTCATACACAGAAACCATATCGCTCTGTCTGGCTATTTCTGAATGTCTCCATTCTTCCCTGTCCCAGTATTCCGGATGGCTTGTCCAATAGGATGGCAGCATATCCCAGGGAATCCTTGTCTTATATCCTTTTCCCTCTATCTTTGTATCGTTATATGCCTTCTGCAGCTCATCAGACTGATTAATATCCACCTGGGCTGGAAACTCCTGAAGCCAGTCCATGATTTCTGCTTTCTTTCCAAGCTTTTTCAAAGTGTAGTCCGCTGTATCTCTGGCTCTTCCCAAAGGCGACACATAGCAGTCTCCCAGCTGTAGTATCTGCGCTGTTTCTGCCAGAAGTTCAGCTTCACGGCGGCCTTTAGCAGTCAGCGTGTCATGTATGTAATCAGGGTCACCATGGCGGATCAATAAAATTCTCACAGACAGTCTCCTCCTCTCTTTTCTGCCAGCATTGCGTTTACAGATCATTCCATCGCCATATTAGATACTATCAGCTATCGGATAAAGTTAGTCCTTTGGGCAGCCTCTTTTTCTGGAAGGCCATACTTTTCCTTTCCCAAAGCAATGCTTTTTATTAAAAACGACATGTTATTTGCCAGAGTCCTCATAATCTGAAGCCCTTCCTCATCCTTTACTGCCTCTTTTGCATTATTTCCATGAATGCTATTCCAATACTGTCCAGAGGCTACAGGCATTCCGCAGATTGTAAAATATTTATTCAGCTCGTCAAAGGCGGCAGAAAGCCCCCCTCTTCTAGCAGAAACGACTCCTGCCCCTACCTTCATCGTCTTATCAAAATGGGTGCTGTAAAAAAGCCTGTCAAGAAATGCGATCAGCGTAGCATTGGCGGATGCATAATAAACAGGGCTTCCCACTACCAAGCCATCACAGGTTTCAAACTTAAGCGCTGCTTCATTCACCATGTCATCAAAGGCACACGCCCCATGTCCCGAACAATAGCCGCAAGCCATACAACCTCTTACTGCCTGGTTTCCTATATGTATCAATTCTGTTTCTATCCCTTGTTTCGCAAAAACTTTCTCCATCTCATGAAGAGCCGTATAAGTGCTCCCCTTTTCATGAGGACTTCCATTTATTAATAATACCTTCACTTTTCTTCCTCCCGTATCTGAACTATAGTATTAAATACCATATAGCCTGCTGCACTGTAAATTCCATCTCCCTTCAGCCTTCTACAGAGTATTTAACCTCCAGGCAGCAAGATATATAAATACCAACATAAATATAACATAAGACCAGAAATTTCTCAATAAATCCTCTGAAATAAAAAAGAATTTCGCTTTGCGAAATTCCACACTGCAAATGCATCCTATCAGATGCTTCTTATATCTGCATTTAGGCACATTTTGCGGCTTTTTTAACATCCGAATTCTATACAGGAACAAAGAGTCCACTGGACATCCGCGCCGGAGCGCGGCCGCGGCAGCAGCCATATTTCCTTACCACGAAGTGTGCATTCTAAGGGGAGCCTTTTTCTTTAGGATGCAATTTCCTATAAACCTTCATGCGCAAGGCTTGCGCGCTGCCATAAATAAAAGTATTCCACGCACTTTGCATCCCCGACTTCCGTTTTCTGCTGCGCAGAAAAAGGTATTTTCACAGTAAGTAAAAAATCCCACTGGTCCATCTGCCTGTACTTCAAACGGATAGACCAGTGGGAATAAAGCATTTTCACAGGTTTAAAATCTCCAGCAGCCTTAAAATTGCCAAAATCTTCTGGCAATTTTAAGGATATTGACGTACTTTTCATCAATCTCCCAGGACATTAACAATTTTCACTGGGGTTCTGTAATACATGCTAGACTTTATAATTCCTACCCGTTCATTGGATGCATGGACCACCTGACCATTGCCAATATAAATTGCCACATGGTTAATAGAACTTCCATTACTATAAAAAACCAAGTCCCCTGGTTTTGCCTCCTGCGCACTTACTACGCGTCCCTGTCCTGCCTGAGAAGCTGCTGTTCGGTTCAGATAGACACCTGCTACATTGCCCAGTATGTATTTAGTAAATCCAGAACAGTCTACGCCGCTGTTCGGGTTATTTCCTCCGTATACATAGGCATTTCCAATAAACTGAAGGGCATAATTTACAATTGAATTCCTGGTATCTGCATTTTTAGCCTTCCTTGCTGCCTCAGCCTCTTTTTTCTGTTCAATGGTGTTCAAATAATCTTCGTATCTGCGCGATTGTTCTTCAAGATTTTTCTGAAGGTATGCAAACTCTGACTGGATAGCCTGGAAGCTGTCCGTATTTGCTGCATAGATACCAGAAAGCTCTGCGGAGGCGACCTTTGTAATAGGTTCACTGCCATTCCAAACGTCATTTTCACTCTGCGCAGCTGGTTCCTCTCCTGGATTCTGATCTGTCCCGTCTCTTTCTCCTTCTTCCGAAACCTCCTCCAAACCTAGCTCCTGACGAATCTGATTTTCTCTTTCCACTAGATCCTTAAGCTCATTGAGAGTATTCCGGCTTTTCTCCTCCAGATCCTTAAGCTCCTGTTCTTGAATCTCCCGTTCCTGTTTTAAAGCCTCATTTTCCAGATCTGCCATCTGTTTTTGCAGTGCCAAAAGTTCCCGCTCCTGTTCCAGCTGCACTTTTTCCTTCCGGACTTCCCTCAACTGAAGGCGCGAACCGGCAAAAAACAGGCAGACCCCTGTTAATACCAGAAGGCCGAGGAAAATGATTCCAAATGCCCAGACAGGCATTTTAAAATGTATCGGCTTTTTCTGAGAATGGGGAAGCAGCATAATCGTATAATTTAGCGAAATACGTTCTTTTTTAAACTTTTTCCATTTCATTTATTAAAAATCAATCTCCTTTTCGCCGGGGATATTAAGCCCTGGCCTCCATCTCCACTGCAGAAGCTGCAGGCTTTGATGAGTCCAATCCATTTTTATTCTTTTTATTTTTTTCCCTTCCCTGTCCGGCCTCTCCTATATTGGAAACTTTTGCATCCTCTATGGCTTCATCAGAAAAGGCTCCAGAAAATTCTTCTTCTGTCCTCCTTTCCTCCATAACCTCCATTGTACAATTGCCCTTAAAGGATGCTCCCTCGTCAATTACAAGGGTTTTTGTTATCAAGTCTCCCAGAACACGGCCTGTTTCTGTCAATTCAATTCTCTCTTCTGCCTTGAGATTGCCATATACAGTTCCTGCTACTAAAATTTCAACTGCATTAATATCTCCACGCACCACCCCATGTTCTCCTACAATAACAGAGCTTTCTGAAAGAATTTTTCCCTTCAGAAGGCCATCCACTCTCGTGGAATCTGAAGCCAGGAGCAGCCCTTCAATTCTTGAATTTTCGCCTATGATTGTATTGATAATAGCAGTATTAACTGTATCACCCTTTTTCTTTGTATTAAACATAATCTCCTCCTTAATTCCCTTTAGATTTTATCAAAGCAAGCCTTCCCATGCGATTAGCGCATCATTATGACTGAAAGTTGATTGATATTCCCATCTCTCTATATTAATGCTTTTTAAACAAAAACACAATACAAATTAACAATTTTGTAATATTTTCAATAACTGTTTATAAAAACTCTGGACAGTAACATATCTCCCTATGGCCTGCTGCCTGGCAGCCAATTGTATCATGAAAGGTTACTTTCCAAATATCACTTTTGCCTCTTTCATATTTTCTATGATAGAAACTCCAAAGGGACATCGGGTTTCACAGGCCCCACAATGGATACAATCTCCTCCATGGTGAGGAAGGACCTCATAATGCTCCCTGACAGTTTCCGGTATTTCTCCCTGCGCCTTAGCAAGATTCAAAAACTTGGTGACAGCCGCTACATCAATCTCCATGGGACATGGCGCACAATGACTGCAGTACATGCAATGGCCTTCCCAGCTGATATTAGGAAAGGAAGCAAATGCCATAGCATAATCTTTCTCATCTTCTCCTGCTTCTTCATAAGCAAGACTGGCTTCTAGCTGTTCTACTGAATGAGCTCCTGCCAGAACAGTCGCTACAGCAGGACGAGTAAGGGCATAATGGAGGCACTGAATGACCGTAAGGGCTTTTCCTGCTGGAGACAGCTTTTCATTCAACAGATCCCCTCCTCCAAAAGCTTTCATTACTGTAATTCCCACCCCAAGCCGCTGACAGCTTTCATACAATTCCTGTCTCTCTGGGTCCATGTTCACTAAGTGGGACCGATAGTTGTCCTCTTTCCACAAATCCTCTACATCTTCACTAGCTGGCTGCAGGTCATAACATGGATTCACGCTGAACATCAGCACTTCTATGTAACCACTTTTTACTGCATGCAATGCAACCTGCGGATTATGGCTGCTAAGGCCTATATGGCGGACAGCCCCAGATCTTTTCAATTCCAGCACATATTGGAGTACTGGGCCATTGACAATGTCTTCCCAATCCTTTAGGGAATCTACATAATGGATCATACCTACATCAATATATGCTGTCCCAAGAAGAGATCGCATCTCTTCAAAACTCTCTTTCACTTCCTTAATATTTCTAGTCCGTTTATACTGCCCATCCTTCCAGACAGAGCAGATATGTGACTGGATAATAAATTTCTCTCTTCTTCCCTCCAGAGCTTTTCCCACACTGGCCCTTATTTCTGGGTTGGATGTATAAAGGTCAAAATAATTTATCCCGTTTTTCTCTGCTGTATCAAAAAGAAGACTGGTGTTTTTGCAGTTATCAACACCAAATCCCTCACATCCCATACCAATTTCACTTACCTTCAGCCCTGTCTTTCCTAAATCGCGATATTTCATAAATATAATTTTCTCCTTCCCCTTTCTCTTATTTGTCCGCAAATTCCGTATCATCAATCTGGCAGTGATCATATGTGCTGCGTTTCCTTATTTTTCTATGCTCTGCCCATATCCCTCACCAAAGGCTCAGGATCTATTTTGAAGCTTTGCCCTTCCCGGGGATAAATTTAAATCAGCGCTCGTATCGCCTCTAGTTATTATACCATTTATATCCAGCTTCAAGTCAATAAGAAAATAGAATTAAGAAGATATCATTTGCCTTAAAGGCTTCCCCACATGACTTTACGGCTTTTCATAGCTGACCTTTCATAATTAGCCTTTCATTAAAGAATTGACTTAATTAAAAATACGCAATATAATGAAGCAAACAAAAGCCAAAAGAAGCTCCTTACGAACCCTAAACACATAATAAAGGAATGGGAGGAAACCATATGCCAGAAAATATTTCCTCAGGAACTGGAAAGGAGGCAGATAAATGAATCGTCCTGCCAGCTTATTTTTTACTTTTGCCAAAATAGGCCTGTTTACCTTTGGTGGTGGTTATGCAATGATTTCCATAATCGAAAACCACTGTGTGGAGCAGAAAAAATGGATCACTCATGATGAAATGTTGAATATAACCATCATTGCCGAATCCACTCCTGGCCCTATTGCGATCAATGCGGCAACCTATGTCGGCTTTCAGCAGGCTGGAATCCTTGGCGCGGCAGCAGCAACAATAGGTGTGGTATTTCCTTCTTTTCTTATTATCTATACGATCTCCATGTTCCTAGATCATTTCCTAGAACTGGCCTTTATCTCTAATGCACTGAAAGGTATTAAGATTGGAGTAGGCATTCTGATCCTGAATGCTGGCATCACTATGGCTAGAAAGCTGGAGAAAAAAGTTCTCACTTATGCTATCATGCTAGGTTCCTTTACCGCTATGTTGCTTATTAACATTTTTTCTCTGGACTTTTCCTCTATTTCCCTGATGCTGGCTGCTGCTTTTATCAGTCTGGCTGTTTTCCTGGCGAAGGGCGGTGGAAAAAAATGATTTATTTGGAACTGTTTCTCGGTTTTTTGAAAGTTGGATGCTTTTCCTTTGGCGGTGCCTATGGTGCAATCCCTCTAATTCGGGATGTTGTATTAGATTATGGCTGGCTGACCAATGATGAATTAACCTATATGATTGCTATAAGTGAATCCACCCCTGGTCCAATTATGGTAAATCTTGCTACCTATGCAGGCAGCACCCAAGCTGGAATTTTAGGAGGCATTCTCGCTACCTTTGCAGTGGCTCTTCCTGCTTTTCTAATTATTCTGCTGGTTATTTCTATTTTAAAAACAGCTATTAAAAACAAGTATGTACAGACTGTCCTATATGGTCTGAAGCCCTGTATTATTGGCATCATTCTGGCTACTGGCCTGTATATGATAATCAGCCACTGCTTTCCATTACAGAAAAACGCCGCTTTAGATATACAAGCTCTCATCATCACTGCTGGGCTTGGCGCAGCTATGATTATTTTAAAAACATATTTTCAGAAAAAACTTTCCCCATCTATGCTGATCGTTATTTCAGCTATAGCAGGAATCATCGTATATCAAATCTAGAATCATAAAATATTCTGACTCTTTTCCGTTGGCGCCTGAATCCTATATATAAAAAGCGCCGGCTGATGCCAGACATTCCAAAAAGAATGTTCAAAGCATCCGCCGGCGCTTTTAACTATTTGTCTTCCTCTTCCTTTGGCTGGAAAACCTTCAATATACCAATGCCGCTCAGTGCGCCTGCAAACAGCATTGCCCACAGAGCAGCGTGCTTCTGCCCCCCCCCTGTCTTTGGCAGGCTAAGGTTATGCAATGGCACCTCGTTGTCCAAAATATACATCCATTCTCCAGTTTCCGGATTCCATACCTTCTTATAGGTTAAAGGAACTCCATCTCTCACAATAGTAATTGTCTCCGGACTGTCTGGAACATTGGGGTCAGGCAGTTCATCCGGCTGTTCCGGCTCCTCTGGCACAGGCTCCGGGTCAGATGGAGGCTCTGGAGTCGGCTTGTCGCCTCCTGGATCAGATGAACCTGAACCAGGTTTGCGAGGAGGTGGATCTGGGTCGGGGTCGGGATCCGGATCGGGGTCGGGATCCGGGTCGGGGTCGGGATCTGGGTCGGGATCCGGGTCGGGGTCTGGATCTGGGTCCGGGTCGGGATCTGGATCCGGGTCGGGGTCGGGATCTGGATCCGGGTCCCTATAAGATCTCTTATAGCGGAGGATGATAATCTCCTCACCATTTTCCGTAGCGATAACGCCATTGATCATAGCTTCATCAGCCTCATAGGCATCATCAGATAATATCCTTCTGGCCATTGATTCATCAAGCTGTGTTTCATCAGCCTCTGGCTCGTCAAGCTGCACTTCATCAGCCTCTGGTTCTTGAGGCTGTGTTTCATCAGCTTCCGGATCATCAGGCTGTGTCTTATCAGCCTCCGGCTCGTTTAGTGTTCCATTATCTGGAGCTTTTGACCCACCGGCTTCCGGCTCCTTTGTGTCTCCGTCCTCCGGAGCTTTTGACTCGCCATCTTCTGGTTCCTTTATCTCTCCACTATCTGGGACTTTTGATCCGCCGGCTTCCGGCTCCTCTGTGTCTCCGTCCTCCGGAGCTTTTGACTCGCCATCTTCTGGTTCCTTTGGCTCATTGTCTTCTGGTTCCTTTATCTCTCCACTATCTGGGACTTTTGATCCGCCGGCTTCCGGCTCCTCTGTGTCTCCGTCCTC
>JBCLQJ010000004.1:0-35646 GCA_041223545.1 Lachnospiraceae bacterium 62-35 | reverse complement strand
CGGAGCTTTTGACTCGTCATCTTCTGGTTCCTTTGACTCGCCGCCTTCCGGTTCCTTTATGTCTCCGCCCTCTGGAGCTTTTGATCCGTCGGCTTCCGGCTCCTTTGTATCTCCGCCCTCCGGAGCTTTTGACTCGCCGCCTTCCGGTTCCTTTATGTCTCCGCCCTCTGGAGCTTTTGATCCGTCGTTTTCCGAATCCTTTATTTCAGTGTCTTTCACATCTTCCCCAGTGCTGTCTTCCGGATTCTTCTGTTCACTGCTTCCACCATTGCCTGCTTCTATCGCACTGCTCAACCCTTCATTAGCAGGACTCATGTAAGTATACATCATCCCTTTGTGAGGTGTGAAATGAAGGCTGAAAATCTGTCCGTCATTTTGGGCCGCAGAAGTATTTGCCATTTCCTTTTTCAGCTCATCTGTATCTTCCTTCTTTTCAACATCCGAGTCATCAATGAAAGGGTTTCCAGATTCTGGTTCATGTACAGCTCCTATCGATACAGCCGTATCATTGCCTGAAGGCTCCTTCCCTTCATCGACATCTGGCCTGACTGTCTCTTCCATCTGCAGCTTATCGCCATCATTTCCTGATGACTGACTAGTATCTGCCGGCGCCTTACTTTCTCCATCCTCTGTTAACTGGTTCCTATCTCCCCACAGCCCGCCTCCAGCATTATCTGCTGTCTGATTTCTATCTGCTTCTGGAAGCTTATCTCTATCATCAACAATCGGCACCTCTATATCATCGTTCTTAGACTCATTGTCATTGACACTGCCAGCATTTATAAGATTCTTCCTGACAGTATCCTCCTCCTGAACGCTGATTTCTGATGGTGTTGCAACGTTCTCCCAGCTCCCTTTCATCTTTCCATAACCAGCTTCAAAATAGGAGTACCGCAGGCCGTTGGAGGCAAAATATATCTTTCCTACGCCGTCAGCCGTATACCAGTGGTCATCATCTAGCTTGGCGCCAACCGTAGAAATTTCGCTTTGATCTTCCAGTTCCAGACTGCCGTCACCATGCTCCAAGTAGTATTCATGGACTACCTTATAGTAACCTTCCTTCTTCATGAACTTGTTTGTGAAAGCCACTTGTGCATTGGAAGATCCTAATACTGTCACAGTGCTGCTGTCGCTGAAGGTCAGGTTGTAACCCGTATCTCTGCTGTCATGTTCCTGAAGGATATAATCACCAGGAGTCAGATTTTCCCAAGTCTTGCTTTCACCGGCTTTCAGCTCTATCTCCTGTTCAAAACCGTTCTCACCGATGATAGTGAAATAGTACACTCTTCCGCCATCTTCCCCTTGCGGCTTTGTAAGCGTAAGAGCATTTTTTCCTTCCATCATCGTTCCTATAAGGGATTGGTCTATTGAGGTAACAGCCTTGGCATCTTCTACCGCCATGGAAAATCCTACGCTTTGAGGTGTTTCTATCGTAACCCTCTCCACAGTATAGTTTCCAGCAGACAAGCCTTCGATCCGTTTCGTCTCTCCTGCCTTAAGATCTACCTCTGTTGCAAAGTCTTTCGGCCCAGTAATTTTATAACGATAAATTACTTTATCCAATACCTCTGGCGGACTGCTGGTATCCTCTTTCTTTTTGATCTCCAGCCAGCCCCGGTAGTCAACTGCTACTGTCTTTTTCTCCCCATTTTTACTGGTATATTGTGCGATCCTAGGTCTGCATAAAAACCAGGATACATCGCTGCTTGTAACGTTATACTTAGTAAGAAACGCCAGCTTAAACTCTCCAGGTTCTAAGAAATAGGCTGAGCCCAGCGTATACATATATGTTGATTTAAAGCTATCAGTAAGCTTAGGGTTTTTTACTGTCTCCTCATTGTCTCCTAAAAATTTTCCTTTAATCTGTACTTTAAGCAGACTTCCTTCCGCCGGACCTTTAATATTCTGGACCCTTACTTTGATATAGTCTCCATCCTTTACATTACTCATAGATGGTTTATATGTTTTATAATAGCCTGGTGTTGTATACGTTCCCCCCTTCTCTTGGGTTTCATCTGATTTAGGCGTTGTTACAGTATATCCATCTACAGTATTATACTCATATTCCTTTATCGTATAAGTCCCTTCAGCTAGATGATCCAATACATAATCTTCTCCTGACTTAATATCAAGCCTTTCCTCTCTATTTGGTCCGGTAAAGGTAAAGTGATGAACCCTTCCATCTCCCAAAGTACCTGGGCCTTTGATGGTTATTTTCCCCGCGTCACCTCTGATTCTTACACTGCCTTCTTCTCCCGCTGCAACGTTCACCTCACTGTTATCCACTTTAAGGTTAAAGCCGTCTGGAGCTTTGAGCTCTTCTACTGTATATTTTCCCTGAGACAGGGAGTCTAAGGTCACACGTTCTCCATTCCAAATCTTCTTTGTCCAGCTCTCCCCATCTGCCCCTGTAATCCTGTAAGTATATAATTTGGGATCTTTGCTGTCTTGTGATCCGTCCGCTCCTGTACTATATTCCAATGGCTTTTCAATGGTTATCTTGCCATTTGGCTTACTAAGGCTCAGATCAGCAGTACGTCCTGGTACGAACATAAAACTTTCACAGTCATTGCCTGCCCAGGTCCAGTCTCCAATCGTATCCATCTCATTCGTAAGTTCTACTACACTGATGGCCGTAGGACCTTCAAACCCCACCTTGGCTTGGCCCTCACCAATAATCTCTACATCTTTTGTAACTGTTTTAAGCTCTCCGCCTGTTCGTGTCTGCCCTACAACTCTGAATTTATAAACCCTTGAAAATGCCTCCGCAGGGCTGTCTGCAGTAAGCACTTTCTTAATAATCAGGCTGTAAGGAGAGTTTGCATCGTCGTCAGCAAAAGCTGCTGTTCCCAATGCCAGCATAACCATCAAGAAGAGAATAGAGGCGCAAAAAATTCTTTTACTTTTTCTTCTCGCATTCATTTCTGAATTTCTCCTCTCAACAAATAATTCTATACAGCCTCAAACGAAAAGCTTCGTCTGAACATACCTGTATGAAACGCATTTTTCCATAAAAGATGTTCTTACTGTTCCTCCAAAAGCTGGTTCACTGCAGCAGCAATCTCTTCCATCCTTCCCTCCAAATAGGGGCCCGGACACTCTGTTCCACTGTAAAACATCTTGTGAAGAGTAAGATTTCCTTCTGCATCTCCAGTAAAACGCAGTTCTGTAATGTCATTGCGCCGGCAAACATCAGCGCATAAGATAATAAGGGTCTCGTAAGCCTCATCACTTACATGCCAATTCCCTCCCAGCTCGTCATTGGCAACCTCAATTGTTACCGCCTGGTTGTCATTTTTCCGGCTCCTAGAGGTCCAGGCCCGATTGCTCTCTTCTACATAGAGTGCGACTCTGCCTGTGCTGTCAATGGCGTAATTGGAGGAAGCCCTCCTGTCTCGTTGGGAAAAGGTTTTCCCTACTTCCTCCAGACTTAAATTTCCGGCCATATGATGGATTGTAAGCTTTTTAATCTTATCCTTTCGTGGGAAATCCGCATTTGGAGATAGATAAATATAACTGATCAGGCTGCTGTTCCTCTGAATGACTTCTCTTTCTTCTTCAGCTGTCAGCTTTCTTCCAATATTGTCTGGAAGCCTTGAGGAAAAATGATAGCATAACCCAAAAACCATCACAGCCATTGCACAAAAAAACAGCAAAAGAAGCCATATGCTGCAAAACTCCCCTTTCCTGCCTCTGTTCATTTCCATTCCTCCTACACTGCCTGTATGCAGCGGTATAGATTATAGGCAAACATAAGGGCAAAGCTTCCAAATATGGTCTTCAGTCCAATACTTCCCACCTTTTTCCCTCCCATTTCAGGATCTCCGGCTGTCAAAAGTACTAATGACGTAATTCCCATATAAAAAAAGCTGGTATCCATCAGATTATGGATACAAAAAGCAGTAAAACCGCCCTTTTCCCAAATCTTTGCCTTTTTCCTATAAAACCTGACAACAATCAAAGCCAGCATCCCCATAGCAATCCAACCGAATTCAACTCCTACATGAAGCAGTACATTATGAATATGCCAGGTATTAAAATATTTATCGCTGTCATACAGGTTCAGAAGCCTCCACTGATAGGGGCCCACACCTAAAAGCGGATTCTGTGTGAGATAATGCAAGCCATTTCTCATCATCTCCAGCCTCTCTGCAGAGGTTGCAATAGAGCTAGGGCGTACAGCAACCGCCAATGCTGCTACCAGCACACCTAAGGCAGAAATGACAGCAGCCATATGGGGATATTCTGCCAGAAACAATCCGAACTTTTTCCAGCAGATTACTGCCATTAGAAGGTAGGGAAGCAGAAGCAGACAGCTCCACGGCATGTTAGTCCTGGCCGCTGCAAGGTACATCAGCATGCCAGTTCCCATTCCCAGACTGGCCTTTGCAAGAATGCGGCAAGCATACTGGAATGTCTCCTGATAAGAATCCTGACGCTTTTTTAGGATTAAAACCACCAGGATTCCTGATGCCATAGCGACAAAACTGCCCATAGACAAGGTCATAGCAAGGGCAGCCAGTAAAAGCGGTTCTATGTATGATAAAAAAGCGAACCGGAAACCTCCCTTTTCCTCCAGTTCCCCTATGCAGTTCATCAGGGCAAACCATCCTGCCGCAAGGAAAATTCCCATCGCATTAGGATTTCCTAAAAGCCCTCCCATCCTTCCTGCACTGCCCTGCGCCGCAGCATGGAAAACAAACTGCCCTATACCGGCGGCAGCCCCAATTCCCACCCATATGATAGCAAGCTGCTTTGTCAAAAATTGCTCCTTTCTGTCCAGACATGCCCTTAAAAGGTAGAGCACAGGAAACACTGACTGAATAGAAGCATAGCCGTCCGTTATGTTCCCATATATTGCATAAGAAGATGCCATGCTGGCCAGGTTATAGACAACAAGCGGGACAAAAATCCATAAATCCACCTGTGCGGACTGCTGGACAAATCCTGCAGCACATAAAAGGAGCCCCAGCATACTAACTGTAAGCACATCTCCTACACCGACCAAGGTCAAAATAAACAGAGATAAAAATATGCAGACAATTAGATAATGGTCTATGAGGCAAGCAGACCCGTTTTCTGTGCCGACCATTCCTCCTCCTTTCTCCAGAGTGGGAAATCATCATAGCTGCTGTTATTTGCTTTCTCTGCAATGAATGCACTGGCCGGAAGCAGAACAAATCCCACTATCTGTACCAGGAAAAATGCAAATCCGCACTTTGTGAGATTTTTCCATTCTTTCATATCCTTCTCCCTTTTTCCTGCGTTTTCTAAACGCATCTCAAAATGAGCATTCCATGGCAGAACCCTTCTGAAAAAGTATCCCTTCAGGACCCTTCCATCCAGTTTTGGTTTCTGTCCGGCACAAATACTGCATTCAATTTCCCATAATGATATTTTATCACAGGTACCATTTCACAAAGCGTTTCATCCTGGAAAGAAATGGAATATTTTTTCGTAAATTTCCACGCCTCATGTTTTGTGGCGCCATCATAAACAAAGAGCTTATTTAAACATTTTCTTTATATTTTTATTTAATCCATTCTTAGGATACATGCTGATTACTCTTAAAGCCTCTTCCTTCACCTCATTACAGCCGTCCTTGTAAATGAATGTATTTTCCACATTATATATCTCTCTGGAAGTATCTTTAAAAGATCCGTCAGATGATACAAATTGAACGATATTCATATCCCAATCATTTTTATATTTTTTATTCTTGTACTCTCCTATCACATACAGCGTCTGCCAACCATACTTATCATCCACAAGTATATAGGTCTTTCCACTTATCTCACCTAAGCATTTTCCCTCTCTGATGCGATCTAGTTTTTCAGCAAACAGGATATATAAGCCATGATCCAAGCCCATATATTCAGAACAATCTGTTGTCTCGCTTATACCCCCATTATCTTTTGCAGCCGCTTTGTTCCATGCCTTATTCTTATCTTTTGTAAAACTAACTGTGTTTATTTCCTCTTTGCTTGCTTCAATCCCTATCAGGTTTTTTTCCGTAGCAGAAAAAAGCCTTCTTACTTCAACATCACCATAGTCTCCTATCCTGACGTCTATCATAATATTGCTTTTCTTTGTGTTTATTAAAGCATCAATATCACTCAATATCCTTTCCAACTGCTCCATGTCATGCTCGTTATTTTTTAGACTTTCATATTCCCTCAATACTCTTGCATGATCGGCAGTCCTTAATATTTTTCCTATATTTCCTAAATTATCCTTCTCCTGGCTATTTATGTTCTGCTGCCCTAAGTTTTTGTTGGTTGTATCTGTATTGCATCCACTTAGCAAGCCTATAGCCAATAAACAACTGATCAATACCAATCTTTTCATAAATAACCCCCGCTTTTTAAACACTGAAAATTTGAACTCTAATCAATCTGCTGTTGTTTATAGTACTACTCTCTTTTATACAACTTGTAACTTAAGATCCTGGTATCACAACTGCCTGCCCAGGAAGAGGCTGCTGCAAAATATTTTTCTAAATAGTATAATATATGGGAGTATTCTTCCCATGTTTATACTATATATTGTAGAAAATATTATTTTACAACAGCCCTTTTATCCCTCGTACTTTACTGAATTATCAATGATGAAACAGGCGGATCCCTGTAAATGCCATTGCCATGCCATATTTATTGCAGGTCTCGATTACATTGTCATCTCTTACTGACCCGCCTGGCTGAGCAATATATTTCACGCCGCTCTTAAAGGCCCTGTCAATGTTGTCTCCAAAGGGAAAGAAGGCATCAGAACCAAGAGCAACCCCTTCCATCTGGTCCAACCACGCCCGTTTTTCCTCTCTGGTGAATACAGATGGTTTTTCTTTAAATATGTTTTCCCATCTCCCGTCAGACAGAACATCCATATATTCTTCGCCGATATAAACATCAATAGCATTGTCTCTGTCTGCCCTTCGAATCCCGTCTGCAAAGGAAAGCTCCAGAACTTGAGGTGCTTGCCGCAGGAACCAGTTATCGGCTTTCTGGCCTGCTAGTCTGGTACAGTGTACACGGGACTGCTGACCTGCTCCAATACCAATAGCCTGGCCGCCTTTTGCATAGCATACGGAATTGGACTGAGTGTACTTCAGTGTAATCAATGCGATCATCAGATCAATCTTTCCACTATCCGGGATATCTTTTTTCTCTGTTACCACGTGAGACAGCAGCTCCCGATTAATCTCCAGCTCATTCCGCCCCTGTTCAAAGGTGATTCCAAACACCTGCTTTCTTTCAATCGGATCCGGCCTATATCCTTCGTCAATCTGGATAACATTGTAAGCCCCATTTTTTTTGAGTTTTAAAATTTCCAAGGCCTCTGGCTCATACCCCGGCGCAATCACTCCGTCAGATACCTCTCGTTTAATAAGCTTTGCTGTATCCACATCACATACATCAGATAGGGAAATAAAATCTCCAAAGGAAGACATCCTGTCTGCGCCTCTTGCCCTTGCATAGGCACATGCAAGAGGAGACAGATCTCCCATATCATCCACCCAATAAATTTTTGCAAGGACAGGATCAAGGGGAAGCCCTACTGCCGCCCCTGCCGGTGAAACGTGCTTAAAAGAGGCGGCAGCCGGAAGTCCTGCAGCTTCTTTCAGCTCCTTTACCAATTGCCAGCCGTTAAAAGCATCCAGAAAGTTAATATATCCTGGCCTTCCACTCAATACCTCTATGGGCAGGTCCCCATTTCCCTCCATAAAAATCCTTGACGGCTTCTGATTGGGATTGCAGCCGTATTTTAACTCTAATTCTTTCATCATCAGTCCTCCATTTTCTGTCAGCGGATGTGTTTATTCACAATCCGTGTTTCCCATGTCCCGTCTGCGATACAGATAAAACGTACAAACAAAGACACCTTATTCTCTTCGTTTAAACTTTTCCAAAGCATATCTGTAAATTCATCCATATCATCCATCGTTCCCACCAGCTTCGGTTCCCCTTCAAAGCTGGGAAGGGGACTTCCGTCCTCCATATAGGTATGGAGAAAACGCCCCTCTCCGGCAGCCGGATTTTCATATGCAAAGGTATATCTAAGGCAGCTTTCTGGGTTTCCATGATTGCTCTTTAAGATAGACATGGCATAGTTATAATTTCCCTTTTCCAGATGCATAATTCCTGAAATACGCGGAGTATAGTTAGGCCCATCTGGCTCAAATTCTCTGGATCTTAAAGACTGCTCAAAGGTCATCTGTCTGTCCATGCCTTCATAAATCGTATCCGTCTGATCCCCATTGGTTACGATCGTCTTATTTCCCAGAACCCGCACTGGAGCATAGATAATCAGGCTGGGATCCGTAAGCTTTGATTCGTCAAAAGCCTGAGTACGAATTCCATCTCCATCCTCCACAAAAATGCGATTCCTGCTGTTTTCACTTCTTCCCATAATGAAATAGGCAGCCACAGCTCTTGTTCCATCTGGTGTCTTTCCTAGAATAATCCCCCTTCCCGGGTAGGAATTTCCCCTTAATTCACGTTCCAAAGACAGTTTTTCCATGTTCTTCCTCCTCGTTCCTATAACAGTCGCCTCAAGTTAATCCGTCCCATATTTTCTTTATGTAAGAAAAACTCCTGCTTCCCAGGATTTTCCGCCTGCGGCCAGCCGCATGAGCGGCATAATTCCCTCCCGCTGCAGTGCAATAAAGGTTTTTATCATATAGGAAAATCGAAAGGAATTTCCTAGTATAGATTCAGGAGTCAAAACTACCAGCCCAGGAAACGTGTCAGAATATTTTTGTATTGAATGGAAACACTTGTGCACACAAGTAATTAGGTACAGGGCCCTTTTGACATCTAAATCCTATATGATAAAAAAACCGCCTAAGTATCCTTTTAAAAGGATGCCCAGACGGTCGACAGCTTACTTCCACGTGCTCCCTGTGGTTTTTCCCACTTATCCGTCAGTCGCACGTCCTTACTATCATTTTATATGATTTTTTTCCAGAATGCAAGCATTTTTATAGTTTATTTTCCGATTTAGAAGACAAATTTGTTGCAAACAGAAAACTGTCAGAATATTTTTTTAAAATTCGGCATTGGAATGGTTCCAACTTCATCTCACCTGCCTGGACCTGATGGGCATTATGGTTGATGAAAAACCATAATTCTTCCTTTCCCCCACCGCGGCGGATAATCTCTACTCCCTCCTTTGACGGGATAGCGGGAATCCCAGCGCGTATCAGAATATCTGAAGTTATCCGTCCCAAAGTGTTTTCATCTAGAGAACAGCCCAGATAATATACCTCTCCCTTTCCCCAATGATTTTTGGTAACAGCAGCATATTTAGTATAAAAGGAATCCCCATAGGAGTAGAGCACATCTGCCCCCTCAGGGACGAGCATATCCCTAAAAATGCCGCCCATGCCTTTCTCTCCTTCATAGCTTCCCTGGCCAATCAGAGGAAATGCCTCTATGTCCTGAAGGCTTTCCGTTTCCTCCACATAAAGTCCAGCAAATTCGCTGCATCCTACTGGAAGCACACTGTCTAAAACCAGATTGTTATCCTCATCCTTTACTGAGCTCCGAAAGGTCATTACCACAATTCCACCGTTCTCTGCAAAAGCCTTTATTTTTTCCAAAAACTCTTCTTTCATAATAATCATCTGGGAAAGAATGAGAACCTTATAGGGAGACAAGTCCGCCTCCTTTGGAATCACATCTACCATAATGTTCCTATCATAGAAGGGCTTATAAAGTTTCTTCATCTCATTCTCGCAGTCCAAAAGGATACTCTGCCGCTGAATGCGAAAGGCTGCCAAAGAATCATAGTCATAAACAAGAGCTGCCTGACTCTCTACCGGCGTCTCCAACATTTTCTCATATTGGACAATATCCTGAAAAAAGCTTTGCACTTCATAAAACTTCCGCCTTTTCTGGTTGTCTGCATCCAGGATTCCATAGCAGAACTGCTCTGCACCCTTTATGGCGCCCCGATATCGGAAATACAGCATGGCACTGCAGCCTCTTGCCACTCCCTGATAGGACCACATCTTTGCCTGGCCAGGCCTTGGCAGAAAGCCAGTCACATCATGGCCTTGAGCTCCCATAATGGCTTCTGTAATCCAGAAGTTCTGCTGTTTTAACCCTCGGATATAATCTAGTCCAAAAGCGATTTCATGAGGCGGCAAAGGTTCCTTCTGACCTCCCCATACAGGATAATTGTTATAGGCAGCAAAATCCAAGCTTTTTGCTGCCTGGGAATAATCACAGTGCTTTGCCAGACCGCCGCCGGGAAAATCGTGAAGAATCACCCCATCCTCCAGGATTTCTCGGAGAAGGCGGACTTGAAACTCTATAAAGTCTCTGGCAGCTTTACTGCGAAACCTTTCCCAGTCCAGACGCAGGGCTGGATTATGGGTGGTAATTGTAGCTGATGGCAGGGGAATTTCATCAAAATCGTTATATTCTTGAGACCAAAAGGCTGTACCATAGATTTCATTCAGCCTTTCTATATCCCCTTTAAACTTTTCCTTTAAAAATTCCTGAAATGCCCTATGGCACCTGGGACAATAGCACAGATCGCTGCCCTCGTGCCCGATTTCATTGTCAACCTGCCAGGCAACAATCGCTTTTTCTCCTTTATAATGTTCTGCCAGAGCCCGTACAATCCTTTCCGTATATTGATACATGACTGGACTATTTAAGCAATGCACATGCCGGCCTCCAAAGCTTCTTCTTGTTCCATCTTCAAATTCCGAAAGAATCTCCGGATGCTTTTTTGCCAGCCAAGCAGGAATGGCAGCTGTAGGTGTTCCCATAAGGATGCGGAGTCCCTTTCTTTTTGCCTTTTCTATCACCTGATCAAAAAAGGAAAAATCATACGCCCCCTCCCGCTGCTCCATCCTATGCCAGGAAAATTCGCCAATTCGTATGATATTACATCCCAGCTCCAGAATATTGTCCATGTCCTCTTCCATCATAGAAGCCTTCCACTGTTCTGGATAATAATCCACTCCAAGCCACATCTTTGTTTCCTCCTGCATACGTTTCCAAATTCTTCCCACTTCTTCTAATTTTTTAATCCAGCCCCAATCGTCAGCACTTATTTTTGCCAGGACAGAGCATCGTGACATCTAAAATTTTCTGCAGTAAGTCTTTCGCCTTATTCGTTTCGGATTGCCGCCAGCGGGCTAAGTTTCATGGCCCTTAAAGCTGGAAAAAAGCCTGCTGCCATTCCCACTGCTACGGCAAAACCCAATGCGGACAAGGCCAGCCATAAGGGAATCCGTGAAATATCCCCTTCCATCCCTGTCATCAACTGCCCAATGCCGGCAAACCGGTTTACCAGAAAGGAGATGAGGATGCTTAAAGCCAGACCTGCAATTCCTCCCATAAAGCCGATAAAACCAGACTCAATCAAAAACATGTTTCTTATATCTCCCATATCACAGCCTAGCACTTTCATCACACCAATTTCTTTCGTTCTCTCGTAGATCGACATCATCATGGTATTAGCAATCCCGATCGCAGCCACAAACAGGGACACTGCCCCGATTCCTCCTAAAACCATCTGGATCATATCTGCCTGACGTTTTGACTGCTCCATCCAGTCCGTATTGCTGGAGGCCTGAAATCCCATATCTGTAATCGCCTGCTGAACCTCCTTTACATGTTCTGTCTCATCTACGTATACCCTGACATTTTCATAGATAAAATAGCTATAAGGCTTTCCCTTCTTTGTAACCGGCTGTCCGGGAATCGCTTTTTTGCGAAAGGTTCTTTTCAGAAACGCTTTCATCTGTTCTATATCTGTATATACATTGTAACAGTATTCATTCCATTCCCTATCTCCGCCTTCTACGATACCAGATATGGGAATCATGTATTTTTTCGGCGGCTTTGTCTGATTTTCCTCTGACGGGGACTGGGACTCATAATAGGCATCTGTATCAAAAATCACAAATACTGGTTTTTCCAGCAGATCCACATCAGGAGCTTCATCCATGCCTCTATAATAGTTTCTCTGCTTCATATCTCTAAATTCCCTAGGAATCCAGTTGCCTGCTACAAAGGACATTTCCTGGCTGTTTTCCTCTGGAAGTGTTCCGCTTCCTAAAGGGATTTCCTCCAGATATCTCCGGCTCACTCCGATCAGATTTACATTCGCCATATATTTTCCCTGTATCATCATGATATAGGTACTCAGCATGGGAGTTACCCACTGCACATGGGGAATTTTTTCTATCATCTTAATCGTTTCATCCTTCATATAGTTAGGCTCTTCCGAGCTGTTAGACTGAGAATAGATATCGCAGTACACGTCAATCGCTGTCATACTTCCATAAGAGGAAACTAACTCCATCTGCAGCTCTTTTAAACCGATTCCCATAGATACCATGACCACAATAGAAGCAGTTCCTATGACAACTCCAAGAACTGTCAGCATAGTCCTCAGCTTTCTTCTTCTTAAATTATTTACGCTCATGGACAGAAGGTCAAGAATCTTCATCCCCTATCTCCCTTTCTTCTTCCCTTTCCTCCAGCTCTCTCTCCTCCTCCTCCTGCCTCTTCTTTTTTTTCTTAATCTGAAGCCGGATCAATATCCCCGCAGCCACTGCTCCTGCTGCCGCCAGGACTGCTCCAAGCTTTACTGCTGTTTTATGCCTGCCAAAAAAACCCACCTCTGCTGCCATTCCCTCCATATCCTCCATGCCAAAGTCCTCCATATTCATAGGTTCTTCTTCTGACACAGTAAGGAGGAATGTTTTTTCCAAGGTGGAAGGAACGCCATTTACATCCTCATAGGTTATGGTAAGCTTGATGGTACCGTCGTCCATGGTAGGGGCAATGGCTGTCAGCATGGCATCTACATTGCCAGTCTCCCCAGATTTAATATTGCCTACATAGCTTTCCGCCGGGTTTATGGAATCTGCCTCAAAACGAGCCATTACATTATACAATGTCACCTTTCCCGTATTATTAATAGGAAACATGATATTGCTCTCGCCGCCTACAGTAATGGAATCCGGCATAATTTCAAAAGTTCCTACATTCATCCTTGGTTCCTGCTTCACCGGAATGTCAATGGAAACCTTTTCCTCGGCATTTTTAAATTCCGGACTGTCATAGGTCTCATTGATCGTAAGGGCATAGGAACGCTGGTCCACTCCTGCTCCAGAAACCATTTTCATCCTCAGCTCTGACACCTCTCCAGGCCCCATCCTGTTTACAGTCATGGAAGAAGAACCAGACTCCATGGTAAAGACAGCGCTTTCAGATACTTTTTCTGATTCCATAGTAAACAAAATATTGCTTGCCGTAATGTCTGAGGAAGCATTTTTCATTCTTAAAATCAGCTCAAACTCCTGTCCTGCATATACCTCCTTTGGAATTGTTTCATAGCTGTCCACAATCAGACGGGCCATTTTCCTGTCATTCTTATCAAATTCTCCCAGGTCATCTTCCTTATCCTTGTTGTGGATTCTGACAAAAAAGCTCCTTTCCAGCTTTGCCAGTTCGCCGGTTCCATTGGAACTGTCCCTGTAATAAATGGTGGTTTTTATAGGATAATAGCCTGTATAGGTATCTTTCCTGATTGCCATGCTGTAATCCAAGGAAACCGATTCCCCAGCAGGAAGCTTTTCAAAACGCCTGTCATAATTAATATCATTGATTTCAAAAGGATATTTCTCATCATCCTCAGAAAGCTCCAGAATGGCCGTTACATCGTAGAGGTCTGTTTTACAGGCATTCCTCATATTGATAGAAAAGTTCATCACATGAGGATAGACGCCATTCGGAGTGCTCTGCCCTTCTCCTAGGACAATATCAATCGTTCCCTCTTCCTCTTCATCGTCCTTTGTATCTGTGCTTTTCTTCACCCATACATTGATCCAGTCTTCTTCAACGCCTCCAAATTCTCCCTCCACGCGGATTTTAACCGGATAATAACCATCTGCCAGGTCCCGCCGTACTCTTGCAGATAGGGATATGGTCCTGGAACGATTTTCCTTCAACTTTCCCACTTTTTTTCTTGTAGAAAACATATCCTGATCCGCTTCAAAAGGAAATCTCCAATTGCTTCCATCCTCAATGGTATCATCAGGATCATCCCTGAGATAATTATCTGGAGAAAAGGAGACATAAATATTTTCATCCTCGTCAAAAGCGCCTCCATAATTAGTGATAATCAGGGACATGTTAATGATCTTTCCTGTCTTTCCGGAAGGCGCTTTATCCGTATGTACAAAGTGGTTGCCAGAGATATCCACATAATCTGCTTTCGATTCTAAAACGGCTCCCGGCATGATTCCCCCTGCTGCCAGGCACAGAGAAAGACATGCGGCCGCAAAAAGACGAACCCCCTGCTTTACACATTTCAACTGTTCCATCTTCCTTTAATCCTCCTGCTGCTGTTCGTCAATTTTCATTACTTTTCCGTCTACAATATGTATCTGTTTATCCGCAAAACCAGCAAGATGGTTATCATGCGTAACCATAATCAGCGTCTGCTCCTGTTCTCTGACTATCTTTCGCATCAATTTTAATACTTCCATCGTGGTTTTCGAATCCAGATTACCTGTAGGCTCGTCTGCAAAAATAATCTGGGGATTCACTGCAAGGGCCCTCGCAATCCCTACCCTCTGCTGCTGGCCTCCTGACATCTCATTCGCCATATGCTTCATCTGCTTCTCCAAACCTACAAGCTTTAAATATTTTTCGGCTTTCTTCTCCCTCTCCTTTTTTGGCACGCCGCGGAAGGAAAGGGGCAGGGCCACATTTTCTACTGCATTCATGGTCTGTAAGAGATTATAGGACTGAAAAATAAAGCCTACATGCTGCCTGCGGAAAGTAACAAGCTGCCTTTCCGTCATTTTTTCAATATGGGTTCCAGCAATGACGATTTCTCCCCTGCTAGGCTTTTCCAGCCCTGCCAACATGTTTAAAAGTGTAGACTTTCCAGAGCCGGACGGCCCTACAATAGCACAGAATTCTCCTTTATTTAATGCAAAATCCACTCCGTTCAATGCATAGACCTTTGTCGTCCCTACTCGGTATATCTTATATAGGTTTTTCACCTGGATCATTTTCTTTTTCTCTGCCACTTCTGCCTCCGGGATGATAAACTGCTTTTATACAGGAGCAGCTCGGTTTCCATTCTTTCTTCTACTCAGTGCAGCGTTGGAATCCGCTTTGCTCCTTCCAACTCACGGGCTGACGCCCTATGAAAAAATGCAGGTATCCGCCTGCTTTTGTGCAAGCACAACGCAGGCGGATACCTGCATTTTTTCGCACTGCTTATTGCTTTCGTGAACATTATACCACACTTGTTTTTGGGATTTGTTTATAAATTACTTAATCTTCCTTACATCTTCCTTACGTGGAAAATATAGCTTTCATTTTCTTTATTTTTGTCTAACTTTCCATGAAGAACTAGGCGGACTGGGGGTAAAATCTGCTCTACCGGATTGTTCTGTTTCGTCATAATAGGAATTAAAGAGCTGTCCCTTTTGACGGAACAAACAGTCCTTCCATATCAACGCCCTCTAAAGTAAGCAGCTTGATTTTCTTTTCGAGTCCGCCCGCATAGCCTGTCAGACTGCCGTTTGTTCCAACTACCCGGTGACAAGGAATAATAATAGAAATTGGATTATGGCTCACTGCTCCTCCTACGGCCTGTGCAGACATTTGTTGAAGTCCTAAGCTGGCAGCAATTTTCCTTGATATTTCCCCATACGTTGTCACTTCTCCATAAGGAATCTCACAGAGAATTTTCCAAACTGCTTTATGGAATTCGCTGCCTGCTGGAGCAAGCGGTAATTCACTAGACGATGGCTTTTCTCCCTTGAAATATCGGTCAAGCCATTCTTTTGCAGCATTCAGGACTGGGGAATCTGCGCCTTCCTTCCTTTCCTCCTGTAGGGAATTGGGAAAATACTTTTGTCCTTCTATCCAAAGTCCTGTAAGTGTCCCATCCCTTTCAGCAACTAATAATCTTCCTACAGGGGACTCATAATACATTGTATACAACATATCTTTATCTCTCCTTTTGTATCTATGTCTATCTCCTATATACATTTCTTTTCCTGCCCTTTTTCTCCTACGGGTATTCTATTTCTCATTATATCAGACTTTCTGCCAACTCACAAATATTTCCTGATCATATCTCTGATTTGCAGCTAAAAATAGGACGATAACAAACAAGCTTGTAAAATACATGCCTATCCGCTATAATTGAAATCAATATACAAAGCACTGCGGTATATCCGTCTAAGGTGTCCAAGGCTTAATGCCCTCACCAGAGGCGGATTTTCTGACCTGGGAAAATGTCTTCTGCCTGTTAGTATTAGGCTTTTTAGCTGCGCTTCATCTTCTGTTCCACAGGCCATATGACTACCCACATTGATGATAAAAAAGAGGAGGGAATTTTTTGAAAAGAGGAGTAAAAACTTCAGCTGCTTTTTTGATGGCTGCCATTATGCTGTTAACTGCCTGCGGAAGTAAAGCAAAGGCTACTACCATGCATCTGAGAAAAACGGAAGGCGAGGTTTCTGTTTCGGATGAAAAAAGAAAAGAGGTAGCTCTGGCTGAAGAGCTAGGGCTGTACAATGGATATCGTGTCGACACTCAGGAGGAGAGCTATGCTTGGATTGATCTGGACAGCGTGAAGCTCACAAAGATGGATGCAGACAGCCGGGTAGAGATTCAGAAAGATGGCAAGGAACTAGAGATTGTAGTAAAATCTGGAAGTCTTTTCTTTCATGTAACAGAGCCTTTGGAGGACGACGAAACTATGAATATCCGCACATCTGATCTGGTAGTGGGCATCCGAGGCACCTGCGGCTGGGTAGATGAAGAACAGGGACTGGCAGCTCTGCTGGAGGGCAAAGTGCGTTGTAAGACCAGGGATGGCGAGCGAGTTACCATTTCTGCAGGTGAAAAAGCAGTGCTGGGCAGCTCTGGTGAACTTGTGGTAACACCTCTGACAGTCCAGGATATTCCTGATTTCGTCAGGGAAGAGCTGGAAGAGGATGAAGAACTGTATGAGCAGATCGAAGAGGATACTGGTCTGGATACCCTAGCTCCGCCGCCGCCTCAGATCCGGAGCGGACAGGCAGTAACGATTGCCAAAAATTCCACTGCTGAGGCGGTTATCATGGAGGACGGAACCCTTTGGATGCGAGGCTGGGGCGTATGGGGAAATAACTCCACTGCTTTCAGAGAAGCCCATGGGAGCACAGACGAAGAACATTTTGTGCAGGTAATGGAAAATGTGACGGCCGTCTGCCTTAATGGTGAACGGGCCGGCGGCTCTGATGTTCCCAACTCTACTACGGCTGTCATTGACGGGAACGGAACCTTGTGGATGTGGGGAGACGGCGATCTAGGAGACGGGATCTGGTCCTGGAGGCGGACTTCCGGTGAATTCATACGGACAATGGACAATGTCGCTGCGGTCAGTATGGGGCACGATTTTACCGCGGTCCTTCAAAAGGATGGTTCCCTCTGGACCTGGGGCTATGGCTATCCAGGCAACGGTGTGGACTTAAATATGACTTTTGATATCTCCCCGACCCCAATAAAGATCATGGACGATGTCGCTTCAGTTAGTACCAGCGGCTACACCACTGCTGCTGTTAAAACCGATGGTTCCCTCTGGATGTGGGGTTCTAACCATTATGGACAGCTTGGTACCGGAGCCCATGACGCAGAACTTTTCCCAGTAAAGGTAATGGATGACGTTTCAGCTGTCTGTGTCAGCCCAGATCACACAGCCGCGATTAAAACAGACGGAACTCTCTGGACCTGGGGCCTTAACGATTGCGGCCAGATTGGCAATGGAGGCGGCGGAGACAGCACGGTTCCTGAGGAGTATGCGGGAGATACTTCCTGGGACTACGATACCACCTATACAGCTGCTCTGCCTGTTCAGACCCGTCCAATACAGGTAATGGAACATGTAAGCTCCGTCTATACCTCTCTCACCTCCACTATGGCTGTTCTGGAAGACGGCTCCCTCTGGCGGTGGGGCATCAGCAGCCAAGGAAATGCTTCATCCTTCCATTTAGAACTCGTTGACAGAACCTATGGACATGAGGTCACTGTCCAGAATATTCCTAAAAAAATCGCTGATGGCGCTGCTGGTGTTACTCTACAGAGGGTCCTTAAAACGGACGGCTCTCTCTGGGCACTGGAGTATGACTCAGAAGCCATGACAAAGATATTGGATGGTGCTGCTATACCAGAGATGTGAACATATGCTGAGAGGACAAAATAATGGGAAAACAAAAGCTGAAAATAAACTGGAGAGCTGTTCTTTCAGCTTTGCTCATTGCTGGAGGGCTGACTCTGCCAGCAGGGCTGGGGGTTTTAGACCGGGCAGATCGTACTGCTTCTGATGTCCTCTGCCAACAGCGCAGTGCCTCTGACGGAAAGATCGTAATCATAGGCATTGATCAGCGCTCCATGGAGGAAATCGGGCCCTATGACCAGTGGGAAAGAGATGTGATGGCAAGGATATTAGAGGCGCTTAATCAGTCTGACATCTGCCGCCCAGCTGTTATCGGACTAGATGTGCTCTATACTGGAGAAACAGATCCTGATTTCGATGCCTGGCTGGCAGAGGCAGCAGGGGCATATAATAATGTGGTTACTGCCTGCGCAGCGAGGTTCGGAACAAAGCTGGTGGAAGATGGAATAGGAGACTACTCTTTGGGAAGAGATGAAGTGGTGGCTTTTGAGGAGGCCTACCCCCAGCTGCGCATGGTAACCGGTCAGGCACACATCAATGCCATGATGGATGCTGATGGCATTCTGCGCCATCATATGCTTGTCTTACGCCTTCCTAATGGACAGGAAATCCCTTCCATGGCTCTTGAACTGGCACAGCGGTATCAGGCTTTTCACGGTAATCCGCCAATAAAGCTTCCCAAAACTAACCTGAGAGGATTTTGGTACCTCCCCTACTGCAGTGCACCAGGGGATATGGAGGTACGCTCTGCATCCAGCGTACTGTCTGGAGAAACCCCAGCCGAGTACTTCACAGGGAAAATCGTCCTTATCGGTCCCTATGCTGCCGGGCTTCAAGATAGCTATCTAACCTCTATCGATCATGCGAAACCCATGTACGGCGTAGAATACCATGGGAATGCCATCCAGGCTCTTTTGTGGGGGCAATATAAGGCTGAACCGCAAAGATTTCTTGAGCTGACAGTACTGTTCCTACTCCTGCTGCTAACCCTGTTTGGCTCCTGGCGGCGAAGTGTAAAATTTTCCACCTCTCTATGGATAGGCCTTTCTCTTGGCTGGCTGCTGCTGGCAAAAGGCCTTTATGAAATAGGCTGGGTAGTCCATGTGCTGTGGATTCCAACTGGAGTGACTATCATATACGGCGGTTGTCTGGCTGTGAACTATATTCAAGCTGCCGCTGAGCGCAGAAAAGTAACTAACACATTTAAACGCTATGTAGCTCCTGAAATTGTCAACGAGCTCCTTCAAAATGGTTCCCAATCCCTAGAGCTGGGAGGCCAGGAACGGGATATTGCCGTTCTCTTTGTAGATGTGCGAGGCTTTACCTCTATGTCAGAGAAACTGGAACCAAGGGAGGTAGTAGAGATTCTTAATAGCTATCTGTCTCTCATTGCTGACTGTATCCTGCGCAATGGCGGTACCCTGGATAAATTTATCGGGGACGCTGCCATGGCTTTCTGGGGCGCGCCTTTGAAACAGGATGACTACGTTCTGCGGGCTGCCCACGCTGCTATGGATATGGTACAAGGAGCAGAAGCCTTGTCCCAGGATTTGGAACAGCGTTTTGGACAGTCTGTGTCCTTTGGTATTGGCATCCATATGGGAAAAGCTGTTGTGGGTAATGTAGGCTCCCTCAAGAGAATGGACTATACCGCTATTGGCGATACAGTCAATACAGCCTCCCGGCTGGAATCCAGCGCCCCACGGAAAACGATCTATATCTCCCGTGAGGTGGCTGATGCATTGGGAGATAAAATCGAAAAAGAGCAGCTGCCCTTGCCTTTAAAGGTTAAAGGCAAGGAAGAATGTCTGGAGGTGTTTAAACTTCTGGGAATCAGAGAAGGATCGTAGGAAGCAGCTCTTTACGCTGATATTTTTTGCAGCTGATAAATGAAAGGCAGTCTGCCGGAAACTCTGGCTAGACTGCCTTTCTAATTCCTTTTCTATTAAAAGGAAACCGTAAGCTGTATTTTAAATTGTTCCTCTCCATATGGTGAGCAGGGAATGCCCCTTAGCATAATAAGTGTTTCCCCTTCGTTCAAAGTGAACACCTGACCACCTGCTGTAAACCTCCCAGTGCCTTCCAATACTGTTACTATATCATCACCATCTGATGCATGGGGAGAAATTATCTTCATCCTTGTCAAAAGAAAAAATCGTCATATTAACTGTGTCATTTTGCACCAGCGTTTTGCTGACACCCCTCAATCTTCTATAATTTTGCCGTCAATTGATACTGTCACAACCTGCCATGGGATAAGCTTCCCACTGCCCTTCAAGGCTTTTCTGACTGCTGTCTCAAGCCCTCCGCAGCAAGGGACTTCCATACGTAAAACAGTAATGCTTTTTATATTGTTATTCTTTATTATTTCCACAAGTTTTTCTCCATAGTCTACTGAGTCAAGCTTTGGACATCCGATCAGCGTAATCCTGCCTTTCATAAAATCTCTATGGATATCCGCATAGGCATATGCAGTGCAGTCTGCCGCAATCAGCAGCTTTGCATCATGAAAATAGGGTGCAGTCAACGGAACCAGCTTAATTTGACACGGCCATTGGCCAAGCTGTGAATTTGCAGCCTCTGAGGCAGGAATGGCGTTTTCTGTTTCCCTATGTGTCATTTGACGCATCTGCATACCAGGGCAGCCCATTGCTTGCGCTTCTGCTTCTTTCCTCTCCCCTTGTCTAGCGGCAAGAACTGCAATCGGATCATAAGCAGCTGCTTCCCGTTCCTCAAATGTAATCGCATCATATGGGCATTCTGGCAGACAATCCCCCAATCCGTCACAGTAGTCTTCACGGATCAGTTTTGCCTTACCATTGATCATTTTAATTGCACCTTCGTGGCATGCCTCAGCACATGCACCACATCCAGTACATTTTTCTTCATCAATTTTTATAATCTTCCTTATCATGTTCATAGCCTCCTTGACGTTGTATTGCTATTATAATATAATGTCTGGAGAAAAGTATGTGGTTATAACCACGAAAATGAGGTTTTTATGGATTTAAACTTTGTTTCTAAAACATTCCTATTTCGAGGCTGTTCAGAAGATGATGTCCGGAAGATTGCAAAATATCTTGGCTTTAAAACCGTTAGATATAAAAAGGGGACTACTATTTATAAAGAGGGGACTACTGTCACCAATATCGGACTTGTCCTTTCAGGAAGCGTTCAGATTGAGCATAACGATTTTTGGGGAAACAAAAGTGTGCTTGATATTGTATATCCAGGAGGCATTTTTGCAGAGGCTTATGCCTGTATACCGAATGAACCCTTAATGATAAATGTTGTGGCAAATGCAAATTGTGAGATTCTGTTTATCAGTATACCAAACTTGTTCATTCCCTGTACTGTCTGCAAGATTCAGAACAGGCTGATACAAAATCTTATGATTATCAGTGCACAAAAAAATCTGCAGCTTTCTAAACGCAGTCTCCACACCTCACCCAAAACCATACGAGGACGTCTCTTATCTTACTTTTCACAACTCATTTCAGAACAGGGAAGCAGCAAAGTTGTGTCTCCCTTTAACCGGCAGCAATTAGCAGACTATCTGAACTTGGACCGCAGCGCCTTATCAAAGGAATTGGGAAAAATGAAAAATGACGGCTTAATTGAATACAACAAAAATGCGTTTCATTTGCAGACTGTAAGAAAAGGCACATTATCAGGTCAGAAATATTAACCCATACAAACATCTATATCCGCTGATTTCTTCAATGTAAACGGTTACACTATGAAAGAAACACTAACTTATACGCAAGCCATGAAAGACTTACTTACAATACTAAAAGCCTTATCATGACAACAAAGAGGACGGGCAAACCGTCCTTTTTATTATAAGTTTTTCAGCGCTATCAGCACCATAACTTCATCATTTTCAAACATATGCAAATCAACTTTTTAATATGGTTTCTTGAGTATTACTAGACACTTTTTCAGTAACAGGCCGAGGAACACTTTCTTTGATAAGGCACAGCAAAAATCCTTGAAAACACTGGCTTTATTTGTCTAATGATTTCATCGTCCTCCAATGTAAACGTAACCTGATTTTCCGGAATATCGTTCCACTTATCAAATACAGGTTTTATCCGTTTCCATTCCGGTAATCCCTCCATCCATTTTTCCTGCACAGCCCTACCCCGCTTTCACAATTTCACGCAACGCCGCTGCAATATCCTGATCCACACCAATGGACTTTCCCTGTATCCCGTCAGGAATGTAGATCTCACCTTTGTTGAAAGTAATATACCTTGCATGAGGTTCTGCTGCCGTAAGCTGCATAAATGGCATTTTTATCATCTGATTGCGCCAGCCAACACCAAACTCTAAAATAACAAGTTTTTTTCCACGCATACGATTTACAAATCCCTGATAGCGGGCAGCTTTTTCCTGCCAGTTCTTTTTCCCCTGAAAAGAGGAGTACTCCCCATAATTTACTTCCATACTCCCGCCGCATTTTGGGCATCTGGGCAAAAGTCTTTCCGGCACTCTGCCATCTGTTTCCGCCTCTGCCATGCGAAGAACTGCCTCCCTGTCTGGATAGACTTCATCACAGCAGCCCTTTGTGCAGCGCATTTCTGTCAGCTTGCCTTCCATTTCAAATACACGTTCTTCCTCGAAACCTGCCGGGATAAAGTGATCCTCCCCATTGGACGTGACAACAAAATAATCCTTTTCCTTTACAAGTCCATACATATCCTTCATAATCTGTGTCGGTTCATCCTGTAAACACTTTTCTTTGATGATCCGGCTGAAATATGCCCATCTTTCTTCCTCGGAAGAATAGGAAACAGCCATCCCCTGCAAAATACAGTAAATACCATATTTTTCTCTGAAATCACCCATTCTTTCACGAAACCACGCATCATCCGCAAATAAATGATATCCCTCTGCTATGGATAATCCGTTGCTGGCTCCAATCAACACCCCGTCCGCTTCACTGATGATTTGCTTTATTTTCTGATATACATTCACTTTCCTGTCCCTGCCTTTCCTTTCATAATCTGTTTTAAATCCTGTAAAGTTTTTGATAAATCACCATCTATATACAGGCTTTTGTTTTTCAAATGCTCCGGGGAAGAAGAATCTTTCTGATTCACACAGACATAAAAGCACCTTTATTTTTATATGCCATTTCCCAAAAGGGCAATTTAATAATACCTGGCGTCATTTCTCCCACTCCTAATTCCAGCAGCAAAACGCTTTTTTCATTTTCTTTTGTCAGACATCGTTTCAGAAAAGATTCGCAGCGTATTACACCCTCTTTCCAGTCTCGCCCCTCCAGAAACGTATCATCTCTTACCCACGGAACCATGATCCGCCCACATTCCCGGCATCTTGGAAGCAGTTCCGAAGGTATCCGCATTCAGACAAACCCGGCTTTTGTCCGACAGATCATGATGAAATTGAAAAAGGCAGGATTGATGTCCAACGTAAACGGTCATGCAAAGCCTTCCCTGGCAAAACCCACAGAGGAAATCACACTTTTGGATATTTATAAAGCTGTTGAGGGAAGTAAGCCGCTTCTGCATCTTGATACACACACCAATCCAGATTGCGGAGTAGGGGTTAATATCCAACTGGCTCTGCAGGATTACTACAACGAAATACAAAAAGGAACCGAAAAACATATGTCCAGCATTTCTTTACAGGATATAATCGAACTGTATCACACAAAAACAGGTCAGACAGATAACTGACACAGAAGGCAGGTTGAAATACCTCCGGAATAGAGAACTTGTGCCAGAGGTATTTCAATTTATCAGTTTATTTTTTATCTGTACAATGAACAACACATTCAGCACAATTCCCATTGCATTCGTTTATTCCCTTTCTTCGGAAATAAACAATGGATAATATCAACAGACCAGCTACAATGCCAAGTACAGCGATACTTGCCAAATTCATCATCAAATCCTCCTCTATACAAGCCCAACAGCAGCCCCTGCACTGTGAACAGCAAATGCCACAATCCAAGCGATTGCACATTGTACGATTACAGTTCCAGCCGCTGCCTTAGTTCCGCCCATTTCCCGCTTCACAGTTGCAACAGCCGCAACGCATGGTGTATACAGCAAGGTAAATACAAGAAATACAAATGCGGTAAAAGGTGTAAACAGTGTCCCAAGCAAAGATACATCCCCGCCCAAAAGAACCGTCAGCGTAGATACAACGCTTTCTTTGGCAGTAAACCCGGTAATCAATGCGGTAGAAACTCTCCAATCTCCAAATCCAAGCGGTGCAAATAATGGAGCAACCACCCCGCCCAGCAATGCCAAAAGACTTTCTTCCGCAGAAGCCGCAACATTCAGCCTTATACCCATCAGGTCAGACAGTGCCGCACCAATAAAGCTAAATGTCATAACAAATACGAGTGCCATAATCCCGATAAAACAGGGAATCGCTGTATATTTTCCTGTTAAAATCCGGTCTATCGCCATACTGCGCTTGTGTTCTCTGCTTTCATGAGGGCGGACTACAGTTTTTGCACACAGAGCTTCAATAAATGAAAATCTCATATTTGCAAGTGCAGCTTCCCGGTCAAGCCCCGTTTCCGTTTCCAAAACAGATACCAGATGTTCAAATATGTCAGCCTTTTCAGATGAAATGGAAAGTTTCTCTTTCATCAGGCGGTCATTTTCCACCATCTTTGTAACGGCAAAGCGCACCGGTATCCCTTTTTTCTTTGCCTCCGGCTCCAATATATGTACTGCCGCATGAATACACCGGTGTACTGCACCTACGGGATCATGTTCATCACTGCTTGCCGGACAAAAATCAACCCGGCCGGGACTTTCCCTATGCCTTGCCACATGGATTGCATGGTCAATCAGTTCCGTGGTACCCTCATTTTTTGCCGCTGAAATCGGCACTACCGGAATACCAAGAATTTCTTCCAGTTCATTTACCCGGACAGAGCCGCCGTTTGCCCGGACTTCATCCATCATATTGGGTGCCAGCACCATCGGAATGCCAAGTTCCATGAGCTGCATGGTAAGGTACAGATTCCTCTCCATATTAGTAGCATCAACAATATTGATAATCCCGTCCGGGTGCGTATCCATCAGAAAATCCCTTGTCACAATTTCCTCACTGGAATAGGGGGAAAGGGAATAGATACCCGGTAAATCTGTTACAACCGCTTCTGAGTGTTTGCGGATCGTACCATCTTTACGGTCAACTGTCACTCCGGGAAAATTCCCCACATGCTGGTTTGCCCCTGTAAGCTGATTGAATAAAGTGGTCTTTCCACAGTTCTGATTTCCTACCAGCGCAAAAGTAATCTTTGCACCTTCTGGAATCTCATTCGCTGCATTATGAACATGGCAGCTGTTCGCCCTTCCAAGTTCACCGACTCCCGGATGCTCCACTGCCATTGTCCTTTGTGTGGCATGGTTTTTTTCCGCTTTAGTATGGACTTTCTCCACTGTGATTTTTTGCGCTTCATCAAGCCGCAAAGTCAATTCATATCCCCTCAGCTCAATCTGCACCGGATCGCCCATAGGTGCAATTTTTTGAAGCGTAACCTCCGTTTTTGGTGTAAGCCCCATATCAAGTATGTGATGCCGAAGTGCGCCTGTTCCTCCTACGGAACGGATAAAGGCGCTCTGCTTTGGCTTCAATTCATCCATTGTCATCTTATTATCACCTCATTTTCACCATTGCAGAATGTGTTCTGTTCCTTTTTCAAGAACCATCTGCACATGTTCATCCACTAAAGTATAAAAGATCATTTTTCCATCTCTCCGCCTCCTCACCAGCTTATTTGACTTTAAAAGGTTTAGCTGGTGAGACACCGCAGACTGGGTCATTCCAAGCTGCTCTGCCAAATCACCAACACATGAATCCTGCTCCATTAAAAGGAGCAGGATACGGATACGGGCAGGGTTCCCAAGCACCTTGAAAAATTCCGTTAATATATACAAATCACTTTCCTTCAATTCTTTGGAAAAATGACTATCCTGATATTCTGTCAAAGGAACCCCCTCCTTCCTTACAGTTTTTTCACAAACAGGCAGCGGATCGCATTCAGCACCGCAAGAATCATAACACCTACATCCGCAAAAATAGCCAGATACATATTTGCGATTCCCACAGCCCCTAATGCAAGGCAGGCAAATTTCACTACAAGCGCCATCGAAATATTCTGGTAAACAATCCTCAGACATTTCCTTGAAATCTTGATTGCCTTTGCTATCTTGATCGGATCGTCATCCATCAGAACAATGTCAGCCGCTTCGATTGCCGCATCGGAACCCATTGCGCCCATAGCGATACCAATATCCGCCCTGGAAAGCACTGGTGCATCATTGATACCATCGCCAACAAATGCCAGCTTTGCTTTGCCTAGCTTCACCCGCAGAAGTTCTTCTACCTTTTCTACCTTGTCAGCCGGAAGAAGCTCACTGTAAACCTCATCAATTCCAAGTGATGCGGCAACCTGATTTGCCACTTTCTTTGCATCCCCAGTCAGCATGACTGCTCTTTCTACCCCTGCTTTCTTTAATTCCGCAATTGCAGCCTTAGAATGAGGCTTGATAATATCGGAGATTACGATATGTCCCGCATATTTCCCACCTACTGCCATGTGAATAATCGTACCTGTCTGATGACAATCCTGATAAGGAATGTTTAAGTGCTTCATCAATTTGTCATTACCAGCGGCAACCTTTACGCCGTCTACTTTTGCAGTCACCCCATTTCCGCTGATTTCCTGTATATCTGCCACACGGGTTCTGTCAATCTCTTTTCCATATGCCCGCTGTAGGCTCTTGCTGATTGGGTGGGAAGAAGCACTCTCTGCAAGAGCCGCATATTCCAACAGTTTCTCATTGTCTATGGTGGAGTGATGAATCCCATTTACTTCAAAGACACCCTTTGTCATCGTTCCGGTTTTGTCAAAAACAACATACTTGGTCTGTGAAAGGATTTCCAGATAGTTGGAACCCTTTACCAGCACGCCCTCTTTGCTTGCGCCTCCTATTCCTGCAAAGAAACTCAAAGGAATACTGATAACAAGCGCACAGGGGCAGCTGATAACAAGGAATGTCAATGCCCGGTAAATCCAAACACCCCAATCAGCAGACAGTCCCATAAAAAGCATTCTGACAACTGGAGGAAGCAATGCCAACGCCAATGCTGAGTAGCAGACAGCCGGAGTATATACTTTCGCAAACTTCGAGATAAAATCTTCTGATTTTGATTTGCGGGAGCTTGCATTTTCCACCAAATCCAAAATCTTAGAAACCGTAGATTCTCCAAATTCTTTTGTTGTCTGTATCTTCAATACTCCAGTCATACTGATACATCCACTGATTACCTCATCACCAACTTTTGCCTCTCTGGGCAGACTTTCCCCGGTCAATGCGCTGGTATTCAGGCTGGAAGCTCCTTCAACTACATTGCCGTCAATCGGCACTTTCTCGCCCGGCTGTACAACAATCACGCTGCCAATCCCTACCTCATCCGGATCAACCTGCTCTAATTTCCCATTTCTCTCAACATTTGCATAATCAGGACGAATATCCATCAGGTTACTGATATTGCGGCGGCTCTTGCCCACAGCATAGCCCTGAAACCATTCCCCGATCTGGTAAAACAGCATAACGGCAATCGCTTCCAGATAATCACCGTTCTCATAAATAGCAAGCGCCATCGCCCCAATAGTAGCCACTGCCATCAGAAAACTTTCATCAAATACCTGACGGTTTCTGATGCCTTTTGCCGCTTTCCTTAAAATGTCATATCCGATGATAAAATAATTTATCAGATAACACGCAAAACGAATCCACCTTCCTGCGGACGGAAATAAATAACTGTCAGCCTTATCAAACATCTCTGCTGAAACAAACTGGAGTGCCAGTAAGATTCCGGCGCTGATCAAAATACGGATCATCATAACCCTTTGTTTTTTTGTCATACCATCCTTGCGGCTGCCGACAAAAATAAGAAGTACAGCAGCCATTATAATAACAACTGTCAGCAATATGCTGATTACTAATTCTTGCATGGTAAAAACTCCTTTCAAAATATGCTTAACTGTTTAATCGTTTCTGATAAAAAAGACACCCCAAAACTGCAGCCGGGCATTTTCAGGGTGTCACCTTTTCATGGGCAGCTCTGGCTTACAGGAAAATCTCGCAGTCCGGCTCCACTTTCTTGCAGGCATCCAGCACGTTCTTCATAACATCTTTCGGCTCCTGCCCTTCGTCAAATTCCACGATCATCTTCTGTGTCATGAAATTGACCGTTGCGCTCTGTACTCCTGCTGTTTTACGGGCTGCATCCTCCATCAGATTTGCACAGTTGGCACAGTCTACCTCGATTTTGTAAGTCTTTTTCATTATAAAGTCCTCCTTGTTATTTTTAAATTCAGTGATTAAGTACTTGTTTAATCATCATAGCCGTAGTATAATACAGAGAAAGGCACACGTCAATATCCCTAAAGCATTCCTTCCTAAACGGGCGAAAAGTATTTCCGTTTGGGCGAAATGCAAACGAAACGAAAGGAAAGGAAAATAATATGGACAATATAAAATTACCACACCAACATGGAGAAGGACCGCAAACCGCACTTATCCAGAAACAATTAGACCATGTAGACTATTTCCAAACCGTAGCGGAAGTTTTTAAACAGCTTGGCGATACCACCAGAATCCGGATTTTCTGGCTCCTATGCCACCAGGAGGAATGTGTCCTCAATATTTCAGATATGCTCCATATGTCAAGCCCGGCAGTTTCACATCATCTCCGGCCATTGAAAAACAGCGGTTTGATTATTTGCCGGCGTGAAGGAAAAGAGGTTTACTATCGTGCCGCAGATACGCCACAAGGACGTCTGCTGCATCAAATGATTGAGCAGGTTATGGAAATCACCTGCCCTGAATTGTGAGGTCTGTCTTATGAATGAGGAATTGAGAAAAATACAAAAAGAAATGGAAAGATTTCATCAAAAGGTAGCAAATGCTGGCATTCCGCTTTATCCCGGCATAGAGTTATGTTATCTTACTTTTTCAACCGATTCTTTTTCTGTGCAGCATAAGGCTCTATCACACATCATTCAGATTAACTACTGCAAAGCCGGACAGATGATGTGGGAGATGAAAAACGGAAACCGAATTTATTTGAACCCGGGAGATTTCTCTCTGCATACCATGAAAGCCTGTACGGATTCCGTACTTACCTTTCCAAACGGTACGTATCAGGGACTTAGTATCTATATTGATCTGCAGGAAGCCTCTGACACTCCTCCCGAATTGTTAAAAAACTTTGGTATTTTTGAAACCATATTACCCGAAAAATTCTGCAAGGATGACAGACCTGTCTTTCTTGCTGGAAATGAACAGACAGAAAGTATTTTTTCTGCATTTTATAACCAGCCTGAAACGCTTATGCTTCCATTCCAAAAAATCAAGATTTTGGAATTGCTGCTTTACCTTGCCAAAATGGAGTTTACGCCCCAAAACAAACTGGCTGAATATCAATTCGAGCTGACCGAAACAATCCGGGAAATCCATGACCAGCTTTTGCAGCACATGGAGCAGAGAATTACCATAGAGGAACTTTCAAGACAATATCTCATCAATCCGACAACTTTGAAAAATGCTTTTAAGTCAGTCTATGGAACTTCCATTGCGGCACATATCAAGGAACATCGAATGCGACAGGCTGCAAAACTGTTAAAAGAAACGAATAAGAGCATAGCTGAAATCGCACAGGCTGTCGGCTATGACAGCCAGAGCAAATTTACTGCGGCATTTAAAACATATTTTGAAGTCCTACCGAAAGAGTACCGTAAAAATTGAGCGGGAGCAACACATCATTCTAAAACAAGTTGCTCTTGTGGTAATACTGTTTCCATGCATAAAGAAATGGATGAGAAAAAAGGCTGCCAAAACAGCCTTTTTATTTTTATCTCGCTATGTGCGCCATATTTACCAAGTACCCCCCGTGGCAGCGGTAAAACCCATCCCCAAGCTGCCCTTCCAGTTCATCCATCGTGGCATAGGACTCTATGACATCCTTCATGTCCGTGGTATGGATTTCCACCTTCTTCCCCCTGCTCTCAATATACAGGAGGCTGTTTAGGTTAAGCGTATACCCCTGATTCTTCGCCCGTATGAATATCTGCCGCTCCTTCTGCCCCTTCCTTTTCCCGGTTTCCTCCACCGCCCTGCAAAGCACCTCCATGAATTTCTGTTCCTCAATCGGCTTTAACAGGTAGTGGAATGCCGACACGTCAAAAGCCTCAAACACATATTCCCTGATTCCCGTAATGAAGATGACCACCGCATCCACGCCGGACTGCCGGAGTGTCCTCGCCGCCTCAATGCCGCCCATGCCCTCCATCTGTATGTCGAGGAATATAATATCAAAATCTTTTCCCACCGCAAGCAGCCCTTCCCCCGTGGCAAAACCGCTTATATCAAAATCGGGATTCCATTTTTTTATGAATCCGCCAATCTGCTCTCTGATGGCTTCCTCATCATCGACCACTGCTATATTCAAAATTCATCACCTCGGATTTCCGTTTCTGCCGTCACTTAATTTATCGGCAGATTTTCTATTATTTTGGGATGCAGGGAACGAAAGGCATATAAAATGGAGCGAAAGGCATAAATGCAGTACGGAAATTTCAAAATCAGCCCTAAAGTTTTCCGCCATTCGTCCGATATAGAGGAAACGCAAACCGCCGTGTAAGCATATTAACTCTGATTCCCCCGCTTTCCAACTTATTATTTTCTGAACCACTATAAAAATATCTGTGAAATTTGAAATGTAGAGAAATGAATTGTGAAATCTTAAGACATGAGAAAAAGGACTACCGGAACAGCCCTCTACCATTTTATCATTTATCCATTAAATTTTTACCATTTTACTCATATACGAACACGAAAACCCTTTACACTATCACGGAAACCCCTATATTATCACGAAAACTCCCAGCGTGTTTCCGTGATAATACAGGTAGTTTCCGTGTTTGTATAAGAGTTTTGCCTGCGAGTATCGACTTTTGCGTGATAGTATGGAGTTTTGCCTGATAATATCCGAGTTTCCGTGATAATAACCGACTTTTGCCTACGAGTATATACTCGCAGGCAAAACAACCTCAGAACAAAAGTTCGTACCCTCGCCAATGTAAAAATGCCCCTACCTCTACGCTTTCAAAGCAACCGCACTCTTCCCTTTGATTTTTATCCTTTTCAGCAATCAGCTTACAACCTAATAATCTCTCAATTAATTTTTTATCTATACAACTTCCATGCTGAATGCCAACTTCGTGAAGATTTATTTGCTCTGCACAAGTCTCAATTATTAAATTATACTTTGAAGCAATCTGAGCCATTTCTCTTGCCAATTCAATCATTTCTTCATTTGTTATCTGCTTAATATCAAGTTCCTTTGTGTTTCGTTGCGTTTTGGAATACAAATCAACAAAACTGATAACTACCTTCTCAGTATAATCCGCAAGATTACTGGCTATTTCCTCAAAAGCCTTTAAGTGGTAATCTATTGTATATCGCTTACTTATCAAAATAGGATCATATCTCCATATTACTCTTTCTTTTCCTATTTTTTCAGACAATCGTTTAAATGTTGGAATAAGCTCTTCTCTTTTATTTGGAAGGTTTGGTTCCACATCCTTACCATACCCTGTCAGAGTAAATTGAAAATAATACATATATTTTTGTAAATCCTCTAACTTTTCAATCATATTTGCAGGATTCTTTGTCCAAAACACAATACAATCTACCACTTCTGGTGAAAAGTCTATTCTACTTATTTGATGCGTATTCATAGGATTTCGTACATATAAAAACCCTTCCTTAATTCTAGTAATAAACCAATCTGAATAATAATTGGGAATATCTGTTCTTCTACTCACACTTAAAATCATCAAAACTCCTCTATAATATGTTGTATACTTCTACAATCATCTCTTGTATCATATTTGTTGAACATCTCAGCATCAATTATATAGTCTTGATCTATATCTGTATGGTCGTGCATAATTCCATCTCTTTGATAACAATTTAAATCTTTAAAAAGATAATAATATTTATGTACTCGTATTCCCTTTCCGTATCTTTCTAACAAGTCTTCTAATAATTCAAATTTATCACGAGCTAAGTAATGGTTAATATCATTAATGATTATGAATGACTTTTTTTCCATCCTTAATATTACATTTTCAATAAGATTCACAAAAAACTTTTAATTTCCCGTTCTCTTCCATTATAAACAATATAGCATAATCAGCTCTATATTAAAATACATACCACAAATTTTGCAAACTAACAGGCAAAACTCCAAACTATCACAGAAACTCATATACAAACACGAAAACTCCGGGCAGTTTCCGTGCTTGTATCATATTCCCCATATTTCCACAGCATTTTCCGTCAAGCTAATACCCTTTTCCACAAAAGCCTCCAATATCCTACACCCTTTTACCTTTCCGTTTTATACTATCACGGAAACCCCCGACTTTTGCGTGAAAATATACTTTTGCCTGATAGTACGATTTTCTCCCCAATTGCCATCCTATAAGCGGCGTGCAAAAACACGAAAAAATGGGGTTCACCAGCCATTCCGGTGAACCCCTCTACGCCCAAAATCCCTTGATTTTAAGCCATTCTTCCATACTTTTGCCTGCGAGTACCCAAATTCCTATGGCATTATTTCTGAATAGCCGCCTGGGCCGCTGTTAAATATTGTTCAGGGATATCAGCACACACCCTCGCATTATGATTCAAGCCCAAGCCAACCCTTTACCGTTTCCACAGCATAGCCAACCGCCTGGGCTATCTTATCTGTATCAAGTCCCATTTCATACAATTTTCCAGCCGCTTCCCTGGCCTTCTTTAATTCCCCATCCTGTTCAGATTCTTTTCTCATTTCCTGAATCGCTTGGCACACATTAACCACCTCGTCTTCTTCATCATATTTTATGCCCGAATTTGTGATTGCTTCAATCACATCTGCCGCCCTGCGCTCCACTTCCCGGAAACGCCTCTCATTGGCCGACAGTACCCTGCTTAAGTTTTCCTTATCCTTCGAATACTTGATGAACAGCATAACCTCCCGCATGCTGGACTGGAATTTCATAATCTCCTCATCCGCCATCTGCGCCGGCGCAATCAGCCGCACATGGTAATTGTCCATGCAGGCAAGCACCTCCGGGTCTGACACATCCATCATCTCAAAGAGGCTCAACGGCCCATCCCACTCTTCCGAGCCGAAAAATACAGTCACCGTGATAGATGGTACCAGCCTGTCTTCCACCCAAAAACCGCTTAAGAATTCACCTGCGCTTGGTGTTTTCCCGCCTTCTTCAGCAAACGCTTCCCCCTTCTCTTTTTTCCGCTTCATTTCTTTCCGGTGCGACTTTGCCGCCTATTCCACCTGCCCTGCCTATTCCAGCGCATCATAGAGATTGTTCTTAACAGGCATAGCATAATGGATTTCAGCCTGGTTCTCCGCGCCGTAAAGGACATATTCCATCTTCCCATCCGTCATTGCCGCATACAGCTTCTGCACATCACGGAATTTCTGGACGGGAACCACTGCGCCGTCCGCACCGTATGGCAGCGCTATCTTCGTGGAATCACGCTCCGTGAGCTGCTCCGGCAGGATCACCTGCCGCCCACCGTAAATATAGTAATTAAAAATATCGGCAAACACGCCTGCATCTTTTACATAATCCTTTGTGATTGTATCTGCTATCAATGGCATCTGCCGCCTTTCTCATGAATGGCAGACATCCCATCAGATTCCCGTTTCTGCTATGGTTCCATTATACTAAAGCATCTACTTTTTTTCAAGCGTATCTGAGCTTCTTCGATAACGTTCTGAGGGGTCAGACTTGTGACCACTGTGGCCGTCCGTAACCGCCACTCTCGTGCTGCCTTGGCACAGTCCCAAAAGCAAACAAGGGATTCCGGCAACAACCAATGTGCCGGAATCCCTTGTTTTCAGCGGTTTTCCCGATATTCTGTTCATTCCCTTTGTATCAAATAAGCGGTTTACATTTCGGTAATGTGGCGTATGCCTGTAAAACCGTTCTTTTCCGCATAATCCTCTAACATTGCCTTTTGGTTCTGTATGCTGTTGCTTTCGCCGCCGTCCCTGTCCTCGTCCCCCACTGATAAGTGGGAGTAAAGGGCTGTGATTTTGCTGTAATCATTCATGTGCATACCCTCCTGCGTCAATATAGGTGTTGCTTACAGTTAAGATTATACGCCTCAAGTTGTTAGTCCATGATTTCAATAAATCGCTTGTCAAGGGGCGACTCCAACTTAGCCAATAACTCAATAAAGTCCTCATAGTGGTTGTAATGTCCCTCATGGATTTTCCGGTATTCCTCACCTCTTGGGGCATACTGTTCCTCCGGAAAGATTTCACCTTTATAGAGTTGTTCCAGCACGTTCTTCACTTCCATGACCCCCTTTTTATTTTGTAACATTATTATATATTACATATTTATATTTTATCATATGTTATATAAATATCAAGCAGAATCGTTTATAATGGTTATATAAATGTAATACGGAGGTGTAACATGGCAGATAAGTTTGTGGTGCGTCAGAAAAAACCCGACAAAAAGGAAGATAAGTCAATCGTTATGACGCTGCGGTTAGACCGGGAATTGCAGGAGGAATTTGACGCTCTGGCAGCGAAAAGCAACCGTTCCCGAAATGAATTGATGTGCATGGCTCTTCGCTATGCCTTAGACCATTTAGAGTTTATCCCGGAAGCCGGAGAGTAGGAAACCCGGCTTCTTTTCCTATACAAGCAAAAGAAAACCCTTACCCTGGAAAGAGAGAAGGGCATTACTGTTATTCTGTTACCGCTGGTATCTCCCCGACAAAGTTATAAATGATTTTGATTTCCTGAAATTTCTCACCATCAATCTTCTTCACCCCCACCAGAATCCGGCTGATAAGGCGGTTTAAGATACCCTCGTCCAATTCCTGTATCGTGGCATACTGCCGGATTTCCCGGATAAAGGTATGGACATCATTTTCCTGCTCATTGGAACGGCGCAAGGAGAGGGGCAATTCTTTTAACTGCTTCTGGTTTTCCTCCTGTTCCCGCTCCATCGCCGCCGTCAGCTTCACAAACCGCTGCTCTGACAGGATTCCCTTCGCCTTGTCGGTATACAGGTTCTAAAACATATCGTCAATCCCCCGGTTCCTTGCTTCCAGCCGTTCCCACTCCTTCTCCATCTCCGAAGCGTCCGCCAGATACCGCCGCTCCATGCGGCTGCTAATCCGCTGGTAGAATGATTCCACGTCTTTCAATGCCATTGCCGCAAGTTCCTGAATGTCCTTCAACACAAGATTGTACAAATCCTGTTCTGGTATACTAAAGTTGTAACAGTTGGTTTGGATAAGGTATAATAAAAATGAACAAAGGAAGAACCAGCAG
>JBCLQJ010000003.1:0-351921 GCA_041223545.1 Lachnospiraceae bacterium 62-35 | reverse complement strand
GGTTCTATGTATTCGTCCCCGGCAAGCTCCATATCCCCGGCGGCTCTGTCTATGGCCGCACGGACTTCTGCGGTAATCTCAATCATATGCTTGCTCCGAAACTTATTTTTTCCTTTGATAGCTTAATCTGTTCATTTCCATTCCGGCGGTGGTGCTGCTTTCACGACAAAACGACATGGGTTAGGAATGTGGAAGGGAAAGGAAGGGGGATTTTGTATATCTGTATTTCTTTTCTCTTTATTTAGTATATCTTTATTTAATTACATTGGATTTTCCAATATCGGTCAAATTCGGTTGTGATTCTCTTGGAAAGCTGCCATAGCTTCAATACGTCTTTTGCTTGGGGTATGTTACGCAATAGAACGCCATTTTGCCGGGGTTAGGTATAAATCCTTATCTCCTGCAAAAACACGTCTGCAAAGCCGCTTGTAGCAAGGCTCTTTTGGCTTCTATTGCGTAACATAAAGGTATTAAAAAGCAGCGTTCCTGTTCTCCCTGTTATGGGATAGAGAAACGCCATGTTCGTGTCATATTCAGTTTTCATTTATTCTTTCAATACTGTGCTGATATTGGGGCTTGCAGTATTCCGGGTGGCATATCAAGGCTCTTTCCCTTAAAAGTAGTAAATTGGTAGTAAATTCAGCTTGAAATCCTGCTTGTATGACCGTAAATCAAGGCTTATTTGAGATAATCAATCATTTTATTCTATAATAATCTATGAAATCAAAGAACCTGTCTGATTTTCCGTAAATATGTCTTTACATCAATATTACTATATAGTATAATCCTAAAGAGGAGGAATTTTCATGAATATACAAGGAGGACACATCGTTTCGCAGATTAAAAGGCTCAGTGACAGAATTTTTGAGCGGATTCTATCAGAAAAGAATATTGATGCCTTTAACGGGGCACAAGGGCGGATTCTATATGTTCTCTGGCAGGAAGAGAATATTTCATTTCGGGAACTTGCTGATAAGAGTGGACTTGCTACCACAACCCTTACTAGCATGATTGATCGTATGGAAGCTGCTGACTTGGTCTGCCGCCTCCCCGATAAAAATGACCGCAGAAAGATACTGATTGCTCTGACAGATAAGGCCAGAAAGCTGCAGCAGGATTACATAGCTGTATCTGCTCAGATGACAGAAATTTTTTATGCTGGATTTACTGAAAAAGAGATTGGGCAATGTGAAGGGATGCTTGACCGAATTTATGAGAATTTGAAACAGTATGGTTAAATTCTCCCTAAATAATCGAATCGAAAGGAAAGGACAAAAAAATGATGGACAAAAATGTTAAGGACTTTGTTATCCAAAGAGTAAAGGAATTGATGAATGCACCTTCCTGCTGTGAAGAGGCAAAAACAGCTGCTCAAAATTGGCTGGACGCTGTAGGAACTGAAGATGAAGCAGAACAGACCCAAAAGCTAATCGCAGAGCTGGAAATGGACATTATGCCGGTTGATGGGCTGATTGCCTTTGCTAGTTCAGAAGCAGGTGTACATGTATTTGGTGAAGAAATGGCAAAAAATGTAGCTGCCCATGGGCAGGAAATTAAAGCTGCTGGTGCAACCTATTGCGACTGCCCTGCTTGTACAGCAGCCGCGGCAATTCTTGAAAAAAAGGATTGTCTTTTATAGCTTCAATTTCCTGCTGGACTGTTCCTGATAGACCATTGCACATACTCAGATTTTTCTCTCTTCCTGTATAGACATTCGGATTTTTTCGTAGTAATATGAAAGCAAAGCCGGTATTACAATACAGCGTTTCCGGCTATTTATACTACGGTCTGGGTGTCAAAATTCCCAGCCTGGAAAAAGCGTCAGAACTTCTTACCTTTGAAACTGCAAAAACATTCTGACTCTTTTCCCTGGCTCCCTTTTGATACTCTAGCCATACTGTGAAAAAGGAGAGCATTACTATGATAACCTTCAACAATCTTTACAACAACGGAAACATGAAGCAGATTGATGCCAAAGGCTGCGTAAAGGTTTTCGAACATCAGCGTGACTTAAGCGTAAGCCCTGGCTCTGCCTCTGCTGCTTATTATGCTGCAGAAATGAATGTACGAAAAAGGCAGGTACTGGTGGAACTGAGCGGCAATTCTTTTACCCTGCAGGCCGGAGCCATGCAATGGATCGCCGGTGCTGTAACCATGAGTTCTGGAATTAAGGGTGTGGGAGACTTTTTAGGAAAAGCCATTGCTTCCAAGGTAACTAAGGAATCCACTGCTAAGCCTGTATATACAGGAAACGGACTGGTTATGCTTGAGCCTACCTATAAGCATATTTTATTAGAGGAAGTGTCCGAATGGGGAAGCTTGGTTCTTGAAGATGGCCTGTTCCTTGCCTGTGATTCCAATATCCGGCAGAATGTAGTAGCAAGGACAAATCTTTCCTCAGCAGTTGCCGGCAAGGAGGGCCTGTTTAACCTCTGTCTTACTGGAAATGGTGTTGCTGTACTGGAAAGCCCTGTTCCCCGTGATGAATTGATTGAATTTGATTTAAAAGATGATGAGGTAAAAATTGACGGAAATATGGCAATCGCATGGTCCAATTCTCTGAAATTTACAGTGGAACGTTCCTCTAAATCTTTAATGGGCTCTGCTGTATCAGGAGAAGGCTTGGTAAATGTATATAGAGGAACTGGAAAAATCCTTATGGCTCCTACCGCATAAACCTGCCATCTCTTTTTCCTATGACATCAAAAATCCCTTAAAACCTGGTATTTAGCAAAAAATTCCAGCATTTTAAGGGATTTTTTAAGCGGAGACGGAGGGATTCGAACCCTCGTGCCAGTTGCCCGGCAAACTGATTTCGAGTCAGTCTCGTTATGGCCGCTTCGATACGTCTCCTGACAATCAGTGCTTTTTATAGAATTATACACGATATTCCTTATTTTTGCAATGAATTTGTATAACGGGGCTCTCTGTTTTATCCCATCCAGGGAGTGCCAAATTAGCAAAATAGTTCAGGTCCAGACCTTTTGAATTGTCTACATGGCATAGGGCATTTTTTACTGTTTTCTGTTTCCTCCTATGCCATAGGCTTTTCCACAATACGCCTTACTTTCCCATCCTCTATTTGAAAGAAAAAGGGCATGCCTGGAGAAGAATTCTCATAGGTATCCAGATATCGTATAAATACCTCCTGGCTGGCTGTAATCACTTTCAGGGATTCGTCCTCATCTGTAACAAAATCTCTTCCCCAGTCGATAAATTCATACAGAATATCTTCTCCCAGAGGTAATTCTGTTATCTCCTCATCCGGATTATAGATATAATAGCCATCAGGCAGATCATTTTCTGTCAAATGGAGCTCTGCCATTCTGTCTTTGTCTTCATCCGTAATATATTCTGCAATATCCACCTGAACCCGGCCTCCCTCTATACCTTTCAAATAGGCACAAAGGCCTTCTTCTTCTGTTTCTTTGCTTGATACGGCTGGAAACTTCCATCCCAGTTCCTCTAAGGATTCATAGACCTCTTTTGGAATATCCTGTGCGCTTCCGATTTCTATCTGCTCACAGTCATATACTTCTGTTCTGCCTGGATAAGTTTCCTCCACTCCACTGCATACAATTTGAATTTTATCGCCTGTATTAAGGCCATCAAACATAGAATCTAATCCAGACTGGCATCTCATGACAATTGGTCCGCCTTCATCTGTTATGATCAAGCATCTTCCATCAATATCCTTCAGGAAACGGCCTGTAAGCCTGTTCTCTGCCTCCTGGCCTTCCCATCCAGAGGAGACATCTTTCGAAGCAGAATCTTCTGATTTTGAATCGCTTTTTTCCACAGAAGAATTCTTCGCCCCAGAGGATGTTTTTCCATCCTCTGAGCCTTCCAACATAATTTCCTCTACTTTACAGCAGTCAGAAAAAATAGAGGCCTTTTCCAGCCACTCTTTCACACCTTCTTCCTCCACGGCTTCTCCCAATACCTGGCTGGAGACAAAGTTTCCATAAGCTGCCACAACATTATCCTCAAACGGCACAAAGGCCACTATGGCAAAATAATCCTCACCATACAGGTAAATATGGGTTTCAGGACTAGACAGGCCTTGAAACAGGAAACATTCCTCTGTCATAAGCAGACTAGAGGCAGCCAAGACCTCGCTGCCGCTTAAGCTGCTCAACATAGCTGGAATCCCTTTAACAAGACGGGTTCTAAGATCTTCTTGCAGCTCTTTTGGCAAATCTGACACATTTGTCTCTGCCAAATGCAGCAGCTTATCCAATCCCTCTGGATCCAATGTAACCTTGTAGGCCGCTGTCACCTCTGAATAGTCTCCCTTTCCGATCTCGTCAATGATCTCCATCACTTCAGGTGCACCCAGAACCATCTTAGCATACTCCTTTGATTCTGCCTTCCTATCCATCTTTTCTATCAAGCTGGTCCCCCGTTCATAAAGTGACTGACCTGTAGGCTCCTCATTTTTAGAACAGCCAGATAGAAGAAGCCAGGCCAGGCTGATTAAAAGAGCGCGGCATAAAATATGCCAACTTACAGCTACATCATTCATCTTACGGCTGATAGCATGATTTAACCCCCACTGATTTTTTTTCATAGTTTCCTCCATTCTACTACAATATATTTATGGTTAATCCCCCTTACAGCCAGTAAGGAATTATCCATCTATAAACACTTTACAGTACCAACTGGTATGTATGAATGGTCTTTCTTTCCCTCTTCTCCTGTTGGAGCCTGTTACATTTTTCCATTATATCACTTGTCTGGATATCATATCTTACTTTTTATTTAAATTTTCATTTAATAACTCCTTGACAAGTTTTTTTATTTTTATTATAATAGCCACAATCATCATAATATATCTTCAGGGCAGGGTTTGATTCCCTACCGGTGGTAAAGCCCACGAGCCGCAAGGCATGATTCGGTGTAATTCCGAAGCCGACAGTATAGTCTGGATGAAAGAAGATTGTATGGAATTTTTGTATCCATATGTATTTTTAGGGCTGTCCTGCAAAAAGTGTTTCTTTTTGTGACAGCCCTTTTTGAGGAAAACCATACCCTGAACCTGGATGTTCAGGGTATTTTTTATCGCACTCGGTGCAATAGGAAAATAGCTGCTGTCCCAGCCGCGCTCCGGTGCGAGTGTGGGGCAAGAGGCACACTTTTTAATATTTTAGTTCAAAATAAATAATAACCTGGCTGACTGTCAAGTATATCAATGATGAATAAATTGTAACTGGAGGTATGTTGCATGGCTGTTTCTACGTCTGACGAAACCTATATGCGGCTGGCTCTAAGCCTGGCGGAAAGAGGCTGTGGCCGCGTAAATCCTAATCCCATGGTGGGAGCTGTTCTGGTAAAGGATGGCCTGATCATTGGAAAGGGCTGGCATGAACAATATGGCGGCCCTCATGCCGAACGGAATGCTTTTGCTGCCTGTACGGATTCTCCTGAAGGAGCTGTTTTATATGTTACTCTGGAACCTTGCTGCCACCATGGTAAAACGCCTCCTTGTACAGAAGCCATTATTAACCACAAAGTCAGCCGGGTTGTAATCGGTTCTTCTGATCCCAATCCTCTAGTATCTGGAAAAGGAGTGAAACTTCTTAGAGAGCATGGCATCACAGTCGATGAGGGAATTTTAAAAGAAGATTGTGACCAATTAAATCATGTCTTTTTTCATTTTATCCGAAAAAAGACGCCCTATGTGGTTTTAAAATATGCTATGACCATGGATGGCAAAATCGCGGCTGCCAGTGGGGCTTCCAAATGGATTACAGGGGAAGAAGCCCGTCATCATGTACACCAGAACAGACATCGGTATTCCTCTCTCATGACAGGCATCGGAACCGTTTTAGCTGACGACCCTCTGCTCACCTGTCGGATTCCCCAAGGCCGCAATCCGATACGTATCATCTGTGATACCCATTTGCGCCTTCCCCTTAACTCCCGTATTGCCTCTACTGCTTCTGTCACGCCTTCTATCCTCCTTACCTGCTGTAAGGAGGCAGAGCAAAAAAAGCCGCTAGAGGCTTGTGGATTCAGGATTCTTACTGTTCCTTCCAGAAATGGCCATATTGATTTAAAAGCTGCCATGAAGCTTTTGGGAGAACAGAACATTGACAGTATCCTTTTGGAAGGCGGATCTGCCCTTAACTGGGCTGCCTTAGAGGCTGGAATCGTTCATAAAGTTCAGGCCTATATTGCCCCCAAGCTCTTTGGCGGAAGCCTATCCAAGTCTCCTATTGGAGGAGAGGGAGTCTATCTGCCTTCGGATGCGTTTCAGCTTCTCCCCCCTTCTATAAAAGTTTTAGGAGAAGATATTCTGCTTGAAAGCGAGGTGGTTTCATGTTCACAGGAATCATAGAGGAAGTCGGGAAAGTTCTTTCCATTCGCCATGGCTCCCATTCTGCCATACTTTCTATCCAAGCTTCACAGATATTGGAAGGAACGAAAAAAGGAGACAGTATTGCTGTAAATGGGGTCTGTCTCACAGTCTCCTCCTTAAGTTCTTCTTCCTTCTCTGCTGATGTCATGCACGAAACCCTAAACCGCTCCTCTCTTGGAAAGCTTTGCTCGGGAAATCCAGTCAATCTGGAACGGGCTATGGCTGCAGACGGACGGTTCGGCGGTCATATCGTAGCCGGGCATGTAGATGGATTGGGAACGATTTCCCATATTCAGAAGGATGACAATGCTTTTTGGTATACCATATGTGCTGCGCCCTCTCTTCTCCGCTATATCGTAGAAAAAGGGTCGATTGCCATTGACGGAATCAGCCTTACTGTAGCTAAGGTAACTGACCTGGATTTCTCTGTATCCATCATCCCTCATACGGCAGGCCACACGGCCCTTTTTTCCAAATATCCAGGAGATCTTGTCAATCTGGAAACGGATATCATTGGAAAATATGTGGAAAGGCTCTTGGGATATGCTGGAGAAACCATAAAAAAGCAGCAGAACCTGGACAAAGAAATACCCGGCAGACGGATGCAGGGAGGCAGAAAACTGGTGGACAACCTGATGCAGGAAGACAGGAAACCAGAAGTCAGGCTTCCTTACAGCCAAACTTCATGGAATGGCCAGGAAACTGGGGACCATACGATTACTAGAGAATTTCTTATAAAACATGGATATTAACTTATGCTTTTACCTATAACAATTTTAGGGTCAAAGGGTTCGTGAACAGAAAAGCAGTTTCATTCAATGCAAAAATATTTTAACACTTTTCCTATTCTGGCAGCTTTGACACCTTAATCCTATCACAGAAGGAGGACAAGAAGATGTTTCAATTTAATTCTATAGAGGAAGCATTAGAAGACCTAAAAAAGGGACGGATCATCCTGGTTACAGATGATGAAAATCGAGAAAATGAGGGAGATTTTATCTGTTCAGCAGAATTTGCCACAACAGAGAATGTAAATTTCATGGCTGTCCATGGAAAGGGGCTGATCTGTATGCCTATGAGCGAGGAATTATGCCGGAAACTAAAATTTCCTCAGATGGTTCCTGACAATACGGACAACCATGAGACGGCTTTTACTGTATCTGTAGATTACTCCGGTACCACCACTGGTATTTCTGCTGAAGAACGGGGTATGACCGCACGAGCCTGCGTCGACCCTGACAGCAGGCCGGAAGATTTTCGCCGGCCAGGCCACATGTTCCCTCTTCTCGCAAAGAAAAACGGCGTTTTAGAGCGAGCCGGTCATACGGAAGCTACTGTAGATCTTATGCGTCTTGCAGGCCTTGAGGAATGTGGGCTTTGCTGTGAAATCATGAAGGAAAATGGCACCATGATGCGGACTCCAGAACTAATAGCTCTTGCCCAAAAATGGAATTTAAAATTCATCACTATTAAAGCTCTTCAGGATTACCGCAAACGCCATGATCATCTGGTAGAACCAGCAGCCATTACCAATCTCCCTACAAAATACGGTATATTCAAAGCCCATGGTTATCGAAATAAGCTGAATAATGAACACCATGTCGCCCTTGTGAAGGGTGATATCGGTGACGGACAGGGAATTCTCTGCCGTGTTCACTCAGAATGCCTGACTGGAGATGCCTTTGGTTCCCTTCGCTGTGACTGCGGCCAGCAATTCGCGGCTGCCATGACCCAGATTGAAAAGGAAGGGCGGGGCATCCTCCTTTACATGCGTCAGGAGGGACGAGGGATTGGCTTGCTGAATAAGCTGAAAGCCTATGAACTCCAGGATCATGGCATGGACACACTGGAAGCCAATCTGGCCCTTGGCTTTGCCGGGGATTTAAGAGAATATTTTATTGGAGCCCAGATTCTTCGGGATTTAGGAGTAAAAACCCTGCGCCTTCTTACGAATAACCCGGACAAGGTATACCAGCTTTCTGACTTTGGCATGGAAATCATAGAACGAGTTCCTATTCAGATGGAGGCAACAGCTCACGATCTCTTTTACCTGAAAACCAAACAGGCAAGGATGGGGCACATTTTAAATTATGAATAAAGGAGGAAATGTTATGAATATTTTAGAAGGGAAGCTGACCGCAGAGGGCATTCGCATCGGGATTGTGGCAGCACGTTTTAATGAGTTTATTACTTCAAAGCTGGTGGCAGGCGCATTAGATGGTTTGAAACGGCATAACGTAAAAGAAGACGATATTGACATCGCCTGGGTACCTGGTGCTTTTGAAATTCCACTTATTGCTTCTAAAATGGCAGGCAGTGGAAAATATGATGCTGTCATCTGTGTAGGGGCTGTCATCCGGGGAAGTACCAGCCATTACGATTATGTATGTAATGAAGTCTCTAAGGGAATTGCTCAAGTTTCCATGGCAGCCGGCATTCCAGTCATGTTTGGTGTGATTACTACGGAAAATATTGAGCAGGCAATTGAGCGGGCCGGGACAAAGGCAGGAAATAAAGGCTATGATTGTGCAGAGGGCGCAATTGAAATGGTAAATCTGATTCGTACGATGGGAGTATAAAAAACAACATAGACGGGTAGAAAATATTCTGACTCTTTTCCTAAGCCGGGAGCTTTTATGCCAGAATTCTATATGATAAAAAAGTGGGCGTTCTAACGCCCACTCAGGCCAGAGTGTGGCAGCGAGCCTATCAAATACTGCTTGCCTTTGCTCTTCATCCCATCAGGGATTAAAGAAGTTTTAAAATGTCTCCTAGATTTTGAATTTCATAGTCTGCCTTTACAGATGTATCATTTATAAGTGCTTTTGGATTATACCAACAGGTTTTAATTCCTACACGATTGCCGCCAGCAATGTCGCTAGTAAGAGAATCCCCAACAATTAGAACCTTATTTTTATCCATTGGTCTGATCTTTTGAAAGACCCAGTCAAAAAATTCTTTTGAAGGCTTTTCATAGCCGATCTGCTCAGACAGAAAAACACCATCCATTAACTTGTCAAAGCCAGAGCGCTCAAGCTTTTTTGTCTGGGCAACTATGGTTCCATTGGACACCACATACTGCCTGATTTTCCCTTGCAGAGAGGCTACAATCTCCTTGCTGTTGTCACAAAATATGATCGTGTCACCAAGGCGTTTCTGATAGGCAGTATTAAACCCCTCACCTAGTGATGGCTCTATCCCTTCCACCTTAAAAAATTCTTCAAAACGCTGCACCAGAATCTGCGGTTTTGTCATTTCTCCTTGTTCCAGTTTTTCCCAATACTTCTTGTTGATTTTGGAATAGCAGCTTAACATTTCATCCGTACATTCTCCTAATCCAAATTCCAAAAAAAGGGATTTGATTGCTTCTTTTTCTGCTGAAAAAAAATCCAGCAGCGTTCCATCCACATCCCACAAAATAGACTCAAATTGCTTTATTCCGGCAGCTTGCATAAACCTCTCTCCTTTCCTGTTTTTAGCCCGGAGTGTATCTGAAACAAAAACTCAAATACATCTCCAGGCCTTTTGCTCCTCTACATCCTGTCTGTGTAATGCGGAAGTTCCCTTTTCCACACAGCAAAAAAAGGATTATTTTCCAAAATAGGTATTGATCCCTTCTACCATTCCTGCTGCCAGCTTATCCAGCATAGGCTGAGAATAGTCAGAACCCTTATCTCCCAGTTCAATGTCAATCGATGGAACTGTAGAATAGGAGGTTTGAGTCAAGTCCATAGCCATGGCGCCATTGGAAAAGATTTTCACTCCTGCTGCCCGAAGGCCTCCGATTACGCTTTCCCCGAGAGCATTATGCTGCTGCCAGTGAGATTTTACTGGTTCCATGTTTTTATAAGAGGCAATTTCTGGAACACTCATATAAAAAGCCCCTTTATTGTTTGTAGAGGAATCCCAGTGAATGGCAATGTGGCAGTCCGCCGTATTGTTAGCAATTACTGTCCTGGCAATATTGTCAAGCTGCACATCATCTGTGTCACGGATCATAACCACATCATATCCCGCTGCCAAAAGCTTTTCCTTAAAAGTCTTTGCCATAGCAAGAGTTACTTTTGCCTCTGGAGTCCCATCTAAAAATTCCATTCCTGTAGAAACTGCCGCCGCAGAAGTAGCTCCAGCCTGGGTAGAACCAGTCGTTACCTTAGGAGTTCCATCTGGATGGCATAAAGTTTTCACTTTATGCCCTCCCTGTGTTCCATGGCCTGCATTGACACAAATTGTAACATCTTTTCGGTTTGCTGCCTGGGACTTATAGAGAGTGGCTGCGCCAGAATTAATTTTTGAATATTCTGCATATTTCCAGGAAGGATTCAGTGTAATGCTGCTTCCGTTTGCTGCTTGGGAAGCGCCTGTGCCTGTGCTCTCATCAGCTGTCTCTTCTCCCTCCGAAGCGTCAAAGGCTTCCGTAGGAGGGGGAGTTGTGGACACAAATTGGGTGGATATGTAGCATGTCTGCTCTTTAAAAATAACCCGGCTCCAGGTGTCGCTGTAACCAGTTCTTTTTAATTCCGTCCCCATATTTACCTTTCCTGCCACTTCTGCGGAAGAATATCCATCCTTTCTTATATTTACATAATTTCCCGTTACATAGACTGTTTCGTCTACATCCTTCATAGGAGGTGCTGTCTCCTTTACCACCTCTGCCTCCTTACTGCTGCTCTCTGCATGACCCTGGGAGGCTTCCTCTTCCCCTCTGTCTTTTGACAGCTCTTCAGAGGCAGATACTTCTCCCTTCTGTTCTCCTCCTTTTCCACACCCATTCAAAACGGTGATTCCCAATGTCAGCACCATAACTGCTGCCGCCAGCTTTTTCCATCCTTTTTTCATAAAATTGTTCCTCCTCCGACAACATAATCTCCATCATAAAATACAACTGCCTGTCCGGGGGTAACCGCCCTCTGAGGCTTTTGGAATACGCACTCTGCAGTGCCATCTCCCGTATCTTTTACCAGACATTCCGCGCCTTCATGGCTGTATCTGATTTTAGCTGTCACCTCCATAGAGGCTCCATGAAGTCCGTCAATTGCCATCCAATTTAGATTACTACAACGAAGGCTGTTTGTAAATACATCTTTAGACTCTCCTATCACTACTTCATTTGTGAGTGGACGGATTTCTTTTACAAAAATTGGATGACCCATGGACAGATTTAATCCCTTTCTCTGTCCGATCGTATAATGGATGATTCCCTTATGGCGTCCCAGTACATTTCCCTCCACATCCACAAAATTTCCTGGGGGAGGCATCTGGCTGCTCTGCTCCTCAATAAACCTGGCATAGTCGTGATCTGGGATAAAACAGATTTCCTGGCTGTCCTTTTTATTGGCAACCGGAAGCCCCAGGTGCTCTGCCATCCCTCGCACTTCATCTTTCGTATACTCTCCCACAGGCATCAGTGTCCTGGAAAGCTGCTCCTGCGTCAGGTTGTACAGAGCATAGGTCTGATCCTTCTGTGCGCATCGTTTCAATGTATATCTTCCATTAGGAAGCTTCCTCACCCTAGCATAATGACCTGTGGCTATATAATCTGCCCCAATCGCCATGCTACGCTTTAAAAGAGATTCCCATTTTACATAACGGTTACATGCAATACAGGGATTAGGCGTCCTGCCATTTATATATTCGCTTACAAAATAATCCATCACATGTTCCTTGAATTCCCGGCGAAAATTCATCACATAATACGGGATTCCCAGCTTCCATGCCACTCTCCTGGCATCCTCTACAGCGCTTAAACCGCAGCAGCCTCCATCCTCTTCCTGTACCAGATTCTCTTCTTCCTGCCATATTTCCATGGTAACGCCCATAACTTCGTAACCCTGTTCCTGTAAAAGCCAGGCAGCTACAGAAGAATCCACACCGCCTGACATACCGACTACAACTTTTTTCTTTTCCATCACAAATCCTGCTCTCTTTTCACCCGGTCTCCTCCTGACAAGTCTTGTCCTTCTGTGCCGCAGATTTCCCCTTTCTCACCTTCCTGTCCAGCTATACGGTCAGATTTCTCCCTCTGTCTGTCCAGCATTCCACTCTCATTATAGAATGGAACAGTCTGTATCACTCCATGTACTTCCTGTTCCTTCTCTTCCTGCAGCTTTTTAAATGCAGCATTTAGATATGCTGCTGAAATAGCTATGGACATGAGCCAGAAAAAGGGAATGCGGATATGGACTAAGGCCAGCAGCATTTTTATCATAAGAGGAAGAGTCCTAGCGTATACACTCAGACAGTATATCTTCCCAAAGCTCAAGTCTCCCCCTATAGCGCTTTTAATACCCAGCCCAATCAAGCTCAATATAAGGATGCCAAAGAAAAACAGGGCTATATCAAAAAGATACCATAAGATCATACCCAGAGTAATGACTGTATTGATAACAGGGATAAAGCGGTATAAATCCTTTTTTCCAAAATTCATTCCATATAAATTCTGAAAATCAATAAACTGGATATCGTCATTGCTCTTCACTGCCATGTTTCGGCTGTCAGAAATGATTACTGTCATATAATACCTATCTTTCAGGATATTCATAACCTCATCCTGTCTGGCAGATACCCATTCCATAGAGGTGTCCACATCCACATAGATCCGGCTCTCATCCAGGAAAAAGACTGGCTCCATATAGAAACGTCCGTTTTTCAATTCAAACTCCGGAATATGACGTTCAACCAGAGCTTGGAAATTGCCATACATTCTCTGAAAGCGGACCATCGGCAGCACATTTGCCAGCAAAAAATAGACTGCTATCAGAAGCACTCCATACAAAATTACCTGCCATGCCTTTCTATCTAAAAACCTTTTATATTTGGAGGGGCTTTTCACTGCATAGGCCAGATCAACGAATATCATTTTATCTTTCCTCTTTTCATTTTCACTCTTTTTATTGTCCTCTATTTTCTCGTTTTCAGCCACTCCTCTCCAGGACGCAGACTTTCTTTATCGCCCTGGAGGGTACCTGAAAAACGGCTTTAATACTCTTCTTCCTCCTCTTCTTCCCCGATATCGGATTTTGGCTTAGAAAGCCCTTGAATTTCAATCCCGTTTTTCTGCGCATAATCCCACAGGGCCGCATGGATTGCCTCCTCTGCCAGAAGGGAGCAGTGGATCTTCACAGGGGGAAGACCGTCTAATGCCTCGCATACGGCCTTATTCGTAACCTGCATCGCCTCCTGTACGGTTTTTCCTTTCACCATTTCCGTTGCCATACTGCTGGTGGCTACCGCAGCGCCACAGCCAAAGGTCTTAAATTTTACATCCTTGATTATCTGGTTCTCATCAATATCCAGATAGATTCTCATAATATCTCCGCACTTTGCGTTTCCTACAGTCCCCATACCGCTTGGATTGTCTATTTCTCCTACATTTCTCGGGTTCTGGAAATGGTCCATTACTTTTTCTGTATACATAATCTTCACCGGAAGTCTCTGTCTTCCTTTCCTTTCTGTCTGTTGTTACCCTATCAGTCAGGGCTTATCTTCTGGCAGCATTCTGCCCCTTTATAAAATCTTCATATAAAGGAGACATGCTTCTTAAACGCTCTACAATTTCCGCAATTTTTTCTGCTACATAGTCCATTTCCTCTCTTGTATTTTCTTCGCTTAAGGTAAGGCGCAAAGATCCATGGGCAATCTCATGAGGCAGCCCGATCGCCAAGAGAACATGGGAGGGGTCCAGAGAGCCAGAGGTACACGCAGAGCCGCTGGAGCCGCATATGCCTTCCGAATCCAGCATGATCAGGAGAGACTCGCCCTCAATAAACTGGAATGCAAAATTGATATTATTGGGAAGCCTTCTGATCCGGTCTCCATTAATCCTTGTATAAGGCACAGAAGCCATGACCTTCTCCATCAGATAATTTCTAAGGGCTTCCTCCTTTTTCCCTCGTTCCTCCATATCTGCCATAGCCATTTCTACAGCCTTTCCAAGCCCTGCAATCCCAGGTACATTTTCCGTTCCAGCACGCCGCTTCCTTTCCTGGGCGCCTCCGTGGATAAAGGAACGGCTTTTCACTCCTTTACGGATATACAAAAATCCAATTCCCTTAGGGCCATTAATCTTATGTCCGCTTGCACTTAGCATATCAATATTACACTCATCTGCATTGATCGGTATATGGCCAAACGCCTGCACTGCATCCGTATGGAAAAGGATTCCATGCTCTTTTGCAATCCTTCCAATCTCTTTTATGGGCTCTATGGTCCCGATCTCATTGTTAGCAGCCATAATTGAAATCAGGATCGTATCCGGCCGAATGGCTTGTTCAAGCTCTTTTATATCCACTTGCCCATCTTCATCCACATCCAGATAGGTGATCTCAAAGCCTCTGGTTTCCAGATACTGACAAGTATGAAGAACTGCATGATGCTCAATTTTACTGGTAATGATATGGCGTCCCCTATCCTGATAGGCCTCTGCCGAAGCCTTAATCGCCCAGTTGTCAGACTCGCTTCCTCCTGCTGTAAAATATATCTCATTGGCTTTTACCCCAAGAGCGGCCGCAATCACTTCCCTTGTATGGGAAATAACCTTTCTGCTCTCCTCAGAAAAACTGTACACTGAGGACGGATTTCCGTAGTACTCTGTAAAATACGGCAGCATGGCTTCTACCACCTGAGGTCTTGTTCGGGTCGTTGCCGCATTATCCAGATAAATCATTTGTTCCATAATATTTTCCGCCTTTCTTCCCGCCATCCGCGCCTGTAACAGACGCTGCCGGGCATCTTTCATGTAGAAAGAAGTTCAAAGCTTCATCTACATCTCCATTATATAGTATATTCCTATAAATTCAATGGGAATAATCATTTTTCACCTGAAATATAATTTAACAATATTTATTTTCAGGATTGCTTATGAATCTTTCTTCACAGAAACGAGCGTTTTTAGCAGGGACCCTTCTTCTTACTTTTACCGGATTTCTATGCCGCATTCTGGGCTTTTTCTACCGGATTTTCCTTTCCCGCACTATCGGAGCAGAGGGGCTTGGACTCTATAATATGGTCCACCCTATATTTGGAATCTGTTTTGCCCTCTGTGCCGGCTCAATCCAAACAGCCATATCTCAATGCGTTGCAGCCAATGCTAGAAAAGGGAAATCCATTTTTCTGGCCGGCCTTACAATTTCTCTATCCATGGCCGGCCTTTTGGCCCTGCTCATCTGGAACCTGGCTGATTTCCTGGCTATCCGTGTGCTTCTGGAACAGCGGTGTGCTCCTCTCCTCCCTTACATAGCCATATCCGTTCCCTGCTCTGCCATCCATGCTTGCATTAATGGATATTATTATGGCATGCAGAAAACAAGAGTTCCTGCCTTTTCGCAATTAGCCGAACAGGCGGTACGTATCGGCGCTGTATTTCTGATCGCTGATATCATGATGGAAAAGGGAATAACCATTACAGTACAATTAGCTGTAATCGGCCATCTTATTGGAGAAGCAGCTTCCTCCCTTTATACCCTTTTGGCTTTCTGCCTATGTCGGCCTAAGGCCCGTATTGCTGCGCAGGCTGCTTTGGAACCCCAAGGCGATGGAAGGCTGGCAGGAGATATCTTAGGGACAAGGGACAGCAGAAGCTCAGCGGAATCCTCCCTAACCGGACAGACCGCATTTTCTGTTTCCCCTGGATACTCTGGAAAAAACAGATATTCCCGCCAACAGGGAGCTATTGCAGAGGCTGCTGCCCCTCTCATGGCTCTGGCCTTGCCCCTTATGGGTAATCGTCTGATCCTCAATATTCTTGCCAGCGCTGAGGCCATCTGGATCCCCAGCCGTCTTCAGATATTCGGCCTTTCCTCCTCAGATGCTCTGAATATTTATGGCGTGCTCACTGGAATGGCACTGCCCTTTATCCTCTTTCCATCAGCTATTACGAATTCCATTGCTGTACTCCTTCTCCCAACAGTAGCAAGGGCACAGGCAGAAGGCAACCGAAAGAGGATTTCTTCTACCATTTCCATGTCCATACGTTATAGCCTTTATATGGGGATCCTGTGCGTCGGCATATTTACTATTTATGGTGCAGGCCTTGGAAGCAGCGTCTTTCACAATGGAAACGCAGGAGATTTTATCATAATCCTTGCATGGCTTTGTCCCTTCCTCTATCTCTCCACCACAACAGGAAGTATTTTAAACGGCCTTGGAAAGACAACAACAACCTTTGTTCAAAACGTTCTCGCTTTAATTTTCCGTCTCGGCTTTGTCTTCTTCGGTATTCCTCGTTATGGTATCCTAGCTTTACTGTGGGGCATGCTGGCAAGTGAATTATTCCTCTCTCTGCTCCACCTGATTTCTCTAAAACAATGTGTTCCCTTTGCCTGGCACGCTGGGAATATGATCCTAAAACCAGCGATTCTTTTGGCTATTTCCGCTGGAATTACACAGTTTATCTTTTTTTCTGGCATACTTCCGGTGATTTCTGCTCTTCCAGAGCAGCTTCCTCCGTTTCTTTCCATATGTGTTCAGGTATTTGTATTATCTGGAATCTATGGAGGGCTGCTTTTTCTTTTTCATAAAAAGCGCAGGCAGCCTCATAGAATTCATTAATATAATATCAGGGCGAAACATTCTGTGATCTGCCTCTCAGAGTAGCGTCCTATGATAATAGAGACTTTGAACATACAGTTACTCCAGCACAAAGGGACTGCTGCAGAAAATGTCCTATATAAATTGTTCATTCTGCAGCAGTCATCTGTTTATAATCATTCAAATTTTATTTTCTCTTCTGCTCTAGCATATAAGCTCTAGCGCCTTATTGAAGTCAATCGCTTTCATCTGCTTTATCCCAACGCCACATCCAATGCCATCATAACAGTAAATCCTGCAGCAAACAGGACAGTCCCCACATTGGAATGTTTCCCTTCCGACATTTCCGGAATCAGTTCCTCTACTACTACATAGACCATAGCCCCGGCTGCAAAGCTCAGAAGGTATGGCAGAAACGGAACCACAAAGCCAGCTGCAAGTAAGGTTAGGACTGCACCAGCCGGCTCCATCACACCGGAAAGAATTCCATAGAGAAAAGCCTTCCCTTTGCTGACTCCTTCTGCCCGTAAAGGCATGGAAATAACAGCACCTTCCGGAAAATTCTGTATCGCTATCCCCAAAGATAGAGCCAGAGCACTCATAGCAGTGAGTCCGGTATCTCCGGAAAGCCATCCTGCATAGACTACTCCTACCGCCATGCCCTCCGGCAGGTTGTGGAGCGTCACTGCAAGCATCAACATGGTCGTTTTTTTCAAACTGCTTCTTGGCCCTTCCGCTTTATCGCCATTCATATGCAGATGTGGAATTGTCCGATCTAAAAAAAGCAGAAACAGAATTCCTAACCAGAAACCTATAGCCGCAGGTACAAAAGCCCACTGTCCACAGGACTGTGACTGCTCTATAGCTGGGATTAGCAGGCTCCAGATGGATGCTGCGATCATAACTCCAGCTGCAAATCCGGTCAGAGCTTTCTGCAATAGCGCATTTATTTTATTTTTCATAAACAGGACACAGGCTGATCCAAGCGTTGTTCCAAAAAATGGGATCCATATCCCCCAAATAATTTCTTCTCCCATTGCATTCCTCCTCTTTGTTAGTTGGCACTAATCAAATGATATAATACTTTTCATTTTCCTTCAAGTACTAATTTTTATGTGTCACTAAATTTTTATGGAAAGACTGGCATAGGATATCCAATGTACATAGGAAAGATCCATGAGGAAGAAATAAATGGATACAAAACAGGACTTCCCTATCATATCTGCTGCCGTTTTCTTGTGGAAACTGCATGATATGGTATGAAAGTCCTGTTTTACAATCACTCTCTATTTTTTAAGTATATGTACAAATCTTCAGAAAGCAGATATCACACATCATAGTGTTCTGAAACTGCCTGAAGGTGCCTGATTATCGGCAGATGCTGAGGGCATATTCTCTCACATTGCCCACAGCTGATACAATCTCCTGCTCTGCCTCCTTTTTCTGCCAGGGCATTATAAAAATTCTGATTAGGAGTCCAGCCTTTTTCTTTCGCCTCCCGCATATCCTCATTATACAGGGAAAAATACTTAGGAATTGCAATCTTCTTCGGGCACCCGTCTGTACAGTAAGCACAGCCTGTACAGGGAACTGCTGTAGTCGAATTAATCATATCTGCTACGTTCCATAAAAGATTTTTCTCCTCATCGTTTAATGGCTTAAAGTCGTCCATAAAATCCGTATTATCCAATATCTGTTCCATACTGCTCATACCTGACAGGACCATCATCACATTGTCTAAGGAAGCTGCAAACCGCACAGCCCAGGAAGGAATTGACATCTTTGGAGCATATTCTTTTAGAAGCTTCTCTGCCTCTTCCGGAACTTCTGCCAGAGTGCCGCCCTTCACCGGCTCCATAATGATTACAGGCACCCCATGGTTCACCGCTGTCTCATAACATTTTCTTGACTGAATCCACTGGCTTTCCCAATCCAGGTAATTAATCTGAAGCTGGACAAATTCGATCTCTGGATGCTTTGTCAAAATCTGATCCAAAAGCTCTGCATTGTCATGAAAGGAAAATCCAATTTTCCTTACCAGCCCCTTCTCCTTCTTCTCCTGAAGCCACTGGAAACAGTCAAATTTTTCAAACTTCTCATAGCTGTTTCTGGAAATTCCATGAAGAAGGTAATAATCAAAATATTCCACCCCTGTTTTCTTCAGCTGTTCCTCAAAAATCTTGTCGCGATCCTCAAAGCTTTGGAAAAATCCTGAATGGAGTTTTGTAGCCAGAGTAAATATTTCCCTGGGATAACGATCCACCAGGACCGCTTTTGCCACATTTTCACTGTTAAATCCACAATACATCCATGCTGTATCAAAATAAGTAAATCCTTTTTCTATAAAGAGATCTACCATCTTCTTTACCTTCTCCACATCAATGCTTCCTGGATCTGCTTTATCCAGAAGCGGCAGTCTCATCAGCCCAAAGCCTAACTTTTTCATGATTTGCCTCCTTTTCCTATGTTTTCTGATTATAATTATAGTTTACCTCTGTTTCTTTTATAAATCAAATACTTATCATCAATACCAGTCCATACCGGCCAAGCATAGAATATCCAGCTATCCCCAGGGTCCAAAGCATTTTCCAAAAACCCATTGCAAACCCAGGCTGAAAGGATTACAATACTGAATAAACATGATAAACTTACGTACGCCTGATGAGCGCACCACAATATATAAATGAAAGGAAGCGAACTTTACCATGAATCATACTCAACCAGCTGCTTCTTCTGCTCACTCTGATACCCGTATGGGAACGGAGCCCATTCCCCAGCTCATGTTGCGGCTGGCTCTCCCTTCTGTGGCAGCTCAGCTCATTAATGTCCTTTATAATATTGTAGACCGGATGTATATCGGTCATATCCCGGAAATCGGCAGCACTGCTCTTACTGGAGTCGGTTTGACCTTTCCCATTATTATGCTGATTTCTGCCTTCAGCTCCTTTGCAGGTGCCGGAGGTGCTCCTCTGGCTGCCATCCAGCTTGGCAAGGGCAGCCGGGATCAGGCAGAAAAAATCCTGGGAAATGCTGTTTCTGTCCTTTTATTTTTCTCCGTAACACTGACTGTATTTTTCTTTTTCTTTAAACGCCCTCTCCTCTTTTTGTTTGGAGCCAGCAACAGTACCATTGTATATGCAGATAATTATTTAAGCATTTATCTCATAGGCACGATTTTTGTTCAGACAGCATTAGGCCTTAATATGTTTATCTCTTCTCAGGGACAGGCTAAGACGGCTATGATGTCTGTTCTGATTGGAGCTGTGACCAATATCATCCTTGACCCAGTCTTTATTTTTCTTCTGGATATGGATGTAAGGGGGGCAGCTCTGGCCACAATTATCTCCCAGGCCATAAGCGCTGTATGGGTAGTCCGTTTCCTTTTATCAAAAAAATCTGTGATTGTAATACGAAAACGTTGTATGAAGCCGGATTTTTCCCTGATTGCCAGCATTGCAGCCCTAGGTGTCTCCCCATTCATTATGCAATTTACAGAAAGCGCAATCAGTATTGTTTTAAATCATGGCCTTTCCACCTATGGGGGAGACCTTTATGTAGGCTCCATGACAATTCTGCAAAGCGTGATGCAGCTTGTTTTCGTCCCTATACAGGGCTTTACTCAGGGCACACAGCCTATTATCAGCTACAATTTCGGTGCTGGAAACTTTGACCGTGTCCGAAAGACCTACCGTATTTCCATCACACTGTCATTTTCTCTCACAGTTGTGGAATGCCTTCTCACCACACAGTTTCCTGCCTTGTTTGCACGAATCTTTACCAATAAAGCAGAGCTGATTGAACTGGTGGCAAGGGTTATGCCTATTTTTATGGCAGGAGTATGGATATTTGGCATCCAGACAGGCTGCCAGTCCACTTTTATGGGACTTGGACAGGCTAAGATTTCCTTATTTATTGCTTTGCTCCGTAAAGTCGTTCTGTTGATTCCTCTTGCTATTATTCTTCCTATGATTACGAACAATGTTCTATCCATTTACTATTCAGAGCCGATTTCTGATATGATTTCTGCCTCTGTCTGTGGAATTTTGTTCCTAAGGTTCCGAAATAAGATTCTTTCAAAAGAATCTCTGGACAGGCTATAGGAGGATTTATGATAAGGATTACTACTTTAATTGACAATGCTTCTACGGATAACAGGGCCTTAATCCACATGCACAGCCTGTCTTTTTATGTAGAAACGGACCAGGCTTGTATCTTATTTGATTTTGGCTCAGGAAAAGAATTTCTTGTGAATGCAGCAAAACTTGGCATTAGCCCTGAGTCTGCTTCCTTTTGTGTATGCAGCCACAGCCATTATGACCATGCTGCTGGCTATCGTGAACTGCTTCTTAAAGGTATTACCTGCCCTTTAATTACTGGAGAACATTTTTTTGATGAGAAATATACAAATGACGGGACGCAAAGATATACCTACTTAGGCTGTGGATTTTCTGCAAAGGAACTGGCTGAGTATAGAATCCCTCACCTGATATGCAGGGATATTCTCCCCTTTGCCCCTGGCTGTTTTGCCGTAGGCCATTTTGAAAAGAATTATGATTTTGAAACCATTCCTTCCCGTTTTGTAAAGCGGACAAGAGATGAAATGGTTCCAGATTCTTTTGAAGATGAAATCTGCCTTGTCCTGGAGCATCCCAAAGGGCTGATCGTTCTCGTAGGATGCAGCCATCCTGGAATTGTAAATATCCTTTCTTCCATCCAAAAACGATTTCATAAAAAGATCCAGGCTGTTGTAGGCGGGACTCATCTGATGAAGGCAGATGAAACAAGAACAACACGCGTGATAGGAGAATTAAAAAAAATGGACATTCCCCTCCTAGCCTTGAACCACTGTTCCGGGGAACAGATGGATGAATGGCTGAAAGCTGATGGGAATGTCAATGGATTCCATATGGGAAGCGGGGACTGCCTGTTTTTTTAACCGGCAGCCCCTTTTCTATTTTAATCCGTTCTGTTATTTCTTCTCTGTCATTGAATCTGCTTTTTAATATACCGGAGCTGTCCTCCTGCCAGAAGCACATCTGCTTCATCGTCTGAGATTTCCAGCACTGTTTGAAAGCGGATATTTTTTGTCTTATTTATCACCTGAATTTCTTTTTTCCGGATTCCCTCCAGGCAGTTTTCCAAAACAAGCTCATCTCCCTGCTCGATCTTATCATAGTCTTTGCTCTCCGCAAAGATAAGAGGAAGGACTCCGTGGTTAATCAGGTTATTTTTATGGATTCTTGCCATAGATTTTGCGATGACCGCTTTGATTCCCAGATACATAGGCGCAATTGCCGCATGCTCCCGGCTAGAGCCTTGTCCGTAGTTCTCCCCACCTATAATAATGCTGCTTTTCGCCTCCTTTGCTCTCTCTACAAATCCCTTGTCATACCGTGAGAATACGATTTCCGCCACCATGGGAATGTTGGAGCGCATGGCAGAGAAGGTAGCGCTGGCTGGGATAATATCATCTGTGGAAATATTATCCCCTGCCTTCAGGGAAACTGGAGCAGCAATCTGCTCTGTAATCATTTCCGGAATGGGAAGGGGTTTGATATTGGGACCCCGAATGATTTCCACATCTGAGGTATCCCCCTCTACCGGTGGAATGAGCATCTTATCATCTACCAAATAGGCATCCGGCTCTGTAATGTCCGCCAGCTTTCTGATATCGCATACTTCTGATGGCTCTGTCAAATAGCCAGTAATTGCTGTTGCTGCAGCCACTTCCGGACTTACCAGATAAAGCTGTGCATCTGGTGTTCCGCCCCTTCCTGGGAAATTGCGGTTAGAGGTGCGGACGGAAACTCCGTTAGTAGGAGCCGCCTGTCCAATTCCCGTACATGGGCCGCAGGCACACTCCAAAAGCCGTGCTCCGGAGCAAAGCAGCTTGGAAATCGTACCATCCTCCATGAGCATCTGAAGAATCTGCTTTGTTCCTACAGCTACAGTAAGGGATACGCTATCGCTTACCACATGGCCATCCAGAACTTCTGCTGCTTTTTTAATATCACTATAAGATCCATTGGTGCAGCTTCCGATAAAGACCTGGTCCACCTTAACATGCTTCAGTTCTTTTACCTTTGCCACTTTGTCCGGCATAGACGGACATGCAGCCAAAGGTTCTAGATCACTTAAATTGACTTCCATATATTCATCATAGGTACAATCCTGGTCCGGAAGCAGGGGAGTATAATCTTCCTCCCTTCCCTGGGCTTTCAAAAATCTTCTTACCTCTTCGTCTGCGGGAAATACAGAAGTAGTAGCGCCCAGCTCTGCGCCCATATTGGCAATAGTTCCTCTCTGAGCTACAGTCAGGCTCTTTACCCCTTCCCCCACATATTCATAGGCTTTTCCCACTCCGCCTTTCACTGTCAATCTGCGGAGCATTTCCAGGATTACATCCTTAGCTGAACATTGAGGATTTAAAGAGCCCTTCAGCTCTACCCGGACTACCTTTGGCATTTTCAGTCTCATAGGAAGTCCTGCCATAGCCGTTGCCACATCCATACCTCCAGCGCCGATTGCCAGCATTCCCAAAGCGCCCCCTGTGGTCGTATGGCTGTCTGTTCCCATCAGGCTTTTTCCTGGCTTGCCAAAACGAAAATAATGAATCATATGGCAGATGCCATTTCCCGGCCTGGAAAGATACAAACCGTATTTCTTTGCAATACTCTGAAGGAAAATATGGTCGTCCGGTGTTTTAGAATCTACCTGGAGAAGATTATGGTCCAAATAGCTGACAGAACATTCTGTCCTCACCTTCGGAATCTCCAAAGCTTCAAATGCCAGGTACGCCATAACGGCTGTAATATCATGTGTTAATGTATGGTCTATTTTTATGTAAAGCTCATCGCCTGGTTCCATAGTTCCAGATACCAAATGGCTGGCGATAAGTTTTTGGATCATATTCTGTGCCATATATGCATTCTCCTCTTTTTTATCCTTTTTTATTTTTACTGTGAAAGTACCCTTTTCTGCGCAGCAGAAAACTGAATTCAGGGATAAGAAATGCGCTGGATACTTTGTCCGCTGCTTAGGCGCATGAAGGTTTACTGGGAAAATGTCAGACTGCTTTTTTCTGTCTATAGCTCCCTTGACATCTGAATTATTTTTGGAAATTCTCATGATGGGACTTTCCTTTGTGTTCTATCAGTCTGTGTATTCTCCATATCCCAGCTTTGTCAGATTTGCAGCATAATTATCTGGCAGCACCTTTTTCTTTTCCAGTATTTCCTGTGTCACCTTTTCCAAGCTGTCTATCTTCTTCCTGGCATTCTCCATGATCTCCTCTGCAAACTCCTGTGGAATTACACAGACCCCGTTCACATCTCCTACAATGATATCTCCTGGATTCACTGTTACGCCGCCGCAGGAAATAGGCACATTGATCTCACCATTGGAATTTTTAGTACTGGAACCGCAGGTAACTGCTTTGGCATACATGGGAAAACCGATCTCCTCACATTCTTCCAGATCCCGGAAAGCTCCATCCATGACAACGCCCTCGATTCCTTTTACCTTACAGGACAGGCTTCTATGATCTCCCCACAAGGCATTGTTTCCGCTTCCCCTTCCATCAATTACGATTACGTCTCCTGGCTCTGCCATATCCACGGCCTTTGTCACCATCAGACTATCGCCCATAGTCAGTTTAATCGTAACTGCCGGACCGCAGATCTTCTTTTTCGTTACAAGGGGTTTAATATGATAATCCATTGCATTATATACAATAGATCCGTCGCACAATTCCGGCGCTGAGAATGCCCTTAATTTCTCAATCAGTTCCTTTGAGGGGCGCTTTACATCCTTATATATCCTGTATCCAATTTTTGCTTCTGCCATTTTATTTAAATCCTCCGATCCTGATTATAATTTTGATTTTATACCATAAAACTGAATGCAATACTTGCAATGAGCAATACAATCGCTCCACCGATACGGGAGGAAATTGCTGCATAGCTCATCAGCTCCATCCTGTGACCTGCTCCCAGCACCTGAAGATCGCCGGACCCGCCGCGGTTAGCCATACAAAGGCCTGCTGTCATGGCTGATTCTACAAAATTAAATCCAACTACCATTCCTACCAGTCCAGAACCGATAATCGCTCCAAGCACAACCATAGCGCAGATGAAAATGGTCTTTACATTAAGTACTGCTACCAGTTCACCCAGATCCGTAAACGCAATGCCAATACCAGCCATACACATGCCCATAAGAGGTTTTGTAAAAAATGCAGACAGTTTTTTGGCGCCTTCCTTTACCTGATCCGGAATTACATTTGATATGTTCAACAAAGCTGCAAATACTACCATATATGCATACATATGAAGGCTTACTGGACCGATATTAGGAAGGATCTGCTTGGAAAATGCCCGAGACAGTGCATAAACACCGCCTGTAAGAAGTAACCCTCCGGCCATATCATATGCTGTCGCCTTCACTTTTTCCTTCTTATCCTCTACCAGAACTGTTTTATCCACATTTCTTAAAAGCTCTCCGTTTCCTGTAAGCACTGGATATTTTTTTCCTACTGTATGTAATGCCACCGCTCCAAGAATCGCAAAGTTATTGGCAATATTTAAAATCGCAAAAGCCTGAGAATAAAAGGCGTCTTTACTTTGCCCTGTAGTGGCCTCCCACATTTCACTTAAAGGAACAGCGCCTGCCCCGTTTCCTCCTCCCATAACGGGAAGTACATACAGGGAAACAACTTGAATCAGATTTACTCCGCAAAGCAGGCCAGCGATAACTCCAAATAATGCTGCTGCTGCAATTCCCCCCAAAATTGCCGGAACATAACCTGCAAATGCCTTAATCAACTGCTTTCTATTTACTGCTAAAACTGCTGATACAATGAGCAGGGAAATGAAGACCGTCTGGAATCCATATTCATCATAGAAAAAGGTAATTCCTTCCGCATATTTTTCCGGCAGTATGTGAAAATAATTTAATGCTGCCGCACCCAAAAAGGCCAGCATAGAACCGCCGCCGATATAAGCATTCCAAATCGGTATCTTTTCTCCCACCTCATAAAGCACAATGCCAATAGAACAGAGAACCGTAACCGTTGCCAGCATATCGTCACTGGGAATCACACCTGCATATATTGCCGCATAAATAACCAGCAAAACAATTCCTACCTGCCATATAGGCATTCCATAAAACTTTTTCATTAAAAAGCTTTCTCTCTTAACCTCAGACATAATACCCTCCTAAATCTTTGTATATTTCTATCCCTTCCCCGTGCACATTTGGAATTTCAAGCTGGTTTTAGTATAAAGGATTTTCTTTCTCTGGTAAAATATCTATCCTATAATAGATAGAATTGCTGTTTCTATATGGTAGAAAAAAAAACGCAATCTTTTTATGCAATATGCATAATTTTCCCCTCTTTTATTATCTATATTGTCAACATCATAAGAATCACCCTATGGACACCATTACAAATCTAGTATACAAAGATTTTTGCCCCCCCAAATCCTATGAAATAAAAAAGAAACCCGCAATCCATCTGTTTTTAGCTGATTGTGAGCTTCTCCTTGTTAAGATACGTATTTATTACCTGATTCTATTTGCAAAAATTGTCTGAGCTGTCCTTATAAACCGTTTCTGGGCCAGATTCTGATAATCACTTTTTCTATATACTGCCAGAATATTCCATGTGATCCGATTTCTGTCCAGAGAATAGGAATTAAACCTTCTTGCTCCCTGGAACAGACGTACCGTCATCTCCGGCACAATCGCCACTGCAATTCCCTCTTCTGCTATCCGCAAAGCAGTAAGGTTGCTGTTTGTTTCAAAAACAATCCTAGGTACAATTCCATACCTCTCGAAAATCTCTTCACATTTCTTCCTGCTCCCATGGCCTTTTTTTAAAACCACAAAGGGCATTTCCTTTACCTTCTGCCAGTTAATTACATTGGAATACCCATCTAGACATCTGCTTTTATTCATAACGCCGTCTCCCGCTACAAACAGCAGTTCTTCCTCATATATCTTTTCATATTCCAGCTCTTCATCCAGATTTCTTTCTGGTATAAAAATCACATCCAGTTCTCCCCTCTTTAAGCAGGATAAAAGGGTATTTGTATTTTCTTCCACTGTTTTTATTTTAATACCTGGATAGGACTGTTGAAATTCCTTAATCAGCGGGGGAAGCATATAGCTGCCCCTTTCACGGGGAATACCCAGCTCAATCAACCCCTTTTCACAGCTGGCAATATCCTGAAGCTCTCTTTTCATATTTTCATTCACTGTGATGATTTTTCTTGCTGCTTCTATATACTTTGTTCCTGCATAGGTCAGAGACAGAGGGTTCATGCTGCGGTCAAAAAGTCTCACTCCCAGCTCCTCCTCTGCCTTTGTAATAAACTGGCTTAAAGATGGCTGGGAAATAAACAGCTCCTTTGCTGCTTTTGTAATATTACGGCACTCTGCCACTTTAATGATATAAGCCAACTGTTTAAAATCCATAGCCATTCTCCCTTAAATTAGAAACTGTACTTCTGCGTAAATCTATTATATTATGAAAACATGCTATTTTTCAAGCACAACTCCCCTGACAACTTATACATTTTATATACTATAAAACAATATTTCGCAAAAAATTTTTCTTGGGCTGATAGTTTTAAAACCTGAATCCTATGAAATAAAAAAAGGCTGCTGCAAAACAATGATTTTAAACATCATATAGTATAAATGTTTAATTTTTATACCATATGTTGTATAAAAAATCAGTTTTGCAACAGCCACTTTCCCATTTGAACTTTGTTAAGATCCTTCTGCCTGCCTCTTTTTCAGGGTCAGGCTGATATTTCTATTTCTCGCTTCATCCTTGTGTTGTCACCTTTTTTTCTTTCTTCCTGCCATAAAATTAAATCCGTAAATAACTACGAATACTGCCAGCCCTAATCCACTTACTGCAATATTCGGAATTACCAGAAGAATTCCGGAGATGACGGACAGAATGCGGAAAGCCAGGTTCATTTTTGCTATAATATATCCGGCAACACCAGCCCCTATGGCCCATACACCGAGGAATGCTGTGACTACCGCAATGATAATGGAACCGATGTTTCCCATCAAAAGCAAAGAGGTATCATATATAAAGGTATAAGGTACGACAAAGGCCGGAAGGGCAATCATACAGGACAGAATACCTGTCTTAAGCCAATTGGATTTGGCCGGGCCGGAGGCCAGATACACAGCTGCACATACTGGCGGCGTAATCGTGGAGAAACCGGCAAAATAAAAGATAAATAAGCGGGCCACCAGACCGGGAACTCCTCTTCTATCCTTCCATCTTTTCTGCGCCTTAGCACATTTACACATCCCCCTTGGAGGGAGGCTGTATATAAAAAACGATTGGTCCTATCGACTGTAATGAAAACAGGGATTTTTCCTATATGGCCCACTGTATTCAAATTCTCCAGGCTTCCATCCCTACCAATCCGGAACGCACTAGCCTCATTTCTATCCCCATAGATTGTATAAAGATATTCTCTCTTCCTATCCATACACTGATAAGAGGGGTTTTCTAGGCCTTTAAGCAGCTGTTTGTCTCTCAGACTTCCATCCTCTCCTATCTCACAGACTTTCAGTCCCTTTCCTCTGGCATTACGCTCCCTGGTGGTCCGACAGCCTATGTATACAATATCTTTCATAAATAACTCCTTTTTCAGGAGTGAAAACGTTCGTTCTGTTTGCTGGTTTTATTGTAGCACATGGCTAGTATTACGTCTAATTCATAAAATTGTTTTTATATATAAGTAAATACTTATATTTAATTCAAAATTTGAATCTCAAACTTCCATAAAAAATTTTATAGCTTTCCCTATGTATGAATTTACAGGAATTGTACAGACTATCACTAAAATATAGGAGGTATCTAATTATGAATTATGATAAAATTGTGTGTACCTGTCTTGGCGTTACCAATGGAATGATTAAAGAAGCGATTGACAAAGGAGCCACCACTTTAGAAGAAGTGCAGGAAGCCACTGGAGCAGGAACTGTCTGCGGCAGCTGTAACGATGATATCCAGCATATTATTGATGAACTTACTACAGGGAAAAAGTAGGTCTGAATACAAGAGCAAAAGATATCGTTATTTCTCCATAGGTGATTTTACATCTATTTTATAGTAATCCCCCTGCCTGCGGCCATTCATAGGATCAGCATAACTCCTCTCTGCCGCAATACAATCAGTGTTTTTATTCGAAAGGGACTGTTGCAGAATAACCATTTTATACATCATACGGTCAAAAATACTAACATTTCTACCATATGCTGTATAAAAGTCCATTCTACAACAGTCCCTTTCGATGCTATTATTTAACGTTAGTCCGAACCATTGATAGTGCTTACCAAATATTGGGGAATTCCTTTCGAAGAACCTTATCGCACACCTTTTCGCCCTTCTTGACCAGATCTTCTTCATCTACCCTTGTAAGGCGCCCTTCCTTCACCACAATTTCCCCATTTACCATTGTCAGCCATACAGGGCCAGTAGCGCCGCCCCTTGCCAACATATTTTTTGGATCATGGAGCATTCCTGTCATTTCCAGTCCGTTTAAATCAACCATGAACAAGTCTGCCCCTTTCCCCTCTTCCAGGGAGCCTAAGTCCATACGGCCCAGAGTCTTTGCACCATTTATAGAAGCAATTTTTGACATCTCATAGGAAGACAGGCATGTCCCCCTCTCCTTGCTGTGATAAGCCTGCATGAGATAAGCCATGCGAAGGGAATCCAGAAGATTGGAACTATCATTGGTGGCAGAGCCATCACAGCCTAAGCTAAGCAGCACATTTTCTTTCAGCATAGCCTGCATATCCAATATGGGGAAACCGCCTAGAACCGCTGGTGCAGGACAGTGGGATAAGCCTGTTCCAGTCCTTCCCAGCACCTTATATTCTTCTGGAGTCAGCTCCCATCCATGAGCAAGCCATACGTCCTCTCCCACAAAGCCGATATTTTCGCACCAAGCCAGAGTACGCTTTCCATATCTTGCCTCAATTCCTTCACACTCTCCTTCGCCTAAATGGGTGTGAAGGCGGACTCCCAGTTTTCTAGCCAGCTTGACTGACTCAGTAAAGGTTTCCTCATAGCAGTTAATGGGCTGACATGGAGCAATCACAATCTGGCTCATGGAGAAAGGTCTGCTATCATGATACTTACTAATCAGCCTCTCACAATCTTCCAAAAACTCATCAGTGCTCTCTACCATTTCTTCAGGAATGGAACTTCCCTTTTCCCTTGGCAGGGTATTACCGCCTCTTCCTGCATGATAGCGGATACCTAAAAGCTCTGCCGCCTCCATCTGCCTGTCTACCGGACGTTTTCCCGTTTTTTTCGTATAGCAGTATTGGTGGTCAAACGCACAGGTGCAGCCATGCTTTAACAGATCTCCCATAGCTGTAAGAGAGGAGTAATAAATCACGTCATCATCAATTTCCTTAAAAATACGGTAAATCTTATCAATCCAATCCATGACCATGAGATTAGGGTAGTCAATGGTTAACAGATTTCTTACAAAAGTCTGGAAAAAATGATGATGGGTATTCACAAGACCTGGATATACAAATTTGTCCCTGGCATCGATGATTTCCGCCTCTTCATCCTGGATATCCTTTCCAATTTTTACAATCTTTGGCCCGTCAATCAATAGATCGCTGTCCCAAAATACCTGGTCTTTTTCATCACAGGTTACAATCGCCCTTGCATTTTTAATCAACTTCTTTGTTGGCATATACATTCCTCCTTATTTTTGTTATGTTCGTTTCCCTCACTCCATAAAAATCACAGAAATCCCAAACTATGCTTTCCTTCCATTTGGCCCACAAACAGCTTCCCCTTCTCGGTCCACTTATTTCTTATTATGTTCGTCTCCCTCACTGCATAAAAGCCAGGAAAATCCCAAACTAGCTTTACCTTGCTCCTCTGATATAAGGTACACCCAGTGCCTCTGGCTCTCCGCTCTTTCCTATAGAGCCAAGAAGAGCTATCAGGGTAATGATATACGGCAGCATGGCCAGTGCCTGAGTCGGCAGAGGCACACCCAGTGCCTGAAGCCTGATCTGTAAGGCATTGGCTCCCCCAAAGATGAGGGCAGCGCCAAACATTCCTAAAGGGCTGTACCTTCCCAGAATGACAGCAGCCAACGCAATATAGCCGCGGCCAGAAATCATATTTTCCGTAAATTTTCCAAGCTGTACCAGCACCAGACAGGCGCCGCCTATGCCTCCCATCATGCCATTAACAGCAATCGCTGCCCATTGATATTGATACACTGGAATTCCTGCCGCGTCTGCTGCGCGAGGATGCTCGCCAATAGCAGTAAATGCCAATCCTGCCCCTGTTTTTTTATAGAAAAATACAGTAAAAATTACCAAGAGGTACACCAGATATGTAAGAATATCCTGATTAAAAAACGCATTTCCAATGAGAGGAATCCTGGATAGAACCGGAATTTCCACCGTAGGAAGGGTAGTAATCTGCTGATAGGACTGTCCTGTTGTCATCAGCTTATATAAAAAGCTTGTCACCCCCAGCATAAAGGTATTTAAAGCGATGCCGCTGACAGACTGATTTTGGGATAGCTTAATACAGAGGAATCCATGAATTCCACTGACTGCAATGCCTCCCAGGATACCAGTTAAAAACCCTACTACAATGCTGCCGCTGTAAACAGCACCGGCAAAGGAGAAGAATGCACCTCCCAGCATCACTCCTTCCATGCCAATATTTAAGATTCCCACCCTTTCTAGAAAGGTTTCCCCTAATCCTGCATAGATTAAAGGTACGGCCATTCGTACAGCAGCCGTCAGAAATGCAGTTAAAAAGGTCATTGTAAAAATCTGCTCCAGCATAGCCTATCCCCTCTCTTTCTTTTTGAACTGAAACATTTTCTTTCCTAAAACCAGAAGCACTACCATTCCTACGAGGATGTTTACAATGGCTGAAGGAATCCCCATCTGCCTCTGCATAGAATTAGCTCCTACCTGCATGGCTGCAAATCCGATTGCAGAAAATAGAACACCTATGGGATGATTGGAGGCAAGCAAGGCAACCAGCACAGCCGTATAGCCGCAATCAGAGGAAATCCCCTCCAAAAGTTTTTTCTGTATTCCAAGCACCTCGATGACTCCTGCCATTCCTGCCAGGCCGCCGCTTAAAAAGGCAGATAGGATTGTGTTTTTCATCACAGAGATTCCACTGCACTTTGCAGCCCTCCGGTTCGCCCCTACTACCTTCAATTCATAGCCCGCCGTAGTCTTTTCCATTAAAAGCCATACCACAAGAACTGCAGCCAATGCAATGATAAAGCCCATATTCAAACGGGTGGGCGGCATGAGAAGCTTAAATGCTGCAGATGCTTCAATTCTGGCAGACTGAGGTACACTCCCCTTAGGGTCCATAAGAAAAGTCCTGACTGCAACTCCCATGAAATTAATGGAAATGTAGTTCAGCATAATTGTTACAATGATTTCTGATATACCGAATCTGGCTTTCAAGACTGCTGCTGCCAGCGCCCATAGGCCGCCGCTCAAAAAGCCTGCAATAAGAGACAACAGGATACGTAAGGGTCCTGGAACATTTGTAAGTCCAAGAGCTACAGAAGCAGCTGCTACAGCTCCCATATAGAACTGACCTTCTGCACCAATATTAAAAAATCCCGTTTTAAAAGCCACTGCACATCCTAGACCTGTAAGAATCAAAGGAGTCGCTTTCACAAATATTTCGCAAAAATTGCTCATATTTCCAAAGATTCCATTAAAAAACATACGGTACGCTTCTATTGGGCTGGCATGGGACAAGCTGATCAGCAAGGTGCCCGCAGCCACGGTAATCAGTGCAATCCACACAACAAAAAAATATGACTGCTTCCGGCTCATTCTTTTATCTCCTCCTCTGTAATGCCGCCCATCATCAGGCCTATTTTATCTATCGTAACATTCTCTCTGTCCAAAACTCCCATAATCCGTCCACCGAACATAACTGCGATCCTGTCGCTTAATGCCATAATTTCCTCTAAATCCGCAGAAATCAGGAGGACGCTTCCGCCTTTATTCCTATGATCCATCAGAGCCTGACGGACAAATTCTGCCGCGCCAATATCCAGCCCTCTGGCCGGCTGGCTGGCAATCACCAGTTTCGCCTGGTTTGAAACCTCTCTGGCTACGATCACCTTCTGTTGATTGCCCCCAGACATAAGGCGTACTATGGTATCACCTTTGGAAGTGCCTGATGTTTTAATCTTGTAATCCTCAATTGCCTGAGCAGCCTGTTTTTTTATAAGGCTTTTATTCAGGAAGGAAAACTTGGAACAAGGAGATCTATCATAGTTTTTCAACATCATATTTTCTTCTATGTTCATATCCAATACCAGGCCGTCTGCATGGCGGTCATCGGAAATATAGGAAATTCCTTTATAGAACCGTTCCTTAACCGTACATTTGGTAATGTCCTCTCCAAGGAAGAGCACATTTCCTGATGTCGCCTTCCTCACTCCGGCAATGACCTCTGCCAGCTCTTTCTGTCCATTGCCATCGACTCCAGCAATTCCCAGGATTTCTCCTTTTTTTACTTCCAGAGAGACATCTGAGAGAAATTCTGGCTGCTTTGGCTTGATAATGCTTATGTTCTTTAAAGTCAGAGCTGCTTCTTCTGAAGATTTCCCATCTGTCAGAAATCCGCTTTTTAATTGCCGGCCTATCATATAATGAGAAAGCTCTGCTGGATTTGTCTTGGACGTTGTTAAATCAATAATCTTTTTTCCATCCCTTAAAATCGTTACCCGATCGCTGATGCTCATAATCTCGCTCATTCGATGGGTAATGATAATCACACCATAGCCTTCTCCTTTCAGCTTCCTTAAAACATCAAAGAAATGTTCTGTTTCCGCTGGAGTCAGTACGCCTGTGGGCTCGTCCAGAATCAAAAGCTCCACATTCCGATAAAGGGCTTTTAAAATCTCCACCCTTTGCTGCTGGCCCACAGAAAGCTGATTGACTAGGGCATCCGGGTTTACCTTCAAGCCATACTTTTTTGCAAGGCTTAAAATTTGTTCCCTAGCCTGTCCCCGTTTTAATACTCTGCCATCTGTCTCCATACCCAGAATAATATTATCAAGCACCGTAAGCCTCTGTACCAGGGAAAAATGTTGATGAACCATACCAATTCCCTTTTCAATAGCAGCCTTTGGGGAGGCAAAATCCACCTTTTCTCCTTTCCAGAAAATTTCTCCCTGGTCGGCAGAATAGATTCCGAACAGAATATTCATCAAAGTGGTTTTTCCGGCTCCGTTTTCTCCTAAAAGAGCATGTATCTCCCCCTTTTCGACAGAAAGACTGATGTCTTCGTTGGCATACACACCGGAAAATGTCTTACTGATATGCTTCATTTCCAAAATGCCCATGATGTTCTCTCCTTCTGAATTGTTGCCCCAGTGTAATAAATGTTGTTTCTTCCACAGAAAATTCGAAGAACTTTCCTATAAATCTTCCTGCGCATCATCAGCGCACTGCCATGAATGAAAAAGCAACAGGGAGGAACGATACCATCTATACCGTCCTTCCCTGTAAGCTTTCCATGTATTGTTTTATAGTTATGTATTGGATATAGGTTTCAGAGATCAGTTCCTTGCGGTTGTATCACAGGGAACTACAAATTCTCCCGATTTAATAGCCTCTGCTTTCTCTTCAATCAAAGCCTTTACTTCATCCGGGATCTGAGATTCCAGATCATGATAAGGGGCTAATTCCACAATACCCTCAGCCATTCCAAGCTGTTTTACTATACCCTCAAATCTTCCTTCCTGAATATCAGTAACTGCTGTCTTGATCAGCTCCGGTACATTATAAATCGCAGAAGTAAGAATGGAACCTGGAGCTAGTTCATACTGGTCATAAGAATCTCCTGTTGCATAGATGCCTGCATCCTGCGCTGCATTTAACGCGCCTGTACCACTCTCATTTGCACAATGGCCAATTACATCTGCTCCATTCTCGATCATAGCAGTAGCCGCCTCTTTTGCAAGAGCCGTATCAGTAAAGGATCCTGTCCATGCAGTCTGCACCTCAATATCAGGATTTACTTCCTTTGCTCCATCCTCATAGCCATTCATAATCTTTACCAGAGAAGCCCCCTGAATCGGTCCGATAAAACCTAGTTTACCAGATTTGGACATGCTTGCTGCCAGCATTCCCTCCAGGTAACCAGTTTCCTCACATTTCATAACATAGGAAGCTACATTATCGGATGCTGCTTCAGCCTCGATACAGATGAACTTTGTATCTGGATACAGCTCACCAACCTCTAAAGCCGGGTCACCAAACTGGAAGCCATGTCCAATAACAACATCATAACCATTTGCTGCATAATCCGTAAAAGTAGCAGCCATATCAGCAGCTCCTACATTTTCTGTATAAGCTATTTCACAGCCTAATTCCTTTTCAACTAAAAGGAGGCCGTCATAAGCAGACTGACACCAGCCCATATCATTTACAGCGCCAGTTACACAAAGGGCCACCTTTAAGCCCTCTCCAGAAGCAGCCTCACCCTCAGCCTCTGTTTCCGCTCCCTGGACTTCCTCTCCTGCCTGGTTTTCAGCAACTGTAGTTTCTGTTCCCTCAGCAGCAGTCTCTCCCGTCTGGGAAGAGCATCCTGCCAGAAGGGAAGCTACCATTGCCAGTCCAGCAGTTAATGCAATCAACTTTCTCATAATCATTTTCTCCTCTCACAATAAATTGACATATCTGCTAACACAGACTTCACCATAAAGGAAAACCGATTGTTTCATGCCTAAGTGTAAGACACTTTCACAATCGCCAAGTGTATGCGTTCATTATAGTGAACGTGTCAATTTTTGTCAATGGGTATTTAATAAATATATCCTCCTTTATTAAAAATTCTAATATTTGACAAACTTTCCCAGGAACGGTATACTGTTCACAAAAACATAGGGGTCAAAACAGTGGGGCGAGAACAGGGCCTGACAAACCCCATCAGAACAGGAGGTTTCCCATCTATGGCAGAATTAAATCTGGTACGAATCGGCCGTCTTTTAAAAAATCAGCGGATCCGGCTGGGCCTTTCTATAAGGGAGCTTTCCACCCGTTCTGGAGTTGCTGCCGGAACCATCAGTCAGATTGAAACTGGAAAAACCTCTCCCAATCTGGCAAGCATCCATTCTCTCTGTGAAAATCTAGGTTTCCCTATCTCTGCTCTATTTGTAGAAGAAAGTGATGACCATATTAACCTGATTCGGAAGAAGGAACGCCCTTCCTTTACTAGAAATCTTTCTAATGGCAAAGAAATAATAGAATATTTGATTACCAAAGGAGAGCGCAGGATGTGGGGTGCTATTGTGGCCATGCCTCCCAAAACCGATTCTGGGGCTTTTTACTATCACGAAGGGGAAGAATTCGTATTTGTTTTGAAAGGCACACTGATATTCGAATTGGAGGGCTATCCGCCTGTTACCTTATACGAAGAAGATACCTTATACTACCCTAATGAAATCGGCCACCGCTGGGAAAACACCTCAGATACAGATGCTCTTTTTATGATTGTTTCTACCTCAGAATATGAAAAGGATTAATGGGATTCTATTTAAAAAGGCTATATCATTTGTAAATCCCCCATATTTGGAACAATCGCTAAAAGCCGCTGGCAAAAAACAGTCTGATGTTTTCTGCCCACGGCTTCTTTTGACTCTATCATACGAACTTAATTGTGCTCTTCCGTATGCCCTCTTCCAGCGCTCTCCTCCTGATAGTCCTCATCAATCGGAGAGAGGGCTGAGGCTGTTTCTTTTTTATTTTCTATGGTTTCATAGAACTGATATTGGCCGCGGCCCTTTCGTTTCACTTCATAAAGGGCCTGATCTGCACATCGGAATAAATCATCATAGTCCCTTCCAATGATATCTGTTCTAGCAATCCCCATGCTTACTGATATTCGAAAGCCCTCATACTCCCCTATGAGAGAATAAAAAATTCTGTCTATCATCATATCAAGACCTGTCTGATATTCCAGGAAAATAAGGAACTCATCTCCGCCTACTCGTGCAGCAATATCATCTCTTCGGATATTCTCATGCAGTTTGTCCGCCATATATTTAAGCACATGATCTCCAAATATATGCCCATACGTATCGTTTGCTGATTTAAAATAATCCAAGTCCACAATGGCCAAAGCAAATTTGCTGTCACTATGATGGATCAGTTTTTCCCGGATCTGCTCCTTTGCATGAGTATGATTGAGAAGCCCTGTCAGTCCATCATGGAAAGCCATATGCTTTAAATCAATCAGTTCTGTCCGTTCCTGATGAATATCCACTGCTTTTCCGATAGCTCCTGTATATTGAGGCGGTTCATCCTGAGACCATATTGCGCGGCATACGATTCTGTGCCACCTCGGCTCACTATCAATGATGATCTTACATTCATGCTGAACTACTGGTGCATCCGTTCTAGTTTCATGAAGCGCTTTAGAAATTGCCTTTAGATCATCCTCCCCTATGGTTGCCAAAACCTGAGGACTGCCTTGAGGCTCCATAATGATTCCGTTCAATCCCAGCCGGCGTGCCCCCCATTCAGATATAGTAACCATAGCTGGCGTACTTGTGTACTCAAACTGAATTTCCTGTGACATAGAAGCAAAAAACTGGTACTTAGTACGCTCATGTTCTAGCAGCCGGAGGGTCCGCTCTGAAGCTGACAGCTCTTCGTGACGGAGCATCTCATCTGCAATCTTGCGCATCTCCCGTTGATTGCTGCGATTAATGGAATTTCCCTTTATCTCCTCCTGCAGGCTGTCTGCAATATCTGTAAGACATTCCATAAGGAGCGGATTAAAAGCCCCACACTCACCATTTAATATCATCTCTATGGCCTTTTCATGAGAGTATGCTTTTTTATAAACCCGTTCGCTTGTTAAGGCATCGTATACATCTGCCAAAGCTACGATCTGGGCAGAAATAGGGATCTCTTCCCCTGCCAGTCCATCTGGATAGCCTCTCCCGTCGTACCTCTCATGATGCCAGCGACAGATCTCATATGCCACCTTTACTAATGGTTCATCCTGATGGAACGGAAGATCATTCAGCATATTGGCTCCTATCATAGAATGCTTTTTCATAATTGCAAATTCTTCATCCGTAAATCTTCCCGGCTTATTCAGTACCTCAGAGGGAATGGCAATTTTACCGATATCATGGAGAGCAGATGCCGTAGCAATCAAGGAAATTTCCTCACTGCTCAGATGATATTTTTCAGACCTTTGGGATATGTTCTTAAGAAGCAGCTCTGTTATAGTGGAAATATGTAACACATGGAGGCCGCTTTCCCCATTTCGGAATTCTACAATATGGCTCAGGATCGTAACCATCAGGCTGCTGTTCTTCTCTTTTTCATAAATCTGATCTGCTACCAGGTCTACCAGCCTTTTCTGCTTTGCATAAAGCATGATGGTATTCATAACACGGCGGCGTACTACTGATGCATCAAAGGGGCGACTGATATAATCAGTAACTCCCAGGTCGTATGCCCGTTCCACATAGGTAGAAATGCTCTCTGCCGAAATCATAACAACTGGAATGTCCTCAATCCAGTGATTTTTATTCATAACAGCAAGCACGCCGAAGCCATCCATCTTAGGCATAACAATATCCAGCATTACCAGGGAAATCTCACTCCCCAGCCTTTTCATTTCTCCTACTGCACATACACCGTCTTCTGCTTCTATGATTTCAAACTCCTCTCCCAGCATATCTGCCAGAATCGAGCGATTGATCTCTGAATCATCTACAATCAAAATCTTCTGCCTGTTTTCTATTTTTTTCATATCTTACCACTTTCTTAACCGCTTTCCAAATAGTCACACTATATTTTTTTATTTTACCACATATTTCTCTGGAGTACAATGGCTTTCCCTGGCTTCCAGACATATGGAAAGTTCTTTTCCTATACCATAATTGTATAGGTACTGTGGTCAATTAGAATTGGTGCCTTGTGTATCAGGATAAGATGTATTACTACTTGCTGAAGAACAAAGACATTTTTTCAAACTTTTCCCCTTTCTTTATTATCACATAAATCTTTGGCATGTTAACACTGGTTGCCTGCAATCTTAATCTAAGACAACAGAATCTTTTCAGAATTCCCAAAATCTGGGGAATTCATCCTTCTTTCTTTTAATAAACACCATAGATACCTTTATTTTCCTGCTTAATCAGTACAGCACTTAAGAAATATCAAGGCTCTTTTCTAACTTTTACTACACCATCTACTACACCATTTTTGAGTAAAATCACATTATTATTCCTACTATTTTAGTAGTTTTATTAACAAAATAAAATCTGCCATTTTCCCAATATTTCCATAAAAAAATAGCAGATTATTTATTGCTGGAGTAATATTAAATTTACTGCTCTGTCGAACCATCTGTAAAATCATCCATTTTTTCTATATTACCAATAAATATTCAAACAAATCGCTCTAAAATCATCGATTCTTCTTTACTTTTAAGTGATTACAAACAAATTTATCTAACATTACTAAATAAACACAGATGTTCTAACTTGTTACTTCCTGGTTATAAGCACTAAATATAGAAGAAGCTGCATCTGATGCCATAATCACTTCTAAAAGGATATCTAATACTTATCATTATAATATGTATCTTCCACACCCTTACTATTTAAATCAGCAACCAGCTTATCTAAGTTAGCTTTCCAGAATGTCCTAAACCATGCTGCTTCTCCCAACCATTTTACTAATATAGGACTAATTGCATAATAACATCTTATGAACAATCTACCATACCATGTTTCGTCAAGTGTGCAATCTCTAAATCTTCTTAATGTCCATACTTGAGGGCAGTCATAAGAACCATACACGCATGTTGCAATATAGCAGCCATTTATTTTTATCCCCTTTCCCCCATTATTGGGAGATATTAAATTATCTGGTAAAGAATATTGCGTGATTTTATTCTTATAACCTGCTATTATAGAAGCATTTTCATAGCATTGATCGGCAAAGTCTCCAGTTAATGTATAACATCCATAACTACTATTATTGGTACCATATCTTTTAGTTTGTGAATCTAAAACTAAAATTGCGAAATCACATTGTGATAATATCAAATTTTCAATTTCCTTATAATCATTGATTATAGTGAACTCAAAATCAACCAAATGTTTAATTGCCCAGACAGAATCTCTACACGCAAGTAAAAAAGTTACATAAGAATTATTTATGATTTTCCCCACCGTAATACATTGATTTCTTTTTTTATAATAAAATTTAGATATAACATCATAACAATCTTCACATGCAGATTGTATAGCACTCAGTTTTTCTTCATAACTCATTTCCGACATATTAATGCTTTCATAATACGGCTTTAATATTTTAGGAAAATCTGTATATACTAATTCACTTGAATTTCCTAATTGATCAATTATTTTTCTTTTAAAAACACACTCATTATCCTCACTTATTTCTAATACTTTACTAAAATATTCATATGCCTTATCATAGTTACCTTTTTGATATTCTTCATTTCCAAGTTTTTTTAAATTGCCAATATTCTTAGGTGGAATAATTAAACTTGCGCTTTGTATATTATATGTGTTATTTATAATATAATTGTTGATTGCTTTTTCGGTAATAAATGCAGTGCCGCAAAATTTACATATCCCTGCTTCTTTTGTATTGTCAACTTCAATATTTGCCCCGCACTGAGTACATTTTGCTGCTACTAACGGCATTATTTAATCCCTCCCTGAAATAAAATCTTTTTATAATTATATCTTATATATGCATATTTTTCTACCCTTTTATACAGAAAAAGCCATGCTATCCCTGACACAGCTTTTCCCAACAACAGAATCAATCAAATCAACAGGTAATCACTCCTATGACTCACTTAAATTATATCATAGAATTTTCAATACTGCTGCTATAAAACTACCTGCAGCAATTTGCAACACAGTCCATAGTGTTATAGGCTTTTGTTCTCTTTCCATTTGAAAATCTTTCCTCCTGCTCTAATCCTACTGTTTTATTCCACACTTCCTGTAAAGTCGGTTTACGGCGCAACTCTCCAAAATGTATACATATTAACAATCTCCGTTTCAACTTTGTCGAATTTTGACCTTCCCACCTACTAATAAATACCTTTTTTAACAAAATTGACCCTTTATTGAAAAAATAACTGAATGATTTTTTATCCTGAATATTGTATATTTTCTGTTTGGAACGTATCATATAGATGTAAACAGATAAAAAGAATGGAGTGATTATCATAGATATAGAACTTAAAGACCGTAACCATATTCAAGATTTTTTCCACAAGCTGCATAACAGACTGGAAGACATAGCATTTTCCATCATTCAGCGGATTCCAGACAAATTTATTCCCTGTTGGCTCATGAATAAACTTGAAAAATATTTAGATAAGCGGATCAGAGAACTAAAGCAGGAATCTATTAGAATGACCTGGCGTAATATGTATCTGCAAAAAGCTATTGATGATATATAAAATCCAAATAATCCATGATTAAAAGAGCCCGTTTCTCCTATAATAGATTCAGGCTCTTTTTGATTGAGTATCAGCTTTCCATATGATATAATTAACTTGTATAGTTGAAAAGAAAATAGGATGCGATTTTCCGATGGATGCCCTCTAGTCTTACGAAAGAGGGTGATGCCCTATGAGTATAATGGAAGTTCTGACATTATTGCTTGTTTTATTTACGGCTCTGTCTTACATAGACAATCATAAAAAGAAATAGCATCCCAACCGTCCAAAGTGTGGATGCTATTTCTTTATTAAACGTTCTTTACTGAGGGCAAATCGGAACTTCGTGTCCGATCACTTCTAAGCAGATTATACACTAGAGCTGCTTGATTTTCAAGTGGCTCTTTTAATTTTCCGCTTCAATGCTCTACGCCGTTCAATTTCTCTTTCCGCTCCATTCTGTCCATATATGCTAACCTGTTATCCATTTCCAGGTATTCCACTATCTGAAGCGGTGTAAGTGCTTTATATGGAATTTTAAGGTTCCTGTCTATCATTTGGTTTCCGTCTGGTGTATCTATGATTCTAAATTCAAACATAATAATTTCCGTCCTTTCTGTTATCCATACAGCTGTTGATCTTCCATCACATCAGCTACAACATTTTTAATTCTTCCAAACTGTTTATATACTCTTTTAGGCCTTAATCCGCTTTTTTCCGCTATTTCTTTGAGTGAATAGCCTTGCAGCTTATCAAAGAAAATCCGTTGCTGCTCTGCTGTCAAGATACTCTCTATTTGCTTAATGGTTTCGTCATATTTCAATGATGAAAGATTCTCCATTCCTCTGATTGATTGTCCTATATAAGCATCTATCTCATTAAAGCTAATATCCGCACCACATTCAGAACTCCTTTTCTGTGCTTTCAGTTCCCTGAAATGCCTATATACTGCACGTTTCATAATATGTTCTATAACTTCTCTTTTGGAATAGCCTTCTAACAGTAAGGAAGCTACTACTTTCATTTGTTCATTCCAGAAAAATCCATCAATAGCATTCCAAAATTCCTCAAAACAACTCTTACTAACAACCTGTTTTTCAACACTGGCTTTCTTGTCAATCTGCCATGCATCAATCTGCATTTCTTTCCCTCTGCCGTCATCCAGCATGTAATTAAGGCTGCATAATCCGCTCTCCGGCATTCTTTTTGGTATTGTCACCGACTTGCAGTGGTTTGACCTTGCACTGTCTAATGTTTTAAAAAGAACTGCACCAAATTCATACTGCTGCAGGCGTGGAATATTCAGATACTTCTTTACTGCTCTTAAATAATGCAGAATCAAAATATCATACCATTCTTCCTGGTCTAACTTATTTATCTTCATGTACTTAAAAAACTGATTGTAGTTTTCTAAATCGGCACTGAATACCTTTTCTTCTGCTGTCAACGGCTCCATATTTTTAAGACTGATACTCTTCATTGCAGCTTCCTCCAAAATTTAATTATTGTTGGATCGTGCACTTATCCCGACTCCCGGCCAGGGAGTTTCGTCTTAATTTTCAAAGACTCATCAGGGGATATTACTTACTGCTCCCCATCCTATAAAGGATGGGACGATATGATAAGTTTGAAGTCCTGTTTACGGCTGTCGTAACCGCTTTATAGCTGTGTTTTGGCAAGTCTTACCGTAACACGCTCCATAGGAATATTTTTTAAATATCTGTTATAGACTGCCTGGCCGTCATCCTCGCCTGCAATAAATGCCTCTTTATCGAATGCCGATTTTACATAGGCCGTAAATAAGACGGTAAGTCCTGCAACTGTAAGCTCTGTTTTCTAGCGTTTCTTTATATAAGAAGAAGTCTCGCTTTTAAGCTGTTTAATTTCTTTGTCCAGAGCATCCATTTCCTTTTTCTGTTTGGCTTTCTTCTACTCTAACTCGAAAATTCTTTCTGATACTGCCTGGAACTCTTTCATATTTGCACACATGCTTCTGATCTCCTTTTCTTAATTTAGTAGCAACCCTTAAAGAATCTTCTGGACTATTCCTCTCATGTTAATATCGTCACCAGTATATTGCTTTAAGTTTATGAGTGCTTTCGGCTTACTCGGTTGCTATTATGTAGGTCTGTTTTGTTTGACCTTGCAATGATATTGTATGCCCTAAACATAGTGACTTCAATATGCATTATCACTATTTTTAGGGTATATAAGACAAAAGAATAAGGCATACACATCGTATGCCTATACTCTTATCTGTTACTACCCTCTATATCTTCGCTCAGATGTATCAGAATATCCCTCTATATCTTCAACTTCTTCTAATATATCCCCAGGTTGACACTTTAATAATTTGCATAATTTATCCACTACTTTTATATCAATAGATTCCCCATTTAAACCATCGTTTTTAAATATCTTTGTAATCGTTGCAGAACCTATAATTCTTTCTTGTTTTAATTTATATTGACTTATGTTATTGTCTTTTAACTTTTTAACTAATTTTTCATAACTAATCATACAAACCCCCGTCTATTTTATAAATTAATACGCTATACATCTATTTTTATTATTTTAACACAAAATATATCCTAAATCAAGTGTACCCTAAATATAGTTATATTATACAATTTTATACCCTAAATATTGGTAATATTTTATATTGAAAACACTACTTTTAGGGTATATAATAATCTTATCAAACCAACTAGCAACATAACAAAAGCACCTTGATAATTGAATAGACTTTGCACTTTGACTGTGATATACTTGTTTTATTAGGAGGAATAAGCATATGACAGACAGTGAAAAACTTGATTTATTACTTGAAAAGGTAATAGGTATTGAAAAAGATATGATTGATGTAAAAGCAGATTTAAGGCGGTTGCATCGTGATGACAATTTCATAATTGATGAAATTGAAAGAGTCCATGCTATTTTAGATAAGCATAAAACTGATAAAACAAAACATACAGCATAACAACTACATAAACCTATATCACACCATCCAAGTGTAAAGTCTATTGAATTATCAAAGGCTTTGCACTTTTTTATTTTGGAGGTTATAGGATATGGGGAAATCAGTATACGAAATGGTGACAGAACGGATTATTAATCAATTAGAACAAGGCGTTATTCCCTGGGAAAAGCCCTGGACTGGAATCAGAAGCGGCGCATACAACCGTATCAATAAAAAAAGCTATTCATTATTGAATCAGATGATCCTGAATCATGATGGAGAGTATGCAAGCTTCAAACAATGGCAGGATTCAGGCGGACATATCCGTAAGGGAGCTAAATCTGAAATCGTTGTATTCTGGAAAATACAGCCTGTAGAAGAAATAAAAGAGGACGGGACAAAGGAAGTAAAGCAGATACCATTATTAAGATACTACAATGTTTTTCATATTTCACAGGTGGAAGGTGTGGACCCTTTATCAACGGACGAGCGAAACCAGATAGAGCCGATAGAAAAAGCGGAAAACATACTGCATGATTATTGGACAAGGGAACATATCAGGGTGGAGCATAAAGCAGGTGATGAAGCTTACTATTTACCTATGCGTGATATGATACGTCTGCCACTGTTTGAACAGTTTACAGATGTCAGTGAGTATTACAGCGCAGCCTTTCACGAATCAGTTCACAGCACTATGAAAGAAGGCCGCTGCAATCGTGCAGAAGACTGAAAAGGACTTGCGGCTTTTGGCAGCAGCGACTACAGCAGAGAAGAGCTTGTAGCCGAAATTGGCAGTGCCAACATTTTAAATATCCTTGGAATTGAGGCAAGAAAGAGCTTCCGCAACTCAACTGCTTATATTCAGAATGTCAGTACTAAAGAATGATGTTAAGTTCATTGTATCAGCTTCAGGCAGGGCTGAAAAGGCAGTCAAATATATACTGGATGAATCATTAGCATAAGTGTAAAAAATGGGTGTAACAGTTGGAACGGCTGCACCCTGACAATAAAAGAAACTCCTGACAATAGAAAAGCAAAGGAAGGTATAAAGGATATGACAAGAGAACACTTTGAAAATAATACAAGCTTGGAAAATGACCTATGAAGAATTTCAGAAATGCGACTGTATACAATGCGACAGAAAAGACCGCATACACCGTGGAGCGTATAGAAGAGTACCGCACATTGACGGCGGTTTAGGTCTTTGCCCTAACTTGAAAGAATCATAAAATATCATACATGAAAAGGAAAGCAAACACTATGAAGAAATCAATTAAAACAATCGGTATTATCACAGCTATGGGACTTATGTTTGTATCTGCTTATCTATTAGGCACTACGCAAACGGAAACAATAACAGAAACACAGACGGTAACAGAGACAAAGGAAGTTATACCTGATGGATATATACCGCTTAATGATAATATTGTAGATATGGATGCAGTAGTTGACTTTTCGGCCACTGAATACAGTTTGCAGCTATACTTTGAGGATGGCTCAGGCTACTATTGGGAATGATAACAACACGATAAACAGATAGCGGATGATATATAATAAAGGCTATGGGCTTCAATAACTCATAGTCTTTTTTGTGCGGTTTATTTGCTTATCATCGTATAGCCACGTTACGATTTCAGGCTTATTTTCGGCTTGTAATGCTTCATTGATACATTTAGGATAACGCCTGGAAAGTGGCTAGAATCGGCTTACAGTGTGCTTACCCAAGGTTTTATGCAGTCTGTATGATAGGAATAGGGGCAGCAGGTGCAAGGGTATGACGGGTAGGTTTACATTTTATTTCAAGTGTTGTTTGTCGGAAAGGGCCACAGCTATTCTACTCACATGTCACCTCTGCTTTGGAACCTACCGAACTATCATACACAAGGGGGAGGGGGTATATTTCAATAAGTTTTCTGGAGAAACGAGAGGAATCGTACTGGAACATCCTGAGCGAGACTGGCACAAAATACCGTATGAACCGTTCCATTCAGGCAGAAGGAGCCTTCAGAATCCTGAAAAATGACTATGAGTTCCAAAGATTTCTGCTGCGTGGAAAAACCAGGGTAAAACTGGAGGTTCTCCTGCTGTGTTTTGGTTATAACATAAATAAACTGCATACAAAAATCCAGGGAGACAGGATGAGAAGCTATCTGTTTCCACTGAAAACAGCATAAACAACAGGCTGTTATGATGCAGCTTTATTAAAGTATGAAAAAATCAGGTAAGAAACCCGCAGAGCAGGATTTCTTACCCGATTTTCATATTTCTTAGAGCAAAGGTGCCGCTCAATTATCTGATTTGATGATTTTGCGACACCCCCTCTTATATTTTTAACTACCACACATATTCTCTTAACTTTGTACTATATTTTCCTAATTTATAGTGATTCAGTTGTACCATCTGTATATACAATCTGTTTGACTTTATATTCAAATCTCAAATCATCATAATCCGTGTTATATAGTTTCATATGTGTATCAATAAATTCATTTATTTCTATTCCATAATCTTTTTGTCTAATAAAACCATTTGCAGGTATATCTTCTCCCGTAATGTCCCACCCAATTGTTATTATTTGTTTTCCGAACAAATCATTAACGATTAATCCTCCTTCAATACCTTTAATATCCTTATCAGTCATATTTTCAATTTTGCATACAAGTTCAACGAAAGGCCTAAACCTCCATGCACCTGTATCTTTTTCATAGTTTATCTTATCTTCTACTGTCAAAATAATTTTATCATCCCTAACAGGAATAGCTTCTGTATATGAATCTCCGCAATCTTTACAAGTAAAGGTTTTAATACCTTCTTCCTTAAAAGTTGCTTCTTTAGTTATTTTTTCTTCATAATCATGATCTTTTATTTTAATAGCTTCAACTTTTTCATTGTCGCATATTTTACACGTTAATGTCTTTTCTCCTTCTTCAGTACAAGCGGCCTCCTTTGTTACTTTCCCACTGTCATATGTATGTTCAGCAAGCGGAACTGCCTCAGTTTTCTCTTCACCACATAATTTACAAGTAAAGGTTTTAATACCTTCTTCCTTGCACGTTGCTTCTTTCGTAATTTCCCCCTCATCATACTCATGTTCGCAACCACAGCCAGTTAAAACAAAAGATAACATGATTACTATACTCCATATCAATAACTTCTTCATAACACCAATCCTCCCATAAGATTATATTTTTCTATATTATACCTCACAAATATTCCAAATTCCACATTTTTCTACATGAACCGCCTTGTACCATCTGTAAGGTAAACATTCACCATATCATTCCTATCATCAACCGCAATATCCTGTATCGGCAGATTATCTGTATCATTCAGTACATCAAATAACCTATCCTTTATTTCGTTCTTCTCCATGTTTCTTAATGTATTATGGATATATGAAAGAAATAAGGAATGTATGTTTGAATCTAAAATATGCAAAGTATCTATACATGTATCCGACCAAAATCCGCAAAAAAAATAAGACATACCAGATAAATTTTCCCTATCCGATATGCCTTATGTACACTCATCCTTTTGGTAATGTCCCATCCATAAAATGAATATATAACTCTTCGATTCTTTCTAAATCATCTGGATGTAAATTCATTACTTTTGATACTCTCGCTGTAGAAGCCAAACGGAGATTTGCCTGTTGCCTAATATACGGTATATATTCCTGTTGTCTTCCCAATTCCTCTACAAGCACAATCCCACGCTGTAAATCCATATATTATTCATCATTCACCCAGATAAGGTTCCTGTAATAGCAGGTATTCTTATCCCTGTCAATATGTCATATTTTATTACATTTATCAGGTTTTTCAAGGAAATGCTCTGCAACCAGCTTATCTGTATATGTTTCAATCTTTTTGTCAACTCCACTAAGCGTAAAATGTGCATAACCTGCTTTATGCATACGAAAATCACCATGCAGGTTATTTGTTAGCCCCTCATGATTAGACATCCAATCATTATTCGTGCTATTCACCAGCACAAACACTTCATCATCAGCAATCAGTCCTATACCTGATTTCTTGATATCCAATACCCTTTTGTATCTTTAGGTTATATGAGTCTAATTCCATACCCCATTTTAATAGCTTATCGTACCCAATTCATACCCCATTTTTTCAATAAATAGCGTAAATTTGCGATATTTTGTTAAATTTAATAATTGCCGCTAAACCAAGAAAATACAGGCTTTTCAAGGACTTTCCCTACAGCTCATATGGAGTAATCTGATATACGTAATAATTGAGCCAGTTCGAATATATGGTTCCTGACATATTCCGCCAGCTTAAAACAGGGGTTGCAAAGGGATCATTATCCTCATAATAATCGCAAGGAATTTCTGGATTCAGGCCTTTGCTTAAATCCCGGTGGTATTCATTTGCCAAGGTCATCCTGTCATACTCTGGATGGCCCTGGATAAAGACCTGGCGTCCGTCCCGGCTGATTACAAGAAAGACTCCGGCCTCTTCAGACTCTGCCAGAAGCTTCAGCTCCGGCCTTTTTAAAATGTCCTCTCTCCTTACCTCTGTATATCGGGAATGGGGACAGTAAAAGTAGTCATCCAAGCTTCTTACCAAAGGTTCTTTGTGGTGAAGCAGCTTGTGTCTGTAGACACCGGACAGCTTTTTCTTTCTTTCATATTTAGGGATTCCATAGTGGTAATAAAGGCCAGCCTGAGCCCCCCAGCAGATGTGAAGGGTGGAGGTGACATGGGTTTTGCTCCACTCCATGATTTCTGTCAGTTCTTCCCAGTAATGAACCTTTTCATATTCCATATTTTCTACTGGAGCCCCTGTAATAATCATTCCATCAAATTTCAGATTCTTTACATCCTCAAAATACACATAAAACTTATTCAGATGGCTGGCAGAAGTATTTTTTGCCACATGGCCAGAAACCATGAGAAAGGTACAGTTCACCTGTAAAGGTGTATTGGACATAAGCCTCAGAAGCTGCAGCTCTGTTTCTTCTTTCAGAGGCATCAGATTAAGAATTAGAATCTCAAGAGGACGAATGTCCTGACTCAAGGCCCGGGCCTCATCCATTACAAATATGTTCTCATTTTCCAGCGCTGTTTTAGCCGGCAGGTCATTCTGAACTTTAATTGGCATCGTTTTTTCCTCCCGTTCTGTCTTTTTATCGTTTTCAGTCCTGGCTGCCATGCGAACAGAGTATATCTGAACGTTTCTTTCCATCAGACATGCACGAACTGTTATTGTCTCTGGAATAATCAGAGAACGTCGCCATTTCCTCTTATCTCCTAAAGAACACCAAATAAGGCCTAGTAGATTCTCTGTCCTAAGGGGGACCAGGCAAAGCCTGGTGGATTCCTTAGGACCTTAGAACCCTAAGACCTTACCCCCAGGACTCTCCAAAACTCCTTTTATCATATGATAAAAAATCTCTCTTCCCAAGGTTCCCGCCCACAATGGGCCCATTACTCTCCTATAATCTCAAGGAAATCCTCTTCAGAAATTACAGGAATTCCCAGCTCCCTTGCCTTTTTATTTTTAGAGGTTGAAGATGTCTTATCATTGTTAATCAGATATGTGGTTTTAGCTGTTACTGACCCGGTCACCTTTCCGCCCTTTGTTTCAATCAGGGCCTGAAGCTCCTTACGATTAGTAAAATGTTCCAATGAACCTGTGATTACAAAATTTTTTCCAGAAAATATGGCCTCTTCCTCATCGGCAATCTCTTCTTTCTCAATTGTCAGCTCCATAAGGAGCCTGTCTGCCATCTCATTATTTTTCTCGCTGGAAAAGAAAGAGGTCCAGGCTTCTGCCAGCACATTGCCAATTCCATCCACCTCCACCAGCTCTTCTTCTTTTGCGCGGCGCATAGCTTCAAAATCGTATTTAAAATGGCGGCACAGAACTTTTGCATTTGCCAAGCCGATTCCGGTAATTCCCAAACCATAAATCACTCTGGGCAAAGTTGTATGAGACGCATTTTTAATAGCCTCCATCAGGTTTTCATACGATTTTTCTCCAAATCCCTCCATCTCTACAATGGCTTCCTGATGAACATCCAGATGAAAAATATCTGCAAATTCACGAATAAAACCAGCGCTGATAAACTTTTCCAGCGTGGCTTCTGACAATCCGTCAATATTCAAAGCGTCTCTGCTGACGAAAAGGGTAAAGCTTTTTATCTTTTTGGCTTGACAATCCGGATTTAGACAATACAGCGATTTTACATCATTCATCTGGCGGATCTGCGTGGGCCCACTACAAACTGGGCACATCTTCGGTACATCTCTTACTCCGCTCCTCGTCAGATTATCTGCAATCTGTGGGATAATCATGTTTGCCTTATAGACTGTAATCCGATCCCCTTCTCCCAGCTCTAAAGCCTCCATAATACTTATATTATGGACGCTGGCGCGGCTGACCGTTGTCCCCTCCAGCTCTACTGGCTCAAATATGGCAATTGGATTAATCAGCCCAGTCCTGGAAGCGCTCCACTCTATATATGACAGCGTAGTTTCCTGGATCTCATCTGCCCATTTAAATGCAATAGAATCTCTTGGAAACTTGGCTGTTCTTCCCAAAGACTGTCCATAGGCAATATCATCATATAGAAGTACCAGTCCATCCGATGGAACATCACTGGTTTTTGCTTTATCAGCAAATTCCTTCACCGTAAGAGGAAGACTTTTTTCTGTTGTTTCTCTCCATTCTACGGTTTCAAATCCTTGCTCCTGAAGCCATAAAAACTGTTTTTTCCTGGAATTCAGAAAATCCACATTCTCTGCCTGGACGAGAGCAAAGGCGAAAAAGCGGACATTTCTTCTGGCTGTTATCTGGCTGTTAAGTTGGCGGACCGAGCCGCTGCATAGATTTCTTGGATTCTTATATCTGGCATCTATATCTTCAATCTCTTCATTGATTCTGCTAAAATCCGAATATCGGATTACTGCTTCACCGCGGAGAGTCAGCTGGCCTTTATAGGGAATGGACAATGGAATATTGGCAAAACATCTGGCATTGCTGGTGATTACCTCTCCGATCTCCCCATTGCCTCTTGTAACAGCCTTTTTAAGGACTCCGCCTTCATAGGTCAGGACAATTGTAAGGCCATCCAGCTTCCAGGATAAAAGCCCTGTCTTATCCCCAAGCCATTCCTGAAGCTCTTCTATGCTTTTTGTTTTGTTCAGAGAGAGCATGGGCCTGTCATGGGCTTCTTTTGGCAGCTCACTCAATACTTCATAACCTACGTTCTGGCTGGGACTTCCTGACAGAATCACTCCTGTTTCTTTTTCCAGAGATACCAGTTCATCATAGAGCCTGTCGTACTCATAGTTGCTCATAATTTCCCGGCTCTCCTGATAATAAGCTCTTCCTGCCTCTGACAACAGTCCCACCAGCTCTTTGATTCTAAAGACCTTTTCTTCCATAAGCCTTCTCTCCTTCCCTGCTGGAATCCAGCCGTTCTTTATAAGAAAGACTGGACGAACCTGCCAAAAGCTTCGACATATCCTCCCACTCTTCCTGAGTTATCTCCCGATATTCTCCAGGCTTCATATCCCCAAGTCTAATATTCATAACACGTACTCTCTTCAATGCAGCAACATGATATCCCAAAGCCCGGCACATCCTTCGAATCTGACGATTTAATCCCTGTTTTAATATAATACGGAAGGTGTAACCTCCTGTTTGTTCCACAAAACATGGCTTTGTTCTGGTATCCAGGATATCCACTCCCTGCCTCATTTGCGAAAGAAATTCCCTTGTCAGAGGCTGAGTTACTCTCACCAAATATTCCTTCTCATGGGCATTGCTTTCTCTCAAAATTTTATTTACAATATCTCCCTGGTTTGTCATCAGGAGCAGCCCTGTAGAGTCTTTATCCAGCCTGCCGATAGGATAAATACGAATCGGATAATGGAGAAAATCCACAATGTTTTCAGCCCTATCTTTCTGTGATGTCGTACATACAATCCCCTTTGGTTTATTCACAGCCAGAAGTACTGGCTTGTCCTTTTTCTTATGGCTGACATCCCTTCCATCGCAGATAATAGATTCTGTACCGCTTACCTTCATTCCTGTCAAGGCTCTCTGCCCATTCACAAGAATCCTGCCTTCCTCAATCAACCGATCTGCCTCTCTCCTGGAGCAGATTCCTGATTCGCTTAACCATTTATTTAAACGTGTAAGTTCCATATTTTCCTCCATTCTTTGTACCCTTCACAGCAATACATACCCCGTTTACGATGAAAGTCTCGAATCCTAAGCGGTAGGACTGCGCACTCCCTGCGCTGGCCGTACAGCGCCAAAATGCTCCTTTTGCATTCTGTGTACAGACACCGCAGGCCCACAGGAAACTTCACTTCATCCATGGTGATTATCCATGGCAGACATGGGAGTTTCCTGTGAAAATGCCCTTTTCCCATATCAGAAAACTAAGTTCAAGTATGCCAGACACTGGGATACTTTCATTTATAACTGTGCTCCGGTCATGCCCATAAAGGTTGATTGGGTACAAACAGGTATGGGGAAAATGTATTTCTTTCACTCTTTTTTTCTCTTTCTGTAAAACGGCTATCCAAAAAACTGCTGCCCCTTTGGCAGTCTTAATTAATAATTATACCCATTTCCTCCTCCTTTATCAATGGAAAGATGGAAAAACAAAGACAGCCCTCAGGCTTCAAAAAGAGGCGTTGACAAATAACGGTCCCCAGTATCTGGCAGCAGCGTTACAATGGTTTTCCCTTCATTCTCTGGCCTTTTTCCCAGTTGAATTGCTGCCCAGAGAGCCGCTCCGGAAGAAATTCCAACGAGAATGCCCTCTGTCCTTCCCACTCTTCTCCCAACAGCAAATGCATCTTCATTTCCAACCGGAATGATTTCGTCATAAACCTGAGTATTTAATACCTCAGGTACAAAACCCGCGCCGATTCCCTGAATTTTGTGAGCACCTGCTGTTCCTTTCGACAGGACCGGGGAAGATGCCGGCTCTGCTCCTACTATTTTAATATCCAGGTTTTTAGACTTCAGATACTCTCCAACTCCGGTAATTGTTCCTCCAGTCCCCACACCTGCTACAAAAATATCCACATTTCCATCTGTATCCTCCCATATTTCCGGACCGGTAGAAGCCTTATGGGCGGATGGATTGGCTGGATTTACAAACTGGCCTGGTATAAAGCTTCCTGGTATTTCCCCTGCCAGCTCCTCTGCCTTTTCAATTGCTCCCTGCATTCCTTTTTTCCCATCCGTAAGCACCAGCTCTGCACCGTAGGCTTTCATAAGCTGCCTTCTCTCTACACTCATAGTTTCTGGCATTACAATCATAATGCGGTATCCTCTGGCAGCAGCAACGGATGCCAAACCGATTCCTGTATTGCCAGAGGTAGGCTCAATGATAACCGATCCAGGCTTTAACAATCCCTTAGCTTCTCCATCATCAATCATAGCTTTTGCAACTCTGTCCTTTACAGAACCAGCCGGATTAAAATATTCCAGCTTAGCCAAAAGCCGGACTTTAAGATCATTTTCTTTTTCCATATTCAGCAGTTCTAAAAGAGGAGTTCTTCCAATTAGCTGATCTACAGATGTGTATATCTTTCCCATCTTTTATTTCCTCCCTCATCATACTATGAGCTTCTATTCCCTTTAATTACCAACTTATTAAATAGGTTTATAGGGATTATAGGCCTCTCATCTTTTACTGTCAAGAACAATCTGGAAAACATGGAATAACATTTTCGACATTTTTCTTCCATTTCGTTGAATTCCTATATACCTTGTTATATAATAGGATTATTCTTGAAAGGAGGCTCTGTTTATGATGATTTCCACAAAGGGGCGTTATGCCCTTAGAGTTATGATTGATCTGGCACAGCATCAAGGGGAAGGATATGTTCCTTTAAAAGAAATTGCCCGGCGTCAGGAAATCTCTGAAAAATATCTGGAAAGCATCCTAAAAATACTGGTACATCATCATATGCTCATTGGACTAAGGGGAAAAGGCGGAGGATATATGCTTACCAGGTCCCCGGAACAATATAGTATCTATAGTATTCTGCTTCTGACAGAAGGCTGTCTGGCTCCTGTAGCGTGTCTGGAAAAAGAGTCCAAATCCTGTACCAGAATAGCAGAATGCCCGACTCTTCCCATGTGGCAGAAATTAGACTCCTTAATCACAGATTTTTTTAATAAAATTACTCTGGCAGACTTGGCTGCCCCTTCTTTGCCTGGAAATGATTATGCAATCTGAAAAAGCTGTTGTAAAACATGACTTTGATATTAAATCACTAGCATGGCATCCCCAAAACTAAAAAACCTGTATTTCTCCTTTACCGCTTCTTTATAAGCTGACAATACCCGCTCCCTTCCTGCTAAAGCAGAAACAAGCATAATCAGTGTAGACTCAGGAAGATGGAAGTTGGTAATCAGACCATCCAGAATTCGGAATTGATAGCCTGGATAAATGAATATATCTGTCCAGCCGCTTCCTGCCTTCAAAAGGCCATCCTCTCCAACAGCTGATTCCAGAGTGCGACAGCTGGTAGTTCCCACGCAAATGATTCTACCGCCGTTTTTCTTCGTTTTGTTAATCTTCGCTGCCTCTTCTTCCTCTACCATATAAAATTCAGAATGCATATGGTGATCCAGGACATTTTCTACCTTTACAGGTCGAAAGGTTCCAAGCCCCACATGAAGCGTTACATGGGCGATTTCGACTCCCATAGCCTCTATCTGCTTTAACAGCTCTTCTGTAAAATGAAGCCCTGCTGTAGGCGCTGCCGCAGAGCCGTCATGTCTAGCGTAAACAGTCTGATAGCGATTCTTATCCTTCAGCTGATGAGTGATATAAGGAGGCAGGGGCATCTGGCCCAGCTTATCCAAAATCTCTTCAAATATTCCTTCGTAAGAAAATTGTATCAGCCTGTTTCCTTCCTCTACCACGTCAATCACTGTTCCTGTAAGAAGCCCCTCCCCAAAGTGGATCGTTGTCCCAGGCCTGGCTTTTTTTCCTGGCTTTACAAGGACCTCCCATATATTATGTTCCCTTCTTTTTAAAAGAAGCACTTCGATTTTCGCTTCTGTTCCTGTCTTTACGCCAAAAAGCCTAGCTGGAATTACTTTTGTATTATTAATAACAAGGCAGTCTCCCTTTTTTAAAAAGGAAAGAATGTCCCGAAAACTCCTGTGTTCTACCTCCCCTGTCTCCTTATCCAATACCAAAAGCCTGGAAGCAGAACGATCTTCTAAAGGATCTTGGGCAATCAGTTCCTGAGGTAAATCAAAATAAAAATCTTTTACATCCATTTTATTCTCCTATTATTAAATAAAAAAGTGTGCATCCCCAGAGGGGGTCTTATTTTCTGTGAAACTACTCTTTTCTGCGCAGCAGAAAACTGAGTTCAGATATTCCAAATACGCCAGATGCTTTCATTCATGGTGGTATGCCAACTGTGCACATGAAGGTTCATAGGAAAGCCAGCAGCTTTCGTACTTTACAGTAAAAAATCTTTCCTATAGTACAAGAGAGAACCCTGCTTTCGCAAGGTTTTCCGCCTGTGGCGAGCCACATGAACAGCATCATTCCCTTCCGCCACAGTGCGATAAAATAGAGTCCGGTATTCCGGACCCATTTATCAAACCATTAACAATTCTCCTGCCCTTATCGGCCTCTCAGGAAGCAGAAGTTTCCTCTACGGTCCCATCTTCCATGGAAGCTTCATTTACAAAAGAAGAGGATTCTTCTGGATTCTCTTCGCTTTCTCGGCTTTCTCCAGCAGTGGTCTCAAGGCCCATAGCAGCAGTAGTCTCATCTCCTGGGGCTGGCGCTCCTTTCCTCTGCATTCCATAAGCACTTGCCAGCTTAGAATCTGAGGCCGCTGCCTCCTCCAGCCTTGCATTTATCTGTTGTGCCAAAAGGCGCACACCTTCTGACTTTTCAGCCTGAGCCACATAAACCAATACCTCTCTTGGCACATTTTCCACAATAATAAAAGTTCCACTCTGATTCTTCGTTACATAGCACCACATAAGATTAGGCGCCAAGGTATCTGTTACATGAAATTTAATATCTGCACTTACATATACCAGATAGGAATTTTCATCAAGTCCTGGTATGGTATAGCTGGTAATGTTCTGAAAAGACTCTATATACTTTGCTCTCCACTGCATTTTAGAACGTAACTCTTCTATACCCTCAGTATCTGTCTTTCCATACAATTCATACATGGTCTCTGCATCGCAATCCGCCTTGGCCTGGCAGTATCGCTCCATCAAAGCACTGATTTCTGGAATCTCATTCTTGCTCAATACAAAATTGTCTGCAGACCCTGCCTGTTCCTCTGACGTCTCCTCGAAACTGCTGTCTGCCAATAAATCCACAGTCTCTCCATCCGGTATTTCTGTCTTTGGAGACTTGTCCGCAATTACAATAACAAGAATTAAAATGAATGCGATAACGGGAATTACCAGCAGGCGGAGATATTTATATGTGCCAGAATTGCCTGTAGCCATTTTATCCCTTTGCTTTTTATCCTTCACTCGCTATATCCTCCTGTTTGAATGTTCATAATCTCCCAATTTTTATTTATTTTATCAAAATATGCCCTAAAAAGCAAGCCATAGGAACTGTAAAGGCATTCTCATACACTTGTTCTGAAAAAAGAAAAAGCCTATAAATACTGAAACCTCAGCATTTACAGACATCTTCCTGGTAATACAAAAACTGCACCTGATAGGAATCGAACCTACGCACGCAGCTCCGGAGGCCACTGCTCTATCCACTGAGCTACAGGTGCAACAGTAATATTTTACTACAATTTTCACAGGACTGCAAGTACTTATTTTATTTCTTTTCTATATGTTTTCCAACACATCCCATATAGAAAAGTCCTCAGCTTTATCCCCTCACCCGAAAACCCGATTCCTGCTTTACTGGAATTCCCTCGGATTCTATTTTTTCAACGGAGACAAAGCGTCCATTGTAAAGCTGTTCCAGCATTTGGCTGATCGTTTCCTCATCACCCTGAATCTCCATTTCCACCCGTCCGTCCCAGAGATTTTTCACCCATCCTGTAAGCCCCAGGGACTGTGCCGCATAATATGCCCGATACCGAAACCCCACTCCCTGAACCATTCCAGAAAAGAAGATGTGTTTCCTTATCTTCTCTTCCTTTCTCTTTTCAGCCATGATTCCTTCTGCTCCTTTCTCAGAATTTTCTTGCAAACCCAGGCAGATTCTTATATAATAGAAAATACCGGCTTCCTGGCATTCAAGGGTTCCGCTCGGAACCATCAATTCCCCATTTTACATTTCATAAAAATTTCATAAAAGGAGGTATACAATTGGTATACGAAACATTTTTACAAAACGTCCAGCAGGCAGTTGCCGGTCGTCTTGGAAGCTCTTTTGCTGTATTTCTTCAGCAGGTTTCCAAAAATAACGGAGTCCTTTCTGACAGTCTGTGCATACGAAAGCTCCCATCTCCTGTGGCTGCTGCTATTTATCTGCGCCAATTTTTTGATGAATATGAAAGCGGCACTTCTTTATCCGGTATTGTATCAGAGATCATCAATCTATATACTGGCCATTCTCTTCCGCCCTCCTTTGAACCGGAACAGTTTCTCTCCCTTTCGTCCTCTGCCAGCCATCTGGCCTGCAGACTCATCAACACAGCAGAAAATCATTCCTTTCTGGAAACCATTCCCCACATTCCCTTTCTTGACCTCAGTATTGTTTTTTACCTCTTTACAGAAAATGAAGATGAGGTTTTTACTTCTCTGGTCAGTAATGGACTTCTTTCTCAATGGAACCTAACCGTAAATGATCTCTTTTTTCAGGCGCATCAAAACTCTATGGCTATGCTTCCTCCAGTTCTCCGTGATCTGGCAGATGCAGTGGAAGAAATCCTCCAGGACAGTTCTCTCTCCTTCTGTCAGGAAAGCACAGTAACCCCCCATGTCTGCCATGCAGACACCACCATGAATGAAAGCAAGGGGCCTGCGAGCCTCCAGCAGATGCACACAGAATGCAAAAATAGCATTCTGGCGCCGTACGGACAGCGCAGCGAGTGCGCACCTCTACCGCGGGAATCTGAGACTTTCACAGCAAGGCAGGGGAAGAATATTCCTCCAAATTGCCCTCCTATCCATATCCTAACCAATACGAAAGGTATCAATGGCGCCTACTGCATGCTTTATCCGGGAATCCTGAAAAGCTTTGCTGAGGCTGTGGATAATGATTTAATCATTATTCCATCCAGCATACATGAAGTTCTTCTCATACCTGGCGATCCCAGCTCCTCCTCCCAGGATATGGACGAGCTGGTTCAGGAAATCAATCAAAATGAAGTTCCGAAAGAAGAACAGCTTTCCAGCCATACTTATCTCTACTCCCGTCTGTCTGACCGGATTTTCCTTCCATCTGGCATTTCCTCCAAAATTCCTGGAATATATCCCACAACCTAAGGCATTTCACAATCATTTTCCTATTTTGTCTTTTAAAATATTCTGCTTCCTATCTGATATACCGCTACAGCACCGACCCAGGCAATCAGGATTTGAAACCCCACCATCATGAGTGTCCATCTCCAAGAATGTGTTTCTCTCTTTATCGTCGCAACAGCAGCCATACAGGGGGAATACAAAAGGCAGAAAATCATCAGCGCATATGCATTTACTGCTCCGAATCCGGACACAGATAGAACCTTTGATAGGGAATCCATTCCTGCTGCGGAATTAATATTTCCAATTCCATAAAGGACCGAAAAGCTGGAAACCACAACCTCCTTGGCTGACAGACCGGAAATAAGTGCTACAGCAATCTGCCAGCTTCCAAGACCTGCTGGTATCAGTGCCGGCACAAGAAGACGGCCAAACATGGCAGCAAAGCTTTCTGATACATCCTCTACAAAGCCCCCTGCTCCCATATTCAGGACGAACCAAAGCACAATCGATGCAATAAAAATCGTAGTTCCTGCTTTTGTCAGGTAATCCTTTACCTTATCCCATACATAGATGGCAACTGTACGGGCATTAGGCGTCTTATATTCCGGAAGCTCTATCAAAAGGGCATCTCCTTCTTCTGCTGGACTTATCTTATGAATGGTAAAAGCAATTCCTATTGCAATTACCAGCCCTACCAAATACAGGGAATAAGCCACATATAAGGCATGGCTTGGGAAAAACAGCTGGGCAAATAGCACATAAATGGGAAGTCTGGCAGAGCAAGACATAAAAGGAGTAATAAAAATCGTCCTCCTTCTGTCTCTTTCACTGGGAAGAGCCCTGGCAGCCATAACTGCGGGAACTGTACAGCCAAAACCCAGAAGCATAGGAAGAAATGCCTTTCCAGACAGTCCTACCATGCTCATGGTTTCATTCATAACATAAGCGACTCTTGCCATGTAACCACTATCTTCCAAAAAGGCAAGAGCCAGGAAAAGGATGAAAATATTAGGCAGAAACGTAAGGATTCCTCCTACGCCAGCTACAATTCCATCTACGATCAAGGAAATGACCCAGTCCGCCACATGGATGGTTGTAAGAAAGGAAAGGACAGCAGCTGAAAACCATTCCAGCCCCACCTCAAAATATCCCTTTAGAAAATCACCGATAGTAAAAGTTAAAAAGAACACCAAGGCCATAATTCCAAGAAAAATCGGAATTCCTAAAACAGGATGGGTCAGATATTCATCAATCTGATCCGTGGCCGCTTCCTTTGACTCCTTGTGAAACAGGCATTCCCCTACTACCTCATCAATATAATTGTATTTTTCATTAATAATCTCTTTTTCATAGCTTCGATCCGCAATATTATTCACATCTACTGGATGATCCCTGCCCACTTCCTCATCATATTCCAGAAGCTTAATCGCATGCCAGCGGATATTTTCCATCTCACCATAGCGGGCCTTCAGGACAATCTCTATCTTTGCAATTTTATCCTCCAGATACCTGTTATATTGAACTACAATCCCCTTTGGCCCCTCTTCATAATGATGAACCACTGCATGCATCAGCACATCCAGCCCTGTTCTTTTTCTTGCGGAAACCGGAACAACGGGAATGCCCCCCAGCATCTCAGGAAGGCGGTGGAGATCAATCTCCATCCCCCTGTCTTCTACAATATCCATCATGTTTAACGCCAGGATTACCGGCTTTCGCAGCTCCAGAAGCTGCAGAGTCAAATACAAGTTTCTCTCCAATGACGAAGCATCCACTACATTGATAATCACATCTACTTCGTTTTCTTCAATACATTTTCTCGTCACAATTTCTTCAATGGTATAGGAGGTAAGGCTGTAAATTCCCGGAAGATCAATTACCTTAACCGCCCTGCCTTGGTAACTCGTTTCTCCCTCCACACGCTCCACAGTTACTCCAGGCCAGTTAGCAACTTTAAGATTTGCTCCAGTAAATGCATTGAAAAGAGTTGTTTTTCCGCAATTCGGATTGCCTACAAAGCCTACCCGGATCGGTTTTTCCTTTTTCTCAGCCATTTTGCGGTTCCTCCTCTATCTCAATTCCCTCTGCAATCCTTCTTCCCAGAGCCAGCCTGGTACCCCTGACTTTAATAATCAGGGTCCCGCTGCCCTTTTTATTCATAAGAACTATCCTAGTCCCTTCATTCACTCCCAAGGCCTCTAGACGTCTGGTAAGACGCTCGTCAACCATGACGCTTTTCACCTGATAGACAGAGCCCTTTGTGCCTTCATACAATTTTTTCATGACAGCCACATCCTTTATCTTATTTCAGCATAAAAATTGTACCATTATTGAAAATAATCGTCAATAACCAGGGGGGCATTGCCTAATACCATCTGTGGAAATTTTATCTTTCCTGCTGTACTTCCAGCCATATTCTAGCCTTCCAGTTCCAGCAGCATTTGTTTTACTTCTACCATTCGGTCTCTCAGTCTGGCAGCCTCTTCAAAATTCAACTCTGCCGCTGCCTGATGCATTTTCTTTGTCAGCTCTTTTACCAGCTTATGCAGCTCCTGTACATCCATGGATTCCGGCTCCTTCTTAAAGTCCTCTTCCCTTTCCACAGCTGCTTTGGAAATAGCGATCAAATCTCTGACTGCCTTTTTAATCGTAGTCGGGGTAATACCATGCTTCTCGTTATAGGCTTGCTGCATCCTGCGGCGCCGTTCAGTTTCCTCAATGGCTGCCCTCATGGAATCTGTTATGATATCTGCATACATGATTACATGGCCCTCACTGTTTCTTGCTGCGCGGCCTATAGTCTGGATCAATGAGGTTTCAGAACGGAGAAATCCTTCTTTATCTGCATCTAATATCGCCACAAGGGTGATTTCCGGTATATCCAGCCCTTCTCTTAACAGGTTAATTCCCACAAGCACATCAAAAACATCCAGACGCATATCCCGGATAATCTCTGCACGTTCCAGGGTATCAATATCCGAATGAAGATATTTCACCCGGATTCCTGCTTCCCTCATGTATTCTGTTAAATCCTCTGCCATACGCTTTGTAAGAGTTGTAATCAATATCTTATGATGGCCTTCCACTTCCTTATTTACTTCAGAAATCAAATCGTCAATCTGGCCTTCCACTGGACGTACAGAGATTTCCGGATCTAAAAGGCCTGTGGGACGGATGATCTGCTCTGTCCTTAGCAGTTCATGTTCTTCCTCATATACGGACGGAGTCGCTGATACAAACATCATCTGACTGATTTTGCTTTCAAATTCAGTAAAATTCAAAGGACGATTGTCTAGGGCAGAGGGAAGTCGAAAGCCATACTGAACCAAAGTTCTCTTTCTAGACTGATCTCCAGCATACATTCCCCGCACCTGAGGCAGTGTAATATGAGACTCATCTATAATAATCAGAAAATCATCCGGGAAATAATCAATTAGCGTGCAGGGAGGTTCCCCAGCCGCGCTCCCCACCAAGTGCCGGGAGTAGTTCTCAATACCAGAGCAGAAGCCGGTTTCTCTCATCATTTCCACATCAAAATTTGTTCTTTCTGCAATTCTCTGGGCCTCCAGAAGCTTGTCCTCGCTTTTAAAAAAAGCTACTTGTTCCTTCATTTCTTCTAAAATATTTTCCGTAGCCTCCATCATTTTCTCCTTTGGAACAACATAATGAGAGGCTGGAAATATGGCAAGATGACCCAGACTGGCCTTGATTTCCCCTGTTGTTGTATCGATTTCTGTAATTCTATCTACCTCATCCCCAAAAAACTCAACACGATATGCCTCGTTTCCTGAATAGGCCGGGAACACTTCAAGCACGTCTCCCCGTACCCGGAAAGTTCCTCTATGAAAATCCATATCATTTCTGCTATACTGAATATCAATCAGCTTATGGATTACCTCGTCCCTATCCTTTTCCATGCCTGGACGGAGGGAAATCACCATTTCCTTATAGTCAATCGGACTTCCCAGTCCATAAATACAGGAAACAGAGGCCACAATGATCACATCCTGCCTTTCTGACAGAGCAGCAGTCGCTGAATGGCGCAGCTTGTCGATCTCATCATTAATGGCAGAATCCTTTTCGATGTAAGTATCAGTAGACGGAACGTAAGCTTCCGGCTGATAGTAATCGTAATAGGACACAAAATACTCCACTGCATTCTCAGGGAACATCTCCTTGAATTCTCCGTAAAGCTGCGCCGCAAGCGTCTTGTTGTGGGCGATAACCAGCGTCGGCTTCTGCAATTCCTGAATGACATTCGCCATCGTAAATGTCTTGCCGGAACCCGTAACCCCTAGTAAAGTCTGGAATTGATTGCCCTCCTTGAAGCCTTTGACCAGCTCTGCGATGGCCTGCGGCTGGTCGCCTGTGGGCTTGTAGGGGGCTTGTAATTTAAAAGCATGCCCGTCTTTTGGGCTGCTTTTATGAGCAAGCAACTGACTGTTGTCAGCGGATTGCGAATTTCCTCTCTTATCTGGCATATGAAAACCTCTCTTTCACGAACTTACTTTGACTACTATGAGCCATAAAATTCATATAAATTTCTATTTTATGGTTGGTCTATAGGCCAACTTTTATAATTACACGAATGAAAGTCACAAATTTGTAGTCATAACCGTTTACAAAATAGTTTGCTTCGTATTTTATATCATTCAAACTAGCAATAAATATTATTTTCCATTATCATAAATCAACTGATTTCTCTCCAATTCTCTCTGTAATTCTTGCACCGTTGGCAACACCGTCATATATTTTGAAGCGAATATTTGTTGACTCTCATGCAACACAGAGTATTTTACAATTGTTTCATCCTTATCCGTACAAAAAATAATACCTATTGTCGGATTATCATCTTCTCTTCTTTTTAGGTCATCAAACATCCTGACATACATATCCATTTGCCCTATATCCTGATGTGTCAGCTTTTTTGTTTTTAGATCAATAATCACAAAACATTTTAGGATATAATTGTAAAAAACCAAATCAATATAGAAATCCGTTGTTTCGGTACATATTCTCATCTGCCTTCCTACAAAAGAAAATCCTTTTCCCATTTCTAACAAGAATTTCTGTAGATTGTTTATAATTGCTGTTTCTAAATCACTTTCCAATTGACTGATATTTGGGGTAACTCCCATAAATTCTAACACAAACGGATCTTTTACAAATTCTAATACTTTATCTTCTTTATCTGGCAACTGTGTAGAAAGCATTCTTTTGTAATATCCACTTTTGATATTGCGCTCCAAAACTCTTACAGGCCAATTTTCAGTCAAAACTTCATTTAAATAAAAGCTTCTTTCTTCTTCATCCGAAATACGCATTATACTTCTCAGATGAGACCATGGAATTTTACCGGCTATCGAATATCCATATGAATCTTGTGGAAAGGTCAAATAAAATCGACGACAATTTTTTAAATTTGCAACTGAAAATCCTGTTCCAAATTCGTCTGACAATTGGATTGATAGATTTTTTATCAAGTAAGAGCCATACCGGGCTTTCTCTGCACCATATTGTTCCTGCTCAACAATACGCCGTCCTACGTTCCAATAGGCATATGTCATAATTCCATTCGCACTATTATAAGCTTTTTCTCTTGCCTGCTGTAATATGAAATACACATCCGTATAAAATTGCTGCTCATCTGGCACTATTAACTCCGCTGTTTTTTGTTTTATCACTTCATTTTTTTCTTCCATACATCCTCCAATGAATTGGCTACACACGTGTAGCCAATTTATTTTTTATTATCTCTAATATCATTTACTACCTATACAATACCTAACTTCCAAAAACATTTAATTATTTCTAATCAGAATGGTGTCATCTCTCACCTTACGCCCTTTGTTTGTTAATCCCCAATATAATTCTCTATTATCATTATTCCAATAAGAATACATTAAATTTAAAGCTCGGTACTGATTCAACATTTTTTTCACAAATTGTTTATCATCAAGGCGGCTTTCTTTTTTTCCATATAAGAATTTTACCTTTATTACCTTTTCTACCAAAGGCTCAACAATTGATACTTCCATCATTTCAGTGGCGATCGTTATAAACAAATCCTGCAATCTTACATTTATACTTCCAGCCCGCAATCCACTTTGGCTTTGATAATGATACTCTATCTTTACTTCGCAATTTTCAAATGCAATATCTGTTTCTTCTGTCAAAAAAGAAATCTCTTCTCTGGCTGCTTTCAAACCATCTGCTAATTTTTTATTTTCGTTTTTCAATTCCATAATCTCTCGCCTAAGTGAAGCCTCATCAAAATCAACCGCCCGCTGCCATCCTGGACGTTTTATTTCTGTTCTTGCCTTCATAATTGAGATTGCTAATTTACCTGTTAAATCCTCTGGTGTCGCCCATATACTTACTAATCTATTTGTCATTGCTTTTGTACGAAACATTTTTAACTTTTCTATGTTACTTTTATCCGTTTCTACTTTATCCGATGCCAATTCTATGTTCTCATCAATAGCAAATACTAAAACAGGAATACCCCGTTCTATTGCATAATCATATTCCATTTCTGTATAGCTCTTCCCTGTATCAGGGTGAATGGAACCATAACGCTTACCGATTATCAACACATAATAATCACATAAATCTATAACCTTTTTATTACTTCAAACTGCTCTGTATCTGCTGCTACAAATGCTTCCATTCCTGCCGGAATACAGTCTGCCATAAGAAGCACATCAAGAATCTTTTTGCGCTCCTCTGCCAAATCTGCATATGTTGAACTAATAAACACTTGATATTTCTTATTATTCATCTACCTTTTCTCTCCCTTTTTATCATTTCTGTTTACTTTTTATTACGATCTGACATTATCTTTTTAATTAATGTTTATAAATTTCCAATTTTATATAATGCTGCTTTATATTCTTTTGTCCATTACACAAATCCAAGTCACAAACTCCATCCATCCGCCTAATGTTATTTAATCCATATTTCTCTATTTCGTCCACAAAATACGGTACAATCAGCACCAAATAGCACGAAATAATGCGGTTTTCACCCTATCCCCAAATTAGGAGACAAAATACTCCACTACATTATTGGGGAAAAATTCCTTGAACTCACTGTACAATTGTACAGCAAGGGTCTTATTGTACGCTATTACCAAAGTCGGTTTATTAAGCTGCTGGATCACATTGGCCATTGTAAAGGTTTTTCCAGAACTCGTAACACCTAATAAAGTCTGGAATTGGTTGCCTTCCTTGAAGCCTTTGACCAATGTCTCAATGGCCTGGGGCTGGTCGCCTGTGGGTTGGTACTCTGAATGTAGTTTGAAACATTTTTGTTCATTTTACATAAAAATCGCCTCAAAATTCATGTTTATTGGACTGCTAATGTCCAATAAGATATAGTAAAAAAGTTCGTCTATCAGGCAGAAATTCGTCGAGCCACATCTTCACCTTTTCCCCAAGTAAGGCTTCGACAAATTTTGGTTACTCAATTAAATTTTTCACACTACACGAAAATGGTAAAACTATATGAACCATTCATAATTTCGTAGTAAAAATCGATTGTACTTTCGCTCATTGTACCACATTCCCTCTCTTTTGTCCACGCAAAACAAACATTCGTTCGAACTTCATGTAACCTATTGATTTCCTGATACTCTTCTCTTCAAAAAAAAGACGCTGTCTGTTCAATCACAGATTAACGTCTCTTTCTCTAATTTTCTCTTAATCATTACATTACAAATACACTTCTGCCTCTTCAGATGTCAGCTCATAATTTTTTACAAGCATCCTCTTAATCTGCTCATCGTCTATACTTAAATCGCGAAAACTTTTTATAGAACGAAGAATCAATCTTCGTGTTTCATCTGCTCGAGTTTTATCAATCTCTGTCTGCAGAATCTCCAACAATGCTTGGCACATACCGTCATCTCCTCTCAATTCTCCTGCAATCTGTTTATTCGCCCTAATACTTACCTCCAATACGGAATCTGCAAACTCCTTATCAAATTTTTGTGTAAGGCCTTGGACCCTTTCCAGTGGCTTTGTGTTCAAATTATATTCCTTCTCGTAAATAAGATCTGCTCTGTTTTCTTCAAGCTCCAAATTCATTGCTGCTACAAAGCCTGGATGTCATTGTATTTTTGTATCACTCATTCCTTAGTCCTTTCGCTTTCCATTTTAATATAGCACATTTTCTTGATTTTATAATTGTTGTGAATCCAGCGTTTTCATCTCCTTTTTCTACCACACTAACATTAGTAAATAAATCTGCTATAAAAGTCTTTCTAGTTCTTCCAACTGCTTTATGAGACATTTTAGGGAATATCTCGCATTATCTCTAAGCTGCCTTTGCCAGCAATTATTTTTAGGCGACCATTTGAATCCATGATGTTTTACAGCCTCCCATATCTTTGCTTCCTTCTGCTCTGTCCGGCTTTTCTTCTGCCACTCAGTCAGCCAAGTCATATGCCTTGTCCACAAGCCTCTTATATTCTGCTGTTTTAGACCCAGCCACATAATCAGTGAGGCTCCACATGCTCTGGGCTTATCTGGCTGCATTTTCATCAATCGTATCATATTTTCTTTCCATGGTTATATTCTTTATTATAACTATTAAAAATGGCTTTCATCTGTTTTAGGCCATAAAAAAACAGCCTGCTTCTATTTCTAAAAGCAAACTGCAAATTCATCCACACCACATCTTCCACAAATTCCACGCTTGTCAAATACCATACCCTATCAATATATGGCTCTAAAATCTGTACAAAGTGTAGAATTCGTGGATTCCATGCGCTATAAAACAATATAACGATTGCTTTGGCCTTTTCAATATTTAGTGGAAGTTTTAGCTGATATCCACTCTGATTTAGACTATAATTTTTCTGTAAGTTAATGTGTTTAGCCATACATTAATTTTACACCAACTGCCGGATTCTTTCGAGGTCTGGCAGTTATTTTTTGCATAAAAAAGGAGCTGCGCACTAATTACTTAGTGCGACAGCCCCTTTCCTTCTACCTTTACCTATCCCACTACGGATATTCCATACGGTATACCCTTTCAGGTCAAAATCCTATGTTCCTGCCTTTTTCCATATCTGCAATATGGCGCTCCCCTTCCTCTGCTATGTCGCGGAAGCTTTGTATGGTCTGGGCCATCTGGGGCAGGGCCTTTGTCTTGTAAGTACTGATATCATCCAAGGCTGACAACGTATCCGCAAAGGCCTGCTTCAGTGTGTCCGTAGATATGCTGGCCTCCACCGCCTCCCGCTGAATGGCAGTTCCCTGCTCCTTCAGCATCCTTGAGGTAGCGCCAATCATTTGATTGGTGGTCTCGTTGAGCATCTGCACCTTTTCCAATACAATTTTCTGGTTATACAGCGCCCCGGCCACAGTTACAGCCACCCGCAGGGCGGCAACTGTCACAGTCTCCGCCCTGTCAACCGCACGGATCAGCTCCAGGTTATTCTTACGAATTACCTCCATGGCAATGATACCCTGCTGGTTTACCACCAGCAATTGCTGAAAATCCATCAACCTCTGTTTTAAGGGAAAGATAATTTCTTCTTCCACAAATTGAATGCGCTCTGCCGAATCCCCGGCAGCCTTGGCATTCTCTACCTCGTTGGACAGATATGCGTCCAGCTGGGAGCCCAGCTCAATCCTCTGGGTCAGCTGCTTCGTCAGATCACGCATGGAGGCCTGCTCAATCTCCAGGGTGATATTGTCATTCTGCAGAATCTTCTTACCTTTCTCCAATGTTTTCACAATGGAGGCAATCTCCTCGTCTGCAGTTTTATATTTTTCAAAATAGCGGCGGATAGGATTGAAAAGCTTCCCCAGTATTCCTGTCTTTGTAAAATCCAGACCGGACGGATCCAGATCCCGCATTTTGACGGCCAGCTCCTCCAGCCCCTTTGCAACCTCCCCGGACTCGCCTCCTGCCTGGCCAAGCTCACCCATGCGCTTTTGCAAAATACTGTTTTTGCCCTGGGACTGCCTGACAATATCCGCCCCAAAGGTCTCGATCACCTGAATAATTTCTCTCCGCTCCGCCAGGGAATCCAGATCAACCGCCATGATCTGGTCTGATTTTTCCTTTACCACATTGGTAATTGTACTTTTTTCCTCTTTTGTGGGCGTAAGCTCCGCCACAACCTCCTGTTTGATCGCTTCCGTATTTGGTAAATCTAATGTAAATGCGGCCATGGCTCCTCTCCTCTTTACCTTTTTATTTGCGTTACATACTTGCATTAAATAATATTTTCAGCTGATAAACAACATCATCAGTGGATGCGTCAATGCTTGCGGCCTCATTTACGGAGCTGATGCTCTCAAGGGCCGCCAAATCCGCATTGTATCCAATGGTATATACCGGAATCTTCATTCCGCTTAAAACATCCCGGATATCATTCAGGCCATACCCGGTATTTGTCTCACCGTCGCTTAGCACAAACAGCATGGGTTTGGCGTCTGGATACTGTTCCATCATCTCGCGAATCATGTCAAGACCCACACAGATCCCGTCAAAGGTGGCTGTACCCCCGGCTGCGGACAAATGTTCTACCGCCCCCTTAAAATAAGTCTGCTGCTCCAGATTGAATTCCTTAATGGGGAGTTCGATTACCACCTCGTCGGAATAACTGACAAGCCCAATATAATTCTGGGTATTGATATATTTCATACTATTGACCAGGGATTCCTGGAGCGCCTGCAGCGGTTCTCCCGCCATACTGCCGGAAACATCCGTCACAAAAACGCCGATCACCGGCCTGCCGCTGTCCTTGTTGGTCTTATAAAGCTTCTGGGCGGCAACCAGAATATCCCCAGATACCTCTTCATATTCGCAGATATAATCGGCCATAGCATTAAATCCATATTCCTCTGCACGCTTTTTCGCATTATCAGAAGCACAGTATTCCGCAAACAAGCTCAGGATCTCCTTTTTCTCCTGGCTGATAGATGCAATGCCCACCAAAGGATTGTCATGACGGTAGCCGTAAGGTGTGAATTTATAGTTTTTGGATAATATCGTATCATTTACATAGGATTGATACTCCATGATAAATCCGTCCAGGGAGCCGTTCTCCGCAGCATCCCGCATCTGCATGGTAGTCAGGGCCACAAAGGGCACATTTCTTTGAAATTTCTGAAAGCCTTCCATAGCAGCCTCCGACAGGGGATTGTTCAGGTCGTATCGCTCCAAGGTACAAATCAGGAAATTCAGTCCCGCGCTGCTGGCAAAGGGGTTCGTATAACCCATGGCGAACTCCCCGGCTTCCGAGGCCTCGGTAATGGCCTTCAGGTCAACGCTTCCGTATTTTTCTACAATTTCCTTATGGGTTTTCTCGGAAAGCAGGATGCCGGCCACATTTCCGACCATTCTCTCCGCAATTGTTTCCGTGGCCACCCCCTTTTCATTCAGCATATTGACCCACAGCATACTGGAAGGGGTAAAGCCATCGGGAACAGCCTTCCCTGTAGCAATGTAGTCCAGAGCCTGTCCGCTGTTAACCTTGCGGATCTTTACGGAAACCGGCTGCCCGTTCACCTCATATCCCTGCTGGTTGAATTCCTCCGCCATCTCACAGAGCCATCCGTCTGTGCCTGTGCCGGCCTTCTCCGGCGATGAATAAATCTCCGCATAGAGGGGCGTTACGGCCTCCACACCAACCGGGCAGGTGTCAATATCCGGAAGCTCCTCCGCCTCGTCCTCCTCTGCGTTGTACTCAATGGGAGATTTTACCGGCTGGGCCGTCCTGGGCTCAATCTTCTTTACCATCTTTTCCAGATGGTTTACGGCGCTCTCCTGGGTGATCTTTTTCTCCGATTTTCCAATGTTGCGGGTTGCGTAAATACCGCCAAATACTGCGACGCAGACAATCACTGCCGCCGCCGCAAATATTCCCATTGATTTTTTGTTCATCCCTGTTCCTCCCTATTCTTTCCTTATTGATAAAATTTTGTCTCACTGATCAGCCTTTCAATCTCCTCCAGCAGGCCGTCATTCCAATCCACATTACTGCCACCGGAAGAGGAGGAAACCTCCATAGTGAGTGTATTCAGTTTTAAAAGGATCTTTTCATTCAAAGCGATCATCTCCCTGATATCCTGGAAATTTTTCTGATACAGGCCCAGCTGTTCCTCCTGGATATCATCCGGAATGTCATCCTCCCGGTAATGCTGCAGCTGGGAAAATTCCCTTTCATCAAATAGCTGCATCCTGTTTGCCATGGCCACAATATTTTTCGTGGCGGAAACTTCCGCGGAAAGCGCTGCGTTATGGAATTTCTCCCAGCTCATGGTTCCCCTGGTAAATCTCTGATCCAGAATCCCGGACAGCCGCATGCGGCACTTTAAGATCCTGTCCGCCTGCTGGGAAGCGGTGGACGCCATTCCTTTCAGATATTTGCTGCCGGCATACTCCTTTAAAATATCCCTGGCCCGCTCCAGATCGGTTACCTCCTCCAGCAGGATAGGCTTCTTGGAAGGTTCCTTCAGAAACCAGATGTTGACCAGGAAGAAAATACACACCAGCGCCATCAGCGCTATAACGGACATCCCCGCGCGGAAAATACTCTCATCCGTGATCCTGAGGCAGACCAGGCCGGGGGAATACAAAATAACAGCCGCTATGACGATACATAAATTTGCGAAAATCAAGGTTCCATATTTTTTCAATGTATTCAGCCCCTTAGCTCCTTCCCCTTACAGGCTTCCCCAGTAGGAAGGAATTTTTCTATACAATTTAAATAATTATACCGTATCTTTCAGATTTTGACAAGTTTCGCGCCGGAGGAAATCAAAAAAAGTACAGGCCAAAATCGAACTTTTATTCTGTACTTTTTTATATGGTTTTTATGCGATTAGGTTATACCAGTATCTTAGTTTCATACAAAAAATTCTCTGATCTATTCTTCTTTTCCACATACTCTAAAATGATCTCATATATTTACTTTACTAACATATAATTTCTCCTTATCTATCCTTGTAATCATATAAAATTATCTTACCGATAAATCTTCATCTAATTTATTATCTTTGACGTTCCAAATATCATCATTTAGCACAAAGCCCTTAATAATATTCTTTTAATGTTTTTGTTGCCCACTGCCAAAACCGAGTGGCCTTTTTTGAATTTACACGATACCCTACAACAATAATCGCATCCAAATTAAAACATTTTACTTTTCGGCTAACATTTCTTTCGCCTTCATTTTGAACTACCGAGAAAAACTCGGTAGTTGCCTCTGCATCCAATTCTTCTTTATAAATATTTTTCAAATGCAATGAATATTATCTGCTGTACAATCAACACTAACCAGCACTAAGTACTGCGGTTTCCACCCTTTCCCCAAATTAGGAGAAGAAATATTCTACAGCATTAGGGGGAGAATTCTTTAAATTCCCCATTTAGTATTATCTCATCCATTACACGAATGCCACTTACAAACCTGTCAATCCCTTTATCCTTTCAAAAACACTTTTGGAATCACAGGTAAACCACACCATTCTGCAATGCTGTTATATTTTTCTCCAATATCCTGAGCAATTTTAACGCCATATTTGATGCCTCTTACTGCTTTGCCAATTTCTGATTCGGTATCCTGCAGTTCTATCAAAAACCTTTTCACTTTATTAAGAGCGCCTGATTTAATGATTTCGTCCTTTGTTTTTGCAGCATCTAACTTTTCTATGCTCTTCTCCATTTTTTCAAATTCTTTGCCCAATTCAGAATTTTCATATACTATTTCATCTTTTAAATCATTAAGACTTCCCTGCATTTCATTAATACTATTCTTTATTTCAATTGTTATTAAATTCTGAATAGAATTTATATTGCTATTTTCACTATTATTTGTATTATCATTTTTGATTATAATCTGTGGATTAACCTGTATATCTGGCATACTCATACTCTTCTTCCTCCTTTTATTACGTGTCCCCTGGTCCTCCACGCCGTCTAATAATTTACAAACATTTACCTGTTTCAGAGAGTTTTTACATCGCTCTGACTTAATCTTTTTCTCTTCTAATCTCAATAAATAACGGTAATCATGCAGATAGGTACAATGTTCCTCACAGTTACATCTTACATATTCTCTATATTTTATTTTTGATACACTCTTATGAATTTCATCAAAATATTTTCGTATAATAATTAATAAATCTCTATTATTTCTACTACTTTCTCCTATTACTTTTATCTCTATTTTTCGTTCTGCAATACCGTCAAAAAGCTTCACAACCCCTATGGAATCCTCATATTTTAAATAGGCTCCTTTTTTCCAACATGCTTTCTTCCCATCCTTTTCTACCAAATAGGCATTCGCCTTAACAATAAATCTTGTCATAACGCCAGCAGGAAGAAATTCATAATTATATTGAAAATTTAAAGTTTGTTTATTATCAATATTTAATTCACTCAAAACTTCTTCGTTTTCAAGAAGCTCAGCAATCAAATACTCCCTATTTTTATTTACTTCAAAGGAAAGCTGAAAATTCTCCATTAAGCGAAGAATAATTGGATATATTTCTTCAGGATATTCTGTAGTATCCTCCCATATCTTTGGTAAATCATCATAAAATAAAATCCCATTACGATTTTTCAAGACAGTGTCTTGTGCATCCAAAACTTTATATACGGCTTTCGTCCCCCAGTCTGGCTTAAGAATTACAATATTTTTTAAAAATAAATCATTTTGAAAATTAATTATAATTCCTAAATCATGTAAATATTTGCTCAAACTTAATGCTTCTCCAGATAAAACATGATATTTACAGCATATTTTCTGATATTCCTTATATGTAATCATATTCGTATTCTGAGCAAGGTTCTCCAATTCTATTCTTATATCCAGCCAGCTTGACAGCCAGACCATTCCCATTAGAGGTAATTTGGTTGTTTCTTCCTCTATCACATTTCGCAAATGTTCGATTTCTATGTTCATTTTGCAGCTGACTCTAAAAGAATCTATAACCTGAGGAAACTTTTCTTTGATGCTTTTTAAATCCAATTGTTTTATACTATTGCGGCTATCGCATTTATTAACTACAATAATAATCGGACTGTTATATGCAAAAGACTCAATCGTATGCAGCCAATAGTCGATTCTTCCATACTCTTCTTCCTGACGCGCATCCCATACAAAAATATACAAAGATCGATTCGTTAAGAAAAATTGATGAGTTGCATGATATATCTCCTGTCCTCCAAAATCCCACGTATTGAGCTTATATTTTTTGCCTTCTATTTCAAACTCCCAAGGCTCAATCGCAATTCCTTCTGTAGATACTGTTTCATCATATTTATCATTTTTCAAACGATTCAGTAAGCAAGTCTTTCCAACCCCTCCTTGTCCCACAATAAGCATTTTAGACTCATTTACCTCTATCTTTTTCGTATCATTCTGATATCTTACGATGTAATTAATAACTTCCAGCGGCGACTGACTAATGATTTCTGGAGGAATGATTTTTTCAAAAATAGATTTTGTCAAATACAAACTTTTAATTTTTTTCAATTTCTGACAAGAATCAGGCAGGCGATTAACTTTCGTCCCCCATATACACAATACTTCTAATTCTTGCAGATTCCCTATATCGTCCGGCAAATAGGATATGTTTGCTTTTGGGAAATATAAGTATTTTAAGTGAACTAAATTACAGATCTCATCCGGTAATGTTTTGAAATTAAAATCAATTGCCAAAGATTCCAGTTTTTCCAGAGACAGTATTTCTTTTGGAAACACGGTGAAGTTATTGTGATTTAAATTAACGCTTTTTAAATTCATCAACCTGCCAAATTCTTCTGGCAAATCAACCATATCGCAGCCATAAGCATCAAACACCTCTAGTTGTTTCAAATTCCCGATTTCTGGCGGCAGCAAGATGCTTTTATTGTTTGTACTGTGTTTATTAATATGAAGATGTTTTACATTTATCAATTTCCCGATTTCTGCTGGTATTTCTTGAAAATTATTAATTCTTAAACCTAATGTTTCCCACTTTTCTTGTTCCGCCTTATCAATCACCTGCTGAAGCTTTTCTACACTCGTAACAGCTATCCATTCAATGGCATATTCCGTTCTTTCTTCCTGGTAGTCGTTTTCTGTGATTTCCAACAGTTCTTTGGTTTGAAAATTTATTTCATTCCCCTCTAACTGCTCATGATTATGCTGCATTTTTTCACTAAACTCTTCATCAAAATATTCTTTCATTTGTATTCTCCTCCGGAAAAAACTCCTCCAGCCCACTACAAAACTGAACAGTACGAGTTTTATGATATCCAAAATAAATAAGTCCGTTTCTTCATACCTTTTCTCTAGTAATAAATTAAGTAACTTTAATTATATCATACAGCCTGAAGCTTGTATAGAATAATACAGACTTTTCAGAACATTTGTTCCTTTGTTTTCACCAATCTTCTTATCCCTTTTGGAATGTCTCCCCACATGTCTTTCCTTCTATTTGCAAACAAAATTTTATGCCATCTCCATTAGCATTTCTTGCAGCAAGCCGATATAGTATTCAAAGCAGCATTTAAAGGCAGCAAGGGAAAGTCATGACAGAGAAAGGAGTTTTTATGGAAATTACAATGACGTCAAGAATGCGCCCTAGCGAAGTTCATTCTTCCTCTCCAAAAACATCGCCGGATGGAGAAAAAGAAAAGGCTTTACCAGTCATACAACAGGATACTTATGAAAGTTCTCTCCCAGCTACGTTTCATACAAACAGTCTGCAAAGCGCCTCGAAAGATGGACATTTTCTTCAGGGGGAATTTTCTCCAGTAAATCAATTAAAAACTGCTGATTTCCAGCCGGGCGATGATATTGACTGGAGCTGGGTCAAATTAAGAATGAGCGGCAGCGTTACCCTGGACAATGCTGATTCCCTGATCCGCCAAATTGACACCATCTCTTCTACCTATGTTGCTGTAAAAAGCCGTTTGCAGCAGACTTATGAGGAACATGATGATAAACTAGCAGAAAATATGGAAAAACTAGAGAGCATGTTTACACAGGCAAAGCAGCGGATAACCAGCTCTTACCGGGAAACTGTGGGAAATTTTTATGAAAAATTAGGAAATACAGGGACCAAACACCACATGGGAGAAAGCCTCTCCCTTGCGATTGACCGGAAAGTACAAGAGATGGAAAATACCGTAAAAGAAAGTGGGATTTTGGAACGCACAAGGGACAGTTCCTTTCATCTGATTGAGCTTTCCCTGGATGTAAAATCTCTAAATGAGCAAAAGGACAGCCGAATTTCTGCTTCGGCGACAGAAAAGGGAACGGGAATCTACAGTTTAAATGATCTGCAGGCAGCAGGGATGATTGCAAAAGCTGCATCAGCAATGAGTCCCAAAGAATTGCAGTTAATGAATCATAATGAACTGGGAATCCATCTTGCTGTTCAATATATGAAGGCAGCGGAAATACTGAAACACTGTGGCATAGGGAAGGAAATGTCAGATTTTTTAAAAACATCTTTTGATACATATCTGGATAAATATGCCAGTGGTGCATTAAGCGACAAGGACAGGGCATTTCATCCTTATCATGAGATGCTGAAACAATATGAATCAAATGGAAATATTTTGCAGGCTCTAGAACAGACTGGTAAAAAATATTTGGGGGACAGTTTTTTTCATGTTTTTCAGAAAGATAAAAATGGAATTGGAACAACAAAATTTACTCGCTATCGGTTTGAACTGGCGCAGTTTTCCTCTGGATTGGCGAAAGGAGATCTAGCAGGAGCGATTCAATCCCTTACAAGGAGCAGGGTATATTCGATCCCCTCTTATGCATGACTGTCTGATTCTTCTATGATATCCACAGGATCATAGATCTTCTATAGAAAGACACCCGTCTCAATGAAACCTGATTGCTCCCTGTCTTTGGCACTTCCAGGACAATGGAAAAATCTTTTAATCTATTTTACAGGAGAACAAAATTATGTACAGCTTTAATAATGACTATAGCGAAGGGGCTCATCCACGTATTCTTCAAGCCCTTCTTACTGCCAATTTGATTCAGCACGACGGCTACAGCACAGACAGTCAGAACACCGCCCATGCAAAAGAGCTGATTCAAAAGGAAATCGGGCAAAAAAATGCCGATATTCACTGGATCCCAGGCGGCACACAGGCTAATCTTATCACCATTGCCGCCGCCTTGAGGCCGCATCAAGCTGTGATTGCCGCACATACCGGCCACATTAATGTCCACGAAACCGGAGCCATTGAGGGAACAGGCCATAAGATTATTGCCATGCCTTCAAAAGATGGTAAAGTAACGCCTGCTATGATAAGAGCTGCCCTTGATTCCCATACGGATGAACACATGGTACAGCCTAAAATGGTCTATATATCCAACACGACTGAGTTAGGAACCCAATATACCAAGGCTGATTTAGAAGCACTTTATCACATATGCCGCCAAAAAGGACTTTATCTCTTCCTCGACGGCGCACGTCTAGGAGCAGCTCTTGCCAGCAGAGCCAATGATCTGACCCTGGCTGATATTGCTGCTCTGACTGACGTTTTCTACATCGGCGGTACTAAAAACGGAGCTTTATTCGGAGAAGCTCTGATTATCCTAAATCCGGATTTAAAACCTGATTTCCGCTATATGGTTAAGCAGCGAGGAGCTATGCTGGCAAAGGGCTGGCTTATGGGAATCCAGTTCGAAGAGCTGTTTCAGAACCATCTGTTCTATGATATGGCCTGCCATGCAGATGAAATGGCTGCTATTTTGAGAGATGGAATTGCAGAATGCGGCTATTCTTTTTACTCAGATTCTGTAAGCAACCAAATTTTTCCTATCTTTCCTAATTCAGTGATTCGGCGGCTGCGAGAAGACTTTTTATTCTCTGAACAAGCCCTTATTGATGAGGAACACACTGCTGTACGCCTAGTTACTTCATGGGCTACTACAGAAGCTGCTGTCAAGGCTTTCGTGGCAATCCTAACAGATATCAGCCGGAATCCTTCATCTTAACCTTAAAAAAACAGGAAAATCCCCAAAAGTTTTTCCATCCGAATCCTATACGGTAAAAAAAGGACCAGGGCTGCTGCAGACCAATGGATTTGTACAGGATATGGTGAGAAAATCCCAACATTTCCACCATATGCTGTATAACAAATCTATTCTGCAACAGCTCCAGTCCCTCTGCTGTTTCATCCCTTCTTATCTCGGTATCATTCTCACTGGCGTTTCCTTACTGCTTTCCTCTTCCAGCACTTTAATCCCTTCCTGCACCTGGTTATCCTCATCAAGAGTATACACTCCCTGAGCCTTTAGCTCATCGCTGATCTCCACCTTTACATCCGGCTCAATTCCCTTTTCATGCAGATCATAGCCGCTAGGCGTAAAATATTTGGCTACTGTAATCTTTACTGCAGATCCATCCTTCAGCGGATATACATTCTGGACGATTCCCTTACCAAAGGTAGTCGTTCCCACCAGAGTTGCCCTATCATAGTCCCTCATAGCTCCTGCTAAAATCTCCGAGGCGCTGGCTGAATTTCCATCTACCAGGATTACAATAGGGATATCCAGCTCATCCTCATCCAAAACTGGATACTGAGGAAATCTTGCGTTGCTAGTCGTATTCACTCTCAGCTTTTTATCCTTTGTCAGATAAACGTCTTCCTGTCCATTCTTATATTTTGTCTTTAAAATCTCGCCTTCAGGAAGAAGATATGCAGCAATAGACACTGCACTGTCCACGATTCCTCCTGGATTGCTCCGCAGGTCGATCATCAGCTTTTTCATCCCCTGGGACTGCAGATCACTTACAGCCTCCTTAAACTGATCTGCTGTCACCATTTCAAATTGGGTAATCAATACATACCCGATATCATCTTTCAGCATTCTATGTTCTACTGTAGGCACTTCAATACTTCTGCGAGTCATGGTAATATCCTGATAGTCACTGACAGAGGGACGGAATACCGTCAAAGTCACATCTGTTCCCTCTTCTCCCTTAACATAATTTTTTACCACCAGATCTACATTTTCCTGGCTGACATCTTTTCCGTCTACCTTTGAAATAATGTCTCCCGCCAACAGTCCTCCTTCTGCTGCCGGACTTCCCTCAAAGACACGGATAATTGTCATCACATTGGTTTCCAGATTCTGACTTATCATTGCTCCGATTCCACAATAGACCCCAGCAGTATCCTCCATCAGGTCCATATACTCCTCTGCTGTATAATAGCAGGTATAAGGGTCTCCCAGGCCTGCCATCATACCTGCATAGATCCCTTCCTCCACATTTTCTACATTCTCTTCAAAATAAAAATCCTGTCCTACCCTTTCATGAAGGGCCTCCAGCTTCTGGTTGATTCTCTGATAATCCAGCTGGATTGCCTCCTGACCGGAAACGTCAGATTCCACTGTCTGAATCTGCTGTTCTACATTGAGGGTTTTTTTTCCAAACATAAGAATTCCGCTGGATACCCCGATTATAATGAGTCCTATAAAAACAGTTATCAGGGAGCCTGCCAGGACACCCTGCCAAAATTTACTTTTATTCTCCAAAATATCTCCTATCCATCCGTTATGGGCTGACATAATTTAACGGATTTACATATTTTCCTCCGGTACGGACTCCGAAATGCAAGTGAGGCCCAGTAGAATACCCAGTAGACCCTACCTTTGCAATCACCTGCCCTTGTTCCACTCTGGCTCCTACAGAAACCAGAAGTTGGGAACAATGCATATACACAGTATATACACCTCCGCCATGGTTAATCATAATATAATTTCCGGCAGAATAGCTGTATGTAGAAATAATGACCTCTCCTCCAGCAGCTGCCACAATATCCGTTCCAACGGCTGCTCCAATATCAACTCCTTGATGATTACTGGAAGCTCCTGCTGTAGGGGATTCCCTGTCACCAAAACTTGAAGTAATCCTTCTACTGGCAGGACAGGGCCATATAAATCTAATATTCCCAATACTTACCGTATTATACTTTTTTCCTGCCTCTTCAGCTTTTTTTCTTTCCTCTTCTTCCTTTCGCCGGATCTCTTCTTCAATCTGCCGGATCTTATTTTCTTGAGCCTTAATATCTTTTTCATATTCAGATATCTGATTTTCTGCAGAAGCAATCCGTTCCTCATAGCTTTTTAGCTCTGCACTTTTTTCATTGATCAGCTTTTCCACTGATTCCTGCTTTGCCTCCGTAGCTTCCTTCATCGCCAGAAGCTCAGAACGCTCATACTCCAGCTCAGCCTTCTTCTTTTCTACACTGTCTTTTGCCAGGCTGTATTCCTCCAGCTTTCTTCTATCATATCTGGAAATTTCTGCAATATATTCCGTCCTATTTAACAGATCAGAAATGCTTTTGGATTCCAATAGCACATCCATAAAGCTGGTTCCTCCAGATTCATACATATACTTAATCCTAAGCTTCATGGATTCATACTGCTGCTTTTCCACCTGTACAGCTGCTTCCAATTCCTCCTCTGCCACCTGTATATCCGTTTCCTTTGCAGCAATTTTCCCTTCCAGCTCGGTAAGCTCTTTGCTCAACAGATCCAGGTTTTCATCCAGCCGTCTGACATAGGCAGCTGCATCGCTTTTCAGCCCTTCCAAATCCTTCAGTACTGCTTCTACCTTCTTTTTCTCTTCCTCTAGAGAAGACATCTTTTTCTTCTCGTCCTCCACTGCTGTTTTCGTGGCATAAGACGGAAATATATGGGCAAGAAATATCCCGGACAAAGATGCTGTTATGATGCAGACAGCAAAGGCAATCCCTCTTAGTTTCCACCTGATCCTCTGATTTTTCTTTTCCATGCGTTCTTCCTCCCTATACCCTCAGATGTTTCCTGATGGTAAAGAAGCTGACAAAAAAGCCAATTCCGCCTCCTAGGCTCATAGCTGCTATGGTCATGGTCGGAAATACGGCTTCTGGCGGCAGAAGAGAGAATACGCCTGTCCCATCCCCAGTCAGAAAACCAAGATTATTCATGGCATAATTTACCGCTCCCTGGTACAGATAATACATTCCTGCAAGAGGGATCCCGGCCCCCAGGCAGCCTAGGATTACTCCCTCCACCACAAAGGGCGCACGGATCATAAAATTCGTGGCCCCAATTAAACGCATGATCTGATTCTCGTTCTTCCGAAATGCAGCTGCTACATGGATCGTATTGCTGATCAGGAAAATAGATACAGCCAGAAGAATTCCAATAATAATAATAGAAAGGCCTCCTACAATCTGATTCATACTGGAAAATCCGGCCACCACAGTATTAGAGTATATCACTCTGCGCACCCCTGGTACCCCGTTCAGATAAGTGACCATGTCCCCCTGTCCCGACAGATCGCTCAGGAAAATCTCATAAGATGCAGAACCTGCCAAGGGATTATCATCTGCAAATCCCTCTGCCAGGCCCTCTACCCCTTTAAAATACTCCTTCTGAAATTCTTCCCACGCTTCTTTCGCAGAAATATATTTCGCCTCCCGTACATTCCCCTGTCCCCTGATTATCTCTCCTGCTTTCAGGATTTCCTCTTCCGTTAAGGATTCATCAAAAAATACCGTAATTCCTACCTTTGTCTCTGCTGCATGAGTGATATTCTGAATATTGGCAATCAATGAAAAAAAGAGGCAAAATAAAAAAACACACGCAGAAATCGTCGCCACAGAAGCCAGTGAAAATAGTATATTTCTGCATATATTTATGAGACCCTCTTTTAGGCAATACCATAATGTGCTAATCCTCATATATATTCCCGTCCTCTTTTGTGTCCCTTACCACACTTCCTTTTTCCATGGTAATTACCCGCTTTTTCATACGCTCCACAATCTCCTGGCTGTGGGTTACTACGATTACTGTAGTGCCTCTTTCATTAATTTCCGTCAAAAGCCTCATAATTTCATCTGCATTCTGATGATCCAGATTTCCTGTCGGCTCGTCTGCCAAAAGCACCTCTGGATCATTAATCAATGCCCTCGCTATAGCAACCCTCTGCTGCTCGCCTCCGGAAAGCTGACTGGGATAAAACTTATATTTTGAAGACAAACCTACCATCTGAAGCATAGCTGGCACTGATTCCCGGATTTTCCTGCCGGATACTCCTATGACCCTCTGAGCAAAGGCAACATTTTCAAATACGGTCTTATCTTTCAGCAGACGAAAATCCTGAAAAACAACGCCTAACCGTCTACGATACTTAGGTACAGCACGCCTGGGCATTCTCTGAAGGTTTATATCATTTACTACTACTTTCCCATAGGTAGGCTCTGCCTCCTTTAGCAGAAGCTTTAACAGGGTTGATTTTCCGGAACCGCTGCGTCCTACAATAAATACGAATTCTCCGTCCTCTATGGTAATATTCACATTACGGAGAGCCTTGTTTCCAGTCTCATAAGTCTTACTTATGTTGCTTATTTCTATCATACTCATCCTCTGTAAATAAGAATCCCGCCTGGTAGGCTGTTTATTATACTAGGAAAACCCTAGGGGGATTTTCCATGTAGATTCAGGCGCCCAAACTGCCCATCCAGGAAAAGTGTCAGAATATTTTTATATTGAATATAAAGACTTGTATACACAAGTGTTTACGTGCAGAAGCCTTAGAAATTCTTAGTCCGCAAAAAAGTGCATGATTCGCAAAAATATTCTGACACCTTTCCGCCCACGACTCCTTTGATACCCGAATATCATGAAAGCATACAAAACTACATCCGGATACCTTCATAACAGGAGGGGATACCTCAGTTCAAATATGGTCAATAATCCAGACTTTCCATATACTTCATATATTTTACTACCATAAGAGCAATCTTAAATGTAATCGCATCCTCAAATACCCTTAAATCCAGCCCAGTGCTCTTCTGCAGCTTATCCAGACGATATACCAGAGTATTCCTGTGAATATAAAGCTGTCTGGAGGTCTCAGATACATTCAGGCTATTTTCAAAAAATTTATTAATGGTAGTAAGCGTCTCTTCGTCAAATTCATCTGGTGATTTTCCATCGAATATCTCTTTAATAAACATGCGGCACAAAGGAAGGGGCAGCTGATAGATCAGACGTCCGATTCCCAGATTGCTGTATGCTACCACATTCTTACTGCTGTAGAAAATCTTGCCCACGTCAAGAGCCATCTTAGCTTCTTTATAGGAACGGGATACATCTTTGATTTCATTCACAATCGTGCCAAAGGACACATGTACCTTAGTAAGCGCCTCTGTATTCAGCATATCCAGTACCATATTGGCGGTCTTTTCCAGATCGCTGTAGGTCTCTCCTGGCCTTACCTCCTTTACAAGAATGATACTCTTTTCATCCACTGCCGTAACAAAATCTTTTGTCTTTGCGGCAAATAGACTGCGCACTGTTTCCAGAGCATTGTTGTCCTTTTCATGTTTTGTCTCGATCAGGAATACAACACGTTTTACATTCGTCTCTATATGGAGTTTTTTCGCTCTATTGTAAATGTCCACCAAAAGCAGGTTATCCAGCAGAAGATTTTTAATAAAGTTATCCTTATCAAACCTCTCCTTATAGGCCACCAAAAGATTCTGAATCTGGAACACAACCAGTTTGCCTACCATGTATACATCGTCACTGCTGCCTTTTGCCAATAAAATATATTCTAACTGATGCTCATCGAACACCTTGAAAAATTGGTATCCCTGAATAACCTGACTGTCTGCTGGAGAATCTACAAAAGCAAGAATAGAGCTCTCATATTCTTCTGCTTCAGGAAAGGTGGAAGCAAGTACCTTGGCCTCTGTATCACAAATACAGAAATCGATACGTGTAATGCTCTTCAATCCTTCAATCGTGGTCTGAAGTATCTGATTTGAAATCATGTCTACACTCTCCTTTTTGTCAATTTACCTCTATTTTATATTAATGCAAAAAGCAAAAAAAAGCAAGCAGGTATTCGCCCCACTTGCTAACTTTTTGCCACATTATCTATTCTTTAACAAATTCTTTCCCCTGTTTCTGCACAAAAGATATGTATCTTTTCTGGCTCTACTGTCAAATTTACCATATTTTCTGGCTGGAGCCCTGTTCCGTTATCTGGAAGCACCCAGCTGTTCTCTTCCGAGGAGGTACAAAGCCAGCTTCTCCCATTTTCCTCCTTACAGTTTTCCACAATTGCATTTTTCACAAAAACTTCAGCGTCATCTGACGCAACAGACATATCCTCTGGACGAACTCCTAGAAAAACATTCCCTCCTACAAAGCCCATCTCCTTTAAAACTCCTGCCTGATCCGCTGAAAGGAGAAGTTCACTTGATCCAAATCGAAGAACTATATCTCCCTTCTTCTCCTCCACAGAGGCTTGTACCATATTAATATGAGGCTCTCCCAGGAAAAAAGCAGTAAACGTATTGGCAGGCCTGGTATAAAGCTCCTTTGGAGCCCCCTCCTGTCTGATCTCTCCTTCATTCATGACTACAATCCGGGTCCCCATATCCATCGCATTCCTCTGCTCCTGTGTGGCATAGACAAATGGAATCTCCATCTTCTGGCTCAATTCTACTATCTTCTCTTCAATAAACCTTCTCTTATCCTCTGCTATACGGCTTAAAGGATCATCCATCAAAAGAACCTTTGGATCCTTAACAATCGCTCTTGCTATTACTGTCTGAAGGATTTCCTCCTCAGAAAGCCTGTCCGGCATCTGATCAAGAATTCCTTTTATAGAAATAAACTCCGCTGTTTTGTGAATCCTTCTGTCAATTTCATCCTGAGGCATGCGAGCCAGCTTCAGAGCAAAAGCGATATTGTCATATACATTCATATGAGGGTAGAGGGCATAATTTTGGAAAATCATGGCTACTCCTCTGTCCTTTGTCTCTTTTCTATTTACAAGCTCGCCGTCAATATAGATGTCTCCGAAATCACTTTCTTCCAGACCAGCAATCATACGGATCACAAGAGATTTGCCGCAGCCTGCAGGCCCTGCCAGAACTACAAACTCGTGTTCTCCAATGTCCAGACTAAAATTCTTTACTACAAGATCATTATTCGGACATTTTTTTGTTACATTTCTTAATGACAATCTGGCCATTTCAAGCTTCCTCCCGGATTTTTTAAAATATAATCGCAAATTTTCTTCTATCATACCATGATAAGCAAATTTTCTTCCATATTCCATTTAACTAAAATCCTTTGCAGGTTTTTAGTTATTTTGTATACCGGAAAGTCAAATTCACCAAAATAATGAAATAACCCAGCTGCTTTTCTTTTTTTCCTGTGAAGTTTTGCTAATTAAGGAATAGCGTCCCCTGCATGTTTCTACTTCATATTTCATGCTCCATAAACCCTTCTCCTCGTACTTCTCTCGCATCGGTTATGATAATAAAGGCTCTAGGGTCAATCGCAGCAGTAATTTCCTTCACTTCTATGATCTCCTTGGGCGATACTGCACAGAACAGAATATCCTTTCTGTCACCCGTATACATTCCTGTTGCCCGGATATCTGTCATTCCACGGCCCAGCTTATCCATAATAACAGCGGCAATTTCTTCTCTTTTATCTGAAATAATATAGGCAAGTCTGGAATAATGTATGCCAGCAACAATCCAGTCCGAAACTTTTCCCATGGACAATACAGCCATCACTGCATATCCGGCACAGACAATCCCGAACACGGAGACTCCCATAATCACCACCATGCCATCCAATACCTGGAGAATCTGTGCAATGGAAATATGGCGCATCCTTTTATGAAAAAGTACTGCCATTGTATCCGTACCTCCCGTAGTCGCATGGCAAAGCAGCAGCAATCCTGTCCCTATGCCAGTAATCACACCTCCAAACAGAGCTGTCAACAGCAGATCATCTGAGAAAAAGGGATAGACAGGAAGAATTCCCAGAAAAACAGAAAGGGCCGTTGTAGCATATAATGTCCGTTTTACAAAGGCCCATCCAAGACTCCTTACAGAGCACACAAATAGCGGCACATTCAGCGCTGTATTCGTAACCCACAGCGGAATGGCAAGCTTTTCCTTTAATATAATCGCTATGCCTGATACTCCTCCAGTTACCAGCCCCATTGGATCGTAAATATTTTTTATAGCAAAGGCTGATAAAAGAGCTCCTAAAGTGATCAGACCATAATCCGTCAACACCGTTCTTTTTTGAACCACACTTTTTCCTTTCTTTCCACCACATCAAGACCCGGACATGCCTCGCATTACAGTCCGGGTCATACAAGCTTTTATGCTTTTCTTGAGAGAACATTGAGCCATGTTCCGTTTTCATGGCTGGAGCTATACCCCTTATCCTCAGTTTCCCACAATTTAATCAGTTTTAATCCATTAGACTCTTTAATCATCCGCTCTATTTCTTTTTCCGTATAATCGCTGAAATAGCGCTCACCGCTGAAACCTTCAAAATCGCCCTTATGGAAAGACATGTATACGATTCCGTCTCTTTTGAGCGCCTCTGAGATCCTGTCCAGCATTTCAGGAAGCTCTTTTTTCGGGATATGAATGAGAGAAGCACATGCCCAGATCCCATCAAATGCATCATCAAAATCCATCTGCCTGAAATCCATATGGAGCACATCTAGATCCGTATGTATTTCTGCCAGCTTACACATTTCCTCTGAACCATCTAGCGGAGTTACATCATACCCCATTTCATAAAAAGACAGGCTGTCCCGGCCTGAGCCGCAGCCCAGATCCAAGATTGCAGCTCCCTCTTCCATACATTCTAAAAACTCCTTCATGATATCATTCATATCCTGCTCAGCCGTATCCTCAAAAACCGCTGCAGCGTACTTATTATAATAATCAATCGAGTCCAAAATAATCCTCCTATAATCTCTCTATGGTCTTATCCGTAATCTTTACTTTGCCTTCTTTCAGCAAATGTCCCACAGCTCTTTTAAATGCATTTTTACTTAAATTAAATTCCCTCTTTATCACATCAGGGGAAACCTTGTCATTAAACGGAAGAACGCCCTCAAATTCATCCAGGGCTTTCAACACCCTTTCTGCGTCTTCATTAATCTGCACATAGGCTTTATCCCTCGGGCTTAAATCCAGCTTTCCATCATCTCTTACTTTAATGACTCTCGCTTCTATTGTATCGCCCTCATGATACTCCCCAAACATCTCCCGCCTTGGAATCAGTCCATAGTATTTGTTGTCAACAGCAATAAATGCGCCCAGATTCTCGTTAATTTCATACAAAGTTCCGCTTACCCAGTCATCCTTATGGTAAGGGGATTCATTGCTCATATAAGAATATACCCTCATGGTAGCCGCAAGACGTTTGCTCTTATCCACATAAAGAGCTACCAGACACCTTTCCCCCATCCTCACTTTATGGTTCTGTTCCTTAAAAGGAAGCAGCAGATCCTTCTCCAGCCCCATATCAAGGAATGCACCGATTTTGGCTACGTCTTTCACTTCCAGGATGCCGACCTCCCCCACCTGCAGTCTGGGGACACCAGTCGTTGCAATCAATCGGTCTTCTGAATCCTTATAAATAAATACATTCAGGTCATCTCCTACCTTTGTTCCTTCAGGCACCTGTTTTTTAGGAAGCAATACACTTATCTCACTGTCTGCTTCTTCTCCCACATAGACACCAAAATTCTTAATCCTTAAAACTTTCAGCGTCTGTACTTTTCCTAACTCAATCATTACTTAATATTACCTAACCCTTTCTGACCGCCAAACCACACGACGGCAAAAAGTTCGTCTTCTCCCCAAAGAGACACAACATAGCCTTTCTCCGTCCTGCTGATCCGCGGCATCATCACATTCCCTAGCACCGCAGCTTTCTTATAATCGATTCGAATCTCCCCAATTTTGAAATGATCTGGGAGAAATTCTCTTGCGATTTCTACATACTGGGCATTATTTACATGGTGATTCGTATCTATATGGTGTTTGCAAACCTGAACAGAGTTTCCGTTTACAAATATTTGTGGTATTTCGATTCTTTTCGGGGCATAATCCATAACAAGACGTCCGGTGTGCATCTCTCCATAACCCCTCACATCATCTTCTGTTACCTTTACAGGACGGCCTGCGGCCGTATCGAAGAAAAACCAGATGGAATTGGCCCGTACCAGATAATTTCCTGACGTATCCTGAATCGTAAAGTTCCTATAGCCATACATTCCCTTAAAGTCATATGGCCAGGTCCCTATCACAATCTCCTCCCCCAATCGCGGATACTGATCAATAATAATTTGCCAGGATGACAGCCACCATGCCCGGTTGCGCTTTTTTAGATACTCTACTCCCAATCCTAAGGATTCTGACTGGAATATGGAGCAGTCCTGCAGGTAATTGATAATTCCCGTAACTGATAAATTACCATTTTCATCCGTTTCGCTGTACCTTACACGGCTGTCAAATGTGTACATAAAGGTCTTATCCTCTCCTCTTATCAAAAACTGTGCCAACATATAGTATATAGCTTTTTTTAATAAATGTCCATACTTTGAAGAGCGTAGAAGATAAAAAACTTCAAATTTTACCCCTGTTTTTTTCTCAAAAGGCACGAGTGGTATTTCACACACCCAAAATTATTTTTCCATTGCTATTCTTTTGGCTTTCCACTATACTTACTACTATAAAATTCTAAAGCATTTTAATCCCATGAGGAAATTACTGGAGGAAAAACGATATGCTAAAAGACGATATGATAATAAAAGCCTGCATCCTTCATATATTGGATTCATCCATGGCAATGCCAGTGCTTTCCGATTATCCGATTGACCCCAGCTCTGATCTATGCGACTTTTTAAAAACCCATATAGAGCGATTTACAGAAAGTGATGAGATAAAAATATGCAGATTTTCCGAACATTCCTCTGTCATGGGGCTGATCCAGGAGTGCAGTCCAAAGAATTTTGTGGAAACAAGCAAAAATCTTGCAGAAAGCCTGTTCCGGATCATGAATGCCAATATTGCCATTCCAGCCGGAGACATTGCTGTCTTGATTTTTGGAAGTCAAGGCAAGGACTACCTAGGTTTTCTGAAGCTTGACTATCGTACCTCTTATACTCATGTTACCAGCCAGCAGGAAGGAGGCAGCAGCAACAGCCTTATCTTACACCGCGCTCTCCTTCCCTCTCAGGGACAAAAGCTTACAGAAGGCTTTGTTGTAGATTTATCCACAGGAGAAATCCTTCTTACTGAAAAAAAGTATGAAGTAAATGGGGAAAAACGTCTTTATTTTTCAGAAATGTTTCTCCAATGCCACGCTCCTATGTCTCAAAAAACACGCCTTGACCTTGTGACTAAGGCCGTAGAGCAGGTAAATAACAAATATTATGGTGAAGAAGCCCCAGAACGAAAAATGGAGACAAAAAATATTATCTGTAAAGAGCTGGAGGAAACTGGCTCTCTTCAAGTTGAGGAAATCAAGGAAAAACTATTTTCTGACAACCCTGACATGCTAGAGGACTTTGAAAAAAAGCTGGAAAAGTACCATATAGAAAAAGAAGTAGTCCAGCCCAAAAGCGAAAAAACAATAAAAAAATTTCAGAAACAGCATCTCATGACAGATACAGGAATTGAAATTACAATTCCCATGGAAGAATACCGAAATCCGGAACATGTGGAATTTATCACTAACTTGGATGGAACAATTTCTGTACTTATCAAAAATATCGGAAAGCTGGATTCGAAATAGAGCGATGAATGTTTTTAAGCAGAATAATAAAAAACTGGAATGCCATGTTATAAGGAGGCAATTATGAAAATAATCGAAATCAAATGTCCTTCCTGTGGAGGAAAGCTCAAGGTAGTGGATATACATACTGGACTTATTACCTGTGAATATTGCGGAAGCCAGTTTCTTCTGGATGATGAGAAGCAGCAAAATATCACGAACTATCATATTTACCAAAATTCTCCCTCTAAAAGTGAAAAAAATACAGGTTTAAGGGTAACTGCCGCTGTAGCTGCTGCTATAGTTGGCGGTATCCTGGTTACAGCACTAAACATTTCCAAGAATTCTTCCCCAGACTCTAATCCTGCCGGCTCCTTTCATATGGCTTACAGCGGGCAGGGAAAAGAATCAGCCCTGGAAGAGGCAGAGGCTCCTGCCAGTCCTTTTTATGAAACCATGGTAGAACATATCTTCGAAAAGCCTTCATCAGATGTCACAAAAGAAGATTTAAACCGTATCAAATATCTAAAAATACGGCCTTCAAGAGACCTGTCTCAGGTCTGGTATAGCTTTGACGACCCTTATTCTTCCATGGAGCCTGACATCCGTCAGATATCCTTTCAGGACTTTTCATGGGATGCCAGGGATCTGACCTATTTTTCCGGGCTTGTAAAGCTGGATTTGAACTCTAGCCTCCCTAATGGTTTGGATCTTAGCTCTCTGACATCTCTCCGTGGACTTGTTGTCACCGGAACCGAATTTTCAGAGCTTGCTGCAATGGTGGCGGATCCTGGACAGATAAGCGAGCTGGAAATCCGAAATATCGATTCCACAGAAGGGCTTTCCTCTTTTGAAAATCTGGAGCGCCTTTCCATACAGGATTTTCCTAGCGCAGATTTAAAAGAGCTGGTTCCTTTAAAAAGTCTGAAGCACCTTTCCTTAAAAGACACCAGACAGTCAGACTCTCTCGTTTCTTCTACTAATCAGGAAGTACGGACAACAGACTATTCAGCTATATCAGTTATGGCTGGTCTAGAATCCCTGTATATTAAATCAGACCTGATAAAAGATATCAGTTTTTTAAAAGGACTTGAGAATCTTTCCTCTCTTTCCCTAGAAGACAGCTCTGTAATCAGCCTGGAGCCTCTAAGACAGATGACAGGCCTGCATGAGTTAAGCCTGATTGACAATACAAAAATCCAGGACTACCAGCCTGTAGAAACATTGGATGGGCTTACAGAACTGACAATAGACAAGACCCGTTCACAACCAGACCTAGTTCTGTCCAAGCTTGCCAGGCTTAAAAAGCTAGATATCTCTGGTTTTCTGGATCTGGCATCCTTAAAAAATATGAGCAGCCTCACAGATCTTTCCATACATGGCTGTAACGTGGATGGAGCAGAGTCCATTCTTTCCACCCTTACTAACGTGGAGCGGCTGACCCTTTATTCTGTCTGGAATTCAAAGGGAGGCCTTACAAGCCTGGATTTCCTGAACGGTATGGTAAATCTGAAATATGCAGATTTCAATGGTAACCTGGATCATTCTGATTTCATTGACTTCCAGCACTTTATCGAAGTGCATGGCGATATCTCTTCTGTTTTTAATCATCCAAAGCTGGAAGAGTTATATCTGGACGAAGGCCGGTTTGAGATTAATTTTGATTCCATCCATGAAAATCAATCCCTCCGTACCCTAAGCCTAAGACATCTGGAACTCCATGAAAATTACCATGTAGAATCTTTTGGAGGCATCGTAAATATGTGGTACGATGATGTTGCCCTAAGTGATCATCTGGATTTTTTATCCATGTTTCCTAATTTGGAGAACCTGTATCTGGATAGCAATGAACTTACGGACCTGGCATTTACTGTTAATTTGAAAAATCTTTCCAGGCTGAGTATAAAAGACAATTATATTACCGACCTCTCTCCTCTGATTCATGCTGAGCATCTGACCTACTTAAACGTCAGTGAAAATCCGGCAGGTGATCTAAGCAGCTTTGGAGATGGCATAGAGATTGTGCAATAACAGCCATGATTGATTCCACCTTATTTTCACAGCAAACTTTTCTTTTTCATCCTATTGTGTCCTATGATAATTTGTATAATTTGTACCATTTTTATTAATTGTTAAAATTTTTCTATACAATTTACCAATTATAAGTTTTTTTATTTTTAATACAAAAATTCATTGACTTTTCTTCTTTCATATGGTATAGTTAAGACAACAACAAAAGAGATAAAAAATTTAAAGAAAGGAAGGTACAGTCCAAAGGGAACATAAGCTAAATCCTCAGGAATTGGTTTCAGATATGACGAGAAAGTATCTGGACCAAGATTAAGAAAAAGATGATAATCGGGGATATTATCAGAAACAGTTGAAAGCACTGTGAGAATGCGATAAAAGGAGTAAAGTCCAATGGATACCATGTGTTAAGGAGCGGGTATTGATTCAGATAATCGATATTCGCTCCTTATTATTTGTCAGGCAGGTACTCTTTTTTGCGCAGTGGAAAACCAAATCCCAATATATGAAATGCACCTGAATCGTTTCCATGGTTGTACAGGAATCCTATGTAAAAAGTTTACTATAAAACCCTAAAGCTTTTTATAGTGAAAAGAACCGCCCCAGTATAAAACTTTCTAAATCAAGAAAGTTCTTTCATACTGTAACGGTTCTTTTCCTAACTGTCTTTCAGGAATAAATCTTTAGGATAGATTTACTTACCTGCCATCTGGCGCTCCTGAGCCTCAATCATCTTCTTAACCATATATCCGCCTACGGAACCATTCTGTGCAGAAGTTAAGTTTCCATTATAGCCATTGCTTAACGGAACTCCCAGCTCGCTAGCTACTTCCATCTTAAATTTGTCCATAGCCTCTCTTGCTTCAGGTACGTTTGTTTTGTTAGAAGAATTACTTGACATAATAACGCCTCCTTATTCTAGAATCCGCTGTAGATTCATCATTTCCTCTACAACTTGTTTTTTGATACATTCCTATTATGTGTGAATGAACGAATAATACACTAGAATGTTTTTCGAAAATTGTCAGAATACGGAAGTTCTCAATAGCGGCTCTGCAAAAATACCGTTTTTTTAACTTTCATTTATGGAACACTCCGTAGAACACTCTGGTCTTTTACACATATTTTATGTTCTATCTCCTTTGATTCCACAAGTAAAAAAAGAATTTCCTACACAACAAAAAAAGACAGAATATATTGTAAATACAACATTTCTGCCCTTCTTTCAGCTGGGCTACAAGGATTCGAACCTTGAAAATGACGGAGTCAGAGTCCGTTGCCTTACCATTTGGCGATAGCCCAATAAATCTATTCTTTTATACTATATGATCAACCTGAAACTGGGCTACAAGGATTCGAACCTTGAAAATGACGGAGTCAGAGTCCGTTGCCTTACCATTTGGCGATAGCCCATTACAACAACAAAGTGTATTATACACGACAGCTTAACCTACGTCAAGCATTTTTTCCCACTTTTTAATTTTTCCTTTTATTTATGAATCATAATCATCTACAAACTTAATAATAGCCGAAACAGGCCGGACAAAGGCACCTTCTTCCAAGCTAGCCTCATCAATTGCATCAGCTGGCGGAAGCTCTGTTCCATCCTCTAATTCTACGGAAATCCATGTTGCTTCTGCTTCCTTTGCACGTTCAATTGCTTCATCCAGGGTTTCTCCTTCTGCATAACACTCCTCTAAATCAGGAAAGGTTACACGGTAGCCGCCCTGTTCTCTTGGCACGAAAATCGCAGGATATACAAATTTCATCGTTCCACCTCACTCTATCATATGATTACTCCATTCATTATAGCGCATTTTTTCCAATTATGCCACTATAATTCCACAGCTTTCCAAATAATCCTGTCTCATCTCGTCCTAAGCTGCATCCGGACTTTCATTGCTTCTGGCCTCATCTCCATGGATTATATTCTCTTCTTCTGCCTCTTCCTCATGGCTCCCGTCTTCAGAGGGTATCTCTTCTTCATGACTATCTTTTTCAGGCAGCTCCTCTTTCGCCCCTGGAGCCTCTTCTGCTATGTTTGTACTCCCCACAGTTTCTTCCTTCTCAGCCTTGCTGCTATCATTTCCCATACCGTTTTCCACGTCAGAGGTCTCTTCCTTTGTTGTCTCTTCAGCAGTGGTCTCACTTTCTGTAGCCTCCTCTGATATCATGGGAGTTTCAAAGGTTCCGGAAACACTCATCGGCTTTCCATCCTGCTTCTGTCGGACCCCTCCAATGGAGAAACGATAGGTTTTCCCGCCTTCCAGTCCTTTGATACTTATTTCACAGGAATCGGAATATGTCTCCTCAATCATAGCAGCATAACTCTCTCCGTTTTCCCCACGTATGCTTACTGTCTCATCCTTCCATTTTACATTACTTGTGAAATAAACGATAAGCATTCCATCTTCATAATCTGCAAAATCAATTTTCAACCTGTTTTCCGCTTCTTCCTCTACCTTCGTCTCTGGCTCTGTAGTAACAGCTTCTGTGGCAGTTTCAGAAGGGGCTGTAGTGGAAACAGCACTTTCTTCTGTTGTCTCCTCAGACGATGCGGTTTCTTCTTCTGAAGAGGTATTCTCTGTCCTTTCTTCTGTTGTTACTGCTGTCAAGGACTCCTTCTTCTGCGCCCTCTCTCCCAGTGTATAGGAGCTGTCAGCGATTTTTGCCGCAATCTGCTCCATGGTCATATTGGATAATTCTTCCATATCCTCTGGTGTAAGGCTGCTATTCTGGCCGATCAGCTCATGAAGAAAATAGGCTTTTCCATAGGATATTCCATATTCCCCTGCAAGCTGCTTCACCTCATCCTTTTCTACCACCTGCTGGTCATAAACAATAGCCTGAACCTCATTTTCCTTTAAAGACTGTTCGATATCCTCTACAATTTCCTGACGAAGCACATCAGCCTTGCTGATACTGTCATTGGTAACAGTTACAAGGATAGCGTTATCTAAGTCATCCAGATATCCGTGTGTAACCATCAAACCGATAATTGCATTGACTGCTATATCCAGGTCGACTCCTTCTAAGTCTATTCCTTCCATAATAAGTTTTGCATCCTCATTCAGAGGAATTGCCCGAAGGACCTTATTCTTTCTGTTAATCGACAATTCTACGCTGGGATTTACATCAATTCCTATTATGGAATCTGTTTTCTGGTTTAAATAAACATGGTATCCACTGCTGCCTGCCATAACAATGCAGATGGAAGCCGCTGCTGCTGCGCCCCACATACGAAACCTTCTCCCAAAGGATACCAGATTCTCCTTCCTACCGCCGTCTTGTTCTAGCCATAATGGAGCATTATCCTGAGGAACAGTAAGGTCAATGCGGCTTAAAACATCCGGTGTAAGGCTCCGGACGGCCGATTTCAAGTGATATTCAATTGCTGTACGTTTCAACCCTATTCCTCCTTTCCAAGATAATTTGCCATTTTCTTCATAGCCCGGTTATACTTTGACAGCACAGTAGCAAGGGGCATCTTCAAATTTGCCGCGATTTCCTTATGCTTCATTCCTGCTGCTGCGTGAAGCATAACAATCTGGCGTTCTTCTTCTTTTAATATTTCTAAAGCAGCTTGTAATGCCAGTTTATCTGCAATATTTTCCAATTGTGGGCAGACTTCACCTGTCTCTTCTCCTGTCAGGTCATCCAGACCTATATCTGCCTCGTGCTTCCTGTCCCTGAATTTCATAAAACAGAGATTCCTGGCAATAGTAAACATCCAGGCTAAAGGCTTTCCCTGTGAGGAATAACCTGCTGCCGAAGTCCATACCTTCAGATATGTCTCCTGCATAATTTCCTCTGCATCCTGTACATTCCTGACAATGGATAATATATAACTGTATATGGTTCTGTCAGTGTTCTGGTACAGACGTCGGAACGCTTCCTCATCTCCCCTTCCAGTCCGCTCTAACAGCTCTTCATTGGAAGGTTCCTTTCCCTCTCTGCCCAGGCTCATCATAGCCATAAACAACATGGTTTCTACCCCTTCATTAACTTAATGCAGAAAAACAGTAACTTATTGCAAAAAAAGGACATTTTTTTATCATATAGGAAATTCCTTATGCATCAGCTTTCTGCACAAAAGCTGCTTTCAATTGTAATAATGCAGCTGCATCTCCTGTCCCGTTTTCCAACCTCTTCCCTGACCTTTTCCTTCAAGCTGCCCCGAGCTGTCTGTGTATATTCTCTCGGTACTACCAGGTCAAAGATTAAATTTGTCCTTTCCACGCCTCCTACAATGCGAAAATCGTGAATGCTGAGCCTGGAATCCAAATTCTCTATAATATCATCTACCATAATCCTGTATTGATTCACCAATTCATTTTTCATCTCTACAGGGTCCATGTGGATAACCAAAAACAAATCCATCTTTCTAAGAGCATCCCGTTCAATACGGTCAATCACCTCATGAGATTTTTCCACATTCACATCGCTGGGAACCTCCGCATGGATCGATGCCATGCTCCTTGATGGTCCATAATTATGCACAATCAAATCATGGCTTCCTATAATCCCATCATAGCTCTCTACAAAATGGCTGATTTTCCGGTATACTTCTGGATCAATAGCTTCGCCAATTAATGGAGCAAGTGTCTCCTTGGCAATGTTATATCCAGCTGCCATAACTACCAGTGATACAACGATTCCGATGATTCCATCCAGATTCCATCCCCAGATGCCAAATACTGCCAATGAAATAATCGTTGCTGAAGTCGTTGTTACATCTCCCAGAGAGTCTGCTGCTGCTGCCATCATAACCTTGGAATCAATCCTTCTTCCCAGCTTACTGTTAAAAAGGCCCATCCATAACTTTACCCCTATGGAAAGGCCAAGAATAACTATGGTAATCATATGGAAACTCATGGGCTCTGGCTCCCTAATTTTTCCAATTGATGTCTTAAATAAAGAAAATCCTACCTGTATAACGAGAAATGCTACAATAAAAGCTGATATATATTCAATTCGGCCATGCCCAAAGGGATGCTCTCCATCTGCTGGCTTCTGCGCCATCTTTACTCCAATAAAAGCAATGATAGAAGAAGCTGCATCTGACAGATTATTAAACGCATCCGCCATAACAGAAATACTGTGGGCAAACAGACCAATGGACAATTTTGCTGCAAACAATATAATGTTACAGCAGATTCCTACAATTCCAGCGAGGAGTCCATATCTCGTTCTCACCTGGGCGTCCTGTACATTTTCATAATCCTTCACAAACCGTTTTACTAAAAATTCTATCACTCTGTCTCGCCTTCCCTCTGCCTTATAAAACCTTCAGGCCTGCTTCTAGGTATCATATTCTACCTCTACCAGGAATAAGCCTTCTGGAGGAGCCGTAAATCCAGCAGCCTCCCTGTTTTCCGCTTGCAGAACATCTGGCATGTCTTCTGGCTTCCGCTTTCCCAGTCCGGTTTCTATCAGAGTCCCCGCCATAATCCTTACCATATGATAGAGGAACCCATTTCCTCGAAAAGTAAGGATTACCTTACTCCCTTGTTCCTCTATCGAAACTTCATACAGTCTCCTCACCGTAGACTTTTTTATCCTCTTTCCAGCACAGAAACTTCTGAAGTCTCTTTCCCCTATTAAATATGCTGCGGCCTTCCTCATTGCCTCTATATCCAGGCTATGTCCCAGGCCATAAATATATTTTCTCTCAAATACATCCTTTTTTCCTGTCTCAATCATATATCGATAGGTCTTAGAAACAGCAGATAGGCGGCTGTGAAACCGTTCCGAAGCTTCCTGGCCCTCTGTCACCTTGATATCCTCTGGGAGGTATCGATTCAGATATTCCTTTACTTCCTCTGCCATAAAAGAATCCGGCACCTTGAAATTAGCAACCTGACCCAGCGCATGTACTCCTCTATCCGTCCGCCCGGCTCCATGAACTTCTATCAAAGAGCCTGTCATCCTTTCTAAAATCTTCTCCAGTCTTCCCTGTATCGTCTGCTCTGTGTTCCCTTGCTTCTGCCAGCCATCATAACGGCCTCCATCATACTGAAGAACTATTTTCATATTTCTCATCCTATATTTATCTCCTTTAGGCCAGCTCTCTTCCCTTCATAACAGCCGATTCTAATCTGTTTCTGGTAATTTTCACATCCGATTATGCTCCAAAAATAATATATGCAGTCTTTTATTATATTACAAAGCCAAAGAAAACACAAGGACTATTGGGATTTTGCCAGGCGCGAACAACAGGAACTATTCCTTTGAGATCTGAATCCTTTATAGTAAACCTTCATGCGCCTAAGCAGCGCACCATCATGAATGAAAGTATCCAGCCCATTTGCCATCCCTGAATTCCCTTTTCTGCTGCGCAGAAAAGGGTACTTTCATAGTAAGAAGACATTGGTATAAAAGATACGCTTGGTTGCTTTCGAATCTGCTTAACTTTTCCCATATTATCTGCTATAATTCCTCTATCATTCATCATTATTGAATCAAACAATATGAAAGGGGTAACTATTTTTTATGAAAAAACTGTTTCTGGAATTCAAAGATTTTGCTCTAAAGGGCAATGTATTAGACATGGCAGTAGGTGTTATTATCGGCGGCGCATTCAGCGGAATCGTTAAATCGCTGGTAGACGATGTAATTATGCCCTTAATCAGCCTTGTCACTGGAAAAATTGATTTTTCCAACATGTTTATCGCCTTGGATGGCGGCACCTATGCCACGCTAGAAGAAGCAAAAGCCGCAACTTCTGTTCTGGCCTACGGGTCTTTCATTACAGGAGTTATTAATTTCCTCATTATGGCATTTATTGTGTTTCTTATAATCAAGGAATTAAATAAGCTCCATAAGAAACCAGCGCCTCAGCCTGCCGCACCTACAGAAAAAAAATGTCCCTACTGCAAAACCATGATTCCTGTTTCTGCTGTAAGGTGTCCTCACTGTACTTCCTCTTTGGAACAGGAAGAATAAAAAATGTCAGAGTGTTTTTGCCCTCCGGGTTTTAAAGCGGTAAAACACTCTGACATTAAGTTCTATTTCATAGCTCCTTTTATAGCTGCCATAAGCTCATCAAAGGTTTCATATGCAGGAATTTCTGGATAGTCTGCCTTGATCTTCTCAGTGCTGCGGAACAGAAATCCGGCTGTACTGGCCTGGATCATGCCTAAATCATTATAGCTGTCTCCGCTTGCAATTGTCTGATAGCCAATTGACTGCAATGCCCTTACTGTGCTGAATTTGGAATTTTCAATGCGCATCCGGAATCCTGTAATTTCTCCGTTTTGGGCCACCTCCAGGGAATTGCAAAAAATCGTAGGCCACCCAAGCTTTTCCATTAAGGGCTGGGCAAACTGAGTGAATGTATCACTGATAATAATTACCTGGGAAAATGAACGAAGTTCATCCAGAAATTTTTTTGCGCCTGGAAGAGGATCAATTGCAGCAATCGTTTCCTGAATTTCTTTCAGCCCCAATCCATGCTCTTTCAGGATGCCCAAACGCCATTTCATCAGCTTATCATAGTCTGGTTCATCTCGTGTCGTGCGCTTCAGTTCTGGAATACCGCTGGCCTTTGAAAATGCGATCCATATCTCTGGCACTAGTACTCCCTCTAAATCCAAACATGTAATATACATGATCTTTTCCCTCCCACTTATGTTATTTGTCAATGAAATATCAATCTGCCCTTTGCCATGTTCTTTCACTTATCTCATACATAGGAATAAGCGGCCTATACCACAGTGATTCTACACACAAAGACCATTCTCCAGTGCAAGATTGCTTATGCCTATTTTAGCGGTTTTCCGATTATTTATCAATATCTTTCTGCAATTTTCTTGCCCCATAAGCTCTCCACCATATCCCTTACTTTCCTGCAGCTTTCCTTGGGCCCCGTCCGCGCTGCCTTTATCACTGACTCAAAAGCCTTGAAGTGGTATTTTTCTATTGGTATTTTTGTTCCATTGATTCACTCTGCTGCATATTACTGTTCCCATTTCTTTTTGAATTTTAGTTATTTTGGACGTATCGCTTCCAGTGGTTCTGGCTTTGATTTTTGTTAAAAAATACGTCAGGTTTCAAAAGTACCCATTCTGTTCCTTACTGCCGCCGATGAAACAGCTCCTGCTTGATTTTACTTGCTATTAAAGTATATTTACTGCCTTTTAAGTAACAGCGACCAGCAATTTTCCATCCGAAGGAAGGAATCACCTGCGCCGGCAAGCACCTGTCCCCGGACAGATTGACTCCCTCCACCATTTGTCGCATAATTTACCATTGTATTTTGGACTTTGTTCCAAATACCGGCCTGATCAAAAGGATTTTGTTTTAGCTGTTCAAATAACCCAATCAGTTCTTTTCCATATTGCTGTTCTTCCTCTTTTGTATGGGTAATATCGAATGACTTTCCATAGGTCCAGCTTGGATCGTGTTTTAAAATGATTGCTTCAATTCGTGCCGCCTCTTGGCTCACAATCTCTCCCAATGTCCAGATGGCGGGAGGCCGCTGCTCACCAGGCAATGTTTTCGTGTAATTTTTTATCAGATTAGCTCCGCCATCTATATGCTCAGGACTTCCGTCCGCCATTCTATACCGTTTCACAAACGTTCCTTCTTAGTCATAGGTAACGGCACGCACCGCTATGCGTCACCTGCCAGACCGAAATTTCCCGATTATGCAAAAAAGCTTAACTCATAATCGCCGGAACTGTTGAAAAACAGGCTAATCTTATTATTTTCATTGGATTCCAGGCTTTCCATAAAACGGCTGATTGATTTTCTATACTTCTCATACATACTATCTTCTTTTGCAATACCTGTATAGTTTGATTGGTCAAAAAAGTTATCCCACTCATATTTTGCAGAATAGCTTCCAGGGTTCCCAGCTCTGTCAGAGAATTTTTCCTCGAATATCGACCTTGCGTGCTTAGCCCCCTTGGTAAAGGCGTCCAGAATATCTTCTGACTGCTGATATTGATTCATTGTATACTCATAAACTGCCGATATTTCTTCCCGGTCAACACTGGTTTTCAATGGAGTATTAAATTGCTTTGCCTTTTCCCTGATCATCTGTTCTAGCAAATCCACATACTTATCTTTATAATTTTGGAAAGCATCCTGTAAAAGATTTTGCATATTTCCACTTAACCCGGCTTTTTTCGTCAGATAATCGGTTTTCATTCCCTGTACAGCCAGATCCAGTCCCATGCGCTGCTCATTATCCGATAAAAATGTCCCCTGGTTATCCAGCCTTTCTCTGCATTCCGCGGCATACACTCCGGCGATTTCTAGATCCTGAAGGGTATAACCCATTTCATTGGTCTGTGCTGATGTACCGCCATATGTTGTCATATCTTCCCGAAGGCGTGCCGCCATATAACCGTCATCTTGTTGTAACCACTTTGTTGTGGTATCCCCAAGGGCAGCGTAAGATTCACTTTTCTTCAAATGTTCCTCATATTGAGAAATTCGTTGATCAATACCTTTTGATAAGCTCTCTGCTAACTCTGTTTTTATCCCAGAATGCCCATATTCCTCATAAAAGTTCCCCACAGAATCGCGGTAAGAATCAATGATTGTTTTTTTGGTACTGTCCATAATCTCATTCAATCTGGATAGCTGCTGTTCCTTTTCATCACCGGAATAATTTTTTTCAATCCGATCTTTTAAAACAGCATAGCGAGAGGCGATATAATCAATCTTAGTATTTAAGTAGCCTGCATTGCCAAAATCCACATCCATCTTTTTAAAATCAGATTCCACTCCCCGCCAGTCTATGTCGTCCCCAATGCCTTCCTGCTCTAGCTTTAACCGAAATTGTTCCAGCTCTTCTTGTGAAACCTTTCCCAAGAGAATGTTGCGCGGGTCGCCATTCACAATCAATTTTCCGTCTACGATTTTTAACGAATCCCGGTACTGCTTCTTATACTGATTCCATAATGCTTCATCTTCTGTGTAATGGGATTTTGCTGCAATCCCGTCTTCCTCTTTTCGGATAACCGCTGAAGGATCTGCTTCATATACTGTTTTATATCCTGACGATTCCCGAAAACTGTTTTGCACCTGATTCGATGAATAATACGGAAAACTTCCTGAAATTCCCTTCATACTCATTGTAATATCCTCATTTCTAAAAAATTTTAATTAACTTTCTCACAACAATTTTTTCTATTTATCAATAAATTCTCCGTTTGTACACGCTGCAAAATATGTATAGATGACAGTACTTCATCCACAAGGATAGCACCTGCTATAAGTTGTTGTGATAATGATTTAAACCGTACTTTCTAAACAAGAAATCCATTTCCTGTCTCTTATCAATACAATGCCATCATCATTTGGCATAGTATATAGATTATTTTACTCTTGCTGGTTATTAATTTTTTCTAACATTAATCACTAATATCTTCATAATACCTTAATTTAGCAACTTTATCAATATATTGCTTGTGCGTTTATTAGCATTTTCTAATATTTTTTGTATGATTCATATCTAATCTATATTCTCCAAACTTCCTTTTTGTAAAATAAACCTCTGTGTGGGATAATCAAATTCAACCAGTAATTCTGCTTCCGTAAAGCCAAGTCCTTTGAATGTATTGCGATATCCTGTATCCGCCTTATCCCCTTCTCGGAAAGTTGTAACCGTAACATTTGTATCAGGATCCACGAGTTCCTCCAATACTTTTTCCAAAAATGCCCTTGTTATTCCCTGTCTCCTGTATTGGGGATGTACTCCCAAAAAATCAATACTCCCTGTTTTTTCATTAAAAGCCATAATGCCAATCGCAGTCTCGGCATCTTTCAAAATAAATGCCCTTTTATGGTCAATATATTCCTGTAGCTGGATCATATATTTTTCTTCATCCAAATATGGAAAGCCATCAATGACAAGATGTACCAAATGAATCCACTGGGGAATGTCATCCTGTACGGCAAAAGCAATCCGCTGCTTCCAGGAACTGGGCTCAGCAAACTTTATGGGATTTTTATTCAAAGTATATCTTAGCTGCAATGGGTAAAATTCTTCATCCTCCCGATATTGATTTGGCGTTTTTTTGTACATCTCCTTAAATATGGCTGTAAACGCCTGCTGGCTTTCGTATCCAGCAATAAGGGCAATTTCAATAATCGATTTATGGGAAAAGACTAAAAACTTTGCAGCTTCTGTCAACTGTCTACGCTGCACATAGTCATGGATTGTTAAACCTACTTCATTTACAAACATACGGTGTAAATGATATTTTGAATAATGCACTGCCTTGGCAACAATATCTAAATCTAAATTTTCAGATAGATGGTCTTCGATAAACTCGATTACTTTTATCACGTTTTCAACATGATTCTGCATTGCAGCATCCTCCTCTCCATCTACATGATAGTAAAAATATTGTTTTGCTCTTTCATAAATCTTGCGGTTTACTATTGAGTTTTTAAGTTTATGGGAAATTGGCACAATCCTAACTTTATGAAATGCTTTTAAGAAATCTAAAAAATGAAAAATATTGGAAAAGTAATGCTGCAAATCCAATGGAAAGTAAGGGAGGCTTCTTGACTAAAAGTATAAATCTGCTTTATCTCAGCTTATATGTTCCCTTTCCTAACTTTTTGACTAATCCGGCAGCTTCACTTTGATTCAAAATTCTTTGAAGTTGTCTTGCGCTGCAATGAAGATGAAAAGAAGCCTGCTCGATTCCTTTTAAGGTTTCATCATCGCATTTATACTTTATATAGAGCATAACCCGTTCTGTAAGGGAAGCAGGGGCTGCATCAATGGTAGTCATTGCTCCAATTTTAGCTGAAAGGCTATTACAAATAAGCACCAGAAATTTGTTATTGGAAAGCAATATTTCCCTATATTTTTCAATAGAAAATGAAATGCAGGTCAGACTTTCGGCTGCTTCCGCATAAATATTGTTGCTTTTAGGATAAAAGATATCCATGTCTCCAAGAAAATAACCCGTAGTTCCGTTTGACAGTGAATAACGTGTACCATCATCACGAATGAAGTAGATATTTATAGAACCTTGTTCTACAATTTGGAATAAGAATTCGTTCTGAAAAGGCGAACACACTAATTCACCTTTTTCATATTTTATCAGATAAAAATCTATATCCAATGAGTCAAGCACACCATGATATTTACTTTTAGCAATGCAGCTTGCAATTTTCTTTTTATCATATATTCTTTCCATAGAAATCTTCCCTCCCAAACAGGACATATGTCTTGTTTTTTCCAATTCATTTTACATTATAATAAAAGAAAGTTCAAGGGAGGATAAAGAAAATATGGCATCAGTTTTTGAAGAAAAAAATAATTCCAAAGCAATTATGAGAGTTGGATTGCCCGCTATGCTGGGACAGCTTACAACGCTTATTTATAATATTGCCGACACATTTTTTGTTTCTTTGACAAAAGAACCTGCAATGATTGCTGCGGTAACATTGTGTGCGCCAATATTGCTTATTATTATGTCCATTGCCTGTATTTTTGGAATGGGCGGCAGTAGTGTAATTGCCAGATTATTGGGAGAAAAAAAGAAAGAAGAATCTGACACAACGATGAATTTTTGTGTATATGCCATGGCAATTTCAGGTGTTATTACCGTTATTTTAGGATTGGCTTTTTTGCAGCCATTAGCAAAAATATCTGGCGCAGATGCAGATACGATTGTTTATACCTGTGATTATCTAAAATGGATTTTTGCAGGCGCTCCTTTTATTATGCTGGCAAATGGATTTGTTCATTTGTTCCGTTCGGTTGGCCTGATAAAAGAAGGTACCATTGGATTGGTGCTTGGAAATGTAATCAATATGGTGTTGGATTATGTTTTTATAGCTATCTTTAGATGGGGGACAGCAGGAGCCGCACTTGCAACATCTTTAGGATTTGTATGCGCGACGATATATTATATTGTCTGCATGATTCGTGAGGAATACACGGGAAATCGATTCGTGCCATTGGCACCGAAACGTTGTTTACTAAATGCATCAATAATTCGTAATGTAGTAAGTATTGGTATTCCAGGTGCTCTCATTACAGTGCTTATGAGCGTTTCCAATATTGTACTTAACAACTATATCAGTATCTATGGGTCTAACGCAGTAGCTTCTTATGGAATTGCATATAAACTTGATATGATTCCAATTTTGCTGTCAGTAGGATTATCCCAGGGCGTTGCTCCTTTAGTGGGCTATTGCTATGGAGGAAATGACAAAAAACGAATGTCTGATATAGTGAAGTGTACGATGCTATATGGAATTCTATTAGGTGGGATATTTACCGCTGTCTTCATGCTTTTTGGAAAACCGCTTGCCACTATATTTTTACAAGATGATGTTTTGATTGAACAAACGGGATACTTTTTGAAGATCCTTTGCCTGTCGGCTCCTATGCTTGGTGTTATCAATATCATGACGAGCTATTTTCAGGCATTAGGAAAAGCAATAAAGTCCCTAACCATTACAATGCTAAGAAATGCGGTACTATTTATTCCAGGAGTAATCATTTTGAATTACTTTTGGAAACTGAATGGTGTGATTGCAGCACAGCCTGTTGTGGAAACGATTTTAACCATAATTTGCATATCTATGTATCTCAAAGATACAAATACCATTCATACTTGACTACCCACTGCCACTTAGGGAAGGAAATGAGAAACTTTGCTATTTTTATTTATTCCGCAAAGTTTCTCATAGCGTTTCTGCGGAAGATTACCCATTCCGTCAATGCTTTTGATGACATAGCAGACATATAAGGCTTTATTCCAAAAAGCCGGAAATAGGGCACATTGGCTGCACTTTTCTACGTTATGTGCTTTTGTACAATCAAGTAATTGGTAAGTGCATTTCTTATGAGGAGAACAGCCTGTACATTGAATTCCTTCATTTGAAACAATTCCATCCCGTCACCCAACACGATACCATAACTCAGCACTTCTCTTAACTCATCATTGCATACATTATAACGAGGACATGCTATGCGATTATCTCCACATAAAGTAGTTTTTTCCTTCATAATAGGACTTCTATATAGCTTTCTGTTTTTCAATCTGATTATGCCCACTTCTCTCACAAGAATTTATTTCTTTTATCAATGTATTTATAGTAAATCTCGTTAATTGTTTCAAGATATACGATAAAAGACGGATGTGTGCTATCATTTCTCTGTAAATATAAATTCTTCTTATCAAGATATGTATTTCTTACTTCATTCCATAAATGGCTGGATTTTATAGCATATACCTTTTCTTCCAGCTGCTCTGAGTTGGGGACTTCATTCCAATAATATCTGTCGAAATTAGCATAACCTGTTTTTTCATGAATTAATTTATGCCAGCCAGTATTGTTTTCGTAAGCTATCCCAATGTCAATGCTAAATGCCGTTTTGTTGCCTTGATCGAAAACCCGTTTTTCTGTGGTAAGTGCAGATGTTGAATCCTGGCAATCACCCCAGCCATTTTTTCTAAGAGCTTTGTTAAACTGTTTCCTGATATACTCCTTTATCTCACGACCATGATTAATATTAGTAAATTTAGTATCTATGATACAGATATTATAGTCTAAATCTATCGGATTATTTGCATTCTGTGTTACAAGATTTTTAGCTCCGCTTCCCACAAGACAGGCTTGCACTGCCATAGCAGAATCATTGTTAATAATTTGAACTAATTGATTGACGATATTGGAACAAGTGCTTTTTAATTGATTTAAGTAATTTTTGTCCTGAATATAATGGTACATAAAAACTCCTCCTTCTCACCCCATACCGTCCATACAATTTTAAAACTGTATCGTTATAGAATATCATATTTTTTAGTTTTGTCAATTGTACATTTTCAAGATGCTTTAAAAGTCCCCTCCCCCTTACTTTTTAGCACATTCAGAAGATAGCGGCCATGCATATCGAAATCCCATCCTAAATATAAGCTGGCCATTTTCGTCAGAATCGTGTAAAATATCATTCTCCAGCTTTAGATCATCTTCCTTTCCCTTTTTTCCTATCAACCAATCTATATCAACATTTTTTCCCATCATGCAAGGAATGGCGTGGATTTGTTTCTGTCAAACCATTCAAACTGCCACATTACCATTTTTCCTCATCGTTTTAACTTATGTGGTGCACTGATTATGCGCAGAAAGTTTCCTAAGAAAAATAACATTCTATCCTCCTCTCAAACTGGAATTTGCTCATTTATTCATTTGTATTTTTAATTTGCAATATACTAATTCCATCAAAAAACTCTCTCTCCTAAATATTTATCATGTGGAACTATTAAGCACTTTTCAATAGATTTCCAATAGCTGTCATAAAGGTTTTTTTGTGCCACTCCGTAGCTTTCTTTCGTATCAAATTCCCAATAAAGCATGTACTTAACACTTTTTACAATGCGAGTAATTTTAAGGGGGGCAAGCCCTTCTTTAATTTGTTCCATATCTATGTGATACCCCCTTTTAATAAGTCGAAGCAAAAGAAGTCCCTCTTGCTTTTCCAAAAAATTTTTAACTTCAAGCATTAGTGTTTCAAATTCCTCTATCTTTTGCGGCTTGACTTGATAAATACATATTTCAGTAAATGGCATATTTAATTCCTCCTTAATTTCATTTTAGTGTTATAAGTGTGACACAAATGTGTCGTATTTCTCTTTATTTCTTTTCCGATTCATCAATTCCTTTCAACCGATTTTCTATGTATAAATCCTCTGTTATGCAATAGAAGCCATTTTTAACGATATAAGTAAAAATATCGTTGCTGTCTTTTTACGCTCTAAAAACCTTATAAAATAAGCGTTTCACACACCCTAAAGCGTAACCATACAGCATACATATTTCATCAAGAAATGCCGGGGCAGGTATTACCTGCCCCTCAGACTGTCAAAAAAGGTCAGCAGAAGCTGGCTTTTTTTGACAGTCTGGGTATTGCTATTATCAATACTCTTTTTTAAAACTTCCTTTACTGCTTTTTCATCTAACTTATTAGTCATTAAACATCCCACTCTCACATCACAAACAACAAACCATTATGTACTCTTCTTCATTTTCGTCAACGACCTCAAATCCTGCTTTCCGATACATACTAACTGCATAATTTACCTTCTGTACGGATAGCGATATCTGCTTATATCCTTTTTCTCTCAGAAATTGCAGCATAGCTCCCATAAGTGCTGTACCAATGCCCAAATCCTGAATTCCTCATACGGTGATATGGCAAATGAGGGCGTTTCATCATCAATATGCCAGTAATCGTTCATAATACGTACCCATACTGCACCCACAATCTTCTCTTTTATTTACACAACCAAGCACCAATCATCTGCTTTTCCAAAATCTTCAATATATACTTGTAACTCTGGCTGTTCCATAATAGAATTTGGCAGCTTATCCATGCCCTCTGGAATAAAAAATGCTTCATATAAAAAATCAGATAATATTGGATATTCATTTTTTTAATTTCTCGAATTTTATAATCCATATCTATATAAAACCTCACATCTGCCAATTCAACAAACGGGAAGTTTCTTCTCTATTAGCGGTTATATTTTGCTCCTGCATAAATCAGCAACGCCAATCCCACAACAAATCCCAATGCAAAAGCGATAAAACTTAATGCTGAATCTGTTATACCGATTATTATAGCAGTCACCAAAAGACCAATTCCAATAAAGATAACACCCCAACCTGATATTTTACAAAAAACCTTTTTATCACTTGGAGACACTTTGTCATAATGATAACTATGAAGCAAAGTGATTTTTTCCTTTTTCCACATCAAACAACCAAGATATATAAAAACAAGTGCAAATACACCTATTCCAATCGCAACACCCATCGTTTCCGTCATAACAATCCCCTCCAAATCCCGATTTCTCAGTCTAATTTCTTTTTCTAAGTATACACGAAATTATAAGATTTTTCAATTTCCCAAACTGCTTTTGCTTAAGTTTGAGCGACACTCCCACATACCGCAGAAGTGCCACCTACCACTTATGAATAGATCAACTTGCTCTCCACAACTTCCTTCACGCAAGCCCGAATATTATTCATCCTTTGAACCCATTCAAGCTGATTTTCTTCCTTTAACTGTTCTGTCACTCCCTGCTTGTCGGCATATTTCTTTACCAGCCGAGAAAACATATCCTCTGCCTGTCCATCTATGCTTGCAAGGTATTCATTCAGTCTGCCGCTTACCAGCAAATTGATATAAACTAGCTGCTTATGCTCTTTTATATACTGCAAATGCCGCTGTCCCCATATTCCTATCGGCTTTTCATCTTCGAGAGGTAATACAAGTTCTGGGAGATAATAGTTGCTGAATATTATCCACCTTGAGAGCCGCCAGTTTCCCGTTTGAGAGCCACCCCGGACACAAGATATAGCAGTACTGCCTCTGCTGCTTAAAAATACAACAGAGGCAATAGCATGTATAGCTTATTCAGACGATCAGGATTCTATTTCGTCAACAAGCTTTTTCAGGTTCTTTGTATCATACAGCTTTCTCAGGTTTCTTTCATTTGCAGGGATTTCATAGGCATTATGGATAATCCTGTCCATGATGGAATCTGCCTGCGTTCCGCCGCCGAGCCTGCCATGCCATTCATCGACAGGATACTGTCCGGCAAAGACAGCGGAATGATTCCCGCTGCGCTGTTCAAACAGCTCATAGAGGTTCTTGGCATCTTTTTCGGAAAGTTTGTAATTAAGCCACTCATCAAGGATAAGGAGCTGATAGCTGCCGATCCTTTTCCTGTATTTCGTAAGCTCCCTGAGGCTGTCGTTCTGATTCTCAAAGTTACGCATAAGGTCGGGCATCCTGATATGCAAAACCCTGTAAGTCTGTCTGCACGCTTCCGCGCCAAGGGCGCATGCAGGGCAAGTCTTTCCAGCTCCGGTCGGTCCTGTCATGACAAGATTTGCTGCATTGGAAACAAATCCCATTGCGGCCAGATTCAGGATCGTGGATTTTTTTATCTGTCTGGAATCGTAATCCAGTGATTCCAGACTTGCACAAGGATATTTAAAGTAAGCATTCCTGATAAGCCTGTTTATGAGCCTGTTCTCCCACTCCTGTATCAGTGTTTCCGGAAGCAGTTCCAGACGCTTTTCCTAGCTTAGATCCACAAGCTTTATATCTTTTTCCTGCATTTCTATGATTCTTGCAAGGCCGCTTAATTCTAATACCGATAAACTCTTTTTTATTTCAATGTTCATTTGCCGTCTCTCCTTTTTTTGTAATAATCTGCGCCTCTGATAATTCCGGATTTCCGATTGTTTTCCTTGAACTCTGTAAGTTCTTCTGCACTGTTTATTCTCCCGGCATGGGAATATATAGTCTTATCATAAGGCATATGGTATTGCCTAAGTGCTTTTTCACATGCTTTTTCAAGGACTTCCGGTGTATAGATATCCGCTATGGAAAGTATGGCTCCTGCTGTCTGCACGGGTTGTTCTTTCACTTTTGCCTCGTCAAACATCCTGCGGATTACCTCAAATGTTTTGGGGCCTGTTTCCCTTGCTTTGTCACGGAGATCTTCCACTGGCAGATTTTTTTTGAGCGGCAAAGGAAGATGGGCTTGTTCTGTCCGCATACCGTTTGTCATATGTTTGGAACGTATCGGGGGCTTTGCTATCTCTGTTCTGTTATAATAGATAAATACAAGATGGCTGTTAAATTTGACATCCGCCTTGTATCCGATATCCCTGTATGGAACGGAATACCGGCCTTTGTTCCGCCATATACGGGAGTTGCTGCCGGCTTTATGTCCATAAGACCATTCACAGACTTCATAGGGAATAGGCGGCAGGGCTCTCAAGTATGGGTTTTCTTCCGTTTCAAAGATGCTCCGGCGGCTTCCGGGGCGCTTCTGGAAAGGCTTGCCATTGAATTCTTTTACCGCTTTTGGATTCCGGCATTGAATGCGGCTGATGATGGGAAGGTATCATTTCTGAGTTTTGCGGTAACAGCCGTGGCAGTCTTACCCGCGCTCCCTTCCGCACCTGCTTTCTGCTTTGGCTTTTTGACGCCTGTTGGCATGACAGCGGCGGAATAATACTCGCCAAGAGAAAGATACGCCTCATTTAGTAGGATACCACCTTTTTTAGGATGTGAAGTTACTCCGGTTTTTAAGTTATCACAGACAGCTTTTACCGGTGTCCCGCCAAAAAACCGGAACATGTTTACATGACAGGAAAGCCATGCCTTTTCATCCATACTGGCTGCGGCTTCCACATAGCTTATCCGGCTGTAGGGCATGGCTGCAGCAAACAGGTATGCTGTGATACGTTCCCCGGTATCCGGCTCCGTATAGCTCATGGCAGGGCCGGACCAGTCAACTTCAATCTCTAATCCGGGTTTGTGTTCTATATGGCTCGTATAGTTTTTATCTGCCGTAAATTTCTTATAATTTTTAGCAGATGTTATATAAGAACATGCACTTACCCTGTCTTTCTCACATCTGGCACAGTATGCTTCCCAAAGGAGCTTCTCTGTGACGTCTGTCTTCTTTAATTCCTTATGGACGTAAGAATAATCAACTGGTGCATATCCGGGCTTATATTTAAACTTATCCGGATAAAACAGTCCATAGAGTCTGCCGTCATCCCATTCGGAAATATCATCCCATGACCTGCCTGGCTGTAAAAACAATGCCTGAACTTCGGCAACGGTGTTTCTGGATACACTTAAAACTTTTGACACCTCCCCTGCGCTTAGATTTTTTCCCAAAAGTTTGAGAATGCTTCTGACTTTTGTCTTCTTAAACATAAAAAGACCTCCTTATAGATTATTTGGTGATACTGCGTTTGCAGTTCTCCAGAAATAACTATAAGGAGATCTATAGTAAAATCAAATGTACATGGTGGCACAATATGTTGTGGCGGCTCCGAAGGTGGATAATATTCACTCCACTGTCATAAATGATTTTTCCGTCATTCAGATACCCTCTCCTTTCAATATTTAACTGTTTTTGTTTAAGTTATTCTTGCAATTCCTATTGCACCATGTTATACTGACTTCAACAGATTTGTTTAAGTAAAGTCATGCACGACTGGAAGAAAACAGGGCAGAGGGTGCTTGCACACGCTGAACTGCTTTCTGACAGGCGTATATGGCGCACCGCCACAGCGAGATGAAGCAAAGCGTAATCGAGCTGGCATGACTTTATCTCACATCACTTAAACGGAGGTTTTATTATGGCAACCGGCAAACGTATCCGCTTTTTCCGCAACCGAAAAGGCATGACACAGAAACAGTTAGGCGAAATCCTCGGCTTTCTCGGAAAGACCTCTGATGTCCGCATGGCACAGTATGAAACCGAAGCGAGGACACCGAAGCACGACCTTGTAAAAGAAATGGCGAATATCTTTGATGTAAGCACCCACGCCCTCACCGTGCCGGATATTGATACCTATACCGGGCTTATGCACACGCTCTTTGCATTGGAAGATATGTACGGGCTGAAAATCGGGGAGATTGACGGGGAAATCTGCCTGCGTCTTGACAAGTCCGACTCCCCCACCTATACGTCCATGTTTGATATGTTCCACGCATGGCAGGAGCAAGCCGCCAAACTGGAGCAGGGCGAGATAAGCAGAGAGGAATACGACCAGTGGCGATACAAGTACCCCGAACTGGACGCTTCAAAGCATTGGGCGAAAGTCCCCTCACAGGCGGTCAGTGATATGCTTATGGACGAATTTCAGAAAATCGAGAAAGAGGAAAAGAAAACAGCGAAAAAGAAAAAACAGAAATAAGCACAAAAGACCTTGCCGATATTCAGTACATATCTGAAAATCAGCAAGGTTTTCTTATGCCATTGATGTAATTATTTATTGCGTGATGTGAAAAACGTTGCCAAATCGTTGCCAACACCTAAACAAATTTGCTTGCAACCCACATAAATACTAGCTTTCTAAAGCCCATTTCATCACTCGAACTCTATCGTCGCCGGCGGCTTCGGGCTCATGTCATAGCATACCCGATTGACATTCTCTACCTCTGCCAGTATCCGGATGGTTATCCTTTCCAGCACGTCCCAATCAAGCTTTTCAATCGTAGCTGTCATGGCGTCGATGGTGTTGATTGCGCGGATAATTACCATATATTCAAATACTCGTGCATTATTTTTCATGCCCACAGATTTAAAATCTGGCACTACTGTAAAGTACTGCCATACCTTTTTATCCAGTCCGGCTTTTGCAAACTCTTCACGGAGAATAGCATCTGATTCACGAACTGCTTCCAATCGATCACGTGTAATCGCTCCCAGGCATCTTACCCCCAGGCCAGGCCCAGGGAATGGCTGACGGTATACCATATCATGAGGAAGCCCTAATTCTACGCCGCAGGCGCGTACTTCATCCTTGAAAAGCTGCTTTAATGGTTCTACCAGCTCAAATTTTAAATCTTCCGGAAGCCCGCCTACGTTATGATGAGATTTCACCATCTTTGCTGTCTTAGTTCCACTCTCAATAATATCAGGATAAATCGTTCCTTGGCCCAGGAAATCAATTCCTTCCAGCTTTCTTGCTTCCTCTTCAAACACGCGGATAAATTCACTGCCAATAATTTTCCGTTTCTGCTCCGGGTCAGATACATGCTCAAGCTTACCAAGAAAACGCTCCGAAGCATCTACATAAATCAGGTTTGCATGGAGTTCATCACGAAATACCTTTATAACACCTTCAGACTCGTTCTTTCGCATCAGGCCATGATTGACATGGACGCATACAAGCTGCTTTCCGATCGCCTTAATGAGCATTGCTGCTACTACAGAAGAGTCCACACCGCCAGACAAGGCCAACAGCACCTTTTTATCTCCCACCTGCCTGCGGATCAGCTCTATCTGATCTTCAATGAAGTTTTTCATATTCCAGTTTGCCTCTGCCTGGCAGTCCTCAAATACGAATTTTTTTAATGCTTCCTCACCTGGAAGTTCATCCAACTGAATCTCACATCTGGACTGGGGATAGTCAATAGAAATGATTGGGTAACCCAGCTCATAAAGCTCTGGCCGGATTTCCACGGCTATCCCATCTACAACCCGATTTTCACCGCCATTTAAAATGATACCCTTTACATTTTTAAATGCTTTAAGCTCCTCTGCGGTAATATCGTGGGGATGGATTTCACTGTATACACCAAGGTCACGGATTTCACGTGCAAGCACAGTATTCTGCGTGCTGCCCAAATCCAGGATTACGATTAAATCTTGTTTCATGGATCATAGTCTCCTCTATCTTTTTTGTATTTTGCCGCCGCGTTCAGCCACAAGGCCCCATTGATTCTGGCTCATCAGCTCTCTGCTGCCAATATATTTATGCCTTTATTATAACAAATCCTTGTAAATTAACAACCTGTTTTTAATCTGTTATGTGATAAATAATTCATCTTACAAATCTATCTATTTATAAATCCATCTATGCAAACAGTTCCTGATACAGCCTTTTTGCATAATTGTCTGTCATCCCGCTTATATAATCTGTAATCATTAAAAGCCTCAGATATAGTTTCTCCTGTTCACATTTTCCGTCAGCCTCACTGTGATACATTGATTTATAAAATTCTGATACAGTATCCATGGTTCTCTGCTCTATAAATGTAATTTGCTCCTCTGTATCATATACAATGGCTGCTGGCATGAATTGACCTAACAGTGAGTCTATTACCCTGCGCCCAAATAATTCGGTTCGTGTTTTTATAGAACTGGTATAAATCAGCCGTTCGCTCAGCTCTGAAACAGCTAAAATAAGATATCCTGAAACTGTATGTTCAAACAAATTCCCCTTAAATGTTCCCTGCATAATCTGTTCATAGTTTTTAATGAAAGCGTCTCCTGCATCTTTTATCATCATTCCTTGTATATGCTGATTCCACCTTTGAACAGCTGTCAATTCTGGTTTTCTTCCATTTTTTAAAAGCTCTTCCTGATATATCCCTAAAAGCCTGTCTGTACAGGTCCTGATATCATTCCTACATATGTCCTTATCATTAAAGCCTATTTTATCCTGTTGAAGCATGTCTGTAATCTGTTGGAAATTTATGACTTTCTTTACCATGGCATCCTCCAGATCAGAGGTTCTATAGGCAATATCATCAGCTGCTTCCAAAAGATAGGACAGAGGGTGGCGGTTCCCATTCATTCCCATCGTATGGTTTATATCTTCAAATAATTCTCGCTCTGAAAAATTGTATCCTGTTTTTTTATATTGATTAGGATTATCATTTTTTAAAGCTTCTGATGAAATAGGATATTTCATAATGGTGCCCAAAACCTCATAGGAAAGATTAAATCCATCTTTTCTGCCCAAATACGGTGTTTTTGACAATAAACGCAGTGATTGAGCATTTCCCTCAAAAGAATATAAGTCCTGTAACTGCCATTTTGTCAGTATCTCTGTTATCTTTCTTCTGCCTAAGAATAGCCTGTCTAAATTGGTTTGAAACCACTCTCGAATTGCGTATTCTCCAAAATGTCCAAATGGGGGATTCCCAATATCATGTATTAATCCAGCACACAAAAGCACATCTGAAAAATCTTTTTCTGTATGTGTGTCAAACCAATCATCTATTTTCATTTTTTTAATTGTTCCAAATACATATTCACCCAGCTTTTTTCCTATTGCTGATACCTCCAGAGAATGGGTTAAACGTGTTCTCACATAGTCATCATCATCTAAAGGAAAAACCTGTGCTTTATCTTGCAATCTGCGGAATAAGGTACTGCAGATAATTGTATCATAATCGTTTCTATAAACGATATCATTTTTCTGTTCCTCTTTAAAGCGCTTTTTAGAAAGTAATTCATTCCATTCCATAACATCATCTCCTCATCAGCTTGCGTTTCACTTTTAAAGGAAAAAATCATCTTATCACTTCTTCTCATTCTTTTCAAGCAGCTTTCATTTATTCTCACAAAAATTTGACTCTATCATCCAAATCATCGAAAAGCCTCAACACTTTGCTGAGAAAAAACTTAAATGGAGATAGAAAACTCTAAAAGAATTCTCTATGTAAAAAACAGAGCGGTAATCTCGCAGATCCTTACCGCCCTTTAAAATACTTTTTAAATAACATATAAATAGCAACGCGCAAAAAAGCCAGCCTTTTATCCTGATTTCATTATATTCCTGACAAAAAACGGATTCAGAAACACCTCTGCACCAATTCCAATTCCCAACAACAGGAGGCTGACAAGTGCCATTTTTACCTGAAAGCGATTTCTGTACCGTTCTCCGGCTGCTGCTGCCAGAAGCCATGCAGGTATATAAAACAAATACTGGGGAAATATTGCTGCCAGATAAAAAAACGGGCCAAAAATTCCCTTCTGGCATACCATAACTGACAAAACAGCTGATGAGGAAAACCCGCCATAAAAAGCAGCCAGATGAAATCCTGTTTCTGAAAATACGGTTATGCTGGTAAACCACAGGATCGCCGCTTCCAGAATCCTCTGTCTTGATACAGCTATGAGGTATCCTTTTCCATAGCCATACTCCAGCTGTGAGGCTGCTGCAAAGAGCCTGCCTGCATATCCTGCTTCCTCCCGAGCAGGTACACTCATCATATTAATGGCTGCTGTTCCAAATGCCACTCCTGCCAGGAAGAAAAGCACCAGCCTGTCTTCGTATTTCAGGCGAATTCTCATATGCTTTGCCATCCTGAATCCTTCCCATTTTTACCGTCCTTGCCTAAGCATATGTACAGTGTCGGTGGATTATTCTTCTACGGAACATTATATTTTCTAGCATAAGCCATAAGGGCAGCAATCGTCTTTCCATCCCTGATTTCTCCTGCAAAAATTTTCTCCTGCAGTTCTCCTATGGTATAGGCTCCCAGCTCAATCTCCTCATCTTCATCTAGATTTTGATGAGAGGGTATTAAATCTCTGGCTACATAGATATCTATCTTTTCATCACAGAATGCTATCGTAGTATTTACTGTGATCAGATATTCCATATGTTCTGTTTTATAGCCCGTTTCCTCTTCCAGCTCCCTATAGGCACATTGGATTGTGGGTTCTTTTGGGTCATCCAGTTTTCCCGCTGGGATCTCCAGCGTGTAACGATCCAGCGCATTTCTATACTGACGCACCATCAAGATCTTTCCGTCTGCTCTTACAGGTACTACTGCTGCTGCGCCATCATGGTGAATAAAATCCCAACGAGCCTCATGGCCATTAGCGATTACATGATCTTCATAAATTTTTAATATGGTTCCTTGATATTTTAAGGTTCGGTTCAAGCGTATAACTGACATATTATAACTCCTTTATTTTAATGAACTGCATTTTGCAAAACAGGCAGTCCCTGCCTGAATCACTGCATTGCGGAAGCCATACTCCTCCAAAGCGGAAACAGCTGCTATCGTGGTTCCTCCTGGAGAACATACGGCATCTTTAAGTTCACCTGGATGCTTCCCTGTCTTAAGTACCATTTTGGCGCTTCCTGCAACTGCCTGTGCTGCCATCTCATAAGCAGTCTCACGAGGCAGGCCGTATTTTACAGCACTGTCAGCCAAAGCTTCTATAAACATATACACATAGGCTGGAGAACTGCCGCTGGCACATACCACAGCATTAATTAACCGCTCTTCCACAATCTTCATCTTTCCAAAAGAGCAGAAAAAAGTTTCGATTTCTTTCTTTTCTTCCTCTGTAAAAAGCTCTTTGTCATAGCAGACACCTGTCATGCCTTCCCCAATCAATGCTGGAGTGTTTGGCATGGCGCGCACAATCCTTATATCTTTCCCAAGCGCTTCCCTTAAATCTTGAATCGTAATTCCTGGTGCAATAGAAATGATAATCTGCTCCCTGGTTACTGCCTCTGCAATGTCATGGAGCACAGAGCTGTAATATTGCGGTTTTACAGCCAAAACCACATATTTTACCTGTGAAGCAAGGCTATGGTTATCCACAGCCTGCAAGACTCCTGTTTCATCAGAAACTGCCTTTTTTCTTGCTTTATCCGCATCCGTAATCATTAACTCTTCAGGCCTATATACTTTTAAAAGCCCCTTTAAAATGGCATATCCCATATTTCCTGTTCCAATAAACCCTATTTTTGCCATATCTTATTCTCCCTCCTGCTGAGTCACTAGAGCTCCATCACTTCCCAGATGATATCCGTCTATATCAGTATCGTAAACCATAGCCCCTGAATCATCCAAATAATACCATTTGCTCTCATCTTCAATCCAGCCCTTCTGCATATATCCATTAGCATCAAAGTAATACCATTTGCCCTGAATCTTCTTCCAACCACTGGACTGATAGGTTCCGTCTGCATTCCTGTATCTCCATAAGTCGTTTTCCTCCTGCCATCTGCCGCCATCCTGGATTTCTCCATTTCGAAAGGCTGCTGCGGTCTCACTGTCAACATAAAACGCATTGGATTCGATCCACTCTCCTTTGACCTCCTCCTTGATCCTATTGATCGGCCTTATGCGGACTGAGTATACTCCTGGTCTTCCTAAGTATGTTCTGACATTACACCTTCCCTCTGTCGCATGAATGACAGGACCTGTATTTTTTCCATCCCGGCGGATACGCAGCTCATAACTTCCTGCTCCTACAGCTTCCTCCCATACTGCGATACCATCCTCTCCTAAGGTAACATTTTCCAGATCCTCTACTGTCTCTGCCAGGGAAGGCAGATTCATGGTAATCATCAAAGTCGTGGACGAATCTCTTTTACTAGCAGTTACATAGGTAGCTCCCTTCAACCTCACCTTACTGGCTGTCAGAGAAAAATAATATCCATCGGCTGCTGTCAGATAAACCTTAATCTGCGGTGTATCGTCTTCTGTCCACTCAAAACCGTAATTCAGTATTTCCCAAGAATCCACACTGTATTTTGCACTGTCTGAATCCACCTCAATACTGCCATTATCCAAGTCTTCTCCTATTTTTATATTTGACGTCACCTCCAAAGAAACTGACGTAATTTTCTTATCCTTTGCTGCCATAACCGTAGTGGCGTTTCCAAGAACCATCACAGCTATGAGCAGAGCGGCAGCCACTTTTCTTTTTCCCATAATTTTCAACCCCTTTCCTCATAATACCACTCTATTATGGAATTCTTTTTCTGTCAATAGGTTTGTCTAATTTGTAAAAGGCTGTCAAAAAATGCAAAAATCTCCTATCATCTATAAAATAAGAATGAATTCTGCAAAGCAGGATTCTCCGCCTGCGGCGGCCCCATGAACGGTATAATTCTCTTCCGCCCAAGAGTTATAAAGCTTTTATCATATAGGAAAATCCAGAGGAATTTCCTATATGGATTAAGGTGTCAAAACTACTAACTCGGGAAAATATTCTGATAATTTTTCCCTCGCGACCCTTTTGACACCCTAATCCTATATGACAAAAAAAGGCGCTGCATATTGCTCTTGCAGCACCTTCTTTTCCTATTTCGCATAATCAGTAACTCTGGATTCCCGAATCACATTTACCTTAATCTGACCAGGATATTCCAGTTCTGTCTCAATTTTCTTAGAAACATCTCGGGCTAGGAGTACCATATCATCATCATTGACTTGTTCTGGCACTACCATAATCCTTATTTCCCTGCCTGCCTGAATAGCAAAAGACTTGTCGACTCCCTTAAAGGAATTCGTAATATCTTCTAATTGTTTTAATCTGTTTGTATATGTCTCCAGAGTCTCCCTTCTTGCACCTGGCCTAGCAGCGGAAATCGTATCCGCAGCCTGGACAATACATGCAGTCAGGCTCTGTGGTTCAACATCGCCGTGATGAGATTCTACAGCGTTAATAACTGTAGCAGATTCTTTGTACTTTCTGCACAGCTCCACGCCCAGCTGAATATGGGAACCTTCCATATCATGGTCGATGGATTTACCAATGTCATGTAATAAACCGGCACGTTTCGCTATACGGACATCCACACCAATCTCAGCTGCTAAAAGCCCTGACAGCTGAGCAACCTCGATGGAATGCTTTAGTGCATTCTGTCCATAGCTTGTTCTGAATTTCATCTTTCCAAGAAGTTTAACGAGCTCAGGATGGATTCCATGGACACCTACCTCCAAGGTAGCTGCCTCCCCTTCCTCTCTCATATTCGTTTCCACTTCTTTTTGTGCTTTTTCTACCATCTCTTCAATCCTGGCCGGATGAATACGCCCGTCCACGATCAAGCGCTCTAGTGCGATTCTTGCAACCTCTCTTCGAATCGGATCAAATCCTGACAGTACAACTGCTTCCGGGGTATCATCAATAATTAACTCTACTCCAGTCATTGTCTCCAATGTACGAATATTGCGTCCTTCTCTTCCTATGATGCGGCCCTTCATCTCATCATTAGGAAGCTGGACAACGGAAACCGTCGTCTCCGCTACATGGTCAGCAGCACATCTCTGAATTGCCGTTACCACGTAATCTCTAGCCTTCTTTTCAGCTTCTTCTTTTGCTTTGCTTTCCAGTTCCTTGATCAACTTTGCGGTGTCATGCTTGACATCGTCTTCTACAGATTTTAAAAGATATTCTTTTGCCTGTTCGGAGGTAAGGCCGGATATTTTCTCCAGTTCCTGTATCCCTTTCTCATATAACGCTTCTGTTTCTGCATTCTTTTTAGAGAGGGTTTCCTCCCGGGCTGCCAGACTGGCTTCCCGTCTTTCCATTGCCTCAGACTTCTTGTCCAAGTTTTCTTCCTTGTTTAATACACGTCGTTCGTATCGTTGAAGCTCTGCTCTTCTTTCCTTTGTTTCCTTTTCTAGCTCATTCTTAGTCTTCAAGGACTCTTCCTTTGCTTCAAGGAGAGCTTCTCGCTTCTTCGTCTCTGCCGTTTTCAATGCTTCATCTATTATTTCCCTGGATTTTTCTTCTGCACTGCCTATTTTGCTTTCATATGTCTTCTTCCGGTAAGCAATTGCAGCTGTCCAAGTAATAGGGGCTACGATAACCATTGTAACCAATGCAGCTATAATAATTGATGACACAGGAGCACCTCCTTATTTAGTTTTCATTGTACAGATAATACAACATTGTAATTTTAAACTTTTTTGGGCAGACTGTCAAGTATATTGCCTGGGATTCCGTCAGATTCCACATATCCTATCCAATATTTCTTTCTATTCCTTTAAAGTTCTTCAGCCATTTCCCGCATAACATGATGAATTGCTTCCCAGGAAAATCCCCTCCGGCAGAGAAAAGAAACTGTTTTCTGATATTCCTTTCTTCTCATATCCCTAAGAGTTTTTGGAGCAAATTCCCATTCTCTCTCCTCCTCATATTCCCGGCCAAAACCTCTCTTTTCCAACAATTCTCGAATCTGATGCTCCTCATCTACTTCGCTGCCCTCCAGTGCCTGGATAATAACTTCACTGCTAATACCCTTATTCCGCAAATCAGCAGCCAGCCTTCTCCTACTCTTTTTATCAGCATAAAGCTCCACGTATCGTTCCGCATATGCTGCATCATCAATATATCCGTATTCCTTTACAAATTTAATAGCATATTCAATTGCCTCCAATGGATAACAGCCTTCTTCCAGCTTTCTACGCAGCTGCTGTTCCGTCTTATCCGCTGTTTTCAAAAGATTCATCACTCTTTCGCGAGCTCTTTTACACAGAACATCTCTGACAAGCTCCTGATAGGATTTCTCCGAAAGTTCCTTTTGCTCCTCTATTTCATATTTTTTTATTTCTCCTCTGTATAAAATAAGTGCAAAGCCCTCTTCAAACAGGACTTTGCACCTTCTTTTGTCAACAGAGGCGATAGAAACCACTGTCATAACCTACCTCACTACAATCTTTCCCTGTAACGATTATACATCTTCTTCTGCTATTCCCTCTGCCGGCTCCTCTTTTGGTCCCACTGTACTTTCAGCGGCTGTCCGGCTGCTCCTGGAAGATCGGCTCTCTCGAACTGTCTTGTCGGTCTTTGATTCAGCAGCTTCAGAACCATCCATCCGGGACCCTGAGGACATACCATACTTTTCTCTTACCTGGAGCTCTACTTCCTCGCATACCTCCGGATTCTCATGAAGATAAATTTTTGCGTTTTCCCGTCCCTGTCCGATTTTGGCTCCATGGTATGCATACCATGCACCGCTTTTGTCAATAATTTCATTTTTTACTGCCAAATCTAAAATATCTCCCTCTTTGGCAATTCCCTGTCCATACATAATATCAAACTCAGCTTCCTTAAATGGAGGGGCAATCTTGTTCTTTACCACCTTTACCAGAACGTGGTTGCCTACCATCTCACCGCCCTGCTTCAGCTTTTCCTTGCATCTTACATCCATGCGGACAGAAGCGTAGAATTTCAGAGCCCGCCCTCCTGTGGTCGTCTCCGGGTTTCCATACATCACGCCAACCTTTTCCCGAAGCTGGTTAATAAAAATAACAATACAGTTAGAACGGCTGATAGCAGCTGTCAGCTTCCTTAAAGCCTGAGACATAAGCCGGGCCTGAAGGCCTACATGGGAATCTCCCATATCTCCCTCAATCTCTGCCTTAGGAACCAAAGCAGCTACAGAGTCTACAATAATAATATCTACAGCCCCGGAACGAACCATCGTCTCTGTGATCTCCAGGGCCTGCTCACCGTTATCAGGCTGGGAAATATATAAATTATCAATGTCCACGCCAATATTTCCAGCATACACAGGATCAAGGGCATGCTCGGCATCAATAAATCCTGCAATGCCTCCCCTTTTCTGGACCTCCGCTACCATATGAAGGGCAACTGTCGTCTTACCGCTGGATTCCGGACCATATATCTCCACAATCCTCCCCTTTGGCACTCCTCCCAGGCCCAGGGCAATATCCAAACTCAAAGAACCTGTAGGAACTGTCTCAATATTCATATCCCTGCTGGCATTTCCCAGCTTCATCACAGAACCTTTTCCAAAATCCTTTTCAATCTTTGTTATAGCGGCATCCAATGCCTTTAATTTATCCTCTTTATTCATTTTCTCCCTCCAAGTGAACAAATGTTCTTTATCTATCATAATATAACTGCCGGAAAATGTCAATAGATTATCGAATATTTGTTCTGTTTTTGTCAATCCTGTATCAAGGACTGACCGTCTATCCTTCCCTTACCTGTGGGATTGGCCGGATAATGTTATTATATCAGCACTGGAAATAGTTGTAAAACTATTTTTTAGGCTTTCACAGAGGAGCATTCCAGGACATTTGGCATACCTGATCTCAGTTTTCTGCTACGCAGAAAAGGGTACTTTCACAGTAATCAGCCGCTCCATTTTCTCTGCATCTCCCGTTTTCTCCACCTTAACTTCCTGGTAATCAGAACTATTGGATATCAGAATCGCTGTTGTCACATCATAGCCAGCTTTTTGGATCCCTTCGATATCAAATGCCAGCAGGCGATCTCCTGCCCTGACTTTATCTCCGTCAGAGACAAATGCTTCAAAGCATTTTCCTTTCATCTGTACGGTATCGATTCCTACATGGATCAGAATTTCCACACCATCACTGCTAGTTAATCCAATTGCATGCTTTGTATCAAACAATGTAGATACTTCTCCATCAAAGGGTGCTGTCACTTCGCCTACAGCCGGTATGATCCCTACTCCGTCTCCCAGCACGCCGGAAGCAAACGTTTCATCTGGAATTTCTTCTCTTTTTATTACTTTGCCTTTCATGGGGCAGTAAATCGTATTTGCCTCTGTATGGATTTCTGCCGGACGGTCCTTCTCCTTTTCTAGTTCTGCGTTTACAGGAGCAGGCTTTTCTTCATCTTTATATCCAAAGCTCCATGTGAGAGCAAAAGAAACACCTATAGAAATTGCCATCATTATCAGATAGTTTAAAGGATTCTGCAGGCATAGAAGCAGGCCGAAGATTCCTGTAACTCCTGTTCCGCTTGCACCCAAGCCTACGATGGAAGCATATAATGCGCCACAGGCGCCTCCTATGGAACCGCAGATAAAAGGTTTAAAAAATCTTAAGTTTACACCAAAGATAGCTGGTTCTGTAATTCCCATAAAGCCGCTAAAGGCAGAGGGAAGAGCCATGGATTTTAATTTTGTGTTTTTCGTCTTTAATCCGACTGCCAGAGTGGCCGCACCCTGTCCCAGATTTGCTGCTGAGGCCAGCGGCAGCCAAAAGGTCAAACCATATTTAGCAAGCTGTCCTACATCGATCACCGTGTACATGTGATGGATTCCTGATACAACTGTCGTTGCATAAAATCCGCCCATTACAAGGCTTCCGATTCCCAAAGGCAGGGCGATCAGCCACTGGATTCCGTCAATAATTCCGTTTTCAATGGTTACAAAGACAGGGCCGATTATGGCATAGGTCAGATAGCCGGTAATAAATACGCTTGCCAGAGGCGTTACAAATAAATCAAATGCTGCAGGAATCACTTTATGTAGTCTCTTTTCAATCCAGCACATCACCCACACTGCAATAATAACAGGAATCACATGGCCCTGATAAGCGACCAGATCAATTTCATAGAGCCCGAAAAATACTGGCTGGGTCTTTAGTACGCCTTGTGTAGCCACTGTCCAGGCATTCTGCAGATCCGGGTGGATCATCAGCATACCGATAACAGCTCCCAGAAATACATTTCCGCCAAAGACCCTTGCTGCACTGAATCCGATCAGAATCGGCAGGAAGACATATGCTGTATTGCTGAAAAGCTGAGCAAACACATAAATAGAGCTGGTAGTATTCAAATGGATAAATCCGTTATTTACCATAAAGTTTAAAGCTTCCATGATACCCATCAGGAAACCACTGGCCACAATCGCTGGGATAATCGGCACAAAAATATCTCCTAAGGTTTTAATTCCCCTTTTAAACAGATTCTGCTGTGCTGCAGCGGCTGCTTTCACCTCGTCTTTCGTCGCACTTGTAATTCCGTTTAAAGCAATGAATTCATCATATACCTTGTTTACTGTTCCTGTTCCGAAAATAATCTGAAGCTGTCCGGATGCAAAGAACACTCCTTTTACCCCTTCTGCTTCCTCTAATTTTTCTTTCTTTACCACATCATTGTCTTTAATTACCAGACGAAGCCTGGTAGCACAATGGGCAGCGGAAACAATATTGTCCTTGCCGCCTATCAGCTCTGTTACCTCTGCGGCTGCTTTTCTGTAATCCATCTCTTTTCCCCTCTCATATCTTATTTTCCATCCCTGAAGTAAACGCCTTTATGAAATCATTTTCACTTCATATTCGAATTATATAATTAAATTATTCTTTTATCAATTGGCTTTTTATATGAAATCGATATCATATTTTTGTGAATTTTAAACAAAAAAAGAGAAGGAACTACCTTCTCTCCTTCCAGATGGACTCCATCGTCCAGACTTCCATATGCCGAACTCGTTCCGGGTCCACAAAGGCAGTCTCCAGACGTCCGTTTTCCTCTTGGCTGTAAAACACATTGGAGGCTGCTGCTTCTCCGTCATTTAAAAAAACCTCCACCGTACGCCGGTCCACAAATATCTCTAGGCTCTGCACCTGTACAACATCGGAATAAAAGCGGATATGCTCTGAGCCGGTTCCCACCGTCTTTACGTATACTGGTCCTCCTGCCTTAATAAGTGAAATTGAGCTGCTGCCTTCTGTTCCGTGAAGTTCTCTTCCTAAAAGCAAGGAGAAATCACTGCTGCCGTCTATCTCAATCCTGCAATAATAGGTCTTTCCTGGAATATCCAGCAAAACCTCTTCTTTGCTCCCTTCATATAGCTTCTGCTCCTTTAAGTGATAAATCTCTTTCACAGGCTTCATGTACAGCCGGTTTTCCCTGACAGACAGCTCTCTAGGAATAGACATACTCCCATATACGCCATTTCTTACAACGCGGTGCTCCTTATAAAAGTCAGCAATCCATCCGATTGCAATTCTTCTGCCCATTCCTTCAAAGGACTGTACTGCATAAAAATTACCGCCAAAATCATACATTCCTGAAGCTGTTATTGCAAATGCTTCTCCATTCAGATCTTCTCCTGACTGCAGGTTTTCCCGGAGCTTTCCTAAGTAATAGCGGATCGGCTGATAACGTCCGTTTTTATCCGTGTATCGGAACAAAGCCCCCACTGCCACACACATATCACCTATCTGAAAGAAATCAGGACATTCAAAACCTGCTCCCTTATGCTCTCTATCTGAAAGCAGCACACCCTTATATTTCCATGGACCTAAAGCATCTCCATGGCTTCCGTAAAAGAAGATTGCAGGATATCCGTCCAGGCCGCCTCCCAGAACAAGATACCATTTGCCACCAGCCTTCCATATTTTAGGGTCTCTCCAATCCGAATGGGCTCCATCCGGTTTTTGATTCAAAATCAGAGATTCTTTTTCAAAATGAATCATATCCTGGCTGGTAAAAACCGTTTGGATCTCCTCGGGAGCCTGTTCCCCTCTTTTACAACAGTTACGGGTCAGGGCAAAGACGACCTTGTCTTCCTCTGGCCAGGCGCTTCCGGAAAATGCCCCTCCTCGGAAATCTTTTGTCTCCAGAAGATATTCCTGGGGCTCCAGAACTACTGGAAGCAGAGTCCAGTGAACCAGATTGCGGCTTACTGCATGCCCCCAATACATATTATTCCATTCCTGGCCATGGGGATTATATTGATAAAACATGTGATATCTTCCCCTATACCAGCAAAGCCCGTTAGGGTCATTCATCCATCCTGCAGGCGGCGCAAAATGATACTGATCCCGGTAGATCCCCTCAGCCATCAGCGGCGGTTTTCCGTTATCTGTAAGAAGCAGGCGGATCCCCTCTTCCATAAGGTCATCACTGTCGCTTAAATAAGCCAGGCTGATCCTTGTATTTTCAAAAACAGCTTCATAGCTGGTTCCTTCCTGTAAGGAGAAACGAATCCACCGATATCCGGCTATACCTGCCTTCTTTTCCTCACAGGTGCCATCCGGCCTAAGCAGGCTGACTGAACCTTCCTTTCCCTCGTATGATAAAGCAAACAGCTCCAACTCCCTGTATCTCCCTGACTCAAATATCATTTTTTGGCCTCCTATTCATCCTCTGCCAGCTTATTCGCCTGTTACTGACTTATTTTTTATTATAGGATTGTTTGTACAGGGAGTCAAACCGTATTTTCCTAAAAGCCCTCTGCTCCAATTTCTCTCAAAGCTGCCTGCTATTAGCCTGCTCCTTTCATCGGAGCAGGCGTTCCACATCCAAAAGGCCCCATCCCTGCCGGGTATGAGGCAGGCCCATGTCCACAGCCCGTTCCCTCAGCAAAAGCTTCACATCCCTATTTGTCATATCAGGATACTTTTCCAAAAGAAGGGCCAGAGCACCTGATACCAGCGGCGTAGACATAGATGTGCCACTTTTCACTTGATACCTCCCTGGACGATTGGAACAGCTTACGACAGAGGAACCAGGAGCTACAATATCCGGCTTAAGTACGCAGGATCTGGTAGGACCTCTTCCGGAATAATCTACCATCCGATTCCCCATCACGTTAATCTCTTTATCGTCATCAGAGCACCCTACTGTAATCACCTTGCGGCTGATGCCAGGAGTGGTGATCGTCATACTTTTGGGACCGTTATTTCCTGCAGCCACTACCACTACCAGGCCATCGTCCCAGGCAGCATTTACTCCTTTTACAAGGGCTGAATTCTCTCCCATCCACTTTCGTACATAAGAGCCTACGGAAATATTTACGATTCGAATCCCATACATCTCTCTATACCTGCGTATCCAACGGAGCCCCGCTAACACATCAGCTGCATAACCGTTTCCTCTGGAATCCAGAACTTTCACGGAAATAATCCTGCTGTCCGGTGCCACACCACAGTAACGTCCTCCAGAATCCCGGCCGCTTCCTCCTATAATAGCAGAAATATGGGTTCCATGGCCATTATCGTCATAGACCCCGCTCCGTTTTTGGATAAAATCTGCAAATGCACTGATTCTATTGTCAAAATCCCCATGAGGAAAAATCCCTGTATCCAATATAGCTACTCCCACATTTTTTCCAGTATAGCCCATGCTCCAGGCTTCCTCACAGTGGATAATCCTTCTTGCCTGATCCACAAATATCCCTTTTTTCCCTTTTCTATTAGGGTATTCATAGATCTTCGAAATGCTTAATAGATTTTATATCAGCGGCTTTAAACTCCTTTCCAAAATTCCATTCATATAGGCAATAATAATGCCATAATTTGTCATAGGAATTTTCTGGTCTGCTGCCATTCCCAAACGGTATCTCATCTCACGCTCTGTCAGCATACAGCCTCCACAGTGAATCACAAGACAGTATTCTGATAGATCTTCTGGGAATTCTACTCCTGAGGTATAGGAAAATTCCGGTTCTTTTCCTGTGTATCGCCTTATCATTGCAGGCAGCTTACAAGTTCCAATATCTCCGCATTGACGATGATGAGTACATCCTTCCGAAATCAAAATTTTATCCCCATCCCTTACATGCTCCAATGCCCTAGCTCCTTCCACTGCCTGCCATAAATTGCCCTTATACCTTGCAAACAGCACAGAAAATGAAGTCATCTTGATATCAGAAGGTGTCAGCCGGTCAACCTGAGGAAATACCTGGCTGTCTGTAATAACCAGCTTTGGCTTTTCTTTCATCTGCTCCAGCGTCTGCTTCAAACGGCTGTCCTGGCATACCATGGCGATTCCTTCCTGATCCAGAATATCCCTTATTGCCTGCTGCTGAGGCAGGATTAGTCTTCCCTTGGGGGCCGCCTTATCCACAGGCACAACCAAAACAACAGTGTCTCCTGGATTAACCAAATCTGCCAGAAGACGGCGGCCTTTCTCCTCAGGCCGTAAACGTCCGATTGCCTCTTTCAGTTCCCTAATCCCTTTCTTTTCAGTCGCACTGACCCACAGCACAGAACAGCCTGACTCTTCTGCACTAAGTTGAAACTGCGGCGGCTGCAAAGCCTTTGCTCCATTGTCCTCGCTCTGGCATAAATCCATTTTATTGTATACAATCAGAAATGGAATCTCCTTTTTCTGAAATATCTGAATAAGCTCTTCTTCCTGTCTTCCTATTCCCTCTCTTCCATCTATAACAATCACACCTATATCCGTTTTATTAACCACCTGCCTGGCCTTTCCTATCCTTAAAAGCCCTAACTCTCCTTCATCGTCCAGGCCTGGCGTATCAATCATCACTACAGGGCCAAGGGGCAGAAGCTCCATAGACTTGTATACTGGGTCAGTTGTGGTTCCCTTTATCTGAGAAACAATTGCCAGCTCCTGTCCTGTCACTGCATTGACAAGGCTTGACTTTCCTGCATTCCGTTTTCCGAAAAATCCAATATGGAGCCGTTCTCCTGACGGTGTCTGGTTCATTCCCATAACTGGTTCCTCCTGTATTCTGTATTTCAGGCTGCTTATCAATCAGTCTTTTCATGCCATATATGGCAGAAGCTCTATCACCAGATATCCTCAACAGGCATGATCTCCATACACTGGTTCCAAACATTGCTTTTTATCTCGTCTGAACACCTGGTAGATAGGCCAGCCCATTCTGTCAGAAGCGGAAATCCCTGTTCCCTTTCTCAATCTCCGTCAGATTTTTAAGAACAATCTCCCTTACATGTTCCTTTGGAATATTAGAAATTTCCTTCATGATCATTTTTTCGCCCAAGGCTCTTGTCTCAGGAAGGGCATAGTCCAGAAGATACTCTTTTAAGGTCATCAAAGCATTGGGATGACAGCAGTTTTGTATCTGCCCACTCTTACACAGGCTCATAAAACGGTCTCCAGTCCTGCCTTCCCGGTAACATGCGGTACAGAAGCTGGGGATATATCCCAGTTCCATGAGCCAGCGCACCACTTCATCTAATGTACGGTTATCGCTTACATCAAACTGTGCTGAGTTATCCTCCTCTGGCTCTGGCTGTGCATATCCGCCTACACTTGTTTTCGATGCGCCGCTGATTTGGGAAATGCCCAGATGAAGAACACGTTCTCTGCATTTCTGGCTTTCTCTCGTTGAAACAATCATACCGGTATAAGGAACAGCCACACGGATGCAGGCTACCAGCTTGGCAAAGATATCGTCATCAATACCATTGTCAAAAGTGGAAGGATCTATATCATCAGCCCGGCGGATTCTAGGCACGCTGATGGTATGGGGCCCTACCCCAAATACGGCTTCCAGATGTTCTGCATGCATCAGAAGGCCGGCAAATTCATAGCGGTAAAGTTCCAGACCAAAAAGTACGCCCAGGCCTACATCATCGATTCCTCCCATCTGCGCCCTATCCATAGCCTCTGTATGATAGACATAATCATGCTTAGGGCCTGTGGGGTGAAGCTTTTCATAGCTTTCTTTATGATAGGTTTCCTGAAACAGGATATAAGTGCCAATTCCTGCGTCCTTTAACCTCTTATAGTTTTCAACTGTGGTTGCAGCAATATTCACATTTACCCGGCGGATAGCTCCGTTTTTATGTTTAATTCCATAAATGGTATCAATACATTCCAGAACGTATTCTATGGGATTGTTCACTGGATCTTCCCCTGTTTCCAAGGCCAGGCGCTTATGGCCCATGTCCTGAAGGGCTATTACCTCCCGTCTCACTTCCTCCTGGGTGAGCTTCTTTCTTGCAATATGCTTGTTCTTCAGATGATAGGGACAATATACACAGCCATTAATACAATAATTGGACAGATACAATGGTGCAAACATAACAATCCGGTTGCCATAAAAATCTTTTTTAATCTGCTCCGCCAATGTATAAATCTCATGATTCTTTTCTTCAATCTCGCACGCCAGAAGGACAGATGCCTCTCTATGAGAAAGGCCCTTTCTCAACTTCGCCTTCTCAAGGATCTCATCAATCAGAGAGGCATTGTGTTTGTTTGCTTCTGCATAAGCCAGAGTATCCATAATTTCCTCATGGTTGATAAATTCCTCTGCCTTGGAAGATGCTGGGTCATACTTGTACATAATCATTTCTCCTTTCTGCTTCAGGTCAGGATATTCCTTTCCCTTCAGTTATCTTAAAATTGTTTATGGTATTTTATATGGTGAATCTCCACGGTCCACAACCACCTCATAGCCAATTGCCTTCATCCGTTTTTTAAGGGAATCCAGGGCTTCTGCTGCTTCGTCTCCCGTACAGATCTTATTGTCATAAAGAAGGTACTTTTTTCTTACATCAAGAGGGGAAAGATTGGGCATCACTACATTGGCTCCGCTCAAAATTCCCAGCTCCCGTCCCTCTGGATGAATGGTTCCAAGGGCCGTGGTAGAGGGCAGAAGGACCTTCGGCAGCATCAGCCGGAGGAGGGCAAGGAGAAACAAGGTGTCTTCCAGGGTTCCTGCCCTTTTCTCTGCAAAAGGTGTAGCATGCTGAGGGATAAAAGGTCCGATTCCCACCATTTCTGGCTGAAGCTCTTCCATAAAAATCATATCTTTCGCCAAAGAGCCTGCTGTCTGTCCAGGAGAACCGACCATAATCCCACAGCCTGTCTGATAGCCTATTTTTTTCAGGTTTCTCAGACATTCCATGCGGTTTTTAAGGCTTAAATCTGCTGGGTGGAGAATCTGATAGTGGGTATTATCTGCTGTCTCATGACGGAGAAGGTACCTGTCCGCACCGGCCTGAAACCACTTTTCGTATCTTTCATAGCTCCATTCCCCTAGGGAAAGGGTAAGGGCACAATCTGGAAATTCTTTTTTTATTCTTTTGATGATATGAGAAATCTCTTTTTCCGTAAAATGACCATCTTCGCCGCCTTGAAGTACAAAGGTGCGAAATCCCAGCCCATAGCCTTTTTTACAACAGTCCAGGATCGTTTCCTCATCCAGGCGGTAGCGCTGGGCCTCCTGATTGCTTTTTCTCAAACCGCAGTAATAGCAGTCATTCCTGCAATAGCTGGTAAACTCAATCAGACCCCTGATATATACCTTCTTTCCGAATATCTCTTCTCTCACATGCCTTGCCCTTGCCGATATCTCTTGGAAAAACTCCTGATTCCTGTCATTCTGCCAAAAGATAAATAGATCCCTCCATTCTTCCTCTGACAGCCTTCCCTGCAGTTCCAGTTTCCTAATTTTCTCCATAGCCTGAATCATATCTGCCAACTGTACCTCTCCCTTCCTGCACCTGCTGTCTTTTCTTCCTGTTCTATTTTGCTAAGTCCATATCTCTTATTATGATCATATCATGTTATCTGCCTTATCTTAATCTCCCTGATAAGGAAAGGCCCAGAATATCCTCAGTAGTCTCTCATGTCCTCCATACAGACACCGCCATAAATGAAAGTGGGATTACTATGAGCCTCCCTAAACACAGAAAAATGGATTCCTGTCTCATTCCCCCCATCTGGAGATATAATTCGAGAAATACACTAACAGGAACACATTCACCCTGGCAGTTTAGAGTACACGGCCTTAGAGCTTACTCCATCCAACATCCCCAGCTTCCCTGACAATGCACTGATAACATCTCCAGGGGCATCCACAGCAATGCTGATAATATTGATATTTCTTTTTGGATAAGGAATTCCCATCCTCCCGATAATATATGAGCCATATTCATGGAGGACTTTATTCAGAGCTTCCACAGACCCATCCTTTTCCACTACAATCCCAATCAAAGCAACTCTTGAATCCAATCTATCCCTCCTTTTCTATGATATAAAAAAGGGTGCGTCTTATGTACACTCACGCCGGAGCGCGTCTGCAGCCATTTTCCTCTTGGGCAAAGTGCGATAAAAAATACACCCTCTTCTAAAAAAGGGTGCACAAAAAACACATCCGGCCATGCCCCTTCCACTTCAGATTTTTCTCTTTGTGTCAGCGTCATATATCCTGATTTTCTTCATCTGATTCTATCCTCTCTTTCCCTTGCTGAAAGATGGATTCTCACAGCTTGGGAATATGAAACACAGCAATGGCAATTACCCATAAGACAGTATCAATCAACAGGCCAGGTCCCTCGCTCTGGAAAACCAAGCCAGCTTAATCTCACTTTGCTGTATACACGAGAATAAAACTTCTTAAATTTTTGATTATCTGCTGTTATAGGATAGCACACTTTTCTCAACTCTGCCATACCATATTGAAAAATTTTGCAAGGATAATAAAACCATCTTGCAGAAATTCTCCTATTAAGTTAAACTCTTCAAGAGCTGGCAGGAAAAAATCATTCTAGCTCAAAACCATCCTACACATCGGGCATACCTAATTTCTTTCCTGAATATACTCTAACTAAACGAACTCTGAAATGGACTGCTTCTTATGAAACTTCCTTCTTTCAAATTTCCCCATCGAATCCGCTTTCCCTTTCCTCCTGCAAAGCTTCTCCGCCTTGGAGTCGTCTTTGTTATGGCCTTTTGCCTCGGCCATGGAGCAGCCTGGCTAGTCCATGGGCATACGGGTGATCCAGACTTTACACCAGATTCCTATATGATTCCTGCCTCTGCTGATGGCAATTGGGGGCTGGGATTTCCAGAAGAGGGAAAGCAGCCTGTAGGCAATGCTTCCTGTGATTATCTGAAGCAATTTAACGCCCATTATGTCCAAAATACAGAGGATAAAGTCATCTATCTTACCTTTGATGCCGGATATGAAAACGGAAACACATCTCCCATATTGGATGCATTAAAAAAGCATCAGGTGCCTGCTGCCTTTTTTCTAGTAGGCAACTATCTGGAAACGAGTCCTGATTTGGTAAAACGCATGGTTTCGGAAGGGCATATTGTTGGAAATCATACCTTTCATCACCCAGACATGTCTAAAATCTCAACTCGGGAATCCTTTGAAAAGGAGCTCTCCAGTCTGGAAGATATGTATCTCCAGATTACCGGACAGCCCATGAAAAAATATTATCGGCCTCCTCAGGGAAAATACAGTGAAGCCAATCTGCAGATGGCTAAAGATATGGGCTACCAAACCTTTTTCTGGAGCCTGGCCTATGTAGACTGGTATCAGGATAAACAGCCTTCCAAGGAAGAGGCATTTCAAAAGCTTCTTGGCCGCATCCATCCTGGAGCAATCGTCCTTCTCCACAGTACATCCTCCACAAATGCAGGGATTCTTGACGAACTTTTAACAAAATGGGAAGAGATGGGATATCACTTTGGTTCCCTAGACGAATTAGCACAGCCTTAAATTAGGCTGTGCTAAACTGCTCCTTTTTATCTTTTCTTTCTTTTTATTAAAACAGCAGCCACTGCAATCCCAGAAGCAAGAACAAGCAATACAGCTACATAGGCAATCCAGATTCCCCCTCCATCTAAAACTCTGCTTAAAGCTTCATCAAATGGACGGACTTCAACCTCTGCATGGGTTTCCTCGTCCTCGTCGTCTTCCTCATTCTCTTCCTCTTCTAAGGCTTGCTCCTGCCTTTCCTCTTTGTCCTCTTCTAAACCTCCTGGCTCTTCCTGGGACTGTTCATCAGCCTCTGATGCTGGCTCTTCTTGGTCAGAACCCCACTTCAAATTCCCATAAGACTTTCTATCTCCATCCACATCAAATGCATTCTCTCCCTGCTGCTCTCGCAGCTCCTCCTGTCTTTCCTGCTGTTCCAGCAGTTTTTCCTGTCTTTCCTCCTCCTGCCGCCTTTCTAGCCTCTCTTGCTCCAGCCGCTGTTCTTCCTGCTCTCTGCGCAGCTCTTCCTGCCGCTCCTGCTCCCTTCGCAGCTCTTCTTGCCTTTCCTGCTCTCTGCGCAGCTCTTCCTGCCTTTCCCGTTCCCTTCTCAATTCCTCCTGTCTCTGCTGCTCTCTCCGTATTTCTTCCTGTCTCCTCTGTTCTTCTGCTGGATCCGGCCACGCGATTGCATCCCAAAATACCATAATCATTCTCCCTCCTTAAAAATCCCGCTGCTCTTTTGTTCCCTTTAACGTCAGGAATAAAAGACAGGCCGATGCCGCCAGAAGTATGCTTACCAGCGGACTCCTTATTTCCATGGGTATTTTCACTGCTAATGCCCCTATATATCCTAAAAATAATGCCAATGGAGCAATTCCAAATGCCAGGCCAGTATCCTCTGGCAGACAGTCAGATAATGCTGTCAAAGTAATTGACATCGGCACATTCATAAAAAACAGGCCAGCCAGAGCTGGCAGCATAGAGGAAGATTTCCACAAAAATGCCATAGAAAGAATCATAGATATCACAGCTGTTTTCCGTATTCCAAACTTCTCTCCCAAAAATCCTCCGGCCATTTTCCCTGCAAGAAGCATGGCAGACGTAAGAATTATCATCCACTCCCTGTTTTTCCAGGGAAGAGGGATAATAATTCCCGCATACCCCCTGACTAAAACGGAAAAAAAGCTAAAAAACACAATCAATCCCACTGGCATTCCTTCCTGCACAATATGGAATGTACCTGGACGCTGTTTTACTTCCCTGTCTGGCCGTGCCGCAAAAGAAAGGGCCATGCTGCTTAATCCCAGAACCACAAAAAATAGCAGAACTCCCACATCTTCTCCCATAAACTTTCCTGTCAAAGTCCCTACTCCGATTCCGGCAGCACCTCCTCCAACAAAGATGCCTCCCGGAGCGATCCGGCGGTCTTCTCTCAGCAGACTTACATAGCCGCCCTCTACATGGAACAGCGTATTGCCAATTCCAACTGCCCACACTGCCGCCCACGGCCATATAAAGGATAAAAGAATGCCACATGTAGTAAGACTGGTACCTAAAAAGCCTGCCCAAAGACTTGGAAAATGATCACATATCATGCCTAAAAAAGGCTGTACCGCAAAAGCTAGGCTGTGATACAGGACTAGCGCCCAAATAAACGTAAATCCGCTGTATCCAAAAATCCTCCACATAAGATATGCACAGATACCGTCCACGCAGAAATGAGAATATGTATATGCAGCCAGCCTTTTATTATCTCCTTTTATTGTTATCTCCATTTTTCCTCTTCCTTCTGATAATTATAAATACAGTCACAGCAGTCACTGCAAAAATCCATGCGACTAAGAACCAAATCAATAATGTTTTCATTGACGGTAGCATAGACCCTATCATATCCTCTGGTCCTACAACTACATCCCAAAATACCATATAAGAATTCCTCCTCCTAGAAAAGAAGCCGCATTTACCATTAATGATAAGAAAAAGGCCTGTCTGCCTGTGAGATAAGAAAAATGCAGAAATAACTGCTGTTCCACCCATACTACAACTGCCTCCAGACAGAGCACAATCCCCATACTGCGGATATACAACAGATTTACTAAAAGATTCAGCGCCGGATTGGTTATCATATTACACACCAGCACATATAATGCCATCTCCAAACGGCTTCCTCCCTTTTGGAAAACCGGATAGGCTATCGCGGCTGTCCCCTCTTCGATTATGATTGTCAGGAACAAGGCCATAAAGATCCGCCCCATTGCCCTCTTATGCCTGTTCCCTTTCCAGCTGCTCTCTGTATAGTCTGATTACCTCTTTCATAGCAGCTTCTCCAGGAGCACCAATGGTATTTCGCTTTTCCACACAGGTTTTCATGCTGATCGCTTCAAATACATCATCTTCAAAGGCTCTGCTTTCTTCCTTAAATTCTTCCAATGTCAGATCATCCAATGCACATCCCTTAGCGATGCACCTTAAGACCAGGCGGCCGGAAATCCCATGTGCATCCCGGAATGGCACTCCCTTATTTACCAAATAATCTGCTACATCGGTTGCATTGGTAAATCCCCGTTTTGCGCTGCGTTCCATCACATCCTTACAGAATGTTATCGTAGAGAGCATTCCTGTAAACAGCAAGATACAGCCCTTTACCGTATCAATAGAATCAAAGGTCAGCTCCTTATCCTCCTGCATGTCCTTATTATAGGCCAGCGGGAGACCCTTCATCGTTGTCAGTAAAGATATCAGAGCGCCATAGACCCGGCCTGTTTTTCCCCTGATCAGCTCTGCAATATCTGGATTTTTCTTCTGAGGCATGATGCTGCTGCCAGTACTGTAGGAATCATCTAGCTCTATAAAGCCATATTCATTGCTGTTCCAAATAATAATCTCCTCGCAAAAACGGCTTAAATGCATGGAAATAATGGAAAGAGCTGAAAGAAATTCAATGAGATAATCTCTATCTGATACGGAATCCATGCTGTTAAGGGTAGGGCCATAGAAGCCTAAAAGCTCTGCCGTATATTTCCGATCTAAGGGATAAGTGGTCCCAGCAAGAGCCCCAGCTCCTAATGGGCAGTAATTCATCCTTTCATAAATATCATGAAGTCGCTGGCAGTCCCTGGTAAACATCTCAAAATAGGCTCCCATATGGTGGGAAAGGGTAATGGGCTGGGCTTTCTGCAGATGGGTAAAGCCCGGCATAAAGGTATTCACATTTTCCTCTATAATAGCAAGAAGCTGAACGCGAAGCTCCCTCAGCAGCTCTCTGATCTCCTGAACTTCATCCCTCACATAAAGCTTCATATCAAGAGCCACCTGGTCATTGCGGCTTCTTCCCGTATGAAGCCTTTTCCCAGCCTCTCCGATCCTCTCTGTCAGATTTGCTTCTATAAAGGAATGGATATCCTCATGCTCTCTGGTAAACTCCAGTTTTCCTTCCTCAATATCCTGACGAATCCCCTTCAGTCCCTTAATAATTCTATCCCTATCCTCTATGCTCAGGATTCCCTGTTCTGCCAGCATAGTTACATGGGCAATGCTGCCCTCAATGTCCTGACGGTAAAATTTTTGGTCAAAGGACAGGGACTCGTTAAAGTTGTGTACCAATTGACTGGTCTCCTTGGTAAAGCGTCCGCCCCACAATTTCATTTTTCATCTCTCCTCTTATTTTTATGTCTTATCATCCTTTCTGCTGTCACCAAAGCCAGAATCACAAGAACGCTTCCTATCGTAATAAAAGCTCCTGTACGAAGTCCTTGAGGTTCATATTTCATCTCAATTTTGTGCTCTCCTGCCGGTATGGCAACAGTAAGGAAGGTATCTGCTATTTTGGTAACCGCCATTTTCTGCCCATCTACCCATACCTTCCATCCCTTGTCATAGGGAATCGAAGTAAACAGACTTCCTGCTTCATCCAGATGGATTGTCCCTTCTAAAAACGTATCCGACCACTTGGTCATTACCCAGGGATGCTGATTCAGACATTCATACAGCTCTCTGAGATTTTTCTCTGATACTCGGTAGACCATAGCTGTAAGGTGATGCTTTTTATCATCCTCTGACGTAAGGCTGACCTGATCACCAGCCTTCATATATCCAAGTTCCAACAAATATCCCCGGTCCACATTATCAAAGGTTTTGGCCTCTGTTCCCCAATCCACACGGATCTTTTCCGCTTTCCGGTTTGTTACAAACACATAATAGCTGCCGTCAGCCTCTGCAGTAAAATGGAATGCTCCATTGTCTTCCACACCCCAGTATTCCTCTAAAACAGGATCCGTCCCTGTCAAAGCGCACAGATTATTCTGAACCATGGCCGGATTATCCAGATTTAACTGCCACTGTTCTCCAAATCCAAATGGCACCCCAAAGCCTAGAGGAAGGGTATAGCTATTTTCATAAAGCCAAATATTTTCCGTATGGCCTATCAGTGTAAGAAGCGGGTTATCCTTCTGTTCTTCAGAATAAAGACCATATTTTACAGAAAAAAGAGCATCCACCAGGGGTGTGCTTCCTGTAATGCTATAGGCATTTGTAGATGCTTCACAGCCCAGTTTCTTAAACAAATCTGTTAAATCCGCATTGGCTGTGGAAGAAAACAAGGATACAGAAGGAAAATTCATCCATGCCCCATCATTTTTTGTCTTCCTTTTTACCTTTTCTATTCGGAAAAAGGTATCGCCTGGATAGATCCTCTCCGTCAGGCTGCGCACATCCCTATTGTCCTCTATATAGGAGGAACGGCTGGTCGTAGTGACACTGGTAACAGTTGTATTAACAGCGGCTTCAATAGAAACCACTCCAAGAGCTAAAAGTAAAATCAGATTTGAGCCTGTCTTTGTCTGTTTCCACAAGTAGATAAGGCCTGTATACATAGCCAGAAATATAATTGCTCCATAAAAGACAAGAAAATGGAACTGGCTGTTCTTTACCAGCTTTTCTGCCATCAACACAAAGATTACAGCGCCCCAAAAAGCTGCTGCTGTAAATTTCCATGGCATGTCATCCAGATGGCTGTATGCTCTGTAGCATATCAAAAGGAGGATGGCAATATAGATAAAGGACTGTCGGCAAGGCAGGCTATTAGGAAAGTGGAACCCATGCCAGATAAAATTCAGCACATTAATGGAAAAGCTTGCCAGAAAGATAAAAAGCAGAGAACAATATACTGCTTTTTCTCTCACCTTAATCTGCCTGCAGGCCAGATACAGCAGAAACAGCATAAGCACAGCTACACCGCAGTAAATATTCGGCCAGTGATCCAGGCCAATCTCCACCTCCACATTACCAATGTGCCTTGCCAGCATATCGAAAATAGAAAAATATGAGGTAAAAGTTTTAGGGAAATTAAAATCTCCCGAAGCGGTCATCTTAAGAGCATAAATTTCAGGAAGCAGGACGAGCGCCGCCAGACCTCCTGCCAGAAGCGAACCTGCTGCAAACTCTAGGCAGTTTATGACATAATCCCTGAAAGGCTTTCTCCCTTCTAAAATCAAAAGGGCAATAAAATATAATACCATGAAAAGACATATCATGATGGATATATAATAGTTAGACAAGATGGAAACACCTAATGAAATACAATAGAGCTTCCATTTTCTCTCACGTATTAACTGTTCCAGCCCCAACATGATAATTGGAAACAAAATAATACAATCCAGCCACATAATGTTCCAGCTATACGCAGCCATATATCCTGACAAAGCATAAAAAATCCCGAAAAATCCGACTCCAAAGTCCCTGGACCTGCAATGCCTCTGAAGATACCAGGCAAAAGCCATACCGCTCAGGCCTACTTTCACCACAATGGAATAAGTCATAAATTCAATGACAAGCTCTCTAGGACACAGCCAAAGCAGCCAGTTTAAGGGGCTCGCCAGATAATAGGCATATAGAGCTGAAAAATTTACGCCCATTCCCACATCCCAACTGTAAAGAAGACTTCCTCCTGTTCTCAGCTTATGCCTGAATTCCGAAAAAAATGGAGCATATTGATGATACATATCTGTCCTTAAGAAACTTTCCTCCCCAAAAGGAAAAATTTCCCTTTGGATAAATATAATCACCATGATTACTACAGGAATCCAAAAGGCCACTGCCAAGCCGTCTGACGGGCGAAATAGGCAGTTTTTTATCGGCTTTCCCCATCTTTTCCCCATAAAAGACCATCCTGCTTCGGCCTTATACTCATATCTCCACTCCTCTTTCTCTTCCTCATCAAAGCCGTCCCTATCCTTTTCCGGCTTTTCTTCCGATTCCTCTGGCAGGGGGCCCTCTAAACCATCCAAGAATTCCCTTTCTAGATCCTCTCCAGGTTCTCTCTGGAACTCCCTTCCTATATTATCTTCTAAATCTCCTGGGAATTCTTTCTTTAGACTCTCCCTTTCCTCTCTCTGGAACTCCTCTTCCAGACTGCCTTCTAAATCTTCCTGGAATTCTTTCTCTAGACTCTCCCTTTCCTCTCTCTGGAACTCCTCTTCCAAACCATCTTGTAAGTCTTCCACGAGTTCCTTCTCCAGATTCTCTTTGAGCCCTTCCTGAAATTCCTCCAACAGATTCTCTTCTGACTCTCTCCCCAACTCCTCTGGCAGGACTTCTTCCGCCTCTTGTAAAGACTTCTCCCCAAAGATATTTTCTGACTCCATCTCATTCTTACTCCTGGACAAAGGCCGCTCTTTCCCGCCCTGTTCTTCTGCCATGCTTAAAACTTCCTTTGATCCTTTCAAAAACTGCCACCTCTGCTGTCCCACTTATCAACCGTTTATGGTTTTGCAGGTTTTTTTTTAAATATAATCAATTTACTAAATATATAGTTTAAAACCAGGGAAATTCCTGATGTAATGATTTTACATATCATATCCTGCTGGATTCCCATTCCGCTCACCATGACTACCATCGCTGCATAGGTGAACGCCATTGTCAGAAGCCTGCAGGAAAAAAAGGAGCTCATCTCCTTCAGTAAATATGCTGGCCGGAAATTATAGCTTCGGAATACCCATAGTTTATTTGTAATATAGGCAAACAAAATCGCCGCTCCCTGAGAGAGCACCGTAGCCATACGATAATCCATTCCTGCCTGCCTGAAAATACGATAGGATATCCAATCCACCAGTGTCGTCAGCACTCCGAATATGAGGTAAGACACTTTCTCCCTGTCAGCATACTTATTCATTAATGTCTTTAACATTTTATCTGCTCCCTGTTTTTCAAAATCAAATCTACACAACTATTGCTATTTTAGTATAGCCTATTAAAAATGTAAAGGACTAATCTCTCCAGCGCAGTTCCTCTGCTCCTCTGGAATAATGCAGCTTTCCGTCATCTGTAAGGAAAACTCCATATACCCCTTCCAGAGAATCAATCAACTCCATTCCTCTTTCTAATCCCATGGAAAAACAGCTTGTACTCAAACCGTCCCCGTCTACAGACTGCTTTGAAAATATGGCAACTGCATCTAGCCCATTCTGATATGGCAGGCCTGTTTCTGGATTCAGAATGTGGTGATAATTCACACCATCAATCACAAAATGTCTTTCATACACTCCTGATACCACCATAGAGCTATCCTCCACTGTCATCACCTCTGCCGCTACATTGTGCTCCTGGAATGGTTTCTGAATCCCAACTTTAAAAGGCTCTCCATCCGGTCTTTTTCCCAGGCACAATACGTTGCCTCCCAGATTGATAATAGCGCTCTTTACCTGTTTCTCCTCCAGATATTCCTTCATTCTGTCAGCAATATATCCTTTTGCAATTGCACCCAGGTCAATGGCTGCATCGTCTGATAAAAAGAAAACATAGTTATCTTCCACACGGATTTTTTTATAGTCTACCTGTTTACAGGCCTTCTTAATGGCCTCTTTATCTGGAAGCTGCGGCTCTTCTGCTGTAAAATCCCAGAGAGCAGTTAATGGTTCAATCGTAATATCAAACGCTCCATCAGACAAGCGGCTGTAGGAAAGCCCTTTTTGAATCAGTTCGGCAGTCTCCGGTGATACCTCCATTTTCCTGGTTCCCGGCTCCCGATGGTTTAAACGATAGATATCACTTGTTTCTATGGTCTTGCTGAACATTTTTTCATAATCTTCACAAAGCTTCATACAGCCATCCAAAAGCTCTGTATCCTCTGAGTCATACAAAGTCACTGTCACCACTGTGTTCAACAGGAAATTAGACCGGCTGACAGGTTCCATCTTCCTCCCTTTACAGCCGCCAACGAAAAGAAGGAGCAGCACTGCCAGGAAGCTGAGAAAACAAAATTTCAAACAGACTTCTGACTTCATACCAAATTTTCCTCCTTTTTTATGGTCTCTGCTTCTTTCCCCACATCTTTTTCTTCCCTCTCTTTTAGCATCTTTTTATCCTCTCTCTGATTATACAGGAACATGCCTACAGCCGATCCAATGATAACCGTATATCCTAGCCAGCTGAAAGCATCCGGAACCTGCTCAAACAGCACAAATCCAAAGGCTGCTGAAAAAATAATCTGGGAGTAATCGTATACGGAAATCTCTCTAGCCGGAGCATAGCAATATGCTGCTGTAATGGAAAACTGCCCTCCTGCTGCTGCAAGACCTGCCAGCAGCAGACTCCCTAACTGCAGACCAGTCATTGGATAAAAATGAAACAGGAGATAGGGCGTTACTAGAAGGCAGGTAAAGGCAGAAAAGAAAAAGACAATAAATGGCCCTTTTTCCCCTCTTTCACCTAAAAGCCTCACAAAGGTATAGGCTGCCCCTGCTCCCAGTCCGCCTAAAAGGCCGATAAAGGATGGAAACACACTCATCCCAAGTACAGTCGGCTTAATCACAAATAGGCTTCCAATAAATGCACCAATAACAGCAATTGCCTGTATAGGACGAATCCTTTCCTTCAGGAGAAAAAAGCTGAAAATAATGGCGAAAAAGGGCGACATTTTATTCAGCATAGAAGCATCTGCCAGAAGCAGACGGTCTATTGCGTAAAAATTACACAACATTCCCATAGCCCCAAAGGAAGAGCGGAGCACAAGAATGCCCAGGTTTCCCTTTCGACCGGAAAACCATATCCTATCCTTAATCAGAATACAGGCAGCAAATATTGCTGCTGCCAGATTTCTGAAAAAGCTTTTCTGGATAAAGGGCACATCCCCTGCTGCCCTTACAAATACATTCATCAGCGCAAAGCAAAAGGCTGACATGATGATAAAAACAATTCCCTTATATTTTTTTCTGATTTCTGTTTTTTGTCCCATCCCTGCCTCCGAAAAACTTTTTTGTTATACAATATAGATTTCTATGTAAAACGTGTTATACTATAGGCATTAAGCTTTCGCTTTGAGAGGAAATCATAGTATGAAAATGAAGCAGCTATATACCTTCCGCATCGTATGCGAGGAGGAAAGCATCACCAAGGCTGCTGCCCGCCTTTCCACCACGCAGCCTGCCATTTCCCGTACCATCAGCGAACTGGAGGATTCCTTAGGAATCCGGCTGTTTGACCGTTCCTCCAGAAAGGTTGTTTTAAACGAAACCGGACAGCTTTTTCTATCCAAAGTCATCCCTCTTCTGGAGCTGTATGAGGATCTGGAGCAGACCTTTCAGGATGCCAGCCTCTCCTCTACACTGCGTATTGGAGTGACTCCCATTATCGTAGATACAATCCTTCCTGGCATCTTGAACCGGTTTTCAGCCAGCCACGAAGATGATGTAAAAGTCACCATAAATGATGAACATGAACTGGAAACCCAGCTTTTAAACCGGAGCTTGGATCTTGTGCTCATGGAGGGCCTTCTGGATCATGATTCCCTGGTAAAAGTGCCGGTTTCTACCGAGCCCTTGGCTGTCCTTGCCAGCCCGTCCCACCCTCTTGCTGCTATGCCTGTGGTAACTGTGCCAGAAATGGTTGAATATCCTTTGCTTTTAAAGGAACCTGGCAGTCTGATCCGGCAGCTGATTGACAGTGCGTTTCTTTTTTACAGTGTCACAGCTTCACCCATATGGACAAGCTCCAGTTCCCATGCTCTTTTAACTGGAGCAGAAAAGGGATTTGGCATCACCATCCTTCCCAGAATTCTGGCAGAGGATTCTCTCCGTCTTGGACGCTTAATGGAACTTCCAGTAGAAGCCTTTAATCTGTCCTGTACCAGTCATGTGATGTTTCTTCAGGATAAATATCAGACCTTTGCGTTCCAGTCCCTGGTAAATATCATTCTTTTTAATGAGTAAGCAGAGAGACTTTAGACTTTCATGATTAACCTCTATCTTGCAGATCCTGACAGGCAGCGAACCATATCAACCTCTATGCCGGGAAAAGCTTTTTACTTTCCTGGTATGGAAACAGATTCCCGGCAAGGGGAATGCCTTTTTAATTATGGGCATCCCCTGCCGGGAACTTAAAATGCTCTGTTTCTGAAAGGGTAATTTTCTTTCCGGCTTGTCTTCCTTCTAAGCTCCCTTTTTCTGTACCATTTCTTCTATAGCCTCTTCCTTCTGCTTCCCTGCTTCCATAGTCTCTCTCTTATCCATATCTGCCAGAAGCTTGTCCACACTTACCAGCTTTGTACAGAGAGCCAGAAGCTCTGTTGCCATAACCAGATCTGACAGTGGCGGATAGGACGGAGCAATACGGATATTCGTATCATAAGGATCCTTGCCATAGGGATATGTGGCGCCTGCGTTTGTCATAACCACACCTGCTTTTTTACATCTTGCAACAATTTTCTTTGCACATCCCTCCATGGAGTCAAAGGATATGAAATATCCACCCTTTGGTCTGGTCCAGGAAGCGATTCCAAGACCTCCAAGCTCCCTTTCCAGAATATTAGCTACTGCCTCAAACTTAGGCCTTAAAATATCCGCATGTTTTCTCATATGCTCCACCATGCCGTGAATATCTCCAAAGAAGCGTACATGACGGAGCTGATTTACCTTATCATGGCCGATGGTCTGAATCTTCATCTGTCTTCTTACATCTTCCAGGTTGTTATGGGAAGCGGCAAATGCAGCAATGCCTGAGCCTGGAAAACTGATTTTGGAAGTAGATGCAAATTTATATGCCAGATCTGGATTTCCCGCTCTCTTACATTCCGCCAAAATCTCGATCAAATGATCCTGGTCGTGATCATAGAGGTGATGTATGGTATAAGCATTATCCCAGTAAATTCTAAAATCAGGGGCTGCCGGCTTCAGGCGTGCAAAGCGTCTTACTGTCTCATCAGAATAGGAATTGCCGGTAGGGTTGGAGTATTTCGGAACACACCAGATTCCTTTAATCATCTCGTCTTCAGCTACCAGCTTCTCTACGATATCCATATCCGGGCCTGTAGGCAGCATAGGCACAGTGACCATATCCACTCCAAAATATTCCATAATCGCAAAATGCCTGTCATATCCTGGAACTGGACAGAGGAATTTTATCTTATCCAGCTTGCCCCAAGGGGTATTTCCCATAACTCCATTTGTAATAGACCGGGCCACTGCATCATACATAACATTCAGGCTGGAATTTCCATAAAGAATCACATTGTCCGGATTAACCTCCATCATATCAGCGATCAGTTCCTTGGCCTCTTTGATACCATCTAAAACACCATAATTACGGCAATCCGTACCGTCTTCACAGGTAAGGTCGTCATCACTGCTCAGCACATCCATCATTCCCATAGACAGATCCAGCTGATCCAGGCTTGGCTTTCCTCTTGACATATCAAGTTTCAGATCCCGGCCCTGCATCCCTCTATACTGGACAGCCAGCTGTTTTCTAAGTTCTTTTAACTCTTCTCTTGTCAATTCAGCATATGGTTTCATCTTTCATTCTCCTCATCCTGCTGCACCCACAGTTACATGCCAAAATACCTATCCCCCTTAACAATGGTTACATTATCTATCAAATTTCGAAATAACGCAAGAGTTTTTAAAATTTTTTGTTATATTATTGTAAGATGCCTTATCTTCAAACCTATGATATAATTAAAGAAACGTATTCCTTATCATCAATCTGTCACTTGGTGACATGGGATAATATGCTCAGAGATTGCACTGCGTCGATTTCCGTTTATCCAAAAGGAAGATCCTATCCTCCTTAAACCTTTATACGCATAATCAGCGCACCGCCATGAATGAAAGGCAGTTTCCTGTGAGCCTGCGGCATCTGCACGCAGAATGCAAAACCAGCATTCTGGCGCTGTGCGGAAGTGTGGCAAATGCACAATCCTACCATAAGGATTCAAAACTTTCATAGTAATCATGGGCATCTCTGGAGCTATATCCAAAGGATACGGTATCATATCTATAAAAGATTATACCAGCGCTGATTGGCGTCTGGCTGAAAGGAGAACATTATTATGAAAAAATCACGCTTTACTATTTTTACCGCTTTATGCTATGCCATGCTTACTCTTGGAGGAAGTATTGTTTCTTTTGCACAGATGGATTTTACTGAGCCAGTGCGCATTGCAGGCCCTGCATCTCCAGAAGATGGGCGCCTTGTGATTGATAACCAGAGCAATGTTTCTTCTGCTGGTGATATTGTTATCAACCTTTCTGAAGACACTCCGATCCTGGACTCTGTCAATGGATTCCCTATGGAACTCAAGGATATTAAAAAAGGAGACATGGTTTATGCCTACTTAAGCCCTGCCATGACCATGAGCCTTCCGCCTCAAACCTCTGCCTATATGATCCTTGCCGGCGTCCCAGAGGATTTTAAAGTTCCGGATTATTTGAAGATAGACTCTTTTACCCCCTCAGATAAGGGATATATTTTGAAGACAGTAGATGGCACCTCTTTTACGGTTCCTTCTGACTGTGCAATTACTCCTTATCTTACCAGGCAGCTCGTACGTCTGGAAGATTTAGCAAAAGGGCGTGTCTGCCTGCTCTGGTCTGATGATACAAATACGGCCTATAAAATCGTCCTTTTTAATGAAAACGATGACAGCTCTAGCACCACAAAATCATTCTCCACAGGCAGTTCTGTTCCCGCCTGCCTGCTATTTCCTGCATTTCTGAAGCTCTTCTAAGATATGATAGGCTGAATACAGGATTGTAAGCTCTTCATATAATGTTGGCAGACTATTCTGTATAAATTCGTTATTCTACAACAGCCTCTGCGCGAAAATGGGATATCTTCCACTCCCATTTTCTGCGCATCTTCCAAAGGCCCACAATAACTCTCTATTCTATTTTGACATAAATCCTGTGTATATATTCTACTATTTTACCACTACCTTCATAAAATTCTTTTTTCCTCTTTTCAGGACAATTCCTTCTTTTCCTATTGCTTCCTTGGCAAATTCTGCTTTTACATCCTTAATCTGAGTTCCATCTACTGAAACGCCGCCTTGTTCCACATTACGTCTTGCTTCCGAACGAGAAGCAGCAAGGCCGCATTTATGAAGCATAGCTAAAAGTCCGATTTTCCCATCCTCAAAATCCTCTTCCTTTAGTTCATAGCAAGGCATATTGGCAGAATCTCCGCCTCCTCCGAATAATGCTTTTGAAGCTTCTTCTGCTTTTTTCGCTTCTTCTTCCCCATGTACCAGTGCAGTAAGTTCATAAGCCAGAATCTCTTTTGCCCTGTTCAGCTGGCTTCCTTCCCAGCTGTCCATCTCGTCAATCTTCTCTATTGGGAGGAAGGTAAGCATCCTCAGACATTTCAACACATCTGCATCTGCCACATTTCTCCAGTACTGATAGAATTCAAAGGGACTTGTCTTCGCCGGATCAAGCCACACAGCCCCGGATTGTGTCTTGCCCATTTTCTTGCCCTCTGAATTCAAGAGGAGGGTGATCGTCATAGCATGGGCATCCTTTCCCAGCTTCCGGCGGATTAATTCAGTGCCGCCCAGCATATTGCTCCACTGGTCATCGCCACCAAACTGCATGTTACAGCCGTATTTCTGGAACAGCTCATAAAAATCATAGCTTTGCATGATCATATAATTGAATTCCAAGAAGCTTAGGCCCTTTTCCATCCTCTGCTTATAACATTCTGCTCTCAGCATATTGTTAACGCTGAAGCAGGCCCCAACTTCCCGAAGCAGCTCTACATAATTCAACTTCAAAAGCCAGTCTGCATTATTTACCATGAGGGCCTTTCCTTCGGAAAAGTCAATAAAACGACTCATCTGTTTTTTAAAGCAATCGCAGTTGTGTTGAATGGTTTCCTCTGTCATCATCTGGCGCATATCTGACCTTCCAGATGGATCTCCCACCATGGCTGTTCCGCCTCCAATCAGGGCGATCGGCCTGTTGCCTGCCATCTGCAGCCTTTTCATCAGGCATAATGCCATAAAATGTCCTACATGAAGGCTGTCCGCTGTGGGATCAAAACCAATATAAAAAGTTGCTTTTCCATTATTAACCATATTTTTGATTTCTTCTTCATTTGTTACCTGGGCAATTAGGCCTCTGGCAACTAATTCGTCATAAACTGTCATCTGTTTCCTCCTTATTCTATTGGATATTAAATAAATCATAGGAAAATCTCAAGGAATTTCCTAAATAATAAAAAACAGCAGCCTAATCCTAAAAAAGGACGAGGCTGCCACCCGTGTTACCACCTTTATTCACAAACAGCTCACACTGCCTGTCTCTATGAGTACTTTTTTTAGTACTCTGGCGCTTATAACGCGCGCCACTGCGCCGCCGCCTACCGGACGATTCTGTCGTTTGGGGACGGAGCTCCAGGATGTATTCATATCAGACTTTCCACGCGCCTCTCATCTGCCGGCTGCTTTCTGTGTGCTTTTGCCTAATACTACTTGTTCCCTTCTCTGCTGTTGACTTTAAAAATTTAAACATATTATAGGCAAGGGATATTGGTTTGTCAAGTATCAATGTTTGAATTTATATCTGATTCTCCTTCTCTTCCTCTCTTGAATGCTGAGCAGGCTGCTTATCTCTTCTCTCGCCTTTAGCAGCCTGATTGGTGGATTTTTCAATATTGAACAGCGAATGGAGCAGAGAGGGACCTCTTTAAAAGGGCTTCCTGGCTCTCTAGGGGGAAGTGGATCTGACAACCGTCTGCAGATGGCTTTGTCACATCCTCCCTGGTAATCTGTGTAGGAGCAATGGCAATTGTTGGGACAATCCAGGATGGCCTTACCGGCGATTACACCATGATCTTTTCCAAGGCAACCCTAGACTTTGTTATTGTAATGGTATTTGCTTCTACCTTTGGCATCGGCGTGACCTTCTCTGCCCTTCCCTTAGGGCTTTATCGGAAAGCCATCACTCTGTTTGTTTCACTGATCGCTTCCTTTTTCGATGACATCCTCATATCCAGCCTTTCTTGTATTGGTTCTGTATTGATTTTCTGCGCAGGGATCAATGCGGCATTTGGAAAAAGAGATTTGGATGCCAAAATTACTTTTTCAAAAATATCAGAATATTCTGTCATTTTTTCATTCATAACCCTTTTGACATCCGAATCTATAAAGAGAATCTGTCAACAAAACGCTCTCCCTATTTTTCTAAATAATCCGGGATCCCATTTCCATCTAGGTCTAATTCCGGCGGAACCGGGCCTCGTCCTGGACCTCCATAAAATTCCTTTCCCACCACATTTCTTGCATTTCTGCTTTCCTCTACCATATTGGAAAGCAGAGTTCTTACCTCCCTGGGATGGGAAATATTCTGCAGCACGATTTCTGGTGTGGCATCTACTTTGGCTTTTACAATCAGATTGCCTGTGCGGAACAGCTTTCCCCCTAGAGTCTGTACCATGGTAATATCCACAATTCGGTATAACAGCGTTTCTTCCAGGGTGGTACTTAACAGCCCCCTCTGGATCATCAACCGCTCATTTTCAATATAATACTTTGTAAATGACCATGGAAACCACATAAAATGTTTCCTGTCCTTCCAGATAATTCCACTTTTCTCCTGTTCTTCCATTTTGATAAATCCTCCTATTAACTTTTTATCTCCAGACCCTTCTTTTCCTTCCAGTTTATCTCCAAAATTAAATAGAAATACGCCTGCTAAAATAACACTCCCTCCAGCCATGGTTGCCCGATTCGGAACCTCCTCGGCTATGAGAAAACCTAATGTACTCGCCAGAAAAGGGGTAATAAACATATAATTTGTAACCTGAGACGTTCGGGCAGCTCTGGTAAAAGCCTTTGACCATGTTATGTAACCCACTGCGCTGGAAAAAACACCTAATACAAATACATAGAACCAATGGGAAACAGAAGCAGTTGGAGCTTCCTTTATTGCAGAGGGGAAAAATACTGACAGCAGCAGTGTTCCTGCGAAGATGCTATAAGAAGCAGCCTGAAGGGCCGTATATTTTTTTGTCAGTTTCCTCTGTACAAGATTATAAACGCTTGAAACGATAGCTGCAAGAAACAGCCAGAAAAGCCCTGTATTAATGGAAAATATCCCGTCCATTAGAGTAAGGAGCAGGACACCGGCAAATTCCACGGCAATCGCCACCCATTGAAACGCCTTCAGCCTTTCCCTATAAATGATACGGGCTAGCAAAGCCGTAATCACTGGGACAGTAGCGATCACAACGCTGGCTGTTGCGGATGATACCATAGCCTGTCCCCGGTTAAATGCCGCCATATAGAGAAAAAATCCGGAAGCCCCGGAAAGGAGAAACCAGAAGATATCCTCTTTATGAGGCAGCCCTATCTTTGCTGTAAGGACCATAACGAGCAAAGCGCCAGAGGCCATAAGATAACGCAGAAACCCCAGAGAAGAGGCAGAAAAATGCTCCAGCGCCAGTTTCGTATAGATAAAGGAGATTGACCATACTATAATTGTAAGCGCCGCATATGGATGAAAACTGTCTTTTAACCTCATAGTAATCTCCGTTCTGCTGCCAGTACGGCAGCATAAATTAGGAATAAAATTCCGCATTTTTTTAAGTTTTCCATAATTTTTAAAACTGCCCTACTTTTGCCTTGCTGGACGGAGGCTTAAAAGCATCACTGTACACAGGATCATAGCAAAGCCTGCCAAATCAATTGCTATGAAGGATGTATGGAGCCAGAATGCGGAAAGTATGACAGCAACTACTGGCTCTACGCTTGCCAGCAGGCTTCCTGTCAGGGGACCCACCAAGGAAACTCCCCGAAGGTACAATCCGAATCCAAGGGCTGTACCAATTACAATCACTCCAAAAAGAGTAGCAGCTGTCTCCATATCCCATATCACCTCATACCGCCATGGCCTTATAACCCCTAAGAATACAAGCCCGGAAAACAGCATACCAAAGCCTACTATTTGGAACAGTCCGTATTTCTGTATCATATTTCCCGGAAGCATATTATAAAGGACTGCCGCTGCTGCTGCCGCAAGTCCATAACCTAGAGCTTGCGGCGTCATATGAAGACTTGTGAAATCCCCATGGGTTCCTAAAAGAAAGGTCCCTGTGAGGGAAAGAAAAATAGCAAAAACCTCCAGCCGTCCCGGCTTCCTCATCTCCTGGATACACAGGACAGCTAATATAAATATAGGAAACAGGTATTGAAGAACCGTAGCTGTCCCTGCATTGGAATGCTGGATGGCTGCAAAATAGGTATACTGGGATAGGGCAATGCCAGCAAAGGAAAACACCAGCAGCCGCCCAGTATCCCCTCTGTTTTTAAATACCCTCATATTTCTCTTCCCATCTCGTAAAAAGCCTATGGAAGTTAAAATCAATCCTGCAAAAACAAGACGCAGAGCCACCAGCCATTCTGCTGTTCCCCCCTTATGTTCAAACAGGAACTGACCACAGCAGCCGGAAAAACCCCAGCATGCTCCGCCAGCCAACGTAATAATATATCCAATTTTTTTTCTGTTATCTTTGCTTCTTATCATGGAATGGTCCACTCTTTTTCTATTATTCTCTTTTGTATTCTGCCTGTTAGTCCAAACTGGCTTTGAACTCTGTCCATATCTCTTCGTGAAGCCCTGTTGCCTCTGCTCCCACATCCTGGATAAATTCTCCCTCTGGGATATCATCCGCACTGATCATCAGACTTTCTTTAAACTCCTCTGGCAGGAACTCATAGGATGCTTTATTAGGACAGAGATAATAGGTTTGCTGGGAAATCTCTGCCCCAGTCTTCCCATCCAGGATATAATTTAGAAATGCATGGGCATTATCACTGTTTGGCGCATGAGATGGGATAAATACTGCATCCACTCCAAAGCCAAGTCCCTCTTTGGGATAAACCACCTTCAGATCTGGATTCTGAGCAAGTGCAAGGACTACCTGGGATGTAAAAAGAAATGCTGCATCCACCTCTCCACTGAGAAGGAAATCCTGAGTCTGATTCTGGCTCAATACCCTTACATTGGGGGCCAGCTCCATCAGCTTATCTCCTGCTTTTCTCAAGATCTCCAAGTCTTCTGTATTAAAGGATTCTCCCATTGTCTTGAGGGCCATCCCCATAACGACCCGTCCACTATCCATCAGAGCTACACTGTCCTTCAAAGATTCATCCCACAGAGACTCATAGCCTGTCATCTCACAGGCCACAGTGTCAGGATTATATACGATCAGAGGAATTCCCGGCCCATATGGAACAGTCAGTTTATTGTCCGGATCATAGAAAAAGTTCTGAAATATGGGATCGATGTTCTCATAATTGGGAACCTTTTCTTTGTCAATTTCCATTACCAGCCCTTCCTCTGAAGCGATCTTAATAATATAGTCCGAAGCAATTATGATATCATAGTCGCCTCCCTTACTGGTTTCCAGCTTTGCCAGCATCTCTTCATTGGCCTCAAAGTTAGTGTAATTCACCTTAATTCCTGTTTCTTCCTCAAAGCGGCCGATCACATCCTGGGGGACATATTCTGCCCAGGTATAGATATTCAGCTCGCCCGCATCTGCCTTTCCTCCTGCCGAACTTTTATCCCCCTGGGAAACTTCCTGACTTCCTTCTCCCTGAGTTCCTCCGCCACAGCCCTGAACCATTCCTGAGGCCATCCATACGGCCGCCAAAAGAGCGGCTCCTCTTTTCCAGTTTTTCATCATCTTCCTCACCCATATTATAAAGTAGTAGTATTTATAGACCCTCTCCAAGGTCTTAACTCTATTGCTTTCATAGCTGCTCTTTCTCTTATCTGCAGATATGGCTATGTATTAGATACCGTAGATTGGTGTTTTCTCCTATCCCTTTTGAGTTCCCTTCCTCGGCCCATAAATAGCTCCAATCGCTCTGGAAAGAACTACTATGATAAAGGTAACTGCCAGCATGACTGTACACAGAGCATTGATTTCCGGCGTTACTCCAGACTTTAGCTGGGTATAGATCCGAATTGGCAGGGTATTGGTCCTAGCTCCTGTCACAAATATGCTGATTACTACATCATCCAATGACATGGCAAAGGCTAGAAGCATCCCTGATATCATTGCTGGAAGAATCAATGGCATGGTAATATCCCAAAACACACGGCTTTCTGAAGCTCCCAGATCTCTGGCTGCTTCTCCAAGGGATTTATCAATTCCCACCAGACTGGCCTTCACCATCATAAATACATAGGGAACGCAGAAAGTGGTATGGGCCAGCACCAGGGTCAGCATTCCAAATGGCAGGCTGAGCATTGCAAAAAAAGCCATAAATACCATGCCAAGTATGATTTCAGGTATCATAATCGGAAGTGTGGAAATATATTCTACCACTCCCTTTCTTTTATAATCCACACGTGCCATTCCCACAGCCCCGAGAGTCCCTATGATCCCGGCAGCTCCACTGCTTAACGCCGCCAGCACCAGGCTGTTCTTCAATGCCTCCAAAAGCCCTCTGTTTCCCGCCATTTTCCTGTACCAGTCCAGAGTCAGTCCTTCCCATATGATGGTATTTCTTGATATATTAAATGAATACAGGACTACCACTGCAATTGGCAGATACATCAGCACCAACAGAAGGCCTTGATAAAGGACAGAAAAGCGTATCCGTTTCTTCTTCATAGCAGTCCCTCCAAATCCTTTACTCCCGACACTTTGCGGTAAAGCCATATCATCAGAGAGGTAAAAATCATAAGAATTACTGCAAGACTTGCTGCAAAAGGCCAGTCCCTCCCACTTTGAAGCTGATTCTGGATTAAGTTTCCTACCAGCATCACCTTTCCGCCGCCTAATATATCAGCGATAAAAAACAGTCCCATCGAAGGAATAAATACCAGCACAATTCCTGACATAATCCCAGGAAGAGTCATTTTTACAGTAATGGTCAGAAACGCTTGAAGCCTCCCTGCTCCCAGATCTCTGGCAGCCTCCACCAGACTCCAATCCATCTTATCCGCGCTGGCATAAACAGACAGGATCATAAAAGGCAGCAGGGAATATATCATCCCTACTAAAACAGCAGGATAGGAATATAAAAGCTTTAGCGGTGCATCCGTAAGTCGAAAAAACATTAAAGCCTTGTCCAAAATGCCATTGCTCCGAAATATAATGATCCAGCCGTACATTCTCATAAGGGCGCTGGTCCAGAAGGGAATCACGACTAAAAGCATCAGAACGCCTCTGGCTTTTTTCTCCAGTTTTGCCATAAAATATCCAAAGGGATAGCCTATCACAAGGGTTCCGGCTGTGGTCAAAACCGCCAGGCAGAAGGATTCCTTAAAGGTATCCAGATATACTGGCTTTAAAATCTTCAAATAATTGTTCAAGGTAAACTCATTCATTACCCCCCATGTTTCAGCCCGTGTCATGAAACTTAACGCAATCAGATAAACCATAGGAAGGGCGACAAAAAGGAGGGTAAACAGGTAAAGGGGCGCAACCGTCATCCACCAGCGACTCTGTTTTTTATTCCTGTTTTTATCCATCACTGCTTTCCTCCATATCTACCAGAATTCCATGCTCCGGCTTCCAGAGGGCAGTGACCTCCTCTCCAGGGCATAAGGGGCTGTTAATCCCCTGACGGCTGGAAACCAGCTCTCCTGCCTCTCTGCCATCCAGACAGATCCTTAGCATGCCGCCAGCAAAGCTTTTCTCAATCACCTTAAGACGGATTCCCTCATCTGCCTCTCGCCTAAGCTCCACATTTTCACTTCTCACTGCCACAGTAACTGCCTGACCAAGATAGAGAAGAGGGAGCTGTTTCTCTCCTGCCTCTGCCATCACCCTTCCCCCCAGAGCATTGATTATGGCAGTCCTTCCTTCCAACCTCTCCAAAACCCCTGTAATCAGATTTGCTGTTCCCACAAACCTGGCTGCATAGCTGGTTCTGGGATGGTAATAGATTTCATCTGGGGTTCCTGTCTGTTCAAACTGTCCCTCGTTCATCACTACGATCCTATCTGACATGTTCAGCGCTTCCTCCTGATCGTGAGTGATATAGATAAATGTAATCCCCAGCTGCCTTTGAATCCTCTTCAGCTCTATCTGCATCCGGCGTCTAAGCTGCAAGTCCAATGCCCCTAAAGGCTCGTCCAATAGCAGAACCTGTGGATTATTAATAACCGCTCTAGCTATGGCTACCCTCTGCTTCTGTCCTCCAGAAAGTTCCGAAGGCATCCTCTTCTCATACCCGGAAAGCTGTACTAGCTCCAACATCTCCTGAACCCGTCTGCTGATCTCCTGCTTCGGCGTCTTTCTGATCCTAAGGCCATAGGATATATTGGCCGCTACATCCATATGAGGAAATAATGCGTAGTTCTGAAATACTGTATTTACATTTCTTTTATCTGGATCTAGAGCAGTAACGTCTGCACCATTTAAGATAATCCGTCCTTGATCAGGACTTTCCAGCCCAGCTATAATCCTCAAGGTCGTAGTCTTTCCGCAGCCAGATGCTCCCAAAAGGGTAATAAACTCTCCTTTTTCAACAGAAAGATTTAAACCTTTAAGGATCTCAGCCTCTCCAAATTTTTTTTCAATACCATCTAATTTTAATATAATATCAGCCACAGTCCTCCTCCTTATCCTTTACCAATTGTATCATAAAAATGAAAGTATGCAACTGCATCACTTTACTTTCATTCTTTTATTTGTTATGATAAAAACTACTACATAGATGGAGAAAATATATGAATAAGGAAAAAAACAGTCTGAAATCAATCGTTTACCGGGAAACCCTGGATGGCATCATCAAGGGCGAATATAAAGCAAACCAGATTATCAATGAGCAGGAATTGGTCAATAAATTCGGCTTCAGCAAATCCCCTATCCGTGAGGCTCTCATCGCTTTGTGTAATGAAGGAGTCCTTAGAAACATACCCAGATACGGATATGAGGTAATTCGTTTAACTAGTAAGGACGTGAATGAAATCCTCCGTTTCCGCTTTTTTTTGGAAGGCGGTTTTTTAAGGGATTTCCATATGAAAATCACCTCTCAGCAGCTGGAGGAGCTGTACCGGCTGGATGATTTATGCAATGCATCTGTTGACGATATGTGGGTCCACTGGGAGTACAATATGAATTTCCATTTGAACCTTCTCTCCTATTCCAGCAACTCCTACGCCTGCTGGCAGTTAAAAAAATCTATGGATATTTTAAAACGGGCTTACGCCCAGTTTTATTGGGATAAGTGGGATAAAGAATATAATCCTATTGATATGCGATGTCATCGAGACATTCTGGCCTGTATAAAGACAGGGGATATTGACGGGGCTTTAAAAAATCTGGAGCAAGATTTAGAGGAGTTTCGAAGCATTTAATCAAGAAACAATTCCGAACGGAAAAGCGTACACGAAAAGGCGCTGTTGCAGAATAATCGTTTCATACAGAATATGGTGTGCCTAGACCTTTCTATCATATTCTGTATCAAATGTCCATTCTGCAACAGTCCCTTTTCATTGGCAGACTATGACTGCTTATACCTGGCTCTCTTCGTATTTAGCGCGAACGGCACGAGCCAGCTGGTCAGCGCAAGAGGTTGAATTTCGACCACACGTATTACCCTTTAACAGGGATTCCAGCCTATCTACTGTCATTCCCTCTACTAATTTTCCAATGGCTTTCAGGTTTCCATTGCAGCCATTGACAAAGGTAACATTTCTTACAATATCTCCCTCTAAATCAAAGGAGAGAGAAGACGGACATACCCCCTGTGGTTTCACTGTATATCTCATATGGAAACACCTCCTTCCTGTGCTTTTCCAGATTTCTTATCCTTTACTTCTTTACTATATATTATGCTTCATTCACGTTTATTCGGTCAATCATAATATTTAAAATTTCCGTATCTGTAACCTTCATCCCCACACGTCCGATATAGCCTATGCTTTTAATGGTTCCCTCTACATCGTCCTGGACAAGTCCCTCTCCCGGCTGGAAGCAATGGCGTCTGCTGCCCATGAAATGGGCCAATATGGCTGCCTCTACAGAGGAAGCAATTTTAGCGGCACAGGAGGATTTTGCTCCATCGCATACGATTCCCCCTACATTGCCTATGGTATTAGTAATGGTAAGCCCTACTTCCTCTGCACTGCCTCCATATAGATAGGTAATTCCTGCTCCTGCTCCGCAGGCAGCGCTTACGGCTCCGCAGTATGCGGATAGGCTTCCAATATATTTTTTCTGATGAATGGCAATCAGGTTGCTAACTACCAAGGCCCGGTAAAGCTTTTCCTCTGACACCTTCAGCTCTTTTGCAAATTCAATTACAGGCAGGGATACCGTCATTCCCTGGTTACCACTTCCAGAATTAATGACAACTGGAAGGGAACAGCCCCCCATCCTGGCATCTGAGCCTGCTGCTGCCCTAGCTCTAGCCCTTGTTTTTACATCATCGCCATAGTACTCCAAAAGGGTGCGGCCTACTTCAGCTCCATAGTGGTTTCTCAGCCCCTCGTCAGCAATTGCTGTATTCATAGCAATCTGGGCTCCGATTGCTTCCCGAATATCCTCAATATCTACCTCATCAGCAAAAGCCAGGATATCCTTCACATTCAGCAGCGACTTATCCACATAATCCGGAGACTCTTCACTTACCTTATGCTCAAATAAAATTTCTCCATCCTTCACAATTTTGGTAATCAGCGTATGGCGGTTAATGATCGTAACTTCTGCATAGTGTTCTCCCTTTATTACCTTAGCTGCTATGTATAAGTTCTCCACATCCTCCTGAAGGCGGCATCGACAAAATCCCTGTTCTGTCAGCTCTTTTGTCCTGCGGATATCTTCTTCTGTAATATCCTCCAGTACCTCCAGCTCCCTGTCTGCATGGCCTCCTACAATTCCCAAAACGGCTGCTACATCGATTCCTCTCAATCCTCCGGAATTAGGCACTGTAACACCCATTACATTTTTAATGATATTCCCACTACAGCACATTTCTGCACAGTCTGGAAACTCTCCCAAGACATCTCGCGCCTTTGCTGCTGCATAGGCAATGGCAATCGGTTCCGTACATCCTAAGGCAGGAACTAGTTCATTATCTAAAATTTTTACATAATTCTTATACAGGTTCTTGTCCATATTGCTCTCCCCTTATTGATATTATCAGTGGTCTTATTAATAATAATATCGTTAATATAACCAAATGTCAATCCAATATGGGAATTTTTTTATGATAATTCCTTTTCTATAGGGCTATTTCAGGGATTCCATAAAAAAGAACCTTGAAAATCAGGAAAATTCTTAGCACCTTTTGCTCCCAGCTACCCTAGCTGCCCTTATCCTCATATCCCGTGTAGCCTCACCAATATCCTTCTGGCCAAAAATGGCAGATACAAGGGCCACTCCAGCTACTCCTGTTCCCTCAAACATAGCAATATTTTTTCTTGTAATTCCTCCGATTGCCACTACAGGTATTGCAACTGCCTCACAGATATCTCTAAGGGTATCCATAGTAATCCCAATGGCATCTGTTTTCGTAGGAGAGGGAAAGACCGCCCCCACTCCCAGATAATCTGCCCCTTTTGCCTCAGCAATCCTAGCCTGTTCCACAGTTTTAGCTGTCACCCCAAGAATTTTATCCGGTCCTAATAATGCCCTTACATTATCAGCATCCATATCGCTCTGGCCCACATGGACGCCATCAGAGCCTGACTTTAATGCCACCTCTACATTATCATTAATAATCAGAGGAACCTGGAATCTATCTGCGATTTTCTTTACCCTTTCTGCTTCAGCCAGAAACTCCTCATCTGATAAATGCTTTTCCCTAAGCTGCAGCATGGTACTGCCTGCTGCCAGTGTTTCCTCAATCTGCTGCTCCAGAGATTTTCCTTCTGTCCATGTTCTATCTGTTACTGCATACAACAATAGCCTTTCTCTTTCAAGCTTCAATTTTTACACCTCCTTTTCGCCTTTCCTCTTCTAACAGAAAATTATGGAAAAGGTATCCCTTTTCTATAAGCCATATAATACTTTTAACCATAACCACTCTTTATCTCGAAAAATATATCAAAAATTGTCAGACCATGTCAAGATTTTTATGGCATTCTTACTTAATTAAATGGGGAAAATGATGTCAAATAGCCTAAAGAAGAAACAAGAGAAATCATAATTGAATAGTTGTCCAACATTATAATGCTAAAAAGCAATTCCATAAAGCAGAGGCATAAAATTTTTCTGTAAATCGCCTTTCCTAAGGATAGGATCGAACAACCCTCTAAACCTCTAAAAGAAGCTTGCTGCCGATCGCAGCGATTATAAACTCTACGTTTTGAAACTCCATTTGATAGTTCCTTTCCTTATAATATTCTATCTACAAATAATGATATTTCTTCCTATTCTTTGCAATAAAAGCAATAGAAACAAACATTGTTATTAATTCTGATAATGGAACTGCCAGCCATACTCCTATTTCCTTCAAAAGCAGCGGCAGTGTAAGCAGGAAAAATACAATAAATACAAACGTCCGTAATGATGAGATAACCGCTGATATTCTCCCATTTGACAATGCAGTAAAAAAAGCAGAGGCAAAAATATTAATTCCACAAAACAGAAAACTGAAGGGAAATATCCTAAATCCCTTTTGTGCAATATCATAAACAGGTGTACCTTTAGTTGAAAATACGCTTACCAGCGGCGTTCCTAATATCATAGAAAGGGTAAATACTATGATGGACATTATAGAAATAAAAAGGATACAAATTTTAGAAATTTTCTTCAAACGGAATCTGTCACCCAATCCATAATTATAGCTGACAACTGGAGCTACACCCATTGAAAATCCTATGTATAAGGTTGTCAGCATAAATTGTGTGTATATCATGATTGTAATAGCCGCAACCCCAACTTCACCTAACAATTTCATCATAATCATGTTAAAGAAAAATGTAGTAACTGCTGCCGCCATCTGACTTACCATTTCAGAAAAACCATTAAAACAGCTTTCTACCAATACTGAAAAATTCATTTTAGGTTTTTGGAATTTCAAGTTCCCTTTATTTCTAGCAAAAAAGCATATTCCAGCTAAGGTCGGTATCAAATATCCTATTCCAGTGCCAAGGGCTGAACCTCTGATTCCCATCTGAAAAAAACACATAAAAACGTAATCTAACAAAATATTAGCTATTCCTGCACAGACTGATAGTACCATCCCAAATCCAGGATATCCTGCAGTAACGATTAAATTTTGAAAAAGAACTTGAAGTATGCTTGCAGGAGTAAAGATGAAAATTATAAGCAAATACTCCTTACAATAGGGAAATAATAAACGACTTGCGCCAAGCCTCGAAATAATAGGATCTATAAAAATAACCCCCATCAATGAAATCAACAAACCTAAAATCATTCCTGTGCAAACAATAAATGTAAAATCCTGCGAAGCGCGTTTTTCTTCCCCTTCGCCCATTTTTCGTGCTATAATTGCACTTCCTCCAGCCGCAAGCATTGTTCCAAGTCCTACAATAAGGTTGATAACAGGACAAACAATATTCATCGCAGATAAGGCATCTGTATTTACCACTCGCGATACAAAGATCGTATCCACGATTGTATAAAGTCCCATAAATATCATCATGATAATTGTTGGCAGTGCAAACTGTAATAATGACTTGATATTAAAATCCTGCGATAATGGATTTTCTGTTAATTGTATATGACTCATAATCTAATCAATATCCTCCTGCTTCCCTTTTTACAAGTCCAAACGCCATATGGAATTACCAAATCCAGCAAATAATCCGGCTTTAGCAAAACCAGGTTTTTTGAATGTATCACAATAGCTTGTATCTGTTTTACCGCCTTCTCAAAAGGTTGTAATCATAACATTTGTATCCGCATTTGCAGATTCATTTTTATTATTCTCTATTGTCTATTGCAGCATCCTCCTTTCAATCTGCATTATATCAAACATGTATTTTTTCCTTTTCATAAATCTTGCGTTTTTTTACATGACGATATGAAGGACAGTCGGGGGCTATTACGATAAAAACCCATGCAGAATATATTCACATAAGTTCTTGGGTAATATGAGTCATTAAGACATACTAGATGATATGCATATTCATACTCATAGGAAGAATATCCTGCTTTACAAGACAGGATTTTTTGGATAATTCACCATAGTCAAAATTGCCTATAAATAAAAAGCAGACATAGCAGTACCTCACAATACCGCCATATCCATGAAAGCTGGCCTGCCACATAAAGATGGCGGCTTTGATTGTTATTTCAAAACTGCCATTCTGTTGAAGGGCATGGAAAAGTATCTCCACGACGACGTTTTTTTCTTTTGCCACTGTGTAGCAATGCCGTCGTGTGGCAGATTTATTTTGTATGTGTTTGGTGCTTATATTTCATATGCAAAGGCTTATTCCCATTTGAAACACTTTACAGAGATACCAAAGCAAGTGAGTGTAAGAACACTCATAACAGTAATCGGAAGCAACACATTTTCAATGGGCAATCCAAGAAATGCCGCTTTCATCAGCTGAATCCCCTGTGTCAACGGAAAAGTACTGATAATCTTTTGCATGGTAACGGGCATAACCTCAAAGGGAAGTGTCGCACCCGAAAAAATCAGCATGGGAAAATACAAGATACAGGCAATTACGCTCGCACTTTTCATGTTTTTCGCAATTCCTCCAACCAACAAACCAATACTCAAAGTTGATTCTGAAACTTTAATTTCCGGCTGATAATCGCCCTTCTTGAAACTGAACGCCCACATTCTGAAACAGGCTATGTCTGTTTTTTTCGGGTCATACCCCAAGACTGATACCTTTTCCGCTGTCGGCATTTTTTGTGCCTAAGATACCTTTTCCTCGCGCCGTTTGCGCCAAGAAGCCTGTAAACGGTTCCACGCTTTACGGATAGACAGATTTTGTCTACCGCAAGCAGATTGCCGTAAGATTTTGACAACTGCTCCACATTGATTATAGTCTGCATAATAAGTCCTCCTTTTGTCTTTCGTGAAATAAGAATACCACCAATGAAAACATTGGCGGCAAAGTGTAGGGTTTATGAAAATTAGACTTTCATATCGTGCAGCATATCCAAAATGGTGACTGCATTTTTTTCTGCCGTTGACAGTGACGCAATCAGTCTGTCACAGACAGAAGTAATATCATCCGTTTGTTTTGGTGTGTTTAGTGTAGAATGAATATCTGTATCGGGATTTTGGGATAGCCGTTGCAAAAGCCGTAGGATTGCTTCTAAGGAATAATTAGCACATCTTAATGAACGAATGACTTTTAGCCGTTGTATATCCTCGTCCATATAAATGCGATACCCGTTATCTTTTCTTTTTACAGTAAGCAAACCGTTCATTTCCCAATTTCGGAGCGTGTCTATAGAAATATCAAGCAGTTCTGACACCTCTTTTCGTTTCCAATGCCTGGAGGAATGTCATTGGCAATCTTATTTCTCCACATGGGATTGTCAGCCACAGCGAGGGGAATAGGGCCAGGCCCTTTTCTATCCTGTGGGCTGTAGGGCTGAGTATGCCGTGTTCCTTCAGATAAAGTACAATCGCATGTTTGCTGGTTCCTTACAAGCACAGTTCGTAAATCTTTTTCACGATTCCAATGGCCTCCGGGTCAACAATTATCTAGTGTTTGTCTTTGGGACCTTTTGTTAGCCGTAGGAGGTAAAAGAACCGATTACTGGCCGTTGCGCCGCTTGGTAATCCAATACCTGCTGGATTTTCTTTAAGATCTGATGGCAATATTGGCCGTTCATTACATTGGTTATCGGAACAATGATGCTGTTTACGCTATCCGGGTTAGGCAGCTGTCCTTGCCCTTGTCCGGAGTCACCCTGCCGATTTACAGTTTTTAATCGCCAGGGTGACTATCTTATATAAATCATTTTTCTAATAAGATTGCAAAAGTCGGGCTTTTTTCGCTATATGCGAGGCCACCAGCATCACTAAAATATCCACATATTTTGAAACCGCAATTTTCCGCTTCTTCTAATGTATCTTTTGAAAAGCAGGTATCCCACAAGTAGTAATTCCTTATTTTCTCGTTAGTGATTACCATTGTTTGCCGGAGTGTTACATTTGGAGGATACTTACAAGCTCTACTCAGTGAGACATATTTTTCAGGACTCCAAAAATCACCGCAAGGATAAACTTCCCAAGTTTGACTTTCTTGGAAAGCATGGAACTGGGTAAGGGAAAACACATCCAATAAAAACTTTCCTCTCAGTTTAAGATGGTGATAAATGATTTTCAATAGTTGTGTTCTCTCTGCTGTTGCCAATGCACCATAATCGCAATAAATCATTGTTGCGAAATTAAATTTTCTCTCTAAAGATAATTCCAAATAGGTTTGATAAACATAATCAATAGATAGTCCTTTTTCCTTTGTGCTTGCTCCATCATGTTTGGATCGAGATGAGCATTGAGCATTTGCAGTAAAATGTGGTCGTCATCCAAAAAGGTATTTCTGTTTTTGTGTAAAGAGTTGTTTTTTTGAAAATCGGTGTTAGTTCTGTTAGCATGCAAGTTCTCCTTTCGTAATTGAGCAAAATAAAAAGCCATAGCTTTTACTCTACGGCTAACTTTCTTTAGGTAAGATGAAAGATAGATAAGAGTAAAATAAAATCAATCATCAGGCATAAAAACAAGGCTGTAAGAACAGCTATTTCTTCACCTATCCAGTTGATTTTATCTACTCTTTTCCAGTCACACTCATGTTACTGATTATGTAACATCCAATGTGCCAGACTCCATCACCTTTCCCTTTTTCGATTTTATGTATATATTTTATAAGGTCCACCTGTGTTTGTCAATGATGCTTCCTTTTTCAGGTTGTCAAGTGACTTTGAAAAGCTTTTTGGTTTCACTATTCCTTCCCATGTATCATTTTCATAGTTGCTTGCCCCTTTCTACAAATATGAATTGTTATTTCCGATTCGGTTTTCTTTTAATTGCCAACAATTTAATATAATCATCAAATTCAGCAGTATTGGTCGGTTCAAACATTACCCATTTTCCATCATGATAGGTTTTCGCTTCACCATACTGCCTACCAACAGAAGCAGAAAGTGTACCTCTTATATCTTCAAATTTTGTTCTTTCCTCTTTTCTAAAGATAATCATAAAACCAGCACAATTACTTTTTGCGTATAGGCAGCAAAGTGTTTTTCCACCTCTACGATATTTATACTCGTAAGTCCAATTCTTACCACCAAGTATTCCATAATCGTTCCATCAACTTCTCAATCTTCTGTTTCTGCCCTTTCAAGTCATTCTGCTTCTCATACAGATTATTTCGCCCTTTACAGAACTCTTTCATGCACTCCAACTGCGCCCACACTCCCCCTGGCAATTCATCTCTATCTTTTTATGTTTCCCAGTCAGACCATAGAATTTTTCTTCAAAGTATTTTGTCGGGACTTTGCTGCAGATTGTCTGATAACCCTTTGCTTTCAGTCCCTCATTCAGCCCCCGGATAGTCTTGTAGGCATAACCTGTCGATACACCAAGCATTTCAGCCGCTTCCTCTGCCGTTACATGCATTTTCTTTCCATTTTCCATATAGTCCTGTCCTTTCATTATTTTATTTCCGGTACACATACGCGTCCTAATATGGTAGAATTGAACTATGCACGAACGAAAATCACAAAAATCGTAGGGATTGGCATGACTATTGGAGAAAAGATTAAACGCTTTTGGAATTTGCGTGGCATATCACAGGAAACGCTAGGCCAGCTTTCCGGCATCAATTTTGCCACAATTAAACAATATGAGTATGGCATCCGCAATCCCCAGCCTAACCAACTGCTGAAAATTGCAAATGCTTTAGGTATCAGTATCAATGTTTTCATGGATTTTGATATAGAAACGGTATCAGATGTATTGTCCTTGTTATTGAAAATGGACGAACAATTAGATATAAACTTTGAATCAGAAAAAGACGAGTTCTTAAAGGATTTAAACGCTGTTACTCAAAGTATTCTTGACGATAGCAAGATTATTAAAAAAGGAATTATCGGTATATCTGTTAAAATATATCCCGAAAATGAATAGAAATGAGGTGTGTAAATTGTATACAATATTTCAAAGAACAGAAATCTCAGAACCGGCCTTGTTCAGTCCATCTGACACAACCAAAAGAATAGAAAATTTCCCAGAAATTTGTATTTCTACATTTTCTGACAACATTATTCAAAAGTTTTCTTCTTTGGATAATGTAGAAAAAATAGCCGGACTCTGCTCTGCAAACGGCATATTACCTGTCTACCAAATCAATTACAAGAATACTGCGATTGCTTTTTATCGTTCTATGGTAGGCGCACCTGCTTGTGTTGCGTGTTTTGAAGAAATCATTGCTATGGGAGCTAAAAAGTTTGTTCTGTTCGGCTCTTGCGGAGTATTGGATGATGTTAAGGTAAAAGACAACATTATTATCCCTGTTTCTGCTGCCCGTGATGAAGGTATTAGTTATCATTATATAGCACCTTCCCCGGAAATTGAAGCAGACGTACATTCCATACAAATATTAGAAAATGTTTTAACAGATTGTGGCTACTCCTATGTAAAAGGCAGAACATGGACTTCTGACGCCATTTACAGGGAAACACTCTCCGCCATTGAGGAACGCCGACAAGAGGGCTGTCTTGCCATAGAAATGGAATGTGCTTCCATGTTGGCAGTTTCAAAATACAGACACATTCCTTTTATCCAATTTTTATATGGAGCAGATAACCTCAGTTCTGAAACATGGGAAATGAGGGATTTAATGTCTTATGGCCTTACCAATGCGGAAAAGTATATGGTACTTGCCTTTGAATGCGGGCTTGCTATGTAAAAAAGCAGATATCATGATATCCGCTCAAAATCCAGTATTCATCATGCAATAGAAAGCTCGCTTTGCAAACTTTCTATTGTCACGAATAATTAGAGCCATTTTAGAGCTAACAGGCATAAAGCAATCCCGGAAACGCCCATTTTATCAGCATTTCCGGGATTTAATCCGTCACTCAAATTCAATCGTCGCCGGCGGCTTCCCCGTACAATCATATAAAACTCGGTTCACACCTTCCACCTCATTCACGATCCGATTGGTCACTCTTTTCAGTACATCCCAGGGAAGCTCTGCTGACTCAGCAGTCATAAAGTCAGATGTACAGACTGCACGAAGTACGATCGCATAATCATAGGTTCTTCCGTCTCCCATACATCCTACAGAACGCATATTGGTAAGAGCAGCAAAATACTGCCCTAATTCCTTATCTGTCCCAGTCTTAACAATCTCTTCCCGGTAAATGGCATCTGCCTCCTGGACAATCCGGACCTTTTCTGCCGTAACCTCTCCAATAATCCTTACCCCCAAGCCTGGTCCTGGAAAAGGCTGCCTATATACAAGATGTTCTGGAATCCCTAGTTCCAGTCCAGCTCTTCTAACCTCATCCTTAAACAACAACCTTAAAGGCTCAATAATCTCCTTAAAGTCAACATAATCAGGAAGCCCCCCTACATTATGATGAGACTTAATAACCGCAGACTTGCCCAGGCCTGATTCAATTACATCCGGATAGATCGTTCCCTGGACCAAAAAATCAACTGTTCCGATTTTCTTTGCTTCTTCTTCAAAGACACGGATAAATTCTTCACCAATAATTTTTCTTTTTTTCTCTGGCTCTTCTACACCACTCAGTTTTTTATAAAAACGTTCCTGAGCATTAACACGGATAAAATTGAGATCATAATGGCCTGCCGGACCAAAAACTGCCTCTACTTCATCTCCTTCATTTTTACGAAGAAGGCCATGATCCACAAATACGCAGGTAAGCTGTTTGCCAACTGCTTTTGACAAAAGGACAGCTGCCACAGAAGAATCTACGCCCCCAGATAGGGCACAGAGAACACGACCAGTACCTACTCTTTCCCGTATTTCTTTAATAGTTATTTCCATAAAAGAATCCATTTTCCAATTACCAGAACATTTACATACCTGATATACGAAATGAGATAACATTTTCATTCCTTCCCTGGTATGCATAACTTCTGGATGAAACTGCATTGCATATAGTCCCTTTTCTGGCATTTCCATAGCAGCAATCGGACATACTGGAGTGTGGGCAGTAACCCTGAATCCCTCTGGAACCTTTTCGATGTAATCCGTATGGCTCATCCAGCATATTGTTTTTTCAGACACATCACCAAACAGAACTGATGAAGGATCCACCTCTACCTCTGTATGTCCATACTCACTGACTGGCGCTGTTTTTACACTCCCTCCAAGAAGGTGGCTCATAAGCTGAGAACCATAACATATCCCCAGAATCGGAATACCCATATCAAAAATTTCTCTATCACATCTTGGAGAATCCTCCCTATAAACGCTGTTGGGCCCACCGGTAAAAATAATCCCCTTAGGATTCATTTCCCTGATTTTTTCTAATCCTATACTATAGGGATGTACTTCACAGTAGACATTGCATTCTCTGACTCTTCTGGCAATTAGTTGATTATACTGGCCACCGAAGTCAAGTACAATAATCATCTCTTGATTCATTGGGAATCCTCCTTATTATTATCATCTGTTTTTCTTTCTGACTTTAATTGTTTCTTCATTATAAAACAGAGGCCATAGCTTGACAAGGATTTCCCTCAAATTTCTTTTTAAACCTTTATGCTTCAGTCAGCGAACCAGCATGAGCAAAAGCATCATTAGTACATTTGGTATTCCTAAACTCAGTTCGTCTATCGTCTAGAAAAGAGCACTATTAACGATGAGAGTAATTATGGAGCATGGCTTGTACAGATAATAATGCTCTACGTATCTTTATCCTAAAAAAGTTTGTATAGTGTGGTAACAAAATAGTGTCCAGCTATATAAAGTTGCTGTATAAGGAAAAACGCAGCAGCTATAGCCAGCATTGCAGAAAACCTTGATTTATCAGCATTTTTCTATGTTTTTATAAAGACTTGATGATCATTATAAAAGCTATTTTTTAATAATGGCAATAGAAAATGACATCCAAACAGATTTCATCTTATAAGCGCTTTATGACAAATAGCGTTTTACATACTGCCCTGTATAGGAGATAGGATTTTCTGCCAGCTCTTCCGGAGTTCCCTGCCCAATCACTGTACCGCCTTTGTCTCCCCCTTCAGGCCCGATATCAATGATATAATCTGCAGTCTTTATTACATCCAGATTATGCTCAATCACAATCACCGAATTTCCACTCTCCGAAAGTCTTCTAAGAATCTCAATCAGCTTATGGACATCTGCAAAATGCAGACCTGTTGTCGGCTCATCCAACACATAAATCGTCTTTCCAGTGCTCCGCCTGCTTAACTCTGTAGCCAGTTTAATCCTCTGGGCTTCACCACCAGAAAGCTCAGTGGAAGGCTGGCCCAGGCGGATATAGGAAAGTCCCACATCATAAAGAGTAGAAATTTTCCTGTAGATAGAAGGAACATTCTCGAAAAACTTCATGGCCTCCTCTACGGTCATATTTAAGACATCATAAATACTCTTTCCTTTATATTTTACCTCCAGCGTCTCCCGATTATATCTCTTTCCTCCACATACCTCACAGGGAACATATACATCTGGGAGAAAATGCATTTCAATCTTAATAATTCCGTCTCCGCTGCATGCCTCGCAGCGTCCTCCCTTTACATTAAAGCTAAAGCGCCCCTTCTGGTATCCTCTTTCCTTTGCATCCGTTGTCGCGGCAAACAGATCGCGGATCATATCAAATACACCTGTATAGGTAGCCGGATTAGAACGAGGCGTCCTGCCAATGGGAGATTGGTCAATGGCAATAATTTTATCCAGCTGTTCCACACCCTCTATGGATTGAAATTTTCCTGGAATCGTACGTGCCCGGTTCAGCTTTTTTGCCAGGGCTTTATAAAGGATTTCATTTACCAGGGAAGATTTTCCTGATCCGGAAACTCCTGTTACACAGGTCATCACTCCCAGAGGAAATGTAACATTAATATTTTTCAGGTTATTCTCCTTTGCACCACAGATAGTAAGATATCCTGAGGGCTTTCTTCTCTGTGCAGGCACTGGTATTTTCAAACGGCCGCTTAAATAGGCACCAGTAATAGAGTTCTTGCACTTCATAATCTGATTAGCCGTTCCCACAGCGACTACATTTCCACCGTGTTCTCCGGCTCCAGGTCCAATGTCTACAATGTAGTCTGCTGCTCTCATCGTATCCTCATCGTGCTCTACTACAAGCACGCTGTTTCCTAAATCCCGGAGATGGAACAAGGTTTTTAACAGCTTATCATTATCCCTTTGATGAAGACCAATGCTTGGCTCGTCCAGGATATATGCCACTCCTACCAGGCCGGACCCAATCTGTGTCGCAAGGCGGATTCTCTGGGCCTCTCCTCCAGAAAGGGTTCCTGTCGCTCTGCTTAAAGACAGATATTCCAGACCTACATCGATTAAAAATGTCACCCTGGCCCTGATTTCCTTCAATATCTGCTGCCCGATCGCCATCTGCATATCACTCAGCCTTAAATCATCCAGAAATTCACGGAATTTTACAATTGACATATTGGTTGCATCATAAATATTTTTCTCTCCTACCGTCACTGCCAAAGATTCCCTTTTTAGACGCTTTCCACCACATGTCTGACATGGAGTAATCCGCATAAAGGTCTCATACTCTGCTTTAGAACTTTCGGAAAACGTCTCACGATACCTGCGAGCTACATTTTGCAAAAGCCCCTCAAAAGCCACATCATATACACCCTCGCCTCTCTGGCCTTTATAATGTACCTTTATCTCCTTTCCATCTGTGCCATGAATCAGCACATCATGGATTTCCTTTGGATAGTCTTGAAAAGGCGTATCCAGGTCAAAATGGTATTCCTGGCATAGGGCATCTAGAATCGCTCTGGTAAAGCTGCCTTTAGCAGCGCACGACTGCCAGCCCAAGACAGCAATTGCCCCCTGGCTGATGCTCAAGGATTTATCCGGAATCATAAGCTCCTCATCAAACTCCATTTTATATCCCAGTCCAAAGCAATCCGGGCAAGCTCCAAACGGATTATTAAAGGAAAAGCTTCTCGGCTCCACCTCATCCACACTGATGCCACAGTCCGGGCAGGCAAAATTCTGACTGAAATTGACTGATTCTCCGTCAACCACATCTGCGATCACCAGGCCATTGCTTAAAGAAAGCGCTGTTTCTAGGGAATCTGTAAGCCGCTTTTCAATCCCCTCTCTCACTGTCAGACGGTCTACCACAACCTCAATGTTATGTTTAATATTTTTATCCAGCTTTATTTCTTCAGAAAGCTCATACAGGCTGCCATCGATGCGGACACGGACATAACCGCTTTTTCTCGTCTGATCCAAAAGCTTTGCATGTTCGCCCTTCCTGCCCCTTACAACAGGTGCCAATATTTGAATACGGGTTCTCTCAGGAAATCCCATTATCTGGTCTACCATTTGATCTACTGTCTGCTTTTTAATCTCTCTTCCGCATTTTGGACAATGAGGGATGCCAATACGTGCATAGAGCAGACGCATATAATCATAAATCTCTGTAACTGTCCCCACAGTAGAACGGGGATTACGGTTCGTAGACTTTTGGTCAATCGAAATAGCCGGTGAAAGACCCTCTATATTCTCCACATCCGGCTTCTCCATCTGCCCAAGAAACTGCCTTGCATAAGAAGACAAGGATTCCATATATCTTCTCTGTCCTTCTGCATAAATGGTGTCAAATGCAAGAGAAGATTTTCCCGAACCACTTAGTCCCGTAAGGACAACCAGCTCATTCCTTGGAATATTTAATGATATGTTTTTTAAATTGTGCTCATTAGCGCCACGTATTTTGATATATTGCTTCGCCATGGTAAATCCTTTCCAAAAATACTACTTTTTAGATTCGATTCCATTATATCACAGCACTTCATTTTTTGCAAACATTTGTTCGATTAATTTAAAAAGAATTTGAGGAATTTCTTTTATAAGGCTATTCCTGTTCACCCTTTCTGTCCTTTGATGGATATCTTTGGAAACTGGGCCAAATAAAATGGAAGGAATATTCAGCTTTCCGATGGTTCTAAAATCAATTTCATATAATTTCCCCCAGAGAGGCGTCTGTCTTCCATAGAATTCTATTCCCCTGTTGTTGCCGCTGATTCCACAATAGCTTAAATCCGAAATTCCAGAAAAGTAATGTTTTTTTCTCAATTCCAGGCCGAATAACTCCTGCCCAGCTCTTTCCAACATATCATACCAACAGGAGCCGGCCTGTTCTCCCTTTCCAAGCTTATCACTGTGGAACGCCGGATAAAAAGGAGGTGCAAAAGCCAGAAGGATAACCGGGAATCCAATTCCCGAATAATCCAGCAAAGACTTCATCATCTCCATAGCTGCCTGAGGATAATTCCATTGACCAGCATGAATTTTTCTTTCGATCTCCTGATAAAGATTATTATAAAATAGTAAGAACTCCTCTGTCCTTCCCTTTCGGCATACTTCAATCAGCTCTTCATAGAACATCACCTGGACAGTCAAGTGTGCTCCAGGGCAGTTTTCTCTACACCTGCTTTCTCCTTTTTGTGAAATATTCTCTCCTCTTTTCTTCCACTCTATCCATATCTGCTCCTGTCTCTTCTGATAATCTTTTAGTGCCTCTCTTGCATTTTTCTCCAGTTTTCTCATAATTTCTTCTGGAGTTTCAGAAAAACTAAGTACATTTAAGTATCCTCCTGCACGATAAGGGAGGGACACATCATACTCGTCCTTCATGTCTCGCAGCTGAAGCCAGACAGGAGGCATACATGTCTCTCCTTCAAAGCTGTCTGCAAATTCCAGAGAAAACTCGGTTCTTCTGAAAATTTCTCCTAAAAGAGCCACTGCATTTATGCCTTGGAAGCAGCTTCCCACATGGGCCTTTGCTCCCTGAACCAGCACTACTGGCATACATTTTCCCACAGAGCCTACAAAGACTTCCTGTTTTCCCTCAACAATAAAATTAGGCTCCAGATCGATCAGGCATTCATATTCCAGAGTATACTGCTCCTGTAAGATATCCAAAAGAGAGACAGCTCCCCTCATCCCTGAAGAATAAGATTCTTCATCCGGCACAGCCAAAAACAGGATATTTCCTTCTGAATTTTCTTCCAGTTCTTCTTTAAGATTTCTCTCCAGCAGCCTTTTTCCATATTCATTCAAAACTGCAAGGCCAATTGCAAGGCCTCCTTTCATATCTGCAGTTCCTCTTCCAAAAATCCATTCTCCAGAAAAAGCGTCTTTTACAGCCTCTTCCTCATATCCGTTCTCCTGTCCTTCTAACTTGATCTTTTCCAAGAGCCTGTCTATAGAAAAAGCATCTTCCTTCCATTTTCCAAACTCCTCTACCCCAACCACATCATAATGTCCCATCAAAATCAGAGTTTTCCTGCTGTTTCCCTTCGCCAATCCATAGACAGCCTTTCTGTTTCGATAATCTCCTGGTATGTTAAAAGTTCCTGTAAGGGGAAGTCTCCCAGCGCCTCTCTCCTCCTGGCCCAAATATCTTTTAAAAAATTCCTGATTCTTCAATCTCTTTTCTATATATTCCTGAGCCAGATGCTCATCCTCTGTATCAGAAATGCTTTTCACAGCGGTTAATTCCCTTAAAATTTCAAGAATTTCTTTCTCTCTTGTCATTCGCCTATTCCTCTTTCTTCTATATCGGTTCCTGTGTATTCATCGTCCACATACTCGGTGTAGTTTTCAAATTCTTCCGCATGGTTAAAATGGCAATCGTTGAGTATGTCACGCTGATTTTTTACGCTGTTGCTATTGTCAAGTCCTGGGTTAATTTTCTGTAAATCCTCGTGGGAGATCCGGATATAACCGCCCATTTTCCAGTGCTGGGCCGTATAGGTCGGGGCAAAATTTGCTGATACCCTCTGTTTTTTGTTCGTGCCATTGTTCCTCCTTCCCTATCACATTACAGTTATATTATAACTCCATTTGGGAGTATCAGCAAGGATACCGCCAAGCATGAAAAAAGCGACACTGCAAGAAGTGCCGCCTCAGCTTTAGGTCATTTTGTCCCAAGGATATTAAATTTTCAATCTTCATCCTCGACATATTCAAGAATATCCCCCGGTTGGCACTTCAGAACTCTGCAGATTGCATCTAACGTACTGAACCGAACAGCTTTTACTTTTCCTGTTTTCAAGTAAGAGAGATTGACATTAGAGATACCGACCTGGGCCGCCAAGTCATTCAGCCGCATTTTTCTGTCCGCCAGCACCCGGTCAAGTCGAATAATAATCATAACGTGTGATCCACCTCGTCCTGCAAATGCACCCCATAATGGATGATGTATGCAGCTACAATAAAAGCGATGCTGGGGATAAGCATATTAAACATAGCCTGCCCTGTAGAAATGGACATTCGACCATTAGATACAAGGTTGATAAGCCAGCAAATCAATAGTTTGATAAATGGAACAAAAACAGCCACCGAAAATTGGAGCACCCCATAATAAAGCAGATAAGAGGAGTTTTGTTCTGTAAAAATTTTCCCTTTATTTATATTAGAAAATACACGGCTCAAAAACCAATAAGCAAAAATCATAGGAATTATATGGACAGCATACATGAAAGAAAGCCCTATCTGAACTGTTGGGTCAATCTGGTCATTATCATTCGTCCATACATGAATATCATCGCCCATAGACACAGTCATACCGCGGGAATGTAAGTTGTGATTTTCCTCTGCGTAAATCGCCCGCTCAAAGGTTCCCGTTTTTGTATGCAGGAAAAAAGATTGACGTCCCATAAAGCTAAGGACAGTACACAGGACATAAAAACAGATTAAAAAATAGCAAGCAAATTTCATTAGCTGAGCAGCAGGTCTTGCAAATTGCTCATTTGTGAGTGTCTGAATGAATTTCATAATTTATCACCTCAGACTTATGATAGCATATAAATTCAACTATTGCAATAATAATTTAATGATAAACATTAAATTATTATTGCAATAGTTTATCAGAAATAAAATTCGCTACCATATCACAAAGTCTATTGATATGACTGCCATTATTTTTCCGATTATTGAAACGCACACAAGCGGCAAGCAATTCAGGTGGGCCACACTCCGAAATTTTTCCTGAGCCATTGGCCTGCAAAATAAAAAATAAGGAGCTTTCCCGGCATTTCTCTGCCGGGAAGCTCCTGTCCTGAGGAAAAATCAATAAAATCCTCCGTAAAATACCTTTTAGAAATCTGTGAAAGTTTTAAAGAACAACGTCTCTGTTGCAATCCTTGGAATAGATATATGTAAAGTTTGTCCTGCCACATCCATATGCAGCCTGCGGACAATATGCTCCGAACCATACGAAGTCATCCTTCTTAATCATCTTCCATTCGTCATCCAGCAGATATACGCCTTCCCCTTCCAGGATATACATTCCATGCTCCTGTACATGAGTCTCTACAAACGGATGGCAGCCGCCTGGAGCAAAGGAAAGAATATGCATGTTCATATCAAAAGCCTTATCTACAGGAAGAAGATCCTTGATGAATACATTTTCCATATTATCATAATAAGCATACTCGATATCATTTACATTTCCGTAATATACATAAGTATCGCCTACACCTTCTGCTGGAATAAATACTTGTTTATATAGAACAGCCTTCATCTGGCCATCACCTGTATTCTTAAACTCAAGGCCTACACCTGCTGGTGCATAGATATATGCGCCTTCTGGTGCATCGTATTCCTTGCCATCAACAGTAAAGCTTCCATGACCTTCACAGATATACATAAAGGTTTCAATGTTGGACTCTGTACCAAACTTCTTTGTAGTGCCTCCATTTGGCTCTGCAACAACCATATACTGTACAAAGCTTGCACCATACTTTGGAGAAGCAACAATGCTTACCTTACATCCCTCAATTCCCGGAACTACATTATTTACCAATCCCTGAGGAGGAATTACTACAAATTTGCCCGGCTTAATGATTGCTCTTGTTGATAAAATGTCACTTGGATATCCCATAATAATTACTTCCTTTCATTTTTAGATGTGTGTTCATAATCATTTCCATTTATGCCGCCTTCACCTAATAGCACCAATAGAAATGAACGTTCACTTTTTTCACACGAAACCTTTTTATGGCGTAAACAATGCATCATCATAAATGAACGCATCCAACACATTTGGCATACCTGAACTTGCAGCAGGCTTGGCTGCTTTATAAATAATACGATTACAGCCTGTTATTTATGCCTCGTCCTTATGCGTCTCACTGTAAAGAATCACTGCAATGTATTCCAGATCGCAATCGCCGATGTTTTCAATTGCATGGAAATCGCCATCTTTACACTGTGTCATATCGCCAGGGCCTAATTCCTGGATATTGCCATTGTCATTCACACGGGCTTTTCCCTTTAAGATAAAATATGTCTCAAAATCACCGGAATGAGTATGCTGTCCAATGGAACCGCCTACAGGAATAATACTCACCCCAAACAGCCTTCCCTGGCCGAACATCCTGTCTTTCTCAAGAATATTCACTACTCTCGTCGTCTCCCGTCCTCCCTTTAAATGAGGCTCTAATGTTACGCTTAATTCACTACCCTTTTTTATCATTTTCTTTTCTCCTCTCCTTGATATTGATAAAATCTGCAGGTATCTCTGCCGTCTGGGACAAAGCCTGGCAGATTGTAAAGGCCATACATTCAGAAACACCTGATGGAATATATTTCATCCCCACCTAAAACATTTTCCTTTCCATTATTACGCAAAATCCAATTATGCGGTCGACCTCTTTTTACAACTATTTTACCATATTTCTACAATTTTGCAAGCCGATTTTTGTTATATTTTTAAAATATTTATTATTTTTATTTTAGTTCCTTTCCTTTCTTTCCTCTCATAAACAGCGCTCCTCCATCCTGTTAGGAAATAATTCTGCCTAGTGGAATTTTCTCACAATAATTTCCATACACCCTTGTTATTTTCTTTTTATTTCTGTATAATTAACTGTGTAAAAATTATCAAACCAGTTTTTACAGCATTATATTGCTTCGAAAGGATCTACAACTATGGAAAAGATATCCGGGCTCTCTCAGGGTTCAGCAGAGCCCATATTAAATCCTGCTTTTATTCATGAAAACCTCCTGTTGCTCCGTCGGAGGCTTATGCTTTCTCAAGGTGAATTTATTTCCAAATATCTGTCTGATGAAAGCGGAAAGCCTCTTTTAAGTGTAGCTAAGCTGTCTAATATAGAAACCAAGGGCGGTAAAGATGCATTAAAGTATGCTGAGATGATTTCCAGACAGCTTTCTGTTGATCCCTCTTTGTTTCATCTCACTCCAGATGCCTTTGCAAAAAATATTGAGGTTTTTATTGAAAACCAACTTCATAATACTGCCTCTGGCAATCTCTCTGATCTGGCCCATAGGATCCAGAAGACCGGCTATGTGGAAACTCTTGTCCGGATTATGTGCGATTATCTGACAGATAATTTGATTTCTGGAGATTTAAGGCCTGGGGATAAACTTCCCTCTGATCGTAACCTCTCTATTATGTTTGGAGTAGGCCGGACTGCTGTCCGCGAGGCATTAAAGGTATTGTCTGTCCTGGGCCTGGTACGAATCCTTCCTGGGCAGGGTACCTTCGTAGCTTCAAAAAGCGCCAGCTTTTTTATGGCGCCTTTATCCTGGACCTTTCTCTTAGGAGAACACAATCTGGAAAATATACTGACCGTCCGTTCCATGTTGGAGGATACCTCCGCACGGCTCGCTGCGGAAAAAGCTACTGAGGCAGATCTGGAGGAAACAGCTTCTATTATCTCTGCTGCTGAAGATGCTTTTTCTAACTACAATTTCCAGAAGTTCCTGGAATATGATATCAATTTTCATTTAAGTATTGCCAAGGGTTCCCATAATCAGATCATCCATGAACTGCTGCTCACCTCCCGAAAGCTGATCACTCATATCAGCAAAAGCGGATTGCTGAGTGTGGAAGACCTGATGAGCGTTTCCAGCGAACATATCGCCATCTTCCAGGCTATAAAAGATAGAAATCCTTCCGCAGCTCAGGAGGCCATGGCTCTCCATATGGAAAAATCACATAAGCGGTATAAGCTTTGCTAAAACAGCCAGCTGCTTTTTAATCTCACAAGTACACATATATTAATCTTTCATTATATGTTCTATTGCCGGCCCCATGCCATATGGCTATCCAGTTATGATTTGGGTATCAAAAGGGCTGCCAGCGGAAAAATATCATAATGTTTTTATCACTTTAAAATCAAGAAGTATTCTGATGCGTTTCCCAAAGCAATTGGCTTTGCCTCCTTAATCCTCCTATAGAAATCAGAAACTTTCATAAAAATGAATTCAGATAAGACAGAAGGAGTGCCGCAGCACTCCTCCTTTTATCTCTGTTTGCCTAAACTCCCCTTAACTCTTTCAGGGCTGTCATAAATGCATAAGAAATTTTTTCATACATTATTCTGGCTGAAAGCTCACCGGACACTCCGGGATAAGGTCTTGTCTCCAGTGAAATAGATGCTCTTCTTCCACCAGGTACAGTTGGGATATAGCCAGTCTGTATCAAGATCTTAAACTGCATCGTTAGTTCTTCGCAGTCAAAACATCCCTTTTGAACTCCGACAGGGGGATGTGTATGTCCATAGAATCCACTTGTCTTATCTAATACAGCATTTCCCATATGGATATGTATGAGTCCTGCCTCTATACTAGCCTGGACAGCCTCCTTCAGCTCTTCTCCCATAAGCGGAAGATGGGCTGTGTCCAGCATAAGCCTTGCATTGTCTGCTCCCTGATCCTGCATGCTTTTAATAAACGCAGCGCATTCCTTTGTAGGGCCGAGTATCAAATTCTTAAAACTTCCTCTTTCAATAGGCTCAATCACTGTAAGCATATGATATGTGGAAGCATACATAGCACATTTCATAAAAAATTCACCATATCGCTCTAACAGAACTGGACGTCTGGCCGGCCCCTTATCCGGAGTGCCTGTTAAAACAATCATAGGACATTCTGCTTCTGCTGCAAAGTCAATCTGCTGCTTCATAGCTTTGAAAGCATGTGCCCTTTCATCAGGATCATCGCTGGAAGCATTCCAGGCGCCCTCTGTTTGAAATCGGGCGGGTGTATTATAATTAAGAAGTTTTCCATATTCCTTTATTTTTTTTATCTCTTCTGCGCGAAGCCTTTCCTCGAAAGGGAGAAAGGTTTCAAGGCTTTCATATTCTGAAAGGCGGCAGCATCTGTCAATTGAACAGAAGTGTTCCAGTTCATCATCAAAAGCTGCAGGAAACAACATGGAGGGGCTGATACCCAAGCGGATATAATCACTTAATTTTTCCATAAAAATATCTTTCTTTCTATTCAGAATTCAAGTGTTAAAATGATGGTCTTGACAATTCCAGCTCTTTAATAAAGGCCTTTATCCGTATATTCTTTCAAAATGTGTCCGTCATAACGATCGCCATAGATCTCTTTTATCTGATCAGCTGTCTTATCTGCCTCTTTATAGAGTGCTTTTTCATCTACTGTTAAAACTTTATAATTATCAATAACAACCTTCCCATTTATAATCACTGTTTCAACCTCATTTCCATTTGCTCCAAAAGCAAGCAGGGGAACAATATTACGAATAGGCTGTTTATATAAAGGATGAAAATATGGATATTCCAGGTCTATGATAATCAAATCCGCCTTCTTTCCCTTTTTTAAAGAACCGATCCTGTCATCCAGTCCAAAGGCCTTGGCATTCCCAATCGTAGCTGCACGAAGCATTTCATATGCAGTAAATGCAGACGGCTTTCCCAAATACATCTTATTTAAAAGCGCTGTAAAGCGCATTTCATAAAACATGTTGTTATGGCAAGCCCCTGGTGTCTGATCTGTTCCCATAGCCCATGCTTTTCCGCCAAAATTCATAAATTCTGTTACAGGGGGCCGAAGCCCGTCAATTGCTGCAATTGATGAAGCACAGCATGTCATGCTGCAGCCGGCTTTCGCCACATATTCTAGCTCAGGCATAGTCGCAGAATACAGATGTACACAATGTACGGTTGAATCAAGGAAATTCCTATCTGCCAGATATGGAATTGTCCGCTTTCCATATCGCATAATCATCTGATTTTCTTCTCTCTCCCCCTGAGATACATGCATATGGATATCAAGCCCAGTTTTTCTGGAAAGCTCTTTTAGTTCCATTAAAAGCTCTGGAGACATAAAATCAGCAGCATGAGGCCCGATCATGCAGGTAATCATTTTATCATTTTTTTCGTGATGTTCTTCAATAAGGCGGATCGTATCCTTTAGCCCTTGTTCTCCCTTTTCCGGAACATATTCGAAATATTCATCCCGGGAAAGTTTATAATAATCGGATGGCATTTCATTAACCAGTGAAGCTACATGCCCTCGCAGCCCCAGATCATAAAAATTTTGTATGATATCCAGCATCGGTGCCGCATAATCCATAACTGTAGTTGTCCCACACTTCATCAGCTCCAACAATGCGACCTTAGAGCCAAGCACGCTGTACTCATCCGGAATATCTGTCTCGGCCGGATAGATTCCTCTCTGCATCCACTCTTCCATATCCTGAGCAAGCCCCCGTACCGCAGCGTCCATAGAATGTGTATGTGCGTCAATCAGCCCTGGCATAATCACCTTATTTTTTCCATCAATATATCGGTGCGCCATATATGTTTTCATGATTTCATCTTCTGGTCCAACCACCTCAATCTGATTTCCTTTAATTCCAATCGCTCCCCGGTCAATAATTCCCAAGCCAGGCTCTTCCATTGTAATAACTGTACCGCCATGGATAATGGTATCCAAATACATATTCTTCCCTCCATATATGTTTAATCTTCCTTCACCAGCATCGGCCATCTGAGGCTAAATGCTGTTGCCAGAAAATAGTAAATAACTCCGCTCAATGCTGTTGCGACAAAGAATCCATAATCAGGAATTAGGAACGCAACGGCAGTACCCATCACATAGGTAATAAAGGCCGGAAGATTAAACCCCTTCCAGTAATAATATTTCCCGTGTGTTTGGTAAAGATCATCCACACTCAGCCTAGTTTTCCTCAGAATGTAGTAATCTACAAATACAATGCCTAGAACAGGGCCCGCTGTACTGGCAAAAACATTCATATATGCGTCAATTCCAGAAAGTGTCCATGTCCTTAATGCAATGGCAATAATGCCAAATCCAATTGCCGCTGTCTTCGTGCTGATATACTTTGGAAACAAGCCACTAATGACATAAATTGCTGGATAAATATTAGCCCCAAGATTTGTAGAAAACTGAGCGCAGAAAATAAAAAGCTGTACCAAAATGGCTAAAACAATGGAAATATCCGACATCATTTCCGTAATTAAGGCCAGAGGATTGGTAAGGCCTGTTACACTTACACAGACCATAGCCAAAGAGCTGATAAAGGTATATCCCACAGCTCCGAACAACAGTGACCATCCCAAAGGCTTTCGGTTCCGTACCCACCATCCGGCTTTAATCTCCTCTTCTGATATTTTAATATCCTTTCCATAGTCGTTCATACCCATGACTACAGTTGTAAAACCCCCTACTGTAACACAGATTCCATACATTAGGTTTTTATGATTTCCCGTCGTGCGGCCAAGACTTAATGCTTGTCCGATTGTCAGATTGTATCTGGTAAAAATGGAATAGCTTAAAAACGCCATTACAACCAGAAGAAGCGGTGTGGCAAGCTTTGCGAAAAATTCCACGCCTTTAATTCCGTGGACCGTTGCATATACTAATAGGGCTGCATTGATGATAATCCAAAGCCAGATATTTGCATAGCCTGTCAGCATGATACATACCTCATTTAATGCTGCTGCCCCCAAATATCCGCTGATTCCAAAGAAAAAGAAGCTGGGAATGATACGCAGCAATCCTACAATTCTCCCACCCACAGGTCCAAAGCAGGAAGCAATCGAAGTTGCAAAGGAAATGCCATACTTTAAACCGATATCCCAAATCAATGTGCCTAGAAGGATCAAGATTACAAAACCGATTGCAAACGAAAGGGCAATTTCACCTACTGTATAATACTGGAGAAGCGGTGATAAGGAAATAAATGCAGATATCTGAACACCCATTCCAAACCAGATGACACCCATTCCAAATGGAGAGGTTTTTTTCTCTTCGCATGAAACAGGCTTTAAAGATTCATTATAAAGATCGTGTCTTGACTCCGGATTAAAATTAACCATAAAACTTTGACTCCCTTCTCTTTCTGATAAAATTGATATGGCCACGCGCTTTCATATTAATGACATTTTAATATACATCCAATAAATTGTGAAATTATTATAAGCCTTTGAACTCATAATGAATCTTTATGATTTCTTTTTCTCTATAGACAGAACAGTCTCTTGAAAATATCATTATTTTCCTCTATAATAACAATACAAATTATTAGAGCATATCTTTTTCAGAAACCTTTTTCATATAATACATTGCAGGGCAGCTAACCGTATGATCATCCATGTAACTTACTATCATACGGGCCCTTCCAGATGGCAGGCCCCATGGTCATTCATTCTATAAAGGCCAGAGAATTTTTATAGCGGCCCAGATTGGAACAGGAGGAAACATTTTGAAATATACGGGAATTATGAATCTCAATCTGCAGCAGGTACAGGCATTTCTTGCTGTGGCAGAATGTAACAGCATGACTCGTGCCGCTGAATGCATGAATGTAACACAGCCTTTAATCAGCCAGCGCCTTAATGCGCTTGAAAGCAGTCTTGGAATTCAGCTGTTCGTCCGGGTAAAAAACCAATTAAAAATCACGTCTGCTGGCAGCTATCTCTACAAGGAGTGGGCAAATCTCACAGATTCCATGGAAAAGGCGGTAGAAGAAGCTCATCGGATCAGCCGAAATGAAAACAATATGATAAAGGTCGGCTTCCCTTTTTCCATGAGCGAAACTCACCTGCTCCGTTTTGCCCCTCAGCTAAGCAACATTGCCCCTGAGATATCTGTACAGATTGAAAATTCTAACAGCTTGAAACAGCATCTGCTGAACCGGGATGTAGATGTTATCTACCGTACCCAGTATGAACCAATGGATGACTCTGATGAAATCCAGTATTTCATAATCAAAATTAAAAGATTTATTACTATCATGCATAATAGTTATCCTCTGGCAAAAAAGAACCGGCTGGAATGGAGGGATCTAGAAAACACTACTATTTTCTGCCAGCCCCCTTCTAAAACCGGCTACTATGAACAGCAGCTCAGCCATATCTGCAAAAAAAACGGATTTTCTCCCCGGATTGTCACCTGTACCAATCTGTTTAATGCAGAATTAAACATGACCCTCGGAAAGGGAGTGGTAGTTGGAGTTCAACACAGCGTAGACCTTTCCTCCGGCGATTTTACTTGGTTTGAAATGGACGAGCTGGAAGCACCTATTGTAATGGCCTGTTTAAAGGACTCAGATACAAAAATCATTGATTTTACCAGGCAGGCTGCGGATATTATCCGAAGTTATATCTAAGCCATAAGAATAAAATTATTTTTTCCTCTGATAGATATGGAGATATTCTCCCTCTCAGAGGATTTTTTAGTCTAACTTTTTCTTATGCCTGCCTATCTATTTACTAATTTTACTTTTTCCAGCTTACAGGGTAAACTTTCCATAAATAAAATATGGAGGTGAACAATTTGGATCACATATATGATCTGCTTTTAAAGGATTCTCTTGTTGTAACACCTGCAGGTCCAGAAAAAATAAATATCGCAGTAAAGGATGGACAGATTGCTGCACTGCTGGATCCAGAAATTCCTGTCAAGGCAGCAGAAGAGCTAAGACTTAATGGACGGATTGTCCTTCCTGGTGCAATTGATACCCATGCTCACCTATCTTTGCATGAGGATTTTGATTATGGCACAAAAAGCGCTGCTCGAGGCGGTGTGACAACAGTACTGGAAATGCCGCTGTCCAGGCTTATGCCCAATATTGTAAATGGTCAGCTTTTTGAGCAATGTAAAGAATTCATTGAAAACACTGCCCACGTAGATATCGCTTTATGGGGCGCTTTGATGCCGGAAAACCTAGATCAGATGGATGTACTCTATCAAAAAGGCTGTGTGGCATATAAGGCTTTTTTAAGTGATCCCGGCGATGGATACAGTGGCATGGATGACTATTCTATGCTTCAGGCTATGGAAAAAAATGCACAGCTAGGAAGCCGTATCGGCATTCACTGCGAAAATAGGATGTTATTAAATGGGTTGAAACAGAACTATCAGAAAAAAACTCCTCAATGGAGTGATATACGTAAATCCCATCCTATTATTGCAGAAAAAGAGGCCTCCATAAGAGCTGCATTATTAGCAGATTCCGTCCATTGTCCCATACACATCTGTCATGTAACAAATGATGAGACCATTGATCTACTGACTGAAAGACGGAATAATGGAACTGATCTAACGATTGAAACCTGTCCCCATTACCTCCTGCTAAATGAAGATGACTTGGAAAAATATGAGGGTTATGCTAATGTTTTCCCTCCTCTCAGAAACAAGGCTAGTGTTGAAAAGATGTGGGATCGAGTGCTTTCTGGAAAGATAGATGTCATTGGATCGGATCACAGTGCTATTTCCAGTACAGAAAAGGATAAAGATATCTGGGAAGTTCCTGGCGGCTTTCCTGGGATCGATCTATTGCTTATTCTGTTATATTCCGAAGGAGTACGGAAACGGGGAATGTCTTTAAACAGGCTGGCAGACCTAACCTCTTCTAACGCAGCGAAAATTTTTGGCCTTTCTCCACGAAAAGGATTGATCCAAATTGGATCTGATGCTGACTTCGCTGTAATTAATCCAGATATTGAATGGGAATTTCATTCTGCAGATGCCTTTTATAGACAAAAATCTGAAAAATATCCTTATGAAGGAAAGAAAATTACCGGCCAAGTAGAAATGACTCTTGTGCGAGGTCAGATTATCTATCGAGATTCTGAAATCCGTGTTGAGAAATACGGCACCTTTATTCCTGCTGTACATAGGCAGCCTTCCTGCACTACAGCTAGTGTATCCCTATGAGTGAAAATCCCCCTATAGTTTTTGACATACTCAAACTCCGTTTTCTCTTATCAAGGTACTTTTCAGCCAGAAAAGCTGATTACCCTAAGCCCTGCTCCTATATAACTTGACATTTTATCAGAAAGGAATCGATATGAAGGTAAATAAAAACCGACTTTGGAATTATCTGCAGGAGATAGGCTCCATTGGTGCGGACCCAAGAGGCGGAATCAGCCGTCTCTCCTGGACTCCTGCATACAAAGAAGCTTGTATCCGATTAACCACATTTATGGAAAAGATTGGATTAAAGGTGCACATGGATGCAGTTGGAAACCTGTTCGGAAAATTAGAAGGAACGGATCCCTCCCTTTCCCCGATTTTAACCGGATCCCATCTGGATACCAAACCCATGGGCGGATATTTTGATGGGAACGCTGGTATCATAGCCCCTTTGGAATGCCTGACTGCTATGCATGAAGCCGGCTTCCATCCCAGGCGTTCCATTGAAATAGCAGCCTTTGTTAATGAAGAAGCCACAGAATTTCTCGGCGGATGTTTTGGAAGCCGTGCTATTACCGGCCAGCTGGATAAACAGTACTTGCTTACCTGTAAGGACCGAACAACCGGGCAGACCATGTATGATGCATTAAAAGAATTTGGAATGGGCTGCAATCCGGATCAGTTTGAAAACTGTATTCTGAAAAAAGAAGATTACTACTGCTTTTTAGAGCTTCACATTGAGCAGGGGCGGGGGCTTTTGGATTGTGGAAAGCCTATCTCCATTCTTCATGGGATTGCAGGAATCAAAGAATTTTATATTACCATTCACGGTGTCCGCGCGCATGCAGGTGGCATGGCTATGAAAGACCGGCATGATGCCATGGCCGCTGCCGCCCAGATTGGCTGTATGGTAGAGCATCTGGCACTGAATGGCGGCAAAGCTACACGGGGAACTTGCGGATTCATCCATTCCCAACCTGCAGAAGTCAGCATTATTGCGGATACTGCCATAGTAGCTGTAGACTTCCGTGAAATGGATCCTGATATTTTCGAACAGCTTTATATTGATCTGCTTGCATTTACTAAAAAAGAATGCGAGAAACGAGGGCTCACTTTTACCGTAAAAATGGATTTAGATGCAGAGCCGGTAATCTGTGATGTACGGCTTCAAAAGCTGATGCTGGAAGCTGCTGTCCAACATCAAATTCCACATATGCAGAGTATCAGCTATCCGGCACACGATGCCCATCATCTCTCCCTGCTCTATCCTGTGGGAATGATTTTTCTGCGCAGTTCTAATGAAGGCGTCAGCCATTGTCCCGAAGAATACACGACTCCGGAAGATCTGGAAGCTGGAACCATTGTACTTCTTGACACTTTAAAAAAACTTTCTGCCGAAGACATCTTATAATCTAATAACAGGAGGATTATGTTATGAACACTAAAAATGTATATGAAAAAATGGCTGAGCTTCACATCCAGCTCCCTCGTCCTATAGACGATGGAGCCTGCCTTTCTACAATCAGGCCCTTTGGAGAAAAATTTCTTTATATATCTGGAATCGGCCCAATGAAGGAGGAACAGGCACCTGCTCTGGGAAAAATACCAAGCCAAGTATCAATTGAGGAGGGAATTGAGGCTGCCCGCTGCTGCGCTTTAAATGCGCTTGCTTCCTTACATGCATATCTGGGAGATCTGGAAAAAATCAAAAGTTTCGTCAAATTAATTGTTTTTGTATCCAGCGAAAGGGATTTTACTTCTCAGCATCTGGTAGCAGATGGCGCCTCCCGGCTTTTAATGGATCTTTTTGGCGATGAAATCGGAAAATCTGCCCGTTCTGCTGTGGGCACATCCTCTCTTCCTCTAAATTATCCCGTGGAAGTGGAGATGTTTGTAGAATTGAAATAGGACAGCATAGAAAGGAAAACTCTAGATCTGAAGGAAGAAAAAGGAGCGCTTTCGCGCTCCTTTTCTGTCCATTTCTTTAATCCAATACTCAGCTTACTTATCCAATATTGTACCCTTCCTGAAACGTTCGCAGGATGGCATATTCTTCATACCGAAGTAGAAAATCAAACCAGTAGGAATGGTTGCTGTAAAGAAGGAAATATCAATATTGATAAAACCAATTACAGCGCCTACTGCGATAGCAATAATTGCTGCCCAGTTTACACCTGCATGATTTCCATGATCATCATAAAGGTCATCCAAGGATTCCTTCGTATAATTTCTCTTATGCAGAATAAAGTAATCTGTAATCAGCACTGCGAAAATCGGTCCGAAGAATGCGGTATATACCTTTACGAAAACATCAAGGCCTGCTGCTGAGCTGTCGTTTGTAAGAATCCACGGGCAGGTGCAGACAGCAAGAACGCCAACCAGGATAACTGCTACTTTATGTTTCAGCTTAAATGCATCCATAAATGCATATGCCGGCGGAATAACATTGCTTGCAAGGTTTGTTGATAACTGTGCAAAGAGAATAAAGCCTAATGTTACAATAAGAACCAGTTTGTTATCCACCATCTCAGCAAATGCATTAATCGGGTTTGCAATCCCTGTAGCTGTAGAAGCCATAGCTCCAATAAGGCCAAGCATTACAGTAGCTGGTACCATAGCCAGGAAGTAAGAAACGCCGCGGACTGGCGCTGAATATCCACCTTTTACTTCTCGCGAATAGTCGCCTGCATTCAGCATAACCGTGGTACTATTGCCAAAGAAAGCGATAATAGCTGCAATAAACGGCATCCCCCAAGTCCCCTGCTTATTTGCCAGCTTATCACCGATTACATCTCCATACTGACTCATACAGATATATAATAGATAGAACATAGCAAGGACGATAACAACGCCGCCAATATTTCCTACCCATTTTGCACCCTGGAAACCTTTGATAGATAAAAGAATCTGAATTACCTGGAACAGGATGAAAAACAGCACGATATTATCATATCCAAATAAGGCTTTGGAAATATTATTGATTGCAGCTCCGCCTAACCATGTCTGGAAACCATACCATACAATACCTGGAAGGCCGCGGAGCATAACAGGAACAATACTTCCTTTTGTACCAAACGCGCTCTTTAGCTGAATGGCATATGGCGCACCTGTCTTATAGCTGAACTGATCATTGGCTGCAATACCAATAACAAGGATTGTAGAACCAAGCAGAACTGCCATGAATAGCTGAAGCAGGTTCAAGCCTTTCTCCAGCTGTGCAGAGCCCATAGTCAAAGTTCCAATAGAAATACACCCGCCAAGCCACAACATAGTATTTGAGCCCCAGCTCATAATACGATCTTTTTCCTGAATCGGCGCTAAGGAACTGGCTTCCTTTTTCACTTCATTATTATTAACTTCGCTCATATTTTATCCCCCATCCATTTGCTTCTCATTATTTTACTGTGAAAGTACCCTTTTCTGTGCAGTGGAAAACTGAATTCAGGTATACCAAGTGCGCTAGAATACATTTATCTATAGTGGTACACTAAGCCTTTACCGGCGTAATATACTCGCCATAGCCAATTGCATCTTCTTTGTACATGCCGTCAGCAGCAACTACCCTTCCCCTGATAATAGTACATACAGGAGTACCCTTTCCTTCCTGTCCGTCAAAGCAGGATACATGCCCCTTGGTGAACAATTTTTCCTGCTCACATTTCCATGCCTTCTCTGGATCTAGAATTACGATATCTCCGTCAAAACCGATTTCAAATGCACCCTTACGCCCATAAAGGCCAAATATCTTTGCTGGGCTGTAATCCATGATCTTTGCAATCAGACTTGGGCTTAATCCCTTCTTATGTACAACCATATCAAACATCATGGGAAGGAAGAACTGAATTGCATTCAGGCCGCCCCAAGCATGCCAGATATCCTTTGTTGCATTGTCCTTTTCCTCGTCAGCAGCTGGAGAATGATCGCTTCCCACGCAGGATAAAGTTCCGTCAAGAACATAATCCCACATTTTTTCCATATCAGCCTTGGTGCGCATCGGAGGAGTGCATTTTGCAGGCGCTCCCTTTTCAAATACAAAATCCTCTGTAAAACCAAGGTAATGAGGACATGTTTCTGCAGTGATAGGAAGCCCTTCATGAATAGCATCCTTAACCACCTGGGCCACCATTGGATGGCTTACATGGCAGATGTGTACTCTTCCACCAGTTGCCCTTGCCATATCGATGACATTTTTTGTCGCTACATACTCTGTCCATACATCATGAGAATCCAGGAAATCACGAATCTTCTCTTCGTTGGTCCTTCCTTCTTTTGCCTTTGCTTCTTTTTCTCTCTCTAGAACCTGGCCGAACTCTTCACAGTGGAAGCCGCACAGCGCATTATATGGCTTTAAAACTTCCAGAGCCTTACGCACATTTCCCATATTAACAGTCGGGAACAGGTCACCATTAGGACAGGTAAATCCCTTAAAGGCCGCAACGCCTGCGTTGTGGAGGTCAACCAGATCGTTCATATTGTTCTTTACAGAGTCTGGCTCATCATTGTAATCCCCTACAATGCCGCCCCACAGTGCGTAATCCACAAGAGAATGTTTGCTGATCTTGCCCATCTTCAAATCAAAAATCTCTTTGTTCATCAAAGACGGATCATTGTTCAAAGGCATATCGATTAATGTGGTACAGCCTGCCACTACTGCTGCACGAGAGCCTGTTTCGAAATCCTCCCGATACTCAAAGCCCGGCTCGTTTAAATGCGCATGGCAGTCAATGATGCCCGGAAATACATAATTTCCCTTTGCATCGATCACTTCCTTTGCCTCTGCTTCTGTCCCAGGTGCCAGGAAAGCTGCATACTTACCATCTGTAATTGCTACATCCGCTTCATAAATACGATCGGGAGTAACCAGCTTGCCATTCCTAATCACTAAATCATACATATAACCTTCCTCCTTTATATAAAAATTTATTGTTCCCCACATCACATCCGGCATTCAAGGCTGCTGCAAAATGTTTTTCATACCATATCTATAGTAGAAATATTCTGATTTCTATTCCCTATCTCATATGAAATGTTCTTTTACAACAGCCTCTAACGCCTAAAACAGTATTTTTAATCTTCAAAAATCGTTCCCTTCCGGAATGGAGCCGCACCTTTCATGGTCTTCATAAGGATGTAATAAGCAGCGCCCGTAGGAACCAGGCTCACATACCAGGAAATTGTTACAAAGCACAGCGACACTGCCGCGCCAATGGCAATGGCAACAACTGCTGCCCAGTTAATTCCCTTGAAATTCCCCTCTGTATTATACAGCATGTTCAAATCCAACGTCTGCCTTCTTAAAAAATAGTAATCTGTTACCATAACTGCAAAGATCGGTCCTAAGAATGCTGAATAAATCTGAGTAAACAGCGCCAGCCCGCCTGCAGAATCCTCTGTTACCAGAACCCAAGGACAGGTACATACGGAAAGGATACCAACCAGAATGGCAGACTTTTTATAAGAAATCTTAAATGTATCCATCATTACATATACCGGAGGCACAATATTGTTTAACACATTCGTTGTTACCTGTGCAAATGCGATAAACAACAAGGTAACAATTGTCAGGAAAGTACTGTCCAATGTTGTGGAAAATACTACTACCGGATCATTATTTCCTGTAGCGCCAGACACCATAAGTCCAATCAGGCCCATAAACAGGGTTGCCGGCAAAATAGCAATTGCATAAATAACACCAGTCTGGATAGAGCCGATATTATGCTTTACCTCGCGAGCATAATCGGAACCGTTGATAATCATAGTTGAATAAATCCCCAAGAATGCCGTAGTTCCTGCCCAGAAGGGGAGTCCCCATGTACCCTTAATCCCTGAAATCGAGGTTGCAATTTCCGCACCAAATTTAGTCTTAACTACATAGAACATGTAAGCAAGGGTTGCAAGGATAAAGATACAGCTGATATTTTCCAGCCATTTAATTCCGTGAAAACCCTTGATGGACAGAGCTACCTGAAGAATAACAAACAAGCCGAATACAACTGGAAGACAATCAATTCCAAACAGTGTTTTCAGACAGCTGTTAACAGCACCTGCACCGACCCAGCTTTGGAATCCAAACCATACGATCGCTGGAATAGCACGTAACATACCGGGAATCTTTACACCAGACACGCCAAAGCTGGAACGCAGCTGGATGGTATATGGAATGCCATATTTATGTCCACAGTTGCCAATCAGAACTAACGCAACTGCAATTACCAGACAGCCAATTACCATAGCCAGAATTGCCTGAGTCATGTTTAAAACGCCTATTAAGCTGGCTCCCATGGAGAAAGTACCGATAGAAACACATCCTCCAAGAAAAGCCGCTGTATAGGAAATCCTATCCATGATTCTTTCCTTTGTGGGAAGAAGCTCTGGTTTTACATTTTGTGCAAGCTCTGATTTTACTTCTTTATTTTCCACTAATCCCATACTCATTTCCTCCGCTTATTCATTTATCATGAAAGTTTTCATCTTTCATGGCACAGATGACCATGCGGCCCGCCCCCCAGCAGGACATCACATGATAGACACTTGCTATGAAAGTCTAAATCCTTTCATAGCAGGAGGGCCATACTTGTTAATTTCCTCTTGACAACAAACTGGTATTGTCTATTTTATTTTTTTAACAAGTTCTCCATGGCCTTTCATTTCAGAAACCGGCTGGCAGTTCTTTGCAACAACCTTGCCTCTTACCAGCGTACATACTGGAAGGCCTTTTCCCTTCATTCCTACAAATGCGGAAATCTTATTTACATAGAACAAGGACTCTGGTGTGATCTCCCATTCCTTATCTGGATCAAGAATTACCAGATCCGCGTCAAAGCCAACCTTTACAGCGCCCTTCTTTCCATAAATTCCAAATGCCTTTGCGGGGCCTTCGCTCAATACTCTTGCAAGGAGGGTCGGATTATAGCCCCTCTTGTCTACACCTTCGCTGTAAACAACCTGCATAACGTTCTGGATACCGCTGATGCCCCCCCAGGCTCCAAGCACGCCGTCCTTTGTCTCATCCTTTTCATAATCTGCACAGGGAGAATGATCACTTCCCACACAGCTCAATACCCCTGCATCCACATATTCCCACATTTCTTCCACAGCGTCTGCAGTACGGAGAGGCGGGGCGCATTTGCAGATCGCACCTTTCCTGATAACGTCCTCTTCTGTCAGGCTTAGGTAATGGCTGCAAGTCTCCGCCGTCACATCAATTCCCTCTGCCTGAGCCTCGGCAATTGCTTCCGCAACATCTGGATGGCTTACATGACAGATATGTACCTTACATCCTGTATCCCTTGCCAGGTCGATAATCGCTTTTGTGGCTACTAATTCTGCAACAACCGGCCTTGTATCCAGGAAATCCCTCCAGGTATTTCTCCCTTCTTTTCTGGCCCTCGCTTCCTCCCATTTAATGATAGAGTAATCTTCACAATGGAAACCTGCCCGGCCATCAAAGGATTTGATAATCTGAAGCGCTTCTCTTGCCTGACCGTAGGATAAGGATACATAGTCAGGAGAAACAGGCCCGATAAAGGACTTAAAGGCCACGCATCCCTTTTCGTCCAGCTCTTTCAAGGCTTCAAAGTTGTAATCCGTAAGACCGCCCCAGAAACAGTAATCCACATATGCGTTTGGCGATACGTGAGCTTCCTTTGCATCCATGATTTTACCATCTGTCATGGCTGGTTCATTCTGAAGAGGCATATCTACAATTGTAGTAAGGCCGCCTACTGCTGCTGCTGCTGTACCATGCTCATAATCCTCTCTCCAATTATAGCCTGGATCATTCAGGTGTGCATGGCTGTCAATTGCGCCTGGAAATATAAACTTTCCTGCTGCATCAATGACTTCCTCAGCTTCCGGCTCTTCTCCCCATGAAGAAACCATTGCAACTTTTCCGTCCTTCACGGCTACGTTGGCCTCCAGGATATCCTCAGAGGTAACAACCTTTCCGTTTTTAATCAAGACATCAAACATTCCTCCACCCTCTCTTTTTCTTATTTCCATCTGCCATTGTAATTTTTAACAAATGGTTTTTTATTCTCTCTCTCGAGTTGTAATAATTATATCATAAAAATGTGGTCGACCGCAAGACTGCAATCACATATTTGTGAAATAGCACTAATTTTTTTCCTCTTCTTCATGCACTTTGCATAATTCATTTTCCAGTTTCTTCCTATTAAATGTATTTTTAACTTTCTCTAAAAATCATAAAATTTTTCTAAACATTTTCCAAAAAATCCCTGTACAAGTATACAAAAAGAGGGCCTGCATTACAGCCCTCTTCAGCTAATCTGATTATCAATGCCCTTCATATCCTAGTTTTCTGGATGCTTCAAGGGCAACTTGTTTCAAATATGCGATATTCTTATCGCTGATAATCTCGTCCATACGGAATATAGGCCCTGTCACGCTGATTCCAGCCACCACATCCCCGGAAAAATCTCTAACCGGAAGGGAGATACACCTGGCCCCAATCTCGCATTCCTCATCATCTAATGCATAATCCAGACGCCTTACCTCCTCCAGCTCTTTCATAAGCCCTTCTTTGGTGGTAATGGTATTGTCTGTAAATTTTGGAAGCCCCCTCCTTTCAATCATCTTATCAATATATCTCTCATTACGATTCAGCAGAAGCAGTTTCCCCACTCCTGTACAGTGCATAGGAGCTAGATTTCCGATCCTCTGCATAGTCTTAATCATCTGATCCGGTCCAGGCACTACCTCAATATAAACCACATTCATGTCCTGTTCGATTGCAAGGCATACTGACTCCTTCAGGGCAGCAGCAATCTCTTTGGCAAAGGGTCTTAAAGTCCCATTAATCTCAATCTTCGAGCTTACTTTATTGGCTACGGCACATATTTTATAGGTGAGATAGTATTTCAGCGTATCCCTTTCCTGATCCACATATCCGCAGCCATGCAAGGTGGAAAGGAATCGGATCACTGTGCTTGAATTCATTCCCAGGTCATTGGCAATGTCCTGTAAGCGCTGAGGCCCCTCTTTCTCTGACAAGTACTCGATAATGGCAAAAGCCTTTTCTACTGACTGATTTTTTTTTGAAGCCTTTTCTTTCAATTCTTCCATGTTCTGTTTCACATCCTAAATTCTAGTTTTAAATATTGAAAGTATTAGTGTAATTATTATATCATTAAACTCTTCCTATTTCAATCAAGTTTTTTAGATATATTGTTACAATCAAGTCAATCTTTTAAAAAATATTTTTAACATTTTTATAAAAACATCTTGCAGTTTTAGAATAGTTGTGCTACACTGTAGTTACAGATGTGAAATCCACTTTCACAAAGTGAAATCTCGTAACTACTATAATGTGAGTTTTCAGAAAGGACGATGTTATTATGAATTTATCAAAAGCAATCGTGGAAATTTGTAAGAAGGAAGGCATTACCGATGCATTCGGTATCCCAGGAGCAGGCTGTAATGCATTTTATGATGCATTGAAGGATGAAAAGGAAGCTATCCATCATATTACTATGCGCCATGAGGAGTGTTGTGTACATGCTGCTGACGGCTATTACAGAGCATGTGGAAGAATGGCTCTGGCTATTTGTACCTCAGGCCCAGGCGCAACTAACTTCACGACAGGTATCTATACAGCTAACATTGACAGCATTCCGTTGATTGCCATTACCGGACAGGCTGTAAGAGCACAGTTAGGTAAGGATGCATTCCAGTGCGTAGATATGGCTGACATTGCTAGACCAGTTGCTAAGCATACTGTATGTCTGACTGATCCTAAGACTGCTGTAGACGAAGTAATCAAGGCTTTCAAACTTGCTAAGAACGGCAAACCAGGTCCTGTTGTTATTGATTTCCCGTTGGATATGCAGAAGGCAGAAGTTGACTTTGATCCGGATTCCTATGTACCGGTTACGATTGACAATCCTAAGGCTTCTCCTGCAGCTATTAAGGCAGCTATGGATATGATCCTTGCAGCTAAGAACCCAGTTATCTTAATGGGCGGCGGTGTTATCCTTGCAAATGCAGAGAAAGAGCTGGTAGAATTTGCAGAGATCATGAATATTCCTGTTGTTATTACATATATGGCTAAGGGCGGTATCGCTTCTAACCATCCATTATATGCAGGCATGCCAGGTATCCAGTGCGGTAACCCCGTAGGAAATAAGGTATTCTCTGAGTCTGACGTTGTTTTGGCAATCGGAAACCGTTTCACAGACAGACATACCGGTGCTATTGATGTTTATACACAGGGCAAGAAGTTCATCCATATTAATGTTGCAAGAAGCGAAATCGGCAAGATTTTCAATCCTGATTTAGGTATTGTAGCAGACGCTAAGGATGCCATCGACCAGTTGCTTGCTGCTGCTAAGGCTCTTGGCCAGCAGAAGGGCGCTGACAGGGTTGCCGGCATTCCGGCTCTTCGTGAAGAGCTTGCAAGAAAGGTTGATCATGACTGTGTTCCGATCAATCCACACAGAGTATTCGGTGAGATCAATAAGGCATTTGATGATGATACTATGTTCACTACAGGCTGTGGTATCACACAGATCTGGTCCGGCCAGCTTCAGGAAATCAATAAGCCGCGTAAGTACATGCCATCCGGCGGTGCAGGCTGCTTAGGCTGGGATATTCCTGGTGCTATTGGTGCTATGGTTGCTACTGGCTGCAAAGACAAGTGCGTATGCTTAATGGGTGACTTTGGTTTTACCTTCCACGTACAGGAAATTGCAACTGCTGCAACAGCTAATGTTCCGTTGATCGTATGTATTGTAAACAATGCTTACTTAGGATTGATCAGACAGAATCAGAAGTTTGCTTATGATTATGAATATGGCGTAGCTATGCCAGAAAATCAGGGCGTTATGGACTATGTAAAGGTAGCTGAAGGCTTTAACTGCGAAGCAGAGCGCGTATTTAAGCCAGAAGATATCGCAGGTGCTTTTGAAAGAGCAAAAGCTTCTAAGAAGCCTTATATCATTGATATTGTTTGTGAGCCACAGGCACACTGCTCTATGGGCAATGATATCCTTCATGTAAGAGAATTTAACGCTGAATAATTATTTCTGATAAAAAGAAATAGTTTAAAAGAGGTGCTGTAAAATCATCAAAAATAGACGATTTTGCAGCACCTTTATTTTACTATAAATCTATCATTTAATATTCTATAATTAATAGCAATCTAACATTATGTCAGCACTCCCCATTCCAGTTCTAATTTACAATATATTCTTATTTCACTTAATACTGCATCAAATACAGGCTCAGGAAAATCTGTATTTCAGAAATAACAGTCAAAAATAAGCGAGCGCTTTTCCTTTTATATATGTGATCCCTTTCGTATAAAAAGCAGATTTTAAAGAATCCTTAATTAATAATTTTAATATATCTTTTCTATTGTTATTCTCTGCTAATATGTGGTAGTATAGATATGTATTTTTTACACCACATAATAATGAAAAATAAAACACAAATAATTCTGACAAAGGAGTGTTATCATGGGCGGATTCTTTGGTGTTGCATCAAAATCGAACTGTTCACTGGATCTTTTTTTCGGTGTTGACTACCATTCCCATCTGGGAACAAAACGCGGCGGTATGGCGGTTTACGGGCCATCCGGTTTTCATCGCTCCATTCATAATATTGAAAACTCACCATTCCGTACAAAATTTGAAAACGATTTAGACGAGCTGGAAGGTAATCTGGGAATCGGTTGTATTTCTGATACAGATCCTCAGCCCCTTTTAATCCAATCCCACTTGGGCAGCTATGCCATTACCACTGTGGGAAAGATCAATAATCAGGAAGAATTGGTAAGGGATGCTTATGAGAACGGCCATATCCATTTTATGGAACACAGCGGCGGTAAAATTAACGGCACCGAATTGGTAGCTTCTCTTATCAACCAGCGCTCCAGCCTTGTAGAGGGGCTTCTATACGCTCAAGAAAAGATCGATGGATCCATGACGATCCTTCTTCTTACTCCAGAGGGAATATATGCTGCAAGGGACCGCATGGGAAGGACCCCTGTTATCATCGGCCGAAAGGAGGATTCCTATTGCGCTTCCTTTGAAAGCTTTGCCTATCTGAATCTGGGATATGTAGATTACTCTGAGCTTGGGCCAGGAGAAATTACTCTCATAACACCAGAAGGAATTGAAACCTTAAGCAAGCCTCGGCAGGAAATGAAGATCTGTACCTTCCTTTGGACCTATTATGGTTACCCTACCTCGTCTTATGAAGGTGTCAATGTAGAGCAGATGCGTTATAACTGTGGGAAAAGACTCGCCCAAAGGGATAATAATGCAATCTCTATTGACAGTGTATCTGGAGTTCCTGATTCCGGAATTGCCCATGCGATCGGATATTCTACAGAATCTGGTATCCCCTTTACTCGGCCTTTTATTAAATATACCCCAACATGGCCTCGTTCTTTTATGCCTCAAAATCAGAGCCAGAGAAATTTAATTGCAAAGATGAAGCTGATCCCTGTTGACGTTCTTATTCGAAATAAGAGCCTTCTTCTGATTGATGACTCCATTGTCCGGGGAACCCAATTAGGTGAGACTACTGATTTTCTATATCAGAGCGGCGCTAAGGAAGTCCATGTCCGACCTGCCTGCCCTCCTCTCCTTCATGCTTGTCCCTATCTCAATTTTTCCCGTTCTACATCTGTAATGGATCTGATTACGCGGCGCATCATCCGGGAAAGAGAAGGAGACCATGTATCAGATGAGCTTTTAGATGACTACGCAGATCCGGATAGCTCTAACTATAAAGAACTGGTAGAGGAAATTCGAAAAAAACTCAACTTCACTACCCTTTCTTTCCACCGTCTTGATGACCTGAAGGAGTCCGTCGGAATTCCCCCTTGTAAGCTGTGTACTCACTGCTGGAATGGGCGGGGATAAAGGGAAACGGGTACGGAAAAGAGTCAGAATATTTTCCTAGGATGGGAGCATTTGCGGCATAATTCCTTTTTGCCGCAGCGCGAGCTGCTTCAGCAGCCATTTTCCTCTTGCGTGGAGTACAATAAAAAGTCCCGGGCTGCAACACCGCAATCCGGGACTTTTTCATTGTTTTCTTATTCAGTTTTCTCAAATTCTTAACACTGTCAGGATTTTCTCTCATTCAATCGGTTTTACTACTCCATCTCTACCTGCTTCCCGATTATTTGTCCATTTTCTGGATTCACTTCAAATGTTCCTCTCATTCCTTCTGAAGTAAAGTCTACCAGATAGCTTTTCAGCTCTCCTTTGAAGTCCAGATTGACTACCAGATTATCCGCTTCTGGATATTCCGCAGTCACCAATTCTTTTACCTCTTCCTCGCTGACTGCCACATTTTTGCTTCCCTTGTGGCGGAACAGCCAGCTTTTGTAGGAGCGCACATCTCCACTGCCGGAATCCATATTCAACTGATAATATTCTTGCAGTGCATCATTATAGTACACCACCTCGTAGAACTTTCCCTTATTCTCTGCAAACTGAAACTTGCTGCCTTCTGGAATGTGACTAAGAGCTATCCCACATGCTTCTTCCCTTGTAATACAGGCTGCTGCCTCCTCATTCATTTCTGAGTCAGCATAAACTGTCATCTGCGCAGCAAATAAAAAACCAAAAATTCCTGCTGCCAACAAGACTCTTTTCATCGCTACCTCCCGTATTTCACATGGTGCGGCAAACTTGCAGATATATCAAATCAGAAATTTCCCCTCTCTTTTTATATATCACAGATTTGCCATATAGGTTAGTATATCACATTCCACTCTAAAAGTCACCACTTTTCCTTTTGCCAGAAAATTCCAGGAAGATTTCCACTTATTCTTTCTACCATACCATTTCAAGCAATTCTTTCAATAGCTCTCTGCATACCGGCCTAGGATTTGTTTTAATGTGTCCCATAGATGTCTGTATATTATTTAATACCATATCCACATCAAAATTTTCTTTGGAAATATAAGCGGACAGTCTGGAAGGAGCATGGATATCACGTTCTAAATTTTCCAAAATTTCAATTCCCTCCAGAGCTGCCTCTTTATCGCTTTTTCCTTCTGCCCTCACTCCCAGCACTTTTGCAATATCAGCATATTCCTTTGTTACATAGTCCATATTTAAGCGCATGGATGGAGCAAGAAAAATGGTGCAGGCATCTCCGTGAGGAATCTTAAAAATCGCCCCTACTGGCTGCCCTGCGATATGCGCCAGACAGGTTCCAGCAGAGATAGCACAGCCTGCAAAATAGCTTCCCAAAAGCATATGCTCTCTTGCTTTCATATTCCCCGGTTCATTGTATGCAATCCTTATATTATCTGCCAGAAGTTCTAAAGCCTTTAAGGAATACATTCTGGAAATTGTATTGGCATTGTTTGAAATATAGGATTCGATTGCATGGGTAATCGCATCCATTCCGGTAGATACAGTAACAGCAGTCGGAAGATTCACGGTTGCAGCCGGATCAAGAATTGCCACGTCTGCAATCATAGAGTTATGATAAATTGCCTTTTTAAACCCTTTCTGTCTGTTATAAACTACACTGACCTTTGTCACCTCAGCCCCTGTTCCTGCGGTTGTGGCTGCAGCGATAAATAAAAGAGGTATTTTTACCACTTCTCTTCCTTCTAATTGGTACTCTTCTGTCTTTCCTCCATTGGAAGCAATCATGGAAATCGTCTTGGAAGTGTCAATCACACTTCCGCCTCCCACAGCAACGACTGCATCGCAGTTTTCACTGATACACAGCGCTGCTCCCTCATCAATCACTTCCAAATCCGGCTCTCCAATCACTTTGTCATAGATGATATATTCCTTTCCTGCTGCCTTTAAATCTGCTTCTATATCTTTCACACAGCCGGCATTCCGGTCAAATACACATAAAAACACCTTCCCCTTTCCGTACCAATCCAGGACTGACGGGATTTCTTTTATTGCCCCTTCTCCCAGAATCACACGGCGGTTTGTTACAAAATCGAGCATTCCTTTTCCTCCTGACTTTAGACTTTACCCTAGTCTTTCCAATTTATTTTTCCTATTTTCTATTTTAGATATTTTTAGGGAATTGTGATGAAAGTTTTTGTTTCCATAGTATGGCAACGTTGCATAGCCTATCTCAGCTGCCTTTCTATATGTTCTCGAATCATTTCTGCTCTTTCTAAAAGTTCTTTTTCATCTAATTCTGTCTTATTTCCATTCATATCAAAGGGAAAACCCCAGCAATATCCTCCCTTTTTCTTAGGAACGATATGATAATGAAGGTGAGGAACTCCATCCCCATAAACAGCATAATTCAGCTTATCCGCCTGAAAGAGTTCATAAATTGCTTTTGCTGTTATGGCAATATCCTTTGTAAAGTCATTTCTCTCCTTCTCCTCCAGCTGGAATAGCTCTGTTTTGTGTTCCTTATATGCAGCTATACAGCGCCCTGGAAAATTCTGATTTCTTACCAGATAAATATCAGATACACTTAAAGAGCATACCTTAACCATCAGCTTATCTAATTCCTCTCCTTTTTCGCAATAAAAGCAGCTCATACCATTTCCTCCTGTTTGTTTTTCTCTTCTTTCAATTTTTTATAAACTGGTGTCCCTACTGCCAGCACTGCCAGTATAAATAAAATAACTGCTATGGGCTTCGTATAAAACAACTTATAGGTCATACCTCCAAGGGAAAGTGCCCGACGGAAATTGCTCTCTGCCATACGTCCCAGAAGGAGCCCCAGGATAACCGGGCCAAGAGGAAAGTCCAGCTTACGGAACAGGAAACCGATCACTCCACTGGCCGCCATAATTAACACATCAATATAGGAGGAATTCATTGCATAGGAGCCGATCACGCAAAGTGCAATTACTGTAATCCAGATAATTTCCTTTCTGATATTAATAATAATTGTGCTATATTTTGCAGTAAGCAGTCCAATAAACAAAATAGCGCCATATGCCAGCATCATTAAAACCATAAAGGTAATGACAAAAGTTCTATGCTCTGTGAAAAGGGTCGGACCTGGATCCATTCCATACATCATTAAAGAGCCTAGCAACACTGCAGAAATCGATTCGCCTGGAACTCCAAGAGTCATCATAGTAACTAGAGAACCTCCCAGGCAGGCATTATTAGCAAGACAGGTCACTGCAACTCCTTCTACAGAACCGTGGCCGAACTCCTCTGGCTTTTTAGAAATTCGTTTGGCTTGATCCCATCCGATCAGCCCTGCAATATCTCCGCCCGTTCCAGGAATCGCACCTACAATGACAGAAATAATTGTTCCGATAATAGAGCCTGGCAGACACCTTTTAAATTCATCCCATGTAGGAAGTACACGTCCCATTGTGGTAATGGTATCTGCTTTCCCTCTATGTTCCCCATTGTACATCTGATACAGCACCTCTCCCAAGCCAAATAAGCCGATCATTACAGCGATAAAGGAAATTCCGTCCATCAGCTCTGCGATCTGGAAGGTAAATCTTGGCATGCCCAGCATAGGGTCTGTTCCAATACAGGAAATCAAAAGTCCGAAAAAGCCAGTCATCAAACCCTTTACTATGGATTGTCCGGAAACGCTTACCATCATGGTAAGGCCAAAAATAGCAAGGGCAAAAAACTCAGCAGGACCAAATTTCAATGCAAAGTTGGCAAGAGGAAATGCCGCTACAATCAATATCAGAGTCCCCAGCCAGCCGCCAATACAGGAAAATATAGTATTAAGCCCTAAAGCCAGTCCTGGCTTTCCCTGCTTTGTCAACGCATATCCGTCAAAGGTTGTAGCAATGGAGGCAGGAGTCCCCGGAGTATTAATTAAGATTGCTGAAATTCCTCCGGAAAAAATACCTGCATTAAAGACTCCTATCAGCATGGCAAAGCCCTGTGCTTCTGGAAGCCAGAAGGTTAGAGGAGTTAAAAGTGCGATGCCCATTGTCGCCGATAATCCTGGAAGCACGCCGATCACATAACCGGCTATGGTTCCAACCAATAAGTAAAACAGAACCATTGGATTGAGGCACGAGCCGATTACTCCCATCCATTCAGAGATTCCACCCATTTTCTCTACCCTCCTTATAATAAAATGTGGAACACATTTGCAAAGATATAATAAATGCCAACGGAAAATATAGTGCAGTAAATCACTGCAAATTTTTTTGACAGCTTCAAAACACCACACATTGCCAGAAGAAATAGTTCTGTACAGATAATAAAATGTACATATGGCCATAAAATAAGATATAATGCGGTGAGAATAATTGTATAGGCAAAAATCTTCCTATCCTCTCGTTTACCGGCAGCCTTTTTTTCTGTACTGCTGCGCATTCCGTTGATTGTAAGAACCAATGCCAGGAGGCCTGTAGCTACAGCTACGATTCTGGGAAACATTCCAGGTCCTGCTTCTCCTGACATCCCTCTATATTGAAAACTGAATCCGAAAAATCCTGCACAGATGAGCATAACGACTATTCCGAATAGCGTGTCCCCATTTAATGTTTTTTTCATCTTTTTCCCCCAATATCTATCGATTACTGCAGCTCCAGAGAAGGAATCAATTGGGAATACATCTCAAAGTTTTCATTTACAAACTCTGTAAATTCTTCTGCACTTCTATACTTTCTTGTCAACCCCTTGCTGTCTGTAAATTCTACATATGGTTTTCCTTCCACACCTGCTTTTACAGCTGCTTCCAGGGTCGCCTTCACATCATCTGGAAGGCCCTGAGGTCCATATAAGCCTACCCATGTACTATATTCTGCTTCTACGCCAGCTTCTTTGGCTGTAGGAACGTCTGGAAGAACAGGACTTCTTTCGTCGCCAAGGATAGCGAGCACTTTTAAATCGCCGGATTCTACCCCTGCAACTGCACTAAGGACGCCGATTACCACCACATCCACATGGCCTCCCATCAATGCGGTAATCGCTGGGCCGCTTCCGTCAAATGGAACATAGGAAAATTGGATTCCTGCTTCTCTGGCAAACACCTCTGAGCCGATATGCAGAGTTGATCCAGCTCCTGCTGTGCCGCTTACAACCTCTCCTGGATAATCCTTACAGTACTGAACAAATTCTTCTAATGTGTCATATGGAGCTTTTGCGCTTACAATAACAGCACTTGCAGTTTCACAGGCACCTCCTAGGAAATCCATATCATCTGGAACTACATCAGAATACCCAAGAGCATTTACCATTGCGATCTCCGCAGGACATATACCAATGGTATAGCCATCTGCTGGCTGTGACCTGACATACTGGAATGCAACGGCTCCGGATGCTCCGGTCTTATTGGAACATACGACAGGAACTCCCAGCTCCTGCTCCATAGTCTGGGCAATCAGCCTGCCTGTGGAATCGGATTCACCGCCAGGCGCTGCCTGTATGATCAGGTTGATCTGCTTGTTAGGAAATGCATTTTTGTCCTTTGCCACTGTTGTGGTTCCTTCCTCTGCCTTAGTTCCAGCAGAAGCTGATGTTTCTGTTTTGGTTTCCTGTCCGGAGCAGCCTGCTGCCGTCGAAAGCATAACCAGAGTTAACATGCCTGCAATCATCCTCATTGTCTTCTTCATTCTTTTTCCTCCTTGTATTTTTATAGCCAGATTCTACCAGCTGTAAACCATTCTTCCGTTTAACTTTTGTTTCTCAGTTCTCTATAGTTGACACAGTGAAAAGGCTCATTTCCCTGTAAAATATTCACAACCTCCTCTGCAACCTTTCTCTGAAGGCCGTTGATGGATTCAATGCTATACCATGCGCAGTGAGGCGTAGCAATCACGTGATCCATATGAAGAAGCGGATTTTCCTTATCAACCGGTTCATTCTCAAATACATCCAGTCCTGCTCCAGCAATGATCCTTTTTTCCAGGGCTTCGATTAAAGCTGCTTCCTCAACAACTCCGCCTCTCGCTGTATTAATTAAAACAGCCGTATTTTTCATCATTGCAAAGGTTGCCCTGTTGAATAGATGGGTTGTCTCCTTGCTCAACGGGCAATGAATAGAAATGTAATCTGACTCTCGGCAGAGTGTTTCAAATGGAACTGATGTTACATTCAGCCTTTCTGCCTGTTCCATATTGATAAAAGGATCATATGCCAGTATCTTTACGCCAAAACCTGACAATTTTCTAGCAACCAGCTGTGGAATCCTTCCAAATCCCACTAGGCCCACTGTCGCTTCAGAAAAACGGTAAAGGGGAACAATACTGGAATATCCCCAATCCCCTCCTTTCAAGGCATCTGTAATTGTCGCAAGCTTTTTAACCATTGCAAGCATCAGAGCGATAGCATGGTCAGATACCTCTTCTACCCCATAATCCGGTACATTGCAGACATAGATTCCCTTTTTTGTCGCTGCATCCACATCAATATTGTTTACGCCGATTCCATATTTAATAATCATTTTGCAGTGCTTCAGATGTTCGATTACATCTGCATTAATATCAGAGTATTGAGTCACTATAGCATCCGCATCGTCGACCAGACCTATAAGCCGTTTTGGCTCTTTAATCTGATATTCTTCCAGTGCAATACCAGCTCCTCTGATAATCTCTCTCTCCTGAGCAATATCTTCATATTGATAGTCAGTAATAACAGCTTTCATCACTGTTCCCCCTCATTTTTCCTATCTTCCATGGCGGATGCCACCAGATATGCCCCAGCTGCTGACAAAGGCAGCATGGAATCTGGTACGAACTCTTGAATATGCGCGAAATATCCATCATATTCTAATATATCCTTCACTGCCTGGCGGAATGGATTTTTCCCACTTACAATAACAGTCATTTCATTGCTTACCTTCAAAGCCTCTGAATTTCTGATTGCCTGTACATCATTGGCAAGAGCTGCTCCTAAAATAAAGTTTGCAAGCTTTTTCTTATCCTTCTCTACAAATAGATTTAAGATTCTTGCTGAAAAGCATACGCGGCCGATTCCCATTCTATAGCCTTCTGCAAAGCCCTTCAAAACCATTTCTCTATTGTAATCCTCTTCCGCCACAAACTGCCTTCCCACTGCATCCGCAATGACTGTATCATTAGTAATTGAGGCCAACAGCTCACCTGAAATCGTTGTCAGACATCCTGTCAGCTTCCCTTCCTCATCCACCGTAACAAACTTTGTATGAGAGCCTGGAAGTACCAGAAGGTATGGCTTTCCTTTTGAAAAATGATCCAGAATTGCCATGCTCTCCACCTCTTCTCCACGCATAATATCCATCATCTCAAAATTGTTCATTGTAATGGATTCCATATGGTTCTTTACCCCTGGAATAAAAAGAATGGGAAGGGGGCACACGTCTTCTAATAAAATCGATTCTGCCTGGTCTGCCAGCTCCTTTAGCCCTGCTGGTGCAGATACATGGGGAACCTCTGTCAGGCCTACATTGGATGTAATCATTCCGCAAGCCATTACCTTTGATATATCCCTATAAGTGATACCTGCCTGGCCTAAAAGCTCCTCAATACAGTCATGAACTGCTTTCTTCAGCCTCTCATTATTGCCGTCAATCGCCGTATTCCTTACTCCTACCTCCTTTTTTGCATTTGCAATCATATTTTGATGCTCATCCCACAAGAACGCCCTTGTATTTGTCGTTCCTGTATCCACAGTTACTACACATTTTCCCATGAATTCCCTCCTTCTATCACTGAGCGGCCTGTATATATTTTGCCGCAAGTTTCCTTAACCCATCATAGTCTTCCTTCTCAATCATAGCCTTATCTGTCAAACTGGAGCCGATTCCCACTCCCACAAAGCCAGCTTTTAAAAATTCCTTTAGATTTTTGTCATCAATAGCTCCTACTGCAATCATAGGAATGTGGTTTAAGGGAGCCATAACTGCCCGGCAGTAAGTGATTCCCAGATTTCCAGCCGGAAACACTTTTACAAGTCCAGCTCCAGCCATAAATGCATCCGCAATTTCAGTTGGAGTCATTGCGCCTGGAATGGCACAGATATTTTCCTTCACAGCCTTACCTATTACTTCCTGATCCACATTGGGAGAAAGAATAAAGCCCGCTCCGGCTTCCTTTGCAGCATATAATTCCTCTATGGACATCACTGTTCCAGCTCCAATATACATCCGTTCTCCGTAAACTCCCTTTACATTCCTTATGGCTTTAACTGTGTCCTCCAGCTTAGCCTCTGATTTCTGATTAAAAGTAATCTCCAGAAGTCTGATTCCTCCATCATAAAGAGCCTGGGCTACCAATGGAATTTTTTTCGGCTCAATTCCTCGGAGAATTGCAGTAATCTTATGCTCACTCACTGCTGCTGCCATTTTCTTATTGTTCATTTTTCTCTCCTGTCATCCTTTCCTCTTATGCTTCAGGTATCAAAGCTGCCATCCCAGGAAACATTTCAAATTTTTTCATTGCATATAACCTAGTCACTCTTCCATCTCCAGCTCTTTTCACACCTGCCTGTCATATAAAATCCTCTCTCATCGGAGTAAAAATATCTAAAAGCACTCCATCGTCTTCTAAAGCTGTCAATCCATGAGGAACATTTGCTTCTATATAAAAACATTCCCCAGCTTTTAAAATCTGCTTTTTCCCATCCAGATTTGCCTCAAATACCCCTTTCACAATATAGTCACATTGCCGGTGGGGATGTGTATGTACAGCTCCCTTCTGGCCCTTTTTCCATACAAGCTCAGCAACCATCAAATCCTTAATATATCCCTTAATTGTTCTGACTACCCCATTTTCCAGCACTTCTGGCTGAAAATCTTTTTCCAATACAAACATAGCTGCTCCCTTCTGCTGTCTCTGCAATTCTTTCAAAATGTGTTTTCCTTCTATCAGTCCTTTCGGAAATGCATACTTTTCGCCCCACTTATTTTTTGAATTACTTATGTCATATAACATGTAATACAAGTAATTGTAATAAAACCGGATTCATTACAAGTGTTCCGGCCCTTCCTTTTCTGCAAATAGCTCGCTTAACCTGGCATGATTATACTCTGTAGAGTTTTTCAGCTCCCATATGGCTCTTTTTGTATCTCTTTGTATCATTGCCTCATAGATTGCCCGATGCATTTCCACACCATAGCTAAGCACATCATTGACTCCATTCATTTGGCAAAAACAGCAGTAAAGCTCTTTTTGACAGCTTTCCATCGCTTTGCAAAGCATCTCATTATGAGAAGCCTTTGTAATGGCAAAATGAAAATGGTAATCGCTGACAGAAAATTCTTCTACCTTCCCTACGGATGCCTTCATTCCATCTAAGGCCTGAGCAACCACTGCAAAATCCTCCGGTGTCCCTCTTTCAATCGCCAATCTCAGCGCCGGATATTCAATGATTTTTCGGAATTCCATAATTTCAAGAAATTCCTTCTCTGTCAGATTGATATTTTTTTCTTCTCTTCCCTCAGAAATCTCAAAATTGTTAGGATTCGATACAAATGAACCGACGCCCTGGCGGGTAAGAACCAGCTTCTCCGCACGTAAACGCTGCAAAACCTCTCTCACCACAACACGGCTGACTCCCAGATTCTGGCACAGATTGTGTTCTGAAGGAAGAAGCTCTCCTTCTTTCCATACTCCATTTATAATCATTTGTTTTATCTGAGAATGCGCCTCATCTACCAGATTCTTTTTTGCTATATTTATCAGTTCCATGTGTCCTCTTCCCTCAATGTGTTCACTTGTATTACAAGTAATATATACTTTATTGCTAAATTTGTCAATATATTTATTCGAATTTTATCTATTTTTATCATATAGAAGAATCCCAAAGAACTTCCTATGTGACAAAAACAGGAGAGAATCTGGAACTTTTGCTCCAAATTCTCTCCAGCATCTGAATTTTACCTTTTACTATGAAAGTACCCTTTTCCGTAAAGTGGAAAACTGAGTTCAGGTATGCTAAATGCGCTAGATACTTTCATTCATGGTGATGCGTTGATTATGCGCATGAGGGTTTACTTTCTATGCATAGAGAAAGAATCCATGGGATAATTTTTCAGATTCTCATAAACCTGCCTTCCATCTGCCTGGCCGATTAAGAGATCTCTATCCTTTTTTGCCTCCATTTCTGCCTTATGCTTGCTGGGTCCGCCTACACAGCCGCCTGCACACGCCATACCTTCTACGAAATCTGCCTGCAGTTTTCCTACCTTCATCAGGAGAAGAGCTTTCTTACATTCTGCGGCTCCGTTACACTTCATAACGTTTACATCTGTATTTTCTTCCTGCTCCTTCAGACACTGGATCACAGCTGCTGTTACGCCGCCGCCGTTGCCAAAGCGCTTTCCAAATACAGAAGCCTCCTGATCCTTATTCTCTTCCGGCTCAAGCTCTACATTCTTTGCACGCAGCATGGCGCGGATTTCACCAATTGTCAAAGCATAATCTGCATTATCTCTGATGTTTAAATCAAGGGTTTCACTCTTCTTAGCAATACACGGCCCGATGAATACAGCTATCGTATTCGGATCCTCTGCCTTCAGCATTCTGGAAACCGCACACATTGGCGATACCGTAGTGGACATATTATCCAGAAGCTGTGGAAAATGCTGTTTAATCATATTGACAAAAGCAGGGCAACAAGAGGTCGTCATTTTCTTTCCCTCTTTATAGGCCTCCGCCCATTCCTGTGCCTCATAGGCTGCAGTCATATCGCCTCCCAGGCCTACATCGATTAAATCTGCAAAACCTATTTTCTTTAGAGCGGTCCTCCAGCTTGCAACCGTAATATCCTTTCCAAACTGGCCTTCAATCGAAGGCGCAATCATAGCCACTACCTTCTTGCCTGCGCGGATCAGATTGATAACATCCACAATAAAAGTTTTGGAACCAATGGCACCAAAGGGACAGCTATGGATGCATACACCGCATTGGATACATTTATTTTCATCAATCACACAGATACCATTTTCATCATATGTAATCGCATCTGCCGGGCAGACCTTCTTACAAGGCCTTTCCAAGTGGGCAATGGCATTATATGGGCATGCCTGAGCACACTTTCCACACTCCTTACATTTACCAGGATCAATATGAGCTCTGTGCTGGCCCATGGAAATCGCTCCAAAATTACAAGAATTCTGGCATGCCTTTCCCATACATTTACGGCAGTTATCCGTAACAACATAAGATGCAATTGGACACTCCTCACAGGCTGCACTAATAACCTGGACCACATTTCTGGAGTCCTTTCCAGACGGACAAAGCCCTTCTGCCAGACGCACCCTCTGACGGATAATCTCTCTCTCCTTATATATGCAGCAGCGGAACTGGGCCTGGGGACCGGGAATCATCCGGTAGGGAAGCTCACTTTTTTCAGTCATACGCCCTTCCCAAGCCAGCTTTGCCACCTCGCACAATACATCATGTTTGATTTTCAGTATCGTAGCGTCATTTGTTACCATTGTCTTCCTCCTCATATAAAATGTATTATCGGCACGCGCCGTTTCACGGCACCTGCCACGTCGGCGGAACGCATTACAGTTGTGAAACATGGTTTCACAAGCGTTCCTTCTTTTCATAAGGTTTCGGCACGCGCCGTTTCACGGCACCTGCCATGTCGGCGGAACGCATTACAGTTGTGAAACATCGTTTCACAAGCGTTCCTTCTCTCAATAATAAGTTATGGTTACTTTTTTTCCCATTTCTTCTACTGTACGTCGAAGCTGTTCTACCAGATTCTGACGAATTCCCAGGTCAAAGGGAAGTCCTGGATTCTGATAGGCACTGTTAATGGCTTTTCCCACATATAAGTGCAGCTCTGTACAATCCTCAATCAGCATTTTTGCCACCATAGAGGCGCCGTTTACCTTATCCAATTCCTCAAAGAAATCCTCAAATACTGTTTCATTCTTTACATACCTCTTTAAAAGCTGTACCACTCGGTTTAAGGTCAGCACGCCCTCTGTTACCAGCTCAATTCCTTCCATGTATGCCATTGGCGGAATCTCAGGGTCCACATAATCCAGGGATACATCCAGCTTTTTGCCCAGAACTCTGGAAACTATGGTAGCGCTGGTCCCTCCACATACGATACGCTTTGTACTTGCCTCACCGCTCATAAAACCTGATACCATTTCTTTATCATCGTCAGGATTCTGGGCTGGGCCAGTCATGAGATGAACAGGCTTGCTGTCAATAATCCTCATAGCCGCAACCGTAGTATCATCTCCTGGCCTGGACATATACAGCTCGTCACAGGCCTGGCAGATTGCGTTGGCAAGGCGTACAGCAGAAATTGTCAGCCCATACTGTTTCACTGCATATTCGGCAATTTCTTTCCAATCCCAGCCAAAATTCAGAAGATTTCCTACTCCTGCATGGATGGTCCCATCGCTCATCAGGATCAGGGCATCGCCTTTTTGGACTGTAAAGCGGAATTCATTTATCTTTTTGTCTTCAATCACCCTTATATTTTTTGGTATCTCCACCAGCCTTCCATTGCGGATAAAAATGCAGCTAGGATTATCAAATTCAACCAGATAAGCATCCCCGCTATTAAATACCTGGAGAATGCTAAACGTAGAATAGGCTACATTCCTTACCTGGCAGATGGGAAGGGTCTGAACAATGGTTTCTACACATTCTTCCAGGGTGGCGCCGTTTAAAAACATAGTTCCCAAAATTTTGGAGGTAAGAGTGGAAAGGATATTAGCCTTTACTCCGCTTCCCATGCCATCTGCAAGGATAAGGATATCCGAATCTTCGGTTTTCAGCATCTCTACCTTATCTCCACAGAGTACCTCTGTAAATTTATTCAGGCTTTTATATGCCACATCTACTGTAATTCCCATTTACCTGCCCCCGCTTTCGCTTCCTTCGTCCAAAAGGGACTTGCACAGTTTTGTCAGAGTGGTCTTTGTCTCTGCTGTCGTCTCCCCCAGCAGCCCCGCAATTTCCTGCGCTACCATCATCTGCTTATGAATAACCTTCTGTGCCAGATCAATGGTTTCCAGCTTCTTTTCATAATCTTCCTGTGCTGCTTCTTCCTCCTTTGTGATGTCAATAAAGGTAGCAAGGACAACATCCTGTTTTGGTATGTATACAATATTTTGCAGCGTAGACATGTTATACTCCGGATAGGATACCTTTTTTCCATGGATATTTTGATGGCTGTCAAATACCCATTGGAAATCCGATGGATCTACAAACTCAAACAGATACATTTCCAACGCTTCCTGGCGGGTCTTTCCGAAATATTTTTCACCTACAGCAGAATACTCCAAAACCTTCATATCCCGATCCACAATCAGCACAATATTTGGCGATGTTTCCATAACCAGATTGGCAAAGGATTCCGCCTTATCATTCATAAAGGGGATACACATGTTAAGCTCTGCCTTTTTCTGGAACACAGCAACTGCTTTTTCCCTGCAGGTTGCATAGCCGCAGGCGCCGCAGTTCAACTCATCCTCTGGCCTGTTCTTTCCAGTCATCCTAAGGATTTCCTGTATCTGTGCCTCTGTAGGCTGAACCTCTGTGGAAGCCCTGCTCATGAATTCCTCGTGGAAAGAAATACCGTCTGTCAGGGCTTTTAAGCCATCCTGCTCTGCCGGTACCTTATCCACTGCTTCTTCCATATCAATCTGAATACGGAAGGGAGAAATCTCCTCTCTGTTGACAGCCGGCCCTTTAATACAGCCGCCTTCGCACATATTCATCTCGATAAAGCAGCCCTTGATTTCTTTCCGTTCCAGACTTCTGCACAATTCCATACAATTTTCAGAGCCATGAACATATAATTTGCGGTAATGATCCTGCCCTTTCTCCGTTGCAATCACAGAGTTAATCACACCGCCAGTAATCGGATAAATCCTGTTAACCTTAGGGTCAATTTTCCGAAAGGGTACATCCTCACAGTCCTTAATAACAATGTCTTCTTCGTCCAGCCATTTCCTGACATCATTAAAATTCAGCACTCCATCAATAACTCCCTCATGACGGGAGTCAATGGCCTCCTGCTTTTTTGCAATACAAGGCCCTAGAAAGACTACCTTTGCATTCGGTTCTTCCTTTTTAATCATCTTTCCATGAGCCACCATAGGAGAAACTACCGGAGCCATATAGGGAATCAGCTGTGGGTAATAGATCTCAATCAGGGAATTAACGCTTGGGCAGCAGGTTGTAATAATATTTTCCATTTCGCCCTGCTGTAGAAGGCAGACATACTCAGCTGTTACTGCAGCTGCTCCTTCCGATGTTTCCCTTACTTCTGCAAACCCCAGCTTCTTAAGAGCAGCATTAATCTGTCCCGGTTTTTCACAGGGTAAAAGTCCCATATAGGATGGAGCCATGGAAATAATCACTTTTTCCCCCTGGCGGATCAGATTCTTTACCATCTGCAGGTCACTGGTAAGGGTCTTAGCTGACTGCGGACAGATCTGCAGGCAATGGCCGCAAAGGACACATTTATCCTCCATAATTTCCGCCCGGCCATCCTTAATCATAACGGCTTTTACATCACAATGCCTAACACATTTGTAACAATGCTTGCACTTTGCCCCTTTAAAATCAATGATTCCCATGCACTACAGCCTCCCCAGGATTTCCTTATCAAAAAACTCCTTTACCCCATCTGGCGTCACTGCCAATAGAGTATCATCCACAGTCACGCATACTCCATCCATCATACAATTCCCACTGCAGAAGGCGCCGTTTAAATCTACCTTATCTGACAGGCCGTTCTCCCCTACCAGCTTCTGCAGCTCCTGGATAATATCCCTTGACCCCTTTAAATGACATGCGCTTCCAATACAAATTGTTACTCTCATAAAAATTATCCTCCGCCTAAAAAAATACCTTATAGTTACCCTTACTATTGCATATTGTGATATTTTTGTCAATTACTTTTTTTACTTTTTCCGACTTTTATCAACCACAGCTTATTTTTCTCCTACCAGAGCCATGAGCTTATTCTCCTTCCGCCATACACTAGGGGATTTATCATAGGTTTTCTTAAATGCTCTCGAGAAATGAAGCTGGTTAGGATATCCTACTGATCCTGCCACTTCGTTGACCGACATATCAGAAAATTTAAGAAGCTCTGCGGCCCGGTTCATCCGATAGTAGATCAGGAATTGCTGCAGCGTCTGGTTCAAAGAGCTTCGAAAGATCTTGCCCAGGTAGCTTCGGTTCAGATTGCAGAACTCAGCGATATCCTCAATGGTGATCGGATTCTTGTAATTTTGTTCAATAAATGAAATTGCCTCTCGGATATAAAAATCCTTTAACTTTCCCTCTGTCATCTCTTTTGAAGAGGCAGAGGACTGTATCAGCTGATTGAGAAAAAGATACAAATGCCCCATTTGATACAGGGAGGTGGCCTTATTGTTCTGTACAAGGGCCATAATCTCCTCCTTAATGGGGGGGGCAAGCTCCTTGCGCCTGCAGCGGTAGATGGGACTGTTATATGTAAGCCCAGCTGTTTCTATAAATTCTCTGGCACGCACGCCGTCAAATTCCACCCAGGCATATTCCCATGGCTCCTCGTCATCTGCAATATAGGTAGTGACTTGTCCGGGAAAGATCATAAATCCCTGATTCTTCTTTAATTGATACTCATGGGGCTGATTCTGGGAATCCTTTGTATTCAGAACCCCCTTACCAGAAATAATGAAATGAAATAAGTAATGATTTCTGGAAGCTGGTCCATAGGAATGTGAAGGACTGCAGCGCTCCCAGCCATATTGAAAAAGGGTCATGTCAATGTAACGCTCATTTGGAAAAATGCTGAATAGGAAATCGCTCATCATCGTCTCCCCTTTCTGTATTTTATTCTCGTGCAGACACTGCCAATGCCAAGATGGCTTAAATTTGATGGCTGTCTACAAAAGGCAAATATCCCACAGCTTACTGCACTGCAAATTTCATGCTCTATCAGTCTGCTTTGGAGTATTTGACTTTGCACTACTTGCCCCCAACCAGTGAGGTGACTACCCTTATATACCACAATTTTATCATACTATACATTTTTTGTACATATCAAGCATATTGGTATATCTTAGTTTATTGGGTATATTTACCTGCTTTGTATGGATTGATATAATTTAAAAAGAATTCGGGTATATTTTATCAAATATACCTAAAGTCTTTCACATGAATGGCCATGAGTGTGACACAATTTTAACTAACTAAAACCTATAATAAGGAGGGTGTATTGTGAAAGCTTTAAAAAAAGCAGCTATATCGCTTCTGGCGGTATCCCTGGTTATGGGAACAAGCGCCTGCAGCGGTGGAAAATCCAGAGATGGAAAAACCCACCTGACATTCCAGATCTGGGATGTAAACCAGCGTGACGGTATGCAGGCCGTATGCGATGCCTATACCGCCAAAAATCCAAATGTAGTCATTGAAGTACAGGTAACAAGCTGGGGTGAATACTGGACCAAGCTGGAAGCCGCCGCAATCAGCAACCAGATGCCTGATATTTTCTGGATGCATACTAATGAAATCCTAAAATATGCGGATTATGGCAAAATCGCAGATTTAACAGACTTATATGACAGCGAAAGCCCTACATATTACCAGGATCATTTTTCTGAAATTTCCCTTGCCAATATTCAGGGGAGTGACGGAAGATACTACGGTGTTCCAAAGGATAAGGACACTGTAGGACTTGTATATAATAAGGAAATGTTTGATGCAGCCAAAGTTGCTTATCCAGACGACGAGTGGACTTGGACTGACATGGAGGAAGCTTCACAAAAGATTTACGATGCTACTGGCAAATACGGCTACATGGCATACGGCGACGACCAGTTAGGATACTGGAATTTTGTTTATCAAAAAGGCGGCTGTATCCTTACCGAAGACAAACAACACGGCGGATTCGACCAGCAGGCTACCATTGATGCTATGAAGTATTATATTGGATTGCAGCAGTATGACTGGTGCCCAGACCAGAACTATTTTGCCGAGACTTCACCAGGTACTGCTTTCTTCTCCGGACAGGGTTCTATGTTCTTTGAAGGAAACTGGAATGTTCTTTCAGAGATGAAAAACTATCCTGAGATGGCCGGAAAATGGGATGTTGCCATCCTTCCGAAATGTCCGGATCCAGTAACCGGCGAAGGACGGGCTACCATTTCCAATGGCCTCTGTTATTCTACATCTGCTACTGGTAAGAATCTGGAGATTGTAAAGGATGTTTTAAGATTCTTCGGTTCTGAAGAAGGGCAGAGAGTTCAAGGCGAATCTGGTGCTGCTATCCCGGCTTATATCGGCTTAGAGCAGACCTGGGTAGATGTATTCGATCAGTTTGACTACCGCCTTAATGTTGAGAAGTTCACCCAGATGTTTGATTATGGTGTACAGAGTGTTAACAATGCAAGCCGTCCTGTATGGAAACCCCAGGTACAGGATGCCCTCTTAAAGATTTATTCCGGAAAGTTTACGGTTGACGAAGGCCTCCAGGTAATGCAGGAAGCGATTGAAACAGCCGACGAAGACTAGAAAGGAAGGTGCAGCATGGCAAATCCATCAGCCAAAACAAGTAAGCATGCTCATTCGGAAAGCATGTGGGGATATATTATGGTGGCTCCCACCATCATCGGTTTAATCGTGCTTAACCTGTATCCATTTTTTGATACATTAAAGCTCAGTTTTTCCAAGACAAAGCCGTTTGGCCTCTGGGAACTTCAGGGAATCCAGAACTACATTAAAATGTTCCAAAGCGCAGAGTTCTGGAGGGCCAACTGGAATACCATTTATTTCTGTATCTTAACCGTACCTCTTGGTATCTTTATCGCCCTGGGCGTTGCAGTTATGTTGAACAGCAAGATAAAGGGAAGGGCCGGTTTCCGCGCTATCTTTTTCCTTCCTATGGTAGTAGCTCCAGCTGCTGTTGCCATGGTATGGAAGTGGATGTTCAATACTGAGTATGGTATTATCAATACTCTTCTCGCACACAACATAAACTGGGTTACTGATCCTAATATTATTATGGTGACCTGCGCGATTGTGGCGATCTGGAGCGCGATCGGATATGATGCAGTGCTTCTTCTCTCTGGCCTTCAGAATATTTCCAAATCCTACTATGAGGCCGCCAGCTTAGACGGTGCAACCAAATGGCAGCAGTTCCGCCTAATCACACTCCCTATGGTTTCTCCTACTCTGTTCGTAGTGCTGATCATGAGACTAATGTCTTCCATTAAAGTATATGACTTAATCTACATGATGGTGGAGGAATCCAACCCAGCGCTTACCAGCGCTCAGTCCCTGATGTACTTATTCTACCGCGAATCCTTTGTAACTGGCAACCGGGGCTTAGGTTCAGCAGTGGTAATCTGGACCGTTGCATTAATCGGACTTGTTACTGCTGTTCAGTTCTGGGGGCAGAAGAAATGGGTTAACTACGAGGTATAAGGAAAGGAGAGACAGATATGAGATCACTGGAACAAGCAAGAAGAACCAGAACCATCGGAACTTACGCATTCTTTATCATTGGCTCCATAATCATGATTTTCCCCTTTGTCTGGATGCTTCTTACCAGCTTCAAGACAGTAGCAGAAAGTATGCAGATTCCCCCATCCATGCTTCCAGCTACATGGAACATCAAAAACTTTACGGACGCTATGGCAAGCCTTCCTTTCGGAGCTTTATATAAAAATACCTTCCTGCTGATTTTCTGGCGTGTGGTATGCGCTGTAGCTTTCAGCTCCATGGCAGGATATGCATTTGCCAAATTAAACTTTAAAGGAAAGAACTTCTTCTTTACCCTTGTGCTGGTTCAGATGATGCTTCCTTCCCAGATTTTTATCACACCTCAGTATCAGATGCTGGCAAAGCTTGGCCTCACCAATACCGTATTCGCATTGGTATTCCCGGGACTTGTCAGTGCATTCGGAACCTTTTTCCTCCGCCAGGCTTATATGAGCATACCGGACGAAATTTCCGAAGCAGCTTATCTTGACGGCTGCAATCAGTGGCAGACCTTTGTAAAAGTTATGGTTCCCCTGACAACTTCCTCCATGGCAGCCCTTGCCGTATTTACAGCAGTATTTGCCTATGGAGATTTGATGTGGCCGTTAATTGTTAATACAGATTTGAAAATGATGACCTTATCATCCGGTCTTGCCACTTTAAGAGGACAGTTTAATACAAACTTCCCTGTTATGATGGCAGGTTCCCTTCTGGCCATGATCCCTATGGTTGTACTGTATATGATTTTCCAGAAACAGTTTATTGAAGGCGTTGCCATGACCGGCGGAAAGTAATGACTATACGGAGGATTAGAAAATGTCAGTCATATATAATGAAAGCAAGCAAACCTTCACATTACAGACGGCAAACAGTACTTATCAGATGAAGATAAGCGAGTATGGATATCTGCTCCATTTATATTATGGTGACAAAATAGATGACGAAGATCTAAGTTACCTGATTCAGCTTCAGGACAGGGGATTTTCTCCTTGTCCTAATGAAGCCGGAAATGACAGGACATTTTCCCTGGATTTCCTGCCCCAAGAATTTTCCACAGACGGACACTGCGATTACCGTTCCGGCAGTATTGAAGTACAAAACAGCGATGGAAGTTATAGCTTTGTCGGAAAAGTCATAAAGCACGAAATTTATGATGGTAAATATAGTCTAAAGGGTATGCCTTCCCTGTTTCTTACACCGGAAGACAGCGCCCAGACTTTAAAGGTCTGGCTTCAGGATGAAATCACACACTTGACTGTAGTCCTCTGTTATTGTGTATTTGAAGAAAAGGATATTATCACGAGAACCGTAAAAGTGCTAAACCAAAGCGAGGGCACTGTCTATCTCCACAGGATTATGTCTGCAACCCTTGATTTTATGGATTCTGACTATGATTTTATCCATTTGGACGGACGGCATACCATGGAGCGTGAAGTGACACGCCACCCCGTATCCTATGGAATGCAGACCATTGGAAGCTTCCGTGGTGCCTCCAGCCATCAACACAATCCTTTTGCTGTTCTCTGTGATAGAGATGCAAATGAGGACTATGGACGCTGTTATGGTTTCTCCTTTGTATACAGCGGCAATTTCGTATGCAAGGTGGAAAAGGATCAGTTTGACCAAACACGGCTTAATATGGGAATCCACTCCAAACATTTTTCCTGGCAGCTGGATCCGGGAGAAAGCTTTGAAGCTCCAGAGGTGGTAATGGCCTACTCTGGGCACGGACTGACAAGGCTCTCCCAGCTTTACCACAACATTTACCGTAAAAATCTTTGCCGCAGCCCCTATGCAGCGCAAATCCGTCCTGTGGTAATCAATAGCTGGGAAGCCGCGTATTTTGACTTTAACGACGAAAAACTCCTTCATATTGCAGAGGAAGCTGTAGACATGGGTGTGGAACTTTTTGTCCTGGATGACGGTTGGTTTGGCAGGCGGGACAATGATTGTTCCAGCCTAGGTGACTGGAATGTAAATAAGACCAAACTGAAAAAAGGACTGAAAGGCCTATCAGAAGAGATTCATAAACTTGGACTCCAGTTTGGTCTATGGATTGAGCCGGAAATGGTATCTGAGGACAGCGATTTATATCGTACGCATCCAGACTGGTGTCTACAGACCCCTCAGCGTCCTGTAGCCAGAAGCCGATATCAGCTTGTATTGGATCTTTCCAGAAAGGATGTCTGCGATTACATCATTCATTCCATCAATACCATTTTGGATGAAACCAAAATCGAGTATGTAAAATGGGATATGAACCGCAACATCACAGAAACCTGGTCTGGCATTGCAGAAAAGGAAAAGCAGGGAGAGATTTACCACCGCTATATTCTGGGTCTGTACTATATCATGGATCGTATCATCCTGACCCACCCTGACATTCTCTTCTGTGGCTGCAGCGGGGGTGGCGGCAGGTATGATCCGGGAATGCTATACTATCAGCCCCAGATCTGGTGTAGTGACAATACGGATGCCATATGCCGCCTGAAGATACAGTACGGAACATCTTTTGTATATCCGATTTCTACCCTGGAAGCCCATGTTTCCGTATGCCCCAACCATCAGACAGGAAGAACCGTTCCCCTCACTACCAGGGGCATCACAGCTATGGATGGTATTTTGGGCTATGAGCTGGATTCTACCAAGCTTACCAAAAAAGATAAAAAAATCTGCCGGCAGCAGATTAGGGATTATAAAAGATATTATGATATGATTGCAGAGGGCGATTACTACCGGCTGACAAATCCTTTTGAATTCCGCGAATATACTGCCTGGCAGCATGTTTCAAAGGATAAAAAGGAATCTCTTCTCAGCCTGGTCCTTACGGAGAAGGAATCCAATGATGCACAAAGATATGTAAAACTCAAGGGGCTTATTCCTCAGGCACTTTACAAAATTGATGGCATGGACGGGACATTTTCCGGGCGGCTTCTCATGAGTGCCGGACTTCCAGTTCCCGGAAGCCTTCTTGAATATGAATCCATTCAATATCACTTAAAAACAGTGACAGGAGGCAGCAAATGAATGATATCGTTCTGGAATGGATTGTCCCATATGTAATGCCTAAAAAAAAGCGGCTGATAAAGGCAATTATGCTGTCAGCCCTGGTGGTTTTTACCATTGATACCGTCCTCTACCCAATCCTCTTCCTTCCGGTCCTCCTTCTTGCAGTAGTGGAATTTTTCCTTTTCCGAAGCTGGAAGCTGGAATATGAATATGTCTACGTGAATGGTGATTTCACTATATCCAAGATTATCCGGAAGGAAAAACGCAAAGATGTATTTCACTGCGACAGGAAAGATATCCAATATGTCAAAAAAGGCCGCGAAAACCTGCAGGGCGTGAACATCCGTGATTATACCTCAGGTTGGGAAAAGGGCCGTGTCTATACCTTGAAATCCGGGGATACGGCAGTTTATATAGAGCCTAATGATGATTTTTTAAAGGAAATGAAAACATACCGAAAATTAAGCGAATAAATCAGGAGGGAATTACTGATGGCAGAATTATCATTAAAGAATATATGCAAAGAATATCCGAACGGATATAAGGCAGTTACTGATTTTAACCTGGAGATTGCAGATAAAGAGTTTATTATCTTTGTAGGCCCGTCTGGCTGTGGAAAGTCCACAACTCTGCGTATGGTTGCCGGACTGGAAGATATCTCCTCTGGCGAATTTAAAATCGACGGCGTTCTGATGAACGATGTAGAAGCAAAAGACAGAGATATTGCAATGGTATTCCAAAACTATGCTCTTTATCCTCACATGACTGTATATGATAATATGGCATTTGGACTAAAGCTGCGTAAGGTTCCTAAGGATGAAATTGACAAAATGGTTCGCGAAGCAGCCAGAATCCTGGATCTGGAAAAGCTTCTTGACAGAAAGCCGAGAGCTCTCTCCGGCGGTCAGAGACAGCGTGTCGCCATGGGACGTGCGATCGTAAGAAATCCAAAAGTATTCTTGATGGATGAGCCCCTTTCCAACCTGGATGCTAAGCTCCGTGTACAGATGAGAACTGAGATTTCCAAGCTTCATCAGCGTCTTGGCGCAACCATTATTTACGTAACCCATGACCAGACAGAGGCTATGACTCTTGGTACCAGAATTGTTGTTATGAAGGATGGTATTGTACAGCAAATCGATACTCCTCAGAACCTCTACAACAAACCCTGCAACCAGTTTGTAGCTGGCTTTATCGGCTCTCCTCAGATGAACTTTTTAACAGCCACCTGCCAAGTATCAGGCAATGAGGCTTCCTTAAAGGTAGGCAGCACAGAAATCAAGCTCAGTCCAGAAAGGGCAAAGAAAGTCATTGACGGAGGCTGCAATGGCAAGGAAGTCATTATGGGAATCCGCCCTGAGGACGTTACGGAAGACGCAAATGCAACCTTTACCAATAAGGCAGTCCTTAAAGGAAAGGTTAATGTATATGAGCTTTTAGGCGCTGAAGTATGCTTATACTTTGAAATGAACGGCGTTCAGATGACTGCAAGAGTTCCTTCAAGCACTCCTACCAGAGCAGAGGATACTGCAGACTTCGCTCTCAATATTGATAAAATCCATATCTTTGATAAGGAAACAGAAGTGACAATCGCTAACTAAAACCTATCTTTCTATCATATAAGGGAAAGCCTGTTTAAAGTCTTGCAGGCTTTCCCAAAAACAAAGAATTTATCGTCTCATTGCTTCTCTGGAATTTCAAATATATACTTTTCATAGGCATTAATAATCACCGTATTCTTATACTCATCCAAACGGCGGGCTTTTCCGTTATAATTTAAATGGACATGGCCATGGACAAAAAAGAGCGGGCTGTACTTATCCATCAGCTGTAGAAAAGCCTGAAAGCCCGTATGAGGCAGTTTATCACTGTCATTGATCCGGAAGGCCGGGGCATGGGCAACCAATACATCAAATCCCTTATGCCTTTTTAGCTTTAGCCATATTTTCCTGATTCTGTTTTTCATCTCTGCCTGGGTATATTGATGTATTCCTGGCTTATAGCGCATGGAACCTCCCAGACCTAAAAAGCGGATTCCTCTATATACAAAAATATCATCCTCAATGCAGATACAGCCCTCTGGAGGCACTTTACGGTAATTGTCATCATGGTTTCCATGGACATATAAAACCGGCCCATGGAAAAAGGTGGCAAGAAAGGACAGGTACTGGGGATCCAGATCACCGCAGGATATAATCATGTCTATTCCCTCCAACGTGCTTTTATCAAAATAGTCCCACAAAGCCTTTGACTCCTCATCAGCAACTGCCAGTACCTTCATTGTTTTCCTTTCTATAGCACACGATTCTATAACTCTTTCGCTTTACAGTTCCTCCTGATTCACTCCCTGAAGCTTTACAATCGGGCGTGCCTCTTCAATCAGCTCATCAATGCTTGGAATCACTCCTTCTACATTATCAGCCAGCCAGTTCATTGTAATAATCGCTTCGGGAGAAAGGGTTTCTCCCTCTTTGCAGCGAAGCTGTCCTCCATTGTCTGCGATTACTCCAGAAAAGGGATTAAATTCTCCAAGGATAATCTGCTTTTTAAATATCTCCATCAGCCTGTCTGCACTTGGCGGAATATGCTTGGAACTGATTAGATCAATCATCCCTGACGAAAGTCCCCACCAGTAATTAATAGATTTTGCCGTTTCCTGGGAAAATGCCCTCTTCCATTTTCCATTCTGTATGGAACGGAGGATCCTTTCATAAAATTTTCCCCAATGCCAGACAGGAAACGCCATGTTTACCATCTTTCCGTCCCGGATATCATATAGCCCAAACCTCCGAGATGCCTGGCTGGGAGTGATCAGATCCTGGCCTGAAACATGGCTTACATGGTTTTTACAAAACAGATCCTCCGGATCACTGCCTGCTGCCGTAGACCATGCAAGATGGATCCTAGCTCTGGGATTCACCATTTTTACCCCAATAGCAAAGGAATTAATGTTAGCAGTCATTCCGAAAATCGGATAGTCTGCAATATATCCGATCTCATCCGTATCTGTCAGAATGCCAGCCAACAATCCAGAGAGAAATTTTGCTTCATAAAGCCTGCCATAATAGGTCCGCAGATGGCCACAGTAAGCATTCAAGGAACAGTTCAGGATTTTCTTTGAGGGATAGCGGATCGCTGCCTTTACACTGGCTCCCAAAAGCTTAGGCGTGGTAGTAAAGATCACAGAGCAGCCCTCTTCCACTGCTTTATCCACTGCCTCCTGGCACTGTTTGTCGCTGTCTATATGAGTATAAGAGAAGGTTTTTACCCGGCCTGGCATAGCATTTTCCAGATACATCCTCCCCAGCTCATGTCCATAGGTCCAACTGGAACTCTCCGCATCCTTTTCATGAATAAAGGCCACCTTAAAAATTGGAGAAACTGACGGAATCAACTTGGAAATGCTTGGAGTTTCATCCTTATTCACTGGCTGAAGCACCAGCTTTAAGGCTGGCTTATCTGGATATATTTCCAGGTCATTCCATATCTTTCCAATTTCGTGGCGCAGCTGAGTATAAGGTTTATCCACCATACCTTCATATCCATAAATATGAATATATACAAGGAATGCATCTCCCTCTGTGATAGGAAGCCTTATCCCTCCCTTTTCTTTATATACATCTGTAAAATGTACATAGGAAGAACGAAACTGCTCTCTCTCTTCATCATTCCACTCCTGCCCCATCGGCTTGCCGATCAGACTACACAGCTTTCGAAAACAGCCCTCTTCACTGAACCAGATATAATTAACCATAGAGCATTTATAAAAATCCATAAACTCATAATAAATTTTATTCTCTTTTTCTTCGCTCTTCTTTGGAATAATTCTGGTAACATAGCCGGGAATGCTCACTGCATCCACATACTTTAATACACTGACCCTTTTATTTCCCTCTACCACATAAAAGCGGTTCATAAACTCACATGCAATAATCGGGTCCCGGATTCCCTCATCCATATGGGCACGATAGAGATTCGACCACTTCATGGAGAATTCTGTATCCTCTCCCAACAAAGGCATAAAACTGCTGGCAAAGGCTCTTGTCCTCCCGGAGGTTCTTGTTCCTATAATCTGGTCTAGGGGAATATCCACCAGCCCCAAATCACATTCTGCTGCCACATCAGTAAAAGAAAGAATTTCATCCAATACCTGCAGATAGGGATAACGCCCTTTTGTAATATCTGAACGATATGTTTTCTGAGCCATACGGCGCGCTTTGCTATAAACTTCTATCGACATCATTTCCTCCCTTCCCAGCCAAGCAATGTTCATAATTCACATATGCTATCTATTTTTTGTTGCCTGGTTCTGCCTATTACCTGTAAATCTTTATAAATATATCTTTATTTTTCTTTGTATTCCATTTTATGTCTTTCAATCAAGATAACTAGATTTAACCCTATTATCTCGAATATTTTTGAAAAAGTAAAGCCCTAATATCATAGATACCCTCTTTATAATGCTGTAAAACTGTCTGCTGCCAGATAAGACTTCTCCTTAAATCTAATTTATGCAGTCCAGTAAAATATCATTTACAGAACTTCCTTTGTTATATTATCAAGAACGGAAATATCATGCCTGTCTTTATCCCTTAGTTCATAACCTGAATGAAAAATTTTCTGCCCTTTTAAAGATATACATGGAATTGTTTTTCCTTGGAAAACGGCATTATCAAAATAATCTTTTTCAAACTCATACCAACCGCCCTCTAAATCTGCTTGTTTTGAAGTCCCATCCTCATTCAGAACAAATGGGTGTATATCTAAATATCCATGTTTTTTGCTATATAGCTCAATTCTAACAGGCTTCCAATCAGTATCTACTTCATATCCATATTCCAAGAGTATTTTTAACAATTTTTCAGTATGTTGGGCATCAAAATTTATATCAATATCTCTATGAATTCTTGTTTGTTTCCCTGCTAATATATCAACACCCCAGCCACCGTCAACCCAATATGTTATGCCTGCATTTTCCAGCAGATTGATGATAGTCATCAAATCTTCTTTTGTTGTCATTTCTTTTCTACCCATATAATCCTCCCTTATAGTCCTTTACTTTTCAAAATCTTCTCAAATTTCTTCTCTGACAGAATTTCACATGTTACAAACTCTCCATCATAAAACAGTAAAAATGTTGTAAACACTGTCTGTGTTTTTTACGCTTTTTCTCTTATCTGAATATGCAATGCCTTAAAAATTCGAAGAGCGAAAAGCACAAAAGGGAAAGAAAGCAGATAGAGAAAAGAACATATGACAAAAACGGCAGTATCAATCAAGATACCGCCGCTTTTGCTTTTCGCACTAAGGATATAGTAAAAATCTGAAATCATGCCCCATTGAAACCAGGTTCAGATTATCATTATCTGGTGCGGGTAACAGGACTTGAACCTGCACGGTTGCCCACCAGAACCTAAATCTGGCGCGTCTGCCAATTCCGCCATACCCGCAAAGTCTGCACGCCTTACGCACAAGCAGTTGTATAAAAAAGCGCTGAAGAAGCTTGTACGAACTCTTCAGCACCTTCCACATGAGACATCGGGGATTCGAACCCCGGACAACTTGATTAAAAGTCAAGTGCTCTACCACCTGAGCTAATATCCCATCACTGGGCTAGTTGGATTCGAACCAACGAAATGCAGGAGTCAAAGTCCTGTGCCTTACCGCTTGGCGATAGCCCAAAAATCAAGGTCCTCAAGGCTTTTTCTGATTTTTCACCCATCTTTTCCCTGGCTTACCTCGAGTTCTGTTTTATAATAGCATAGTTTTTATAGGTTTGCAAGATAAAATATTGGGGAGTGGCTCTTCTTCTGAAAGGAACAGCTGCTCCCCCTTTATATAGTTCCAAATATTCTTAGCCCTATCTCCTTCCTTACTCATTTCCAAGGCCTGCCGACAGGCTCTCGATCGTTTCCAGCAATACTGGAATATCCATTGGCTTAGTAAGATGGGCCTCCATGCCGCTTTCCATAGATATCTGCTTGTCACTTTCAAAGACATTCGCTGATAATGCAACAATCGGGATATGAGCTAATGCAGGATTTTCCAGCCTACGGATAGCTCTTGCCGCCTCCCATCCATCCATAACCGGCATTTGAATATCCATCAGAATCAGATCATAATACCCTGGCGAGGATCCCTTTACCATTTCAACAGCAATACTTCCATTGCAAGCTGTTTCAATGAAAAAACCCAGCTCCTGAAGTATCTCTGTTTCGATTTCCAGATTTAATTCATTGTCCTCTACCAAAAGGATTCTCCTGATGGAGGACCTGGCAGCAGCCCCCTCCCTGTCAGAGGAAGGAGAATGCCTCTGATGTTGTATGCGGAGACGGAGTATAATAGTAAATGTGCTTCCCTCATTCACAGCGCTTTTTGCCTCTATCGTTCCTCCCATCATATCCACGATATTTTTAGCAATGGCAAGGCCAAGGCCCACACCATGGATTCCACTGAGTGTAGTATTTTTTTCCCGTGTAAACGGTTCAAAGATACGTTTCAAAAAATCCTGACTAATACCAATACCAGTATCTTCAAATACAAACCGATAGGCTGCATAATCACTGGACAGTCTTTCCTGCTCTGTAACAGCCATAGAAACCCTGCCTCCAGGCTTTGTATAAGTTACAGCATTATTTGCTAGATACATGACAAACTGCTTTATCCGTTGCTCGTCACCGTAAATATCGCTGTGTATCACACCTGTACAATCTAGAGAAAACGTAATATTCTTTTCAATGGCCTGGGGAAGAAGAAATTCGTGTATTTCCTGCATAATACTGCACAAACTGCATTCATTTTCTTCCACATGTGCCTCATTGGATTCTGCCCATGATATTTCCAAAACTTTATCAATTAGATCTAACAGCTGTCTGCCAGATGCCTCGATTCTATTAAGATATTCCTGAATTATATTCGTATTATAAATGTTCCTTTTCGCAAGGGTTATAAAGCCGAAAATCGCATTCAGCGGAGTCCTCATATCATGGGACATATTAGAGAGAAACGTATTTTTTGCATCGATTGCTAGGGCTGCATTATTCAATGCTTCTGCCAGTATTTGTTTCTGCTCTATTTCCTGCTTCAGTTCATCATCAATTCTCCGATATCCCATAACAATCTGAGATGCCTGCTCTTCTGGACCCACATTTACGATGCAAAGCTGCAAATATTGTATGTCTCCGTTCTCAATCGTCCGATAGTTGATATGATAGGAACTACTGCCTGACAGCTTTTCACGAATATGCTCTGGAGATGTCTCATGCAAGACCGTTTCACGGTCTTCTGGATGCACCCATGTGTTGACATAGCTAGAAATATACCAGGTCAAATCACGCATCTGGAATTTTTCACCAAATTGGAGCTTTGTGCGGCTGCTTAGCCGATAAGGCATAATCTTATCCTTGTCAAGATCAGCATAAAAGATCGACTCATAGTTCATGCTAAGGCCCTTAATTACCTCAAGCTCCCGCAGATGCTCCTGATTGAGCAGAAGTCTCTCTTTGTCGTATGCTTGGGTCACGTTCTGTAGTTTCTCGTCATTGAGCCTTTTTTCATAAGCCAAAGCTGCTTTTTCGTTCATCTGACGGCTCTTTTTTTCCGTAATATCTCCTAAAAACACATAGAAAATATCTCCTACAGCCTCACTGTGGATGAAATGTCCATAGTCTTCAATCCATCGAACTTCTCCGTCCTTTCGGATGATCCGGTATTCTACATGATCTAATCCCTGTTTCGTACCAAAAACCTGTTCCTTAATGCTATGCTCTACTTCTTCCAGATCTTCTGGATGAACCATTCCTCTAAAGGAATTTTGGGTTAATTTCCGGAATTCCTTCATCGTTTCACACTGAAATATCTGAAGCAGCCCCTTATTTCCGTAGATAATCTGCTCATCGCCGTCTGCATGATAGATCAAAAAGCCTCCTGGCATCTCATCCATAAACTTTATCATTTCATATACTGTTTCAATGTTTTGGAAACCCGACAAAAGAGCTGGGGCCGTCTGGTCCCCGCTCTTTATCAGCTGTTCAACCTCTATCTGATTTGACTGAAAAAGGTTCAGTAAATTTAACATATGTTCCACTAAATTATTATCTCTATTCTGTGCACTCATAACAGCGCCTTCCCCCTCAATTAAGCTTAACACAAAACTGCAATTTTGTCATTATTTATGTTTCGTTTTTGCCTAGTACTTTTTTGTCCCCCTGCGGCTGCTTTATAAAAAGGTATGAAAATGAATGCTCGAGCTCCTTTCAAATGCTAGATATCACTAGTAAACAAATTAGCAATTTTTATTGAAATCTGTCGTGAAGTTCCGTATAATTATAGCTGATTAAAAACAGGAAGGACCAGGTATGAATTATAAGAGTGAAGATAAATATTCAGAAAAAAGACAGGAAATCATGGAATATGCCCTAGACTGTTTTTCAAAACAAGGATTTACTGCCACTACGATCAAAACAATTGCTGCAGCAGCAGGAATGAAAAGTACAGCGCTGATTTATTATTACTTTAAAGACAAGGATGAACTCTTTCAAGCATGTATGATGGATGCGGAGATTCCTCCTATCAAACAAATTTCCTTACAGGCAGAACCAGAAGAATTTCTATATCAAATTCAAATCAGCTTTCTGGAAATGATAAATACCCCTAAAATTAGAAAGCTGCTGATCTGCTCTTCTTCCGTAATAGAGGCAAGACCAGATTTAATGGACAGCGTCAATGAAAAATACCGGCAGCCCTATAAGAAACTATTTATTGAATTTATTGAATTTTATAAGAAAAATGGAATTTTTCGAAATATTGATTCCTGGCAGCTTTACCTTGATGTATTTACTCCTCTCTTCATGCGCTGTATTATTGTAAGAGATTGGGGGGAATGGGACAAACCTGAAAAACGCAGGAAGTATGAGATTGTTATCAAGGAACGAACGAAAAATCTGCTTTTTGGCATTTTAGGGAACGAATGAAACGAAACGGAAAAACATATCTTTTCTGTTAAATTCTGCATTTAGTACGGCGAGAGTTTTGATTATTATATCTACTGCAACCTTATTTTCCTTTGTTGTAACCTACGCAGGCCATCCTAATATGGTTCTAGCAGGTCTGGGAGCTATCTATGTTGGCTCAACAACAATGCTGATATTACCATGGGAATCTTGTTTATCATGGGGATGTTCCTTGACTAGTGCAATCATAATGATTGCAATTCCTGTCTTCCTTCTAATCGTTAAGCAGCATGGAATCAATGTGGATGTATTCGGTGTACTGGCGACTATGGTGTGCTCGCTTGGATGTATCACACCGCCCTTTGGAACTGTCATGTGAGCGAAGTGCCTGTATCCGGCCTGACAAAGGAACTGATTCTATTTATTATTACGCCAGCAATTGTTGTTGTCATCCTATGTGTTTTCCCAGAATCAATTACATGGATTTTATAAGGGGGGATCAATAGAAAATCTGGCATCAATGTACATCAAACTTAAGTTCTGTACAGACATTTCAGATATTCCTGTATTGAGTGTAACAGACAACTCTGTCATTATACCGGAATGCTGAGGAAAACTTATGGCGTAGTTACGGTAGAACCTTACATGGCAGAAACCTTTAAAGAAAAAGTTCGTATTTACGGAAATCCGGAAAAGCTGACTTCTGTAGTCGCCACTGTTCCACCAATCCATATGGAAGAAATAGAACGTCCGGAGCTGGCCGATAAGGCTGAAGAGAAACTTTTAGAGTTCTGCAGACAAGCAGTCAGACAGGGGGCTGATGTTCTAATTCCAGGAGAAGGGATGCTCAATGAATTCGCCTATACACGAGGGCTGACTCATTGCGGCGGCATCCCAATTCTGGACGGATATGCCGTTCTCTGGCAATATGCAAAAATGATGCATGAGCTGCATAAAACCTGTAACCTTCATGCGAGCAGGAGAAGCTGCCGCAAACCAGATGAGAAGCAGTTAAATGAAATGAGACAATTTCATAAAATGTATCATCTGACGGAAGCAGATTTTTCCTGATATTATTATAGAAGGAATTAAGACTGCCGCAAAAAATGGCTGTATACAATATCGTTTTCACACAGGGAAACAGGGACGATATCTCATCCAAGCCGTATTTTGCGGCAGTCTTTTATCTTAAATTAAAAAATATTAAACAAACTATACGATCTATTTTTATATATATTGCACAAAAATAATTTTTAACGTCTAACAGTATTGATACTATTTCATATATGCGTTATAATTTGATTGATTAATCAATCTTTTAGCGCTAAAATAGATTAATCGTACAATTAAATATAAGAGGAGGAACTATCCATGCTTACATTAGTTTCTGCAATCCCTATCGCAATCGTTATTATCGGGATAGGAATCCTGGCAAAGCCGTCAAAAATAATCGGGCCGATATCCTGTATCGCTGCAATCCTTCTGGCCGGCCTGTATTTTAAGACACCGCTTGCTGATATCGGCACGAATGCTTATGCCGGAGCCAAATCAGCTGTCCAGGCTATGTTTATGGTAACTATGGCAATTACTACTTTAAATCTTTTGAAAGAAACTGGGGCCATGCAGACAATTATTAATGCGTTAGCCATAGTTTCTAATGACAAACGAATCCAGGTTATTATGGTGGGAATGGGATTCGGGTCCTTTTTAGAGGGTGCCGCAGGCGCAGGAGCCCCGGCAGCGATTGCAGGCCCTTTTCTAGTGAGTCTGGGAATCAATCCCCTTTCAGCCGTAGCCGCTGCATTGACGGCAAATGGTATCACTCCCTGCTTTGGTTCCGGCGGAATGAATGCCGCAGTATCTGCTTCCATGATTGAAGATATATCAAGCATTACTTATTTGCAAATTACAGCTGCTGCAGGAATGGTTCTATCGGTATGCTGCCTGGTTGTTCCATCTGTCATGATTTACATTGTTTTTGGAAAAAACGGTTTTAAAGGATTGAAAAAATTCCTGGTATTTATCAGCGCTGTTTCTGGAGGCAGCTATTTCATTATCTCCTATTTTATCGGGCCTGAACTGATTGCTATGGGAATCGGAGTCATGATTATTCTAGGCTGTATTGCATGGGCGAAGTTCTTTGCTCCTCCCACTCCTGAAGAATTTGTATTCCGTATGGAGGATGTTCAGGGAAAAGCACCAGAGGGGAAGGCTGCAGTTATGTGGAGAGCCTTAATCATTTATATCATTATCTTTATTACCCTGCCGGTTGTACGTCCAAGAGTTCCGTCCGAAGTCATGAATACGATGGGACATCCTACCTTTGTAGGTCTGGTGATTTTCATCGCAATGGTAATTGGCGCAGTTGCTCTTGGGGTGCTGGATCAGGTTCCCGGATTTTTATGGCGTACCGTAAAAAGCATGGTTCCGCCCATCATAGCAATGGTAACCATGGTTGCTATGGCAAAAATATGTCAGGGAAGCGGTATGCTGAAAAATATTGCCAGCTCCCTAAGCCATGTAGGCCCGGTTCTTTATCCGGCTGCTGCAATGGTAATTGGCACCATCGGCTCCTTCGCAACAGGAAGTGCCTATAGTTCAATCATTATGTTTACACGAGTAAATTATGAAACTGCTGCTATGCTGGGGATTAATGGCTGCTTTACCGTAGCCGGCCAGAATGCAGGAGCTGCACTGGGAAATATGATTTGTCCTCATAATGTGGTATCTGCCAGCACAACCGTAGGAATGCTGGGAAAAGAAGGGCTGATTATCAGAAAGACAATTGCTTCATGGCTGCTTCTAGCAGTTGCGGCAGGCTGCATGATCCTTCTGTATACCCAGGTTATCTGTCCTGGCTTTGGGATATCATAAGATCCCATTTTCCTACCGCTCAGCGCTCTGGCGCTAAGCCTATACAATTATGGATTTAATAAAAATCAATATATATCTTTTATAAGGAGGAAATTAAGTATGTTTAAGGGTAGACCAAACAAGATGATTCAGAAATTAAAAGAGGGAGGGGTTGCATTAGGTATCCAGATTTATACGACCTGTCCAGACATTGTTGAAATTACCGGCTACGCTGGAATGGATTATTATATGTTAGATTTAGAGCATGTAAAAACACATTTGGATGCCATTCAGCACTGCTTAAGAGCTGGCGATTCGGCAGGGATTACCGGCCTGGTAAGGGTAGGAACCAATAATGAATACGAAATCCGTCAGGTTATGGAAGCCGGCGCACAGGGTGTCGTTGTTCCCCATGTCAATACAAAAGAGGATGCACTCCGTGCAAAACGTGCAATTACCTATCCTCCTTACGGAGTCGCTGGAATCTGTCCTGCAGTGCGCTCTACACAGTATACAGTTGATGGCTGGGATGACTTCCTGGAGCACAACCGTAAAGAAATCATGCTCATGCCGATTATTGAGGATCCGATTGCAGTAGAAAATATTGACGAAATCTTATCCGTACTAAATCCTGAAACGGATGCAATCTGGTTTGGACGTGCAGACTATGCCCAGTGTCTTATCAAAGAAGGCGAGAAAATGGATTGGGTAAATCCGCAGATTATGGAGGATTTCAAAAAGGTTATGGTATCTGCGAAGAAATATGGCATCAGCGTCCAAGCCGTTCCGTTCCCTGCCTGCACCAAAGAGGTTGTGGATGAGCTGATTTCTCTTGGAGCCAATATTATATTGTTCAGTTTAGATGAGCTTGTTTACCGTAATGGATGTGAAAGCCTTGTAAAACTGGTACGGCAATAGGGCAGCTGAAAAGGTGCACATAGCACCTGCTATTAAGGCCTCCTGTAATCCCAAAACAGATTACAGGAGGCCTTATATTTTACAGCTAAAAACCATTAGATTTACCAAGATCAATTTCTGCTAATCCTTGTTCCGCCTCAAAGGAGATCCTCGTCTCGCGAGATATCAGCATAATATGAAAAAAGACTGCCTAAACAGTCAGTTCTCACAAAAAAAATCAATATTCAAAAAAATACCAAGGTGGATACAGGGATTCGAACCCTGGACCTCCAGAGCCACAATCTGGCGCGCTAACCAACTGCGCTATACCCACCATAAATATCCGCCTGAAAACAGATGCGGAAACGAGCCTGAAGGGATTCGAACCCCCGACCCACGGCTTAGAAGGCCGTTGCTCTGTCCAGCTGAGCTACAGACTCACGTGCGTTTATGCACTCTGCTTTTCCAAACAGCAAAAATAGTATACAATAGGTAGCCTTATCTGTCAAGCAGATTTTGCAGATTTTTCATGTTTTGTTAATATTTCTATTCTGTTTTTCCAAGGTTTGATGTTCGTTTTCAGTGGATGAACTTTTTTTATTGCCCAACATTACCCGACAAACAACGACAGCAGTTCACGGAAATTGCGAATAGTGCCTGCGCAGTCTTCTTCCTTGACGTCTCCAAATCCATATTCTGCAAAAATAAAGGGCACTCCTGCTTTTTTCGAAGAATCGCAGTCTCCCTGAGTATCTCCCACATACACTGGAGCCGATAGATGGTTTCTTTCCACTATCAGCCGGATATTTCCTGCCTTATCGAGGCCTGTACGCCCTGGATTTTCAAAATCCTTAAAGTATCCTTTCAAACCGTGAGCCTGGAAAAATGCCTCAATATAGCCATCCTGGCAGTTACTTACAATAAAAAGAGGCTGATTTTCTGCCAAGAGCTTCAAGGTTTCCTCCAGCCCCTCATAGAGAATCCCTCCCACCTGCCCTACGTATCTATTTTCATACTCACAACACTCCTCCAAAAGAGAAATCATTTCTTTCTCTGGAAGGGTATGGAAAAGCTTTCTTCCAATATCTTCCATGAGCATTCCCATACAATTTTGTATATCCTTTGTTGTAATCCCAGCATCCTTTCCCAGCCTTTTTTCAATAATCTGATTCCAGGACTCTGTTACTGGCCCAATAGAATTCCACAAAGTCCCATCTAAATCGAAAATAATCCCGTCTGTTTTCATCCATTCCTCCTGGCCGCCCCTATTTTCCTTTTCCTATCTGCGGCTCAAATAGTTGATTGTATAATGGGCTTCCCCAGCATCATCTATTTCCATCATAATATAGGAAGGCTTTCTTCCATCCTGACGTGGGTAAGACAGACTTCCCGGATTTAATACGGTTAGACCTTTTATCCGGTTCAGATAAGGCTGGTGGGTATGGCCGAACATAGCAATATCCACTCCTCTGGCTCTTGCTTCATTTACAAGCCTCTCTGGCCCTAAAGAAACGCCATAATAATGGCCATGGGTTAACAAAGCCTTATAAGATCCAAGAGAAATTTCCCTTTCCCTGTCCAGGTTCGAGAAAAAATCATTATTGCCTGAAACCATCTCCAAGCGGCATTCCGGATTTACCCATCCAGCAATTCTTTCTTCACTTCCCTCAGCATCACCTAAATGGATCAGCATATCCAGTGGGCACGCTTTTTCTAAAAGGGTTTTCAAATTCTCATCATGCCTATGTGTATCACTAACGATTAGGATTCTCATATTTGAGCCTCCCCATAAAGTTTTTTCAACTCCTCTTTCATAAGCTCCAGAGCCTTTCCTCTGTGACTAATCCGATTCTTCTGCTCAATCGTCAATTCTGCGGAGGTCACGCCAAACTCAGGAATGTACAGAATGGGATCATATCCAAAGCCTCCATGTCCTGCAGGCTTTTCTGCGATCTGTCCCTCCATAGCAGCTTCTGTATGGATTACTTCTCCATTTGGAAGGATAGCAGCTATCGCACAGATAAAACGAGCACTGCGCTCCTCTCCCTCTGCATCCCTTACCCGTTCAATAATGATTTGATTTTTTTTCTCATAAGGAGTATCCTCTCCCAGATAACGAGCTGAATAAATACCTGGCTCTCCGTTCAGATAATCCACTACAAGGCCAGAATCGTCCGCAAGAACAATTCCTCCTGTTTTCTGCCAGACAGCCCTTGCCTTAATCTCCGCATTTTCTGCAAAGCTAGCGCCGTTTTCTTCGATATCTACATCTGCTCCTGCTTCCCTCATAGACAGGATTTCCATGCCTAAATCAGCCAGAATCAGCTTTATTTCCCTCATTTTTCCCTGATTCCCAGTAGCAAATACTATCTTCTCTTTCATTTCTTTTCCTCCGTGTATGCTTTCAGGCAGATATTACATTCCTGCTTTTCCTCAGCAGAATCCCAAAGATCTCCCTGTACACTAATATAACCTTCCCCGTCATTTAAGTCAATGCTGCACTTCCCATCTTGTGCATCATATTCAATCGCCACAGGATGGACGGCCCCAGGGGTTTTTATCCGGACAATAACAGCAAAGCGTTCTCCCTTTTTCAAATCCACTTTCTTGTCCAAAGGAATGGTATAATAGCCTGCATAATCCATTTTCCCCTCTCCTGCTTTCACCATTCCAGAAAACATGTCTTTTCTTCCAGTTTTCTTTTCCGTCCCCTCTTCCATATTTTTTTCTGCTGAATTTCCTGGCGCTTTCACGTCCACTGCTGTATAAATCTCATAGGATGTATTAGGACCTGTGGCATAAAATCCGACAGCTTTCAGCATTTCCTCTTCCTTTGCTTCATAGACATTGGCAAACCATGCCGTATCCTGTCCATAACCCAGCTGCCCGATCCAGCCGCATAGATCGCTTTGGTATATCCTGTCATAATTATCTGGCAGCTCCGTGACTGTGTATACAATATTATGGACACCAATGTTTGTGTCGTAATAAGAGACATAAAAACAGCCATCCTTTCCAAATCCAGTTCCCCAGCTGTTCATGCATAAAAATGCTCCGTCCCCTGGAGGTGGACTGCTGAAATTTTCCTTTGGATAGGTATCATCCCATCCGATGATGACAGAATCATGGTTAGGACTTTCCTTTCCATCATAATAGTAAGCAGCTGTTTCCTTATTATAATATTCTGACTCGCTGCCAGGGTTTTTCATAGATGTATAAAGAGAGCTTTGCACTCCTCCTATATCCAGTATTGCCTGTTTAATACAGTCAAAATCCTTTTCCGGCAATATCTGAATTTCCTGCACATGTCTAACCGCTGTCAGGCCACTAGGTGTCTTTTTATCTCCATAGGGATCCTTTTCTTCCAGAACTGGTCCCTGCCAGGAAACCAGATAAGCCATGGACATTGTATAATCCCCTCCATCCTCCTGTCCTAAAAGAAAATTGTGATTTAGAGACATATTGTCTTCAGAAAAATCATAATTGTCTTCTGGCAGGAGGCTTGATTCCAGGGCAGTAAGAGAGGCAAAGGCCCAGCAGGTGCCCAATTCTCCCTGATTTTTTATTGCTGGTACCCTGCCTGTTTTCCTTAAATCATAGGTCTTAGGAAGGGGTATCTCTTCCTTTTGTTCCTCCAGCTCTTTGGCACTTTGGGCCTCTGTCTTCTCTCCTTGTTGGGGTGTTACTCCAAAAGAACCTTCCTCCGCCCAATCCTGCTTCCCCTCTCTAAAATATGCTCCCTCAGATTGGCCCTTTCCCCCTGTTCTGCCCTCTTCCCCAGGCGGACTTTCTCCCCCGCCTCCTTCTTCCCCAGACAATGTCTGTCCTTCGGATTGCCTTTCCGAATCCAGGGCCTCTTCCCCATGCCCATTTCTGCTCTCCGTGGCATTGTCTGTCTCTTGCCGGCTCTCTATCCAGTCTCCTGCCTCTTGTTTTCCATCTTCTGTTATCCCCTTACAACTTCCCAACAGCACGCACAAACTTAAGCATCCAATAGCTAATACAGATTTTATTATAATCCTCAATCTCTATCTCCTGCTTTTCTTTTTGGAGGCCTAGGCCCCATAAACTGATAAAAATATGTTTTCATCATACCATTATAAATCTTTCGGTTTTTATCTGCTTTTCTTCCCATATATTTTTCCGCCTCAGTATAGGCAGTAATGATATATGCAGACCAGGAATCCAACGAAGCAAACCGCTCTCCCAAAGTCTTATAAATCTCCGGCAGATTTTCCTTGTCCTCAAGCCTTTCTCCATAAGGAGGATTAGTAATCAAAAATCCATACTTTTTCGGATGGCTCAGCTCGCTTACTGGACGGTGCTGAAAGTGTATCATATGATCTACACCTGCTGCCTCTGCGTTTGCCCTTGCGGCCCGGACAATATCATTATCTGCATCATAACCCTGAATATCTGCCTCTGCCCTCTGATCCACCATTTCCCGAGCCTCTTCCCGTGTATCCCGCCACCAGCTTTCAGAAATCAAGTTCTCCCACCCTTCTGCCAGAAAGGAGCGATTCATTCCTGGAGCCATATTAGCCGCCATCATCGCTGCTTCAATCGGAAAAGTACCGCTGCCGCAAAAAGGATCTACTAAAATTCTATCTTTTTTCCATGGTGTAAGCATGAGCAGGCCGGAAGCCAAGGTTTCTGTAATAGGCGCCCGGCTAGTTAAGGTCCTGTAACCTCTTTTATGGAGAGAAATTCCTGTGGTATCAATACCTACGGTTACATTATCCTTATAAATGGAAACTCTTAAAGGATAGCTGCTGCCTGTTTCCGGAAACCACTCAATTCCATATGCTTGTTTCAGCCTTTCTACCATTGCCTTTTTCATGATTGACTGAATATCAGATGGGCTAAACAGCTTACTTTTAATGGACGCTGCCTTTGCTACCCAGAATTTTCCATCTTTAGGAATATATTCTTCCCAAGGAATCGCCTTTGTCGCCTGAAATAATTCCTCATAGGTCACGGCCTGAAAGCTCCCTGCCTTTAGCAGCAACCGCTCCGCAGAACGCAGAAATATATTTCCACGGCAAATCGCTTCATCATCTCCGATAAATGTCACCTTTCCATCCTCTACCTGGGAAATCTCATATCCTAAATCCAGGATCTCCTTTTTCATAACCGCTTCCAGGCCAAAATGGCAAGGTGCAATCAGTTCATATGTCTGTTTCAAAATATTATATCCTCCAAATGCCTGTTTTCTTTCCTGACAGAAGCCTGCACTAAAGTTATATGCCTTTTCCTAATTCCATTTCCTTTACTATCTCCCCTCCAAAGCTCAAGATATGAAATACTCCATTTTCCAGCACCGCATAGGTAGGGGGATTTCCTCCCTTTGGAATTGACACAGAGCCTGGATTCAAAATAACAATTTTTTTCCTGCCTTCCTCCACAACTTTTCTCTCTGCTCTCAGAAGATGGGTATGCCCATGAAGGAGTACATCTCCATCCATCAAAGGCGGCAGGTGATCTTCGTGGAATACATGTCCATGAGTTGCATAAATTACAATTCCGCTCTCATGGAGCAGAGCATAATCTGCCATAATCGGGAATTCCAGAACCATCTGGTCTACCTCAGTATCGCAATTTCCCCTTACTGCAAAAATCCTCTCCCTTTTTTCATTCAACATAGCAATTACGTTTTTAGGTGCATAGCCCTCTGGAAGATCATTGCGCGGCCCATGGTATAGAATATCCCCCAATAGAATCAGACGCTCTGCCCCCGATTCCTCCCATGCCTTTAACAGCTTTTTGCAGTAATATTCTGAACCATGTATGTCAGAAGCTATCATGTACTTCATTAAACATCCCTCCAACTGTATCTATTATTGCAAAGCCCTTTAAAATATGTCCCCCTTATTTTAAAGCCTCTATCCTCCTTCTGTCAATCACTCCCTGCAATTATCCGTAAACAGTGCGGCAGCCAGGCTTCCCAGTCTTACTGCCACACCTCCCTGTCTTCATCCTTTCGCTATTTCCTAGTAAACTTTCCTCCTTATAATCACCCCATCACCATGAATAAAATTCAATTGCTCTGCCTGCAGATTCTGCCATCACTTTTAAGCAGCAAGCCCTAGAATATCCATACTATAAAGGGCTAAAGCCTTTTACAGCATATTTTCCTTTATAAAAAGTATATCCACCAGCTACATTTACTGCTATATAGCCTGCTGCACTAAGGCGGCTGCATACCATCATACTGGTGCTGCCACGGCTACAGTAAAATACAAGAGTTTCTCCCCATGGCAGATCTGTCTGCCATTCCTCCATCTCTTCAAAGGGCAGGTTGGAAGCTCCTTTAAAATGTGAGATAGTATAGGAGCCGGCATCCCGTAAATCAATAATCTTCACAGGTATTTCCTGTTCTATCCAGGATTCCAGCTCCTGAAAGGTAATCGTTGCATATTCCCTCTGTCTGAAACCTGACATCATACTTTCACCCTTTCTTATAGTCTGGACGCCGCTTTGGACGTATACTATAATTTAGGATATGCATAACCTGTCCTTTTGCTTATTATAAATATAAAAAAGCATCCTTTCTGTTTCTCCTCTTTTTTTGCTTTAACTCCATGGAATCAAAATTGCCATCCTAGAAGAAGTGTCAGAATATTTTTATATTTGCAGGAGTCTTGGAATTTCTTAGTTCCGAAACTATAAACATATTCTGACACTTCTCCGTTCGCGACGCTTTTAATATCCAAACCCTATAAGGTAAAAAAAGCCGCCTTCCAAATCAATGGAAGACGGCTTCTGGTCTTGCTTTACTATCTGCAGTTCTGAGAGCTGTTCTGGCTGTCGTTCTGAGAGCTGTTCTGGCTCTTATTCCTGCTGCTGTTCTGGTTGTTGTTTTCATAGCTGTCGTTTCTAGAATTCTTTGAGCTGGAATTGTCCATATTGTTGTAGTTATTCTTGTTAGCCATGTTGTAACCTCCTGATTTAACTTGATTTTTTACTACAAGGTTATTATGGCTCACAATTCATTTATTATTCAAATTATGATTTAAAAAAGAATCTTACTATGAAATTACATAAAAAGCCTTGAAGAAAATCAATCACCCAGCACATTAACAATCTTTACTGGAGAACGATAATTCCATGGAGATATCTTAATACCAGTTTTTGCGGTAGAAGCATGCACAATCTGGCCATTGCCAATATACATGGCTACATGATCAATGGAACTGCCCTTAGCATAAAATAACAGATCTCCCGGCCTCATCTGATCTGCGCTGATAGCCCGTCCCTGATTTGACTGTTCACGGGAACTTCTGGCAATTGATATGCCTACACCATTCTGCATTACATATTTTGTAAAACCAGAACAATCAACTCCTGAATGAGGGTCTGAGCCGCCGTAACGGTAACGTCCTCCTAAAAACTGGAGAGCATAATTTACAAGACTCTGTCTGAGTTCATCTGTATTAGATGCTGCTGCTTCGCTGCTGCTCTGTGGCTCCTGATTATCTCCCTCTACTTCTCTTGTAATGTCAATACCATCAGGACCAACGATTGCAATACTGCTATCAACCGGGAGGTATCCAACTTCTCCTCCGATGTCCAGGCGAATCCATCCGTCTCCCACATTCTCTGTAACCTGAAATGTGGTCCCCTGGTAAGCTTCTGCCAAGACTTCCTCGCCGCCTGCTGATGTCCTTACATCTACACTTTCTGCAACCACAGTAGCTTTATAATTCTCCAGCCGCCCTGTCTGCCATCCAGTTGCCGCAAAGGCCATAAATGGCTGTACTGCCATAAAAGCTCCGCACAGTACTGTCAGTCCTATACTCTTTGTAGTCTTATAATTCATAAAACACCTCAATATATTTTCTATTTTTATCTGATATTCTAACTCTGCTTTTGTCTTTTTCAGTTTATCACTGTAAAACTCCTCTTTTGCACAGCATAAAACTGAATTAGACTATGCAAAATCCTTTTTATAGTATAGGTAGTAATACAGCCCACTGCTCTCTGGTAAATCATAATAATTAAGGATTACAACATCTCTACAAATTGTTACATAATTGTTAAATCCTTATTTCAAGTTTATTATAAACCACATTTTCCTATCCGTCAACCTTTTTAGAAATTATTAATTTTCTTTCTTTTTTCCCCTATAAATCTCTTTGCCAAATCAATTCTATTACAAACATGTTACAACTATGTTTAATACTATCATGGGAACTTCCAGCTATATTTCTCTAATTTTCTTCTTTTATCCCTAATTCAATCCAAAATTATTACAAATATGTTACAAATATATTTATCACAAAAGTCTCAGACGCCATCTATTTTCCTCTTATGCGCAGCACACCTCTCCCAGAGGGCTTTTTGCTTTATAGGACACAACTTCCTATAAGCATAACAAGAAAGAATCTTGCTTTTGCATTCTGTGTGCAGTTACTGGAGGCTCACAGGAAACTCCCTTTTAGTTCCTAGTGGTGTCTGTACGGCAGACATGGGAGTTTTCTGTGAAAGTGCCCTTTTCTTTATAGCGGAAAGCTGAGTTCAGGTATTCCAAATACGCCGGATACTTTCATTCATGGTGATGCGTTAACTGTGCATATAAAGGTTCATAGGAAAGCCAATGACTTTAATACTTTATAGCAACAAGGTCTTTCCTATAAAATGAAAAATGCCAGCATATCTTGCATTGAATGCAAAAATATGCTGACACTCTTCATCGCTTTTGCCACTATCTCTTTTCGTATGTCTCTGGTGTGTAATGGATGACCCTTGTGCCCCCATTTTCAAAGCGGAATGGCACATATAAAAAATCAGATAATGCATTTTTTACCTCTGCTTGTCGGCCCTCTTCCACATAGAACAAAAGGAATCCTCCTCCTCCGGCACCTAGAAGCTTTCCTCCTAAAGCACCTGCCTCTATGGCCTTTCTATAAATTCCATCAATAGAATCCGTAGAAATTTCATCCGTAATGCCCCTTTTCAGCTTCCAAGTATAGTCCAGAAGGCGACCAAATTCATTCAGGTCTGTTCTGGAAGTCAGGACAGCTTCTGCCTCGTCAACCAGCTTTAGCATTTCTAAGAGCTGAGCCTTTTTATCTTCCAAGGCCTGCCTGGTCTTTATCTGGATATCAGACGAAAATCTGGAAAACCCGGTAAAGAAAAGAAGAAGGCGATGATTCAGAAGCTCCTTTCTTTCTGGAGAAATAATTACTGGATTTACTTCATATCCGTCCCTTCCAAAATTAATCCGGTTCAATCCGCCAAAGGCTGCGGCAATCTGGTCCTGAACGCCTCCGCTTTCCTTACAAAGCACTCTCTCCAGATAGATAGCATCATCTGCCAGTTTCCTTTTATCCGCATATTTGCCCTTTAAAGCATAAAATGCATTTAACATTCCTACAGCAAAAGAACTGCTGGTACCAAGTCCAGAGCGGGCCGGCAGATCTGCCTCATAAGTAAGGCGTATTTCATGCATATCCAGCATTTTCATGGCTTCTCTGATTGCAGGATGGCATATATCTTCTACCTGGGTAACCCGCTCAATCTTAGAATAGGACAGCTCCGTAGAATAATCAAAGAAACGAGGAAGGTGGCGGACATTAACATAGCAGTATTTATCAAATGTAGTGGAAATCACTGCACCGCCATGTTCCTGATAAAATTCTGGAAAATCTGTACCTCCTCCAAAAAAAGACATGCGAAACGGGGTTTGAGTAATAATCATATGGTAATCCTCTCAAATTCTCTTTCATATTTTTAAAAAGAATTCCGCTTTGCGAAATCCTGTGTCTCTACGATAAAAAATATTTTAATACATTTGAGAATAGATTACAACTGATTCTATTAAGCAAAATACAGTATCTTGCAATAGTAATTTCATTCATTCCTGGAATTTCTGCACTATAGATTTGAGATCCTGCTATATTACTGTGAAAGTACCCTTTTCTGCGCAGCAGAAAACTGAGTTCAGGTATTCCAAATGCACTGGATACCTTCATTCATGGTGGTGCGCTAGCCTTGCGTATGAAGGTTTACTGTGATTGCATGTGCGTTCTTTTATCTCCCGAATCCACCCTCATCCACCTTACATCCGAAAATCTCCATGTTCTTTCACATATGGAATCATCCCCAGCTTTTTATCATAGCCTCTTCCAGGCTCAAAAGCCGTAAAGCCCAGAGTCCTATGATTTCCCCTGCTTTTATCATAATACACTCCTAATATATGCCGAATAATCATCTGAAATCCTAGATGGGCTTCCTCATCTCTGTGTTCAAACAGAATATATTCTGCTGCCTTCTTCTCTGATTTCGGCCTTTCTTTGCATATGGACCACTTAGATAAAACCCCTATATACCCTGGCATCCAATCATAACGATTTCTTCCTTTTTCCGGAAAACATTTTTCCAGACAGGTAAATACCTTTTCCCCCTGGCCCTGGATGGAACAATTCATTCCACTGTCCATACTTACCAGACCCAAAAAGGGGCCTCTCATCTCTTCATCTCCACTTTTCTGCGTACAAAGCCTTCCCACTGCCTCTAATGCTCTGATCTCTGTCTCTAACTGAGCGGCATAAAGATTTTTCTTCACGGAAATAACTCCAATCACCCCTTCTGGAGGTACAATCACATGCCCTTCCATCCTTTGAAACACTGGATAATGGGCCGTGTCATATACAATAAGATCCAATTGGGTTGAATGTCTGTCCTGGTCCTTCCTGCGTCCTCCATTCCCTCCGATCTGATGGACTGCCGGGCGTAAAACAAACCCGGTAAGCACCTCCAGCTCACCCGGCAGATATTTTTTTATATAGCTTTTCAGAAGAGACTCTACATATCTTCCATCTTCTCCTGGATGTCCCGCGCCCTTTCTGCCAGCAGCAGGAATCAGTATCTCAAACTGGCGGTAGGTTTTAAACATCGCTTCCGCCTCATGAGACCAAAATTCCCTCAGCCTCCTGCCATCCATTTGTATTTTCCTCCTCTTATGAAATATGGAACCAGATCTTCTGGCACTGTTTTATCAATTGCTCTAAATGCCTTACTTTTTTCTCCAAGGCCTTTATAGAATCGGTCTGTTCTGGATTGTCCTTTAAAAATGTAATCAAAAACGCCCGATAACCGCATAAATAGTTAATACAGCTTTTTTTATTGATAAAACGAGAAAAGCCCCTTTCTGATCTTTCCTCATTCAGCCTTTTTAACACATCTCCATCCTTTATTTTTCTTCTGTCTACCTCATAGGCATCTCCGGTAATTTCCTTTCTCTTATCAAAATAGGCAAGAATCTGATTAATCTCCCTTAATCTCTTTCTGGACAAATGGACATCCGTTCCTATTACAAACCCGGATAGTGATATTTCTCCCTCTGTCATATAAGTCTTGCTATGATTAATGCGAAATCCATGTTCCCTTAATATGTGCTTTACCATTTTGTAAAAGGAGAGCTGATTCCCAAAGTCAAAATAATCGCTGGAAAACATCATATCATCTGCATATCTGGTATATACAATGTCCTCTTCCTTTGCTTCGGCTCCAATCCGCACCTTCCGTATGGACTGGCAATATTTTAAAATACGCTGGTCGATTTGGCGGAATACAATATTTGACAGGGCCGGGGACGTTACAGCTCCTTGAGGAAGGCTTCCTTCCAACATACAGATATCACAGATATTTTGGATGATATCCTGATCCTGGACGAATTCTTCCAGGCTTCTTGCTACCTGTCTTTCTGAAATACTTCCAAAAAAGTCTTGGATATCCAGCCTTAGATGAAATCGTTTTCCACAGTGGGGCCTGAGGTAATCCTGATAACTCCTTCCTCTTACAAATCCAATAGCAGGCATGGCAAGGGGGATTCGAAGAAGAAAGTTTTTATTCAGATTTTTTTGGAGCAGATAGAGGCCGCTCCCTTTATCAATACTCCATAAGATTCTCACACCATGCTTTTTTTCTTTTTTAAAAGACTGATAGCACTCTTCCTTCCTGTCAAGAAGGCTGACCATGTATTCCTCTTTGCAGTGAAGAATGTTCTCACAATAATAATCCCATCCATATAATGTCTTCATAAATCCCCTGGTTCCTCAGGGCAGGCACTGTCTTAAAAATTCGTACGGCGTAAATTATTCACCCCATTTTATACTTATTAATTTTCCACAGTCAATCAGTCTTTCTATCGCCCTGGTTTATGGTTTCCCCTCAGGGCCTGCTTCTACTTCATGCTTCGAAACAGCTTGCTGCCTGCCCATATTCTTTTGTATCTCATACTGATAACATTTTAATCTACTAATAGCTCATACCATCTGATTTATCATCTGGATAAACTGGAACAGTTCGGGAAAGTCTCTGATAAACCGATATTTGAGCTTTTGCATCTCTTCTTTCTTTTCCAGCTTTTTCAAAAAATGGAAAATATCCTGCTCCTCCTGCCTTACCAGTCCCATCTGCAGGCAAAAGTAATACCGGAGCCAGTCTGTCACCCATCTGGTCTTAGAGATGCGAACATGCTCCAGCTTATCCTTCAAATCTGGCTCCATACCTGTATGACATTCTATAATCCATCGAGAGCCCATCACATAGTCACATTTTCCTCCCAGCATAAGGCGAATAAAGGGAACTTCATCCTCAGCCTCCACAATCTCTCTTGGGAATGGATAAATACCAGAGAATACCTTAGGATAGTATTGTTTCAGAAAACCCAGAAACATCTCCAGATTGCTGTCTGTCACCAGCATGCCTTCTATGGTGGTACGAGCTGCAAAAATACCATATTCCTGAAAATACTCCCTAATCAGCCTTATCATTTCCATATAATTTATGTCCCTTGAGCTGCACAAGGGATATTCATAATGAAACCGGCATTTCTCTGCCATGTTATAAATGCGCTTTCGTTTTTCTGCCAAAACAGCTCTTGAAGAGGAAGGATTATCTCCTTTCTTAAAAAAGCAGCAGCATTCGTTCTCTTTACAGAGATTAAAATACTTTTTTTTCAGCCTATCCTTATAGGTATATATTTTATCCATATCCAGAAGAATTGACGCCGGAATGCTGTATTTCCTATCCTTAGGCGAGACAATCCGGTACACCACATCATCACTCATGCCCTTCATGATTTCCACCTGGTTCAGACATGGGAATACAGCGGTCAGAAACCGGTTCTGAAAAACCTCCAGCTCTGTTTCTCCTTCTACTAAGAGAAGCGCTTTAGCAAAATATGCGCTGACGTGCTGATCTGTAATGAAAAATCTCTCCCTGATATCTTCTCCCTGCCGGAACATCCGAAATCTGGAAGCGCCTGTCTCATAACCCTTTCGATATATCTGGTACAGCTGATTCCCTTCTCCATCCTGCCTCAATATGTCTTTTACCAGCCGGGCAGAATGACTAGCCATCAGAAATCTTACTCGGCTCCTGCTCTCATAAAATATCTCTGACAAACTGTCAATCATCTTATTATGAAGAGAGATTTCCGGTTCATCCAATATCATGATCGGCTCTTTCATTTTTGTATCTGCTATCATTTTTAGGATATAAATCAATAAATAGGTAAAATTAAAAGAATTGGTCCCATCAGAAAATTCTGACAGCGTATTTTCCTCAAAGCTATACTGTTCCCCGGAAAAATACATCCGAGACAAGGCCGCTGCAAATTCGTTCTTAGAATATTGGGAGATCTGGACATTTTGTGACTGGAACATGGACTCCACCCCCTCCAGACGCTTCTTCAGCTGTCCGTCCGCATTGGCAATCGCATCATGGATCGTATCCTTCAGATTCTGCCCCACTTCATTTTCCAGCTTCAGTAAATCTCCAATGTGTTTCCAGAGAACGTCCCAATTTACCAAATCTATCTTTCTGGTATCTACAAAATACAGGGGAAAGAGACCGAAAATCAGCTTACGCACATGGATATCATGGCTCCATCGAACTGGCTTGTCCTTAATCTTCACCATTCGGACCGTAACCTCATCTTGTGGAAAGGACTTTAAGAGCTGCTGATAATAGCTTTTGTTCTTTGTACTTTCTTTTCTTAAATTTACATAGGAATACCGCTTCATCCTGCCCAAATCATAGGTCAAGGCAAGCTCTACCCGGTTATTTAAATGGTTATGGCTGTCAAAAATCTCATCAGATTCTGCCCTGGAAACAAGATTATTATAAAAATAACGGATACCGGAGAGGATATTGCTCTTTCCAGTCCCGTTTTCTCCTAAAAGAACTGTAACTTTATCCAGGTTCAAGGTACAATCCCTTATTGATTTATAATTTTTTATCTGCACTTTTATCAAAGGCATATCGTTCCTCTATATATGTCTTGGCCGCCTGCAAGCCCTCTGTCTGTACTTCCATATTCATCTGTTTTTCTCCGAAGATTAGGAAGAATCTCCTGTAAGCCTACAGCGCCATCCCTTATCTAAGACTCTTATAAAAAATTCTCATCATGCATATTGAGCATATCTGAACTCCATTTTATACTGTCCATAAAAGGGTAATATTTGCTTTGTTTTCAGGCTCTCCAACAAGTATAACAGGCCAACCTTAGAATTGCAAGGAAACAGCCTGAAACTCCTGGAAGATTTTAGCAGGTAAGGACTTCAAGGGCTTTTACTATTTTTAATCCCTTTCCGTTAACATACCAGGGGCCCCTTGAGAGAGCTGCTATTTACAAGCATAGCAGGCTATAGGGTATTTGATCTTAGGGCAGCCATCAAAAATAAGTCAGGGGTTTATAGACTTCTATACTCCTGCCCTAGCTCTTGTTTTGTCAAAACTCACTAATGGCTTTGGAATATCGTAAAACTTATATCCTCGTTCCTCCATATACTTCCATAAGCTGCAATATCCTTGCTCTCCACAGGCAGCCTCCCCATAGCTCTTATTCTCTACAAGGGTAGTTTCCAGGTATTGGCTTTTTGCTTTCATGCCCTCACCAGATTCTCTATCCACTTTTAAAGTAACTTCCCAGAATTCTTTTTTTGCCTCTAAGGCAGCTTCCTTTCGAAACATCATTGTTAAATAATCTGCAGCATTTTCACCAGTTTTCCCGATGCAGCTTCTTACTACTGCTGTCTGAGGAAATTCAGAAAATATTTTAAGTCCTTCCTCGCATCTTGAGGGTGCGGAAATATCACTGCTGCCCACCATGGCAATTAGACTACAGGAACAGTGTGCGATTCCTCTCATTATCAACTCCTCCAATCCAAAATCCGCCAGTTCATAGGCATGTACAAAGAGAAGTTTCGTCCGTTTAGCGCAAAGCTTCATTAGCATCCATCTTGTTTCTCCCGACATCGGCATATCCATAACCAGAACAATTTCTTGAGGAGGAATGGTCTGTTCCAATATGCTATGTATACTTTCTTCGAGAAATTCCAGATTTTCCCCTTGGCGCAAGGGCATTAGAGCAGAGTAAGATGTGTTCATATTGACTTCCTTTCCATAATTCCAAATTAAAATTTCAGCGTTAGCGGACAAAACAGCACACCTTAGACGATATCATCCTGTCTGCTTTCCGTACTATGCCCTGGCTGGCAAGCCTTGGCAGACTCTGTCTGCCCTGAAAGCAAACATTTTCTATCCGTCCTATCACTAAGGTTTATTTCTAATCGTGCTGTTTTCTGTCCACTAACGCTGTTGTTATCCAATATATCTGGTTCTTAAAAAGGTGTCAAGGCGATATGATGTCTTTCCTGCTTTTATTTTTAGAAAATACTTAAGTTTATTGAAAATCTAAACAAAATTTCATTTCACTATTTATTCTCTTTTTACTCTTCACATATCATTCCATTGCGGACTTCTATCCGATATCCATCTACTTGATATATGATCGCCGTTATCTGTATATTTTCTTTATCCAAAATCATACTCACAATTCTTGCTCCATCCGAACACTTCCCTGTCAAATATGGAACCAATCTGTTTTTCGGACTATTTAAGGGAGTCATCAAGATTTCTACATAAGCTTTATTCAAATTATCCGCTGTAACTGTCTCGGCAAAGCAAAGTTCCAACGCCCGATACACAGCCTGAGCTTCTGCATTCCGCCTATACTCTCTGCTTTTCTCCAGATGAGGAATTAGATTTACAATAGCTATGCCTGACAAGATGGCAATAATTGCCACTGCGATAATCAACTCAAGAAGAGTCATGCCCTTATTTTTGTTTTTCATAGTGGTTAGTTCCTTTATGGAAGAGCAGATAATTAAACAATCTTCTACCTGAGTCATTTCATTCTCAATGCCCTTTTATAAATTTTATCCATAATTGCAGATACTTTTTGTACCTCAAATCTTTCTGCTCTCTTCATATTCTTTTCTCCCATGCTCTTCCACTGTTCTTTATGAGATATCAAATAGGAAATCCCTGCAACGTAGCCTGAAATCTTATGGGCTGACTTAACCAGGATACCGCCCTCACATACATACATTTTCCCTTTTATCTTTTCTCTCCTTGTCTTCTGATTTACTAGGCCCATTAGGTCCCGGCTTCCTCGTATATCAGAACAGATAACCGGAAGTCCACTCCTGACAGCCTCTAAAAGTGCCATGGGAAGCCCTTCCTGACAGGATGGAAAAACAAATAAATCTGCTATGCTATAAATTTCATAGATATCAGTCCGATATCCAAGAAAGACCACCTGGTTCTCCACATCCATCTTTTTAACCAGACTTTTTAAATATCCCTCCAATTCTCCCTGTCCACATATAACATAAAGAAGCCTCTTATCTTGCATATCAGCGATGGCCTTTATCATGATTTCATGATTTTTTCTCTTAATCAGCTCTCCTACTGATAGCAATACAATTTTTTCCTGAGATATATTTAACTCTTCCCTTTTTACCTTTTTTCGCTCTTCTGTAACTGGAATCACATCTTTATAATCAATTCCCACGCCAGGAATATAATTTACATATCGTGATAAAAATTTATCCTTAGCCCTTTTATAATCTTCCATATTAATACAGATTTGCTGCTCTGTATATCTGGATAAGAAACGTTCTATGGGATAATATAGCAGCCAGTTTATCAATGGCGCCCCTGTATAAAAATGAAACCCATGTGCTGTATACAAAACAGGTCTTGTTTCTGTTGCACGGGCAGCCAATCTAGCTAAAACTCCCCCCATAGGCGTGTGGCAATGTACAAGGTCGAACCGTTCCTTCTGCATCAAGTGCTTTAACTGCCTATATGCAGTTAAATTGGCCATTTTAAATGGACTGCGCACAAAATCCACCTGATGCCGGATAATACCTGTTCCCCTTAACCTGTGATTGTCATTTCCATAGGAGGGCATATGATAGTTAGCTGCATAATGTACTTCCAGCCCCATCTTTTGCAAGAGCCTGACATTATTCATTTCAAACTGGGGGACAAAACCACTTACTGTTGTTACTAATAATGCTTTTCTCACCTTTTCTCCTTTGAATTCCTGGCAGCAGTAACTGACAGAATCCTACTGTTTTCTCATTTTTACTAAATATGCAGCAATAGCGTATAGTCTAAAATTACTTTTCCGTAATAACCATACGCTTCTATTTTGTACGTGATCATATATTACTGGATTTTGTTTTTTTACCTTTTCATCAAATTTAATAAGTCTCTGTTTATTCTGTCTGCTAATAGGGAAGCTTAGATATATTTTAGTCTGACTGGCCACCACTCTCCCAATCAATTGAGCCAGATACTCCGCTTTTTTTTGGCTCTCTCTATCCAATCCATTCATAGAACAGCCATATTGTCTCTTATAAAAAGCCATCAACGAACGTAAAACGGTGAGATGATGCTTAATATTCTTTTGCATATTCTGAATATTAACACTTTGCCCCTCTCGCCCAACCCGATACATATAGACACAATCCGGAATAAACATAATGCTGGATACATATGGAATCGGATATGCCGTATACTCCCAATCCACATAAAAACAGTGTTCGTCTAAAGGTATAAAATGCTCCTTTAAAATCTGTGTCTTAATCGTCATGGAATGCATTTTTATATATAGCTCCCCACAGATATCCGTAAAACTGTATTCTTTTCCATAAATCACTTTAGGAAAAGGCTGGCTCACACCAACCTTTTCCCTTCCAGATTTGTCAAAAACCCATTTAAAATCACTGCATACAATATCTGAATGATTCCTTTGTAGTGATTCTACCAGCCTTTTTAATGCATCCTGGTTGACCCAGTCATCTCCGTCTACCACCTTAAAATACTTTCCTGAAGCTTCTTGAATTCCCCTATTAATCGTTGAACCGTGTCCGCCATTTTCTTTATGTATTACACGGAACGTTTCCGGATATTTTGTCTGAAATTCCTCAGCAATCTTTGCAGACCTATCCTGTGAGCCATCATCAATTATCAAAACTTCTATATTTTTCATTAATTCTGGTATGCAGAAAGAATCCAGACACTCACGGATATATTTTTCTATATTATACATAGGTATTACTACTGTTAAACTTTTCTCCATACCTTTTCTATCCTCTATCTATATTACTATACAGCCAACCACAGGCTTTTTCAAATCATCTATAATTTCTTTCTCCCGCTGAATCGCTGTATGCTTTGAAACACCTCTTTGTTCGACCAAAATAACTCCATTACATTCAGCTAACTGATGCAAGGTATTCGTAGACTCTATTACATTCAGTCCAACTGATATATCTATATTATGAACTCTACTAGAAAGTTTATCCCTGATTTCATTTAATTTTTCATCTGGTACTGTACCTGTCAGGACAATATTTTCTTCCTCTTTTGTATAGTTTTGAATGTTTGCTGCTATCCGCTCTATGACTATTTCTTCTGATGGTCTGTCTGCTTTTCCTTCCAAACGTTCCAGCCATCTATCTATGCTGGAAAAGGGTTTTGTTTTCATCGGAAGCGCAAAAACTCCCAATATACGAAAGCCATACCAGTTTTTTAATTCCTCCTCCAGGCGCAGCCTATTGCTCATCAGATAAATAAAGCCAAAATAAGCAGCTGCCAAAAATCCTCCTAAAACGCCGCCTACTATAAAATACTTTATGCCTGTTTTTGCTAATGCTCTTTTTGACAATGTACCTGGCACTGCGGGCTCAGATAGTTCAGACAAAGCTTTTTCCTTATCTGCTATATTTTTCTGGTAAGCAAATACTCTTTCTCTCATAGCTCTTTGCCTGTCAACCAAATTCAAGTCTGAAACCACATCACTGGTTTGGTTTAAGATTGTAATAGAATGGGCTCCAATCGCTTCTGCCATTTGAGAGTATCTCTGGTTAATCTGATCTAAAATTTCACTTAATATCTCATCTGCCATATCCTCATTTAAGAAAACGACTTCAACTGAAAATGTATTACTAGCATAATCAGTTCCGACATTAACCAATTCTTTCAAATACTGCTCTTCTACGCCTGTCTGGAGAACAATTTTTTCCCAATCTATCTCCGGAATAATATTGGTAGTATACGCCTTAATCAAACTGTCTGTTGGATCAATCTGCACTGACTCTGGAATTCTCAGCCATTCTGCTTCATCCAGTTTAACTAAAATTTCAGCAGAAGCTTTTGGCTTTGCATAAGGGTTGATGTTCATCAAAACAGAGTTTTCTAAATATTTTTCTTCTTCTTCTATTGACATTTGAAGCTTCTCAATTTCTTTTTCATATGTAAGAAGGCTTCTTTCATAGACCTGCCTATCTTTTTCATACTTTTCTCTGGCTTCTGACACCAGTTCGCCATTCTTTTGCGAACGCAGTCCTCCCACTACTTTATAGCCTCCGAACAATAGTCCCATAATAACTGCGATCAAAATGATGGGCCGCCAACCATATAGCAAATAAAAAAGCAAATCTTTTAAATCCAGTTCCTGTTCATATGTATTCTCATAGTTCATTTGTATCTCTATCCTTTCGTCCTTATTGGGAACCCTTCCCAGTTAAAACAACAATGATTGTTATCAACAATATCTTAATATCTTTTAAAATTGACCAATTATCAATATACTGCATATCCAGCTTTACTACTTCATCAAATTCCTTAATCTCGCTTCTTCCGCTAATCTGCCACAATCCAGTCAGACCAGGTGTCATACTTAAACGGCATTTATGCTTTGCTTCATACCTTTCAAACTCATCTACAGTAGGGGGTCTTGTCCCAACTAAGCTCATATCACCCTTTAAAACATTCCAAAATTGCGGCAGTTCATCAATGCTAGTTTTTCGAATAAATTTTCCGATTCTGGTTATCCTTGGATCGTCTTTCATTTTAAACATTAATCCTTGAACTTCGTTAGAGTCACTTAACTCCTTTTTTCTCTGTTCTGCATCCTGATACATAGACCGAAATTTATAAAATGTAAATCTTCTTCCATTTTTTCCTATTCTCGTCTGCCCGAAAAGAACTGGTCCTGGAGATTCCAGTTTAATAGCAGGTGCTATTAAGATTGAAGCGATTCCAAATAGCACCATACCCACCAGACTTCCTATGATATCCAGCATGCGTTTCATCACTACCTGTCTAGTAGAAAAAATATTTCTAACAAAAGTAACTACAGCATATTTTCCAACACGATTTAATGTTTTTTTCCCATGACTCTCAATATCAAATATATCAATATTGACATCTACAATAATTCCCATATCTTCCAGCTGCTGAATCCAAGGCTCAACCAGCTTCCGATTGCTTCGTTCCGAATCTTGAATAAACACCTCATCGACATCATGGAGAATGACATATTCTATAAAAGTCTCCGGACTGGCAACAACAGGAATACCTCCTATCTTCTGACCTGGCTCATCATCAGAATCCAACAAAACAATTCCTGTTAAAATACGGCTCCATTCATTATAGCCAACTATATTTTCTATCGTGCTCTCAGCTTTTTCCAGTGTTGTAACTATCAAGAGCCGGTTGCTATACCTGCTCTTTTTAAAGATTTTTACTAAATATTGCTTCAAAAGTAAATGGCCAGTATATGTAAGGATTATATTGATACTAATAAAATATCCGAATACTAATCGGGATAAGGCATTAGCTCTATGCATAAGATATAACAGCACAATCCATATTACAGAAAATGCCAGCTGCTTCTGCACAACTGCTGTCAATTCTTCAAAATAGCCTCTGCGGAAAAAATGATGATTAAAATCAGCCACCATATTTAACATGACTGATATTACTATTACAATTCCAAGCTGCCATATCTGATCCCAATTACGATTTACTCCTACCAAGACATGATATCGAATCTGAAATGCTGCCGCTATGCTTACCAGCAAACACAATATATCAACCAATATAATTAATACATTCTCTACTGTTTTTCTCTTTTGATACATACTGTCCTCTTAATCTAATAGCATAATTTAGATTCATTATATCATACTTTGTCGTTTTTGTATTAAGATTCTCTTAATTTTCTTCAATTTCTTACCCTTTTCCTTCTTTTTCCAAATAACATACAATTGATTTCTATTTTATTTAAAATATCAATTAAAACCTCAAAAATACTGCACTTGGAAAAAAGTATTCTCATACTTTTTCTGAATAGGTAGTTTTGAGACCTGAATTAAGTATATGAACTGGTATTGATTTTATCTATAAATAATAGCAATTATTTGAAGATAATTCAACTTTTCCAAGGATATTTTACAAAGGAAAGAAGTGGATTCAGTAGACTTATATAATAAGTTTAATACGTCAAAATTTAGGTACTATTTTCATATTGTATTCCAATTCAAACAATAATTTCTTAAATATAATGATATGACTATATGACTTGAACGATGTATAGAAAATTCAAGAATGAACCATGAATTCACCACAGACAGTACTATGGAAAAGGGGGCACTGATTCTGGAAAATAAGATAATAAATAATAACAAAAAAAATATGCTGGTTTATGCCCATTATTATATTCCAGATATTGCGTCTACTGGACAGATTCTCCATGAATTAACAGAAGGGCTCCTTGATTGGTTCAATATTACTGTAATCTGCGTTGTTCCAAGCTATCTGGGAACTATAGAGGAACGATATAAAATAAGGAAGTATTATGAAGAAAGTATTCATGGAGTGAAAGTGCTGCGTATTCGTGTTCCAGAGTTTCAAAAGGCTGATAAACTAAGCAGAGTGAAGAACATTCTGGCATATTTTTTTGGTGCTGTATTTGCTACGTTTAGGACAGGAACAATAGATTATGTTCTTTCCATTTCCCAGCCTCCTATACTTGGCGGTCTATTAGGTGTGTGGGGGAAATGGGTAAAGCACGCAAAATTTATATATAATATTCAGGATTTTAATCCAGAACAGGCCATTGCGGTAAAATATATTAGAAATAAGGCACTAGCTAGCGCGATGATGTTCCTTGACAAGTTTAGCTGTAAATACAGTAACCTTATTATTACTGTTGGACGTGATCTTGTGCAAACTATACATAACCGTTTTGCAGAAAAAAATATACCGGAGGCAATAATGATTAATAATTGGATTGATGAAAAAAAAATCTATCCATTGGATCCAGCTCACCCAAAAGTAATGGACTTTAAGCGACAATATAGCCTAGACAGTGGGTTTGTCATTATGTATTCCGGTAATATTGGTTTCTACTACGATTTGGAAAACTTATTAAAAGTGATTGAAACATTCAAACCAGGAACGAGGACTGCTGATGGACGGGAGGTTATATTTGCATTTGTTGGTTCAGGCTCTGTACTAGACAGTTTAATGGGATATGTAAAAAACCATCAGATGGATAATGTAGTATTCATTCCTTATCAGGATAAAGCGGACCTAATTTACAGCCTTAATGCCGGAGATGTTCATTGGGTTGTAAATGCTAAGGGCATTAAAGGAGTCAGTTGTCCAAGTAAATATTATGGTATAGCTGCTGTAGCAAAATGCTGCCTTTCTGTTCTAGAAAAAGGTTCTGAGATCCGATGCATTATTGAGGAAATACAGGGCGGCCTCTGCTCTGATCCAGGCGATTATATCTCTGTCGAACAAAATATCCGCTGGTTCATTGAAAATGCCGGCACAGATAAAATTGCTGAAATGGGTAAACGCAACCGAAAATATCTGGTAGAGAATTTGACTCGCGATATATCTGTAGAAAAATATGCGAAAGCAATTCTGAAATTATGAGACAGAGGAATATGAACAGTAACTGGTTTAAAATAATTATGAAAATGACAAAAATTGAATATGGAAAAAACCTCCTTCTGAAAGGAATGCCAGTAATCTTTAATACTAGCGGAGCTAAAATGAAAATCGGAAATAACGTTACTATCAAAAGCAGCTTTCTTAGCAATTTAGTGGGTTTATACAGCCGAACAATAATTGTAACTAGGACATCAGGGGCGGTGGTTAACATTGGCGATAATGTCGGAATAAGTGGTTCTACGATTTATGCCAGGAGAGGCATATATATCGGATCGAATACTGCTATTGGCGGCAACTGTAAAATTATAGATAATGATTTCCATCCAATCAATATGGAGGAACGCCGAAAGCTTCTATTAGATGCACATGGCGGTGACAGTGACTTAATTCCTTGTAAAGAAATACATATTGGGAAAGATTGCTTTATTGGTTGTAATTCCATTATATTAAAGGGCACTGTCTTAGGAAATGGATGTGTAGTTGGAGCAGGTGCAGTGGTTTCTGGCAGATTTGAAGATAACTGTTTAATTGTCGGCAATCCCGCAAGAGTGATCAGGAAGGAAGCTGAAAAGAATGTATAAAGAGTATGGTTGGAAAGAGAAACACGTTAGTTCGACGGAATATATCTACCGACAGATTGAATCTAGAATAGTCACCGGCTGCAAGAAATGCATTCTTGATCTTGGATGTGGAAATGGAGAAATCGCAAATCTTCTTATTTTTGAAGGTTTTGATGTATACGGTGTTGACGCCTCAGCCCAAGGTATTGCTATCGCCGAGAAACAAAATCCTGGACACTTTTTTATAATGAATTTTGAATCAGATGAACTGCCAGATGAGTTAAAAAAGAAGAAATTTGACGCCATTATTTCTACAGAAGTTATAGAACATTTATATTCACCTGTAAAGTATTGCAAACTGGCATTCTCTTTGCTTGAACCAGGGGGAATGATTATTATAACCACGCCTTATCATGGATATTTTAAAAACCTATTAATTTCCCTTTTTGGAAAATGGGATAAGCATTTCACTCCTTTATGGGAAGGCGGACATATTAAGTTTTGGTCACATTCAACATTAAAAACTCTTTTAGAAAATAATGGATTTTCTGTAACAGGAATGAGTGGTTGTGGAAGAATACCTTATTTATGGAAAAGTATGGTCGTAACAGCGGTAAAAGAGAAAAAAGGAAAGAGCTGATGGCAGATTTAACGGTTGTAATTCTGACTAAAAATGAGGAAAAAAATTTAAGAAAATGTGTAGAATCGTTTTGTGGGATAGCCAAACGGTTTGTGATTGTTGACAGCTTTAGCACAGACAGAACGGAAGAACTCTGCCGCCAGCTTGACCAAGAATTGCGAGGGCATGGATCGTATCTTGATTTTTATCAAAACAAATGGGTCTCTCATGCTGATCAGATAAATTGGGCTTTAAGAAACACCCATATCCTGACGGAATGGTCTATGCGGATGGATGCGGATGAGGAGCTTAGGGCAGAACTGGCAGATGAGATCGAAGCAGAGCTTCCTAAAATTCTTCCGCCCGTCAATGGAATTATACTCCGCCGCCGGGTTTATTTTATGGGGAAATGGATTAAACATGGCGGACGTTATCCTGAACTTCTACTGCGTATTTTTCGTACTGGAAAGGCAGTTTGTGAAATGAAAGTTATGGACGAGCATATGATTCTATCGGAAGGGAAAATAGTCCAGTTTAGGCATGATCTGATCGATAATAATCAGAAAAATCTGGAATGGTGGACAGCAAAACATAACTGGTATAGTAACAAAGAAGTACTTGATCATCAAATGACACTGAAAAAACAGACAGACGAACGCTTAGAAGAGGCCGGCAGTTCTTCTGCTCAGGCCAGAAGGAAACGGATAGTGAAGAATCAAGGATATTATAAGCTACCAATGTTTTGGCGAGCTCACTTGTATTTCATATATAGATATTATATCAGGCTCGGATTCCTTGATGGAATAGAAGGAAAGATTTATCATTTTCTACAAGCATATTGGTATCGTTTTTTAGTAGATGCCAAGATGTATGAATGTAAAAAAGCAGGAACAACTATGGAAATGCAAAGTGATTTAAAAGCATAGAAATAGGACTTAATTAACGAGGATGACAATGAAGAGACTGCTGATAGTAGGTGAAATACCAGCCCCTTATCGTGTACAAGTGTTTATTGAACTATCAAAAAGATGGAACACGAAAATTTATTTTGAATCAGCAAAAGATGAAAAGCAACATGATTTATGGCTGCAAAGTTCAAAGTTATCATGTGAAATATTGGACAATAAATTAAGTATACAGCATTTTCTTTATGATATTGCTCATGTACAGGAATACAATTTGGTACTTTTATATAATAATTGTCTTAAATATTCAATGCTCTTAGAAATTGTATGTAAAATCAAAAAGATACCATATTTTATTAATTGTGATGGGTGTAATGATATCAAAGAAAGTAACCTATTAAAAAGAAGAATTAAAGATTATTTTATGCAAGGAGCAGTTGGTTACTTTGCTGGCGGAAAAATAGCTAGGGAATACTTCGAGTATCATGGAGCTGATATTTCCAAAGTTTATATTCATAATTTTACTTCTTTAAATCAAGAAGATATTGATAAAGAGGTAATAAATAGTGCTGAAAAAAGGGTTATAAGAGAGAAATTATCAATACATGAATCTTTCATAATAATATCTGTAGGCAGACACATACCATGTAAAGGATTCGATGTGCTTGTAAAAGCAGCACAATATTTAGGAAACGAAATCGGATTGTATATTATAGGAGGAAAGCCTTCAGGAGATATTCAAAAATATTGTAGAGAAAACAAAATCTCTAATGTCCATTTTCTTGATTTTATGGATAAAAAAGGCTTGAAAGAATACTATCGGGCATCTGATGTTTTTACACTAATGACACGTGGCGACACTTGGGGATTAGTTGTCAATGAAGCAATGGCAAATGGTTTACCTGTAATTACAACAAATAGATGTGTTGCTGGAAAAGAGTTAATTGAAGAGGGTGTGAATGGCTATATCATAGACGTTGACGATTTAGATAGTCTAATTGATAGAATCATAAAGTTAAAGAAAAATCATAACCTGCGAAATAATATGGCAGATTCTAATATATGTAAAATACAAAAATATACGCTTAAAAATATGGCAGATATTAATATTAGAGCTATAGAAGATTTCTTTAATCAAAATAATATATAATGCGGATAAAAATGTAAGGGAAAATAATGAAAATATTATTTGTAGATATTATTTTAGATGGGCATCATCGAGCATATTTAGATGCATTAATTAGCAAAGCGCATTATGAGGCAATACTTGCCCTTCCAGAAAGAATAGAAAATTTGGAATGCCGGCAATACTTGTTTTCCCCCATAGATTTCTTTCATAAAAAGCTTAAAGACTACCTCAATTGGCTGAATGAGATTAGCACAATTGCAGATACAGAAAGCCCCGATATCATTCATTTTCTCTATGGAGATGTATTCTATAAATTTTTTGGTCTTGGTCTTAATCAAATTAATAAAAAGTACAAAACAATTATTACCCTTCATGGAAAAAGAAACGGAAAATTGTACGGATATAGCATAAAAGCGATCTTTCAGCAAATATGTATGGGAGTCGTTCATACGGATGTAATATGGAAGGAGCTAAAAAGCGCTGGAATAAAGAATGTATATCATATAGAATATCCCTGTTTTGCTTCTTATGAAAATTTAAATAGGGAATCAGCAAGAATTAAAATGGGCCTATTGCCTAAAGGTAAAGTATTAGGCTGTCTTGGAAGTACTCGATATGACAAAGGACTTGATTTCTTATTAGAATCATTAAAAAATGTATCTGCAGATTATGAAGTAATTATAGCAGGTAAGCCAGAAGCATGGAATGAAGCCCATATCAAAGAGTTAGCTGGAGATAGTTGGCCTTATATTCATTTATTGCTTAAATATTTAACAGATGAGGAATTTCAGACGGCTTTGATTGCGTGCGATATTATTGTCCTGCCTTACAGAAGGAGCTTTAATGGTGCGAGTGGGCCGTTAACTGAAGGGATTTGGAATAATAAAGTGATTATAGGGCCGAATCATGGCAGTTTAGGTGCCATGATTAAGGAAAATCATTTGGGATACACCTTCGAAAGTGAGAATATACACAGTTTAGCTGAAACTATAGAAAATGCGTTAAACTCAGAATTTGAATATGATAATGTCGCACTTCAATACAAGGCCTCATTATCTGTAGAATATTTTAAACACAAATATACAGAATTATACCATAAGAAGTAAATAAACTGCTAGAGAGGAGTGTTATGGTGCATAGGATTCCTAAGATTACATATTGCCGAGCTTTAGAATACTTGTTTTTATATGTTACTTTAGCATATTGGTTGATAGAGGCAACCAATATTGTTGTAATTCGCGGAATCCAGTCAACTATATTAAGTATATTGCTGTATAGGCGGCAGAAAAAACTGCCAAAGAATAATTTATATTTAACCAGTTTGATATTAGGGTCAGCTTTACTGACCATAATGCTAAAAAGCAGTTATTTTAAGATTGATATATCAATGTTTTCAGCAGTTTTTGTGTCGGTACTATTGATGTCCGCAATCGGATGGAATGAATTTTGCATAGTTTTTTTGAACTTTATGTATTTCATTTCCTGTTTTTCCTTATGTACATTTGTTCTTTACCTTATTATACCATCAGTTTTTTTCGCTCTTCCTATCGTGCATGCAACTGCTGAAACTGCTAATGTATTTTTTTCGCTTGTTCCATTATATATGAATGATTATTATAGGAACTTTGGCTGCTTTACAGAGCCAGGAGTTTTTCAAATTTATTTGAATTTAGCTTTATTAATTGGCCTCTTTATAAACAAAATTACGGTCAAGAAAACAGCTATTTTCTGTATAACAATAATAACTACTTTTTCAACAGCAGGCTATTTTTCGTTATTTACCATTATTGCTGCTTATTTCTTTAATAAAACAGACAGCAAAGCTGACAGAAAATTAAAAAAATATATAGCTTCTATATCAGTGTTTGGAGTTTTATTAATAGCTTATCTTTTTGTAAAAGGATACTTGGATAATTATTTATATGTTTTCACTAAACTATCTGAACTTGCTAAAGAAGGCAGTACAGCTAACGTCAGATTTAAAGCGTTTACTCTTGGCTTAGCAAGGTTCAAAGATAATCTCATTTTAGGATGTGGATGGGGTGAATGGATAGAACTATACTTGCTCGGAAATAACTTAACATGCACACAAATAAATTATTTTGCTATTTATGGTTTATTTGTAGGGGGAATTTTCAATCTTGCTTATGTATATTGGGCACAATCACTTTGCAAGTTAAGGATTGCAAAGGCTTTTTTAGTTCTTGCGGTTGAAATGCTGCTTTTTTCACAAGATTTAGTAGGCAATGAAGTGTGGACATTAATTATGTTTTGCTCCTATGAAAGGATGATTTTTCATACACAAAGAATTCAAAGGGCAAGTGCTGTAAAATTAGAAAATTGTTAAAATACACTAATATAAAAAATAAACTTGTATTTCAAATAACTAGATCAAGGTGAATAGTGAATGTACAAAAAAAGTTATTATATTGCTTTAAGGAAGCGAGCAAATGAGGCAGATTTCTTTTGGAAAGATAGTCAATTCATGTTTGAAGAATTTAAGCCTAAAAATAAGCGATATTGGATTGCAGACCCATTTCTTTTTGAACATATTAATATAACTTATTTGTTTTATGAAGCATATGATCGAATTAAGAAAAAGGGGGTAATTGCTTATAGCATTGTTGAGGAGCAATGCATTACGGAACCTATGGTGGTGATTGAAAAAGAATATCATTTATCTTTCCCATATGTTTTTGGATACAACGGAGAGATCTATATGATTCCAGAAACAGGGGATAACAACAGTATTCGGCTTTTTAAAGCGATATCATTTCCCAATATATGGAGCGATATCACTTTAATAGATAATATTTATTCTTGTGATACAATAATTGCTTTGCATAATCACAAACATATTGGCTTAATTACATCTAAAATGTTTAAAAATCTACCAAATAACAGATTGACTTCTTGCTATGTCCAAAACGTTTTTTATCCTTTAAAGTGGGTTAATGGAAATATGGTTGTAGATAAGAATGAAACGACGTTATCAACAGGTGATTTGGGGATAAGAAATGCAGGGGCATGTTTCTATACTGACGAAAAACTGATGCGTCCGGGGCAGGATTGCAGCAATAATAGTTATGGTAATGGCATAATATTTTTTGAAGTCCAAGATATATATCCTTATTCTGAGATAGAAGTAAATCGATTAACAAAAGAGGAGTTGAATGAGCATCTCCATAGAGGGGGGAGGGGGCCGCTGCTAGGTACACATACATATAATCTATGTAAAAGATATGAAGTTGTTGATTACTCGTTTATGGATAAAATTCCTGTATGGGTTATTTGGGCTCATTATTGCTATGCTATAATCAGACGTCTTAAGAAATGGTTTCATATCAACATAGGAGGCAGAAAAATTGATGGTTATTAAGAAAGCAATCTATTTAAAATGCAGAAAAGTTAAACGTATCATATGGGGGGTACTTGGATTAAGTGTTACTTATAATGTAAACCATGATAACCATGACAAACGATGTCTTTTAGTATATAAAACATCTCCATTCAAAACAAAGAAATGGGATCAGATTCATCAAAATATTTGGCAGATCAGAGAATTGGCCCGAATCATAGGAACATATGATTATGAAGTGGATGTAATTGATTTTGATGATCCGTACACTAAATTGAAAAAAAATTATGATATGGTTATTGGACTTATCCCACGTTCTATTGATGTGTATTCAACACATATGAACAAATCTTGCAAAAGAATCGCTTATTTGACGAGCTCAAACTTGGAATATACAAATTTACAGGAATTAAAACGCATTGAGGAAGTTTATAGAAGAAGAGGAATAAGGCTGCAGCCCAGAAGACAGGGAGGACATATAGGAAGAGTGATTGAATCCTTTGATGGCGCAATGTTTATTGGGAATGAGTATAATTTTACTTCTTATAAAACTTTTCAAATGCCTCCAACTTATTATATTAGAAATAATGGATATGAGTTTGATTATCCAATTGACTTCTCTAAAAAGAAGGCCACGAATTTTGTCTTTTTTGGGAGCGTAGGACAAGTTCATAAGGGACTTGATTTGCTCCTTGAAATCTTTAGTCAAAACGGATTTCCTTTTGATTTATATGTTTGCGGAATGCTTGATGGTGAATCTGATTTCTGTACAGCATACTATAAAGAGCTGTACCAAACCCCCAATATCCATACTATTGGTTTCGTAGAAGTGGGTGGAAAGAAATTCTGGGAGATTACGGAAAAATGTGCTTATACAATTCTCCCGTCTTGTGCAGAAGCAACAGTGGGTTCAATTTTGACAATGATGTCAGCAGGAATGATTCCAATTATCAGCAAGGACTGTGGTATAGATGAAACGGATGCCATTTGTTTACCGGATTGTAAAATAGAAACCATAGAACAATATATTTATGATTATTCCAAAAGGAATCAAGAGTGGGTTATCACGAAGGGAAAACTTGCTATTGAAATAATAAATCAAAAATATAGCAAAAAGCATTTTACAGAGTCGATTGTTAATGCTTTGGATAATATTTTATTATAAGAAACGTAATAGGAATTGAAAAATGAAGGATTCTCTTGATCGGCAATATAAAATAAATATCATTTTGAATATTGTATTTAAACTGCTCACAATAGCATTGGCACTTATTTCAGTAAACGCATATTTGAAATATCTTGGTAACAGGAATTATGGATTATGGATTACCATTTCATCTATTTCTTCATGGGCAGCTATTGGTGATTTAGGGATCGGCAATGGTTTAAGGAACCAATTAGCAAAAGCTTATTCGGATAATGACATCATAAAGCAGAATGAATTAATAGAGGCATCTTTGTCAACAATGCTCAAATTATCAGGTGTAATATTTGTTGTGTTGACCTTCATAACTGAGGTGATGATTTGCCTTAGCATGTTTCAGCCATCTATACGCTGGATAATGTATATAACTAACTTGTTCATGTGTATCAATTTTATACTGGGAATTGTAAAATCAATAGCATATGCATATCAGGAAAGTTGGATGGCGTCGTTTTCGCAATTTAATATTTATCTATTGGGAATTATATTTGTGTATACATTGATCTTTTTTAAACAGAATACCAATCTTCTTCTATTTGCCTTTTTGAATGGATGTTCCGGAATAATAGCAAATATAATTTTGTTGGTTCAACTTAAATGTAAGTACAATATTCCCATAAGAATTAAAAAAAATGTTAGTACGCCAATAATAAATTCTATCCTAAGCCTTGGATTACAATTTTTTGTACTACAACTATCCTGTTTGATTCTTTATTCTACAGATAATGTTATTATTAATACTATCATTGGCAGCAACGCTGTAACAAAATATTCTATTATCACTCGTATATATACTACAGGAGATGGTTTGTTTTCAATCTTACTTATCAGCATGTGGTCTGCTGTTACATATCAGTGGGAAAAGAAAAATTATGTGTGGATACGGGATAAAGTAAGAAATATGTTAATAATGTGGCTTCTATATTCTGGCGGCGTTGTAGTCGTATCAATATTATTGAATCGTATAGTCAATATTTGGCTTGGCAACTCAGCAATTGTTTATGAAAGAAATGTAATAACGTTGTTTGCATTTTATAATATTGCTGGTGCTTTCGGTTCTATCTTTGTAAATGTTGCAAATGGTATTGGTGTTATTCAACTACAAATGATTTTAGCAGCAATTGAAGCAGTAATTAATATACCTCTTTCTATCTTTTTTGCGAGAAATTGCGAGATGGGTATTTTAGGTGTGAAGCTTGCGACATTACTGTGCTGTACAGGAGCTAACGTGGTTATCCCGATTCAGATCTATTTGTTATTAAAAAGCAAAACCAGGAAATGCAGTTAATAAACTATTTGGAATTTGGGGAGGACCTATCTATGCGTATTACAATGCAGTTTGCCCCTTCTTTTTTTGAAGAAGAAGTACGTTGCGATTATAAGATAACTGAAAAACAGAAAAAGATATGGGCTGTAGAAATTGATCTAGTTAACCAAATACTTAAAATATGTAGAAAATATGATATTAACGTATACGCCTTTTCGGGTACTATGCTCGGCGCGGTAAGGCATAAGGGATTCATTCCCTGGGATGATGATTTGGATGTATGTATGCTTAGAGAGGATTATAATAAATTTCTCAAAGTTGCGAAAAGAGAATTAAGAGCGCCCTATTTTTTGCAGACCCCACGGTCAGACACAAAATTTTTCTGTGGATATTCCAGGCTCAGAAATAGTTCTACAACCGGAATCATCCGATGGAATAGTTCACCAGATTACAATAATGGAATCTATGTCGATATCTATGTACTTGATGGTTTTATAGAGAATAAATGGAAATATTTTTTTCAGCTTGTACAAAGGGGAATTATAGTTCGCCTGATTAATGCATATCAGTTTGATAGCATAAAATTAAACAAGAAAAAGCATTTATTGATTCGATTAATAAATTCATTAGAACGTAGATTTATTCCTTATGAAAAATTGTTAATCATCTATGAAACCATTTTAACAAAGTACAATAATCAGACTCAACGTGTTTCGCTTATGACACACTATAGAGGCTTTATCGAGAAATATTGGTGCTATAAAGATGATTTAGAAAATCCAGTATGGCTGCCTTTTGAAAATATAAAAATACCAGTTGCGGGAAATTTTTCCCATATGCTGCGAAATATGTATGGTAATTATATGAAATTTCCACCGGTGGAAGAACGTGGAACATGGCATGATAATTCAATTATTTTTGATCCAGATACACCTTATAAGCAATACTTTATAAAATATAAAACATGATATAAATATATCTGTTTGAAAGCAAAAAATATACAGATATTATCGAGTTTGGTAAGTTTATATGATTACCATGGTCTCAATCTGATATCAACTTATAAAACCTGATAGAGAGGAGACTGGAAATGAATGTAGGAGTAATCCTAGCTGCAGGAACGGGGACCCGAGTCGGAGCAGGAATACCAAAGCAGTTTATAAAAGTACAGGGAAAGCCAATTCTTGCGTATACTTTGGAAATCTTCCAGAAAAATAAAAATATTGATGCAATTGAGGTTGTATGCCATAAAGATTGAGGGAATATTCTGGGGACTTTCTGTTCGAGTTTGACTCAATTCAAGAGATTCAGAATATTGATGGATTGTTTCTAGGTAATGTCAGTGGACGTATTAATGAAAAAATCTGCTCTGTATTGAATTGCAGCGAAGATGAAATTAGTGATATTGTAATCCTCCAGAAAGGCCTTACTAATATTCTCTTCACTTTTGCTGTAAAGGGCGAGAAATATATTTTCCGTTATCCAGGCGACAGCAGCCAATTCTTTATTTATCGTAAAAATGAATGCCTTGCACAGAAGCTGGGGGCAAAATCTCATGCAGATGATACCTATGTTTATATTGATGAATCCGGTATAAAAATTTCCAGGTTCCGAGAAAACTGCCGCGACATCCATGGCATTTATTATCAAGATGTTGAATTGATGAAACATATTGCAAAAAAAATTCGGGCTTTTCATGAAGAAGGCTATGATTTACCTAATTGGGACGAGTATTGTTACGACCCTATTTATCAGTGTGAACGTCTTTTCAAGGAAGCCTCTAAGATGAAAGGTAATCTGTTCAAAATTTTTGAAAAAGAATGGGCCTCCATGCGTAAACTGCAGAAGTATGCTGACATGGATGGAATTAAACATACCATGTGCCACAATGATATTAATATTGATAATGTTCTGGTCACAGACACCACTCTTGACATCATAGACTGGGAGTTTGCAGGCTATAATGATCCTGCTTACGATTTCGGCCGTGTTATTGCCGGCCTTGAATATGATGTAGATGAGCCTAAAATTCTTGATATTCTTGAAGCCTATTTTGGCAGGCCTGCAACAGAAAGAGAGCATCTGCATTGGATGGCGTACTCTGCCATTCATAATTGGTATTATGTAGGCTGGGCCTTGTACAAAGAGAGCATTAATGAGAGCAGCCGTGATTGGATGCTGTTTTTCTTTAAGCAGGCTAAGAAACTGGCAGAGTGGTGTATGCCGAAGTATATAGAGATTTATGGGGAAATAGAGCAGGCATGAAAAGGGCAGACATACAAATTAATTGATTAAAAATAGCTTTTTATATAAAAAATAAAATTTTAAAAACTAACTATTATAACGATAAAATATTGCCGTCAGAGCATTTGACGAATGAATAGAGAGGAATACATATATGAAAAAAGCACTAATCACTGGAGTTACCGGCCAGGACGGCTCCTATCTGGCAGAATTCCTGCTTGAAAAAGGCTATGAGGTTCATGGCCTTATCCGTCGCGCCTCTATTTCTAATACTGCTCGTATTGATCACCTTATGGGGAAGATTACCCTCCATGATGGTGACCTGTCCGACTCTTCTTCCCTGATCCGTATCATCCGCATGACTGAGCCGGATGAAATCTATAACCTGGCCGCCCAGTCCCATGTCCAGGTATCTTTTGATGCCCCAGAATATTCTGGTGATGTAGACGCCCTAGGTGTCCTGCGCATTCTGGAGGCTTGCCGAATTTTAGGCTTAACTAAGAAAACAAAAGTTTACCAGGCTTCTACCTCGGAACTTTTCGGAAAGGTCGAGGAAGTCCCACAGCGTGAGACAACCCCATTTCATCCCTACAGCCCTTATGCAGTTGCTAAACAGTATGGCTATTGGATTGTTAAAGAGTACCGTGAAGCCTATGGCATGTTCGCAGTTAATGGCATTCTGTTCAACCATGAATCGGAGCGCAGAGGTGAAAACTTTGTTACTCGCAAGATCACCCTGGCGGCAGGCCGTATTGCTGAGGGTCTGCAGGACCACCTGGAGCTGGGCAATATGGATTCCCTTAGAGACTGGGGTTATGCGAAAGATTATGTGGAATGTATGTGGTTGATCCTCCAGCAGGAAATCCCGGATGATTTTGTCATTGCTACGGGAGAACAGCATACGGTTCGCGACTTTACAGAAAAAGCATTTGCAGCCAATGGCATTACCATCCGCTGGGAAGGCACCGGCTTGGACGAGAAGGGGTATGATATGGATACTGGGAAAATGCTGGTCTGCATCAATCCGGAATGGTTCCGTCCAACCGATGTAGACAACTTGTGGGGGGATCCAACTAAGGCCAGGACTGTCCTTGGCTGGAATCCCCAAAAGACTACATATGCTGAATTAGTTGAAATTATGGCAAAACATGACCGTGATCTTGCCCGACAGGAAAAGTCCATGAAACGGCTATGATCTCAGGAATATTGATAGGAGATAAAGAAAGATGATGGAAAAAGAAGCAAAAATTTATGTTGCCGGCCATAACGGCATGGTGGGCTCTGCCATTGTCCGCGAGTTATGCCGCCAGGGATATACCAATCTTATTACCCGTACTCACAAAGAGTTGGATCTGTGCTGCCAGAAAGCTGTGGAAGAATTCTTTGCAGAAGAAAAGCCAGATTATGTATTTCTTGCGGCTGCAAAGGTCGGCGGAATCGCTGCAAACCAAAGTGCACTGGCTGATTTCATGTATGACAATATGATTCTGGAAATGAACGTGATCCATTCTGCATGGAAGAACGGGTGCAGAAAACTGGAGTTCCTTGGCTCCTCCTGTATTTATCCTCGTATGGCTCCCCAGCCTATGAAGGAAAGCTGCCTGCTTACCTCTGAGCTTGAAAAGACCAATGAAGCATATGCCCTGGCTAAGATTTCCGGCTTGAAGTATTGTGAATTTCTGAATAAACAGTATGGCACCGACTATATTTCTGTCATGCCTACGAATCTGTATGGTCCAAATGATAATTATCATCCTACACATAGCCATGTCCTTCCAGCTCTGATCCGCCGCTTTCATGAGGCAAAAGTTAAGGGTCTGGCTGAGGTCATGTGCTGGGGAGACGGTTCCCCGCTGCGTGAATTCCTGTATGTGGAAGATCTTGCAGACCTCTGTGTGTTCCTGATGAATAACTATAGCGGTAACGAGCCTGTGAATGCTGGTACTGGAAAAGAGCTGACAATCAAAGAATTGACAGAATTAGTTGCAAAGATCATAGGCTTTGAAGGCGAGATTAAATGGGATACCACCAAGCCTAACGGTACTCCCAGAAAACTGCTGGATGTTTCCAAAGCAATGAATCTGGGATGGAAATATAAAACTGAGTTGGAAGAAGGCATCCGTCTATCCTATGAGGATTTTCTGAACAATCCTGTGCGAGCAGAACGATAAACAGGAGAAATCCATGCAGCTGAGCAAATACCCGGCCGAATTCTTTAATCATATAGGAAATTCCGCTGGATTTTCCTAAGAACTCTTTTTTATTAGTAAGTGCAGGAAGGAATGAAATCGATATGAATATTGTGCTGTTATCCGGCGGATCCGGCCAGCGGCTGTGGCCTCTGTCCAACACCATCCGCTCCAAACAGTTTATTAAAATTTTCCATACGGAAGACGGCGGCCTGGAGTCCATGGTACAGCGTGTATACCGCCAAATTCGGACTGCGGATTCCTCTGCTTCTGTAACCATTGCAACATCAAAGCAGCAAGTGTCTGCAATCCATAATCAATTAGGAGAAGACGTGGGGATCAGCGTTGAACCTTGTAGAAAGGATACCTTTCCGGCTATCGTTCTTGCCGTCGCATACCTGAGGGATATACAGGGGATCGCAGAAGAAGAAGCAGTGGTTGTCTGCCCGGTCGATCCCTATGTGGAAAACGACTATTTCGAGGCATTAAAAGCCTTGGGAGAGCGTGCAGCTGCCAGCAAGGCAAATCTGATTCTCATGGGGATAGAACCGTCCTATCCCAGTGAGAAGTATGGCTATATTATTCCAGACAGCCGGGACCTTATCAGCCGGGTTTCTATGTTTAAGGAAAAACCTTCCATGGAAGCTGCCAAAAGCTATATTGGGCAGGGGGCTCTCTGGAACGGCGGCGTGTTCGCATTTAAACTGGGCTATCTTTTAAGGCGTGCCCATGAACTGATTGATTTTACGGATTATAATGATCTTTTTTCCAGATATGAGACCCTGGAAAAAATCAGCTTTGATTATGCAGTTGCAGAACATGAGCCGCTGATTGAGGTTATGCGTTTTAGCGGCATGTGGAAGGACTTAGGCACATGGAATACCCTGACAGAAGCAATGGACAGCCAAAGCGTCGGCGAGGTCCTCTTCAATGAGAACTGCGAGAATGTCCATGTAGTCAACGAGCTGAATATCCCGGTGCTCTGTATGGGCCTGAAAAACATGGTGGTTTCCGCAAGCCCGGAAGGCATCCTTGTTTCCGACAAGGAGCAGTCCAGCTATATCAAGCCGTTTGTCAGCAGCCTGGACCAGAAGGTCATGTTTGCAGAGAAATCATGGGGAAGCTTCCGCGTGCTGGACGTAGAAAGAGAAAGCATGACGATTAAGGTAACATTAAATCCCGGACATGGCATGAATTACCACAGCCATGACAGCCGGGATGAAATCTGGAATGTTATTTCTGGGGAAGGCCGCACCATTGTGGATGGGATGGAGCAGGCGGTCAGAGCCGGGGATGTTGTAACGATGGCAGCCGGATGCCGGCACACAATTATTGCCGATACAGAACTTGAGGTAATTGAAGTACAGCTGGGCAGGGAGATCAGCGTCCATGACAAACATAAATATGAATGGGAAGGTTAAGCCTTTTTTATTAAAACCGGTCGGAAAGGACTACTTGTGGGGTGGGAGCCGCTTAAATGACGACTTTTCCAAAGGTCTTGCGCTAACACCATTAGCAGAAACCTGGGAATGTTCCACCCATCCGGATGGTCCCAGCATAGTAGCCAGCGGCGGATTTAAGGACAGACTGCTAAGCAGCGTTCTGGCAGAGCATCCGGAATTTCTGGGTTCCCATCCGCAGATAGGAGGCGGGCTGCCGATCCTGGTTAAACTGATTGATGCCAGACATGATCTATCTGTTCAGGTCCATCCAGATGATGCATATGCATTTAGAAAGGAAAACGGCCAGCAAGGAAAAATAGAAATGTGGTATGTGCTGGATGCTTCAGAAGAATCCCAGATCATCTACGGCTTCTACCATGATATGGAACCGGAAGTTCTGCGGAAAAGTCTGTACCAAGGAGATGTGGAAAAGTATCTTCAGAAAGTTCCGGTCCATAAAGATGATATTTTCATCGTCGAACCAGGAACTGTCCATGCGATTGGCGCGGGAACCTTGATTGCTGAAATCCAGGAGAATTCGAACCTGACTTACCGGATGTATGATTACAACCGAACGGACAGCAGTGGGCAAAGGCGGGAGCTCCATATTGAAAAGGCCATGGATGTTGTGAATGTAAAGGGAAGCCCAGAGCCGAGGCAGCCCCTGCGGGTCCTAAAATACCGGAGAGGATGTGCCTTGGAACTGCTGTGCCGATGCCAATATTTTGAAGTTTACCGGATGCTGCTGAATACGGAGCGCTGCCGGGAGCTGGCAGAATATGAAGCGGACAGCATTTCTTTCCGGGTGCTGCTATGCATAAACGGGTGCGGAAGCATTCTGATAGAGGGAGGGGAGAGTATCATCTTTTTCAAAGGCGACTGTATTTTCTTCCCGGCTGCTTCTGGAAGGGTGAGACTCCATGGGAAGGCCCAGCTTCTGGATATCAGGGGCTGAATGTGAAAGGGAATGATTTAAAATAGTTTTAGGATTTTTCTCAAAACTGAAAAAGTGCTCGATCTGTGAGTAAAACAGGTAAAAGAAATGAATTGCAAAAGAGGTTCTATAATTTTCATTTTTTTATATTATGGCCTTTTTATTCAAAGATCGAGGATTGTTAGGGAGAAAATAAATCCCCTTTGATAGCGATATGGAACTAAATAATATTCCTGGCTTGACAAGCAGCTGCTGGCAAACTACACTGACGTTCCGGAAAAACTTATTACAGTTATCGTGGAGAGCAACAAAATTCGCAAGGCTTTCATCGCCAGCTGTGTTCTAAAAATGGCAGGCTGCTTATAGATATTTAGCAAAATATTTTCTTTAGGTGCATATGGAGTAGCTTTATATTTTTTACCAAGCGGTTACTTCGCTTATACTTCCGTAATAACATCAAAGAATATGAAGATATATGCGTGTAAGAAGGTCGTGAGAATATTGCCAATGTATTATGTTTCGCTTCTGTACTGCCTTTGCTAATTTATCTATTCTACAGACTTTAAAAATAATACACGCCTTATATGATATATCAGATTTTGATGATTTTGCGACACCCTCAGGTTAATGGTATTGTGATTGTTCAGACTTCCTATACCGTTTGGGGTGCCAGTTTCTTTATCATGTGATATAAAAACTTTTCTGTAAAACTCAGCCATCCTTTCTATCTGGCACATTTGTGATACAAAAATGATATAATTCGGCACTTCTACTCCATTTTTATCCCCGAATATCCAAAAACTGAAGCTGCCCATGAATTCTGACCTGAATTGAATTTGCAGGCACAAAAACGCAGTCGCCTTTATAAATGTTTAATACCTCGTTATAAAATTGGATTACTCCACAACCATTTATACACAGCAATACCCGGAAAGACATCTCATCCGCTTCATAATATACAGCCTGTCTTCTTTCTGTATTTACAATGATACGATGTACCTCAAAATATTTGCAGCGACATAGCAACTCCGATGCCACTCCCTGGCGATACCGCAATACTCGCAAAGGCTGTCTAACGTTAGCCACACTCTTTAAATTAGCTACATCCAAGGCCTTCTCCACGTGTAACCCTCGTTTTTTTCCATTCTTATCCATACGATCGTAATCAAATAAACGATAAGTTACATTAGAGTTTTCCTGGATTTCTACGACCAATGCCCCGGCGCCAAGCGCATGAATCATTCCTGCTTCAATGAAAAATAAATCATCCTTTTTAATCGATACCTTCTGCAGATACTTTTCCAGAGTCCTTTTTTCAATAGCTTCCCTAATTTCTGCTTTTTCCACAGTTCGGTTTAGCCCATATACAAGCTGTGTGTCCTTTTTGGCATCTAATACATACCACATCTCTGTTTTTCCAGACTGTCCACTTTCATGCGAACTGGCATATTCATCAGTTGGATGAACCTGTACAGACAGATCCTGTCTGGCATCAATAAATTTAATGAGAATGGGCAGTTCTCCATGCACATCAGGATGACTTCCAAGATACTCTGGATATTGCATTAACACCTCTGACAGCTTCTTCCCATCAAATTCTCCACCTGAAATATAACTGGGACCATCCGGATGCGTACTGCATTCCCATGTTTCTGCCAAGGGTTCCATATCTATATTTTTGGCAAATTCATCGTTTAATCGTCGGCCGCCCCACAGATAATTTTTCCCTGATGGCTTTAATAAAAATGGCTTATTTTTCATCTTTTTCCAAAACTTTTCCTGTCAATATTCCAATTCAAATTTCTGCTTATCATGTACGGAAATTTCCTTTCCCAATTGTATCTCTACAAGCTTCAAGTCTGTTTCCGCCATCACTGTATGCCGGCATCCTATACCCATGGTAATAACATCGCCGGTCTTTATCTTTTGTTCCATCCCATCTACTATCGTTCGGCCGCTTCCCTGAGTGACTACCCAAACTTCATCTCTGTTTCTGTGACTATGATAATTCATGGCATGTCCTTTGTTTAAAGTGATTTTTATCGTCATGGACTCATTTTCCACATCCATCACTTTATAATCACCCCAGGACTTTTCAGCAAACATAACCTGCTGTTCAATTCTATCTACAAAAGGTTTTATATAAGAACTTTGTTCTTTATCGCTAACCAAAATTCCTTCTGGCGAAGCCGAAATCACAACATCATGCAAACCCATGGCAAGAACTGGGACGTCCATCTCGTTCACGATATGGACCCCTGAACATTTTTCATTTAGAATTCCCTTTCCCACCACATTTTCTTCCATGGCCTCTGTCAAAGTATTCCAGGTTCCAAGATCCTTCCAGCTTCCTCCAAAGCGCATCACCTGAATTTTGCTTTCTTTCTCTACCACAGCATAATCAAAAGATTTTTTTTCCAAAGTATGATACTTGGAAAATAAATCCTGATAATCTGTAAAGTCAATGAGCTCATGAGCCTTCTCCATTACATATTTTAACTTATAAGCAAATACACCGCCATTCCACAAAGCTCCCTGCCTGATATACTCTTCTGCCATCTCTGCAGTTGGCTTCTCCTTAAACATTTTTACTTCTGATACAGTTCCTTTTGTCCTTGGAATAATGTATCCATACTTTTGAGAGGAATATGTAGGCTCAATCCCCATAAGCACAAGGTTTGCTTCCCCCTTGTCTGCTTGTTCTCCCAATACTTTCAATGCCTCGAAATAATTATCCTCCACATAGGGGTCAACTGGGCAGACTACCACAGATTCTTCTGGAGAAATTCCCTGTACATCTGTTAAGTACGCCGTCGCCAGTGCGATCGCCGGAAATGTATCCTTTCGACAAGGCTCTACGGAAACCCCTACATGCTCCCCCAACTGATTATGAATGGCCGAAACCTGAGTTTTCGATGTCGCAATGATGACAGAAGCATGGGCATCGGCCTTACGAATCTGCCGATATACTCGTTGCACCATGGATTCGTAAGCTCCATTTTCTTCTTTAAAAATTTTTATGAATTGCTTAGACCGTACATCATTGGATAACGGCCAAAGTCGTTTTCCGGAACCGCCGGATAATAATACAATATTCATCTCTCATACACCCTCTGCTTTATGCATTGCCTTTTCTTTTTTCGCCAATGCCCTGTCATGCTTTGCCATAATCCTGATCAATTCTTCATAGCTGGTTTTCCGGGGGGACCATCCAAGAAGCGTTTTTGCTTTGGTCGGATCACCCAACAGATTGTCCACATCTGTTGGCCGAAACCAGGACGGATTTACACACACCAGCATTTTCCCCGTTTCCATATCATAGCCTTTTTCCTCTGCTCCTGAGCCTTCCCACCGAAGCCTGATGCCATTGGCAGCAAAAGCTTTTTCTGTAAAATCACGAACCGTGTGCTGTTCTCCGGTCGCAATTACAAAATCCTCCGGCGTATCATGCTGCAAGATCATCCACATGCATTCTACATAATCCTTCGCATACCCCCAATCACGGAGCGAATCCAAATTCCCCAATTCCAGATGATCCTGGATTCCTTCTGCAATACGGCCCGCTGCCAAAGTGATCTTTCTTGTCACAAAAGTTTCACCCCGGCGCTCCGACTCATGATTAAAAAGAATTCCGTTTACAGCAAACATATGGTATGCCTCACGATATTCTTTTGTGATCCAGAAGCCGTACTGCTTTGCAACTGCGTAAGGGCTGTAAGGATGGAAAGGAGTCGTTTCCTTCTGAGGGATTTCTTCTACCTTTCCATATAGCTCCGAAGTAGATGCCTGATATATCCTTGTTTTCTGTGTAAGGCCAAGAACACGAACTGATTCCAAGATTCGCAACACCCCCAACGCATCCACATCACCGGAATATTCCGGAACATCAAAACTAACCTGTACGTGAGACTGAGCTGCAAGATTATAAATTTCATCCGGTTTCACCAAATTGATAATATGGATTAAAGAAGAGCTGTCGCTCAAATCTCCATCATGCAAGGTGATTTGTCCCATCAAATGATCGATACGAGTTGTATTAGAAATAGATGCCCGCCGTATGACCCCGTGGACTTCATAGCCTTTTTCCAGTAAAAATTCTGCCAGATAAGAGCCATCCTGTCCTGTGATCCCTGTAATAAGCGCTGTTGTTCTCATTATTCAACTGCCCCTTTTCTATGTCCTTTGATATATTTCCCTATACATTTAATGATATAATCTAACTGTTCTTTCTCCAATCCGTGGTGACAGCCTATATAAAAACCATTGTGGTCTAGATAAGCTGCTACGGGATATTGCGGCTCCAGATCGCCAAAAATTTCTTTGTAAACCGGCTGATTTAAAAGAGACAGCATGGGTCGGGTCTCAATATTACATTTTTCCAGATACATGACAAAATCTTTATAGCGAAGCTTGCTCCCTTTCCGAATAACGATCGGGAACATCATATACGTATGCTCAATATTCTCCGAATGGCGGGGAAGCTGGAGCACATCCTCATATTCTTCCAGCCCACGAATCAGATAATTTGCATTTTCATGGCGTTTTCCCATAATTTCATCTTTACGCTCCAACTGAGCAAGTCCGAGTGCTCCTTCAATCTCCCCAACCCGATAGCTATAACCAATCCGTTCAAAACAAAATCTTCGATCTGGCTCTGTCAGCATACGTTTCGGACACACTGTTTTTCCATCAGAAGCAATACAGCGTTCACAGGTACAAGCTCTTCCATGGGCTACCAGAGAACGGAGGATTTCCATAAAATGTTTATCACTGGTGCAAACGACGCCGCCAACCCCCGTAGTAATCGTGTGGGCAACATATGTACTAAAACAGGTGATATCGCCAAAACCTCCAATAGGTTCACCATCTACTTTTGCAAAATGAGCTTCTGCACAGTCTTCAACCACACGAAGTTTATGCTTTTTCGCAATTTCCATAATGGCTTGCATCTTACAAGGCATCCCAAAAGTATGGACAGGCATAATACATTTCGTATTTGGAGTGATATGCTTTTCAATTTCGTTAGGGTCTATATTGTAAGTATCCAGTTCCACATCGACAAAAATCACCTTCAGCCCGGCATGAATACAGGAATTTGGTGTGGCAATAAAAGTAATAGCCGGCACCAGAACTTCCGTATTCTCATCCCATCCGTCTACTTCCTTTAAGGTTTCAAGAGCCAGGTGCAATGAAGATGTCCCACTATTACACATAACCCCATATTTCTGACCATGTGCCTGAGCAAATTCTTTTTCGAATTTTGCCACATATTTTCCCTGCGATAAACACTCATTGTTCAGTGTATCTATCACATATTTTTTCTCAATCTCTGTCACAGATGCAAATCCCACACCAATTTTTTCCATGATAGCTCTCCTTCCCTATTTCATCTGATATATATTCGGAAATTCCAATTTTTAATTGAACTTTTCATAATTATCTAAATACCATCTGTAAGTCTTTTCTAGTCCCTCTCGCAGTTCTGTTTTATATGTCCATCCTGCTGCCGAAAGTTTTGAGCAGTCCATTAATTTCTGAGGCATGCCATCCGGTTTTGAGGTATCATATACAATAGTTCCTGTATATCCAACCACCTCTTTCACCAATTCCGCAAGTTCTCGAATAGACACATCAGATCCGGTTCCAACATTAAAAAACTCATTTCCCGAATAAGACTCCAGAAGATATATGCAGGCATCCGCCATATCATCTGTGAAAAGCAGCTCCCTGCGTGCCTTTCCCGTTCCCCAGACCACCACCTCTGGACGATGGTTTATTTTTGCTTCATGGAACTTTCGGATTGTAGCCGGAACCACATGGGAACGGACTGCATTAAAATTATCGCCGTAGCCGTAAAGATTGCACGGCATAACACTGATATAATCTGTACCATACTGCCGATTGTACATTTCACAAAGCTTCATACCGGTAATCTTCGCAATGGCATAACCTTCATTTGTGGGTTCAACCTTTCCATCAAGAAGATACTCTTCCTTCATCGGCTGTGGAGAAAGTCGTGGATATATGCAGGAAGAACCCAAAAAAAGCAGTTTCTTTACTCCATATTTATACGAAGAATGAATAACATTATTTTGGATCATCAGATTATCATATAAAAATACTGCCGGAGATTCTATATTAGCCATAATTCCTCCGACTTTTGCTGCTGCAAGAATAACAACATCCGGCCTTGCTCTTTTAAAAAAGTTTTCAACTTCAGCTTGTACAGTTAAATCCAGTTCCTTTGAAGTTTTCAGGACAAAATTATCATATCCTTTCTCAATCAATTTTCTATGGATCGCCGAACCGACCATTCCTCGGTGTCCGGCTATAAAGATTTTAGAATTCTTCAACGGCATTTTCTCTACCTCACAATTAATTTTGTCCGCAGTAATCAGTACTATAACTCGGATTCCATATGTCACTTATTTTTTTTGATTTTAGCCTTGAAAATCATGATGATCCTTTTAAGATAAATTAAAAATTGTTTAAAATGTAAGTTTTTATAGTAAATAAACAGATTAATGGCTAACGGCATAAATAACCATATGATACCACGCTCTAAAAGTCCCCAAATGCTAATTGGCATGTTATTGGTTAACAAAAAACAAATAATACCTTCAATTAAAACAATTAATACTAGCCCTACATGTTTCAACAGATATTTACTGACAGATCGCTTAAAATAGTTTTTCACAACAAATTGAATTCTTCCAAAAGCTATCGGCAAATAGCCAATCAATGTTCCAAATTGTATTCCTAAAATCCCAAAAAGTTTTGCGCCTATAACAGAAATTGCCAGATTTAAAATGGCTGACATCAACATAAAATTTCGATCTTGCCGATAATCTCCAAATACCGTACGGTATTTGTAAACAATCTCCCAAACAGCAAGAAAATACATTGTAAGTGAAAATAGTATAACAAATCCATCTGAGAGCAAATATTCCTGCCCCATCCAAAGCTGAATAAAAGGCTGATAGAAAATCAGAAAACCAAGGCTGATATAAGATGCAAAAAAGAAGCTTAAAATATCCAATACCTCAAACTGCTCCCAAAGTTCATTTTTATCCCTTTCGCTATATACAATATTTCCTATCGTTGCCTGTACTGGATTTAATAATTTATAGAACAAAATCTGCATAACACCTTTTTGCACCAGAACATAATTACCATATAAAGCCACCGTACGAACCCCACAAAAAGCAGAAATCACAATATTATCAGTCCCCTTATAGACTGCATATGCAATCTGATGTATGAGGAAATTCTTTAAATCAGAAAAGATATTTCTTTTTTCTATATCTTCTTTAGATATTAAATATTTTTCTTTTAAAAATGGATATTCCCTGTTAGATTTTCTGGCAATAACAATATTAGCTATGATTGTACTTGATAACTGTAAACATAGATACAAAATATAATTATGAAATACTGCCAGGAACCCTAATTGAAACACTTGTACAATTATGTTTATATATAGATCTATTTGGACACATTTATATTCTTGTTGAGTTGCAATATAAATTGTTCTTCTGTAAGATAAAAAATATCCCAGTATCACGCTGGTAAGCTGAAGAAAATATATAATGTGTAAATAACTCCAGCTTGCGGTTGCATCTTTAACAAAACATGGCAATAAAAAGCAGCAGCCCATTCCCATAATAAAAACAATACAAGCGACTAACCGGTACAATTGCTTGTATAAATACATAAGTTTACCAATTTCTTTATTATTATTACTACTAATTTCTTTGTATAAATGAAATGCTATAATATTTCCAACGCCTAATTCCGCGACAGAAAGCAAGGAAAAAACATTACTAAAAAGTGTTTGATACCCTAAATACTCTATATCCAAAAAAATAATAAATATTCGCCGGTTAAGAAACTGTAATAATAATGTTGTCAATTGTGCAATAACCGATATGACGCTGTTTTTTAAAGTCTTTTCTGTATTATTCATAATATATAAACTTTAATATAGATTTCTCCTGAGCATTAGGCCTTTCACCCAAAATATGCGCGTAAAGACTCAGCTTGTCCCCATTCATTTTCTAACTCTTTATAAAGTTCTGTTTTAGTCAAACGTCTTGATTGATGTTTGATCCCCAATAAATCTTTTAATTTACTTCCCCAAAAACGAAAGCTCCTCTTTATAAAAAACAAGCGAGTTTTCACTTTATTCGCTCCATATCGGTCTGAAAGGATCATATCCTCCAAATATCCGCATTTAACTGGATTCTTGGTACTTATTCCTCCTTCGCGAAATAATGTAACAAATTCGTCCATAATATAAAACTTTGCTCCTTGCTCATATAACCGCAAAAATAAGTCTCTATCTCCTGCACATTTCAAATCTTTGTTGAATTGTCCATATTGTTCAAAAACACTTTTTTTGAAAAAGGTTGCTGGCTGCCATAAAGAACATATAGTCTTTAACTGAGATAAATCCTTATCCGATTTACCAATCAAATAAGTTCCATTATTATAATCCCTTATAATATTTCCACATAACAAATCATACTGTCCGTCTTCATATCGTTTGATTATTTCTATTGGATTGCATATAAGCTTATCATCCGATGCAAGTATAAATACCCACTCACTATCAGCAAGTAAAATCCCTTTATTCATAGCATCATAAATGCCATCATCTTTTTCTGAAATAAAAATATCTATTATCTCTTTATACTTCGAAATAATTTCTATCGTACCGTCTGTTGAGCCTCCATCTATAACAATTAATCCTACCTCATCAGTTTTTATTACTTTTACACTTTCAATCGCCATAGCTATAGAAATATTATTGAACACAGGAATTATAACTGTAATTTTTTTTTTCATAATCTAAGGCCTGCCTTTTATTGTATTTGCAATTTTTACACTTGTTTTAGATCCATCCCTATCTTTGCATCTAACAGCTCTGATTCCTTCCATACCATATTGAATCAACACAACACCAAAAACAAATAATATAACTGCCTGTCCATACGTAATAAATCCATTGAAAAAAAGTAATGGGAATAGAAAGAATACAGTTGCATAATCCCTCAAATATTTAAAAAATGTATACATAAAAACAACTACAGCAAGAGGGCCAAACGCTACAAATATAGTCACGATATCATTATGTGCATGTATGTTAAACCCTATATGCAGGTTATTATAACTTTTCAGCCCATTTACGCATATCCCAGTCAAATAGTTCCATATATCTCCTGATGTCAAATAAGCATTAAAAGAAGATTTCCATATATTAAAACGTCCGTTTGAAACAGAGCCATTTAATGCCGCATATACTGTTTTTTCTATCAATGTATTAAGTACACCTGTTCTGTAAAGCAAAACAATTCCGCATATTCCCAGAAATAAAGTATATAAAAAACCTCTAACACCTTTCCGTTTCGCATAAATCCAACCCAAATAAGTAATGGGAATAATAATTGTCCTAACTCCAGTCAGCAACATTATGATTAAAGATATCCCTGCACACAGAAGCATAATCCCCTTTGTTTTTTTTATCCATAAATACAGATCACCACACACAATAAACAACATAAGGTACGCCAATGTATGATTTAATAAATATGGCCCTGTCAAAGATGTCGTACCCCAATGAGAATATATCCCCCCTTGACTAACTGACAATAATACGACTACAAATACGCCTATATTTACAAGTGTCCAAAGCCATACATGCCGTTCCAGTTCTCGTGAAAATACATTATAAAAATCATTTTTCCAAAAGTAATGTAGTAATATCATCAATGATAATGCTTTTAAACCATAAGATATCCCCTCCAGGTCATCTGCTTTGATTATATCTATCCCAATACAAAAAATCCAAATCATGACAAAAACAAAATAACTGATATGCGGCACAATTTTGTTATAAAAACATTTTTCTCCAACAATAAGACCAATCAAAATTGCGCAAAAACACACATGCATTGTTAAAACCCCATCGTTTTTAGTAATATAAGTAAAAAAAATATCAAAAAATGGATATATGATAAATAACACGCATAATATTTTTTGCGTTTTGCTATAATGATTACGCCTTATACTTTCCACATCCTGTCACGCCTTTCTTTTATACCAGCTATCAATGGCCTGCTTTGTAATCCGTATTCCAAAAAATGAAACCAATGCGATTACACGCGTCCTCTTTAAAGCATTTTTATCCATAAAAACCGTCAATCTATATTTTTTAACATTTTTAACAACTTTGTTAAGTCGTTTTAATTGTCCTTTTTGGGCATTTTGTGTCAACCGAATAAAAAAGCTTAAATAGCAATTTTTATAAGCCTTCTGTAACTGTGGATAATCAGATAATAACTCATCTTTAATATTTTCAAGTGCCTGATAACAGTCAAATTGCTTTTCTGAAAGGCCTTTTTCCATGCTGATACTTCCGGCCCTTTTAAAATAGCAATATATTTTCTGTGTGGTATATATAACTGTAGATGCCTTCAAAAATAATTTATATGTTGTGAATAAATCTTCATAATATTTTCCAACAGGATATCTTATTTCATCAAATAAACCACGTTTATATAATTTCCCCCAAGCAGATGGTGAAAATTTTTTACTATATAAACTTTCCTCTATTGCCTCTATAGAGCCGACTTTACCAATTATAGTATTTTCACTCACATTTTGGGGTAATTCATATCTGGACGAAAAGCTAGTATATGTGCCGCCAATTGCAATATCCGCTTTATTATCTTTAAGTAATGAATAAAGAGTTTCAAATGCCGTTGGAAACAATAAATCATCGCTGTCAAGAAAAAACACATATTTTCCATTGCATATATCAATTCCTACATTGCGGGCAGCGGATAAACCCGCGTTCTTTTGATGGATAACTCGAATTCGACTGTCTCTTTTTTTTAGTCTTTCACATATATCAGGGCTCTCATCTATTGATCCATCATCTACAAGAATAATCTCAAGGTTTTTGTAAGTCTGATTTAATACAGACTCTATTGATCTATAAAGATAATTTTCTACATTATATACTGGAACGATTACTGAAATCATATCACTCCAAGATACTATATCTGACATTCTCTTCTATCTCCGTTTTTTCCTCATCACCAGATATATTCTTTCATATGGCAATGGTAACCTTAACTTATCCTTCATATATCCTATCTTCCAACTGGATTTCCAAAAACCTTTCAATATAGAATTCTTTCCAACAAACCCTTTACGGTTAGGATCCAACATTGTCAATTCAACTTGAGAATCATATTCTTTCATCCCATAAAACATTTGTCTATGACGCAATATTGGTGATATTCCAAATTGATAAAAATTGTGAAATGCTACTTTCCCTTTTACAGATTTTTTCCCTAAATATTTATCTTTTTCCATTTGCTCAAGGAACCGCAAGGCCCCCCTCTGCATTTTTTTTATCGGCTCGCTTTCCTTTTTTTTGTTTTTCCCGAAATATTCACTTTCTCCAAGGACTGGAAAGACGATCCCGTCCTTCTCTTCATAACCTAATGTTGTTCCATGTTGAGCAGTCATCATCATTTCCAAAGGACCAGACATTCCCATAATATAATATTGATAATTTATATTCTTTCCTGGTTCATAAATATATCCAAAAGCTTTAGAATCAGGAGCCAATTTGTTATTCTCATTAACGCCAAAATAAAATCCATAAATCTCCACATTACGGTCACAAGATAACGTTTCTAAAGCATTTTGCATTGTACCATTCCAGCCGATATCTACAATAGCAACTTTTCCAATAAATCCATTCTGATTCAAATACTTTTTAAATAGTTCAGACTGGCATTTATATTTTTCTTTTGCATATGGTTCAATTGTTTTAAATAAATGTTTCAGCGTAGAATTATGAACCACATTCCACCCTTCAATCTCATCTTTTCTATGCAATCCTAGGCTATTTACCTCACAAGAAACTTCGTTATAATCTAATCCAATATAATCAAGAAATTCTTCAACAGTTATTTCTTTGGGAAAAGATACTTTTCTCACTATATCTTCATAGCCTTTCTCGGAAGCAAAACTAGGAATTGTCAGACTATGGCGAGATACATATAGGTATTCACATTGAAACACCTGTCCATATAATTGTTCGAAAATCTTCTTTAATAAAGCTCCTTCTCTTGCAAGAAAATAAACTTTTTTTATACTAACTGAATCTAATTGTTCCCTAAGCCATATTGCAAATCCCCAAAGAACCGGTCCTAAACATTCATATCCTAATGCTTCCCATCTATCACTAACGTCAGATATCTGCTCTTGTAATAAATGCAATATTTTTTGATATTGCCTCTTTTCACAATTATCTAATCCTCTCTTGGAAAAATAACTTCCCCACATAGATTTCTTATTTATATGATAAGTGTGGATTCCATACCTTTTTGCACCTATCAAATCACTTTTTATGTTATCGCCAACATGAAGCATTTTTCTAGGATCTAATCTATTTTCTTCTATAACTTTTTTGAATAAATCACCCTTTACCTTATCTGCATGTTCTTCTTGCGAAATATATAAACGTTCGTATGCAGTAATTCGACATTTTTTTAAAATCCTTTCCATTGTTGCTCTGTCAAGATACATATCACTAATCAAAAATATTTGTTTCTTCAAAGATGCTGCTTCATTCAATAAATTAATTATTTTTTTATTTGGGAAACATACTGCTATTTCTATTTCTTTTTCATAATGTTGTGCTGCATCAGACACATCTGGCGATAGGTTAATTACAGTATAAATATCGCTAATTGAATAAAATCTGTTTTTAACAGAAATATCTCTTTTGGCAGCCAGTCTCTTTTCTTTAAAATTAGTTGTAATATTAAATTTTTGATCTAATTCTTCTTCCACCAATGAAAAAACATCTTCTGGCAAAGCAACTTTTCTTTTTACTAACGTATCAAAAATATCAAATGTAATTGACGAATATTTAGATAAATTCATTTTTCACCTCTAAAATCCATCTGAAAAAAATCTTTCATATCCTTCCAATAAAGCCTTACTGGTATGATCCCAGCTTAGTTCCTCGATTACACGTTTTCTTCCGTATTCCCCCATCCGCTTGCGCTTTTCAGGAACCTTTAATAATTCAATGATTTTTTCAGCCATATCCTCAGCGTCATTTTTCTTTGCATACAAAGAGGCCTCCTGTGCGGAATACCGTCCTTCTGTCAAGTCAAACTGCACAATGGGCTTTGCAAGAGCCATATATTCCAATATTTTATTCATAGTGCTTTTATCATTCATACTGTTATATTTGTCACTGTTTACGCATACGTCTGCCGTATTCAGATATTCCAGCATCTGACGATCTGGCACGCGCCCGGTAAATTCCACACAATCATCCAGTCCCATATCATGCGCCTGTTTCCTCATGGCCTCTACATGCGGTCCGCCTCCAACGATTCCCCAAAACACATTATTTTCACGTTCCTTAATATACTTTGCTGCTTCCAGCAAATACTCAATCCCTTCCTGCTGGCCAATGACGCCTACATATCCAACCATGTATTGATAGCCGTGTTTGATACTCTCAATCGGTTCCATAATCTTCATCCGTTCTAGCTTTGGGCCGCTGCGGAGAACGATTACTTTATCTGGATCCATATTACCTCGTGTAACTGCAATTTTCTTGTAACTCTCGTTGGTCACAAACGCAAAGGTACAGTATTTATAGGTCTGCTTTTCCATAAAAATCTGGCTTTGATACAGCGGCCCGCCTACACGGCTAAATTTGGCCTCGAATAATTCTGGGCAGATATCATGATGGTCAAAAACATATTTCACGCCATATTTTTTAAACCGTTTTGCAATCAGATAAATATTATCCGGTGGATTACAGCCATGGATCACATCAAACCCTATTTCTTTATAAACCCTTTTGGCAAGGCGTAGTTCCTCCCTCAGGGCAACCACATATTCTCTCAAATACCCGATCGGGCCATTTCCTTCTTCGGGCATATCATGACGGAAAATGTGAATCCCCTGTATGCATTCCTCCGCCTTTGTATAGCCCTTTCCCTTCGGACAGATCACAGAAACCGTATAACCATTTTCCGCAAGTGTTGTTGCTTCCTGCCACACTCTTGTGTCAAAGGGCACTGGTAAATTTTCAACGATTATCAATACCTTACGTTTTTTACTGTTCATATGCTCGCCTCAGCTTTCTGCCATCCTTACCTGAATCATTGTTTTAATGGAATCTGTCTGCGCTTTAACAACTAAAGCCGGTGCCGGTGCCTGTATTCCATACTTCTCTGAATACATCTTTTCAGTTTTAAACAATTTTATTTCATTCACACATTCAAATTCTATGGAAATTCGGATTGTTCCAATTAAGATCCATGCCGTTTTTTCCTCAATGTTCAATACGGCGCTCGGAAAAAACAAAAAGTTTAATGAAACAAAATCCTCTTTTTCAAGCTCGTCTGCAATACGCAGTTTCCTTTTTCCATTAAAGCAAAATGTTCTTGTATGACGGTTCTCTGGATATCCATTGTGGGCCGCTCGAAGCATGACTCCTTTGTCCATTTCCTCATATCCCAGCAAGCAGCATTTCGCACGTTTTCCCCAAAGAAATGCTCCCTGCATTTCTGACTGGTCCTTTTTATTGATGCAAAGAGTATTATGATTCTCTGTCTTTCGATAGGTATTTCTGCTTTTTATGTCACAATGGTAGACATATGTTCCTGGGTCAACAAATATAGGAATGCCATCAACATACATCTGAAAGCTCAGAGCATCTGCATGTCCATGGGCGGCAATATTTCCAAATCCAAGGGCCGCATGGTCGATCCCGATCAATACTCGCCTATCTATACTACGCAAAATACTGTTTCCGCCTTCTCTATAACAAATATACTGCGGTACAGTATGAATCGCTTTTGCAATCGCCTTCTTTTTCTCCGATTCCGTAAAAAGCCAATTCAGGTTTTCACAGTTTACGTTTTCCAGGCTGACATATTGCTTTTTAAGCAAATAACTCAACAATCCCAGCACATATGGGTAATGATGGATGCCGCCATGAAGATCCAGTATCTTTCCCTCGTCATTGTCTCCGAATGCTATGGTTTCTCCATACGATCCTATGCAGTTTGCCATATAACAGCACATCTTATCCAACATTTCATCCCATATTTTGGGGATCTTTATATCGTTTTTTACCATCAGCCTCATCATCAGCCCCATGGCTTCCGTGTAAAGGGACTGATAATGCAGAGAGAGCTCTTTATTGATTCCATCGGAATAATTCTGGTTCCTTAATTCCTGTGTTAGAATCCTTATTGCCAGATCGATCCATGGCTGATACCGAAACAAAATTCCGCTTTGTCCGATTGCGTAAGCTTCCACAATTAAATGATTATTGGCAGAGGAATATCTTGAATAATGAGCACAGATATAATCTGTCATATTTAGGATCCCTGTTTTCAATTGTTCCAGCAATTTTTCAGGCACGCCTTCACAATCTGAAAAAAAGCAGTAGGCATAACACCAGTTGCTTGTCCGAATCGCCACCTCCATCACACTGGTCCACGAAATTCCCCACAAAAAAGGATTCTTTTCATTCCAGTCTTCAAATAAATCTTGAAATTCCTGTAAAAAAGAACCATCTCCAGACGCAGCATAATTTTTTGCCAACATTGCAAATTGGAAATGACGGTTTAATTCCCAGTTGGTCCTTGCATCTCCAATATCATCTCTTTGTTTATATTCTAACTGATAACTGAAAACATCTGGCCACAAATGCTCTGTCTGAAACCCTGCCGCCCAGTTTTTTTTATAATCTCTATAGTCAGACACTCCCAAAAGAGGAATGGAAGATTCTAATGTGTAAGATTGATTCTTCATATTCAGATACATCCTCTTTGCATCTATCTCAAAGCTAGAAAGCTTTTGATTGAATAAAGTTTCTGTTACTAAAACCCTATGTAGCTTAAATCGTCTTTTTTCCGACTTCTGAACCATTTTTTGAGAGATGCGCCATCCAATTTCCGGAAGGCTCATTGCTTTCAGACGATTTGTAAGCCACATTATATCTGCCATATGTCTCTCCCTCACACATCAATGAAATTTCTGTTTAAAAATCTGTTTTAGCCATTTCTCTTATCACTTCTTCCTGCTGTGCAGCATTTTCATTAATATTCCCCCAGCTGATCCCCTCATAATTTCCTGGATAATCAAGCTTCTTAAACTGGCGCACCAGATCTACTATCACTTTATGAGGATACCGCAAAGGAATCTCCGCAAATTCCGACTCTTTATTGGTAATCACCAGAACATCACAGGCCGTACATACAGCATCTAGATCGTCGGAAATCCTGTCACAAAGATGTGGAAGCTTGGCTGAAATAAAGTCTGCATTTGTATTCGTTTTCTGAGATATTGCAACATTTTTATCATAAATATGAATTTCATATCCCTTTCCAAACAACACCTCAACCACATCAACGATCGGGCTGCATCGGAGATCATCCGTTCCTGTTTTAAAGCTTAAGCCGAGAATTCCTATTTTTCGTTTTCCCTTACTCTCAATAATGTCAATCGCATTCTTCTTTTGCTTTTCATTGGATGGATAAATGGCACTGATAACAGGAACATCCACATATAGATCATGCGCCAGCGTACACAGCGCTTTTGAATCCTTAGGCAGGCAGGAGCCTCCATACGCAAATCCTGGCTTAAAGTAATAGGGAGAAATATTCAACTGTTTATCCTTGCAGAAAATTTCCATAACCTTATGGCTATCAATATTTAATGCTTTACAGATATTCCCAACCTCATTGCCAAATACAATCTTCAAAGCGTGATAAGTGTTATTTACATACTTCATGATTTCGGCCACTTCAATATTAGTAGAAATAAATTCTCCAGGGATCTCTTTATAAAGCTCCCGAAACTTCCTTTCTGCAATCGCACTGTCCGTCCCAATCAGTGTCAGAGGTGGATTTAAATAATCCTGTACGGCTGTCCCCTCTCGCAAAAATTCCGGATTGGAAACAATGGCAAAATCCTTTCCTCGCTCTTTTCCAGATTCATCAGCTACGATCTCGCCAACCTTTTTATTAGTTCCCGGAAGAACTGTACTCCGGATTGCGATGATGTGGAAACCATCTTTGTCTTTCATCGCTGCACCAATCTGATGTGCAACACTGTAAATATACTCCAGATTCAGATGACCCTCTTTGCTGCTCGGCGTGCCGACTACGATAAACGAAATCTCCGAATTATGGACAGCATAATGATAATCCATTGTAGCTTCAAGCAGGCCCTTTTCATGGGCATCTTTAATCAAATCAGCCACCTCTGCTTCAATGATCGTCGGACGTCCATGATTGATCAGATTGACTTTGCTTTCTGATATATCATTTCCGATCACGTGATGGCCCAATTTTGCACAACAAGCCGCTCCTACACATCCCACATAGCCAAGTCCAAAAATACTGATATTCATCGCTGTTATTTCCTCCATTATTTCGTACAATTTTCTTTCAAATCTTTGGAGATAAGCTTGTTTCAAGCCCTGACAATTCTTATGCAAAATTACAAACTCTTATAAATTTTGATTTTTGCATTATCTCTGGTGAATAAACCATATGAGTGTCACAGACAATTTGGGTCTCTAATATGGCGATTACCTTCAAATAATTGCTATTATTTTTTTGAAAAAATAGTACTAAAAATTCTGTTAACATCAAAGAATAATTTGTTTTATAAAAATAATTACCAAAATATTCCATTTTTAAATTCAATTTGCACAAATACTATTTTTATAAAATATGAGATAATAGGAGCGATACTAAAGATAAATTTCTCAAAAAAGAGGAGGATACTTAAGATGAAGTGCGACTTACAGAAAATCAAAGAGTTTTCAAATGAATTTATTAAAAGGCTAAAAACTGAACGGAATTTATCCCATAATACGTTAAAAGCATACTCCTGTGACTTAAATCATTTCTTATATTGGATCACACTCAGAAAAGTGGAAGAATTGAATGATAGGTCTGTTCTTGCTTATTTTTCCTATTTACAAGACGAACAAGAGTTGAAGCCTCGTTCTATTAGAAGAAAATATGTAACATTGCAGCAGTTTTTTGAATTTATTGCAGATACATATGGAATTCATGAAGTCTTTTTTCGATTTTCCTCCAGAAAATTTCAAGTTCCTAAAAGCTTGCCTAAAACCCTGTCACGTGAAGAAATTAAACGGTTGATTTCTGCCACTTCAAAAGAATTCCAAAACGCTAAATCTGACTACCGCGCACAACTGGCTTTACGAAATATGTGCATCATAGAATGCTTATTTTGTCTTGGGCTGCGCATAGGAGAAGCTGCCGCCCTTGATGTAACGGATTATAATCCTGGAGATAATTCTATTTTAATTCATGGAAAAGGGAACAAAGAACGTCTTTTGTTCATTTCTTCACAAATTGTCTGCCAAAAACTGAATGCCTGGCTGATAAAGAGGAGAGAACTAGAGCCCTTAGATTCTGCCCTCTTTATTGCTCGTCATAGGAAGCGGATGAGTATTTATAGTATAGAAAATGTATTTACTAAATATCAAAAAATTGCACAAATCAATTCTAGCGCAACGCCTCATTCCCTCCGTCATAGCTTTGCTACTCAGCTGCTTAATAATGGAGCAGGAATCCGTGATGTTCAGGAATTGCTTGGACATAGCAGTATTGTTACAACTCAGATCTATACGGAAGTGTCTCTCAATCGAAAAAAAGAGGTGCTGTTAAGATATAACGGAAGAAACTTTATACAAACAGATTAATAATTTTTTTAAATGTGGTATACTTTTCTAATAGAAACATGGAAAAGGATTGAGTGGTTATGGAAAGTGGGAGAAAAAGATATATATGGCAGATGGTTAATATTGGCCTGTTAGTGTTATGGATGGGAGTAATATTTATGTTTTCCTCCAGAACAGCTATACAATCTCAAAGGGAAAGCAGCTATATTACAAAAAGAATCGTCAACATGATAAGTATATCTAGAGAGGTTTCATGGACCATGGAGGAGAAGATAGAAATTACAGACTCTATTGACTTTTATGTAAGAAAAGCAGCGCATATGTCCGAATACACGCTGCTTGGTCTGCTATTAATGAATGTATTTACAAGCTTCAAAATCCACCTAAAATCAGCTGGATACTATGCTTTTCCGCTTGGTATAGTATATGCGATCAGTGATGAAATCCATCAATATTTTGTGCCAGGCCGCGCCTGTCAGGTAAGAGACATGGCAATTGATGGGATAGGGGTATTGATTGGAATAGCTCTCTTTACAGCCTGCTTTAAAATAGGGTGTAAAATTATATCAAGCAAAGTTAAATAGGGTTATCCGTATTATAAACAAGTTGGACAAGGCATATATCTATATACTGGCTAACCTCAAAAGCACATACCCGGCAGCTCTGTTGACTAATCAGGCCCACAAGCTTTGTCAGCTTTGCTGCAGGGTATTTTGCTCTTTCACCTAAACCAGATATAGTTCCACAAGACAGAAAGGTTTTAAATTTCTTTATAATTGTATCACTAGAATACTTTAATGAAGGAATGGATAGTTTCATAGTAAACACATGTAAATGAGAGTTATATTTCTCAATTAAATTACTCGTACATATTGCTGTTTTTTGCTTTTGGGTTTATCTGGAATTGTCATAGTAAGCTTATTTTCCAAAAGTAATGGCTTAATATAGTGATTCATTACATAGTATTGTGAAGATATATCCAGATACTCTGCAATCTGCAGCTTACTACGTGGAATGCTACAGTATTGTAGAATTGCCTCCTGAATCGTTGGTTTTGAAACTATATTTGAAGAAATAGAAGGAGGGCTTTCGTCTAAATCAGAGCTTCTATTGCTTTGAATCTGATTATATAAAATAACCTTGAATGTACCGCGCCTGTTTTCAAATACAGGAGGAGCCATCTCAGCATTTTCCATTTCATGTATAATAGTTGGAATACCAGTAAAGCGATTCTCTGTATCATGAAGGATTTCTAATGCTCCTGCTATAAAGGGATTTCTTGTATCTGCCGCGGCCTTTCCCAATTCGTCAATTGTAATACGGCCATAAAGACCACCTGGATTTTCGATTTCTATACGATCATCAAACATAATAAGACGTATCGGAGAATTTTCCGTGTGTATGCTGTAATCACGATGAATCAAAGCATTTAGGATAATCTCTCGGACAGCTCTCATAGGATATTCTTGCCTGTCTTTCCGAATACCATTTTTATCAATACTGATAGAATTACGGCTGTTTCTTCTCACAAAATTCATTGCCTCTGTGAGCATCTGTGATAATCTTCCTTCAATTCGCTTATTATCAATAAAACGTTCTTCCTTTGTGCCGATTTCTAGAAATTCCGTTCCTGAGACTACCATTGCCGTAATGCTTAGCTGTGGGAAAAAGGCCTGAGGATATTCGGTTAAAAGCATGATGCCGGCAACAGTAAGTCGGTCAGATTCCATTATTCCCTGAAGTTCTAATATACGCTCCGTTGACATTTTGCTCAAATTCGGCTTTTCTTCACGAATTTTTAAAAGATATTCGGCCAGAGCATTTTGATCGAAATTTTCATATCTGCTACGTTCTATTGTCCTCAGTTCATCTTGAATCCGCCTCTTAAAGACTTCATAACTATATATTTCATATTCTGTCATTGGTAAATCCGCTTCTCCCACTCTTACGTAAGATCCTCGTATTCTTCCGGCACCAGTATAAAAGCAAGGTTTATCGTAGATTTCACATTCTGAAATCTCAGCACTGACGACATTTTTCCCATTGATTTGAGCCACTGTAAAAATAGGGCGGATAACCGGGGTCATCTGCAAGGCTTGATTTGTAACTTTCACTTGAATATCCTGCGGATTATATACACCTGTTACTGCATAATCATCCTTTTCACTAAGGCCAAAGATGATGATTCCACCGCCCGTTTGATTGGAGAAGCTGGATAACGTATCATATAGACGCTCTGGAGTGCCTTTTTCAGCTTTTTTAAGTTCGATATTCTGCAACTCACATTTTTTCTTTTGAATTTGATCCACTAAATCAATCAGTTCCTCTGATAGCATAGCTTGACCCCTTTCTTAAGCATAGCTTTAAAACATTACTTATAGATGAATATTCATATTTGTATTAAAAGGAATCTGAATATGCTTTTAGTATAGCATTGTAATTATTAAAAGTAAACGCCATGAAAAGTAAAAGTCTAAAATTTCTTTGTGAAATTGTTTTTTTTGAAAAACATTATAAATTTTGTGCCAATATCTGTGTAAAATTATAAGAAAATTTCTCAAAATATTAATTTCTGTTGTAATTTAAAGTGAATTTTTTCAAAAAAATAATAGCAATTATTTGAAGTTCCCTACCGCTTTTAGGAAGTATTTCCAGCATCGTTTCTTGTCTGTATCCATTTTATTTTGCTTTCTTGTGCAGGACAAATAAACAAAAATTGGAGGACGAGAATGATGAATGCTTATGGCGTGATTATGGCCGGCGGCTCCGGCACCAGATTCTGGCCGCTGTCCAGGCGGAAAACGCCCAAACAGCTTCTGAGTTTAAGACGTAAAGATCTGATGATAAATGAAGCTGTGGACAGGCTGGCAGCTGTGGTGGGCAGGGAAAACATTTTTATTGTTACCAACCTGGCACAGGTTCCCCCTATGCGGAAAGCAACAGAAGGAAGGGTCCTCTCAGATCATATCCTTTCTGAACCTGCTTCCAGAAATACTGCTGCCTGCATCGGTTATGCAGCAATAGAGATGATTAAGAAGTATGGCGACGGGGTAATGGTAATTACCCCTTCCGATCATTATATAAAAAATACGGATGAATTTGTTAGAGTTCTGAATCTTGCTGTAAAAACAGCGGAAGAGACGGGAAAACTTGTTACGATTGGCATCCCGCCGACATTTCCATCCACGGGATTTGGATATATTCAGTCTGCCGGCAGCAAAGAAGAAGCAAAGCCGGTTCTTGCATTTAAAGAAAAACCAGATAAAGAGACAGCAGAAAGCTATCTCGCTTCTTCCGGCGCATATGCCTGGAACAGCGGGATGTTTGTCTGGAAGGCAGGTGTAATCCTTGAAAAATTGAAGGAATTCATTCCTGATGTTTATATCGAGCTTGAAAAAATAGGAAGTGCAATGGGCACAGACAGGGAAAAGGAAACAATTGCTGAAGTCTATCCCCGTATCCGCAGCATTTCGATTGATTATGCAGTGATGGAACCATCCGCTTCCAGAGGCGATGTTCTGGTGATTCCCGGGGAACTTGGCTGGAATGATGTGGGCAGTCTGGACATGATGGATGTGCTGCATGAGCCGACACAGGAAGGCAATGTGCTGATCGGCGATACGATTGCGATTGATACTACAAATACGGTTCTCTACTCCAGTAAAAAGATTGTAACAGCAGTGGGCGTAGATAACCTTGTAGTGGTCGAAACGCCCGATGCAGTTATGGTCTGCCGCAAAGATAAGGCGCAGGATGTGAAAAAGATTGTGGATGCCCTTCATGCTGCCGGGAGAGAAGAACTGCTGTAAAGGAGCCTGTTATGAAATGTCTGATCCTGGCCGGCGGACGGGGAGAACGGTTATGGCCCCTGTCCCGTAAAAATTATCCCAAGCAGTTCATTCAGATTCAGAAGAACCATTCGGTATTTCAGGAAACTGTAGCGCGCAATATCCCTTACTGCGACGAATTTATCATTGTTACCAGTTTCGAGTACCGTTTCATTATAGAAAATCAAATGAAGGCGTTCCAGGGCATACCGTACCGCTGTGTCTTTGAAGAGGAACCGAGGAAAACGACAGCAGCAGTTCTCCTGCCCTGTCTCAGCCTTCAGCCCTTAGAATATGTCTTTGTAACAGCAGCAGATCATATTATTGATTCGAAAGCAGAGTCAGAAGGTGAAAAAAAGAGTTATAAAGATGCGGTTCTCCAGGCAAAGGAATATGCCAGGGAAGGAAATATCGTATTATTCGGTAAGAAGGAAGAAACCGTCAGCCGCCGGTATGGATATCTTACCGGGCTGTCCCAAAACGGGGAATTCAATCTGTTTATAGAAAAACCGGACAGGACTTTTTTAAATCAAAGACATCCTGATACATACAGAAACCTTGGAATGCTGCTCTTTGAAAACGGTTCTTTCCAGAATGAAATGAAGAAGCTGCAGCCGGTTATCTTTGAGGAGTGCCAGAAAGCCTTTGCGCAGAGGAAACATACAAAGAATTATGTATTTTATCCGGCTGAAATCCAGAAAAATATCACGCCAATTGCCATAGAAAAAAGCCTTGTTTCTGTTACAGAGCGGAAAAGGGCTGTAAATGCAGGATTTGCCTGGAGCGATCTCGGCAGTCTGGAGGATCTGGGAAATACTGGATATCAGACAGAAGGGATCAGTATTGTGAATGACTGCTCCAATACTAAAGTCATTAATAACGCTCATAGACAGGCGGTTGTGGTCAATGATTTAGATAATGTCCTTGTAGTGAATACTCCGGATGCCGTATATGTAAGCCGTTACGGCAGATCCGGGCAAATGAAGGAAATCCTGAACGATTATCCGGAATTGAAGCCCTATGGGGAGCGGAGTACGATGTTCTATCGTTCCTGGGGCTTTTATGAGGAACTGGCACAAGAAAACGATTACCGGATCAGACAGGTGTTTCTGCTGCCGGGAAAAACAATTTATTCTCATAAGCATGCCCGCCGCAGTGAAAACTGGACACTTGTCAAAGGAAACGCATTGGTTACTCTGAATGGGAAAAGCAGAGCCTGCTGCACAAAAGATAACATTGATATTCCAATCGGAACAGAGCATCAGATTTCTAATATCGGTGATGATCCGGTTGTTTTTGTAGAAACAGCGGTTGGTGAAATTCTCCATGGGGAAGATATGGTCGCCAGGCAGACAATGGACATGACAGAAAGCCGGCTTGGCTATTCAATAGAACCGATGGTAAAACAGGTTCCAATCTTTAAAGATTACCTGTGGGGGGGAACAAAGCTCCGTGATGTTTATGGAATGCAGTGCGACTATGATGTGATTGCAGAAAGCTGGCAGTTATCCGCTCATCCTGCTGGACAGAGCATGATTGCATCTGGCAGGCATAAGGGCATTCCCTTTGGGGAATACCTGGATGCGGTCGGCAGAGAGGCGCTTGGATGGAAGTGCGGCCCGCTGCAGGCTTTTCCCCTCCTTATAAAATTTATCGATGCCAGGGAAAATCTGTCAGTGCAGGTGCATCCGGATGATGACTATGCGCTCATGAATGAAAATGAGTATGGCAAGAATGAGATGTGGTATGTCATTGATGCAGAACCGGGGGCAGGACTCTATGTGGGCTTTCAGCACAATGTAAGCCGTGATGAGGTTGAGAAGAAGGTTAAGGATCATACCATCATGGAAATCTTAAATTTCTTCCGGACAAAACCCGGCGATGTGTTTTTTATCCCGGCAGGAACGGTTCATGCAGTCGGAGCGGGAAATTTGATCTGTGAAATACAGCAGAGCAGTAACTGCACTTATAGGCTTTATGACTATGGCCGCAGGGATAAATATGGAAATCAAAGGGAACTCCATCTCCAGAAAGCCCTTGATGTGCTGGACTATCAGCAGTATCAGCCGGCAGAGTTTAAATCCGGCTGCAGGGAAGAAGGAACGGTAATCAGCCGCTGCAAATATTTCGAGTCGATTATTTATGATATAGACGGCAGATCTGAAATCATGCTGGATGATACAGAATTTAATTCGATTGTCTGCATTAAAGGGAGCGGGACATTAGAATTGAAAAATACCGCGATGGCAGTAAAAGCAGGAGAAAGCATCTTTATCCCTGCACAGACAGGAAAATTACAAGTTACAGGAAAGCTCATTATAATAAGAAGCCATATTTAAATTTCCAGGCTGATAGAAGGCCAAAATTGAAATAAAAGGAGACAATAAGAATGAAAAAAGCATTGATCACCGGCATCACTGGACAGGACGGTTCCTATCTGGCAGAGCTTCTGCTGGAGAAAGGCTATGAAGTCCACGGCATCATCAGGAGGGCCTCTATTTCCACGACTTCCCGTATTGATCATATTATGGACAGGCTTATCCTCCATGAAGGCGATCTTTCTGATTCTTCCAGCATTATCCGTATCGTTCTTCAGATAAAGCCAGAGGAAATCTATAATCTGGCAGCCCAGAGCCATGTACAGGTTTCCTTTGAGGCCGCGGAATATACTGGTGATATCGATGCCCTTGGCGTGCTGCGGATTCTTGAAGCGGTACATATTGCCGGCCTTGAAAAGACCTGCCGTATCTATCAGGCCTCTACTTCTGAACTCTATGGCAAGGTTGAAGAATGCCCGCAAAACGAAGAAACCCCGTTTCACCCATACAGTCCCTATGCCGTTGCAAAGCAGTATGGTTTCTGGATGGTAAAAGAATACCGTGAGGCTTATGGCATGTTTGCCTGTAACGGCATCCTGTTCAATCATGAGTCGGAACGGCGTGGAGACAACTTCGTAACCCGCAAAATCACGCTGGCAGCCGGCCGGATTGCCTGCGGCCTGCAGGATCATCTGGAACTAGGAAACCTTGATTCTCTCCGTGACTGGGGATATGCCAGGGATTATGTTGAATGCATGTGGCTGATTCTGCAGCAGGAGGAACCGGATGACTATGTTATTGCTACGGGTACCCAGCATACAGTCCGTGAATTTACTACCCTTGCGTTTGCTAATGACGGCATCGAATTGGAGTGGAGGGGAAAAGGCATGGATGAGAAGGGATATGACAAAAAAACCGGCAGGATGGTGGTGTGCATAAACCCGCAGTGGTTCCGTCCCACAGACGTTGTTAACCTATGGGGAGATCCGACAAAAGCGAAAGTAAAGCTGGGCTGGAATCCCCAGAAAACAACTTATGAACAGCTATGTGCAATCATGGCAGAACATGACCTGCTTCTTGCAAAAAAGGAAGCAGGGCTGGCCTGAAAACCAAGGGAAAGTCAGGTGCATGGAAAATCCTGCAGCTGCAGTCTTGTTTGTGCATGAAGGAGGAGTCTATGAAGAGGGTTCTGATATTCGGGGCGGGAGGCTTTACAGGAAGCTATCTGTCCAGAGAGTTTTTCCATCATGGATATGAAGTATATGGGAGTGATAAGCTTGACCCTCCTGTGCGTTTGAAACTGTCTGCCTTTTATAACACAGACCTTTTGGACCATGAACAGGTAGAAGATTTAGTAAAAAATATTCGTCCTGATATGATAGTGAATCTTGCGGCTGTCAGCAGCGTAGGAGCCTCATGGAAGATTCCGCAGACAACGATGATGGTAAATGTAGTCGGGGCTTTAAATGTTATGGAGGCGGCGAGAAAGCAAAGAGACATGCCGAAGGTTATGTTTATCGGATCAAGCGAGGAATATGAGGGTTCGGACAAGCCAATCAAGGAAGGGTTCAAGCTGAATGCCAGTAATCCCTATGGGATTTCTAAGGTGACACAGGAACAATTTGCGGAACTGTATCGGAAACAGTATGGGATGAAAATCTACTGTGTCCGTCCGTTTAACCACACAGGAGTGGGGCAGAAAGATTCTTTTGTGCTGCCAAGCTTCTGCAAGCAGGCAGCAGAAATTGAAAAGTCAGGAAAGCCGGGGACGATCCAGGCAGGGAATCTGTCAGTAAAGCGAGACTTCAGCCATGTGAAGGATGTTGTTCGTGCATACAGGATGATAATAGAAAGCGATAACTGCGGGAGGGTCTATAATGTTGGTTCTGGAAAGGCTTATGGTCTTGATGAAATGCTGGATTATATCATCGGACTGAGCAGTCAGGAGATAGGGGTTGAGATTGATTCTGCGCGGCTGCGTTCCGTGGATACGCCAGTTATCTGCTGTGATAACGGATTAATAAAAGAGGAGCTTGGGTGGGAACCGGAATACAGTGTGTTTGATGCATTGAAGGAAATGTTTGCAGCTTATATGGAATGAGGGAGATACATATGACCAGGATCAGGTTCTTAAACACTTACGTGGACAGCATGACTATGGATGAGGCAGTAGAACGGATCGATGAGTTAATTGAAGCGGAAAAAAATGCATATATTGTTACTCCTAATTTAGATCATATTGTAATGCTGGAAAAGGATAAAGAATTCGTTGAAGTATATAAAAACGCAGATATGATATTGACAGATGGAAAACCGCTGATCTGGTTATCCAGGTTGATGGGCAATCCAATCAAAGAAAAGATATCCGGTTCCGACTATTTTCCTCTGATGTGTCAAAAAGCAGCACAAAAAGGGTATTGCATTTTTATACTGGGTGCTGGCAAGGGTGTGGCTAAAAAGGCGGCAGAAAATCTGGTGAAGAAGACTCCGGGATTACAGATAGTGGGGACCTATTCGCCGCCGCTGGGTTTTGAAAAAGACAGAACTGAACTGGAAAGGATATCAGATATGGTACGGGAAGCAGCTCCAGACATTTTGGCAGTTTCTCTGGGATCGCCGAAAGGGGAAAAGTTTATATATCACCACCTGAAAGAATACGGTATTCCGCTGGGGATTTCGATAGGAGCGACTGTAGATTTTGAAGCGGGGACTGTGAGAAGAGCACCAAGATGGATGTCAGAATGCGGTCTGGAATGGCTGTTCCGTATTACACAGGATCCAGGAAGGCTGATAAAGAGGTACTGGAAAGATGCGGTCTGTATGATTCCGATTATGCTAAAGTACTGGTAGGAGATAAAGAGTAATGAAAATTTTAATTGATTTGACTGCTCTTGCTGACAATTTTTCTGGGATAGAACGCTATGCGGCCTGTTTAACACGAGAATTACTGCGTTACAATGAAAATGAATATATTTTGATTTTTAAAAATGAAGTTCATCCAATATTTAAAGACTGTGAAAATAGAAAAAGTATAGAAATAGCTGTTATTTCTAGTTGTAAAAAACTATTTTTTAACCAGATAAAACTGCCGTTTGAAATTTATAAGTATACAGCTGACTGGTATCTTTTTATGGCATTTCCTGTACCAATATTGTTATTCAGAAAAAATATGGTATCCACCATTCATGACATTTGCTGTTGGGATTGTCCGGAAACTATGAATGGGATGAGCAAGTGGTATTTTAGAATTTCTCATAGAGCCGCAATGATTAAATGTAAGAGTATAATAACTATATCAAAGTTTTCTAAAGCTAGAATAGTTGCTAGATTAAACTATCCTAAGGAAAAGATTTGGTTAATATACTGTGGAGTTGATAAAAAGTTTTTGAACTATGTTCCTAATCAAGAACGAAGTAAAAGAGTTAGAGAACAATATAACTTACCAGAGCAATATATACTCTCTGTATCTACTTTAGAGCCTAGAAAAAATTTACGTCTTTTAATTAGCTCATACCAAAAGTTGATTTTAAATGGGGGAATAGATATACCACTTGTATTAGCTGGACGTAAGGGATGGAAGGTAGATGGATTATTAAATGATATTGATGATAAAGTAAAAGATAGGATTTTATTTACTGGTTTTATAAATGATGTAGATCTTCCAGTCATTTATGGAAACGCTAAATTATTTGTATTTCCATCCATGTACGAAGGATTTGGCATTCCACCGTTAGAGGCAATGGCGTGTGGGACTCGCGTTTTATCTTCTAATACTTGTTCACTTCCGGAAGTATTGGGAGAAACCGCAGAATATTTTGAAAATAACGATGAAGAGGATCTATGTGTGAAAATAAATAAATGTTTAAAAAATAATTCTGACAGAACATTTAAATTTAAGCAAAATAAATTTTTATGGAGTTATGAGGCAGAAAAACTTATTAATTTTATGAGGGAAATATAAAGTGAAAATTGCAATATTGCATTCTGGAGATATGAAAACAGTATCTTTAGGCGGAGTAGATCAATATATTAAGAGTCTAATAGCATTTTCCAACAATAGTGAGATAACTGTATTTGGAACTACTATGATCGGTGAGCATACACTGGGGAGAGCATATAATCAGGAATATTGTGGAAAAAAATATACATTTATCCCTATTTCTGATAATAAAAGAAAGCCTCTAAGTGCTTACTATTTGTTTAGAGAAATCTTCTGGGTGAGAAAACTTGGGCAATATGATTGTATATATGCTCAAAGAACAGAATATAGCTTGCCATTTTTATTCAGTAAAAATAAACATAAGCTAATTCAAATGATCCATGGTTCAAGCAAGTATTCCGAAATTGGTTTTGGCAAGAGCCTAGCCAAAATTCATCTACTCATGGAAAAAAAAGCAATATCTGTGGCAGCCTATACATTCATTATACTTAATAGAAAAGAGTATGGTGTCCCTTATTATCAAGAAAGATATATAAAATATGCAAATAGAATAAAGTATGGAAAAAATCTGATAGATACTGGTTTATATTATAAATCTGATAAATTGTCTTCTAGAAAAGAATTCAATATTTGTGAAGACGAGATTATTATTTTATTTTCAGGTCGACTTGAACACAATCCAAAAAGGATTCTTCTTCTTCCATGTATATGTAAGGAACTTTTAAGTAGAAATTATAATATTAAATTCTATATTTTAGGGGATGGATCAGATAGAAATAATTTAGAAAACTTAATAGAGCAACTTTCTGTTGTGGATAATTTTGTTATTAAAGGATATATTGATGATCCCCATATTATCGCAAAATATAACCATGTTTCTGATATAGCGATTAACTTATCGATGTTTGAAGGAACTTGCACTTCTGTTCTGGAATCACTCGCATGTGGTGTTCCTATTGTTTCAACTGATGTAGGAGACATTCATGAATGTCTTTTTAATAATGAAAATGGAATTATCATTCCTAACAGTAGTGACAGTGAAATTGTGGAAAATGCAGTTGCTGCAATAGAAGCAATAATAAATAAAAAACCTGTGATGAATGATATTTTTATGAAATATTCTGGCGATTGTGTAATAAAAGAATTAAAGAGATTTATAGAGCAAAACATAATGGGATAAAAACTGGGAAAGGAACGATATGAAAAAACATACATTATTCATGGTATATTTGGTACTGTTTGAGGCCATTGCCCTTATGCCATGCTTGTCTTCCCCGATTGCTATCTTGATAATCATAATAAATTTGATTGTTGGAATCAGAGATAAAAAAAGTTTGGATTTAGCTATTATATCTTCTTTTTTATTGCCAAGCGAAGTATTCGCTATGTTTAATTTATTATTGATGAGTCTATTAAAGAATACAAACAGATTGAAATTTCACTATAAAAGGCCAAAAGCAATATTTATACTAGCCTTTTTAGTCGTTATTGTAAACTCATTTATTAGTTCTATTGTATATGATACGGAAATTAATTTATTGTTTTATTTGATATATCTTTTGACTATTTTAGCAACCACCTTATTATTGACAGATAAACTCGATATTGGAGATATGGTATATGGAATAAAAGTTTTTTTATGTATAGAATTTGTTATTGTTATAACAATAGCGTTAAAAAACTTGACATTTATACCAGGAGATATATTTTGTGGAACAATGAGTTCAGCTCATTGGTTTGGGAATTGGCTCATTGTCTCACTTGTTGTAATCTTATTTCATAATGGCATTAACCATCCGACGGGAATCTGTTGGAAAAATGTAAAAAAAAATATACCTTATCTTTTGATTTTATTGATCATGTTATATTTGAGTGATTCTAAAAGTTTGATAGTAGCACTGGCCATAGGTAGTCTAGGGTATATTATTTTCGAACATAAAGGAATAATGAAATACAGTTTTATGTTTTACTTTATTCTATTCTATGTAGGATTATTTATTGTAATATCTCTTCTTTATTTACCACCGATAGAAAATTATATTAAAGATAAATCAGATTTATTAAATACTTATCTATATACAAGTGGTTGGAATGGAAAATTTGAATATATTAGAGGGACACTTTTAGAAGAATTAAGAGGGATACGTCTACTGACTGGATTTGGTTTAGGGCAGTACGGAAGCCGCGTTGCCAATTTGTTTGCCTATACAGTAATGTGGCGTGCAGATAATGGAATTAATAATTTGATATCGTCGTTGTTTGCACCACATTATTTACCGCAGTTTGCCCGTTATATTAGTTTCTATGACTACGATTTTGTAGCTCAGATAGGCTGGCGTAGTGCAGTCTTAAGCTATCCTTTTAATTCCGTTACAGCTTTTATTGCTGAAATAGGACTTATAGGAGTTGCTTTTTTTTCCTATATAATAAGCATCTGCCTAAAAAAATCAGACTGTAAAATCTTAGGATATTATTTTCTAGCAGCATGCTTTTTCGATTTGTATTTTGATAGTTATCAATGTCTTGCACTAATTATTTTAGTTTTATTTAATACAAGAAAAAAGGAAACTTATATATAGGAGGGAATATGGCTAATATTTTAATGCAATGCCTTTGGAAAAAGGATTCTGCTCCAGCTATAGCCTTGTCTATGGCAAAGGGATTTGCTGATAACGCGGAAAACCATGTTTATTGTATCATCTCCGATCAGATTTCAAATAAGTCACAGTGGATACAGGATTCCAGATTAAATATATACACAATAGATACAGGAAATCAAAAGTCGTTTGTTCAGAAATCGTTGTACCTAAAACTTGTGGAGATACGGAGGCTAAAAACAATATTTAGCGGAATAGAGTTCCATATATCTATTCAGCCATTTGTACATCCATGGGGAAATATTATTAATAATTCGCTGCAGGCAGCACATAAAATTGGCATTTGTCATGATCCAAACCCACATACTGGAGAAAAATTTATTAACAAGTTTTTTTCAGAATACGGATATCGTAGCACCAATGAATTAATTGCTTTAACAAAACAATATATCCAGCCGATTTATAAAAAATATGGAAAGCCTGTCTATTATATGAGGCATGGCTTGTTCTCAAGCTATAGAAACATTGCCTGCGATATTTCATTCTATGATTCTGAAAATATAAATTTTTTATTTTTTGGAAGAATTGAAGAATATAAGGGAATTGATATGCTTTTAAAAGCTTATAGTAATATATGCCAAAAATATGACAAAGTTTCTCTTACAATTGCTGGAAACGGAGATATGAGCCAGTATAGAGAAAGTATTATAGCTTGCAAAAATATCAATATAATAAATCGTTATATTGAGGATTCAGAAATAGCTCCTCTATTTTCTGGTGAGAATTTAATTGTCATTTTACCATATTTAGAAGCAACACAATCTGGAGTAATTCCGATAGCCATAGATTTTAATGTTCCAATTATAGCATCAAATACCAGCGGCCTGGTTGAACAACTTGACCGAGGCAGGATAGGAAAAATATTTGAAACAGGAAATATTGATGAATTGACTTTAACAATGCAATATGCTATTGAGAATCCTAGTTTTTGTGAAGAAGAAAAAAGGAAAATGAAGACCTATACCAGAGAACTTGAATGGAACTTTATCACAAATAAGCTTTTAGACGACGTTCAAAACAGCCGATTTGCATCGATGAGGGATTATTAATGATTAAATCTTGTGATATCAGCGTAGTTATACAAGGTCCTATAATGAAAGAATTATTAGAAAATGGAAATTTTATAACGCAGGAAGTCTGTAAAAGTATAAGAGAGCATCTTCCGGAGGCTGAAATAATTATTTCAACATGGGAGGGTGAGCATGTCGAGGGATTAATATATGACAAGATTATTTTCTCGAAAAACATTAAGGCAAATAGAATCATTATGCCTTGGTCTGATATTGATAAGTTAAATACAGTTAATCATCAGATTATTACTTCTTATGAAGGATTAAAACTGGCAGAACGTAAATATGCCTTAAAATTGCGTTCCGATTTGAAAATATATGGGACAAAGTTTCTTGAATATTTTAATAAGTATTCTGATATTCCTAAAAATAAAGAATTGTTATCATGGAAAATATTCTACCATCGGCTTATAACATTGCCTACCTACAATATAAATAAAAAGTATGGATTGCCTTATAATATATGTGATTGGTTTTTTTTCGGATTGACAAAGGATTTATTATATTATTTTGAAACACCATTAGTGGATACATATTCCTTTTTTATAAAACCAGGAGAGAAATATCCACGTGTTGAGGATAATTTTGGCGCGGAACAGCTTCTTTGGCTACAATGTTTGAGGAAGACCAAAAATATAGAGATAGCAAATGCTATAGATAAAACAGTGAAAACTAAAACTGAATTTGAAATCTCATTAGCTAATAACTTTATCCCGATTTCTGCGAAACAGGCACAGTTAATAAATTTAAAGTATGGGGTAGCTGGATATGGAGTTGAACCATATTTAAGTCATGGATTTTATACATTTGAAGAATGGCTGAGGCTCTATAATAAATATGGCGGCGGAAATATCAAAATAAAAAATAATTATAAAGAGGGATTTATATATTTTTTGTATCAGATAAAAGATTCTCTATATGATAATTCAAAATTGTTTAGGAAAGTATATAATCAATTGATCAGGAGACTAAAAAGACATGGCACGTAATGAAAACTACAAAAAAATAGAAAATGGGCGAAATTATGAATTGCAGTTTTGGAGATTTTTTTTTGCATCATTAATAGCCCTTTTACATTATGATACAGATACCTTTGGGGGGGGGGTATTTAGGGGTTGATTTTTTCTTTGTATTATCTGGTTATTTTCTTTGCTATTCATGTTTTCAAAAAAAATTCACGCCTATATCTTTTCTGGAACGTCGAATATTAAAATTATATCCGTTGTACTTTATAGGTTTAATGTTAGTTTTTGTGTATAGTTGTTCAAGCATTATCTTAAGCTTTGGAATAGGAATTAAATCTGCTGCTATAATATGGAATTATTTACTTAATACAATAGATGAAATACTTATGATACAAATGGCAGGTTTTACTAGAGACTGGACTAATTTTATGCTTTGGTATGTTTCTGTTTTAATAATAGATGGATATATTTTATACTATCTTTTATATGTTCACAAAGATTTTACAATTAAGTTTATTAGTCCGATTTTGATCCTAATTGGATATTCTTTAATATTTCAGTTTGGCGGAGATAAAGGGTTAGATTATAATGTAAACTATATTTACTTTATGACCGGAGGAATGTGGCGAGGATTGGCGGGAATGTGTTTAGGTACATTAATATATTCAACTGATAGATATTTTGATTATATTGCAGGCAGAATTCGAAACCGCTGGTTTGATATTATGTACAGTATATGCATTGGTATATTTGTTAGTGTGATTTTTATGATGAAACATTCCGTTTTGGATTTCATATTTCCAATAGCTGTTGCTGGAGTGATTATATGTTCTAAGCATAATACAAAAATAGGCATTATATTTAATTGTTTAGGAAGACTATCTGATTGTTTTTTGGGAAAAAATATTTCATACATTATGTATGTTATAAGCAAATTTGTTATAAATGTATTTCATAGGGCTTGGCCATATAAAGATTATTGTACCCTCGCATATTTAATATTTTGGATTATATTAGTTATTACTGCAGTATTATTGGATACAGTAATGCCTTATATATTAAAGAAGGTTGGAATAATTTTTTATGAGTATAAATCCATTTAAGTTAACCTGTTGTGCTAGTTGATATGGAAAAATTTCAGCAAACTGCAAACCTGGGTACACATGTTACTACCGTTCACTCCGTGCGGACGGGACAGATTACGGAAGCTTCCTTTCCCAAAAGAGACTTATTCTGGTTTTAAGCCCTAGGCCTTGATTACTTTAGAGGGCTATATCACAGCATTTGAGGTCACTCTGGCTTCAGTGGATGACCGGGAAGGACTCCAGGATCTTGTGGAAAACCGCATCAGCCTGGTAATCCTTGGAGATAAAGGATATACTGGGGAAAGCCTTTTTGATGAGATGCAGAAGGAAGGGATCTGCCTGATGTCGCTGAAGCCTTCTAACTTATAAAAGGAACTGGCCCATGGAAATATGGAGGTTGATCTTCCGGCGGAGGGTGGAAACGATATTCTCACAGCTTAGCGAGCAGCTGAATGCGGAAGGCGTACTTGTGAAAAGCTTCAGGGGATTATACACCCGGATGCAGAACAAAGTATTGGGACATAACCTGTCCATGGCATTCAACAGTATATTCCAGGCTCCCTGTGACATCGAAAAAATTAAGCAGTTAATCTCTGAAAAATTAAGTTTTCAGAATTTATAGGAGACTTTTTGGGCTTTTTAGTTCCTTTGGTAATCTATGCAGCTTTGACTATATAAGTAGCCAACGAGTTAAGTTATGTTTATGACATATTTTGAATTTTAGATTGCTTCTATGGTTGAAAATATGAAGGAGATACAGAATGAAGAAATTAATTGACTATTATAAAAAATTATCTCTGCCGCTGAAAGTAGCTATGTGGCTTACTTTATGCCAGTTCCTTCAGAAAGCAATCGGTCTTATAACAACACCATTTTTTACACGTATTTTGTCAACAGCAGAATATGGTATTATCAGTACATATATGTCCTGGGAGAATATATTTTTAATATTGGTTTCATTATCTGTATCACATGCCATAATGAATTTAAATGTGAAATATGATAATAGAGATATGATACTTTCATCAATTGTGGGGCTCAGTTTATTGATGGCTTCAATATGGGCAGGTATTTTCTTGATCTTCAGGGATAATTTGGTGACATTTTCTGGTCTTTCAGGCATAATGATTGTATTTTTGTTTGTTTACTGCCTTTTCCAAAATATTATCCTTTCTTGGATGACCAAAGAACAATATGATTATGCACATAAGAGAGTGATATTTGTTACCATAGTATATACTGCTGTGACCTCATTTTCAGGCTTGTATTTAGTGACATTTGTGTCCCAAACTGCTAAAGCAAAAATATTTCCTGAAGTATGCATGGTCTCAATCATTGGTATTATATTGATTATACATATTTTTTTTAAGGGAAAAGTTTTTTTTCATAAAAAGATTTGGACGTTTGCCTTAACATTTTGTGTCCCATTATTGCCCCATTATATATCAGAGATTATTTTGCAAAGCTCAGACCGTATTATGATTAACAGATTATGTAGTACATCTGATGTAGCAATTTACAGTATTGCATATTCGGTAGGCAATTTAATTGTAATGGTTACATCAGCAGTAAATGCGGTGTTTGTACCCTATCAATATAAAAAAATCAAATCAAAAGAATATAAGGTACTTGCCAAAAATTCAGAATACATTATAACGTTTGTAGGAATCTGTCTTTGTGGAATCATGTTTTTTGGTAAAGAGATCGTGCAGTTGTTTGGTGGGACAAAATATCTTGAAAGCATTACTTTAATTGCTCCAATATGTTTAGGTGCTTTTTTTAATTATGTATTTCAATTATTTGCTAGAATACAGGAGTATTTTGAGCAGAAATATACAATAGTTATAGCTTCTGTATCTTGTGCTGCTTTAAATATCATACTTAATTATATTTTTATCGGATTGTTTGGATATAAGGCAGCTGCATATACTACATTTACATGTTACTTCATTTTTTGTTTTTTACATTATTTATTTTATAAGATGGTATGTAAAAAATACATTGGCTATGAAATTTATAATGCAAAATCATTAGTTATTATATCAATCGTTTTAATAGTGCTTACCATATTAATTCAATTTCTTACGCTGCATTATCTAATCAAATATATTGTTTTAGCAGTTGTACTTATGATGGTATTTGTGCTTAGAAAAAAAATTTTTACTTTTATCATAAATATAAAAGACATCTAAGGAGCTGTTTATGAGAAAAATAACATTAGTAATACCAAGTGCAACATTGGTACCTGAAGAATTACAAAATTTAGGAAAGCTCCCCGCAATAATATATCCAATAAATCAAAAAATGGTTTTTGACTATTTATATGAACAGTATAAGGGAGATTGTAGCAGGATCAAAATACTTTTATATAAGAATGCGGATAAGGTACGCCGGAGGTTGGCAAAGTTTGAAAAAAATGGGGTCGAGTTAGAAAATATCCCCGAACTAAGTGACCTAGGGCATACAGTGTATTACGGAATAGATAAGGTTGAGGGATCTATTATTATAAATTTCGCGGATACTATTGTAACAGAAGATAATAGTTCTTTGGCAGAGAATTGTATATATTATGCAGAGGACTTTGTGTCAGAAACTTGGACCTATTTTAAAGAGAGTAATGGCATTATTACAGATATTTATGATAAAACGATTTTAGACATTAAATCTGAAGAGAAGGAGAAGCTATTTGTTGGGGTATTCAAGCTCAGTGATGCCAGATATTTTAAGGCTTGTTTAGAAAAGTCTTTTCAAGGATATGAGGAAGGGATAAGCACATTTTATTATGCATTGAAACTTTATAGCCAAAAATATCCCTTATGTATTATAAAGTCCGTAAATTGGTTTGATATTGGGCATGCTGATAAGTATTATAATTCTAAGCTGGAAGTTCGAGCTAGGGAATTTAATCATATTACTGTTGATAAAGACAGAGGAATTCTTCGAAAGTCTAGTGAGGATAGGGATAAATTTATTGGTGAGATAAAATGGTACTTGAAATTACCATCCGATGTCGAATATGTGAGACCTAGAATATTTGATTATTCTACATCGTATAATGATCCTTTTGTTTCTATGGAATATTATGCTTATCATACTGTGCATGAACTATTTTTATATGGAGATTTAACTTGTCAGCAATGGATTGATATTTTTAAAAGAATTAGATTTTTGTGCAATGATTTTAAGAGATACACAGTTAAAGATAAAAATATTATTCCTGCGCTCAAAGATATGTATCTTAATAAGACCTTTCAGCGTTTTAGTAAGATGAGACAAGATAAAAGATTGATTCCATTTTTTAATAATCCTGTTACTGTGAATAGTATACAATATAAATCATTGAATGATATTAGTAAAGCACTAGAGAAAATAATTCCCAAATTGCTCTATGATATTAAAAAATTTAATATTATTCATGGTGATTTATGCTTTGCGAATATTATGGTAGATGGAAATTTTTCATTTATTAAAGTAGTTGATCCAAGAGGAAAATTTGGTTCCTACGATATTTATGGTGATAGGCGTTATGAACTTGCCAAATTATTTCATAGTGTTGATGGAAAATATGATTTTATAATTAAAGATCTTTTTGATATAGAGTATGATACAGATTGTGCTGTGATAGAGTACAGAATTTCGAATAGGAAACGGAAGTATGATCTTTATAAAGTTTTCTGTGAAGTTTTTAAAGAAGAAATCGGGCCTGACTTAAAAAAAATAGAACTGATTGAAGCGCTACTCTTTCTAAGTATGATTCCGCTACATAACGAAAGCTTTGAACACCAACTGGCTATGCTCGGAATCGGTTTAGAAATACTAAGCAGGGTTATTGATATTGAAGAATGCAAAGGAGTAAAATAATGGAAACGTTCAAGGAATATTCATTTATTTTTGACATAGATGGAACCCTATGTCCTCTTAAAAAAAATCATGAAAAATATGAAGAGTTAGTTCCTCATGATAATATGGTTCAAAAATTAAAGTATTATAAGGAAAATGGAGCGAAAATCATTCTATTTACCTCTAGAAATATGAGTTCCTATAATGGAAATATTGGTATGATTAATAAGCATACAGCAAAATCCTTGCTGAAATGGCTTGATGAATGGGACATACCATATGATGAGCTTATTTATGGAAAGCCATGGCCAGGCCATAAGGGATTTTATGTGGATGATCGTACGGTGAGACCAAATGAGTTTTTGAATTGTTCTATAAAAGAGCTGGATGAAATCTGTAAAAAATCAAGGGAACAGTCTAAATAAAAGGAGAGATCTATGCAAAAAAATATAACAATTATTATAACTATGGCCGGGCTCGGAACTAGATTTCGGAAGGCAGGCTATAATTGTCCAAAATATATGATTGAAGCAAAGGGAAAAACTCTTTTTGAGTGGGCCATGGATAGTTTAATCGGATATAGCAAGCATGTATCTAAATATATATTTGTAGTAAGAACAGAAGACAATAGTTCCGATTTTATTAGGGAACACTGTGCGAAACGCGGAATTTATAATGTAGATCTAGTAGAGCTGGATTATGTGACAGATGGCCAGGCAACTTCTTGTATGTTGGCAATGCCATATTGTAGTCCAGATGATGCTATTATGGTTTATAATATTGATACATATGTTGAGCCATATGAGATGAAATATGAGGATATTTCCTCGGATGGATATATTCCATGTTTTCATGCAAATGGCAGTCACTGGAGTTTTGTTAAGCTGGGGGAGGATGGAAGTGCAGTTGAGGTAAAAGAAAAAACCAGGATTTCTGATAATTGTACGCTTGGTGCATATTATTTTTCATCAGCAAAGTTATATGAAGATTTATATAAGGAATACTATCTTGATAATGACAGTGTGAACGGAAACGAGAAATATATCGCACCCCTTTATAATTTAATGATTAATAAAGGGATACGAGTTACGATCAGTATTGTAGATGCAAAAAAGGTACATGTACTTGGTACACCTGAGGAATTACAAGTGTTTTTAGATGAGTAAAAGCTATGAAAAATGTGAGATATAACTACGGTCTGGATTTGTTAAAGATAACTGCAATGTTTTATGTTGTCATTTTACATGCTCTTGCCAGATGGGGGTTTTTAGATGATAGTATTTCTGGAACACCGCAATATTATCTTGCATGGCTGATGGAAGCAGCGGCATATTGTGCAGTGGACTGTTTTGCCCTGATTACAGGGTTTGTATATTATAATGAAAAGCCTGTTACCTTTAAATTAAGCAGCTTAATTTTATTATGGTTACAAATAGTATTTTATGGCACTGTTAATCTTTTATTGAAGATATTATTCGGGGTTCCTTTCGTTGAAAATGAAGTCAGATTAGTACTCCTTCCATTAATATCTAATACATATTGGTATTTTACGGCATATGTCGGACTGTATTTTTTTATCCCAGTAATAATATGCGGAGTGCATAACTTAGATAATCAAACTCTAAAAATTGTTGTTCTTTTTGCGTTCATATTATTTACTGCTGGTGAGACATATACAGGAAATTTTCGACTGGAAAGTGGTTATTCACTTGTCTGGCTAATAATAATGTGTTGGGGGGGCAAGTATAAAAAAGCTTAGTCTATTCAGTAATATATCAAAAAAGATAGCAATTGTTAATATAGTCATGTGGGTTTTTTTCAGCTGGGCACTAAAGATATATGGTAGTACTATCACATTTGATATAGCTGGTATAAAGACTCGTTTTTTGATGAATTTAGTTCAGTATTCATCCCCGACCATAGTATTTATAGCGATTAATTATTTAATAATATTTATGCAGCTCCAATTTAATGACAAATCTAAAAAGCTTGTCAATTTTTTGGGAAAAGGTTCCTTTGCTGTATTTATTTTAAATAACGATCGTTTTTTATATGATAAAATAATATACAATTTTTTTAAAATCCAGGTAACATCTAATTGCTTAAATATTTTCATGTCAGTTACAATATATGCTTTTCTATTTACAATTGGCTGTACTTTGATAGATTATATAAGGCGTAGTATCTTTAGGGTTTGTAGAATAGATAAATTAGCAAAGGCAGTAGATAATACTTTACAGAAAATTATATCTAAATAAAACAGGTATTTGAATTTGTGGCATATAGGAGGATCATCTTAGCTATTCCAAGTATGTTTACCAAAATAAAGAAACAGATGATAGCAGAAATGGATACTGTCCGAAAACATCGTCCATGGGTAATTGATTTAGACACTCCCAGAGACCGTAAGGGCAATTTGGGGCCATAAGAGCGTAAAGTAGAACCAGACATTTCTAACGTTAAGGTTCTCTCTGCCTATGTATGCAAAAGGAATGACAATCAGAGAGATTTTTATTCATCATTAGAGAGATTTATAGGGGTGATGCATCCACAGAAATACTCTAATACATGCCAGATCGCTTCTTTTCGAATAGCTTCTAAGAAGCAGCCTCCTCTGAGCTATATAGTCTTGTGAATGCAATTTACTCAATATTCAAAAAATGGATATATACATTTGCAAGTCAGCAGTTTACAAATTGGAATTTCTTTTGCCTGCTATATGTATTCCTGCTTGGAATGTTAGCCTATTTCATTATTAATGGAAAAGAACAAAAGGTTGATATGATATATGATACAGTTATATTAGTGATTAACTTCCGCAATCCGGAACCGGGCTTAGGTCTATGGAGAGTTGAGTATCATGTATGAAAGGCACCTTCCGGAATAGGGAGAATTTACATCATTCAGACAGGGAGAATCATCGCCTGTGCTTGACGTGCCCATGAAGAACTGCTATATATAAAACAAGGGCGAAAAGCTGCTTTTTAAAGCCATTCGCCCTTCATTATCATGGAAGATCTATATTTACAGACTTTTCTTCATAGTCTCATATTTTTAAAAAACTGTTGACAAAAACCAGAACCTTTTAGCAGGTTTTTCAGAACATGAATCACTCAAAATATCCTGCCAAGCTATCTGTAATCGCCCTCTCCACTATTTCAGCCTCTTCCCTGCTTTCAGCACATACACTGATATAAACCTTTACTTTTGGTTCAGTGCCGGAAGGGCGGATGACAACAGAACAGTTATCCCCCAGCACATACTTCAACACATCCGACTTTGGCAGGCCGTCCAGGCCTTTGCTGTAATCCAGAACCTTTTCCACTTTTTTCGGGCCGACTGCTTTCAACTCTTCCCGGAATTGTGCCATAATGTTTTCCATCCTGGCAGCGCCTGCGGAACCGTCAAATTTATAGGAATGAAGCGTGTTCAGGCAGTATCCGTGAGTCCTATAAATCTCATTTAGTTTGTCAAGAAGGGATATGCCCTGTGACCTATAATAAGCAGACATCTCACAGATCATAAAGGCGCCATTAACCCCATCTTTATCACGGACATATGAGCCGGTTAAATATCCATAGGACTCTTCAAATCCAAATATGTAGCTATCGGTTTTTCCGGCAGCTTCCAGCATGCCGATCTGCTCTCCGATGAATTTAAAGCCTGTCAAAACATTAATCGTCCTGACCCCATAATGGGCAGCGATTCTCTCACCCAAATCCATTGTAACAATCGTTTTTATTATTACAGGATCAGCAGGCATCGTACCCTCTGCTGTTCTTCTGCTGCAGATATAATCCAGAAGCAGCAGGCCGGTCTCATTGCCTGAAAGCAGAATATATTTGCCTTCGCAGTTTTTTACTGCAGCTCCCACGCGGTCGCAGTCTGGGTCAGTAGCAAGAACTAAATCAGCATTGCTTCTTTTGGCATATTCGATGCCCAGCTCCATTGCTTCTTTTATTTCTGGATTAGGATATGGGCAGGTCGGGAAATTTCCATCCGTTTCTTCCTGCTCCTTTACAACTGTAATATTGGTATAGCCGGATTCCCCCAATGTTCTTAACACCGGCTTCAGTCCGGTACCATTAAGAGGCGAATACACAATGGCAATATCTTTATTGACCTCAAAATCCCCAAGGCAGCTCTGCTTTTTAACATTTTCAATAAAATCAGTATACACACCTTCACTGATATATTCGATTATCCCGTTTTCTATTCCTTCTTCAAACTCTTTTCGGTTAATGCCAGTAAAAATGTCCGTCTTCTCAATTTTCCTTAAAATTTCTCCAGCAGCTTCTGTAGTAATCTGGCAGCCGTCCGGACCATATACCTTATAGCCGTTATATTCACTTGGATTATGGGAAGCTGTAATCATAATACCAGCAGAACACTGGAGTTTTCTGACAGCAAAGGAAAGACAGGGCGTGGGCATCAACTGGCTGTAAATATATACTTTTATTCCGTTTGCAGCGAAGACACCGGAAGACGCTTGTGCAAACAGGCTGGATTTGATTCTGCTGTCATAGGAAACTGCAATGCTTCGCTTTCCTTCCGGGAAATGTTCCTTCACATAATCGGCAAGGCCCTGGGAAGCTTTCATAACCGTATAGATGTTCATTCTGTTAGTGCCTGCTCCGAGAACTCCGCGGAGTCCGCCGGTGCCAAATGCCAGATCTCGGTAGAAGGCATCCTCAATCTCAGCCTCATCCATATGAACCAGTTCCTCTTTTATCTCATCTGCTGCCAATTCACACCAGCGTTTGTATTCTTTTTTATAATCCATGAATAAATCCTCCATATCGTTTAGTTACGATCAGAAACACAATATAAAAAATTCATTGTTTATGGAATATTATACAACACTTATTGAGTTTAATTCAATCTTTTTATGTAAATGGTAAGTAACTCATCGGCTTCTCTTCATCATGTACTTATGAAATAGTGTTTGCAGCATGTGAAAAGTTTGTAACAAGTTTTACGCAATAAACATACGGAGGATTCAACATAAATATGAAACTTGTCATATCATAGATCACCATTCAGCGATGGGATTCTGCATACAACGGACTTTTGGAATAGCAGCTTCAAGGTAGACAGCTATTGATAAGAACATGACCTTTCTCGCAGTGCCTGCTATTACTAATTGCGAAAAGTAATGACCCTACCTTCTAAATAGGAGGCATAAATTTTAGGTATAATAACTGATTTACCATTTACCAAAATAGAGTGCAATCCTCACATTTAATCCAGAAGGTATAGTGAAATATTAGTACTTCCTAATTAGTCATTATAAATGCAGCCTTAAAGTAAAAAATCCAAATACAATCCTACATTAACTTTTTCTTCAGTTCATTTATATTATCACAGGTAACAAACTCATAATACTCACCAGGCCGAAACCCAAATCCATATGTAACACCAATAAATTTGCAGACACTATTTAAGACGGCCTTATAATCTTCAATGGTATCTCCAATCATGATAGCTGAAATCACATGTGAGTGATATTTTAATTTTTCATTTATGAGATGGCTTTTATTGATTTGCTTTTCTCTATTTGTACAAAGCACATCTATAAAGAATTTTGAAATTCCAAAATATTTTAACATTTTACTAGCGTATAAAGGATTTTTATTTGTTACTATATACTTTCCATAATTTTCACAAGTTTTTAATAGATCTTCTATATTGTCGTATAAACGTGCATATTTGTAACCTTTATTATTATATATAGCCTGAAAAATTTGTGAAATTTCTTTGGAAGCAACTGCATCCAAAGAATAATAAGTTTCTATTGACTTCTCAATAGGAGGGCCTACAAACTGTCTTAATACTTCGTCACTAGGTAATGTGAGGCCAAACTGGTTTACAGCTATTTTTAAACTGTATTTTATGCCTTCAAAGGAGTCAATCAATGTTCCATCAACATCAAAAAACAAAATGTTCTTAATATTTTTTATTTCTAAATTCTTCATCATAATTATTGATCCGTTCGACCTTCGGAAGCGAAGGTCCTCCCATAAAATTACTTTTAAGCCATGTATCTAACAGAAGTTTTGCTAATTCTAAACCTATAATATTAGCCCCCAAGCAAATAATCTGTGCATCATTACTTTTTTCTGCCCTTTCGGCTGAATAAATATCATGACATACTGCCGCACGAATCCCAGGAACCTTATTTGCAGATATTGACATTCCTATTCCTGTACCACATATCAAAATTCCTCTATCTGCCTCATGATTAAGAATATATTTACATACTTCTACAGCTATATCAGGATATAATTGCCCTTCATTTAAAAAGGGATTATAGTCTATTATCTCAATCTTTTTTTTCGCTAAGAATGCTACTAATTCTTTTTTTAGCTGCATTCCATTATCATCAGCTCCAATAATAATTTTTATGGCCTATACCCCCTCAAATTTACTCATAGTAATAAAATTAATTTTACGTTTTTTCTTCATATTTATTTTAAATTCTAAAAACATTTGTCCGATTTCATAATTTAACAGCTCAGTATCTCTCATTATGTTACATCTCTCTATTTCGCTATCAAAATAATTAACCTCCCTCGATGAATATCCATCAAAACCAGCTAGGTATATGTTATCAACCTCTAAAATATCCATTAATTTCAAACACATAATCATTGAATTATCATAAAATTTATGCCCTCTTGAAATAAGGCTCATAAAGTTTACTATAAAATCAGGCCTGTCATCATGAATATTAGATGTAGAAATTATTTTTAAATTTGTATTGTAGCTAATATTTTTATATCTATTAAGATTACCGCAAAAGATATATCCTACAGAGATATGATCTGGGATAAAATTAATTGATATACTGTTGCCATTAAAACTTTTAATAAATTGATTGATTTTTTGATAGTCTTTTATTGTCTTTCCCGGACATATAAGTAATACATCTTTTCCTTTAAAGGATTCTTTCAAGCTGGTAATATCGGCAGTATCATTTATTGCATTTTCATAATAAGAAACGGTTGCGTTTTCAATAATATCTGCATTGAAATGAGCCTTGAATTTTTTAGGAATGCTTTCTAAAATTGTTTTAACATCTTTTGACGGAATAGTTCCCTTATCATATAGATATGAAATATTATCTACATGGCAGCCGTTAATTCCTGCAACAAAATTTCGAATACTATATCCCCAAGGATGATTCGCAAAAATCTGTAAGATACTACTTTCTATTAAATCAAGCAAACTGTTTGTATTGTAGTCCCGGTTATAAAAATTATTTAAAAATTCTGTTAAACACTCTGTATTTGTATTTCCTGCACCTCTTCCCATGCCATATACGGTAGAGTCTACAATAATATCCCTTTGGTTATGACATAACTCTATAAAATCTTGAGATAATGCATATGCCATCTGAAGATTATTGTGTGAATGGAAGCTTAAACAGATATCTTTTTCTAAATTATGCCCTATCAGGTTAACTAATCTTAAAAGTTCTCTTTTATTCATGGAACCAAAAGTGTCTACAATGGCAAAAGAAAAAGCGCCTATTTGGTTTGTCCTTTCAATTAAATCCAATAGTTCTTTATCTGTGTAGTTTAGAATACCAGTGGGTTGGATAAATACCCTATAGCCTTTTTGTTTAATCGTTGCTGCATCTTTCAATGCTTGCTCTATAAATTCTTTATGAAAACAATCTCTTATACCCCAGATAATATTTTTATTTTCCTCTAACTGCGAGACATCGTATTTTCCTGCATCAAACATCAACACATACTTGGACTTACTGTTATACTGCTTTAAATAAGGTAACAGATCTGAAGGAGTCCTAAATACTGTAGATCCTGGTTCTCCGCATTTATTCTTAAGAAAACCGCATTCGATAATATCTATTCCGGCAATATTTAAAGATTCAATTATTTTTTTAATTCCGTTTTCTCCAAAGGCGGTATCCACAACATAAGCACCGTCTCTTAATGTACAATCTAAAATATTGATACTATGCATCATTAAACTCCCTTTTTTTTACAATATTTTGATAAATCGCATTCGCAATTTCAAAGTCCTCAGGCAAATCAATATCTGTAGCTTCTATTTCGGATACTTCAAGCATAAATGGCTTCTTTCCTATACGCCTTTTCTCATTAATTATTAAATCTTTTTGAAAAATATATAAACCACAAGTTTCGACAAAAAGGGGAGTCAAATCTTGAGTCCGTGGGATATTATCCAGAGAGTAATTGGCAGGCTGCCCATCTTTCCATAAAAAGCTTTGAAGTTTTTGAACTGCCACTGCTGAATCAAACTCTCCACTTTTTAAAGCGTTAATCCCTGTATTAAGGTTTGTCAAACTTATAAATGGTGCTGTCGCATGGGCCCATATATATATATCCGCTTCAACCTGTAACGCAAAATCTCTTACCATTTCTAAAACATCCGCTTCTGCTGTATCATATTTAGGGTTTCTTTTTAAGTAATAAGTTCCAGGTAATAAATACTCTTGTATCTTCTCTTTGCTGCAATAGACATATACCTCATCTATAGCAGTACATGATAATAAAGTTCTTAAAATACATTGGATCAAAGGAGTTCCATCGTCAAATCTTTTTGTGTTCTTACCTGGAGTTCTTTGGTTATTCATTTTTATGGGCACTAAAGCAACTATTTTCATTATTTGCTCTCCTTGTTTCTTTGAAAGTAGTATTTATAAATCAATAAAACCATGCCATCCAAATCCTGCTTCCAACTTATTTTCTCTAGAAGGTTGATAATCTATATAGTTTATCTTTTCACCAGTATCAAAAATAATTTCTAGATTTTCATCATAAATACCTTGTTTAGTACAGAGATAATCAATATATTTTATAGAATTGTTATCAAAGCCGACAAATTTACAAATAAATTTATCAATACCGGCTGCATGACCTGCACTCATCATAATCGTTCCTAATTTTTTTGGCGTTGGTGACAGAGGTCCTTCTTTTTCGCCGGAAATTATCATATCACAAATATTAAATATCGTTCTTTGAGTAGTTCTCTGTAGTTTTCCATTTTTATCTGCATAATAGACTGCATCGGTTATATCCGAAATTGTCCTCCACATAGTATCATTTCTATACCAGCTTCCATCCCAATACTTTTCTTTCGTAAGTTTTATTCCGACTCGTCGGCATAATCCCATTAAAATGCGATAACCAACAGCCTTTTTATTTTGTTCCTGTAAGTGTTTATTGTACAAATCTTTAAAAAAATTGGACCATGTAAGCAGATGATTTTTTCTTAGATAAACGTCTCCATTTTGCTCAATTGAACCATACGTACAATGAGGTAATGCAGCCTTATCCATATTGATTCCAATAAAGTTTTTACAACAAGCAGTAAGGCCTGATTTACGATGACTTTTTGGCTTTGCCAAATTAATAATTACGTCTGCATTTAATGCAATTGGATTTAATATATATTCATGCTTTTCTGTGGAATGATGCTTGTTCATATCTTCAGGACTATATTTTGCTGTCCTTAATTTTTGAATTCGCTCTATGTCCAAATCATTAAAGGCCGAATGTTTTGCTAGATCAACACTAATGCCGTGTTCAGCGGTCTTTATGATCTGTGTCAATTTAAACTTATTTTTGTTTTCTTTAATAATTACCCCTCTTAAATCCAGAAATTCAATTTCCATCTTTTTACTAAAATAAGTTTGTATGATATTATATTCCATTGTCTGTAGTAAAGATGGAAGATCACATTCCTGCATAGGGGCATCTGCTACAATGACTTTTCCAGTCCCATTTAAAGCAATATAAACATAATCAACTATTGCACGTATTAGTGACGGATGGGTCACTAAGCAATCCAGATCATGATAAAGAGGTTCTGGATTTTCGTGCATTACCCAATTGGGTTTTAGCAGGACAGTATCTCCTGTCTGGATATAATCCCCAAGAGGATTCCAATCTTTGGTGCCATATTTTTCACGATCTAACCCTAATTGGTAAAATCCATTTCGTACCATAGAATAGACAGCATTCTCTTCTTTACTAATATCCTGAAAGGGATATTCAGGATAACTGCAAGATGGGGAAAAATTATAATCGCTACTTGGATAGTCAGCTTTTGCATTAGTTTCACAGTATATCTTGTACATTATTTTATATAGTCCTTTTGTTTGTAAAATATATATAGTAGGAAACCTATTACAATTGAAACAACAGTAGTAAACAGATATCGTATCAATATGTTATTAATGAAATAGTAATTAAATAGCACTATAGATGCTGTAAGCAAAGACTCAAAAACTAGAGCCCATAAATTATAATAGTTGTTATATCTAAATATCTTGGTCATTATGAAATTGTATATACAAAACATAATGATAGCACAAAGAGAGGTCATAGAAGTCACGACGAATGGGTAATGCTGAAGCAAAAAATAATTTAAAAAAATATTGAAAGCAGCACAACCACATATCCCTATGGAAGGAAAAATTGCCTTTTTAAAAAAGAACTGAAGGTTATTTGAAACTTTACACAGAAAATTAAAGTACTGAACACCAATTAACGGATAGATGATATATGCAAATTTCAAATAATCCATACGTCCTGTAAAAATTTGTATCAGCTCAGGAGCAATCATCGAAAATCCAATTGTTAAAATGCCTCCCAGACCTACATATAAATTTGTATATTGTTTAACCAGTAACTCTTTTTCGTCGGATAGGGTTCGATAGAGCCAAGGTTCCCACGCAGAATTCAAACCGCCTTCAACGATAAGGAGTATAGAGGCAATTGTGCTGATTGCGCTATAAATCCCTGCCTGATAAGCGCCTACATAACGTTCGATCATTATCCTATCGGACTGAACTAAAAGATTTTCCGATAAAATATATGGCAGTCCGGGAATTCCAAGTTTTAAAATATAGGCCCAATATGTACGTGATACCATTTTCCTATTGAGAAACAAATATCGTATAAATACTGCAAAAATAAAAAGAATTGCCGGAATAGCACTCCCTAAAATCCTCCCAACATGCATTTTTTCTATAAAAATAAAGTGAATAAAAAATAAAGATAGCATTATGTTAGAGGCTGTAATGATTAAAGATAGAATCAGAACCTTGTTGGCTTTATAATTAACTCGCCAGATTTCACCTGTTAATGTAATTAGTGCACTTCCAAAGGAGTGAATCACAAGGCATAGTACAATGGATTCATCCATTCCTAATATTGCGGAAAGCTGTTTTTTTAATAACACTGCAATACAAAGGGTTACAATAAATACGAAAAACTCAAGATAAAATAAGGAGCTTTTAAATTTTTCAAAAGATGTTTCATATTCAATTCTCGCATTTCTAATAGCCAAAACACCGCCTAATGCGAAGGCAATTGAAATGGTGCCTTCATAAGACATATAGGCATTATATATACCAAAAGCCTGTACCGTTAATATTTTTGTAAAAAGCGGCATGGTTATGAAGATGATACCCTTAATTAGAATTGTGCTTATTAAATAAATCAATCCTGTTTTTGCAACATTAAATTTATTATCCTTTTTTGATGAAATCTTCATTTGAGACATCCTTATCTTTTAAATCCCTGCGTTATACCAATATCACTTTTTTCTCGGAATCCCCTTTGCGTACCTTAAAGAATTGGCCATTTTTTTCCCATATAGAAAATAATCAAAATGAAACTGGTAGAAAATAGTCATGATCCATTTTATATCCTTTATCTTTTGCCAGATAACATATACAGGACGGATAAAAAATGCGCTAATCTTTAAATAAACTGGGATTTTTACCTGATTAGCCTTCATGCTCTGTATGATTTCTATATCATATATGGACTGTCGATAAAGCATTTTTCTAATGTACCTATTTTGGGCTCTCTGAAACTTGTCTAAATCAAAAACATCCCTGTATTCCTCCAGACACCCATCTGTATATAGCTGCATCATAGTTCTTAAACATTTATCACAAGAGGAGCAATTTTTATTCTTGTTGTAATTGCAGACAAATAAATGTTTTTTTACTATTTTACTTTTTTCAATTATTTTTAATTTCTCGCTTCTTTTAATTTCACCGCCTGTGCCTATAAAAGTTATATTTTCTGTAGAAACAACCATTAATGTAAATAAGTCAAAATGATGAGCATCAAAGTTTATTCCTTTTTCCTTATGTCCAAATGTAATATCAACATAGGGATAACCAGAAGAAAAGTAATAGGTTGAAAATAATCTTTGTAACGCATAAATCATTCCAGCAAATCGCATCGCTCCCCAATTAATAATGCCTTTAAAATAATATTCTGATTCATTAGAAAACAGTTTAATAACAGGAAACCCAAGGTCTTGCGCGATTGCTTTTGTGATAGCATAACTATCCTCAAAATCTTCTCGCAGATTTTCTTCTGATGTGACATCATTTGAAATGGCCGCATAGAAAAGGTGTGTCAATTCAAAACTTTTTTCAGGAATTTCTAAATGTTTTATAACTGAATAGAAGGAATCGACCCCCCCACTCGCTCCTGTTCCAACTGCATGTAATTTCTTATGAACTGGTTCCGAAATGACAGGACCACTTAATGAAATACTATGGAATAAATCCTGAAATCTTTCTGAAATGACAGGGATAAATATTGTCCTTAATTGGTATTCCAATCTCTCTGTAACAGGGGTATTCCATATAATATTTAAATTATTAGCCATTGCGTATTGAATAAGCGAAATAAGGAATGCATCTGAGCGTTCTGAGCACAAATATTCTTTATATATTTTATCTATTTCATAATAGAGGACATGTTTTTCTTCATTAATATTAATATTAGCACATAGCTTTATTTGGCTGCCTTTTTCTAAAATATAGGGCTTTCCTATCACTAATTTTCCCATATCATTTTCCTTCAATAATTGCCTCTTCAAGATTAATTCGTTTATATACTTCTAATCTTCCACCTCTTGTTGCATTATAAATCTTTATATCCTTGCTATCGAAAAAAAGTTTGGCTGATTTATAAGCGTAAGTTGTTTCAAGAACTCGTGCCGGATTCATAATGATTTCTTTGCTATCTTCAAAACAGTGTTGTTTTTTAGCATTTGTTATTATAATATTATCATTTTCGTCAAATTGGGTGGGAAAATTATGGTCAATGCCGACTAAATATATTTTCTTAAATCCCATATAATAAGCAATCTGCATCATAAAATATGTGACAGTACAGCCGTCTGAAGCTCCATAAGACAAATCCTCAAAAAAATCATAATATTTATCTTTTCGAATATGCATAATCAATCTTGGCAGATAAAGATTATCCTTTTTTAATACGTCCTCAGATAGCTGTTTGTAAACATCACGACGGACAAATAATCCTTTGGACACATCAGCAAATTCTGAAAATTTAGTGACTAATCCATCTATAACCTGCTGATCCTGCAAAACATAATAAGTTGGTCTCCATGATGTCTGGCCAAATATTTTATAGATCGCATTACTCGCAAATGAAACTATTCCTGAATTGCTAATGCTTTCTAAATCCTTAGGTACAAGGCTGGGCCCATTACCAATAATAAAACAAGCTTTTCCATAATGAATATCTTTAAGCTCTTTGATTTTATTATCTAATGCACTTTTTTTTACTAATGGATATCTGTTAGCTTTAATATATTTATATGCTATATTTCTTAATGTTAAAAATTTCATATCATTTATCATAGATTTGCTCCTGGCTTTTTATGTTTCTAGTTTTCTTAACATCTACATTATATTGTATAGAAGCAATACATACATATAATGCTATTATTACTTTTGTGTATTCAAAATAATTTTCTACCAGACAAAAGAACAGCCATATAATAATTAAATAGATTACCCCATTTGGTTTTCTCTTTAATAGTAAGGTTATCAAGCCGAGAAATAGGAAACACCCTATATATCCGCCTTCTCCCATTAACGCTAAAATAGAAGAATATGGCCTTGCTAATACACTGCCAAAATCCGAGCTTCCATCGTTATAAGCCAATGTCAGATAATCTAATATATAATCCTCTGTATACTGACTGATACTTGGCTGAAATAGCTTATTATAAAAGTTAGTATATTTTCCTGTACAAATCAATGCTCCTCTGGAATTATAATAGCCCATACCATTGCCAAGAAGAAAAAATTTCAAATCCTGATTAGGAATCTCAACGAAAGTTTCTTTATATACCTCTGCTTTATGTAATCTGTAACTAAAATATGCTGGATCAGAAAGCAACCGTCCCCCAACTACCTTTACAGTTTCTGGTAAAGCAGAATAGCCAATCTTAATCATTGCCGGAGACATTATAAGAATTATAAAAAAAATTAATAGTTTTTTTCTGCTCAGCGTCAGTAAATAACCTATACCAGTCCCTATAAGCAACATCAACAGCAGTGTCCAACAGTTTGTTGAAAAAATTATAAGCGACATAACAATTGCTTTAAAAAGGAATCTTCTTTCGCGCCTATTTATATATCTTGATAAATAGAAAATAAGTAAATATGAGGAAATAACAAATAACTGGGATTGCTGCCCGCCTGTGCTGGCTAACGTTCCTCTAGACCAATCATCATATCCAGGTCTATAATATAAAACAAAATTAATGATAGTGGCTATGGTTTCTATAAAAAAAACCACATCAATATAGTTATTCAATTCTTGAATTTGGATATTTTTAGTATCGTTAGCTAAACACAAAAAAATGAAAAGAGGTAATAAACCTAGTATAGCAAAGAATATATTAATTATTGGAACACTATTTAATACTGTAGATATGAGTATCTCTCCAATAAAAAACAGAAACAGTATGTTGTATTTGCTTTTTCTAATTTTTAATAAGTCTTTCTTAAATATTATTGTAAATAAGAAGTATAAAAGAAATATTAACTCTGTTGAATAATTATCTGGTAAAATAATACTATATATAGTAGCAGCAATCAGGAAGTCTTTTGTCAGTTTCCGGTGCTTTAAAAATTCATGCAACACCAGAAACAGGTATAACGGATAAATTATTTTACTGTCTGCATATTGTCCGAAAAACACAAACAGAAAATATATCAAATAATTCATTTGCTTCATCCCTTTCTAGCTGCCAGTATTTTTGTAACTTTCCGCTAAAGGCTCATAATTTTTCTCCATTGCTATAATTGCATTGTATATATAATTCAGGTATTCATAATTATGTTTTGCAGTGTACTTCTTTTGGTAGATTTTTATTACGGATTCGATTATCATTTTATCTTGGCTTCGCTTTACCGCACTAATAAGTTCCTCCGCCTCTCCTGGGCAAAATTTAAATCCTGTGACACCTTCTTCTACCACGCTGCCAGCATTTCCAAGGTCACTGCAAATCACAGGAGTACCCACTGAGTATGCTTCCACAATACTCATTGGGAAACCCTCATACCACAATGTTGGTAATATAAGAGCTTTACTGTTTGCAATTAATCGTTTTACTTCTTTGTTAGGAATAAAGCCATTTATTTCAATACTATCAAGCTCATTCTTCCTTATAAACTCTTTACACCATTCCTCCATTGGTCCAGTACCGCAGATAATCAACTTGGGAGCATTCTTTTTCATCATTTTCCATGCCTTAAGAAGCACATCAATGCCTTTCAGTTTGTCTAATCTTCCGGCAAAAATATACTGTTCTTCTCGCTGAGCATAAGGGATGATTGTCTCGTCTGCCTCAACAAAATTAGGCTTTACAAAAACTTTTTCCAATTTAACCTGTTTTAACTGCAGCAGTTTTTCCCTGTTGAATTCTGTTAAACAGATGTAGCCAAGTTTTCTGTAAATACCGGTCCACCTATGAATCTTAATCCCTGTTACATAGACGAGGGTCTGTGCTTTACTCCCTCTATAGCACCCATGTTTAACAGCACACCATAAGCCCTTTTCCACACACTCCTCGCAGATATGGTCTTTTAGATAAAATGCATGTCCCGGACAAAGAAGTCGAAAATTATGGATGGTCTGAATGACTGGAACACTACATTTCACCGCTGCATAATATACTGCTGGAGAAATAAGATTTAATGTATTGTGGACATGGACAATGTCTATATGCTCTTCTTGAATAATCCTTTTAATTTCATAATATGTTATAGGATTATAAATTGTGGTAAAGGGCAGTCTTAACTTTTGTAATCTGCTCATATCTTTAATTTCCAAGTTGTGTCGTGTATACAAGACAACCTTGTGTCCATGCTCTTCAAGCAGCTTCTTCTCATTCTCTACAACCGTATCTTCACCACCAGGAATCTGGTAATAGTTGTGAACAATAAGAACTTTTTTCTTTCCATTTTCCATATCTTCCAATCCCTAAAGTATTAGTTCACAACACCTTTTACTAATAAGATATTGCCATAAAGCCGTTCTTCTCCGCTTTGAATAATAAGGTAAGACTTTTTACTCAATTCATAGAACTCTTCACGAGAAACTTTTCCCACTTGCATTTCATTGCCATACTCAGTATGGATAATATCTGAAAACTGTGTCCAGATTATGGGATCGGATATATTTTCCTTGTCTTTGTCAGTCATCTCCATCAATATAGCTGGATAAGGGACGATATGATCAAGAGGGAAAATCTTTACGATAGCTTCTAACAAATCTGTTGCGCGAATTCCCGGATATGTGATAAGTTTTTGTCCCATTGTCTGTGCAGGATAATTTGCATCAACAATAGCGAATTTATCTCCATGTCCCATATCACATAGCCCTTTCAACAAGTCGCCTGTCAAAAGTTTGCTGATACCCTTTAACATTCTTTAACCCTCCAAGATAAATCTTTCAATGGCCTCTGCTACACCATCTTCTTCATTAGATGCAACAATATAATCTGCTGCTTTTTTTGTTTCGGGATAGGCATTATCCATTGCTACAGCAAGACCAGCATATTCAAGCATCGGAATATCATTTAATCCATCTCCACATGCCATTATCTGGTCTCTTTTTATTCCCAATATTTCTGACAGCTGAGCTAATGCGCTTGCTTTCTGAATTCCCAGAGGAGTAATCTCCATGAAATAGGGCTCTGAGAAAAAAACATTCAGATTCCCCTTAAATAATCGTTTAAGGTACCTATATGCCTTTTGCAATTCATCAGGATCACCAACTACCATAAATTTAACAGCAGGAGTTGTTATCTCTGTTTCAAGTCTTTTAACTTTAATAATTGGAATGCTGTTATTATATCCTTCTAAATGCACATATCTATCTGCTTCATTTTCACAAATAACTCCAATGTCATTATAGGTCAGAGGATAAACATTAAATTTCCTGACAACTTCACAAATATCATGTACATACTGCATCGGAACCGTATGCTTTACCAAGTCTTTTCCAGTCTTACAATCAATAATATGTCCGCCATTATAAGCGAGTATATAACCGCCCATGTTCCATAAAGATAACTCTTCTGCAATACCGATCATCCCGATCACTGGACGTCCAGAAGCAAGGATCACCTGTATTCCTTTTTTCTGTGCCCTTTGAATAAACACTTTATTTTTATCTGACACATGCTTTTGACTATTCGTTAATGTTCCATCTAAATCCAAAGCCAAAAGTCTAATATCTTTCATATCAATCCACCATTTCCATCTCAATCTATCTATGAATGAAGTCACAGATAGATTCCATATTTAGTAATCTCTCGTTTTTCTATTACACCAATAGGCCGTTCTTCCTTTACAACTGGAAGCGCATGTACGCGTTCCTCTTGCATGATTTGAAGGGCTTCAACTGCTTTTGCCGATACATCAATAAAAACAGGATAGTAATGAATAAACTCTGTAATGGTATCTTTCTTGATGTCCTTGCCAGGCATATTTCTCTTCAAACTGCCATTTGTTACAATACCAATCAGCTGTTGATTGTCGTTTACTACAGCGACCATGTCTGTATCCGTATTAATCATAGCATTGACTGCTTCGAGAATCACGGCATTCTCCTTTATGAATGTTTCTTCCTTAAAAGGTTTCATCAAATCGACAGCCCTTGTGATAATCTTCTTGCCTAGGGAACCCGCCGGATGGAACACACCGAAATTTTCTTTTTCAAAGCCTTTCAATCTTGAAGCTGCAACCGCAAGAGCATCACCATATACCATAACAGCAGTTGTACTTGACGTCGGTGCAATTCCTAAATGGCATGCCTCTTTAATGCCATCTATGACTTGAACAACCTTACAGGACCTAGCGAGAGTAGAATCTCTATTGCTCGTAATCCCAAGTATTGTGGCTCCGATGATATTTATACTTGGAATAATTTTGAGAATTTCGTCGCTTTCTCCGGAATAAGAGAGGAAGACAACGACATCCTTTTTTTGAATCATTCCAAGATCCCCATGCATACATTCACCAGGATGCAGACAGATTGCACACGTTCCTAAAGAAGCCATGGAGGCTGCGATTTTCTTTGCAACATGCCCGCTTTTTCCCATTCCGATAAAGATGACTTTACCTGTACAATTCATGATTTCCATAAGCAGCTTATCAAATGTATCCCCTATCTGTTCTTTCAGGGAATTCAACACAGAAATCTCCTTTTCAAAGACTTCTATTCCCATTTCAATTCCTCTATTCATATATTAAAGTCCTCGCCTCTATCTGCTGATTAGAGATCATCAAATAAATTCACTGTCCCAGACTTCAACTCCACAGTCAAGGAAGTTCTCCTGAATTCTCTGTTTTAAGTCATCCTTCGTAACGCCCTTTTTTAAAATCACTTGGAGAAAGCCGCCACCGCCTGCGCCACAGATCGATTTGCCGTCAATCAGATCCTTACAAACATCAAAGATATATTCAATGCATGTATTTGAAGCACCCTTATCCAGACTTTTAACCAATTCAAACTGAGCAGAGATATACTTTGCAAAAGAGGTTATATCACCCTTAAGGAGATAATATCTCAGGATTGCACAGTATTCCTGGATCTTCTTTAACGCTTCTAGGGATTGAACATTGTTTCTGATTGACTGGTTCATTTCTTCCCGGAGGACATTTCTGGCAAGCCGTCTTTGTCCAGAAAAGATAAGAGCAAAGCGGTCATTCAGTTCCTTCATAGTACTTTGGGGAATATCCAATATATCAACCTGAATGTCCTGATAAGCACCAGGTAAGGTAGTGAAATATTTAATGCCTTTTGTCAAGCCACCTACCTGATCTTGCCATCCGCCGCCAGTAGTCATAAGCTGTTCTACTAGGAAAACCTGTGCATAGATCATTTCATTGGTTACATCAATTCCAAACAGCTCATTCACAGCCTTCACAGCAGCTGCAGAGATAATACTGCTCGTGCCAAGTCCAGACCCTTTTGGTACATCAACGTCTGTGAGTATCTCTAAGCCGCCGCCAAACTGCTCGCACAGACTTTCAAGAGTAACATCAGCCACATCTAGGGGTATAATGCCTGTAGCAGCCAAAACAGCCTTATGGAGGGCATATGGATCGAATGGATTGCTGCAATTATGGACTTTTGTGATATCATGGAAAGCATGTGCACAGCCTTGATCAAAGCTGCCAAACCGAATCTCTTTTTCAGGTATTAGGCTTACAGATACTTTGATCGGCCTTTTGCCTTTGAGCAAAAGAGCACCATCAATCATCGTTCCGCCGTATTCAAGGCAATATGGAGCAGCATCAGAGGGACTTCCGCAAAAATTCACACGTACCGGAAGCTCAACTATGACATTCTTTTTCACAGCACGTACATTATGACAGTCAACACTAAATCGGGCAAATGTCTCTTTTGTAATCATTTCCCGAACCACTTTGTATGCTAAATCCTCATATTTTATGTAATTATAATCACGGTTATTAACATCAAACTTCTTGCACATATCAGCGCAAGCGAGATAAAGTCTCATGTTTTGTGGAAATTCCGAACCATCAGCTATTGCACTAATTTGTTTAACATATCCGATTACCGTTTTTGGATCTGCGTTTATGGACTCAATTGTTTCTGCCATATCACGTCCATTGTTTAAATCAGAGACGAAGTTTTCAATTTTAACTCTATTTCTGATATCGCATTGACGCCGAAGAATCTCCGACACGTCTGCTTCATTATAACTAGAGTTAAGACTGTGCCGTATTGACGATTTCCAGTCCTCAATATTTTCTTTAGATGCCTCACCGCTAATAATCTGATAGATAATAAGTGCTGTTTTCACGGCATTTATCATTGAATCACACTCTGGATAAATCCTGGCATTCCAAATCGATGCTGTAGTCTTTCCCCAAATTTCTTCTGGAGAGATTCCTGTCCTGTTTAGCAAATCGGAAATTGATCCATTTAGAAATGAGGCACTTGATGAAGACTTAGGATTATCATACTTACCATATATACGGCATACGAATCTGTCATTTTTTAACTTTAAACCATGAAGAACGATATTAGCTGGAAGTGTAATACCCTCAATATCCACATTTGAAAGAATCGTATTTTCGCCAATTTTACTGTTCGAAATGATAGAGTCTTCAATATAGACACTGTTTGGCAGGATAGAATTAGAGGATACATACGTGTTTATAACGGTTCCACAGACTGCATTTGAAAACAACCTTTTTCTCCATCCAAGATAAGAATACTTTTCAATATTGTTAACAAACAGCTCATTCATCTCATGAGTCATACCAAAATGTATATATCTAGCTGGAACCAGTTTCACAAGAGACAGTCGAAATGGATGCAGCCGCTCAAAAATAATCTTTCTACATTCCCTCAACTCGTCAGAGAAACCATTCTCCGGGGATTCTTTGTAAAACTCTTCCAGTGTGCTGTTTTCCGCCAGCGGATAAACAAAATCTGCATAGAAATTCAAACATACTTTTGAGTTAACAAATTTATTAAAGAGTTCTTGGTTATATACACCATTAATAGATATCAGACCGTATAGTTCTTTAATCAGTTTTGTACCAAACCAAATACAACCAGTGTCTACATCGATTTGGTTAGAATTGTCAACTGCACCATATGAATTTAGTATAGAAGCAGACTGTTTATGTAAAAACCATGCAACATCACGATTTCTGTGATCGCTGCTGCTTTTTCCCTGAATAAATACACCATGTTCTTGCCCAACAAGCACAGGTGCTTTCATTGAAAGACCTGCCGCATCACAGGAAATCAAATCGAGCTGAAGGGAATTAAACAGTAATTCCGTATCGCTAGGGAAGATCATCATACCATTGCCGCATCTATTCGGAATATCTGTGGCAGCGATAATCAACTCGTCAAAAATTGTGGATACATAACCACTTGGCAGCATTCTTGGGACAGGTGCAAAAAGTTTCCCACAGGCAGAATATTGAGGAATACGTTTGCTATCGCCGCCAGAGTGGATAACGAGAATTTTTTCTTTTAGGAGCTGCCCAATGCTTATTTTATCTGCAAGTACACGTATTACATTTAGTGTGGCTCCCCCCGACCCAATGCGTTTGTTTTGATAATCAGTAATGACAATAAACTTTGTGGCCTTGGGAAGTCTCCCCTGTTCTTTTCTCATTTCAATTTGAAGGCGATAAGCAGCCGTCTGTCGGTCATTAGCTGCTGTAAGCACGATCCAATCCCATCTCTCTGCTTTCGCATTTCTGCAGGAGTATAAATAGTCATTTAGTGCATCGCTATAACTCTGAGCAAAGAAATAATTCTGTTCCATCAGCATATCCTTTCCTACTAGGCTTTTAAATATATCTTCTATAAATGATCTAAATACATTCTTCAAATCGTCCAATTGCTGTTAACTAATCTTTTTACTTGGATATTTTGTACAATAGTACAGATATTTGAAGCCGCCTTTAATATATCTGTTCCACAATCTCTTGGGTTCCTTTACAAATCTATACAGCCATTCCAATCCAGCGTTCTGCATAAATTCGGGTGCACGTTCTAAAGAACCAGCTATAAAATCAAATGCAGCTCCCACTCCCAATATTGTTGTATTTTTAAGCGTTTTCCTATGTGTTTCGAGCCAATAATCTTGGCGCGGCTGTCCGATACCAACCCATACAAAGTCAGGATGCAGACGGTTAATCTCATCGCACAACGCCTTATCCTCCTCTTCTGTCAAGTCTCTGAAAGGCGGAGAGTACATACCAGTGATTTTAATGCCTGGAAACTTCACTGTCAGATTTTTCTTTATATTTTTCAAGACTGCATCATTTTTACCACCATAAAAATAATGTGTCTTTCCAAGCTTCACACTTTCCTCAATAAGCAGCAGCATCGTATCAGGGCCAGTGCAACGTTCACAATCAATACCCACTTTACGGCATTTTTTTACGATGGGCATTCCATCGATAGAAACATATGTGAGGTTGTTATACGCATTAAAAATCATATCGTTTTCCATACAAGCGATTGAAGCGGGTATTCCAACAAAGCCCACTGTTGCACTCGTGGGCCTTGTCGGTAGATTCAGGATAGCATTTACGCTATCTTTCATATTGTTAGCACAAAAGCCTATCTTATTCCACAAAAGGAAATTACGAGGATAGAGGTTATTTTTTTCTTCCATCTTAAATCTCCTGTCTGCCCTTCTTTTTCTTCCAGTATTGCCGTCTGTTCTCTGGTTTGTTTCAAAAAAACTTTGTCTTGGTAATCACGTTAAGGGATATCTTTTCTTTCCCTATTCATTCCATTCCCCAGCATTTGGTTAATACACTAAATTCCAGTATATTTTCTTTTCCTATATCCCAGTTCTGTTTACTTATTACTATATAAAATTTCAGTTAGCCGCCATTCTGGCAGTATTCCGATATCTTTCTGCTAACTGTATTAAAAAGTAAGGGTCAGACAGACTGTATTACCTTCAAATAATTGCTATTATTTATAGATAAAATTCCACAAACATCTACCCTGACTACATCCATCTTACATTTTACAACATTAATTTCGTTCTGACAAGCCTACATGGCATATTCAGAAAATATTAATAATTGGCAGACAGTATTTTAAGTTAGCGTTTTTCCTCTTATACTATATCCATTTTGTTTTTATGTACATAACACATTCATATATCTTTTTCCCATTGCATTATAATGGTAAATCACTTTATAACTTCCTGCACTGCTACTGTACTACAATTTTAACTTTGTTTCAAGTTTTATATAATGACATTTTATCTATTAATTTCATAGATATGTAAACAATAGCAATTCCCTAAAAGAAAATCTTATATATAAACATTTTGGATATTGTTTCAAAGCAGATTAAGAAATAGCATAAATTAAGGGGGTATCGCAAAATCATCAAATCAGATGGTCGAACGGCACCCTCGCTCTATGTGCAGAAAAATTTGGAAAATATCCTTTGGTTTTTGGATCTTCCCCAGATTTTTAGCATACTTTAATAAGGCTGCCATTTTTCTGTGGTTTATGCGGTCTCTTTGATCAGAAAGAAATAACTCCCTGTTCGGTCTTTTTGTATCTTTCCATGTAGTTTATTGATGTTATAGCCCATGCACAGCAAAAGGACCTCCAGTTTTACCTTTGTTTTCCCACGAAGCAGAAATCTCTGAAATTCATAATTTTTTTCAAAACACCAAATGCACCCTCCACTTGAATGGAACGATTCATCCGACTCCTGATCCCTGTTTCACTCAGGATGTTTTCATAGGATTCCTGCCGCTTTTCCAGAAAACTTTTTGACAGGTATAACCGCTTGTTCCCTTTGGCCTTTGTACATTTACTTTTGTAAGGACAACCGCCGCAATCTTCGCACTCATATACGGTTACTTCTGATTCATATAAACTTTTACTTTTCTGTTTCCTGGTATAAAGCGGGGACAACAATCTCCCTGCATGACAGGTGTAAGTATCGGCGGCTTCATCATAATTCATGTTTTCTCGCTTGCTAATATCCTGTCTGAAGCTGAGTTTTTTCCACTTCTCATAGGTCTGCGGCTTTATATATGGTTTCTGTCCGCACTCTCTCAGGTACGCATATCCTTCTTCGCTTTCATATCCGGAATCGGCAGTCACACTTGGATAGCGAAATCCCAGCTTATCCTCGATCGTCTTTAAAAAAGGAACCAGTTGTCTTACAATAATTGTTCCTCCCCTGAAAACTTGCTGTATGCCAGTCATAAATAATCTGACATTCAAGAAACCTGCGGAAGAGTTCCAGATACCTCTGGTTCCTGTTCTTCCTTTTTCCACGTCCGTGGACAAAAACAGTCCCGTCTGTCTGGCAACGTTCTTCCAGAAACAGGGATATCCTCTGCAGATCCTGTGTCCTTGTTTCTGCACCGACTGAAAAATCCTGTATGTATTCATGGTTCAAGAGCTGTACAGCATCCTGTATCTTCCGGAACATTTTTCTTCCAACTTCCCAACGGACTTTTTCTACACAAAAGTATACTTGTTAGCACAGGCTTCTAACTTTGTTCCGTCAATGAATAAGTTCATCAGCCTGTCCCAGTCTTCTTACCATCTGATAGAAAAGATCCTCACAGGCATCTGCCAGAAATCCCGTACGGAAGCGAGCAATGGTACTGTGGTCTGGTGCTTTTTGACCGGCCAGCAGCCACATAAAGTTGATGTCACGTCTGCAGGCGGCCTCGATCTTTCTCGAAAAATAAATGTTTTGTGAATAAGCATAGGTCAGGATCTTGAATATGGTCTTAGGGCCCACTGCCGGATTTCTGCCTTTGGCAGAGTAAGCCTGATACAGTAAGCTGTAATTTAATTCCTCCAATCCGCGGCTTAGCAGTCTGACAGAATCATCATCAGGAACCAGACCTTCCAAACCTAATGGCAAAACCAGTTGATAAGGCTCGCCGAATTCGGTATAATTCTTAGTGTATAATAAGTTACCCGTCATAACTTATTATACCACGGATGGCAGGTTCTTCGGAGCCTGCTTTTCTGTTTTTAGGCATAAAAACGAAGCTGTTGCTCCGGTAGATTATTCATCTACTTTTGCAACAGCCCCTTTTCTGTTTTCAGGCACAAAAACGGAGCTGCTGCTCCAGTAGTGATTATTCATCTACTTTTGCAACAGCCCCTTAATCAAACATATACCTTTCAATCAGTTGTTCTCAACCTTCCCATAAGTAATCCCCTCTATCTCAAGAATCGTATCTCCACGGGCGAATAGTAGAAATTCCATTCCCTCTGAAGAATAGATATCACTCTCAATCACAAAGGAACAATAGCCATCTTCATTAAAGTCAGTTCGAAGCAATTCTTGTTCTTTATATATATTTTTTCCAGACTCTGAAGATATTCGGGCCATAGCCAACACGTCATCCTGTACAGAACTACTTTTTAACCTTAATCTGTATTCTACCTGAAGTTTTCCTCCATAGACCGTTATCCACGGTCCATGAATTAAAGATTTCGCCTCTCCCTCTACCAGCATACGTCCATTTTCTGTCAAAACTAACCCGTTTGCCTCAGCCAGAGCAAGCAGGCTCACATCACGTTTGACACTATAACACTTTTGAAGCGAAATACCATTTTCCTTTATAAACTTGGCTGCACTCTCACTGTTTGTATAAATTCCCTGTCTGTCTGAAAGTTCGCCGAACATGTACCCTGCATGCATCAGCATGTGATACTCTTTATTTTTATCTGTAATAATTAAAACATCCTGTTCTTTGCAGGCACTTTTTGGGGGTAAAACCCTCTTTGATAAATTCGCTATCTTTTTCTTATATAGTACAGGAACATCATCTATATATATATTCTGCACCTCTGCACCTTTTTCACGTAAATCAGCAATTAACTGGCTTCCTCTTTTCAAATCTTCATTGTAGCGCTCTGCTCTGCTGCTTATTACATAATTTGTCAAGATAAAAACAGTACAAAGTATTGTTCCAGATATAAATAGCGGTAAATATGTCTTTCGATCTGGAGAGATTTTATGAATAACCCGCACAAGTACATCTGAAACTGTTTTAATAAAAACAGCAATCATCACTGCTGTCAGGAATACCGCAGCTATAAAAATGATATTTCTATTTGGCTCATTAAGCGATAACAACGTTACAATCGTTCGACCATAGTCCATTCCCATTGGAAAAAGAAGCAAAAGGCCGCCTGCAGCCAGGCCATATATTGCTAATTTTTCTTTTCTAAGGCATCTTATGCGAATGCCTTCCTTTTCCTCTTCTCTCTCTTCTTTATTACACAAATCAGCAAATGCTAACAATATAAAAACATTATAAGCCAGTTCCAGCAAATGGTGTTCTATCATATTATGGACAGCAATTACAGCCAATGCAACTAGCAGATTCCGCCTTTTATTTTTTATAGCCTTCTTTGCGGTCCATATATAAAGAAACAGGACACATAAAAGCAAAACAAGGCCATATCTAACTAAAATCATACAGTAAGAGCTATCTACAAAATTGTAGGCAAGTCTCCGAACATTATTTCCTCCACCACCAATCATATCAAAGGCAGTACCAAATAACTTAATTCCATAGACATCAAATGCCTCCTTCGCAAGCCTTAGCCGCCCGGATAAAAGCACATCAATCTTTGCCCAAGCAGCATTATCTGGATTATAACACATTGTCAATCCAATCATAACTGCAGCACATAACGGCATAAATATCATCAAAATATAATCCAGACACCTTATTACTCTCTGCCCAAAAGCATTCTTATTTTCCAACCATTTTGCTGCTGAAACATAAAGAATGCCAATACCTGTTAATAGCAAAACAATTGTGCTGCATTTCGCACCACAATAATGATATATAATGGCAGATAATAATATTGTAATCGAAAACGTAATACTAGCTGGTATTGTTTCATAAATTATCCAAAAAGCCAAGGTCAGATATACAACATGTGCTGCAAAATCTGTGGTATAAACAATTCCGAATGCATGTTTATACCTTTCACTGTCGAAATATAGCAAATCATCAATACAACCTGTTAAAGCGCCTAATATCGCCAGGCCCAGCACAATCAGCCCACACCCAAAATACACCTTTAAAATCTTTTTATATGGAATCTGAAGAGCTGCTAATAATAGAATGGCAGTATCCAGCAGAAAAACATATCCTGTTGAAATCCAAGATAATGCAAAGCATGCTCCTATTCCTACACATAATAGCAATTCTTTTGAGCTATGTTTATTGGTATAGCCAACTTTTAATATAACTGCTATTGCTATGAAAACCCGTAAGGCTTTTTCAAAATACCATGGATAGGAAAGATGAAATAATGTTGTATTCAAAAAAGACCATATAAAATAGAGCGACCACACACATAAATAAATATTTTCCCAAATTGTTATCATATCCGATTTTTTCATACTTCCTGCTGCCTTCATCTATGCTTCCCCTTTGCAGTAACAATTAAATTTCTTTTCCCTATTAAATAAAAGTAACCCGTTATAGCAAAAAAATCGCTACTGCATCTCCAATTATACAACTAACCAATAGCTCCTTTTTGATATATTCCCGTCCACAACATCTGGTCTCTTTGAATGAATAGCAATAACAAATACACATGCCAGAATTCTCAGAAAATCAATTCCAACATCTCTGGATCTTTTATTTATTTCTCTCCCCATCTTAAATTTACCATCCCCATTTAATTAACACGCAAAAAATGCATGTTTAATTATATAAAATAGATATGGATTTCTATCAATTAAAGCAGCATATCTTCCATTCATTAACAAAGAAAAATAGTTAGTAAATAAGCAAACTGTTGATAAAATTATGATACTATTCATAAATAAATTCTTTGTTTTTCCTGTTTCTCTGTCATATAATGAAAAAATTGTTAAAATTGTTGATATCATTAATAACCAGCCAAAATCTGACATATATCTTTGTGTTAAACCTGATATCTGAATGTCAACTTCAATAATAACTAGCGCACTGATAAATGAACATACTGTTAAAGCGAAAACCTTTTTTTCTCTAAGTGCTTTTCCAAATTTACATATTCCCAGACTAAATATAGCAATAATATTCATAGCGAAAAAACCACCAAATAATGGTTCACTACTCAAGTATCCCTGATATTCTTTTCTCAAATCTATTGTTTCAAAAAATGGAAATGTGGATTTAACATTTAATGGCTGTAGCAAATACTCATAAATACCCAAAAAATTTCTTGAAAATACCACTCCTCTGTGTGTCATATCATTGCTTGTCAGATTATAGGTTGCCCCAAAATTAAAAGGATTTTCAAATCGTGCATAATTATAGTACATTAATCCTATACCTATAACAAGAAACGGCAGGATAACACAACAGGTGTTTTTTATTCCTTTTTTAGAGAAAAAATAGCCTGACTGAATTTCCCTCCAAAAAATAGGGAATGCAAATAATAATATAATCGCCAACTGTGGCCGACATCCCATTACAAGTGCAATACTGAAGGCCCCTATTACTAGATATCTCTTTCTAATTGTTCCTCTATCGCCGGCTATTAACCAACATGTTAAGCCTGTAACTCCTAATAATAGGCCTAACATAATAGGCATAGAATATACATTTCCATAATGAGCCAAATATACTATGGAACTCCCTGCCACAAAAACCAAACTCATCAATAAATATATTCCCAAGCTCACCTTTTCAAAATATTTTCTCGCTAACTGATAAATAAATACAAATGCGCTAATACAATATAAAACAGCACACATTACAACTGCTATCCACGTTTCTAAATGATATCCCATAATCAGTTTAAATGGGAGAAAAAACAAAAGTGCGGGAACTATACCAAAATAACAATAATACTTTCCCTTATAATACGCAAAATCGAACAGATAATTATCCCCTGTTTCACTCTGCTTATTAAGCCTTACTGTACAATCATAGGGATTCTTTATATCCTGCAAACTTTTTGGAGGTATCTGGTTTAAGTAAAAGTGTCCATCTAATAGTGCATCTGTTAAATCCTCATATTGTGCATGGGCCTCCCAAGGATCGTCTTTCCAGTATTTATGTGGTAATGCAGAAAGGCCTATTCCGCACATTATTAACATATTTAAGCTTATAATGGATATAATAATCCTTTTTTGTACTGTATCTGAATAATCTAAGACTATATTATATATTTTTGATTTCGGCCTAAAAAGGCAATATAAAACTCCTGCTAATGTCAAAATCACTATCCGTTTTATATGAATCGCCATGGGCCTTATTTTATTTAATGCAATGGTATTAATTCGAAATGCTTCATCATTATTTCTTCGAACCCAAACTCGCAATTTCGAACTTTTTCCAATTGAGTGTAATCGAATATAACTGCTTTCTTTAATTCCTTCAACCACTTTCACCTCAGGCAATCTAAGAAATAATTCATTTGCCTCGTCTGTTATTTCTATTTGTATAGGGATTACCATTCCATTATTTACAGATTCACTATCCGCCTTAATATCAAATAATATGTTTTTAACATTACCATCAATATTTGAGATATCAAAAAAGGCATTATCTCTATCTATAATCTTAAAAGTATTCTTACTCACTCTTTCCAAACCTACACCAACTGAATAAACAGGTGACCCTATATCATCAAAAAAATGTGACTCCCAATGTTTAAAATTAAATACGAAGATTTCTAAAATTAGTGCTATTAACACAATTTTTAAAAACCTATTCTTCACAATCTTAAGGTACATGTTTTTTTATTCTCCTTATAGTTATCTTCAATCATATGCAGTCTAAACTCATATTGCTGTCTGTCTTTCTCCACAATTGTCGCTAAAATCAGACCTGCAAAGTATGATACAATAGCGGTTAAAGCAATAAATCCTGCTACAATCAATGTAGGAAAATTAGGAACCAATCCAGTACGAATAAATTTTAGCAAAACAGGTATAAACATACCTGTTGCAATTATCAACAAAACCGCAGATATGCCTCCAAAGAATCCCAAAGGTCGATAATTTTTATATAATCTAAATATTGTTTTCAAAACTTTCAATCCATCTGAATACGTATTAAGCTTAGATTCGCTCCCTTCTGGTCTATCACGATATTCAATAATAATGTTTTCAATCTGCATATTTTTTTCAACCGCATGAATAGTCATTTCTGTTTCTATCTCAAACCCTTTGGATAAAACTGGAAAGCTCTTAACAAATAAATAACTGAATGCGCGATAGCCTGTCATAATATCTCGGATACTTGTATGAAATAGACGGTTAATACTCCCTCTAACCAAACTATTTCCAAAATTATGGAATAAACGTTTATTCTCTTCAAAATAAGTAGAGGACAGGCGATCACCGATTACCATATCCGCCTTTTTATCCAAAACCATCTTAACCATCTGGAGGCCGTACTCTGCTGGATAAGTATCATCTCCATCAATCATAATATAGCACTCTGCATCAATCTCGCGGAACATTCTTCTAATTACATTTCCCTTTCCTTGTTGGTATTCATGACATACAATTGCTCCTGCAGACTCTGCAATTTCTGCTGTATTATCAGTAGAGTTATTATCATATACATAAATTCTTGCCTCTGGCAGCTCTTTTTTCCAATCCAATACTACTTTTCTTATTGTTTTGCTTTCATTAAAACAAGGTATTAATATTGCTATCTTATCCATAGCCATCTTATCCCCCCTAAAATTGTATTACTCAATTGGCACCAAAATATCGATAGCCTGATTTAGATTTGTAATAGAAACTCTCTCATGCTTTCCGCCATACTCTCCATCCAATGTCCATTCAATTAGTTCTGACCGAATCTCCATATTGGAGGCTTGAATATAAACAATCAATTCCGAATCTATACTTTCATTTAATAATGATGTAATGATTTCTTGCAAATCACCAATATTTTGAGGCATACGAATCAAAATCATTTCAAATAAACCATCGTTCAATTCAGTCAAGGAATACACTGGATTTTTAAAGCCAGCAATAGAAAACGAATTCATAATTAACCCAATAATAAATTCACCTTCGATTGTTTGTTCCTGGTATTCTACTAATAAGGAATAGGATTTTAATTCTGATAATGCTTTAATCCCAGCCAGGACATATGCGAGATACCCTATTGCATTTTTTATTTTTTGCGGTGTCGAATACGGTATATTTGTAAATATGCCAAATGCTGCAATATATACAAAATAGTTCTCATTAAATCGTCCTATATCAACTCTATAGCGTTTTCCATAAAGAGTAACCTCCATAGCTGGGAGCAAATCGGAAGGAATACCCATGCTCTTTCCAAAATCGTTTGTTGAACCAGATGGAATATATCCTAAAAGCATATTTTTTCCATGATTTAAAATTCCCGAAATAATTTCATTTAATGTACCGTCACCGCCACTACAGACAAGTAAATCATATGACATATCTAAACTGGCAATTAAACTATATGCATCTCCTCTTTTCTGAGTGGGATATATAGAAATCAAATAATCATTATTTGTATAAAAGTCAACGATTTCTCCCAATAGACTCCGAATTTTAGCTCGCCCCGAAACAGGATTGAATATGAATAATATTTTCTTCATAATATTTTCCACTTTTTAATTCCCTATTTTGTGTCAAACATCCAACGATATTGAACATATTGATACTTTTTGATCCACTCTTTTTCTGGCAAAGAATCATCTATTTCATCCACTGTATGCCATTTTCCGCTTTTATCCATATATCCATTAGCATTAATTATAGGGACATTTTCTTTTAATTCTTCTAAAAATTGTGCATACTTATCTTTTGGCATTCCCATAACATCCAGGACCTGTGTATATAAATAATTTGCACTAATATCTTCTTCCTTATCCTGGATATCATAATTAGCCCATATAAAATAGGGAACTCGATATTTCTTCTGCCAGTCATCCAGTCTCCACTCCGTTATCGGTTTCTCAGATATTTCTTCATAAAATGAATCAGGAAGTCCTGGCTGATGATCTCCAAACATAACAATAACTGTCGGCTCTTCAACATTTTCGAAGTATTCGATCAATTTTTCCAACGCTTTATCAGACTCTTTAACTAAGGATAAATACTTTTCTACCTGTGGATATTCCTGCGAAAAATCAAGCAGACGAATGTTATTATCTGGAATTGTATCCTCCCAGTATCCGCCGTGATTCTGAACTGTAACATTAAAAACAAATAACGGCTTGCTTCTATCTCGCTTTTCAAACAGTTCAATATCTTTCTCATATGAAGATTCATCACTGATTAAATTTCTTATATAAATAGGATTGTGAAAGTCTTCCTCACTAATAAAGTCCATAAACCCCATGTAATTATAAACAATTGGGCGGTTCCATCCAGTACGGCCAAATGGGTGAACCGCGTGGCATATATAATTATGGCCGCGCAAAAAATCAACCAATCCTTGATTAATTGGAGCAGCTACATATTGTTGATAAGGCACACTATCATTAGGATAAAATGCCATACTATTTCCTGTTAAGAATTCAAATTCTGTATTTGCAGTATAATTTCCATATACAGATACATACATAAACCCATGAATAGTATTCTCCAACGAATTCCAATATGGCATATATTCTTCAGTAGTGGAAAAATCCCCTGCTGTTTTTAATTCTGAAAGAGCCTCATTCATAATAACTATAAGATTTGGATAAGAGGATATATCTTCTCTACTATCTATATCATATTCCTCTAATATCCTATCTGCTGCTTCTCTGGAATATCCTTCTGGTGCCTCCATTTTTAACAATTGACTGTATGTTACAAAAGCTGCCAAGGAACCATTATTATAAAATGTATTCTGGGGAAGCCACCAAAAATAAGCATCTTTCTTTATAATACTTTCAACATTCCAAAATTCATATGTTAAAAAACAACTGCTGACAACAATACCTAATGTAAGTATTCTGGCCTTCCAATTGTACTTCTTCTTTTCTAACTTCCTACACATTAAAATCATGATACAGCCTGCTATCAGCATCAAACAAAGGCCTGCTGCATTTTGATTATTAAGAGTATAGTCATACCTTTTCATCACACTTAGGCCTGTTTTAGCAGCGGACAAATCACTTGGTATAAGCGGGCTATTTTTAAAACGGATCAAATAGCTATTCAGCAATCCCCACGCAAATGACAGTATATAGCATAGAAGCATGCTGATTTTGAGGTTTCCAAAAACTGTCAGCAACAGCAAAAACACACATACATATATGCTCAAATTTATAATGCCAGGAACTATAGCAATTTGTCTCCAAAAATCATTATAAGTTATTTCTGTAATAAACATACTTATTACAGGTGTGGAAGCAATATACAAAGCAGTTAGATCAATCCTTGCTTCTTTATAGCACACAAATTGCCGAACGCTGTATAAAGTAACAATTACAGTTATAACATAGCTAATACTATATACAAATATCATGTGATGAACTTGGAATATTTCCATAAGAAGCTGATTCCATATCTTACTTTGTGCTAATAATATCCCGATAACAAGAACAGCCCTTTGGACTGTTTTTTCCGATAAAAACTCTTTTCCTCGACTAATTTCCCCCCCCCATACTATTTTTTTAAGAAAAGGCAAAACATATATCAAACAAAGGTAATTACCAGCCATACTTATTATAAAAAAAGCATAATAAATACGATAAGAGCTTAAAGTTATTGCCAAAGCCATACAGGTCGTCACCATTATACGATATTTATTAAAAAATATTATCCCTCTATTATCCCAATTGTAACCCAAAACCAGAGCCAGATATCCACTAAGGCTTATAAAACATACTTTGAACATATCTTCGTTAGGAATAGATCCTATTACTCCTAACAAAACAGTCCCCCAGACAATTTGCAGATTTTTATCATGCCTTATCTCTCTATTTAATATCCAGGACGAAACAAAAAAAATTGCACTAATGCCAATAGCAGTACCATTCCAAAGTATATTTCTGTAATATTCAGCAGTTATATTTTTAATTGCTTCAATATTATATCGTATACATGTATAAAAAATATACAGAGCTAAGCTTAGTAAGAATAACATCCTATAATCCCTGACCCCTTTTTCAGCCCCTGTCTTATAAAGCTCAACTCCTTCCCAAAAAGCGAATAGATAAAAGCTACAAAAATATAATATTTTTTGTGTGTAATTTACTGGCAAACCACTTAATGCAATTATAAAAAATATAATACTAAGTCGTAATTTATTGTTCATATCCAAAGCCTTTTTCATTTATCCAAGTGGCTATATCTCCAAATACTTTCTCCAAAACCTTTCAGAAGTCAATATTTTTCTTGCCTTTTTATAGCTTTCTTTTATAGCCGCTTTATTTCTTTCATAATAAGCAATATCTTTATAGTACCTTTTTTGCAATTCTTTAAAACGCTGTTTGTCTAATTCACTCACATAACCCGTCTTCTGCCTACTGTTTACTGCAATATAAGTTTTTTTCATAGCCATTTTAGATGGTGTATATCCCCAATCAAAGGGTATTGTAACCGGGGTCTTATCCAAAAAACGTTCTGGCCAGAACCTGTGGCCATTATATGTGATACGATATAACCACTTTTTTACAAATCCTCTCTTACTGTCATAATAGGGGTCAGCCCATACATCAATCTTATACTCCCGGAATTCTTCCAAAGGTCTAAACTTATAATTCAACTTTCCATTTTCTTTAACAATAGCCTCGCCCTGATTCTGCATGATAAATTTAGGGCCTCGCATATAGTCTTCAAAAGCCCTCAGAGTTAATTCAGCACTATTATAATTATGCTTTAATAGATTCTCCCTATAATTTCTTTTAACAGACTCCCTCACAATATCTTTTTCCGATACTATACCCGTTGTTGACTCTACAATCCACAGATTCCTTCCACCTTGATAAATATCCATTGCAACATTATATTTACTATAAAATCCCATATGCCATACACAAATACCATTCATTGTTATGATATTTGGTTTGCACCGAAACGAATACTCTGCATCATCCCCACGCACAAATAACGGTAAAGGCAAACCATTTTTTTCGATTATTTTCATAGGAATACAACAATACCACCAAGCTTGGTACATGTTCTCCCTTCTATAATCATATTCGTTAAGTAAATTATCACGTAGCCAAAAATGATTCCATCTAGGCTTTAATGGATTGAAGAGTCCTCTAGCAGTAATTGTCCCAATGTCTTCGTGCTGAATATTCTTTTCTTCCAACATCAGCATTGCACCGCCAATAAAACTATTTTCATATTCCCCTTTAATATTTTTCAATAATACGTACGTCCTAAAAATACTATCTGGTAAAATCATTACATCATCGTCCATCAACAGCACATGACTTGCTTTGGGTTCCTGCTGCTGACATTCAATCATCCCTCGTGCATATCCTCCTGCACCTCCGACATTTTTATTCGGATGATAATAAATTCTAGAATCATCTGGAAAATCTTCTCGATTCAATGTTCTTCCATTGTCTACAATATGAATTCTAAGATGCCTACTGATATCTTCATCTAAATCTAACAATCTCTTCTTCAAACGCTGCACATTTTTAGTAATATACTCTTCCTTCCAGCATGTTGTTGTCGATATTGCCAGCTCAACCTCTCTTACATTTTCCTCTGGAAACTCTCCCTCATAGTATCCTCCAAAAATTTCTATCTCACTAAATGTCTTTATTTCAAAGGCTAACATATGCTCTTCATTTGTTGGAAATTCTATACAAATTAGTCCTCGTTCGTTAGCAGTAACTCGCTTTTTTGCTAACATCCTCCTTTCTGGAATATCATCAACTAAACTATATCCACAAAGTGTAATCTCACACTCTCCCCTTAAATCCAAGCATAGGGTAATGGTCCCAATATCAGTATACTTTCGCCATTTTTTATATGATACTCCATTAAAATATGTGCAGAACTCAATGTTTTCATATTTACTTAAACATAAGTGCCCCTTTTCTGATGCTTCTGTCAGAATTCCTTGTGCACCATGGTAAAATAAGTCTCTATAATTAACTAACGACTCATCATCTGGAAATAAAATATGTTGTATAATCTGTTTCATCTTAATTTCTCTCCTTTTTACTTTTTCTATAAATTCTCTTCCACAGCCTCTAATGCCGCCTCAATCACCTTATCCATATCATAATACTTATAAGCCCCCAGCCGGCCGCCAAAAATCACATCTGGCCTGGTCTGTGCCAGCTTTTCATATTCCTGATACAGTTTCATGTTCCGCTCATCATTAATCGGATAGTAAGGCTCATCGCCCTGTTTCCACTCACTGGGATATTCCCGTGAGATCACAGTCTTTTTCTGTCTCCCAAACTCAAAATGCTTATGTTCAATAATCCTGGTAAACGGTATTTCCCTTTCTGTATAATTTACCACTGCATTTCCCTGATAGTTTTCGCAGTCCAGCACCTCTGTTTCAAAGCGGACAGAACGATATTCCAATACGCCTAGCTGATAATCAAAGAATTCATCTATCTGCCCAGTATATACGGTTCTATCTGCAATATCAGGATTTTCCCTTATAAAATCTCTATAATCTGTATTGCATTTCACCTCAATGCCATCCAGCATCTTTTCTACAATTCCTGTATAACCGCCAATAGGAATTCCCTGATACCGATCATTAAAATAATTGTTATCATAAACAAAGCGCAAGGGCAAGCGTTTAATGATAAAAGCGGGCAGATCTTTACAGTCTCTTCCCCACTGCTTTTCCGTATACCCCTTTACCAGCTTTTCATATACATCCCTGCCTGCTAAAGACAATGCCTGTTCCTCTAGATTCTTAGGCTCTGTGATATGAAGCTCTGCTATTTGCTCCTGGATCTTTGCTTTTGCTTCTTCTGGAGTCTTGATTCCCCACATCTTACTAAATGTGTTCATATTAAATGGCAGATTATACAGCTCATCCTTATAAACTGCTACTGGAGAATTAATATAATTATTAAACTCTGCAAACCTATTTACATAATCCCATATTTTCTTATTGGATGTATGGAAAATATGTGCCCCGTATTTGTGTACCTGTATCCCTTCTATCTCTTCACAGTAAATATTTCCCGCAATATGGGGACGTTTGTCAATCACCAGACAGGTTTTTCCTGCTTTCTTTGCCTCATAGGCAAATACAGCCCCATATAATCCAGTGCCTGCTACTAAATAATCGTATTTCATTTTGTCCTCCTTTATCGTAAAGCCTCCATATAAGCATTACCTACTTCTTCCACTGCACCTTTCATCCGTACAACACCTTTATCCAGCCAAAGCGCATGGTCGCATACGCTTTTTACTGACTCAATAGAATGGGATACATACAGCAAAGTCGTTCCCTGACTTCGCATTTCTCCCATTCTGCGCTCACATTTTTGCTGAAACGCATAGTCTCCTACTGCTAATACTTCATCGCAAATCAGGATATCTGGCCTTACGACCGTGGCAATGGCAAACCCAAGTCTAGCCGCCATACCAGAAGAATAATTCTTTATCGGCATATCAAGAAAATCTTTTAATTCAGCAAAGTCTACGATTTCCTCAAAATGCTCCTGCATAAATTTTTTATCATATCCAAGAACTGCTCCATTTAAAAAAATATTTTCCCTTGCTGTCAGTTCTCCATCAAAACCTGCACCCAATTCGATTAAAGGAGCAATCGAACCATTAATTAAGATTTTACCCTTATACGGCTTTAATATTCCGCAAATCAGTTTCAGGAGCGTTGATTTCCCGGATCCGTTTGTTCCTATGATCCCCCAGGCTTCGCCTTTTCGTACCTGAAAGTTTACACCCTTTAATGCCAGAAATTCCTTAAACATCAATTCTCTTTTTAGAAGCTTGATAAAATATTCTTTCAAATTGTCAATGCGTTCTGAAGCCATATTAAAACGCACTACGGCATCTTCTACACTCACTGCGTATTCGTCTGCTATTCTGCTCTCCATAGCTTTCCACCCTATATATATAAGATAAATTTGTCCTGCGTTTTCAAAAACACCCCGGTTCCAACAGTCAACATAAGTGCCGCCAATACCACTCCATATAAAATCAACCGCACATCCGGAAATATTCCTTCCAAAACAATGGTTCGAAATTGTGTAATATATGCATATAATGGATTAAAATGCTTGATAATCCACATCAATTCAAAGGACAGGTTCTTTATCGGATAAAAAATAGGGGTTGCATACATCCAGGCAGTTAAAAATGCGTTATAAATATGTTGGATATCTCTAAAAAACACAGTACCTGCTGCCAGCATCAGTCCTAATCCTAGGGCAAAGATGTATACCTGGACTAATATCACAGGAATAAACAGCATATATCCATTAAAACGGACTTTACAGATCAAAAAAACCATCAGCATTGCTCCCAGAGCAAATACCATGTTAACCAATGCACTTGTCACTCTGGAAAGAGTAAAAATATACTTTGGCACATAGGTTTTTTTAAGCAGTGCTGCATTGCCAGTAATAGACCACATAGCCTGGGTTGTTGACTCTGACACAAAATTAAAAATAGTCTGTCCGATAATCAGATAAACCGGATAATTATCAATATCAAACCGAAACATATTGGAAAATACTAAAACCATGATTACCATAATCATAAGTGGATTTAATATACTCCAAAGATATCCGAGAAAGCTTCTTCGGTATTTCAGCTTAATATCTTTTGCCACTAACTGTTCCAGCAGCGGTTTATAATGCCGGAGTCCTTCCAGACGTTTTATCAGTATTGTCATCGTTCTTCCAAATATGCCTCCCATGCTTTTCGATTTGTAACTTTGTCAACATTAGTCTTATAATTTTCCACTGCCTTGTCAAAGCCTTTTGCAAAGGCAGCCCAAGCCTTTATCTGCACAAAAATCATTTTTGCACCTATTCTATATTTCCTTACCAAAAGCATGGCTTTTCTGCTTGCTGGCTCATAGAAAATCACCTTCTTTTTTCTAAAAGCATCAAATGGAGAATCTGTAGGAAATATCACTTTGACGTCTGCTTTATCTGACGGAAGAATCCAGCCATTGTACGTAAAGATATGCAGAAGGCTGCATTTTGATTTACGTGTCCTGCTGTCTATAATCGTATTGATTCCAAATGATTCTTCATACTTTTGAATCTGCTCTATTGCAGAAGCATATTCCCTGTCAGTAAGGGATTTTTTAAGTTGATCCATTGGATACATCTTATGTGCCAGCTTCCTGATTTTATCATGCAGCAACTCTGGATCCTGAAGGCAAAGCCACTCAGGTCCGCGAAGAAAATCTACTAAGCCTCGATATATCAACACAATATCCCTTAAATTTAAACGGAAAGCAGAAGAAGTCAATGCCTTTAGTAAAATAATACCTGCTGTTTTCTTCTGAGCATTGTCTTGATGAAGTGCAATTTCTATCAATAAATTTCGTATGTCATAATAAAAATTAGTTCCTGGAAATGTTACTTCGATTCCTCTATGCCATACACCAATTCCATTTAAAAATGTAATTCCCTGGTTCAAATTCCGTAAACAAAATTCAATGTCATCATGATGAATAAAAAGGGGCAGCGGCAGATTGTCTTCCCTGACTGTATTTAAGGAATAACAGCAGCACCACCATCCTGAATACCTATCAAATTCATGGCCTGTTTCCGTCAGATAACTGCACGAAGCAGTCTGCAGATTTCGCAAATCCAGGTTCTTTTCTGGATTTTGTACTCTTCCTTTCTCCCACCATTCACCAGCACAGAAAAGCATATATGGATAATCTTCTCTCAGCATAGCACCGCCGATAGTCATATCTTTCCACTCTTCCTTTAATGTAGAGGCCAATCCATAGATTCTTACCAAAGTATCAGGCTCTACCACTGCATCATCATCCATCAAGAGTACATGAGTAAACCGTTCTTTATCCCTTTCCTTTAGAATTTCCAGCATCCCCCGGGTAAATCCTCCCGCGCCGCCGGCATTCTTATTGGAAATCACTGCTGCTCTGCCTGAACTGGAATCAATCAAATCCTGAACTGGTTTGTATCCTGACAGAGACTTCCCATTATCAATGATGTATATTTTTATATGATCGGATACATCTAACTCCTTCTTATCCAGAATCATCTCTTTCATTTGTTTGAGATTCCTAGCAACGTATTCCTCTCTTTTGAATGTACATATATCAATACCAATATGCACTCTTCTACATGCTTCAGGATCTGGCTCTGACACAAAAAACCCCTTAACACATCTTTGTTCTATCTCTCTATCTTCTATTAATGCAAACCAGAACACTCCCTTTTGAAATTTCTCATATGGAAATTCTATCTTATATTCCCTATATGTCCTAGCATCTAACAGAATATCTCCCAGTTCTTTTCCATCATGGAGCACTATCAGCTTCTCATAGCCCTGAAGACAGACTGATAAACTAAGATTTTTTATTCCTGTGTATTTTTTTCGTTTTTCCAAATAAAACAGGTTAAAATATCCATCAAAATCAATTCGACAACCCTTTTTATGATAATACAGTTCAGGTATATCGCAAACCTCTTTTGTTGGAAGTAATATGCTTTGAAGTTGAATCATATCTTTTTCCTTCTCCATCCGGCATCTGTGTCTTTCGATTTTAACATAATGCAAAAAATAACACAACCATTCCTTTTTTACAGCCCACGTATTCACTGCTGACAAACATCCTTATTTTATGAAAGCTGGCTGTTTTATCTTTTAACTTTTAAGCTTTTACAGCCATCGGAATCACCCATACGTCGGCACAGCCCCTACTCACTGTCTTTCAAAATTCTTATCTTTCAATAAAATCCAAATCTTCCTTAATCCCTTCTGTGCTTTCCTTCATCATCATGATTTTAGGTGTCATAATCATCAATTTCAAATCCAGCCATATGGAATAATTTCGAATATACATCAGATCCTGCTTCAGCTTATCATAAAAGGTTGTATTATATTTCCCATATACCTGTGCATATCCTGTAAGGCCGGCTTTCACCTTTAATCGGTAGGAAAATTCTGGAATATTCTTTTCAATCTCGGCTGCCAGCTCCGGTCTCTCCGGTCTGGGGCCCACAATAGACATTTCCCCCTTTAAGATATTATAAATCTGTGGGAGCTCATCCAGCCTAGTCCTTCTAAGCAGCCTTCCCACTGGGAGGATTCTGTCATCTCCTTCTGCTGCCAGCCGCGCACCTGTCATTTTTTCTGCATCCTGAATCATGGTACGGAATTTAATAATCTCAAACTGCCTCCCATCTTTTGTCAGCCTAGTCTGTTTATAAAAAACCGGCCCTCCATCTGTTGCTTTAATGCAGACAGCAATAAGGAGGAAGAATGGCAAGGTAATTACTGCACCGATTAGTGAAAAAATAAGGTCAACCAGACGTTTGCAGCACTCCTGTTCAATTGTCAGTCCATCATTTCTAGACAGCAGCATTGGTGTGTCAAACAATGTCAGCTCTGCAGAGCTCCGCATAAGAATATCTGATATTTTAGGCACGCTATAGGTACGGATATCATGGGCAAAGCAATATTTTAAAATCTTATTCCGCTCATGAGAGGGCATGTCCCCTAGAATAACTCCATCAAACTTATGGACTCTTCTACAGATTAAATCCACGCCCTTTTTATAATTAATTAAATCCCGGATTTCATACTTGTCATCCCTTGCATTCATTTTTTCCAACAGGTGGTAATCCGCTCGATTTCCTGATACTAACAGCATCCTCCTGGGAGGAAAAATCCAAACATAAAATTTCTGGAAAATCATAGTCCATACTACAATCACCAGAAAATCTCCTCCTGTCATCAAAATCAAAGGCAATGGGTTCAAAAAATGTCTATCAAGTACGGCAATTTGAAAATAAGTAAAAATATTAACCAGAACCACTGATAGTATCTGGGAATAAATCAGATTCCCCTTTTTCAAATATCCGACCTTGAAACCACCATACATCTGCATAAAAAAGATAAGCAATACAGCATACAGAAAAATCATCATCCAGTTGCCCCTGCGGTAAAAAGGCATTTCCAGCATTCCGTTGCCATATTCAATCCACATATAACTGTAAATCAATACCATCATGCCCAGCAATATGGTAGAGAAAAGCAGCTTAATCAGCCGCTTATATTTTTCGTCAATTTTCATCGTTGTTTTATCCTACTCTACAATCTGTAATTCTGATTCATTCATAAACAGCCTGAAATTTTTCAAATTCTTCCATAGTATAACATAAAAGCACTAATAAGTACATTCTATCCGTTCCGAAAAATATTAGATTTTTTTTAAGAAATTGTTAATTTTACTCTATTTTACTGCTGAAAAAGCCTTATAAAATCAGGCGTTCCAATAATTCCTTACTATTTTGCTGCTAACGGACTTTTGGGGTACTCTCTTGTCTCTAGTGTAGCTCCCCTTGTCAGAGTCGTCATTTTGCCGTTTGTCATTTATCATTTGTCATTCAAAGCATATAGTATTTGATATCATGATACAATGTATTGTTTTCCTATAGATTGTTTTCTTATAAGTTTATTTCTTCACTTTATGTTTAGTATCTCTATATTTCTTTTTTCTAACCTTTGGTTGACCTGAAAATTTCATGAAAAGGGCAAGGATTTTAGCACTGTTAAACAGTAATTTAAAGAATACGACTAATAAAGTATCACAATTGGGAGTTGTTTATAATACAAACACAACTACGAATGTTCCAAACGCGAAAATCACACCCGGTGCAGGATTAATATTGCCAGCAGGTACCTATTGCATTTTTGCGACAGCAACATATCCTGAAATTAATATAAAAACAACTACACTTTTGAATGGAATATCGCAAGAGTCTTTTTCACCAACAGGGTATACAACAAAATCTGCGATATCTGATGCCATGAAATATGATAAAGATACATTTGTTAGTGTTAATTTATACCACTTGGCAGGCCATGATATTTCTAATGTATATTCTATGATTACAGCTATACGCATTGTCTAATTATATTAAATCCAGCATATTGCAGATTTCTCTGGTATACTGCTTCAGAGTATTGTCCTGCCGGTTTACCGCCTTTTTCGAGGCCACAAACATCCGTATTTTCGCCTCATCCCCATCGATTCCTTTGTCCGTCAGTTCTGTACACTGTTCCTGAATCTCCATGCCGCGGAAATTGATATACAGAATATTGCTCAGATGTTCCAGCTGGTTCTGGTCTAAGTGTGGGGTCATTTCGTTTACGATCCGTTCCAATATTTTCTCTATCATAGCCTGCCTCCTTTTCTGATATGTCTCTATCATACCAGGAAGGCGGCTTTCGGGGCCAGAGAACACAAAAGAGGGCTTGCAGCCCTCCTTTAGATATGCTATATTATAAACAGAAGGGAAAGCCGGAGAAGCGGCCTGCCCTCAAGTAAAAGCCGTTACTTAATAACAGCCGTCACTATTGCAGTAGTGGCGGCTATTTTCTGCCCTTGAAGACCGTATAACACAGGCCCACAAGAGCAACGATAAAGATACAAAACTGAAATAGATCAACATATGTAACCATCTGCATCGCCCTCCTTTCTTTTGTCTGGAGGGTTAGCCCCTCCGAAGATGGAGGGTAAGCCGCCTTTGCTCTCTGACTTTCCGTATCTGGATTGTAGCACATCTCCCATCATTCGACAACCGTTATCTTTTCCTTTTCCCGGTCCGCTCAGTTAAATGGCGATATTAGTAAGACATACACATTAGTTCCTGTAACCTTAAACAATACTTATATTAAAAATGGC